>CALRRL020000005.1:0-173172 GCA_943370565.1 Synechococcus sp. UW140 | reverse complement strand
TCGCCTGGAGCGCCGATGGCAACGTCTACATCAACGAAGATCGCGCCATCAGTAACAACGACACCTGGGGCACCCAGGAAGGCAGCCTCTGGAAACTCGATCCCAGCACCGGAAAAGCAACACGGGTCGCCCAGATTGATCGCTCGGCCCTGCCTACCGATCCGCTCACCGGTGTCGCCATTCCCGACACACTGGCCAATGGCAGTGGCGCTGAGAGTGGGTCGGGCCAATGGGAAACCTCCGGGGTAATTGACGTCTCGAGCCTCTATGGCCATGTGGCAGGCACGGACTTCTTCACGGTGGTTCAGGCCCACGGCCTTAAGGCAGGTCCGATCGCCAGCAATAACCTCACGGAAGGAGGCCAGATCCTCAAACTGAGCCGGAGCCTGCCTGCCAACACCTCCACATCCAATGATGGAGCTACCGTGAGCTTCGAGCACACGGGCAGCAAGCAGGTGCTGCGCTCCCATGGCAACAGCTCACTCAGCAATGCAAGTCTGACGGATATCAATCCGCAGATGAAGCAACTGGTTGATCAAACCGGTGTCATTCTTAACACCACCCAGCTTGATTTCAAGCTGAATCTAGAAAAACAGAAAGACAATAAAAATACGGATTTCTACGCCACCTCGGCCAACGCCTACGTCGACCTTTCCCTGGTGGGCAGCAATCTGGGAATCGGCAAAGGCAAGGCACTCGCCTATTACGTTGGTGATTCAATCAATGGCTACAAACCCTTCACCTACGATCCCACCAAAAAAGAGGGTGCCCGCTTCTTCGACACCAATGGAGATGGCGTCGCCGACTATGCATCCCTGCGCTTTGTCGATGGTGGCTATGGCGATAAGGATGGGCTCAAAAATGGTGCCATCGTGGATCCAGGCGCCGCTGCTGCCGCCGACAGCATCAATGCCAGTCTGAGCACCAGTGGCACATCTCTGTTGGTGAAAGATGCCAACAATCCCAATGCCATGGTGGCCGTCAATCTCAAGGCTTCCTTGAGCACCCGTGCGGCCACTGCCAATGAAATTGGCTACATCGTCTTGAACGATGGTGAGGCTGTCACCTTCAGCACCCTCACCGATCGCGCCCAGGTCCTGTTCTCCAACCTCCAAAACGGCGATGTTCCCGACCTGACCCGCTTCAGCTTCCAGCGTCAGCTCAGCCTGGTGAATGGCCAGAGCCTGCGGTTCTTTGAAACCTCTAACAGCACGCTCGCGGCCCTGGCGACAGGCAAGAGCTCCATCGAGGCCCTCGGCAGTGGCTTCCAATGGCTTAGCAGCACCGTGACTGGTGGAATCGCCTCCTTCAGTTCAACGAGCGGAATCAACTTCAAGCTCGAACTCTCGGGGGATGCCCTTGGGCTGGGCCAGCTCCTCGCCCAGGAGCAAGCCAATGCTCCCTTGCTAGACCTCACTGGCATGGGCGGCAAAACCCTCTCGGCCAGCTACGTGCTAGCCCGGGAAGCCTCCTACAATTCGAATCTGAGCTTCTATCGGGTGCTCGATGTCGTTGGTACCGTAAAAGATGCCACAACAGGCATCTCCTACGTGCCTGGCGATACCAATTATGCCGCTGTGGCGAAGGCCAACACGGTGAGTTCATTGAACAACCTGGCTGTCGCCAATCTGCAAGTGGGTTCGGGCTCGATCACCCTCAACGAAACCAGCTACCTGGCGCCGATGGCGGTAGTGAATGGCAGCGACACCTACTTTGCCTTTGCTGCTGCCAATAATGATGGCCTGGCGCACTTCCGCAGCCTCGGCAACAACATTATTGGCCTGGAGGACTTGCGTGGGGGTGGCGATCGCGACTTTGATGACCTGATTATTCAAATCACCCCTACCACCCTAATCTGAGCATCATTCAGGTTACGAATCTCCAGCAAGAGGGAGTCCTACGGACTCCCTTTTTTTATGAGCAGGACCCTAAGCAGCGGGCTCATCAAGAGACCCAATGGGGCCTCCCCTCCGCTCAACATGTTCCCGGCTCGTTGAGCTCAATTCCCAAGCAACAGCAGCAAACTGCGCACCACCTTGGCCGCCAACACGCTGCTAACCCCACTGGGATCGAGCTGGGGCGCGAGTTCCACCACATCGGCGCCCACCAAGTTGTGGTGACGCAGCTCCTCCACCAGGGCGGCGAAATCCTTCCAGAGGAACCCCCCCGGTTCCGGGGTACCGGTGCCGGCCATCACGGCAGGATCAAACCAATCGAGGTCAACGGTGAGATAGAGGGGACGGCCGCGCAGCGGCGCCAGGGATTCGGCCATCCGCTCGATCGCCACCAGGCGGCCGGTGTGACGCAGCTCGGCAAACTCCTCGCGGGTGCCGCTGCGGATGGCGATCTGCACCAGGGCGCCGCTGGGCAGCACCTCCAGGCAACGGCGCATGGCACAGGCATGGCTGTGCTGGTTGCCCAGCCATTCATGGCGCAGATCGGCATGGGCATCGAGCTGCACCAGGGCCAGCTCCGGGTAGCGCTCGGCCACGGCCGCCACGGCACCGCTGCTGATCGAATGTTCGCCGCCCAGCATCAGGGGTTTGAGTCCCAGGTCCAACACCGTCTGGGTTGCCGCCTTCACCGCCGCCACCACGGGCTCGGGCGACCCGAAGGGAATGGTGACAGCGCCCAGATCGGCAAAGGCCAGGTCTTCGAGGTCCAGGTCGAGCTGGGGGTCATAGCTCTCCAGGCCCGAACTGACCTCCCGGATCGCCGCCGGACCGAAACGGGTGCCCGGACGAAAGGAGGTGGTGCCGTCGTAGGGGACGCCGAACAGGCCCACCCGGCAGCCGGCCGGATCGCGCCGGCTAGCCATGTAGATGGCACCCTCGGTTTCAAACAGGTCGGCCAAGGGCGATGCGGCGCTAGGGAGAGGGATGGTGCTGGTCAAGGGGATCGGGTGGGGGGCGGAACTGGGCGGAATCGGGCGATCTCGGCATGGACGCAGGCCCGGCCAGCAGCCTGGCAGGGCCCTGGATCCGGCCTGGGCGGGTTCGCGCCGGCCAAAGCTGAGGGACGAACGGGCCCCCACTGGGGGCCGATCCCTCAGGCGTTCAGGGCCCGCTCGATCGCCGCAGGCAAGGCCTCAAAGGCGCCCCGCTGCCAGCGGGGTGACCAGATCTCACAGCCAGCGACCACGGCCGCGGCGCGATCGGCCTGGGGCTGCAGATACCGGCGGCCGTCGCTGGCGGCGAACGTCCAGCTCCACCAGCCACTCGGATACATGGGCACCCAGCCGTACATCGGATCGGCCTGGCCAAACACCTCGCGCAGCAGCCGCACCATGGCGAGATGGACCTGGCGAAAGGCCTCGGGCGATTCGCTCTGGGTGGCGAACACGCCGCCCGGCTTGAGGATGCGCCGGCAATGCTCAAAGAAAACGCGATTGAAGAGCCCCTCAGCCGGTCCGGCCGGGTCGGAGCCATCCACGATCACCACGTCGTAGCTGGCGTCAGCGGCGTTGGCGACCCAGGCGATGCCATCGCCCACCGTGAGTCGCAGGCGGGGATCACTCCAGGCACCGGCGCCCAAGGACGGCAGATGCTGCTGGCAGAGCTCCACCACCAACCCATCAATTTCCACCATGTCGAGCTGCTGGACGCCGGGATGGCGCAGGCATTCCCGGGCCGTGCCGCCGTCACCGCCGCCGATCACCAACACCCGCTCGATCGAGGCCGCCCCACACAGGGCCGGATGCACCAGGGCTTCGTGATAGTGGCGTTCCTGGCGCTCGGCCGTCATCCAGCAGCCGTCGAGCAGCAGGCCCTTGCCATAGCGCTCACTGTCAATGATCGTGAGCCGTTGATAGGGGCTCTCGGCCTCCACCAGCACCGAGCCGGCCAGGCCATAGCGCACACCATCAAAAACCTCGTCGATCCAGCCCTCCTGGGCCGCTTGGGGACTGGTGGAAGGGGAACTGCTCAAGGGCTGAACCGGGTGGCTGGCTCCAGCTAAGCGCCCCAGCCTGCCCAAGGCCCTGTCGCGCGGCTGACAGCGGCGCCGAATCCGCCCCAGGGGCGCTGCCAGGCCCTTGACGGGCCGCCATGCCCAGATCAGGCGAGGCCGTGGCAGGCTCTCCCCATGGCGGACGGGATTGCCACAACGGATCTAAGGGTGACGGCGTCGGTGCTGATCCCGACGGCGGAATTGAGCTGGCGGTTTTCCCGCTCCTCCGGTCCCGGCGGTCAGAACGTGAACAGCACCGATACCCGGGTGGAACTGGTGTTTCCCCTGGTCGCGTCAACAGCCTTTCCGGCCGGGCTGAAGGCGCGGGCCCTGGCGCGGCTGGCCGGACGGCTCGTAGCTGGCTCGGTCGTGATTGCAGCTTCGGAACATCGTTCCCAATGGCGCAATCGGATCGCCGCCCAACGGCGACTGGTGGAGCTGCTGCGGGAGGCGATTGCGCCACCAGCGCCGGCCAGGCGTCTGACCAAACCCAGCCGCGGCTCGGTGGAACGGCGCCTGGCAACCAAAAAACAACGGGGTGCGATCAAGGGTCAGCGGCGAGGCAGCACAGGACCCTTGGAGGACTAGGAAGCTGGTTCGCGATTCATTCCATTCCAATGCTGGCAGAAGAAAAGGGGGCATTTCCCGTCAGAAATGCCCCCTGGATCGGCGCCCTAAAGCGAATAAACTAGTTGCTGGATTTGATCACGCGACCGTTCAAGGGCTGCACTGGCCGGGCGTTGTTGGGATAGAGCTTGACGAAGGTCTCCAGCTGCTTGGCCGAGACGGTGACAGGTTGCTTCAGGATGAAAAATTGAACGCCCTCGGTACAAGGCGGTGTGGTGAGGGAGCCACTATAGGTATAATAGGCAAGGGAGCGGGGTAGCAAGCCGGAGAGAGAAGGCAGGTCAACTTTCACAGCCCCATCCTTCTTGGCTGGCAGCTTGCTCCAGAACGTCTCGAGGTAGGCATTCGGGGCACCAACCTTCAGGTTGATGCCGATCACCTTAAGGATGCCAGCACTGTCGGCATGGACGAGGTGGGCATTCAAGGGATAATGAACCCCGTTGATAGCTTCCTCACCGGGGGCATGGAAATGGAACTGCAGCAGCTTGTAGTCTGTAGAGCCGATCTTCAAGTCGCCCTTGAGCTTGACTTGAATCTGGGTGCCGGTATTGATCACCTCAGCAGGACCAGCAACATAGTCAGGCTTGAGGGGCAGACTGCTTGAATCCTTTACAGTTTTGGTGGTAACAATATCGAGCGGGGCCTGGCTGGTGCCTGTTGAACAGGCTGCATAGTCAGGGCTCAGCTGGCCCCACTTCTCTGGCGCGATATCCCCGGAATAGCCATATTTCGGCTTGGCCAGCCCAGCAGCTGGCAGAGCCAGGCTCAACAGCAGGGCTGTGACAGGAAGAACTTTAAAGAGCATGGAAACAACTTTAAATGCATTAACCTTGAAACGATAGCGGCAAACCGACGAGATGGGTACAGACTAAGTAACACAAAAACGAAGAAATGATTTTGTATAGGGCACTACAGGCCTAGGCTTTGGCAAGCATGCCCCGTAACAAAGCCCTAAACAAACTGCAGATTGGCGTTGGTCAAGGAGGCGTGATTCTGCAGAACAGCGAAAACACCCCCAGAGCCGTAACCTGCCGCATAACCGTTCTGGTTAAAGAACAAATTGCCCGTGGAATGGTCATAAACAAATTGCGTGCTGGTGGCCAGGCAGCTGGTGAGTGCGGCAGCCGACTCCACTTGCCTGAACACAGCAGGGGCTGCAGCCGACAAACCAAAGGCCGCCTTACTGATTTTCAGAAGGTCACCCTGGGCCGCGTTGAAGTCTGTGATCAAGTCAGAGCCCTTGCCATCTGCCGTGAAGTTGGGCTTGGCGAGAAAACTGAAGGTATCCTTCTGGCTCGTGCCGGTCAACAGGTCAGCCTGGGCCGTGGCCGCGAAGGAACCGAAATTGGGGGTGAGGGATGAGCCCGCCACCGACTGGCTGACCAGGGGCGAACCAGTCACCGTGCTGGCCACCACCGTGGAGCCCGCTAGGTGGAAGCCCAGCACATCCATCTGCTTGAGATCAATCGCGGATAGATCCTGGGTCGTGCTGGCGGTGTAGTACTCGTTAAAGGCATCGTTAGAACCCTGCACCCCGGCATTGAGGAAATCACTCGGGTCAGAGCTGACGCCGTAATCAGCCAGCTTGGTCACGCCATTATCCACTGAGAAATAGGAGCCTTTTGGTGCCGGCACGTTGCCATCAAACAAGCGAACGCCTGGGGCCGTAAAGCGGAACAGGTCAAAAATTCCCGGATCTGGACCATAGGGAACCCGACCCATGGCATGGGTAATTTCATGGAGGGCCACCCCAACGATCAAGTTGGGATTGATGTCAGCAGCGAAACCCATCGAGCCGTCGTTGGTGGTGGTGTCGTTCCCTGCCAACAGGCCAAGGGCCTTCAACTGGCCATTCCAGACGGCCACCGAACTGGATCCCTGGATCGAGCTGGCGGCCGGCAAGGCATCAAACGAGGTGTCGCCGGCAGAGGCCCGACTCTTCAGCAAGGAAGTCACGGAGCTGTAGCTCAGGAATTGCCCCGACGAAGGACCCGCGTAGGCGAATCCGCCAGTTCCACTGATATCAACTGTCAGATTGATGGTGATGTTATCTGTGAATGCCGCTTGCACAATTGCGGCAGCCCGTTCAATCGCCGCTCGGAAGGAAGCGGGAGCTGCCATGGCGGCCGCATCGTAAACAAGGTTAATCTTGAACCCTGTTGGTGCTGGGGCTGGGTTCGGCGTTGGGGTCGGCGCCGGGGTGACGGAGGTGTCCTTGATGGTCACCGATGCCGTTGATCCCAGCTGCAGCGTGCGATTGGCATCGCTGAACAACTTGATCTGGAGGGTTTCGTCTCCCTCGGTTTTAAGATCATTCGCGGCAGTATGCCTGAACGAAAATTTGCCGTCAGCCCCCACCGCAGCCGAACCGGTCAGGGCACCGGCTGAAAAATCGCTGCTGTCAATGCCATTCCCCGAGAGACTCCAATAGAGGGTGGTTCCCGCCGTCACCCCCGTTGTCGCCACCGTAGTGGTGAGCGTGGAGCCTTCATTGATGCTGCTTGCCGACACACTCAAGCGGTAAGTTTTACTGATCGGAACAGAAGTGTCCTTGATCAGAACAGACGTTGAATTTCCCAGCTGTACACTACGGCTTTGGTCACTAAACAGCTTCACCTCGAGAACTTCATCTCCCTCTGATTTGAGGTCATTAGCAAGCGCATGATTAAACGAAAACTTGCCATCAGCACCCACAACTCCAACGCCAGCTAACGCCCCGGCGCTAAAGTCACTACCATCAATTCCTGCTCCAGAAACACTCCAATACAGCGTGGTACCGGCAGCCACCCCAGTTGTTGTTACAGTCGATGTCAGGGTCTGACCTTCATTCAGTGTTGATGCGGACGCGCTCAAGGCATAGGTCTGCGTTGCAGGCGTGGGTGAAGTTGATGTTGTCGCCAACAAGCCGTAGGTTCCCGTATAGCGATTGCGATAGGCGCCTGCATCCAGGAAATAGGTCCCTGTGGTGGTTGGCGTAAAATTAATCAAAGCATTGAAATTTCCTGCCCCATCATCATCCTCAAGAATCACAGCACCACTGCCATTGCGCAACACCAGATAGGCATCCAGCAGCGTGCCACCGATCATGGCAAACTGATAGGACTGACCAGCCGTCAGCTGAATGCTGAACCAGTCATGATCACGCCTGGTCTCCAGTACACCGGCAGTCATCACCCCCAGGGCAAGGGTTCCCGAAGTACTCGTATTGGCTGCGTAGTCATCAGTGACCACTGCAACGGTCGAGGTCGAGGTCGTGCCGGAGTCTTGATCGCGTTTTCCACTCCGTCGATCGTCGGCATCGCCTTCACGCTCTGAACAGGCACCAGCAGCTGTGCGCGCCACATTGGCCATAATCCGGCTGGTGAGCAGGGGAGCATTGAAGGGAGCATTAATGGCAGTGAAATAGGCGCCGTAGGCGTCGACGAAACTGATAGTTCTAGCTTGGGGCATGGCGGATCAATTGCAATGTCGTACAGAAATGGGTGGTTTTCCGTACGGGATTGATTCCTTCATTTTAGCAGCCCCGAACGGGCGCAACCCGGCCCGAGTCACAGGTGTGACTGCGGCCAGCCTGGGCGAAAACCGAGTAGGGGCAAGCCATCTGAGCTAAGTCTCAGCGAGTGGCGTCATAATCAGACACATCTTCAACCAGGTCAGCCGCGCCCAAGCCCACCCCCCGGGGCTCTGTCACCACCGCGATCACCAACCCCCTTGAGGATGAGCTGATCGGAATCGGTGATTGGGGGCTAGAGCGAACCAAGCACCCGCTCTCCCGCCTGATCAGGCTGCTCCCGTGCCGCCGCCGTGGCCTTGGCTCTCCCTGGGTAAGACCCCGCCCATCCCTACCAACCGCCAAGAACGCCTCGGCGCCCTCGGCCCAAGCGCGGGCCCTGACGGGATGGGCAGCCCTGAGGAAAAAACGAGCGCTGCTAGCGAAAAACCAGGGGAGGAACCAATCTGCAGCCCAACCAGTGCCGCCTGGTCTCCCAGGCGGCTGGGCAGGCAGGGCTGCTCGAAATCAAGCGAAAAAAGCAGGAATCTGAACCTGGAGAACAATGAATCAAAAGTTTTCATGGCTCACCCAGCAACGGCACTCAACCTGATAGACAACTCAGTCCGACCCGTCCTTGAAGTTCCAAGCGCCAAAGCCAACAAAAAACCTGCTGCTGCTAGGCTGAAAAGCCAAGCACCGGAAGCATGAATACAATCACAGGCAAATACAAAGTAATCGCTTGTCAATTAAAGACAAAATGGCTACATCCCCAAGTCTGGAGTCACTACATCTGGGAGCTTAACGAAACCAGCTTCAAACTACATTTTTATAACGTCTGTCCGTCGGCCTATGTTGGCAGCTTTGTGCATTGCGAAACCGGCAAACTCACAATCAATGCCGACACAAAAACAATCACGTTCATCCCCTCATCGGGGCCATTGGAAGGTCAAGCGCTGATCGGTATCTACCAAGCCGATGACTCAGGTCAGATCCTGCAGGTTGTCTGCGCCTTTCCAGGCGAGCCGTTACCAACCAGTTTTCAAGCCCTTGATGGACAGGTCTATGAGGTATGGCAGCGACTGGAATCGGCTGGCGGTAGTCTCTGATTGAACCAAGGCCGATCGGCTGCCTCGTACCCAGCGTTCAATCAGAATCTTGAGCTCCCTAGACCGAACAGGTGATGCTGTGCCTATCAATAGGCATGAATACCGATGGGCAGAATGCACACGTTATGGAAATGATCATACGAAAATTTTTTTGATCATGGTTTCTTTGCCTCCAAATACTTGCCCAGGACCCTGCCCCAACGCCATTAATCAGGCTCGTCCTTGCAAGTATCTCGCAGCGATCTCCAGATGCATGGTAACAGCAGGAATCATATCGATGTAACGAAACAAACCGGTTCTCCCGCAGAAAGTTATATCAGCTTGGGCCGCTGCAAGTTGGCGGTAGAGGCCATACAAACGCAGCGAATCAGCCGTTTGAACCGGATAGTAATATTCACCTGGATTAGCCGCCATGCTACAGGGTTCTTCCACTGTGATTGTATGCAGTCCATTGCTTGCCGATCCTGAATTTGGCAGCAACGACCATTGGGTTGTACGCGTGTACGGGCTGGCATCTGTGAAATTAATCACGGTTGCTGCTTGTGTTTGCTTGCTCTGCTGAGTATGAAAGCGAATTGATCGATACGGCAAAATTCCATAAATATACTCAAAATAATGATCTATTGGCAGACAAAGAAAGCTGTGCTCGTAATGGCGCTGCATGGCCTTTTCAAAAGAAGTATTCAAGCGGAGATGTATCTTGGGATGATCCAACATCGATTCAAATAGCTGGGTATAACCAAAGCTCGGCAGTGCTTGAAAGGAATCGGTGAAATAACGCCCATCTCTGTTGCAGCGCACAGGCAGCCTTGCGCCAACAACAAGATCCAACTCCCTAGCGTCAACCCCCCACATCTTGCGGGTGTAGGGCCGGAAAAAAATATCAGCAAGCTTCTCCCCCACGCTAGTTCGAAACAAGTCATCTGCATTCGCCGGCTTTTCTAGGGGATGGCGAATCGAATCAAGAAAGCATCTGGCAGCGTCTTCATCGGCTAAGTGAATATCAAAGACATCTTCAAGGGTTGTGCGATTGACCGGTAGAGGTGTTGTTGTGCCATCGGCGAGCAACGCCCGCACCCGGTGTTCATAGGGAGTCCAAGCAGTAAAGCGGCTGAGAAATGCCACCGCTGGACTCAGCCTGTTTCCATGCAAAAGATGGGGGCCATAGCGATGGATGCGCTCGCCATCAGAGTTGACAAAATCATGGGCGTTACCGCCGATGTGACTGCGTTGATCGATGATGTCAACGCGAAGACCTGCCTCCGCCAGGGTCCTGGCGATCGTGGCACCCGCAAAGCCAGCCCCCACGACCAAGCAAGCCATAGCAAGGGTGACCCGCTGATACGCCGGTTCATCCTAGTCAATCTCAACGGATTCGAATCCATCTGGCTCCCACTTCAACGCCATCATCAAGTTCTCTTGCAACAAAGCGGGGTCACAAGACACTGAGGTCAACCAACAAGCAAATCGAGTCATGAATAACACCAAAAGGACGGGCAAGACCCCGGCCAACGACAAACCACAATCACGAGCAATTGCGCACCAAGTCGTCCCTAGACAATTGCAGGAACGACGCTATAGTACAAGCAATTCATTATTCATCGCATCGCACATGCAGGCTGAATTAGTGATTGCTCGCTACGACGAAAATGTAGCTTGGCTTAATAATATATTCGGCAAGATTCCGGTTTATATCTACAACAAAGGAGCTCCTCTTGCACTTACGAATACAGACCATAGCTCTGTCATTGCCCTTCCTAATCTAGGCAGGGAGTCTAATAGCTGGCTGCATCACATCATCACAAGGTATGCTTCGCTTCCCGACATTACCGTCTTTCTACAGGGAAGAATTGATGATCTTGGCAACAACGTGTACACGACTATTGAAGATTACTTTCCCCACGCCATCCAATATGGATTTTCAGCCTCTGCCTACGGGATTTTTGGGCCGCTCCAATGGCAAGACATCAAGTTTGAAGCTGACCCCAAATATGTTGAGGCTTGGAATACCGGCTCCTTGGCACGAAGCAACCTGAATCTGATTGATTATGCAACAAAATACCTGGGCCCACTTCCCTTGCTAACGGTCACGAGTATGTGTGGCTGCTTCGCTGTCAGCAGACGAGCCGTGCACATGCGTCCTATTAGTTTTTACAAAGAATTACTGGCTAGCGTCTCGCATCACTCGAATCCTGTTGAGGGCCACTATCTTGAGCGACTGTGGTGCTATATGTTTTCATCGAATAGTCTGTTGCCGATTGCCATGGGTTGGCCAGAAAGTTTAATAGGGAAATTTATATGAGATAGCTTTGAAATTCCGTACAATAAAAAGTCTATTTAGGAGCTCATAAACTAATAAGCATTATCAATTGATCGAGATTGATTGAAAATAATCTGTCACAACCGCAACAAAGATCGAGGCGAATGCAATACAATTGCCTTGAATATAGCGATACTAAAGATAATTAATATGGATAGGTTATATCTAAAGCTATAAAAATACCCAATTAATCCCCTAAATAAATATAAACTTCACCAGCCCCATCAAACCGCCACCACCTCAGGCGGATGCTGTGCCAACACCTGCTTCAAATACCTGCCCGTATGGCTGGTGGGATGCTCCGCCACCTCCTCAGGCGTTCCTGCCACCACGATCTGGCCACCTTTATCGCCGCCTTCAGGGCCGAGATCGATCACCCAGTCGCCGCAGCGGATCACATCAAGGTTGTGCTCGATCACCAGGATCGAATTGCCCTTGTCCACCAGGCGCTGCATCACATCCATCAATTTATGAACGTCGTAGAAACTTAAGCCCGTGGTGGGTTCATCGATCAAATAGAGGGTTTTGCCGGTGGCCCGTTTCGAGAGTTCGGTGGCCAGTTTCACCCGTTGGGCTTCACCGCCGGAGAGGGTGGGGGCGGGTTGGCCGAGTTTGACGTAGCCCAGGCCCACATCCACCAGGGTGCGCAGGCGATCGGCGGCCTGGGGAATGGCTGAGAACACGTCGGCGGCCTGCTCCACGGTCATCTCCAGCACATCGGCAATGGTGTGGCCCCGGTAGGTGACCTGGAGGGTTTCACGGTTATAACGAGCCCCCTTGCAGACATCACACTGCACATACACATCCGGCAGGAAATTCATCTCGATCACGTTCACACCCTGGCCGCTGCAGGCCTCACAGCGGCCTCCCTTGACGTTGAAACTGAACTGGCCTACCTGGTAGCCGCGGGCCTTGGCCTCCACCGTGGCCGCGAACACCTGGCGAATCGGATCGAATGCTCCCGTATAGGTGGCTGGATTGGAGCGGGGCGTGCGACCGATCGGTGATTGGTCAATCACAATCACCTTATCAATCGCCTTGATGCCCTTGAGTTCATCCAGGCCGGATGGAAACGGCACCTTCATGCCCAGCTTGTGCTCCAGGGCCGGATGCAGCAGCTCATTCACCAGGGTGCTCTTGCCGCTGCCGCTGACCCCGGTGACGCAAACCAAACGTCCGAGGGGAATATCGACATCGAAACCATTGAGATTGTTGCGCTGGCAATTCACCAGGCTGATGCGGCGGCTGCCACTGCTGCGGCGCTGGGCCGGCGTGGGAATCGACAACCGACCGCTGAGATAGGCGCCCGTTAACGACTCCTCGGCCGTCAGCAGGTTGTCCAGGGATCCCTGGGCGACGATGTGACCGCCATGGACGCCAGCACCAGGACCGATATCCACCACATGATCAGCAGCCCGAATCGTGTCTTCATCGTGTTCCACCACGATCAAGGTGTTGCCCAGATCCCGCAGCTTGAACAGGGTGGCCAGCAGGCGATCGTTATCACGTTGATGCAGGCCGATGCTCGGCTCATCCAGCACATACAGCACACCGGTCAAACCCGCGCCGATCTGGGTGGCCAGGCGAATGCGCTGGGCCTCTCCACCGGAGAGGGTCATGGCGGGCCGATCCAGGCTCAGGTAATCAAGGCCCACATCGAGCAGGAACTTCAGGCGCATGCGCACCTCGCGCAACACCAGATCTCCGATCTGGATCTGGCGCGCCGTGATCAACGGTTCGGCCCCTTCGCTGGCCCCCACCCCCATCAAGGCCTCAATCCGCTGCAGGCTTTCGCCCACACTCACGGCCGTGAGTTCATGGATGCCGTAAGGACCCACCTTCACCGCCAGGGCCTCAGGCCGCAGCCGCAACCCCTTGCAGGTGGCGCAGGGCACCATCTCCAGGAATTTCTCTAATTTCTGGCGCACCGCCTCGCCACTGGCATCACGCAACTGGCGCTCCAGGATCGGCAGGATGCCCTCAAAGGGGCGCATGTAGGACTGGCCCTTGCGATAGCGGCTATCGGCCTGAATCGCGATTTCTTCCTTGCTGCCATTCAAGAGCACATCGCGCTGGACATCTGTTAATTGATTCCAGGGAACCTTTATTTCAAAACCAAAGGCTTCGCCGACACCATAAATCATCGAAAAGTAATAGGAATTATCCTTATCACTCCAAGGCGCAATCGCCGCATACACAGGCAGGGAAGGATCGGGCACCACCCGCTCGGGCGTGAACTTGCGCAGGTGGCCGATGCCATGGCAATCGGCGCAGGCGCCATAGGGACTGTTGAAGGAAAACAGCCTGGGCGACAGTTCCTCCATCACGGCGCCATGGACCGGACAGGCGAAGTTCTCGGAATAGAGCCGTTCCCGCTCCACCCCCTCAGGCAGGGGCTGGTCGGCCTTGGGCACCACCTCCACCAGGGCCAGGCCATCGCCCCGTTTCAGGGCCGTGCGCAGGGAATCGGTGAGGCGCTCTTGAATGCCTTCGCGCGCCACGAGCCGATCCACCACCACCTCAATATTGTGGGCGTGGTTCTTATCGAGTTCGATGTTATCGGCGAGTTCGCGCACCTCGCCATTGATACGCACCCGTGCAAACCCTTCGGCCACCAGGCCGCCCAGTAATTTCACATGGGTTCCCTTCTTACCCCGCACCACCGGCGCCAGCAATTGGTAGCGGGTTCCATCTGGCAAGGTACTGATCTGGTCCACCATCTCATCGATGGTCTGGGGCCGGATCGACCGGTCACATTGGGGGCAGTGGGGTTCACCGGCACGGCCATAGAGAAGCCGCAGGTAATCCTGGATCTCCGTCACCGTGCCCACGGTGGAGCGGGGGTTATGGCTGGTGGATTTCTGATCGATTGAGATGGCTGGGGAGAGCCCCTCAATCGCATCCACATCGGGCTTATCCACCTGGCCGAGAAACTGGCGCGCATAGGCCGAGAGGCTCTCGACGTAGCGGCGCTGGCCCTCGGCAAAGATCGTGTCGAAGGCCAGGGAACTCTTGCCACTGCCGCTCACCCCGGTGAACACCACCAGGCGATTGCGCGGAATCGTCAGGTCGACATTTTTGAGGTTGTGCTGGCGGGCACCCCGCACCCGGATCACATCCTCAAGGCTGCCGCCATTGAGCAGGCGACTGGCACTCAACTGGGCCGCCTTCTCGTTGATGGTGCGGGCTGGCGCGCTGGAGCTGGTGTCAGGCCGATCAGAACTGGCGCTCGCGCGAGCCATCCATGGGATCCGATAAGCGGAGATTCTAAGTGGGACCTGGGGAGCAATTGGGTCAAATCCCGGCCCGGGGCCGGCCTGGCCAAGCGGCAAGCCGGGCAGCAGCGGGATCCGCCCGGCGCCTCAACCGGGGGGTGGGGCGAGCAGGCTGGCGGCGTAACTGCGGGCCCCACCGGAATCCCCACCGGCCAATTCCGCCAGTTCCTGCTGCCGGGCCTGAGTGTCCCGCAGTTGGGACACTCGCGTTTGGGTCTGGCCCGCTTCCACCCATTTGGATACCAGGAAATGGTGCTCAGCCGCCGCCGCCACCAGGGGTTGGTGGGTGACGCAGAACACCTGGCGCTGGAGGGCCAGTTTCTGCAGCAGGGCCGCCATGGCGCCGCTCACCCGGCCGCTGACGCCACTGTCGATCTCATCAAACAACAAGGTGACGTGGGGGTCGGCCGCCGCCAGGCAGGTTTTCAGCGCCAGCAGGAAGCGGCTCATTTCGCCGCCAGAGGCCACCTCAGCCAGGGGGGCCAGGGGCTGGCCTGGGTTGGCCGAAAACAAAAATTGCACCGCATCGGCCCCCTCCTCCGTGGCCGCCGCCGGCGCAATCGCCACGGCAAAGCGCACATTGGCCAGGCCCATCGGTCGCAACGCCTCCATCAGCTGCCCTTCCAGGGCCTGGGCCGCCTGGCGACGGGCGGCGCTGAGTTGGCCATTGCACTGATCCCGCTGGCTGCGGCTCTGCTGCTCCTGGGCCTCCAGATCCGTGAGCGCCGCCTCAGCGCCGCCGGGGGCCAGCAGCAGGCGCAGCTCGTCGCGCCGGGCGATCAACGCAGCCAGATCTTGGCCATGGCGCCGTTCCAGGGCCTTGAGCAGGGCAATGCGCTCCTGCAGGGAGGCCAGGGTTTCGGGATCACTCTCCAGGCTGGCGCCATAGCGGTCGAGCTCGCGGGCCAGGTCCTGGAGTTGGGCCAGGCCATCGGTGCAGGCCTGGCGCAGGCTGATCAGGCTGGGGTCGATCGCCTCCAGCTGCTGCAGCTCCTGTTCGCAGGCGGCGAGATGGTCCAGGGCGGAGGGGGCCTGGTCGGCCCCCTCGATCAGCCGGCCCAGGAGGGTCATCACCCCCTCCTGCAGGCGCACCCCATGCACGAGCCGGTCCTGGGCCTGCTCCAGCTGCTGGCGCTCGTTGGGATCGTCCAGTTGGGCGGCCTCGAGATCGAGCAGCAGTTGCTCCTGCTGTTGCCGTTCCAGTTGCAACTGCTGCCAGTCGCGTCGGGCCGTGTCCAGGGCGGCGGCGGCCTGTTTCCACTGGCGGTAGGCCAGGGGCACGGGCCCAAGGGCCAGGGCCAGCTCGGCACCGCCAAAGCGATCCAGCCAGCGCCGCTGTTGGCCGGGCCGACCCAGTTGCTGGGTCTGGCCCTGAACCGTGAGATCCAGCAGCAGCGGCCGGAGCTCCTGCACCTGGGCGCGACTGACAACGACCCCATTGAGCCGGTGCCGGCTGGTGAGCCGCTCCTCCTGCAGGCGCCACTCGCGGCTCACCAGCAGGTCGTCCCCATCCAGGTCAACCTGCTGCTGCTCCAGCCAGCCCTGCAGGGGCGGGGTGAGGCTGAAACTGGCCTCGATCCGGCCCCGCCGCTGGCCCTGGCGCAACAGCCGGGCCCCCGCCGCCCCCTGGGCGCCCCCGAGGAGGGCATCGAGGGCATCCAACAGGATCGACTTGCCGGCGCCGGTCTCACCGGTGAGCACCGTGAACCCGCCACTGAAGCCGAGCTCCAGGCTCTCGATCAGGGCAATGTTTTCCAGGCGCAGACCCGTCAGCAAACCGGCCCCAGGCAATCGGGCTGACCGTAGCGGCTGTGGGATTCGTTTAGAAGGGGGGCGGCCATCTCCATCCCGCTGGATCGCCACCCTTTGCTGCCATGGTTCGTACCGCTGCCGAAGCCGCCGTTGCTGCCATGCACCGGGCTGTCACCGGCGAAGCCATGGAGGCCGAACCCCCAGATCACCAGCCCCAGGCCACCAGCCCAGGGATCAGCCAGGAAGACCTGCCCAGCGATCCCCTGATGGCCACCAACCCCCCGGCCCCATCCCAGCGCGATGCGTCCTGGGACAGCGACTCCCCGGCCCGCGATCACACCGCCAACGCCAAACCCCGATCCACCCCCCTGGGCCAAAGCCACGACCTGGGGGACTTCATCGAAGCCTCCGGCCTGCTCAGCTACGACCCGGCCACGATCACCCGCATCTATGCCGGGCATCCCCAACGGCTGATCCGCCGCCTCTGGCAGACCCTGGTGCCGATCGGCCTCTACCTGCTGGGCGTGGGCTTTGACTGGTTCAGCGGCCAACTCAAGGATCGGGATCGGGGCCGCGCCCGGGCGCGGGAATGCGCCGAATTGCTCGCCACCCTCGGCCCGGCCTTCATCAAGGCGGGCCAGGCCCTCTCCACCCGGCCCGACATCATTCCGCCCCTCCTGTTGGAGGAACTCGCCCAACTGCAAGACCAACTGCCCGGCTTCGACAGCGGCCTGGCCATGGCCTGCATCGAGGAGGACCTCGGTGCCCCGATCGACCAGATCTATGCCCAATTGGAACGGGAGCCGATCTCGGCCGCCTCCCTGGGTCAGGTCCATCGGGGCGTGCTCCTCAGCGGCGAACGGGTGGCCGTGAAGGTGCAGCGACCAGGACTGCGCGAGCAGATCACCCTTGATCTCTATATCGTTCGCAACATTGCCGCCTGGCTGAACAGCAACATCGGCCTGATTCGCAGTGATCTGGTTGCCCTGATCGATGAGCTGGGCAAGCGGGTGTTCGAGGAGATGGATTATCTCAACGAAGCCGCCAATGCCGAAAAATTTGCCTCTTTGCATAGTCATAACCCGCGCATCGCCGTGCCCGCCATCCACCACCGGGCCACCAGCCGGCGGGTGCTGACGATGGAATGGATTGATGGCGTCAAACTCACCAATCTGGAGGCGGTGCGGGCCATCGGTGTTGACCCCGATGACATGGTGCAGGTGGGCGTGAACTGCAGCCTGCAACAGCTGCTCGAGCATGGCTTCTTCCACGCCGATCCCCACCCCGGCAACCTGCTGGCCCTACCCGACGGCCGCCTGGCCTACCTCGATTTCGGCATGATGAGTGAGGTGAGCCGCGAAGCCAGAACCGGCTTGATCCAGGCGGTGGTGCACCTGGTGAACCGCAATTTTTCGGCCCTGTCCAAGGATTTTGTCAGCCTTGGCTTCCTCGCCAACGATGTCAATCTCGAGCCGATTGTTCCCGCCTTTGAGAGCGTGTTCAGCCAGGCCCTGGAGATGGGTGTGAGCCGGATGGATTTCAAGGCGGTTACCGATGACCTCTCCGGCGTGATGTATCGCTTCCCCTTCCGGGTGCCGCCCTACTACGCCCTGATCATTCGCTCGCTCGTCACCCTGGAGGGGATTGCCCTGAGCGTCGATCCCAACTTCAAGATCCTTGGAGCCGCCTATCCCTATTTCGCCCGCCGCCTGATGGAGGATCCCGATCCCCAGCTGCGCGACAGCCTGCGGGAAATGCTCTTCGATGGGGAAATCTTCCGTTGGCAACGGCTCGACAACCTGATCACCCGTGCCGCCTCGGGCGCCGAACTCGATCTCGATGGCCTGCTGGATCAGGTGCTTGATTTCCTCTTCTCCCCCCATGCCGGTTTGCTGCGTCAGCAACTGGTGGAGGGGGTGGTGGACCAGGTGGATGCCCTCAGCTGGCAGGCCGCCCTGCAGCTCAGCCAGCGGCTGCCGAAACGGTTGCAACCGCCGGGTCTGCGCGATCGCGATCCGATCAGCGCCAGCGATCGCGAACTGCTCTCACTCGAACCGATTCAGCGCCTGGTGGTGATCCTGCAGCAACTACCCGGCTTTGAGCCCCAGCTGCTGCTCAAGCGCCTGCCACGGCTTCTGCAAGAACCGGACCTGCGCCGCATGGGCCTGGACCTGGCCCGGGGCCTGGCCGAACGGGGCGTGGTGCGGCTGCTGCGGGATGTGCTGGTCTCCCCGTCAAACCGCCGGGCGATCGGACTGGCTGCCGCTGGGGGCACCTAAAATCGTCCCAACCCCCTTGGCGAACCGGTTTTGACCCAGCTCCTGCAGAGGCTTTCTGGCCAGACCCGCGGTTCCTTAGGCACCAGCCAGCCCCGCCCGCGGGGCCGCAAACGGCTTCAGATCGCCGCCGCCTTGCTGGGCCTGGGCCTCAGCACCGCCATGCCCGCCGCCCAAGCCGCCACCAATGTGGTGTTTGTCAGCGGCGCCTTCATGCGCTCGATCTCGGTGGCCGATCTCGAGAGCCTGGCCCAGACCGGTCAGGCCAGGGGGCTCTTAGCCGATGTGCTCACCCTCAGCAAACAAAAACCGGCCGATGTGGCCAAGTTGCTGAACCAGCAGCTGACCCTGCCGATCGTGCTCACCAGCCGGCTACTGAACACCCGTATCGGCGAAGCCATCCTGACCCGGGTGGCCCAGCTGGTGTTCCCGCTCAAGGCCAAGGCCTATGGGGTACCCGCCCTCAAGGCTGGCGTGATCCTGGGTCTGGACCAGGGCAAGGGCAGCCTCTCCCCGATCGGCTTCCTCAAGGCCTATCCCACCAGCGAGATGGAGGTGAGCATTCCCGCCCTGATGGCGATTGCCAGCAAGGCCAGCTCGATCGCCGATCTGGTGAATTTCTTCTCGAATGCGCCCCTCGATGGACTCAAGGGCGAAACCAGCACCGCCAAATAGCAGCAAGTGACCCGGGAGGATCGCTCCCAGTCCAAGCGGATCCCTTCACGAAACAGGCGGCCAAAACCGACTGAAACAGGCATGGCTTCAGGGGTTTTGGCCTGAGCCGTAGATTCAGACCAACCCTCCCTTCGCTGCCCGTGCCTCTGCTGTCCGCCCTCCGGCGCCTGGGTTCCAAGCCGGTGATGCAGGACTGGCCAGGCCTGATCGAGGCCTACCGGTCCTGGCTGCCCGTATCGGCCGCCACACCGGTGATCACCCTGCGCGAGGGAGCCACGCCCCTGATCCCGGCGCCGGTGATCGCAGAGCGGATCGGCCGGGGCGTGAAGGTGTTCCTCAAATACGACGGTCTCAACCCCACCGGCTCCTTCAAGGACCGGGGCATGACCATGGCGATCAGCAAGGCCCGCGAAGCCGGCTCGGAGGCCGTGATCTGCGCCAGCACCGGCAACACCTCGGCCTCGGCGGCTGCCTATGCCCGCCGGGCCGGCATGCGGGCCTTCGTGCTGATTCCCGATGGCTATGTGGCCCAGGGCAAGCTGGCCCAGGCCCTGCTCTACGGCGCCGAGGTGTTGGCGGTGAAGGGCAACTTCGACCGGGCCCTGGCGATCGTGCGCGAGGTGGCGGACCACTACCCGATCACCCTGGTCAATTCGCTCAACCCCTTCCGGCTTCAGGGCCAGAAAACCGCCGCCTTCGAAGTGGTGGATGCCCTTGGCGATGCCCCCGACTGGCTCTGCATCCCGGTTGGCAATGCCGGCAACATCAGCGCCTACTGGATGGGCTTCAAGGAGTACCAGGCGGCCGGCCGCAGCCGTACCCTGCCGCGGATGATGGGCTTCCAGGCGGCCGGGGCCGCACCGATGGTGCTGGGCCACACCGTGGACCAACCCGACACGATCGCCACCGCGATCCGCATCGGCAACCCGGTGAACAAGGAGAACGCCCTCAAGGCCCAGGGCGAAAGCCAGGGTGGCTTCATGGCGGTGACCGACGCCGAAATCATTGAGGCCTACAAGTTGCTCGGCAGCGGCGAAGGCGTGTTCTGTGAACCGGCCAGTGCCGCATCCGTGGCCGGCCTGATCAAGCGCCGCGAAGAGGTGCCGATCGGTGCCACGGTGGTTTGCGTGCTCACGGGCAACGGCCTCAAGGACCCCGACACGGCGATTGAAAACAACGACTCCAAATTCCATACCGGCATCGAGCCCGACACGGCCACGGTGGCCCAGGTGATGGGCTTCTAGGCGGGTGGTTCGCCTGGCTTGTAGGCGACTGACGCGCCCGTTGCCCCTGGCCTGAGCGGAACCCGACGGGTCAGGTGGCCCTGGTTCGGAGGCCATCCGGCTGGTGAACGCGGCTGAAGGCCTAGGTGCCCGATCGCGTGCAGTGATCGCCTGCCAGAAAGCGGGGCTAAGCCCCAAGGGGTCACCGTTTGGTGACCCCTTTTTGCTGGCTCGGGTACCGCCTGGGTTGGGGCCTGCTGGGTCCAACCAGCTGGAGAACCGGCCGCTGGAAAGGCTGGGGAATGGGACCCATTCAGAGGGGGAAAGCCAGGGCCAGCCAAGCCAGCCCCAATCCGATTGTTTTCCCCAGGCGCGGGAAACGGTGGAAAACTGCTATTTTTGCAAAAACAGCGCTTGCTTTTCCCGGGCTTTGGTTGGTCAAACCGCGGTGATCATCAGGATATTTTGGCTTTTCCCCGTTTTCCCCAGTGCCTACTACTACGGATTTCTTTCTTCTTCTAAGAGATCAATCCATTGATCAGAAGAAGGGACGGGAAGCCGGCAGGTCGGACCGTTGCGCTTGGGCCGGGCTTGTGGAAGCGTGGGGGCCCCCCTCGCTGGCCCATGAAGCTGGTTTGTTCCCAGGCTGAACTCAGCGCCAGCCTGCAACTGGTCAGCCGTGCCGTGGCCAGTCGCCCCACCCATCCGGTGCTCGCCAACGTGCTGTTGACCGCCGATGCCGGCACGGGCCGGCTCAGCCTCACCGGCTTTGATCTCAGCCTCGGCATCCAGACCAGCCTGGCCGCCGCGGTGGAAACCAGTGGTGCCATCACCCTGCCCGCCAAGATGTTCGGCGAGATCGTGTCGCGCCTCTCCACCGACAGCCCGATCACCCTCAACAGCGATGAGGGCAGCGAGCAGGTGGATCTGACCAGCAGCTCGGGCACCTACCAGATGCGGGGCATGCCGGCCGATGATTTTCCCGACCTGCCCCTGGTGCAGAGCGGCGAACCGATTCGCCTCGATCCCCAGGTGCTGGTGAAGGGCCTACGGGCCACCCTGTTTGCCAGCAGCAGCGACGAGGCCAAACAGATCCTCACCGGCGTGCACCTCGGCCTCGATGGCCAGGGGCTCGAGTGCGCCGCCACCGACGGCCACCGCCTGGCCGTGCTCAAGCTCGATCACGCCCTGCCCGACCAGGGGCTCCCTGACGGCGCTGCCGCCAGCGGGGTGGATGTCACCGTGCCGGCCCGCTCCCTGCGGGAACTGGAGCGCCTGCTGTCGGCCCGCCAGTCGACCGAACCGGTGAGCCTGTTCTGTGATCGGGGCCAGGTGGTGTTCCTCTGGTCGGATCAGGTGCTCACCAGCCGCAGCCTCGATGGCACCTACCCCAACTACCGCCAGCTGATCCCGGAGAGCTTCAGCCGCCAGTTGCAGGTGGATCGTCGCGCCCTGATCGCCGCCCTGGAGCGGGTGGCTGTCCTGGCTGACCAGCACAACAACGTGGTCAAGATCGTCAGTGATCCGCTGGCTGGCCAGCTGTTGATCAGTGCCGACGCCCAGGATGTGGGCAGTGGCTCGGAGAGCCTGGCGGCCGTGGTGACCGGCGAAGCGATCCAGATCGCCTTCAACGTGCGCTATCTGCTCGACGGCCTCAAGGCGATCGCCGCCGACCAGGTGGAGCTCCATTGCAACGCCCCCACCACGCCGGTGATCCTGCAGCCGCTGGCCGAACCCGGGTTCACCTACCTGGTGATGCCGGTCCAGATCCGCAGCTGAGGCCCTGAGCCCAGGGCCCCCGTTGATTCCTCGACCCCGCTGCCATGCCCCTGCCGGACCAACTGCTGCTCAGTGACCTGTTGCGGCGCCAGGTGCGCTGCGACGCCGGCCATGAGCACGGCGTTGGCGTGCTGGCCTGGATGCATCCGCCGGTCCATCGCCTGCTGGGCTGGATCAGCAGGCCCGGCGGTTTTGGCTCCAAGCGCCTGGCCTGGCGCCTGAACCAGCTGCGGG
Organism: Synechococcus sp. UW140; assembly: GCA_943370565.1. Lineage (GTDB taxonomy): Bacteria > Cyanobacteriota > Cyanobacteriia > PCC-6307 > Cyanobiaceae > BAIKAL-G1. The sequence continues at coordinate 150,464 of CALRRL020000005.1, read as the reverse complement.
GGTTGGGTGAACAGGAGCTGTTCGTCCAGGGCGAAGGGGCTGACACCGACCTGCTCACGGTGGAACGGCTACCGACCCTGATCGATGCCGCCCTGATCGGCCAGCAGGGTCAGGTGCTGGGCAGGGTGGCCGATGCGGCCGTGGAGCTCAACAGCGGCCGCATCCTCCACTACCTGGTGTCCCGCAGTGATCCGCGCCTGCCGGGCAGCAGCCGTTGGCGCCTGGCCCCCGATCGCCTGCTCGATCAGCAACCCGGCCAGGTGGTCACCGCGTTGACCCAGCTGGATGAGCTGCCCCTGGCCCGGGCCAGTGTGCGCCAGGAATTCCTGCGCCGCTCCCGCCGCTGGCGCGACCAACTGGGCCATGAAACCTCCCGCCTGCGCGACCAGTTTCAGGAGGTGGGCGGTCGCTTTGAGGAGCGGCTTGAGGGCTGGCTGGAGGAGCCGGATGCAGCGGAGGCACCCCCCCGGACCGCCTACGGGGACAGGCCTGAGGCCTGGGAAGCCTGGGACGAGGACCCCGAGGATGGTCTCGCCCAACCGGACACCAGCCAACCCCAGGCCCGGTCCGGTCGCTATGGCCCGCCGGGTGATCGCCGGCCCCCCGCCCGTCCGGATCGGCGCCAACCGCCGGCCCAGGATCGGCAGTGGCCCTCTGACGAGGATCCCTGGATCTAGGGCGGTCCCAGGGGCGGGGCCCCTGCCAGCCGGGGGGCCCTCAGCCAGAGTGGATTCATCTGCTTCGTTGCTGTGGTCGCCACACCCGCCTTTTCGCTTGCCGAGGCGCTGCGCAAGGAGGGCCTCAGCCAGGCCGACTACGACGAGATCGTGCGCCGGCTGGGCCGGGAGCCGAACCGGGCCGAGCTGGGCATGTTCGGGGTGATGTGGTCGGAGCATTGCTGTTATCGCAATTCCCGGCCCCTGCTCGGCCAGTTCCCCACCACCGGGCCCCGCATCCTGGTGGGGCCCGGTGAGAACGCCGGCGTGGTGGACCTGGGCGAAGGCCAGCGGCTGGCCTTCAAGATCGAGAGCCACAACCACCCTTCGGCTGTGGAACCCTTCCAGGGGGCGGCCACGGGGGTGGGCGGCATCCTGCGCGACATCTTCACGATGGGGGCCCGGCCGATCGCCCTGCTCAATGCCCTGCGCTTCGGTCCCCTGGAGGAGGGCCGCAACGTCGGCCTGATGGAAGGGGTGGTGGCCGGCATCGCCCATTACGGCAACTGCGTTGGTGTGCCCACCGTGGGCGGTGAGGTGGCCTTTGATCCCAGCTACAGCGGCAACCCCCTGGTGAATGCCATGGCCCTGGGGTTGATGGAAACCGAGGAGATCGTGCGCTCCGGCGCCAGCGGCGTCGGCAATCCGGTGGTGTACGTGGGCAGCACCACCGGCCGCGATGGCATGGGCGGCGCCAGTTTTGCCAGTGCCGAACTCACCGAAGCCTCCCTCGATGACCGGCCCGCCGTGCAGGTGGGCGATCCGTTTCTGGAGAAGGGCCTGATCGAGGCCTGTCTGGAGGCCTTCCAGAGCGGTGATGTGGTGGCGGCCCAGGACATGGGCGCCGCTGGCCTCACCTGCAGCTGTTCGGAGATGGCCGCCAAGGGCGGCGTGGGCGTGGAGCTGGATCTCGATCTGGTGCCGGCCCGGGAGCAGGGCATGACGGCCTACGAGTTCCTGCTCTCGGAATCCCAGGAGCGCATGTTGTTTGTGGTGGCCAAGGGCCGCGAAGAGGCCCTGATGGCCCGCTTCCGCCGCTGGGGTCTGCAGGCGGCCGTGGTGGGACGGGTGCTGGCCGAGAACGTGGTGCGGGTGCTCCAACACGGCCAGGTGGCGGCCGAGGTGCCTGCCAACGCCCTGGCCGATGACACGCCGATCAACCACCACAGCCTGATCAGCGAACCGCCCGCTGAGATCCAGGCCCATTGGCGTTGGTCGGAGGACCAGCTCCCCCCCGCCAGCGCCGCAGGACTCGGCTCCCGCAGCTGGAACCAGGTGCTGCTGGCCCTGCTCGATGACCCCACCATCGCCAGCAAGCGCTGGGTCTACCGCCAGTACGACCAGCAGGTGCAGGCCAACACGGTGGTCCCCCCCGGTGGGGCCGATGCGGCCGTGGTGCGCCTGCGTCCCCAACAGGGGTCGGGCGCCATGGCGCCGGCCAGCCGTGGTGTGGCGGCGGTGGTGGATTGTCCCAACCGCTGGGTGGCCCTCGACCCGGAGCGGGGCGCCATGGCAGCGGTGGCCGAAGCCGCCCGCAACCTCAGCTGCGTCGGCGCCGAACCCCTGGCCGTCACCGACAACCTCAATTTCCCCTCGCCGGACACGGACACGGGCTATTGGCAGTTGGCCATGGCCTGTAAGGGCCTTTCGGCAGCTTGTAGCGCCCTGGACACTCCCGTGACCGGCGGCAATGTCTCCCTCTACAACGAGACCCGCCTGCCCGATGGCCGCATGCAGCCGATCCACCCCACGCCCGTGGTCGGCATGGTCGGTCTCGTCCACGATCTGGCCCAGGTGACGGGTCTGGCCTGGAAGCAGGCGGGCGATGGGATCTGGCTGCTCGGGGTGCCCCTTGAGGCCGCCGCTGCTGCCGGGGCCGCCCCGTTGGATGAACGGCTCGGCCTGGCGGGCAGCAGCTACCTGGAGTGCCTGCATGGCCTGCTCACCGGCCGGCCGCCCCGGGTGGATCTGGCCCTGGAGCGGGGGGTGCAGGCCTTCCTGCGCCTGGCGATCAGTGATGGCCTGGTGGCCAGTGCCCACGACCTGGCCGATGGCGGGTTGGCCGTGGCCCTGGCTGAAGCCTGCATCGCTTCCGGTCTGGGGGCGAGCGTTGCACTCCCGGCCGGCACCACCCGTTTGGATCGCCTGTTGTTTGCCGAAGGGGGCGCCCGCATCCTGGTGAGCGTGGCCCCAGAGCAGGCGGGCGCCTGGCAGAAGGCCCTCGACCAGGCCGGCGCCGCCCTGCCAGCCCAGTGGTTGGGCCAGGTGCAGGCGAGCCCCACGCTGGTGATCCGTCAGGCGGACCAGGACCTGGTGCAGCTGCCGATCAGCGCCCTGCAGGAGAGCTTCGAGCAAGCGATTCCGCGGCGGATGGCGACCGGGGTCTGAGGCAGAATGACTTCATCGCAGAGGGACCCGTTGCCAGTGCCGTTCGAGCAGCCTGAACGGCCGGATAAGCCCGAAGAAGCCTGTGGCGTGTTTGCCGTGCTGGCCCCGGGCCAGGCGGTGGCCAACCTCACCTACTTCGGCCTCTATGCCCTGCAGCACCGCGGCCAGGAGTCGGCCGGGATTGCCGCCTTTGATGGGGCCAAGGTCTGCCTGCACAAGGACATGGGTCTGGTCAGCCAGGTGTTCGACCAGGAGGTGCTTGAGCGCCTGCCGGGCGATCTGGCCATCGGCCACAACCGCTATTCGACCACCGGCAGCAGCAAGGTCTGCAACGCCCAGCCGGTGGTGTTGATGACCCGGCTCGGGCCCTTTGCCCTGGCCCATAACGGCAATCTGGTCAATGCCGCCGACCTGAACCGCGCGATCGCGGCCACGGCCCTGGCCACGGCCACCGCCGTGGAGTTCACCTCCACCACCGATTCGGAGTTGATCGCCTTTGCCTTGCAGCAGGCCGTCGATGGCGGCCGCGATTGGCAGGATGCGATTGTGGCGGCCGCTGGCCTCTGCAAGGGGGCCTTCAGTTTGGTGATCGGCACCCCGGAGGGCCTGTTTGCCCTCCGCGATGGCCACGGCATCCGTCCGCTGGTGTTCGGACGGCTGGGGGAGCCGGAGCAGGGCCAGTGGGTGGCCAGCAGTGAAACCTGCGGCCTCGATATCATTGGCGCTAGCTATTGCGATGACGTCAAGCCTGGTGAACTGATCCATTTCCGTGCCGGAGATCCAGAGCCTTCGCGGCAACGCTGGTGTGAAGAGCCCGCCAAGCTCTGCATTTTTGAAATGATCTATTTCGCCCGTCCTGATAGTCGTTTCTTTGGTGAATCACTTTATAGTTATCGGGTCAGAATTGGTGAAATCCTCGCCCGGGAAACCCCCCTCGAGGCTGACATTGTGATCGGCGTACCCGACTCGGGCATTCCAGCGGCGATTGGCTATTCGCAAGTCAGTGGCATCCCCTTTGCCGATGGCCTGATCAAGAACCGCTATGTCGGTCGCACGTTCATCCAGCCCACCCAGGCCATGCGCGAGGCCGGCATTCGCGTCAAGCTCAACCCCCTGCCCGATGTGTTGTCTGGCAAGCGGGTGGTGGTGATCGATGATTCGATCGTGCGAGGCACCACCAGTCGCAAGCTGGTGGCTGCCCTGCGGGAGGCGGGCGCCACGGAGGTGCACATGCGCATCAGTTCGCCGCCCGTAACCCACCCCTGTTTCTACGGAATTGACACCGACACCCAGGATCAGTTGATTGCGGCGCGCCTGAGTTTGGCCGAGATCGAACAGCACCTGGCTGTGGATTCCCTGGCCTACCTCAGCAAGCAAGGCATGGTGGAAGCTGCCCATGACCATTCCGATCACTTCTGCACCGCCTGCTTTGATGGCGCCTATCCGATCCCCATGGATGACAAAGTGCGAGCCAGCAAGCTGACATTGGAGCCCAGCCTGGTGGCCAAGGTCTGAATCGGGCCGACAAGACCTTAATAGCGCCTCTCGTAAAAAAAATCGCTTATTTGTTTAAATAGCCATTCTCTAAGATAATCTTTTCGTCCAGTTGAACTTGCCTTTCAGGGGTGATTGAAGCGTCCTGGTTGTGGCGCCAATCGGGGTTCGCGCCCTGGCCCTAATGGACGGATCAGCGATGGGTCTGGATCAGGGGGATCAGTTCGTTGATCGCTTCATCCCCATTCAGGATCAGGGTTTCGCCGGCGCCAGAACAGTCCTGGGTCTCCAAGGATTGGGGGTTCAGGCGCAGGCTGCGTCCGTCCTTGAGCACGATGGCCACCAGGCTGGTGCTGCCGTCCTGCAGGTCACTGAGTTGGTCATCGCGCAGGGCAAAGCGCAGGCCGATCTGGCCCAGATCCCCCCGCTGGCCAGGCCGCAGGCTGGCGATCTGCAGGCGCTTGATCTGGCCCTTGCGGGTGGCCAGCAGCAGATCGCCAGCGGCGGGTCCGCAGGCTGCTCCCACGACTCGTTCGCCAGGCAGGAGGCGCAGCAACACCGGTCCCTGGGCCATGCGACCCATGGTGGGGATGGCCGTTTCATCGACCTGGAGCCGCAACAGCCGGCCGGTGCTGGTGCCCACCACCAGGGTGTCGCCATCGCGGCAGGTGACCACCCGCTTGAGTTCCACCCCATCCTTGAGTTTGAGCACGCTGGCGGCCCGGCCCGAGAGCTCCTGGAAGTCCTGCAGGGCCAGCCGTTTGAGACGGCCATCGCTGGTCAGGAGTCCCAGGCCGGCCGCCCCATCGCTGGGCAGGGGCAGCAGCTGAACCACCCGTTCGCCCAGCAGGCCGTCGGGCAGGAACTGCTCCAGGCTTCCGGGGTTCTGGCCGGCAAATTCCCACCGCAACAGGGCCACCCGGCCGGTGCTGGTGAAGGCCAGCAGCGCTGGTTTCTCACTCACCGGCAGGATCAACCGGGCCGGAGCGGGATGCTCGCCCGCGTCGATCGGCCCATCCAGGTGCAGGCGGCCCAACAGCTGGGGCGCCACGATCTTCACCTGGCCATCGGCCTGGATCAGCAGTTTGCCATCGCTGGACAGACCCTCGAAGGCCTTCTGCCGCTGCAGCTCGGCCGTGGGCCGGCCGGCGGCAGCCCGCTCGGCCACCAGGGCATCGCCCCCTTCAATCAAGCGGGTGCGTCGCGGCGTGGCATAGCGCTTTTTGAGACCCTTGAACTCGCTCACCATGGTGTCGAGCAGGGTGGCGCGGTCATCGAGGAGGTGGCGCAGGCGATTGCGCTCCTGGCGGAGGTCCTCCGCTTCGTTGCGCAGACTGGTCTGCTCGAGCCCGGTGAGCCGGCGCAGGGGCATGGCCAACACCGCATCAGCCTGGCGTTCGTTCAGGTTGAGATGCACCTGCAGGCTGGCCTTGGCGCTGCTGGCATCGGCGGCGCCGCTGATCATGGCGATCACCTGGGGCAGGGTATCGAGGGCAATGATCAGGCCTTCCACCACCTCGAGCCGATCTTCCGCCCGCTTCAGGGCGTAGCGGGTGCGACGGATGATCGTGAGTTCGCGATAGTCAAGGAAATGGTGCAACATCTGCCGCAGGGACAGTTGCACCGGTTTGCCATCCACCAGCGCCAAAAGGATCGCGCCGAAGTTGCTCTGCAGGGCGGTACGCCGTTGCAGTTCGGTTAACACCTTTTGCGGCTCGGCATCGCGCCGGAGTTCGATCACCACCCGCATGCCATCGCGATCACTCTCATCGCGGATGTCAGCGATGCCGGTGATCTTGCCATCATTCACCTGTTCCGCCAGTTTCTCAATCCAACCCGCCTTGCTCAATTGATAGGGCAGTTCGGTGATGATCACGGCGCTGCGGCGGTGGCGCCCCTTCCCCGGCTGCACATCCTCAATGTGGGCAACACCGCGCATGGCGATACTGCCGCGGCCCAGCAGGTAGGTATCGCGTAGGCCGCTGCTGATCAGCACTTCCCCGCCGGTGGGAAAATCGGGGCCGGGCACCAGCTCCAGCAGCTTGTCATCGCTGAGCTCCGGTTTGCGGATCAGGGCAATCAGGGCATCCACCACTTCCGCCAGGTTGTGGGGCGGAATGCTGGTGGCCATGCCCACGGCGATGCCGGTGCAGCCATTGAGCAGCAGGAAGGGCAGCTGGGCTGGCAGCACCGTGGGTTCCTGCTGGGAGGAATCGAAATTGGGTGCGAAATCAACCGTGTCGCTGCCGATCTCATCCAGCAGGGCTTCATTGGCGATCGGCGCCAGTCGTGTTTCCGTGTACCGCATGGCTGCCGGTGGATCGTCGTCCACCGAGCCGAAGTTGCCGTGGCCATCGAGCAGGGGATGGCGGCTGGCGAAGGTCTGCACCAGCCGCACCAGGGCGTCGTAGACCGCCTGGTCGCCATGGGGGTGGTATTTGCCGAGCACGTCGCCGACGACGCGAGCGCACTTGCGATAGGGCCGATCGGGGGTAAGGCCCAGCTCCTGCATGGCAAACAGGATGCGGCGCTGCACGGGCTTGAGGCCGTCGCGCACATCCGGCAGGGCCCGACCCACGATCACGCTCATGGCGTATTCGAGGTAGGAACGCTGCATCTCCTGATGCAGGGCGATCGGTTGGATGCGCTGCCCGTTCTGCTCCTCGGCCATCCGCTGCTGGTGTCTGAGGGCGATCGGGGCTCAGCCTACAGATCCCGTCGAGGCCGGCAGGAGCCAGCCCGCCAGGACCTACTGGTCGTCCTGGCCGTCGCCGCTGCCACCGGCATTGGCCTGGGCCCGCTCCAGGCTGGCCTTGAGCTCATTGCGATGCACCAGCTGGCGGGTGGCGGCCCGCAGGCGCGGACCCCAGAGCTGGTCCTTCTGGTAACTCTCCAGCACGTAATTGGGTTCGGCCGCCAGGGCCCGGTTGGCCAGCTCGATCGCCTCGGGATTGCCGGGTTTGAGGCCATTCAGGGCCGCAGCCAGGGCCAGGCTCGGTTCGGCCGCATCGGCCTTAATGCGCAGCACCTGGCGCCAACGGCCGATCGCCTCGGTGGGCCTGCCCAGCTCAAACAGCACCAGGGCCTGGTTGTTGATCGCTTCCCAGAAGTTGGGGCGCAGGGAGGCGGCTTTCTCAAAGGCGACCAGGGCTGGCGCCGCCTTGCCGAGCATGATCTGGGCATTGCCGAGATCGAAGTAGGCACCCGCGTTTTTGCTGTCCAGCCTCAGGCCCGCCTTGAGCAGCACGATCGCCCGTTGTGGCTGGTTGTCATGCAGGGCGAGGGAGCCCTCGGCAAACCAGATGCCGGGATTGTGGGGATCGAGCCGCTTGGCCTGAACCAGGGCCTTGGCGGCCAGCTTGGGCTGCTTGCTGCGCAGCTGGGCTTCGGCGAGCAGGATCCAGCCCCGGGGATCGTTGGGGATCAGTTGCACCGTGAGGGCCGCCAGCCGGGCCGCTTCCTCGGCCTGACCGAGGCGCAGCAGGCGGGCGGCGGCCTGGGCAATCCCCAGCCCGGCGGCTTCCAGGTCCTGCTGGGCCGGCAGAACCACGTAGGGAACCAGGGCCCGGGCCGGAGGCGTCGATCCCAGTCCAACCCCCATCACCAGGGGCAGTGCAACCAGGGACCTCAACCAGCGCGGTGCCATGGTGGCGTTCCTTCCAGGCCCCAGCCTAGGAGCCCATTTCCGCCGGTCCGCCGGCCCAAGCGGGCGGCTTGCGAGGGAGCTCCGTGCTTGTTGGCTCCCAGCGTTGGGCTGGGCCCTGGCGCAGCTGGTCCACGCTCTCGTTCACGCAGGGGTGCCGGAGTTGGAGCCTGTTGGGCTGGCTACTGGGGCTACTGCGGCCCCGCTGGCTTCAGTGGCGGCAGCGGCATTGCGCCGCCACATCCAGGGCTTGATGCGACGCAGGGCTGAGGCCCGCAGCCGCTCGTCCCAGTCGGCCTCAGTCCAGTTCTGGACTTGCTCTGCCTGCAGGCTCAGCAGCCAGTCGCGCGGTTGCAGATCGGGATCGGAACTGCTCTCCAGGGATTGTTGATTCCAGGGGCAGACGTCCTGGCAGATGTCACAGCCGGCCACCCAGCCGCCCAGGCCCGCCCGGATCGCGGCAGGCAGCTCGGCGTCGCGGTTCTCGATCGTGTGAAAGGCGATGCAGCGCCTGGCATCAACCACGAACGGCTCGCTGATGGCGCCGGTGGGACAGGCCTCGATGCAGCGGCTGCAGCGGCCGCAGAGGGGCACGGCCGGTTGGTCCGGCGGCAGCTCGAGGCTGGTGAGCAGGTGCCCCAGCAGCAACCAGGAGCCCTGGCGGGGATGGATCAGGTTGCCGTTCTTGCCGATCCAGCCCAGGCCGGCTTCCTCCGCCCACACCTTGTCCAGCAGGGGGGCGCTGTCGACGCAGGCGCGCCAGCGCACGCCAGGCCTCTCCTGGTCCAGCCAGCGGCCCAGTTGGCGCAGGCGGCCATCGATCACCCGGTGGTAATCCCGGCCCCAGCCGTAGCGGGCCACCTTGAGGCTGCCGGGCTGGCGTTCGGCCGCCACGTAGTAATTGAGCCCCACGGCCAGGAGGCTGCGGGCGCCGGGGAGCAGGCGTTCGGCCGCCTGGCGCCGCGGGTCCGCCATCCAGGCCATGTCGGCCTGGTGACCGGCCGCCAGCCAGCGTTCCAGGGCGGCGGTGCGCAGGCGAATCCGCGCACTGCCGGGCAGCGCCGCGATCCCCACCGGGCCGAAACCCAGGGTGCGGGCCTGCTGCTTCAGCCTTGCAGCCAATTCAACCAGCGGCGATTCCACCCCTAAAGTCACCCGATTCCGCCATCTTGCTGTGGGTTCCGCTTCCCTGGGTCGTTTCAGCGTGCTGCTGCGCTGGCTGGGCCTGACCCTGGTGTTGCTGCTGGGGTTGCAGCTTCTGGCCCTGTTGGCCGTGAACGGCTGGGGTGAGGAGAGCTTCAAACAGATGCTGGTGGAACGGCTGGTCAACCAGTCGCCCATGGCCCTGGTGGGCCTGCTGTTGATGCTTTTCGGCTCCCGGCTCGATGCGCCCCAGGAGCGCTTCACGCCCCTGCGCTGGGTGGTCTGTGCGATCAGCGGCCTGTTGGCCCTCGCCATGCTGCTGGCGATTCCGGTGTCGATCAGCGGCGATCGCACCCTCACCGAGCAGGCCGACCAGGCCCTCACCGCCAAGAAGGGTCAGGTGGCCATGGCCCGCACCCAGATGCAGAACCCCCAGGTGATTGAACAGGTGGTGCTCCAGGGCGAGCGCGCCGGCCAGATTCCTGCCGATGCGCCCGAAGCCAAGAAAAAGGAAGCCGCCACGGCCTTCATCAATGGCCAGCTCAAGCAGGCCGAAGTGCAGATCAAGGAGGCCGAGAAGGCCCGGGACCTGGCTGCGAACCAACGCACGATTGCCGGCACCGGCACCGCCCTGGTGCTGGCGATCGCCTTCACCCTCCTGGCCCTGGCCTCGGTGCTCTGAAGCGGCCTCCCCTCCGCGGGTCCGGCCTGGCGGCTGGCTAAGTTTCCCAAAGCGATGTGCAGACCGGATCACCGGGGGGTCAGTTGGTGCAATCCAGTCCCAGACCTGATCAGCCGCTTGGCGACCGCCTTCAGCAGGATCTCAAGAACGACCTGATCGCCGGCCTGCTGGTGGTGATCCCGCTGGCCACCACCATCTGGTTGGCCACCACGGTGAGCCGCTTCGTGCTGGCGTTCCTCACCTCGATTCCCAAGCAGGTCAACCCGTTCAACACCCTGAATCCGCTTCTCCAGGAGCTGATCAACCTCGGGGTTGGGCTGTTGGTGCCCCTGCTGGCGATCCTGCTGATCGGCCTGATGGCCCGCAACATCGTCGGTCGCTGGTTGCTCGAATTCGGGGAAGGCACCCTCCAGCGCATCCCCCTGGCGGGATCGGTCTACAAGACCCTCAAGCAGCTGCTGGAAACCTTCCTGCGCGACAATTCCTCCCGTTTCCGCCGGGTGGTGTTGGTGGAGTATCCGCGGCAGGGCCTCTATGCCCTGGGATTCGTCACGGGCGTGCTGGGGGCGTCGGTGCAGGCCGGCTTCGACCAGCCCATGCTCAGCGTCTTCATCCCCACCGCCCCCAACCCCACCACCGGCTGGTATGCGGTGGTGCCGGAAACTTCAGTGCGCGACCTGGATCTGTCGGTGGAAGATGCCTTCCGCACGATCATTTCCGCCGGCATCGTTAGCCCCGATGAGCGGGAAACCCCCGCCAGCCGCAGTTTCTCCAGCCTGTTGGCCCAGCTGCGGGCTCCGGCCTACGTTCCCGTTCCTCCTCCCAAGGCCTGATCGGTCCTGAGTGCCTGTCCTATGCAGAGTCGTTCCGTCGCCAGAGAATTGGCCCTGCTGATGCTCGGCCAGATCAGTGATCGCCAACCCGCCAGCGATCTCTCCCGCACCACCCCGCTCGATGGGCTGTTGCTCCAGGCCCTGGCCAGCCTCAGCCAGCACGTGCGCGAGGCCCTCGACCAATCCGCCACCGACCTGGAGCAGGCCCAACAACAACTGCTTGACAGCGAATTGGTCGATAACGGCGGCGACAGCTTGCCCCAGGTGCGTAGCCACCTGCAGCAGGGCCTCTCCCACGCCGAACAGGCCCTCAATCGCCTCTCCGCCAGCCTGGAACTGCCGCGGCTGCTGCTGCTCGCCAACCAGGAGGAGGTACGCAAGGGCGCCCTGGACCGCACCCGCGCCGTGGTGAGCCGCCGCCAGGAGCTGGATGCGCGCCTGGATGGCGTGATGGAGGGCTGGCGGCTGACGCGCCTGCCCCGCATCGACCGCGACATCCTGCGCCTGGCCGCCACGGACATGGAGGATTTCGGCACCCCGCCGGCGGTGGCCTGCAATGAGGCGGTGGAACTGGCCAACCGCTACAGCGACGAGCAGGGCCGTCGCATGATCAATGGGGTGCTGCGGCGCCTCACGAGTCTTCCCGGCTGATCGCTGATGGTGTTCGACTGGTTCCAGCGCAGTTCCATCCCCCAGGGCCAGCCGGGGGGCCAGCCCGAACCGGAGTCGGGGCCCCCCTCGGCCCCGGAGACGGGCGATGCCGCGGCTCCTGAAGCCGCTGCAGCCCAGGGGCTCTCCCAACCCGCCTCCCCGCCGCCCGCGCCCGCGTCAGCCGACCCAACCCCATCCCCCACCCCCGAATCAGACGCCGCGCCGGTGCAGCCAACCAGCCCGGCGCCCATGGCCGGCGTCGATGGCGAAGCGCTCGAATGGGCTCGCCAGGCCTATGCCCGCCTCAAGGCCCAACAGGAAGCCAGTCGGCAGCAGGCCCAGGCCCCCGCGCCCGTTCAGCCCCCTGCCGCCGAGCCGGCCCCCCAGGACCCGGCAGCGCCCGGGCCGCCAGCGGCTGAGGCGATCGCGCCGGCCCCGGAGTCCCCTGCCCCGGTTGCGTCCCCACCGGCTGACGAGCCCGCTCCCGCCCCGGAGCCTTCTGCAGCCACTCGGCCGCCTGAAATTCCCTCCTCAGGGCAGGCCTGGCAGGCCGCTGTCCAGGCGCCCCTCAGTCAATCCGTTGCCCCTGAGCAGGCGGAGCCCACCGGGCCGAGCGAACAGCCCGGGCAGCCCCTTGCCGATGCTCAGGCCGGTGCGCTCACCCCGCTGCCTGAGTCGGGCGAGCACGAACCCACCCAGGTTGAACCCGAGGCTGGTTCTCCCGGAGCGCCGCCCGGGTTGTCCTTGCTGGAGCAGGCCGCGGCCCAGCGGGCGGAACGCCAGCGGGAGCTGCTGGCCCTGGCCCTCGAGGAACCCCCATCCCAGCCGGCCCCAGGGGCGGGCCCAACCCCGGCGGCGACCCCAGAGCCAGGGGTCTGGAGCGCCACCATCGCCGGATCGGCTCCAGTGGCGGCCCCGGTGCCAGCAACCCCGCTGCCCGGCGGTGATGCCGAACCCCAGCTGGGGGCCTTTGATGCCGATTTCACCTGGTCGGCTGAAGTGCTGGCGGCCCAGGGCCGCCGCGCCGACCAGGTGTCCCTGGAGGAAATCGATTGGCTCGGTCGCCTGCGCCGCGGCCTCGAGAAGACCCGCCGCAATTTCGTCACCCAGCTGCTCACCAACCTGGGCGACGATCCCCTCACCCCGGAGGTGCTCGACGAGCTGGAAACCCTGCTGCTGCGCGCCGATGTCGGTGTGAAGGCCACGGACCAGGCCCTTGGGGCCCTGCGCGAGCGCCTCAATGTGGAGGTTGTCGATCCCAGCGAGGGGATTCGCTTCCTCAAGGATCAGCTCAAGGAGCTATTGGAGGCGCCGATTCGTGCCAGTGGCAGTGCCCTGCTGGCCCCCCAGCGGGACCGCCTCAACGTCTGGTTGCTGGTGGGGGTGAATGGCGTGGGCAAAACCACCACCTTGGGCAAGTTGGCCAATCTGGCCATCCGCAGTGGCTACAGCTGCCTGATCGCCGCCGCAGACACCTTCCGGGCCGCGGCCGTGGAGCAGGTGCGGGTCTGGGGTGAACGCAGCGGGGTCACGGTGGTGTCCAATCCCTCCGCCAATGCCGATCCGGCGGCGGTGGTGTTCGACGCGATCGGCGCCGCCCAATCCAAGGGCCTCGATCTGGTGCTGGTCGACACGGCCGGCCGTCTGCAAACCAAGCACAACCTGATGGAGGAACTGGCCAAGGTGCGCCGCATCGTCGATCGCCTGGCCCCCGAGGCGGCGGTGGAATCCCTGTTGGTGCTCGATGCCAGCCAGGGCCAGAACGGGTTGCGCCAGGCCATGGCCTTTGCCAAGGCGGCCGGCCTCACCGGCGTGGTGTTGACCAAGCTCGATGGCAGTGCCCGTGGTGGTGTGGCCCTGGCGGTGGCCTCGGAAGCGGGCCTGCCGATCCGCTTCATCGGCGCCGGCGAAGGCATCCGGGATCTGCGTCCGTTCAACAGTTTCGAATTCGTCGAAGCCCTCCTCGATGCCTGATCGGCTTGCGGCTTGACGGGCCAGCTGCCCCCAGGCGGAAGCGTGAAGGCTGCGGGCCCGGTGTGGTCCTGTTCGGGCTGACTTGCTGACGGGGCCGGGTCAATCGCGGCAACGCTGCTACCTTGCGGGTCCCATTGCGGCCATGCCTTGGGCAGCAAGCCGCCGCGGATTCAACATCCGCCCCATCCCCCGCTCCAAGCCACCTCGGCAACGGCCTCCCTGCGCCAGCTGCTCGACAGCCTCAACCGGGAGCAACGCCGCAACCAGGAGTTGCTGGCGTCCCTGGCCTTTGCCCTGCGCAGCTTCACCAACCTCAACCGCTTCCTGGAGCTGGTGCCCCTGGTGGCGACCCGCCTGATCGAGGCCGAGGGGGCCCTGCTGCTGCCCTTCCACGGCGATGGGCGCCTCTGGCGCGAGCAGTTCCACGCCACCCCCCTGGAACGGCACCGCGATCTGCTGCGCCAGCTGGCCGACCTCGACGACGCCAGCCTGCTGGCCAGTGGCGGCGAGGCCGACCTGATCGCCCGGCTCGACCAACTCGTGGCCCGGCACCTGGAGGGGGCGCCGTTGCTGGGCACATCGGTGGTGGCCCGCAGTCGCCAGCGGGGGCGCCTGTATGTGGTTGGTCCATCCGGCGGCATGGACTGGAGTGATGTCCATCGCCGCCATGGCCAGCTGGTGGCCGACCTCACCGGGGTGGCCCTGGAAAACGACCTGTTGCTGCAGGAGCGGCGCCGCCATGAGCGCCTCGATCGCCAGCTCAGTACCGGCGCCGAGATCCAGGCCCAGCTTCTGCCGGACCACTGCCCCGTGATCGAGGGGGTGGAGCTGGCGGCCCGCTGCCGGCCGGCCTACCTGGTGGGCGGCGACTACTACGACTTCATTCCCACCCGGCCCCAGCTCCAGGGCCGCAGCCGCGAGCAGGGGCGCTGGGCCCTGGTGATGGGCGATGTGATGGGCAAAGGCGTGCCCGCCAGCCTGCTGATGACCCTGCTGCGGGGCATGTTGCGGGCTGAGGTGCTCACCGGCCTGCCCCCCGATCGCATCCTCCATGACCTCAACCAACTGGCCCAGGAGGATCTGGCCCACTCCCATCGCTTTGTCACCCTCTTCTATTCCGACTTTGATCCGGCCACCCGCCTGCTGCGTTACGCCAATGCGGCCCATAACCCGCCCTTGATCTGGCGGCGCCAGCGCCAGCAGGTGGAGCAGCTTGATGCCCCTGGCCTGTTGATCGGCCTGCAGGCGGAGGCCGAATACGGCTGTGAGCAGACCGTGTTGGAACCTGGCGATGTGCTGCTCTGCTACACCGATGGCGTCACCGAAGCCCCTGGCATCAGCGGCGAACGCTTTGAGGAGCAGCGGCTGCTCACCAGCCTGCAAGAGGCCTGCCGCGCGGGCCTGGGGGCCCAGGCGATCCTCGACCAGCTCTTTGCTCGTTTGGATCGCTTTGTCGGCAACGAGCGGCCCCTTGAGGACGATGCCTCCCTGGTGGTGCTCAAGGTGCAGGAGGGGCCGGGGCGGGCCAGCCTGCCAAGCTGAGCGGTTGCGGCAACCAGGCCCGATGGCAGCCCCCAATCCAGAGATCGTCCCCGGTTCCGGACCCCTTGGAAGCGGTGTCCCTGGCGGGGTCACCGGTGGTGGGGCGGCCGGCTGGAGCGACCGCTTCGAGGAGGGGCTCCATCCGGCGATCGAGCGCTTCAATGCCTCGATCGGTTTTGACATCGAGCTGTTGCAGCAGGATCTCGATGGCTCGATCGCCCACGCCACCATGCTGGGCAGCTGTGGCGTGATCACAGCGGCCGAAGCCCAGCAGTTGGTGGCCGGTCTGGAGCAGGTGCGCCAGGAAGCTGCAGCTGGCGAGTTTCGTCCCGGCCTGGAGGCCGAAGACGTGCACTTTGCCGTGGAGCGTCGCCTGATCGAGCTACTTGGCCCGGTCGGCAAGACCCTGCACACCGGCCGCAGCCGCAACGACCAGGTGGGCACCGACCTGCGCCTCTGGCTGCGTCAGAAGGTGGACCTGATCGATGCAGCCCTGCTGCGCTTCGAGCGGGCCCTGCTGGCCCAGGCCGAGGCCCAGGCAGACACCCTGATTCCCGGGTACACCCACCTGCAACGGGCCCAGCCGGTCTGCCTGGCCCACCACCTGCTCGCCTACGTGGAGATGGCCGAACGGGATCGGGGCCGCCTGCGGGACCTGCGCCACCGGGTTAATACCTGCCCCCTCGGCGCGGCGGCCCTGGCCGGCACCCCGGTGCCGATCGATCGGCGCCAGACCGCGGCGGCCCTGGGCTTCGAATCGGTTTACGCCAACAGCCTCGATGCCGTTAGTGATCGGGATTTCGCGGTGGAATTCTGCGCCGCCGCCAGTTTGATGATGGTGCACCTCAGCCGCCTGGCCGAGGAGGTGATCCTCTGGGCGAGTGAGGAGTTTGCCTTCATCCGCCTCACCGATCGCTGCGCCACCGGCAGCAGCTTGATGCCCCAGAAGAAGAATCCCGATGTGCCCGAACTGGTGCGCGGCAAGTGCGGCCGGGTCTTCGGCCATCTGCAGGGGCTGCTGGTGATGATCAAGGGCCTGCCGCTGGCCTACAACAAGGATTTCCAGGAAGACAAGGAAGCCCTGTTCGACACGGTGCGCACCAGCCTTGATTGTCTGGAGGCGATGGCCATCCTGTTGGAGGAGGGCATCCAGTTCCGCCCCGAGCGGCTGGAGGCCGCCGTGGAATCGGATTTCTCCAATGCCACCGATGTGGCCGACTATCTGGTGGCCAAGGGGGTGCCGTTCCGGGAGGCCTATCAGCTGGTGGGCGGCCTGGTGAAGACCTGTCTCAAGGAGGGACTCCTGCTGCGGGAAGTGCCCCTGGAGCGTTGGCAGCAGCTCCATCCCGCCTTCGACCAGGCCATCTACGCCGCCATCGCCCCCCGCCAGGTGGTGGCCGCCCGCCGCAGTGAGGGCGGCACGGGCTTCGACCAGGTGAAGCTCCAGCTGGCCCGCACCCGCAGCCGCCTGCTCGGCTGAGGTCGTGGGCACCCGGATGTCCGGCCTTTCAGGGACAGCCGGCCCCAGGAGCCGACTGGACTGTTTGGGTCTGATCGGGCCGGATGGACGGAACGGATTCCAGGACCGGGTTTAGATTTGACCGGTCGGATCTCTGCCTTTTGGCCCCCCAGGCCTGTGAGCATTTTTGTTGGCAACCTTCCCTTCCGCGCGGAACAGGAAGACATCACTGAGTTGTTTGCCCCCTTTGGTGAGGTGACCAACTGTTCCCTGCCCCTGGAACGGGATACGGGCCGCAAGCGCGGCTTTGCCTTCGTGGAGATGGCCGATGCCGAGAGCGAAGCTCGGGCGATTGAGGCCCTTCAGGGCACCGAGCTGATGGGGCGTCCCCTGCGGATCAACAAGGCCGAACCCAAGGGAGCGGGAGGCCCCAGGCGCGCCCCTGGCGGCGGTGGCTACGGCGGTGGCGGCTATGGCGGCGGGGGTGGTTACGGGGGCGGTGCCCCGGCCGGCGGGTACGGCGGCGGTGGCTATGGCGGTGGTGGTTACGGAGGCGGCGGTTACGGCGGGGGCACCGAACGCTCCTCCGGAGCGAGCGGCTGGGAGGATCGCAGTTATGGCAGCGGCGGTGACAGCTTCGGCGAGGGCCGCAGCCGGCGGCGGCGCAGCTCCCAGGGGGGGTCCCAGGCCGGTGGTGACGACTACGGCGGTGCTGAGGTCTGATCCCGATCGGATCCCGATCTGACTCCCAGGGCGTTTGCCTGGCTCACAGCCCCTGGGCCTCGAGCTCATGGGCGGCGGTCTCCAGCACCGTCGCCCCGGCGCTGCGTTGACCGGCGGCCTCGCCCAGGCGCCGCCGCCAATGGCGGGCACCGCTGACCCCTTCCACCACCTGCACCAGGTGCCTGGCGATCGGCCAGAGCCGTCCGCCGGCCTCGCACCAGGCCTGGGCATAGGGCACCAGGCCCCGTACCACCGTGGAGGCGCGGGCGAGGGCCTGGCTGTGGTCGCCGAAGAGGTCCCGGTCCACCGGGGCCCAGCGCAGGGGATGGCTGTAGGCCGCCCGGCCCACCATCACCGCATCCACCTGGGCCAGCTGGCGCTGGCAGCTGGCCAGATCGTCCAGGCCGCCGTTGAGTTCGATCTGCAGCTGGGGCCGGTCCCGTTTGAGCTGGTGCACCAGCTCGTAGCGCAACGGCGGCACGCTGCGGTTCTGTTTGGGGTCGAGGCCCTCCAGCCAGGCCTTGCGGGCATGCACGCTGAAGCGACAGGCGCCGGCAGCAGCCACCGTGTCCACAAAGTCAACCAGTTCGGCGTAGGAATCGCGCTCATCAATGCCAATGCGGTGCTTCACGCTCACGGGCAGCCCTGAAGCGGCGGCCATGGCGGCAATGCACTCGGCCACCCGCTCCGGGTCCGCCATCAGGCAGGCACCGAAGCGGCCCTTCTGAACCTTCTCGCTGGGACAGCCCACATTGAGGTTGACCTCGTCGTAGCCCCAGGCGGCCGCCAGGCGGGCTGCGGCCGCCAGCAATCCGGGGTCGTCGCCGCCCAGCTGCAAGCTCAGGGGTTTTTCGACCGGATCAAAGCCAAGCAGGCGCTCCAGCCGGTCCCCTTGGCCGGGCTGGTCACAGTGGTGGATGGCCTGGGCCACCACCATTTCGCTGTAGAGCAGGCTGCGGTGCGTGATCTGGCGCATCAGCACCCGGAAGTGCCGATCGGTGTAGTCCAGCATCGGCGCCACACTGAAGCGGTAGGACCCCACCGCGGTGGACGGCACCGCCGTGGGGTCGTGCTGGTTGGGCCCATCTGCCATCTCCCCATGCTGCCCCCTGCCCTGCCTCCGATCGACCTGCAGCCAGAGAGCGAGCCCCCGCCAATGGGCGAGCCCTCCGGATCGCCGGATTGGGATCTGGTGGTGGCCGGCGGTGGGCCCGCCGGCTTCATGGCGGCGATCACGGCTGCTGAGGCGGGAGTGCGGCAGGTGCTCCTGCTTGAATCCACCCCCACGCTCCTGGGCAAGGTGCTGATCAGTGGCGGGGGCCGCTGCAATGTCACCCATGCCTGCTGGGATCCGCGCAGCCTGGTGGGCCATTACCCGCGGGGGGGAAAGGCCCTGCTCGGGCCCTTCAGTCGCTTTGCGCCCGGCGACACGGTGGCCTGGTTTGCCGAGCGGGGCCTCTCCCTGCTGGAGGAGGACGACGGGCGCCTGTTCCCCAGCAGCAACCGGGCCAGTTCGGTGGCGGCCAGTCTGCGCAGCGCTGCCTTGGCTGCGGGGGTGCGGTTGCGGCCGGCCGTGGCCCTGCAGGCTGCCGAGCCCCGTCCAGCGGGGGGCTTCCGGCTGACCCTCAAAGGGGCGGCAGGGCTGCAGGAACAGCTCGACACCCGCCAGCTGGTCCTGGCCACGGGCAGCCACCCCAGTGGCCGGCGCCTGGCGGCGGATCTGGGCCATGGCCTGGTGCCCCCGGTGCCGTCCCTGTTCACCCTGGCCCTGGCTGGGGCGGGGATGGGCGAGCTGGCTGGTTTGGTGATGGATCCGGTGGGGTTGAGCCTGGAGTTGGCGGAGGGTCGCTTTCGCCAGTCCGGTCCGGTGCTCTTCACCCACCGGGGCCTCAGCGGCCCGGCGGTGCTGCGGCTCACGGCCTTTGCGGCGCGCAGCCTCAAGGCGGTGAATTACCAGTGTCAGCTGGGCGTTGATTGGAGCGGCGGTCGCTCCCAGGCGGACCTGGAGGCCCTGTTTGCCAACCTGCGCATCGACCAGGCCCGCAAACACCTGGGCGCCTGGCGGCCCTGGCCGGAGTTGGCCCGGCGTCTTTGGACACTGCTCCTGGCCCAGCAGGCCGTCGATCCCCAGCAGCGTTGGGCCGATCTGAGTCGGGCCCAGCAACAGCGCCTCATCCAGGCCCTGCGGGCCAGTTCCTACCGGGTGAGCGGAAGGGGTCCCTTTGGCGAGGAGTTTGTCACCGCCGGAGGGGTCCCCCTGCAGGAGCTGAATCTGGCCACGATGGCGAGCCGCAAGCATGCGGGCTTGTATTTAGTGGGGGAACTTCTGGATGTGGATGGGGTAACCGGCGGCTTCAATTTCCAACATTGCTGGACCTCCGGCTGGCTGGCTGGCCGGGCGATTGGCGAGGCAATCGCTGGGGGCTCCGCCAATAACACCTCCGCTTAAAGTGCAGATATCTTCAATTCGGGCCTTTATATTTGAAGAATCTTCGCTTGAAAGTGCATCTTAGAAGCCCTAGTTGATGTGTTGAAAGACGCTGAACATCGGCAAATACATGGCCACGAGAATCGAGCCGACGATGCCACCAACCAAGACGATCATGGCGGGTTCGATCATTGCTGTGAGATTTTTAACGACCAAAGCCACTTCTTCTTCGTAGAAATCAGCCACCTTTGAAAGCATGGCATCCATTTCACCGGTTTCTTCGCCAATCGCCAACATGCTCAGGGCCATGTCCGGGAAGATTTGTTTGCTGAGCAGGCTTTTGCTGAGGCTGATGCCTTCCTGCACATCATTTCGGGCCCGTTCAAGCGACTGTTGAATGGCCGCATTGCCGGAGGTTTGCTTGAGAATTTCCAGGGCCTGCAGAATCGGCACCCCGGCCCGGCTCAAGGCGCTGTAGGTTCGGCAGAACTGGGCCGTTGCACTTTTGAGAATCAGGTCGCCGAAAAGAGGAATTTTGAGTAGAAAACTATCAACCTTCATCTGTCCAGCTGCTGTTGAGTAATAGCGAAAGAAGAGAAAGATTGCCAAGCCAAGGACTGCTAATGCAGGGACGACGTATTCGGGGGAACGCAGCACGGCGCTGAGATCCACAAGCATCTGGGTGAAGGGCGGCAGTTCGGCGCCAAGGCTTTTAAAAATGTCCGCGAATTGGGGAATGATAAAAATGGTCATTCCCAGAAATACAAGAACGGCGATGAATAGAACGGCCACTGGATAGCCCAGCGCACCCTTGATCTGGTTTTGCAGTTTCGACACATCTTCCTGCAGCTTCGCCAGGCGCCTCAGGGTTTCATCGAGCACACCACCGGTTTCGCCCGCTTCCACCATCGAGATCATCAAGCGATCGAAAACCATGGGCCAGCGCCGCATGGCAGTGCCCAGGGTTGTTCCCTGATTCACTTCAAGACAGATGTCCGTTAGGGCCCGTTTGAAAAGCGCTTGTTTCTGCTGGCTGGCAAGCATCTCAAGGCTTCGCACAATCGGCACGCCAGCATCAATCAGGGCGGCCATTTTGTTGGAAAAAAGAGCCTTGTCGCGCACCTTGGGGCGAGCTTCCAACAGCTTGGAAACGCTCGTGCCCAGGTCCTGCCGACTTGCCTTGGCTTTGGGTGGTTTGCTGCTGGTGGGTTGGGGAACGATCGATGTGGCGATCTTGCCCGCCCGCCGCAGGTCCCGCTTGGCCAGGGCCATGCTTGCCGCCGTGATGCGCAGTTCCTTGGTTTCGCCCTGACGGGTGGTGTAGTTGGCGATGAATACGGGCATGGCACTGGGGCAGGCGGGAAAGGCGTTGAATCGTGGTCTGGAGACGCCCAGGGCGCGCGACGGACGCAGGCTGCGCTGACTGGTGGGGCCGCGGATCTGTTTGCAGCCTAAGTGACTTGCAGCATGCGGTTTAATTCCTCCGGTTTGCTGGCCTTGGAGAGGCCCTCTTTGGCGCTGATGATTTTTTTGTTGACCAGGGTGGCCAGGGCTTTTTCGAGCGTCTGCATGCCCAGTTGCCCGCCCGTTTGCATCTGGGAATAGAGCTGGGCGGTTTTGCCTTCCCGAATCAAATTGGCGATGGCTGGCGTATTCACCATGATCTCCTGGGCCAGCACCCGGGCGTATTGGCCTGGCAAGGGATTGAGGGCTTGGCAGAGGGTCTGGGAGAAGATGCCCACCAGGCTGCTACTGAGTTGGGTGCGCACCTGATTCATTTGCTCAGCCGGAAACACATCGAGGATGCGGTCGATGGTTTGGGGTGCGGAACTGGTGTGCAGGGTGCCAAAGACAAGGTGACCGGTTTCGGCCGCCGTGATCGCCAGCTGGATGGTTTCCAGGTCACGCATTTCACCGATCAGGATCACATCAGGGTCTTCGCGCAGGGCCGCCCTGAGGGCCGCACTGAAGCTTCTGGTGTCTTCGTTGATTTGGCGTTGATGGATCAGGCTGAGGTCGTTGACATAGGTGAATTCAATCGGATCTTCGATCGTGAGAATATGTTCAGCCCGTGTGTGGTTGATGTGGTTCATCAACGAGGCCAGGGTGGTGGTTTTGCCCGAGCCGGTGGGGCCCGTGACCAGAATCAGGCCCCGCGGTTTGCTGCAGGAGTCCACCACAACGGCCGGCAGGGAAAGATCCTCCGGGGAGGGGATGTGGCTGCTGAGGGCGCGTAGACAGGCGGCGTAGGTACCCCGTTGCCGGTAGGCATTCACCCGGAAGCGGGCAATGCCTTTGAGGCCATAGGCGCAGTCCAGCTCCCAGGTTTGTTCGAGTTGCTTGCGTTGGGAATTATTGACCAGAGAAAAAATTAATTGATTGCACACCTGTTCAGTCAGTTTTTCTTCGCGCATCGGCGTCAGCTTGCCATTGAAGCGTCCGTAGGGGGGCTGGCCCACGGAGAGGTGCAGGTCGCTGCCGCCGCCTTGCACCAATTCGGTCATCAGGTCTTCGATCATTAATTCCATGGCTGGGGCTCCCGCTCAAGGTGATCGTTATTCTCTAGTAAACTGAAAGAATCAGCAAGCCCTGTTGGCCAGTCCAGTTCTGGCCTGTTCAGTTCAGCAACCCAGACCAACCCAGACCAACCCAGACCAAGCAAACAAAGTCCCAGCCATCGGCTTCGCGTGGGCATGGTTGCCGAGCGATTGGTTTGCTGCCGGCAGGCGACCATCCCACCAGCCCATCCCTACCCAGGCAACGTCATTCTCTCAGGGTCAGGCAATAGGGACATTCCAACCAATCTTCCTGCAGGCCAGCGCCGCAGCCCTTGCAACTGATCGTGTGCAGTGCCTTGGCTTTGCGTTCCGATTCCAAGCCGGCATCGGTGAGAATCATGCGGCCGATTTCCTCCAGGGTTGTATAGCCATTGCGCACCAGATCCAGGCCATATCCCAACAGGGTTGTCATGCCATTTTCAAGGGCCAAACGACGAATTTGATCCGTGCTGGCTTCCTGGGAAATGGCCGCGGCCAAGGGCTCATTGATGCGCAGCACTTCGTAGACCCCAATGCGACCCTTGTAGCCCAGTCCCTTGCAGGTGGCGCAGGGTTTTTCCTTGGCCTCAAGGGACCGCTTGGGTTTATAGAAGGTGATGTGGGATTCGCTGTTGGCAAACAGACCAAAACGGGCCAATTCCTGTTCGCTGGGGTGATAGGCCACGCGGCAGGTGGGGCAGACCCGGCGCACAAGGCGCTGCGAGACAATGCCGATCAAGGAGGCACTCACCAGAAAAGGTTCCACCCCCATCTCGGCCATGCGGGCAATGGCACTGGGGGCATCATTGGCATGCAGGGTGGTCAGCACCAGGTGGCCCGTGAGGGCTGCTTCCACAGCGGTTTTGGCCGTTTCCAGGTCCCTGGTCTCCCCCACCAGCAGCACATCGGGATCCTGGCGCATGAAGGCCCGCAGGGCCCGGGCAAAGTCGTAGCCCTTTTCCCGATTCACCTGGGTTTGGGAGATGCCCTTGAGGCTGTACTCGATCGGATCTTCAACGGTGGAGATATTGATTGTTGGGCTATTGCGTTCTGAGAGCAGCGAATAGAGGGTGGTGGATTTTCCCGAACCAGTGGGTCCTGTTACCAGGATCATGCCGTAGGGCTTTGACCCCATATCCCTCACCGTGACAAGGGCATCCTGGTTGCTGATCAGTTTGTCAAGACCGAGTTTTGTGGAGCCGCTATCGAGCAGGCGCAGGCAAACCTTTTCACCAAAGCGGGTCGGCAGGGTGCTGACGCGCAGGTCAAAGACGCGGCCGCGGAACATGCGGCGAATGCGACCATCCTGGGGTAAACGTCGTTCGGCGATATCCAGATCGGCCATGATTTTTAGGCGCGATGTAATTGCCGGGATGATCGTTTTTGGTAGTACCTCCAATTGTTCAAGCACGCCATCGTGGCGCAGCCGAATCACCAGGCCATCTTCTTGGGGTTCAATATGAATATCGCTGGTGCCACTGTTCAGCGCCTGAATTAGAATCTTGTCAACCAGGTTGATAATGGGCGAGGAATTGGTGGCTTCCAGGTCCATGCTGGCGAGGGTGTCCTCCTCCGGCCCAGCGTCCATGCTGGCGGCCAGGTTGAGGTCGTCCAGCAGGGAAAAGCTTTCTTTGCCGCTGGTTGCGTTGCCCGTGTCTGGTTGAACCGGGGGCTCCTCGCTTTGGTTGGGGCGGGTGTCGTCCAGCACCGCGTCAATCTCCGTCTTCATGGCCAGACGCAGCTCCAGGCTCAGGCCTTGGCTGCGGGCCAGCTCCTGGAGCTGGCTGCGGCGATCGCGGTCCAGGTTGGTGGGGATGGCCACCACCAGCTGGTCGCCGTGGTGCCGCACCGGCAGGCAGCTGAAAGGTTCGCACTGCTCCTGGCTCAGCGACGGGTTCCAGCTCCAACGGATCGGCCCCGCCTCGGCCAGTTCGGCTGCCGTGAGCAACCGTTCCCCCAGCAGCAACTCCACCTCCAGCCTCTGCTGCAGCGGGTCGGTGGCGACGGGCACGGGCCGCGATGGCGTCAGGGTCATGGCTTGGTGGGCCTGGCAGACCTTGGGAGGTGCGGGCTTCCCCCGCTTGTGGGGAAAGCCCGCGAGAATCCAACATGTCTAGGCCAGATCCTCGCTTCAGTCAGCATGAGCGGCGACGCCACCCATTCCCCCGACTCCGCCGCCGAGGCCGTCAGCCCCGAGCTGGACGACCAGATCGCCGATCAGGCCCCTGACCAGGGGGCTGGGGCTGGGGCCGAGGGACCGGCTCCGGAGGCCCAGTCCCCCCAAGGGAACGGTGGCGATGGCGCCAGCCAGGCGGCTGCCGCCGCCGGCTCCAGGGAAGAGCAGCTGGAGGCGGAACTGGGCGCCCTGCGCAGTGAGCACGAGAGCCTGCGCTCCCAATACATGCGCATCGCCGCCGATTTCGACAACTTCCGCAAGCGCCAGTCCCGCGACCAACAGGACCAGCGCCTGCAGATCACCTGCTCCACCCTGAGCGAGATCCTGCCGGTGGTGGACAACTTTGAACGGGCCCGCCAGCAGCTCGATCCCCAGCATGAGGAGGCCCAGGGGCTGCACCGCAGCTACCAGGGCCTCTACAAGCAGCTTGTTGACGTCTTCAAGCAGCTGGGCGTGTCGCCGATGCGGGTGGAGGGCGAACCCTTTGACCCCAACCTGCACGAGGCGGTGTTGCGCGAACCCAGCGACGAACACCCCGAGGATGTGGTGATTGCCGAACTGCAACGGGGCTACCACCTGGATGGCCGCGTGCTGCGCCATGCCCTGGTCAAGGTGTCGATGGGCCCTGGTCCCTCCGGGGCCGGGGCGTCGGCGTCCGGCCCGGGTGAGGCCGAATGATCCAGTCCACGGTTTTAGGGTTCCACCGACTGAGCTGAGCCATGGCGGATTACTACGACCTCTTGGGGGTCAGCCGGGATGCGGACCCCGAGACCCTCAAGCGGGCCTACCGCCGCATGGCCCGGCAGTACCACCCGGATGTCAACAAGGACCCGGGGGCGGAGGACAAGTTCAAGGAAATCGGCCGCGCCTATGGGGTGCTGAGCGATCCCCAGACTCGCAGTCGCTATGACCAGTTCGGCGAGGCCGGCCTGGGCGGCGGCGGTGGCATGCCCGACATGGGCGACATGGGCGGGTTTGCCGACCTGTTTGAGACCTTCTTCAGTGGCTTTGGCGGCGGCGCCAGCCAGGGGGGCGGAGGCCCCCGCCGCCGCGGCCCCCGCCAGGGCGATGACCTGCGCTTCGACCTCACGATCAGCTTCAGCGAGGCGATCAGCGGCCAGGAAAAGGAGGTGCAGATCCGCCACCTGGAAACCTGCAGCACCTGCAGGGGGTCCGGCGCGAAGGCCGGCAGCGGCCCCACCACCTGTGGCACCTGCTCCGGCGCCGGCCAGGTGCGCCGCGCCACCCGCACCCCCTTTGGCAGCTTCACCCAGGTGGCCCCCTGCCCCACCTGCGAGGGCACGGGCGAAGTGATCGCTGATCCCTGCACGGCCTGTGGCGGCCAGGGTTTGCAACAGGTGCGCAAGAAGTTGCGCATCAATATCCCCGCCGGGGTCGACACCGGCACCCGCCTGCGGGTGTCCAACGAGGGCAACGCCGGCCAGCGGGGCGGCCCGGCCGGAGATCTGTATGTGTTTCTCACGGTTCAGCCCCATCCCCAGCTGCGCCGCGATGGGATCACGATCCAGTCCGAGGTCACGGTCAACTACCTGCAGGCGATCCTGGGCGACAAGATCGAGGTGGAGACCGTGGACGGCCCCCAGGCCCTGGAGCTGCCGGCCGGCACCCAGCCTGGAGCGGTGCTCAACCTCGCCGGCAAGGGGGTGCCCAAACTCGGCAATCCCGTGGCCCGGGGCAACCACCTGATCACCATCAAGGTGCAGCTGCCCACCAAGCTCAGCGACCTGGAGCGCAGCCTGCTGGAGGAGCTGGCCGGCCACCACAGCGCCAAGGGCCATAAGCATCCCCACAAGAGCGGCCTGTTCGGCGGGCTGTTTGGTGGTTAAGCCGTCCCAGGGCGGCGGCCCTGCCCCCGGGCAGGAGCCTGAAGCTGGCGCGATGGGCCCCTCTCTCAGCCTGGATCTGCGCGGCACCGCCTGTCCGGTGAACTTCATCCGCACCCGCCTGGCCCTGGAGACGATCGAGCCCGGGGCCTGGCTGCAGGTGGACCTCGACGCCGGCGAGCCCGAGCGCCTGGTGGGCGATGGGCTGCGCCAGGCGGGCCACCAGGTGCAGATCTCGCCCCTGGAGCCGGGGGCGGTGCGCCTGCTCATCTGTCGCCATGGGGGCTGAGGCACCGGATCTGGGCACCGCCACCCTGGATGGCAGTCCCGGTTTGGGCAGAGCCCAAAAACCGCTTCAGCACGCCCCTGATGGCTCCTGCGCCGTCGCTTCCTCGGTGGCGGGCCTGGTGGTGGCCCTGGAGGCCAATTTCTGCCGGGTAGCGCTGGAGGGGCCCGGCCCGGGGGGTGTGGATCAGTTGTTGTGCGTGCGTCGCACCCGCCTGGGCAAGACCGGCCAGCAGATCTGCGTCGGTGATCGGGTCACGGTGGAGGGGGTCGACTGGACCTCCCGCCGCGGCGCCGTGGCGGCGGTGGCGCCCCGCTCCAGCCTGCTGGCCCGGCCGGCGGTGGCCAACTGCAACCGGGTGGTGGTGGTGATGGCCCTGGTGCAGCCCGACCTGGACCCGATCCAGCTCACCCGCTTCCTGCTCACCGCCGAAGCCACCGCCGTCCAGGTGGACCTGGTGCTCACCAAGGCCGATCTGCTGGCGCCCGAGCATCTAGAGGAGTGGCGCCAGCGCCTGGCGGCCTGGGGCTACGAGCCCTGGCTGGTGTCTGCCCAGACGGGCACCGGGATCGAGCCCCTGCGCCACCACCTGGCCGCGCCCGGGATTGCCGTGCTCTGCGGCCCCTCGGGGGTGGGCAAGAGCAGCCTGCTCAATGCCCTGGTGCCGGATCTGGCTTTGCGGGTGGGGTCCGTGTCGGGGCGGCTGCAGCGGGGCCGCCACACCACCCGCCATGTGGAGCTGTTTCCGATCGGCGCCGGTGGCTTGCTCGCCGACACCCCTGGTTTCAACCGGCCGGACCTGCCGGCCGATCCAGGCGCCCTGGCGGCCCTGTTCCCCGAGGTGAGGCAGCGCCTGGCAGCTGGCGGCGGATGCCGCTTCAGCAATTGCCTGCACCAGGGTGATCCCGGCTGCGCCGTCGGCAGCGATTGGCCCCGCTATGCCCACTATGGGCAGTGTCTGGAGCAGCTGCTGGCCCAGGAGGCCGCTGCCCGATCCCGGCCCGCCGAAGCCGGTCTCAAGCAGCGGGGCGGCCGCGTTGAGCCCCGCCTCGATCCCCGGCTGCGCCAGATTTCGCGCAAGCGCAACCGCCAGGGAACCGGCCCCGAGGACGACGACAACGCCGAACAGCGCACCGATGACTAGCGCTGATAACCAGCTGGGAACATTGCCATGATCCCAACAGATGCGCGCGAGGAGAGGCGGGGATTGGGTCGGGGCCTGGCTCCAGGGGCCCTTGGTTCGGGCGCCGGCGGCTCCCGCAACCCGGCTCCGAAGCCGTAGGGCTGTCCCGCCTCAGCCCCCCATGCCGGGCAGGTTGAGGTTGAGGCCGCCGGTGAGCTCCTCCATCCGTTCCTTCATGGTGGCGGTGGAGCGGTCGTAGGCGGCCTTGAGGGCTTCGAACACCGCCGTTTCGGTGGCTTCGGCCCCGGCGGCCACGAGTTCGGGGGCCACGCGCACCCGCAGCGGTTGCTGGTTGCCCGACACCCAGACGCTGGCCCGGCCATCGCTGCTACTGCCCTCCAGCTCCATGGCATCCAGTTCGTCCTGGAGTTTCTGGGCGTCCTGTTGGATCTGTTGGGCCTTGCGGAACGCTTCGGTGAGCTGGCCGAAATTGGGAAGTCCGAAGCCGGCCATTCAGGCAAGACGCAAGGTGGGTTCAGGCTAAACCCTGCAGCCCAGGGGCCTGGTCAGCAGGGTTGGGCGGGCTGTTCAAAGCGGCCGAGCCGTTGCACCTCCGGATGCAGGCCAATCCCATGGGCCTGGTGCACCCGCTCCTGCACCAGGGCGATCAGCTGGTCCATGTCGCTGGCCCGGGCCGCCCCGGTGTTGACGATGAAATTGGCATGGAGGGTGGAAACCTGGGCGCCGCCGATGCTGAGGCCCTTGAGGCCCAGCGCTTCGATCAGTTGGCCTGCCTTCTGGGGTTCCGGGTTGCGGAAGACGCTGCCGCAGCTGGGTTGCTGGTAGGGCTGGCTGCTGGTGCGGCTGCGCAGGTTGGCGCTGGTGCGCTGGCTGACCGCGGCGGGATCCAGGCCTGGGCGCAGCCGGAAGCGGGCCGAGAGCACCACCAGGGGCTCCTGCTGCAGGCGGCTGTGGCGGTAGGCGAAGGCCAGGTCACGGCTGGCCAGCACAAAGGGGTCGCCGTCGCCATCGGGGTCGAACACGGTCACGTCCTGGAGCCACTCGCTGGTGCAACCCCCCTGGGCACCGGCATTCATCACCACGGCGCCGCCCACGGTGCCGGGGATGCCCACGGCCCATTCCAGGCCGCCCAGCCCAGCCCGGGCGGCCCGGCGGGCCAGGGTCGGGATCGGTTCCCCGGCCTGGGCCTCGATCAGGCCCTCGCCGCCATCGAACTGGCTGCCCTGCAGGCGCCGTTGGCAGAGGGTGAGGCCGGGCAGGCCCTGGTCACTGACCAGCAGGTTGGAGCCGGCGCCGATCACCTGCAGGGGCAGGCCCTGGCGCCGGGCCCAGCGGGCCAGGCCGATCACCTGGTCGTTGTTCTCCGGTTCGCAGAACCACTGGGCCGCTCCCCCCACTTTCCAGGTGGTGAAGTCGCTCAGGCTCACCGCCCTGCGCAGGCCGTCACGCCAGTCGCCCGGGACATCCACGCCGAGCTCCGCAGCCAGGGCAGCGGCGTCCACGGCTCAGGCCGCCAGCGCCAGGGGGCTGGGCCGTTCCTCAAGCCGTTGCAGCCGGGTCCAGAGCCCATTCACATCGCCAGCGCCCATGGCCAGCACCAGGTCGCCGCTCCTGCTGGTGCGTCCCACCCGATCGGCCAGGTCATCCAGGTCCCGGGCCACCGCCACGGTCAGGTCGGGGCGGATGGTGTGGATTGCGGCGGCCAGGGCCTCGCTCGAGACACCAGCGATCGGCGCTTCACCGGCCGTGTAGAGGGGGGCCAGCACCAGGGCATCGGCCTGGCTGAGGGCCTGGGCAAAACCCTGGAGAAACTGGGCCGTGCGCGTGTAGCGATGGGGTTGGAACACGGCCACCAGCCGCTTGGGCGGGCTGGGCAGGGGGCTGCGGCCGCTGCTCACCATCAGCCGGGCCATGGCCAGGGTGGCTGCCACCTCACTGGGATGGTGGGCGTAGTCATCCACCACCTGGCGCCCCTGCCAGGTGCCGCGGTAGTCAAAGCGGCGACCGGGGGCCTGCAGGCTGGCGAGGGCCTGGCTGAGCGCCGCGAAGGGGACCCCCTGGAGCCGGCAGGCGGCCAGGGCGCCGGTGGCGTTGCTGAGGTTGTGCAGGCCCGGCAGGGGCAGGGTGAAACGGCCCACCAGCTGCCCGCCCTCATGGAAATCGGCCACGCAGCTGTCGCCGTTGAGCTGCACCGGGATGGCGGCGAACGCCACATCCTGCGTTTGCACCACCGACCACCAGGCCTGGGCGTCGAAATGGTCCCGCAGGACGGGGCAGTCCCGGTTGGCGAGCAGGCTCCCGCAGCCCTTGGCAAAGCGCTGCATGGTGCTGATCAGGGAGGCCAGGTCCGGGTAATGGTCGGTGTGGTCCAGCTCCAGGTTGGTGATCACCGCCAGGCTGGCCGCAAATTTCACCAGGGAGCCGTCGGATTCATCGGCTTCGGCCACGAGCAGGGGGCCGCCACCACTGCGGCCATTGCTGCCGAAGGCGGGCACGATGCCGCCGATCACGGCCGTGGGGTCCTGGTTGGTTTCGGCCAGCAGGGTGGCCACCATGGTGCTGGTGGTGGTCTTGCCGTGGCTGCCGGCGATGGCGATGGCGGTCTGGGAGCGGATCAGGGCGCCGAGCACGTCGGAGCGATGGCACACCTGCAGGCCCAGTCGCCGGGCTTCGCTCAGTTCGGGGTTGGTGCTGGGCACGGCGGAGCTCACCACCACCAGGGGATCAGGGCCCCTGGTGGTGGGCCCATCGCCGGAGGTGGCGGGATCGGCCGAAGCGGTTGCCGCCAGGATCGCCGTGATCGTGGCCGCATTCTGATGGGGAAACACCCGGACACCCCGGCTGCGCAGGTCGGCTAAAACAGCGTTCTCCCTGGGGTCGGATCCGCTGACGGCAAAGCCCCGATCGGCCAGGATCCCGGCAATGGCAGACATCCCGATGCCACCAACCCCAATGAAGTGGAGGGGTTGCCGGCGATCGAGGGTCAGGGCCAAGGGCGACACTCCAGGTCTTTGCGACGCTAAGCCGGGAAGCCCTCCTTGTCTCTGGCGTGCAGCGTCCCGCAAAGCTTCGCCTCCCCAGCCGTTCAGCCAATCCTGGCTGGCGGAGCTCCCAGGCCCAGCCGCCCCATCCGGGACCCATTTCTGTATGATCGGCAGCCAAATCCCCTTTCCTAGCGGGTTTCCCCCCTCTCTGCCATGACCTTGCGCGTTGCGATCAATGGATTCGGCCGAATTGGTCGCAACTTTATGCGCTGCTGGCTGAGCCGCGGCGCCAACACCGGCATCGAGGTAGTGGGCCTGAACGACACGTCTGATCCGCGTACGAATTCCCACCTGCTCCAGTACGACTCCATGCTGGGCCACATCCGCGATGCGGAGGTCTCTTACACCGATAGCTCGATCCTCGTCAACGGCAAGGAGATCAAGTGTTTCTCCGACCGCAATCCCCTCAACCTCCCTTGGAAAGAGTGGGAAGTGGATCTGGTGATCGAATCCACCGGTGTGTTCAACGATGACGTGGGCGCCAGCAAGCACCTGCAAGCCGGTGCCAAAAAGGTGATCCTCACCGCCCCTGGCAAGGGCGCCGGTGTGGGCACCTTCGTGGTTGGTGTGAACGCCGACCAATACCGCCACGAGGATTTCGACATCCTCAGCAACGCCAGCTGCACCACCAATTGCATGGCGCCTGTGGTCAAGGTGCTTGACCAGACCTTCGGCATCGTCAAGGGCACGATGACCACCACCCACAGCTACACCGGTGACCAGCGCATCCTTGATGCCAGCCACCGCGACCTGCGCCGGGCCCGGGCCGCTGCCGTGAACATCGTGCCCACCTCCACCGGTGCTGCCCAGGCCGTGGCCCTGGTGTATCCGCCGATGAAGGGCAAGCTCAACGGCATCGCCATGCGCGTGCCCACCCCCAACGTGTCGGTGGTCGACATGGTGCTGGAAGTGTCCCGCGGCACCACCAAGGACGAAGTTAATTCCGTGCTCAAGGCTGCCTCCGAGGGCGCCATGAAGGGAATCATCAAGTACTCCGACCTGCCCCTGGTTTCCAGCGACCACGCGGGCACCAATGAATCCACCATCGTTGACTCCGACCTCACCCTGGTGATGGG
Organism: Synechococcus sp. UW140; assembly: GCA_943370565.1. GTDB lineage: Bacteria > Cyanobacteriota > Cyanobacteriia > PCC-6307 > Cyanobiaceae > BAIKAL-G1. The sequence continues at coordinate 118,681 of CALRRL020000005.1, read as the reverse complement.
CGAGAACATGGTGAAGGTGATCTGCTGGTACGACAACGAGTGGGGCTACAGCCAGCGCGTTGTCGACCTGGCCGAACTGGTGTCCAGCAACTGGAAGTGAACACCAGGTGCTTCTGCCCCTGAAGGGTCAGCCCTGCTCAACAGGGGGCACCCCTGAGATCACCCTGATCCGGCCGTTCCCTGCGGGGTCTGGCTGGATCAGGGTTTTTTGCTGGTGATTCCCTGCTTGCAGACAGGTTGCTCGCCAATCGGCAACTCGGGATCGCCCTCCGGGGCTCCGGGGGCCCTGGGCAACCGGGAGCAGCCCAGCCGACATCACGCCGTGGCCCTGGCGCTCCTTGGCCTATCGGCGCGCGTCCAGGTTTGGTCCAGCCGTTTGGCGTGGGCAGGGATCAGCGGAAGTGGCTGAAGCCTGCGGCGTCGGCTGCTGCGATGGCGGATCCGTCGTCCCAGCGCAGGCCCCTGGTGCTGCTGGAGCGCCCGGACTCGGCTGGCTCCAGACGACCAATCACCTGGGCCCCCTCCAGCTGCTCCACCAGCGCTTCGGCCCAGGGTGGGGCCAGGGCCAGCACCAGTTCGAAGTCCTCGCCGCCTCCCAGGCACCAGGCTTCCGCCTGGGGCAGGTTTGCCATGGCGGCGGCCAGGGGCAGGCGGGATCGCTCCAGCACGGCCTGGCAGTGGCTGCGGTTGGCGAGCGTCGCCACGGCCTGGGCCAGGCCATCGCTGCTGTCCATGCCGGCCACCCGCCAGGCTTCGCCGGGGGGCTGGCTGGCCACCAGGGCTGCGGGACCATCCAGGCGTGGCCGAGGCCGGCGGTGGGCGGCAAGGGCGCGCTCCTGCAGCGCTGGCGAGGCCAGGGGCTCCAGCTCCCCCTGCAGCAGGGCCAGGCCCAGGCGGCTGAGGCCGTGGGCGCCGCTGCTCACCAGCAGGTCGCCGGGGCGGCCATCACGGCGGCGGATCGGCCGGGCTGGGTCGAGGTGTCCGAGGGCCGTGATCGCCAGGAGCCGCTGTGGGCCGCCGCTGCAGTCGCCGCCAAGCAGCGCGCCGCCGTAGTGGGCCAGGGCCTGGCTCAGGCCGGTGTACACGCCCCCAACCCAGGCCCAGGGGGTCTCGGCTGGGGCCGCTAGCCCCACGGTGAGGCCCACCACCTGGTGGCAGCCCATGGCAGCCAGGTCGGAGAGGTTGGCGGCGGCGGCCCGCCAGCCCAGGTCCTCGGGGCCCATGGTGGCGTCGCTGAAGTGGATCCCTTCCAGCAGGAGGTCCGTGGTCACCACCAGGTTGCTGTCCCGATCTGGACGGACCAGGGCCCCGTCATCGTCGAACTGGCCCGGTGGGGCAAAGGCCCCCAGGCGCTCGATCAGGCCCCATTCCCCCAGGTCGGCGAGCCGCAGGGGCTCAGCCATGGGCCTGCAGATTTTCAGCGCCGTCAATCACCCGGGCCTTGACGATGCCGTCGTCGGCGGTGAGCTCCTGCAGCACGTCGAAGCCTTCCACGACATAGCCGAAGGCGGCATAACGGCCGTCGATCAGGTTCAGGCCGGCGGGGGTGAGTTCGGCCTCAAACAGAAACAGGAAGAACTGGGAGGAGCCGTCATCGAGGGCCTCATCGGAATGGGCCCAGCCCAGGGTGCCCTTGGTGGCAAAGGGCAGCACCGGTGTGGCCTTGAACAGGCCCAGGTCTTCGAAGGTCTGGTTGTAGAAGGGGGCTGTCTGGTCCGGAACCCGGATCTCCAGGGGAACCTGGCGTTCCTGCTTGGTTTTGGGATCGATGAAGCCCTTGGCGGCTCCGGCTGGATCGCCGGTTTGCAGCACGTAGAAATCCTCAGCCCGGTTGAAGGGCAGGCCGTCGTAGAAGCCCCGCTGCACCAGATCCACAAAGGCGCCGGCGGTCAAGGGGGCGTTGTAGCCATCCACCACGGCGGTGAGCACGCCCTTGGTGGTGGTCAGCTCCACCGTGGCGCGGCCCAGGAGCCTGGGTAGGTCGGCAAAGTCTGCGGGGATCTCAAACGGGAAGGGGCCCACCTGCAGGGCCTCCAGGTCGCCGATCGTGGCCAGGGCGGCGCGCCGGGCGGCCAGGAAGCCATCGCGGTCCTGCTGGTCGGCGGCAGTGGCCATGGCCTGGAGCTGCTCGGCCACGGCGGCCAGGGCGGCCACGCTGGCGTCGCGATCGGCTGGCGGCAGGCTGGCGGTGATCGCCGTGCCCCGGGTGCTCAGCAGCCCCTGGCTGCGGCGCACGCTTGAGCCCAGGGCACCCCAACGCTTGGCCCGCAGGTCATCGCTGGTGCTCTCCAGCTGGTGTTGCAGCTTCTGAAGATCCGCCGCCTCGATCGGCAGGGCATCGCGCAGGATCGCCGCCGGATCAGTCACGGCATTGCCGGGCGGAAGGGCCGCCCAGGCGGGGGTTGCGGCCAGGCCGCTGCCAACCAGCCCTGCCACCAGGAGGGCGGCCAGGATTGGTCTGATCACCGTTGCCAGCCAGGGCTGGATCCAGGGGGGCAGCCAGGACGGCATGGGCCCAGACGCCAGTTGAACCCGCCTCTGACTGGGATCCATCGCTTTTGGCCTGCCTCTGACGGGACTTTGGCACAGCCGTACAATCCGCCTCAAACGTTCTGCCGGAATGATCTCGAGCAACGACTTTCGTACCGGCACCTCGATCGAGCTCGATGGCCAGGTCTGGCGTGTGGTCGAGTTCCTGCATGTGAAGCCCGGCAAGGGCTCGGCCTTCGTGCGCACCAAGCTCAAGGCGGTCCAGAGCGGCAACGTGGTGGAAAAGACCTTCCGGGCCGGCGAGACCGTGCCCCAGGCCGTGCTCGAGAAATCCACCCTGCAGCACACCTACATGGAGGGGGAGGACTACGTGTTCATGGACATGGGCACGTTTGAGGAAACCCGCCTCACCGGCAAGCAGATCGGCGAGAGCCGTAAATACCTCAAGGAAGGGATGGAAGTGAGCGTGGTGGCCTGGAACGGCAAGCCCCTGGAAGTGGAGCTGCCCAATTCCGTGGTGCTCGAGATCACCCAGACCGATCCAGGCGTCAAGGGCGACACGGCCACCGGTGGCACCAAGCCCGCCATCGTCGAAACCGGTGCCCAGGTGATGGTGCCCCTGTTCCTCTCGATCGGCGAGAAGATCAAGATCGACACCCGCACCGACAGCTACCTCGGCCGGGAGAACTGATCGCCATGCAGCTCGACCACGACCAGCTCCGCCAGCTCATCACCCTGCTCGGCGAGAGCGACATCCAGGAACTGAAGCTCGAAGGCGACGACTTTCGCCTGGAACTGCGCCGCAACCTGCCCGCGAGCCAGCCCCAGGTGGTGATGCAGGCCGCCCCCGCCCCGGCCCTGGTGGCGGCCCCCGCAGCGGCCCCGGCGGCCACCCCTTCGGCGGCCCCCCCGACTGCGGCTGCCGTTCGCGGCGATCTGCTGGAGGTCACCGCGCCGATGGTGGGCACCTTCTACCGGGCCTCGGCCCCTGGGGAGCCGGCCTTTGTGGAGCTGGGAAGCCGCATCTCCGCCGGCCAGACCATCTGCATCCTCGAAGCCATGAAGCTGATGAATGAGCTCGAGGCCGAGGTCAGCGGCGAGGTGGTGGAGATCCTGGTGGAGAACGGCACGCCGGTGGAATTCGGCCAGGTGCTGATGCGCGTTCGGCCGGCCTGACCGGGGCGCCTAGCCCTGATGCAGTAATCAGCCTGAGCCGGCTGGCACCCCGTTCAGCCCAGTTCCCAGGCGGTTTCGAGGGCGGCTTCCATGCTCTGGGAGCGGGCGACCCCCCGGCCGGCGATCGCGAAGGCGGTGCCGTGGTCGGGGGAGGTGCGCAGGTAGGGCAGGCCCAGGGTCGTGTTCACGGCGGCATCGAAGGCCAGCAGCTTGACCGGGATCAGGCCCTGGTCGTGGTAGAGCGCCAGGTAGCCATCGGCGCCGCAATCGGCCGCGGCGGCATCGGCCCAGGCCGCCCCGGCCCCCAGCCAGCAGGTGTCGGGCGGCAGGGGGCCCACCAGGTCCACGCTGGGATGGCTGCGGCGCCAGGCCGCCAGCAGGGGTTCCAGCCAGGCCTGCTCCTCCTGCCCTAGCTGGCCCGCCTCGCCGGCATGGGGGTTGAGCCCTGCCACCACGAGCCGGGGCCGCGCGGTGAACCGTTGGCAGAACCCCAGCAGGCTGTTGAGTTTGGCCTCCACCCGCGGTCCATCCAGGCTGGTGGCCACGGCGGCGAGGGGGATGTGGGTGGTGGCCAGCAGGGTGTTGAGGCGCCAGCCGCCATGGGGCGCCCGGGCCGTGAACAACATCGCGGCTTCTTCCACGCCAGCCAGTTCGGCCAGCCGTTCGGTCTGACCGGGATAGGCATGGCCGGCGGCATGCCAGGCCTGTTTGGAAATCGGGGCAGTGGTCAGGGCATGGCAGCGTCCCGTCTGCACCAGATCCGCCGCCCCGCTCAGCCAGGCAAAGCTGGCGGCCCCGCTGGCGGCACTGGCCTGGCCTGCCGCGATCGGTTCGATCAGGGGCAGGTCGAGCATGTCGAGGCTGGCCGGATCGGCCAGGGGCCCTGGGCCGGTTGTGCGCAGGGCCTGATAGCACTCTTCCAGCCAGCGGCGGCAGCCCACCAGCAGGGGGTTGCAGGCGGCGTCGGCGGAGCCGTTGCCCCGGGCCCGCAGAACGGCCATCGCCCTGAGGGTCACCTCGGCGCCAATGCCGGCCGGGTCGCCCAGGGAGATGGCGATCCGGCGCTCTTTAACCTCGGGGTTGCTGGCCGGGATTGCCATGCTGCGACTGCTGCTGTTGGGACTGCTGCTGTTCGGCCTGGTCACCGGGGTGAGCCACGGCTGGATTGAGCTGCGCTGGGACCGGTTCTTCCGGGATGCCGGCGTGCCCTTGTTCCAGGATGGTCTGGCGCCGGTTCAGCCGGCCGGTTCAGGAGCCGGGGCACCGGAGCGCTCCTCGGCCAGGCAGGCTGAAAACCCCTCGCGGTAGCTGGGGTAGCGCAGGGAGTAGCCCAGCTCCTGGCAGAGGCGCCGGTTACGGACGCGGCGGTTCTCGCTCCAGAAACTGAGCGCCATCGGTCCCATGCTGGCCGCCAGGCTGGCGAAGGGCTGCACGGGCGGCAGCTTGCAGCCGAGCAGGTGGGCGGCGTAGCCGAGGGTCTCGCTGGAGGGGCAGGGGCAATCGTCGCTGACATTGACCAGCTGGGGGCGGGCCTGGGCCGGCATGGCCAGGCAGTGGCGCAAGGCCCCGACGATGTCATCCACATGAATGCGGCAGAACACCTGACCCGGCTTGTGCACCAGCCGGCTGGTTCCCTGGATCAGGCCCTCAAAGGGGCTGCGGCCTGGCCCGTAGATGGCCGGCAGCCGGAAGCTCTGCACCGGCAGCCCACTGCTGAGCCAGGCCTGCTCACAGGCCAGGCGGGCGCGGCTGCGCTCCAGGCCCGGATCGGGGGCACTGGTCTCATCCACCCAGCCGCCCTGGCGGTCCCCGTAGACGCCTGTCGTGGAGAGGTAGCCCACCCAGTCGAGGGGCAGCTCCTGCAGGAGGGGCGCCAGGGCCTGCAGGGCCGGATCTTGGCCCTGGCGATCGGGCGGAATCGTGCTCAGCAGGTGGGTCGTGCCGGCCAGGTCGGCCCAGCTGGGCAGGAGCCCGGCGTCGGGGTCAAAGGCCAGCCAGCGCCAGGGATCCCCGGCTTCCGCATCGTTGACGCCCCGGTGGGTGAGGGTCACGCCAAAGCCGGCCCGGGCCATGGCGGCGGCGAAGCGACGGCCGCTGTAGCCGCCCCCGAGCACCAGCAGCTGGCCGGGGGACTTGACAGGCGCGTTGGTCATCAGTACAGATGTATCACTGCTTTGGCTGTGGCCGATGGCGTCCTCCAGTTTCTCCCCTTCCCGTTCCAGCAGCCTGCGGGCCCGCCGGCTTGGCACCCACCTCGACGGTGCTCCCTTCGGACTGGGCGCGGGCGCCGGCACGGCCGCCCTGCTCCTGGCCCTGGTGCTGCTTTTGGTGGCCACCCTGGTGGCTCCCGAGCAGCCCGGCAGCCTGGAAACCATCTGCCAGCGCCACAACGGTGCTGAAGCCTGCCGGGTGTGGTGAGCCCAGCGGATCCCTCCCCACCCCGATCAGGCCGATCCAGACGCAGCCCAACTCCTGCGCTCCGCGGGCTGGCTCGTTCATAGCGAGGTTGGCCAGGTGGTTCAGGAAAGCTCTGGAAAAGCCGCCCGATCGCCCGATTCAAAAGCCCAAAGGACTGGAAAGTTCAACGTCAGGCGTCTGTTCATCTGCGATTCAAACCGCAGAACCGCTTGAATCGCAGAATTTCACGCCCTTCACTCGCTCGCCCAGGGGTTTCAGCAATCTCCAAAGTCTGATCAAACCCAGTTAGCAGCCATTAACCAGGCTGTTGCACAACCAAGAGCTTGTTGAATCCCGATCCGACGATCCGATCGCCTGAGGCAAATGGCCGGGAGATATTCAAATATGACTAGGCTGCCGCGTTATCCAAGTTTCAGGAATCAGAACCACGAAATTCACAGAATTTCAGGCCCTTCATTGCGTCGCGCAGGGCTTTTTCAAGAGCCACCCAAGGGCTGGTTCTATCAGGCCGGCTGGAAGGTCCAGCCTGGGCCCGCCTTGGGGTCGGGATGTTGGCGTTTTGGCGGGGCGGGGGCCGTTTTGGCCTTCACCACGGGGCTGGCCCACTGCAGCAGGCGCAGGGCCAGCTTCAGGTCGCCATCCAGCCAGGCCCGGATCGCCATGGCCCGGCGGGGGTCGTAGAAGCGTTGGCGCCGATACCACTCGAACACATCGGTGTCGCTTTTGAGGCCATTGCAAGACAAGCAGGCCGGCACACAATTTTCAGTTGTACTCAGGCCGCCGCGGCTGCGCGGCAACACATGATCGATGGATTCGGATGGTTTGCCGCAATAAATGCAGGATTGTTCCGTATGGGAGTGGAGAGATTGTCTCCAGCGTCTAACGCGAAGTTTCGGGCACAGATCTTCAAGGAAAACCGCATCCCTGGCGTGCATCCGATCGTCTCGGTTGCCGCAATTCTCGCCCGATTGGCCCAGATGTCAATGTGTCGAAGGCTGCCATTTGCCCCATTGGCAAGGGTTTGGGGGGCTGGACTCCCTGCCCAGGTCAGCGGGGGCGGGATTGCTTAACCTTTCAGTTGCTTTGATCGGCCTGGCCTGAGCCTGGCGGCAACTCCCGGTGACGCTCCCTTCGATCAAGCGCCCCTTGGCGGGTTTGGGCGAGCCGGGTTGTCCCCAGGGTCCGTCCTTGGCTTGGCGGCGTCTTGGCTGATCGGTCCCGCTGCCTGATGCGCCTGGGCGCCGCCGGCACGATCGAGGTGGTCACCCCGTTTGATGCCGTGACCCAGGCCCAGCTGCGGGCGATCCGGCCCCAGGGGCACTGGTTTGGGCGTCGCCACTGTTGGGAGTTTCCCCTCGAGGCGGGCGGCGCCCTGCAGGCGGGGTTTGGCAGGCGTTTTCATCTGGAGCCGGAGTTGGTGCAGTGGCTGGCCTGGCTGGCCCAGCCCCTGCCGCCCCTGCCGCCCCATCGGGACCTGGTCTCCGCCGCGGCTCCGGCCGAGCCCCTGGCCGACCAGCGGCGCCTGTTTGCCCACCAACGGGCGGCGGTGCGCTGGCTGTTGGCCCGCCGGGGGGCCCTGCTGGCCGATCCCATGGGCCTGGGCAAGACGCTCACGGCCCTGGTGGCGGCCCGGGCCATGGTGCGGTGCGCCGATTGCCGGGTGGTGGTTGTGGCCCCGGCCGGACTCCACGGCCACTGGCGCCGGGAGGCCGCCAGCCTGGAGCTGGGGCTGGAGCTGCACAGCTGGGCGCGGCTGCCCCGGGACCTGCCCGAGGCGGGCACGGTGTTGATCGCCGATGAAGCGCACTATGCCCAGAACCTCTCCGCCGCCCGGACCAGGGCCTTCCTGCGCCTGGCCCGCCATCCGCGCCTGCGGGCGGCCTGGTTGCTGACAGGCACGCCGATGAAAAATGGCCGACCGGCCCAGCTGTTTCCCCTGCTGGCCGCCATTGGCCATCCGATCGCCCGGGACCAACGGGCCTTCGAAGAGCGCTACTGCCAGGGCCACTGGCTGGAGCGGGGTGGTGTGCGCCACTGGCAGGCCCAGGGCGCCAGCCAGCTTGAGGAGCTGCAGCGCCTCACCCGGCCCCTGCTCCTGCATCGCAGCAAACAGGATTGCCTGGATCTGCCCGCCAAGCAGCGGCGGATGGTGCCCGTGGAGCTGGATGCCGCCACCGGTCGCGGCTTCCAACATCGGCTGCAGCGCAAGGTGGAGGACTACCGCCGCCGGGTGGCCCTCGGTGAGGTGCGGCGCGATGCCGAGGCCCTGGCCGTGTTCACCGCCCTGCGTCAGATCGGCGCCGATTACAAACTGCCGGCGGCGGCGGCCCTGGTGGACCAGCTCCTGGCCCAGGGGGAATCGGTGCTGGTGTTCTGCAGCTTTGTGGCGTCGGCCCAATTGCTGTACGAACGCCTTGGCGGGCTGCTGCTCACGGGCCGCGTTCCCCAGGCCCAGCGCCAGCGGGCTGTGGATGCCTTCCAGAGGGGTGACGCGCGCCTGTTGATGGCCACCTACGGCGCCGGGGGCCTTGGCTTCAGCCTGCATCGGGCCCGCCATGTGGTGCTGCTGGAGCGCCCCTGGACCCCCGGCGACACCGAGCAGGCCGAGGACCGCTGCCATCGCATCGGCATGCAGGGCAGCCTCACCAGCCATTGGTTGCAGCTGGGGGTGGCCGACCAGTTGGTGGATGGGTTGATCGCCAGCAAGGCGGAACGGATCGCCCTGCTGTTGCAGCGTCGGCCGTTGCAGCTAAGGCGCCAGGCCTTCCCGGCCATGGTCCGGGCCCTGCTGCAGGATTGGTGAGGGTGGCCGGGGGGCCGTAGGGCTGGCGACCAGGCTGCGGCAGCTTGCCGCGCGCCCTTGGATCTCCAGGGCCATCGAGGCATCCACCGGTTCTCTAGGGGAGAGTTGGGCCAGGAGGGCGGCGGCCCGGGTCGAGTCCCGGCAGGCCTCGTGTTGGCGATGGGCCAGGCTCAGCAGCAGGGCCCGGTCGTTGCGGGGTTGGGGATCGATGGGGTGGGCCGCCACCACGGCATCACAGCGGGCGATGGCCGCCTGGAGTTGGTCGATCACCACGCCACTGAGGCAGTCGCCCGGATCAGGGACCTGGGCCCTGGGGTCCGGTGCCGGGGCTGGCCCGCAGGCTGTCAGCAGGGATGGCAGCAGACCGCTGACCAGGCCGGCCAGGAGCCGCCGCAGGGCCGATCGGCTCGCCAGCGGCGACCAGCCGCGCGGGGCCCTAATTGGGGCGATCGCTTCGGTTGACACCGCCAGTGGTGTTCGGGGACTGGCTGGCGGCGGCAGCGGCGGCAGCTTCGGCTGCAGCCTGTTTCTCATAGAGGCTGCCGAGATATTTGCCGCATTCCGGGAAGCTCTCGGGGTTCTGCACCACCGCTTCGGTGATCATCACCGAGGCATGTTCCGGTGAGGTTTTGAACAGGCTGGCGCTCTGGCGTTTGATCAAGGCATAGGCGGCAATCCAGCTGACCTCATGGCTGTTACCGGCTCCGCGCATGTAGCAGTACACCTGGGCCCCTTTGCCTCCCGGCGTATCGATCGTGGCGGCCTGGGCTGGCCGGCCGAGGAGCTGGGCGGATCCGACCAGGCCCATGGCCAGCCCGCTGACCAGCAGGGCCAGGCGCCAGGGTTGGCCGGAGTGACGGGGCTGGCTGGCGCAGGCAAGGGGGCGGATCGCCATGGGTCTGACTCCGGTGCTGGATCCGGGGCTGGGAAAGCCAGATCACCGTATCGATGGCCCGGCGTCTGTCCAGGTTCGCCAGTTCTCAGGGCGGCTGGCCCATGGGGTGGATGGGCCGGCTAGGTCGCCGGTGGTGTCTGGCCCAGGGACAACACCAGCCGCACCACCAGGGGCAACACCAGCAGCACCGTGATCAGGCGTACCGCATGCAAGGCCGCCACGGCCGCTCCGACCCCAAATTCGGCCCCCACCAGGCTCATGCCGCTGATGCCCCCCGGGGCTGCGCCCAGCAGGGCCACGATGGGATCAATGCCGAGCAGCCGGCTGCACCACAGCCCCACCACCAGCCCGGTCAGCACCAGGGTGACGGTGATCAGGATGGCGGGCCGCCAGAGCAGCCGCAATTCAGCCAGGGCCGTGCTGGTGAGGCTGGTGCCAATCACCGTGCCAATGGCAATTTCCAGCACCGTGCGGGTACCCAGCGGCCATTGGGCTGTCTCCAGTTTGCCGCTCATGCTGACCAACCCTGCCCCAAGCAGGGCGCCGGCAAGGGGGGCGGCGGGGATGCCGGTGCGGATCGCCACCAAGCCACCGCCCAGGCCCGCCAGGAGATAAAGCAGCAGAGAGGGGGTGCCGTGCATCCGGGAGCGGATCCTGGGGGTAACGGCAGTCTGGGAGATCACTTGAGCTGCGGCGATTTCTGTGGTGTCATCAGCCCACCAGTTCGCCACCCACCCGTGTCCGAATCCGTGTCGTTCCGGATCAGCCGCACCGCAGAAGATCTGGCCCAGACCGTGGCGGCCCTCTCCCAACGCCTGGTGAACCTGGAGCAACGGCTCGGGGCCCTGGAGCTGCAGGGCGCCAGCCTCCAGGCCCAACTGCGGGCCACGGCCGCTGTGGATCCCGCCGAGCTGGCCTACCTCGATTCGGTTGACCAGCTCCTGGCTGATTGCCGCAGCCTGCTGGCGGAGACGGAGCTGCCCGTGCCTGCGCCGGCCCCGCAGGAGCTTCCAGGACACCAGCCACCGATGCATGGGGCGTCGGTCCCGGAGCTGGCGATTGATGGGCTGAGCCAGCCACCCGAGCCCGCATCACCCACGCCAGACCCGGCAACAGTCCAGTCAGACCAGGACTGGGATGACCTGGAGGATCTCGAGGATCCGGACCTGGACGCTGGGGCCCAGGCGGCCCAGGGCGGGGAAAGCGGGCGGCCTGGCGACGAGTCCCTCACCCTGGTGCCTGGCTAGGGATCGGCTTTTGATGTCAGAATGGGAAGAAAGGCAACGATGGCAACCTCCAACAGCCAGTGCCCTGGACAATCACCCATTTCCCTTCAGGCCAGCAGCAGTCGTCCTGCTAGCAAGCCTGTGCCGGGCACGCCCGCCTGCCAGGCCCAAGAGGAAGGGGGCCACCATCTCGAAAAGCTCGAATTTGCCCTGGCGGTGGCCATTACCCGTGGAGACCGGCAACGTTCCGACCAGTTGCGGGCCCAGATCGCCGCACTCGGCGGCAACCGGGAAGAGCCGGGCACCTGATCGCCTGGGCTGATCCCCTCCCCCGATGGTCTGTCTGCTGATCCAGGCGGTTAGAACCATTTGGCTTTCGGTCTGAAGCTTTGGTGGCGATGGCTCTGGTTGTCACGCCCAGGTCTGGTGGATGCCTGGCCCGGGGGTGGCCTGTGATCTGGGGGGGTGATCACAATTTCCAGCACCACTGGGCAAAATGTTTGCTGGGGGGTATATTTCTTACAAGGTTTCAGTTTTGTTCGGGTCAAACATGCAATCCGTCCTGCCGGCCGTTGGCGGTGATCAGAAAAAGATTCTGATTGGCCAGGCCGCTGCGCATGAGGCCGCTGCTGAAGCTGCCGCCGTTCAAGGTGACATCGAAGCGGCCGCCCGGCTGATCCTGAGAGCCCTGGATTGTGAGCGCCGTGCCGGCAGTCTTGGTCCCCAGGTGTTGCAGCTGATCAAGCCCCGGGGTTGATGGGTCTCAGGCCCCGCTTCGGGCCCGTTTGTGCCAAACCCATCCGCAGCGAAAGTTTTGTAGAACCGGGTTTTTGGCACCCACGGCGCGTCAGCGCCCATGGCCAGAGGCTTGGTCGCCTGCCTGGATCGTCAACTTCTGGCACCCTCTGGCACTCCTCGGCCCTGATGCCACGTCCGCATCCGCGACACTGTTGAGCCCCATTGACTCCCATCCCAGCGGAGCTCCCAAAGCGCCGGACTGGATTGGAAGCAGCGACATCCAACTTGGCAAGTGGATTGGAATGTCAGCGGGAGTCCCTATGCCGCAAAGAGTCTTATGGGCTCTCAGCCTTGGATGTGGGTAGATCTGTGGCCAGGTTTCGGCTTGGGGATGGCCCGTGAGCCGTTGCTTGGCTTGAGCGGCCGTCCTTGGCCCACCGATGCGCTGGTGAGTCCCGGCAAGTTGTTTTGCGGACAGGGGGTGAGAGGTTGCCAGGGTTGGACTTTGTTCCCCGATTTCGAAATGTCTCCACGATCTGTTGCCACCCCAATGCCCGTCGGACGCGGATCGCTCGGGGGTGCTGGATTTCCAACCACTGCAGCACACCTGCACCACACTCTGGACCCCTGGCCCCAGCGCTGCACCCTCTGGGAGATCGCCAGCATCTGGGCACTCCCGCGCTGACCGTGGCTCGGGTGAGGAAGGCCCATGGACTCGGGGGCTGCGGAACCGGGAACCCGGGGTTTCTTGTGCGGCCTAACCCGGGGGAGCGGTCTGGCGACAGGATCCAGCCCCCGCCCACATCAAACGGTCCCGCTTTGCAGCGTTGGATGCGCAAATGGGTGGCTTGCTTGCCTCAACCGCTGGTGTTGGCTGTGCAGGGGATCTGCCGGCAACCTGGCACTGTTCATGGGACGCTGTTGACCTGCTGCACGGGGGAGGGACGTTGAACCTGGTGAGGCTGGCTCCCAGGGGATCGAGAAGCGGGGGAAGGTGGCGGATCAGTCAGTAGCGTTCCGCGAAACAATGGGGGAGGCAAGCAGAGGGTTTTGCCCGATCGGGATGGTTGCAGGGTTGAGATTTTTGGGGAACCAGCAAATGCCCAGCTCCAGCCCTGACCAAGGCCGTGGGCCTTGCGTGGCGGAGCCAGCAGGGTGAGGATCCCTTTTGGGTAATCGAGGTGATGTCGCTCGCAGATTATTGCAAATGTTATTTAATCTATAGGCTCAGGTTGTACGCTTTGGAGCGAGCTGGGTTTTGGCGAAAGCGTTTACTTTTAGGCCATTTGAAAAAGTTGTCCAGGCTGGCTGAAGGCAGATCGAAGTTCTATCCCTGTGATCTCTCTGGTCATGGGGCAATCCGATACAAGGGGTTTACGCCTTTCTTGACGATCCTTAAGTCTCCGCAATTCTGAGAGCCCGCTCCCGATGGGGCGCCTGCAGCAGCAGCTGACGGCAGGGGTAATGGGCTCGGTCATCGCAGCCATCGCAAAGAGCCGGTTGAAGCGCAAGCGGTAGCCACCCAGATAGCGCCTCGCATTTTTCCACCCGTATCAATGGATGCCACGGGTGCTGCTTGCTCAGGCCGGCGGCCCAGCTTGCCTGCGAATCCATGGGCCCCTCAGGCCTGCAACTGCGGCACTCCGCAATCACGGGCTCCAGGACGGGCACGGATACCGGATGGCCGTGGCCGACCCTCCCGCAAGTTGTGCCTCAAGCGACATCTTTTCGCTGACCGCCTTGCTTTGAAGAAAATCTCGCTGATCGTTAATTTGCCTGAATCAGAACTGGCCTCGCCATTGCGGAGGCAAGTGCCTAGTTAATTGGGCCAGCCTGGAACTAATTTGCTGCATTTTGCGTAGGTATCTTTTTCGGCTTTCTGGTAAGAGCGTAGCTTTTCAGCGTAAGGCTTTCCATGGGCGTCAAGGAGCTTGATGAGCTCGCGATCATGAAGTACCTGGTCTAATTCTCCGTGGACACGCACTAATAGGGCTTTTCGTTTCACGCAGGAGCGATATATGGCGTGGTTGCTTATGGCCTCGATTGCGCGATCAACCCTATGGAAGCTCGCCCAGACCATGGCTATTGCCAGGCCGATCATGGATGCGGCTAGCACGACAATCGTTGCTGCCAGCACGATCGCCTGCTTGGGCCTGGGATTTTTGAAGCGCTTTAAATGTCCAGAGACAGGGGAGGGTTTGTCCATGGGGACAGCGATCAATACCAAGCGCCTTACAACTATACCGGCTGGTGCCACGGGATCCTGTCATTCCGGCGCCGAGCTCTCTCAGGTTTTTGTTGCGCGGCCATGTTCTTAGATTTGAGAGTCGATACAAAAATCAAGCATTTAGCGGCGAGGCCTCTTTCATTTGCGATGGCTGATTGTGGTAGCCACCGATTTTGGCTTGGCCATCGCTTGCATTGATGTTGGCATGTGAAACATCAAGGAAGGTTCGCTGGCTCCAAAAATGTGACGCTATCGATCTGATTGAACGCAGATTCTTTGGTCTGCAAACAGCCGATCTGATTCTGGTGTTTGAAGGCGAGACATTCTGCGTGCGTGCTTGTGCAGGCAGGATTCTAAAGGCAAAAATGTCGTGAGTTGGCTTATTGCTGGCATTTTGCCCTGTAGGCGATTGAGGGTGACTGATGGCTTTGAAGGATGGCTTTCGGGGATGGCTGCCGTCGTTGATCCTGGTTAAAGATGCTGCCATCAAGAAGTCGTTTCTATGCCGGTGGCGAGGTCCGTGGATCGGTCGGCCTTGTCGGAGGTCTTCCGGAACGGATCTTGCTGCCCAGTCTTTGGTCATCAACATTGGTGTTGTCAGCCAACTCGGCATCAGTTATCAGCTATTCACTTGAGTAGCAGCTTCGTGACCAACGCGGTCCTGTTGACCTTGCCAACGAGACCCCCCATCCCCAGTCAGGCCAGCGCCGATCTGACATGACTCCATCGCTCCGCCAGTCCTTCTGAGCGCTAGTGGATTGATCAGGCTGCCTTCCATTGCTTGAAGACTGCTAGGGGGGATACGCCCCTGGCGCTAGTCAGGGCAGTTGCTGTTCCGGTTGACCAGGTGCTCACGCAGCCTGAGCGCCAGGGCCGCACTGGGAGTTGGCAAGTCCAGCCTGAATCGAGGCCCTGGGCTATGACGCCGATGCGGAAGCGGGCGCCCCAGCGGCGTTTGCCGCCGGGTCCACACCCCCTCATGCAACGTCGCCTGGGGGCCGCTCGAGCAGCCCGCCGTGCTCGCCTTGTTCTCCACACCAACGGTGTCCCCACCTTTCCTCATCGCACGTTCCTCAAAGTCTTTGGCCTCAGCGCCTTTGCTGGTGCCTTGCTGCTGATTGTCGTCGGCCAGGCGAAACGGAAAGCCGAGCTGGAGATGGATGATTGCATCAACAACGCGATTCCCAGCGAACCCCTTAAGTCCTAATCACCTTGAAAACGGCTGGAGAATTGCAACAATCTCCGCAAGCATCAACCAGGCCCGCCTGATCTGTGAGCAGAAGCTCAAGGCAGTGCCAGCTTCTGCCAACCAGTCGCCTACTGCTGGGGCTGACACTCCCTGATTGACGTTTGTCAACCCTGAGCAGAGTGCTGCCCTTCCAGTGAATTGCCAGGAATGCCAGTTCAACATCCAATCGACGCTTTCCTGCCTGCCAATGACGTTCATCGTTGACGTCTCCTGGGTTCGGCGGGTCTGCTGGCGGAGGTGATCTGGTGCAGCGCTTGGGCGCCTATCCCGCTTGGGTGGGTGAGCAGGGTTGTCAGGAGCTCGGCATGGGCTACCAATGGTCATCGCGTCTCACAAGCGTCCACGGCCAGCCGGCGGCCGCGGTTGTCCCCCAGCTCCGATCAAGGACTGCCCGGTCTGCTTCTGCAGCTGTCCCAGCGCAGCGCAGGTCTGCCCCGACTGCGGCTACCTGTTCCTGAACGAGGAACGCGATCAGCAACGGCGCGGGTTGCAGCAGCTTGAAGGCGAGCTGGTTGAAGTCACGGGCGCGGCCCGTCACCGGCCCAAACCCAACCAGCCGCAGTGCTCCTGTGCACGCACCAGGCCGCGAGCTGCCGGACCTTCGAGGACCTGCTGCAGAGGGAGCAGGAGCGCGGCTACAGGAGCGGCTGGGCCAGGAATGGGTGGGCTGCCCGCCAGCGCAGCGCTTAATGCCTGACTGGCTTGCTGCCTGCTCCCAGGAGCTCAGCTTCCAGGCCCAGCTGGTGGGCCGCCGCGACAAACGGAGCATCCAGGCTGCAAAGGGTCGCGCCACGGCCGCTGGCGATGGCGAGGTGCAGGGCATCGGCCGCTCGCAGGGTCCTGCTCCAGCCGCGCAGACAGGCGTTGGCATTGCGGTAGTCCTGGGGCTCCAGTTCCAGCACCAGCAGGCCCGGCGCCAGGCTGCGCTCAAAACCCTGCAGCACCGCCTCGGCTTGTGCCTGGCTCAGGGCTTTGGTGCGCACCTTCAGGCCGAGGGCGGAATGCAGCTCGGTGACACTCCAGGAGCTGATCGCTAGCGGTGCACTGGCCTCAGCCAGAAACGCCGCTGCCGTTACCGAATGCACTTCCGGCGTCAGAACCGCCAGCAGCACACAGGTGTCGATGTAAAGCATCAGGAGCCGGGCTCATCCCGCAACGCCCGCATGGTCTCCACTGCGCTGGTCGGTTGCTCGGGCAACGAGCCACGCAGGGCTGCGAGCTGGGGCAGCAGATCACGCACGCTGCAGCGCGGCACCAGCTCAGCGATCGCCTTGCCGCGGCGCGTGATCACCACCGCCTGTCCAGCCTCCACCGCATCCAGGAGGCTGGAGAGCTGGGTCTTGGCTTCCGCCACTGTCACCTGCAGCATGGCCGTTGACCATCTGGATGACCAACTCTAGGGCGCCCCCATGACCCGGCAATAGGGGGCATGGCCTCCTCCCCCAGCGAACACGAAATCCAGCAGCCATCTGCCTGGCCTGCTGCCGCGGCGCGGCTCTGGCGCAACAGCACCGGCGCCCAGGTCGATCAGCAGGGGCGTTTCGGGCGCTTTGGGCTGTGCAACGGCTGCGGGGGGTGCTCACCCCAGGTCAGCATTGCCGCCGCTGGGGCTGCACCCAGGGCCGGGGGCCGCTTCAGTGGCACCTGGTGAACGTGGAGGCCCCCATCACTGGCTGGAGCCGGCGGCATCTGCCGCATTGAAAGCCAGACCAGGACGGAGAGTCATGTCTCTACAGGTGGCCGTGAACGGCCGAAGGCGGCCGTGACATAGTCCAGGCCTCAAGATCGCTCTGCTGACGCCAGCCAGCACTTCCAGCAGGCGATCCGCCGCTGGGGGAACAGCCTGGCGGTCAGGCTTCCGGCCGATTGCCTGCGGCAGGCGGGACTGCAGGAAGGCGATCAGATCGACATCGTTGTCGGACCTGATGGCCGCCTGAGCCTGGAGCCACTGCGCAAGCTGGATCGCTCTGCCCTGGCTACGGATCTGCGCCAGCTTCAGGCCACCATGCCTTTCACCCCTTCGGTGATCGAGCAATGCCGCGGCGGTGAACGCTGGTGACCCCGACCCATCGATGATCTATCTCGACACCAGCGTGGTGGTGGCTTTGCTGACTCCGGAAGAACGCAGTGCCCAAGCGCTCGACTGGTTTGCCCAATCTCGCGACCCTCTGATCAGCAGCGACTGGCTGATCACCGAAACCCACAGCGCCCTGGGCATCAAGCAGCGCCATCACGGCCTCAGTTCAGACGCACGCCAGGCGGCTGGGGAGCAGTTCGAGCGCCTGCTGCAGGGTGGAGTGGAGCTGCGTTCCCTCGATCGTCACCGCTTTCGCCAGGCGGCCGAGCTGCTCCAGGATTCGGCCCTAGGCCTGCGCGCGGGTGACGCCTTGCATCTGGCAGTGGCGCTGCACAGCCGCTGCACCCAGCTGGCCAGCTTCGATAGGCGGATGCAGCAGGCCGCAAAGAGCCTGGGGATGGGGCCAGCACTGGAATCAGCCCACAATCCGAGTCGGGGCCTGCAGAGCAAAGCCGGACTCCGAGGGCAGTAAGGCTGATCCGCAAGGATCCTGTCCGTCCGCCAGGCGGGAGGCAGAGGGGCGATCCAGCTCCAGGTCTTCCACCAGAGCCATCAGCTCTTCGAAGGCCTTGGCCGGCACGCCATAGAAGGCTGACTCGTTGTGGTTGAGCACTGCGACGGCCATGCCCTTGCCCACCGCCATCGTGGCCACGGGTTCTTTTTCTGTTCCGAGATGCTTACGGCGGTCTCAGACAGCTCACGCTGCGCCATCAGGGCCAGGCCAGCTCCAGACCCCATCATGGGTCGCATGGCAGGTCCCAGAGTCGGTTGATCCCCTACGGAGACCCGGGCCGATCAAGGACGCTCCAATCCGGTTAAGAACGATCAGGTGATGAAAAGCCCTGGGAGAAGGTTTTGCCAATCGCGTGCATCCTCTCTCATCAATAATCAACCCAAGGCAAGCTGCCAGCGCGTGCGATAGGAGCTGATCGCCTGAGAACAACTCTCAACCCTGGGCTAGAAGCGGGTGACCGGGCTCGAACCGGCGGCGTTCAGCTTGGGAAGCTTCTCGGATGATTAGCCGAACCGCCTTTGCCGCAGTGAGTCTCGTAAGGCTTCAGGTTTGGATGTGAGAAGGTCTGTGAGAAGCTTTCGATCAGGTGCTTGCCATCGATAGCTGATCTGCAAGCAGCGTATAGCCCATGGCCCGATAGCCCCGCAGCCTTCGCTCCCACATCCGTTGCGTGATCGGATGACCGAGATCAATCCAATCGATGATGCGCACACTTGTCTTGCCGCTCTGTTGTCTATGCAGGCGGCCGGCGTATTGCTGCAGCGTGCCCTTCCACGACACGGGCATTGCCAGCAGCAGGGTGTCGAGCGGCGGATGGTCGAATCCTTCCCCCACCAGTCGACCGGTGGCCAGCACGATGCGGGGCGCCTCAGGAGGCAGCTGCTCCAGCGCGGCCAGGGTGGCGCTGCGCTGGCGTGCGCTCAGGCGACCATGCAGCAGAAACAGATTTGGCACCTGTTCGGCCAGCGCGCCGGCGATCGCTGTGATGTGGCCCGTCCGCTCGCTCAGCAGCAGCAGCTTGCGACCATCACCCCAGCAAGTCAGCGCCGCCGCCACAATCTGATCGGTTCGGTCTTGGTCTTCCGCCAGCCGGCGCATCAGCTCCTGGATCGGCAGATCGGCGGGTAGTGCTGGGAGCTGATGGGTGCGGCTCACCAGTTCCAGTGCCTGGGGCGCCCCGGCAGGTCGCTGGGCGGTGTGGCGAATGGGGCCGCTCTGCATGAACAGGATCGGCTGAAGGCCGTCCCGGCGCACCAGGGTGGCTGACAGCCCCAGCACGTGGCGGGCCTTCACCTGCCTGAGGATCGTTTCAAAGGAGGCGGCGGCGATGTGGTGGCATTCGTCGACGACCACCTGCCCGTAGCCCTGCACCACAGGGTTCACCTCTCCCTTCCGCACCAGCGATTGCATGACGGCGATGTCGAGTTGGCCGGTGGGCTTGGCTTTGCCACCACCGATGCAACCGATCGCCTCAGGAGCGACATCCAGGAAGGCTTGGAGCCGCTCCTGCCATTGGCGCAGCAGCTCAGCCCGATGCACCAGCACCAGGGAGTTGACCCCGCGGCGCGCCAGGATCGCTGCTGCCACAACCGTTTTCCCGAAGGCCGTCGGTGCCTGCAGCACGCCGATGTCATGGCGCAGCATCGCGTCCACGGCGGTCTCCTGGTCATCGCGAAGTTGGCCCGTGAACACCAGCTCCAGCGGTGAGCCGTTTTGCCGTTCATCCACCAGATCGAAGCCGATGCCCAGCTCCTGCAGCAGGGTCTGCACGGGCTCCAGGCAGCCCCGCGGCAGGGCAATGTGATGGGGAAAGGTCTCGGCACAGCCGATCACCCGCGGCTTGTCCCACACCGACAGGCGCATCGCCTGAGCCTTGTAGAAGGCAGGGTTTGCGAAGGCGGCGAGGCGGATCAGGCGATTGAGCAGTGGCTGCGGCAGGCCCGAGCGCTCCACAAAGAGGCGATCAGCCAGGGTGAGCGTGAGGGAGGTGGGTAGCGGTCCCCTGAGCCGCGATAGCGGCACCGCTGCTTTCCAGGGAGTCGCCAGGTCCTCCTCGTCGATGAACGCCAGATCGAGGGGATGGGCACCGCCCGTGGCGCTCTGGATCAAGGTCTGCAGCCCCGCCACCGACAACCTCTGCAGGGTTGCCAGATAGGTCCACTGATCGGGATAGGGCTTCAGGTCGTCATCCACGAACACGCTGCAACCCCGCTGCCGGGCTTCCTTCTGCAGCGGCAGGGCGATCAGGTTGACGAAGCCCCCCTTGGGCATGCTGTCCTGATTGGGGAAGAGCCGGTCATAGGAGCTCAGCTGCAATTGACGTGACGCGGCGCAGGTGTGACTGATCAGGGCTGCCCCGAGCTGACGGGCCTCTCGGGCCGGTACCGCCTCCTCGAAGAACACCCACACATGGGCGCCCTCCCCGGAACGGGAGATCTCCAGTGCGGCCGGCACCGCCAGCTTCAGGCAGGAGCGCAGAAAGGCCCTTGCGTCCTCGCGCCAGTCCTGCTCATCGAAATCCACCGCCAACAGATGACAGGTGTCGTTCTCCAGCAGGGGGTAGAGGCCGAGGGTGTGTTCGCCGGCCAGATGGCCGTAGATCGCCGCATCGGTGAGGGGCAACAGCTTCCGGTGATGGCAGTCGCGGCAGCTGATCCTGGGCTTCTCGCAGACGCCGGTTTGCCATTCATTGGCGCAGGCCGGTGCATACCCCGACCGCCCGCTGCTGCGGCTCTGCCAGCGCAGGGCATAGACGTCGTCACGACCGCGAAACAATCGACGGAACAGGGCCACCTTCTGCTCCGCCGAACCGGGAGTTCTGACAGCGGGTTGAGCTGAGTCCGGGCGGGGGGCCGACTGCGGGTGTTCGCTGGAGCGCCAGGCGATGCCATGGGCCTCCAGCAGGCCAATCAGACGAGCGTTTTCCCGGCGCAGCTGATCCAGCGCAGGGTGCATGGAGTCGGCCATGGGGTAGGGCCTCAGCGCTGGGCAGTCTGTCGGTGGCCAGCATTGCGCTCCCGCTTACCCACCGCCACGACAAGGACCGGCACCTTTGTGTGAGCCCGCACCGCGTTCTGCAAGCACGCCATCGACCAGCAGCGTGCCGCGGCCCTTGAGGAGTTGGGGGGCCCAGGCCCAGGAGCTGGGCATGGGCTACTGAGGTGAATCGCTTCACCGTCGTCTACGACGTTTGCGTTCTCTTTCCCGCTCCACTGCGCGATTTGCTGGGGCAGGTTGCAGATCACGTGCGCCCGGTGGGTGTAGCCGTGCCGAATCGCCCGGCAGCAGTGCAATCAGACAAGGCTGATCCCCAGCACCCCCAGTAGCGCCCGCTCCAGTTCCGCCAGTTCTTCGGTGGTGAGGGCTGTCAGGGGGCCATCGCCCAGGCGGGAACGATCCAGAGAGCGTGGCTGATCCGCCATCGCGAAGGAGTCGCAGAGCAGGCGGTCGCGGGCGCGGATCGGCACCCGCAGTGCCCGGGCGCCGAGGCGGCTCTGGGTGGTGAGGGGCACCACGATCACCGTAGCCAGACTGGCCTGCGTGATCGGATCGGCCTGGAGGATCACCACCGGACGCAGCTTGCCCACCTCCGCGCCTTGGTTGGGATTCAGACGCGCCACCCAGATCTCACCCCGACGAATCAGCGCCACCATGGCTGGGACGTCGGCTGTTCGGGATGATCTTGGGAGGCGGCCACCTCCGCCAACGCCAGGGCCTCGCTGTCGGCTGGTAGGAAGTCTGCCGCCACATTCAGGCTTTCGGCGCGGGCCGAGGTATCGCTCGCCAGTGCTTCGGCGGCG
Organism: Synechococcus sp. UW140; assembly: GCA_943370565.1. GTDB lineage: Bacteria > Cyanobacteriota > Cyanobacteriia > PCC-6307 > Cyanobiaceae > BAIKAL-G1. The sequence continues at coordinate 97,068 of CALRRL020000005.1, read as the reverse complement.
GCGACGAGCCCGGCCATGAAGCGCTCCTGCTCCCGGCGGCGCAGCAGCTCCTCCAGGGCTTCGCGGATCAGTTCCGAGCGCGGCTGACCGCAGTGACGGGCCTCCTCGCCCAGTCGGCGCTCCAGGCCTTCGGGCAACCGCAAGCTGAACGCCGCCATGCGGGATGTGCTGACAGTATGTATTTCATTCTGTCATGCGCGAGGGGGTGCGGCCAATCTTCTCTTGTTGTTGGCTGCAGCAGTGCATGCTTCGCCCGTTCCCCACCTAGCAGCTCATGGGGCATCGAGGCTGACCCGCAGCGCCTCCTGGCCGCCCGCCAGGCGGGCAGTGGCCATCTGGGTTAGCACGCGATGCGCGATCAGAGGGTCAGGCCAGGAGAAGACCGCATCATGGGTCGCATGACAGGTCTTGAATTCGGTCGATCCACTGGGGCGATCCGGGCCGATCAAGGACGGTCAAATCAGGCCATGAAACGCACCAGTTGTGAGAAGCCATGTGAGAAGGTTGAACCAGTCGCGGGTTTCACCTGTCATCCACAGTCCACCTCTGGCGTGCTGCCAGAACGTACCTAGCGAAATGATCGCTTGAAGACTGTCAATTTTCAGTCCTGAACTGATAAGCGGGTGACCGGGCTCGAACCGGCGACGTTCAGCTTGGGAAGCTGACATTCTACCACTGAATTACACCCGCATACGTGAATTTTAGCAGCCAGGCCCCCGGCTGGGGGCCTGGCACTCCGGCGGGAGCGGCCCCTTGGTTTGGTTCCGCCCCCCATCGGCTTCGGATCACGACGCTTGCAGGGGGCTCTTGGGTCTGACCCCTGGGGCAGACCCAAGCCGCACCCCCAACCCTCTGGGTCAGCGGGCCAGCTCGAGGGCGGCGGCGGCCACTCCCGTGCCGGTGGCGGCCTTGGCCAGGCCAAGCTCCTGCAGGGTGGCCTCGATCGCCGCCACGGCGGTGATCACGTCCCGGTCGCAGACAAAGCCCAGGTGGCCGATGCGGAACACCTGGCCCTTGAGGTGATCCTGACCGCCGGCCAGCAGGATGTCGAAGCGATCCTTCACCTTCTTGCGCAGGGCCTCGGCATCGATGCCCTCGGGGGCCACGGCTGTGATCGCCGGGCTGCCATGGCCGTCGGCGGCATAGAGGGGCAGGCCGATGGCCTTCATGGCCGCCTGGGTGGCGCGACGGTGCCGGTCGTGGCGGGCGAAGATCGCCTCCAGACCCTCAGCCTGCATGATCTCGAGCGAGGCCTCCAGGGCGAAGTAGAGGTTGATCGCCGGGGTGAAGGGATTGCTGTCGGCGTTGGCCGATTTGCGGTATTTGCCCAGGTCCAGATAGAACTTCGGCAGATCGGAGCGCTCGTAGGCGGTCCAGGCCCGATCGCTCATGGCGACAAAGGCCAGGCCCGGGGGCATCATGTAGCCCTTCTGGGAGCCGGAGCCCACCACATCCAGGCCCCATTTGTCCATGGGCACATCGGTGGCGCCCAGGCTGGTGACGCAGTCGGCGATGGTGAGGGCGGTGCCATGGGCGCGCACGTGGCCGGCGATCGCCTCCAGGTCGTTGATCACGCCGGTGGAGGTTTCCGAGTGGGTGAGGATCACGGCTCGGATCGTCTTGGCGGTGTCCGCTTCCAGGGCCGAGCGGAAGGCTTCAGGGTCTAGGGGCTGGCCCCAGTCCGCCTTGATCACCTCCACATCCAGGCCATAGGCCTTGGCCACTTTCACCCAGCGCTCTCCGAACTTGCCGTTGTCGCCGCAGAGCACCCGGTCGCCCTTGCTGAGCACGTTGATGATGCCGGCCTCCATCGCCGCCGTGCCGCTGCCGGTGAGGGCCAGCACGTCGCCGCTGGTCTGGTGCAGCCACTTGAGCTGGGCCGTGGTGCGTTTGACGATCTTCTGGAAATCGGCGCTGCGGTGGCCGATCGGATGACGGCTCATCGCCAGCAGGACGGTTTCCGGCACCGGTGTGGGGCCGGGGATCATCAAGGTGAGCTTGTCCTGCATGGCAGTGGCGGGGGCGAGGGGCGAGCTGCCGCTGCTGCGGCGCAATCGACCACCATAAAAAACGACCCTCTCTCCACCCTTCGCCCCAGGCTTTGATGCTGCGTGCCGACCGGACCGATGGCTGAGGGATACACCCTGCCCGTGTGGGTGGCGGCGGCCGCCCGGGCCGCCCTGCTGGCCCTGCAGGGGACGCCTTTTTCGGCTGACCAGCCCCTGGATCTGGTCGAACCCGCCGAGGTCCGGCCCGTGCCGGTGGTGGCAGCCGCGCCCCTGGGCGGGGGCCAGGCCCTGGCGGTGGCCCGCTGCGAGCCCGGAGCCCGGCTTGACCTCACCCGCGGCCTGGTGGTGTGGGTGCTGGTGCGCTGCCAACCGCTGGGGCCGGACCAGCCCTGGCTGCAGTTGGAGGCCGGCGAAGGGGTGGGGGTGCACCAGCAGGATCGGGCCCTTTGCCATTCGGCCTACGCCCGCCAGCTGCTCGAGACCAACCTGCGGCCCCTGGTCCCGGCGGACCAGGCCCTGGTCCTGCGGCTGGTGTTCCCCCAGGGCCGGGTCCTGGCTGAACGCACCAGCAATGCGGCCTTTGGTGTGGTCGATGGCCTGGCCCTGATCGGCACCCAGGCCCTGGTGCAGAGCAGCGCCGCCCCGGACCAGCTGGCCCTGGCCCGCTCGGAGCTGGAGCGCCGCGCAGGCGCCGAGGGCTTCCGGGGCGATCTGGTGCTGGTGATCGGCGAGAACGGCATGGATCTGGCTCCCCGCCTGGGTCTGGCGCCGGAGCTGTTGCTGAAGGCCGGCAACTGGCTGGGGCCCCTGCTGGTGGCGGCGGCGGAGGCGGGGGTTCGTCGCCTACTGCTGTTTGGCTACCACGGCAAGTTGATCAAGCTGGCGGGCGGCATCTTTCACACCCACCACCACCTGGCCGATGGCCGCATCGAAGTGTTGGTGGCCCTGGCAGCCCTGGAGGGGGTGGCTGGGGCGGATCTGATCGCCCTCCATGGCGCCGCCACCGTGGAGACCGCCCTGGCGGGCCTGGCGGCCAGGGATCCGGACGCTGCCCTGCGGTTGCGCCAGCGGATCGCCCGCAGCGTCGAGGAACGGGCCACGGCCTACCTGGCCCGCTACGGCCAGCAGGCCACAGGGGTGGGGGCCGTGCTCTTCGATCGCCAGCGCCGGATCACGGCCCAGGGTCCCCAGGGACAGCTGTTCTGGAAGGCCTTCCGGGCCTGAGTTCTAGGGTGGTTCCAGAGACCCGGCGGCTGGAGCCCAGTCGCGACCCGTCGCCTCACCGAGCCCCTATGTCCGCTGCGCAGCTGAACGCCAACGCTGAGGGCGGCCGCTCCCCGGCGATTGTGATTCTCGATTTCGGCTCCCAGTATTCGGAGCTGATCGCCCGCCGGGTGCGGGAAACCGAGGTGTATTCCCTGGTGATGGGCTATGCCACCACGGCTGAGGAGCTGCGAGAGCTCGCGCCGGGAGGCATCATCCTCAGCGGTGGCCCCAGTTCGGTTTACGAAGAGGGTGCGCCTGTCTGTGATCCCGGCATCTGGGAGCTCGGCATTCCGGTGCTGGGGGTGTGTTACGGCATGCAGCTGATGGTGCAGCAGCTGGGCGGGGCGGTGGTGGCGGCGGGCCGGGCCGAATACGGCAAGGCGCCGATCACGGTGGATGATCCGATCGACCTGCTCACCAATGTCGAACAGGGTTCGACGATGTGGATGAGCCATGGCGATTCGGTGCAGTCCCTGCCCGAGGGCTTCGTGCGTCTCGCCCACACGGAGAACACTCCTGAGGCGGCCATCGCCGACCACCAGCGGCGCCTCTATGGCGTGCAGTTTCACCCGGAGGTGGTGCATTCCACCAGCGGCATGGTGATGCTGCGCAATTTCGTGTATCACATCTGCGGCTGTGAACCCGATTGGACCACAGCCGCCTTCATTGAGGAAGCGATCGCCTCGGTGCGGGAGCAGGTGGGGGATCGGCGGGTGCTGTTGGCCCTCTCCGGTGGCGTGGATTCCTCCACCCTGGCCTTCCTGTTGCACCAGGCGATCGGCGACCAGCTCACCTGCATGTTCATCGATCAGGGTTTCATGCGCAAGGGCGAGCCAGAGTTTCTGGTGGAGTTTTTCGATAAGCGCTTCCATATCAACGTGGAATACATCAATGCCCGCGATCGCTTTATCGACAAGCTGGCGGGGATCACCGATCCGGAGGAGAAACGCAAGATCATTGGCACCGAATTCATCCGCGTGTTCGAAGAGGAAAGCAAGCGCCTCGGTCCCTTTGATTTCCTTGCCCAGGGCACCCTCTATCCCGATGTGATCGAATCGGCCGGCACCAACGTGGATCCCAAGACCGGCGAGCGGGTGGCTGTCAAGATCAAGAGCCACCACAACGTGGGCGGCCTGCCCAAGGACCTCCAGTTCAAGTTGGTTGAACCGCTGCGGCGCCTGTTCAAGGATGAGGTGCGCAAGGTGGGTCGCTCCCTGGGCCTGCCCGAGGAGATTGTGGGTCGCCATCCCTTCCCGGGCCCCGGCCTGGCGATTCGGATCCTGGGCGAAGTGACGGCCGAAAAGCTCAACATCCTGCGCGATGCCGACCTGGTGGTGCGCGAGGAAGTGAAAAACGCTGGCCTCTATCACGACATCTGGCAGGCCTTTGCCGTGCTGTTGCCGGTGCGAAGTGTTGGCGTGATGGGGGATAAACGCACCTACGCCTTCCCGATCGTGCTGCGGTGCGTTTCCTCCGAAGACGGCATGACCGCCGATTGGTCGCGCCTGCCCTACGACCTGCTGGAAACGATCTCCAACCGCATCGTCAATGAGGTGAAAGGGGTGAATCGGGTCGTCTACGACATCACCAGCAAGCCCCCCGGCACGATCGAGTGGGAGTGACGGTGCAGGCAGGGCCCAGTTGCTGGGATGGCGCGGGGCGCTGCCGCCATGGCCAGCCGAGCCGCCACGACCCAGGCTCCTGGGGCGGTTGCCCGGGGCTGGTGGCACCGGGCGGGTTTCGATACCATCGGGTCCCAGCCACCGACCCTTGACGGCCGCCACCGAGCAGGACCTCCAGCTGCAGCGCCGCCTTCAGCAGGACAGCATTCAGCTGGCTGGAAAAACCGTTTATCTCAACCCGTTCCTCTACTGGCGCCGCTTTGACGCCAACACGGACCGCTGGCTCCGGGAGCCAGGCCAGCTGGATGAGGACCAGATCCAGGCCAACCGGGCCCGCTTCTATCCGGAGCTGGTCTGGGAGCTGCTGCCTCCCGAGGAGACCGCCATCAAGGATGGCGCCGTCGAGATGTTCCTCAAGACCCTCGAGCTGATCAGCACCTTCAATCCGGAGCTCACCGCCGGCCAGCTGCTCGAGGTGGAGCGCAAGATGGCGGTCACCAAGAAGCGGGCCTTCGAGCGCTGGGTGGCCAAATCCCTGCGCCGCCGCCTGCAGCAGCAGACCAGTGAGCGCCGCCGCTTCGACCGCGAGCGCCTGCTGCGCAACTGGGCTGAGTGGTGCGCGCTGGAGGTCACCCGCCAGGCCGTGCTGCCGTTCACGGCCCTGTTGGTGCTGGCCCTGGTGGGAGGCTGGTGGCTGGGGTCGCACCAGCAGCCTCCCAGCCACCAGGAGATCATCCAGCCCGGGGTGAGTCACACACCCTGAGCCAGGGGCCGGCAGACTAGATCGCGTCCGAATGCCGTGCGGAAGCACGTAGCGCCTGCCATGGCCGCTGACCCCTTTGAATCCCTGCGGCTGACCCTGATGCAGGAGGTCTTGCCCGTCGGCATGGCAGTGGTGGAACGGGCTCGCCGCGGCGGTCCGCGGGATGTGATCGAAGCCTTCACCGACTCCAGCGATCCCCTGGGCACCCTCAAACAGGAGGGCGATGGCGCGGCCCGCTCCCTGCGCGACAGCCTTGATCGGCTCCAGCCGGGCCTGGGCAATCCGGTGGTCAAGGTCACCGTTCAGGACATAGCTGGCCCCGACCAGGACCCCGGCGCCATGGCCCGGCCGGCTGCCCCCACCGCCGCAGAGCGGCTGCAGTTGCAGCAAACCCTGGCCCGGGTGTCCAGCGACCTGGCAGAGCTGCAACAGCGGTTGCTAGTGGCTCCCTGAACGTGCAACTGGTGGCGTCCGTCGAGAGCGCCCTCCCGGGGCTTCAGGCCACCAGTTGTAGGGGGGGGCTCAGCACCTGGTCGTAGTAGCGGCGGAGCTGGGCGGTGGCTCCGGCCCAGCCCCAGCGCTCGGCCTCCTGGCGGGCATTGAGGCGCAGTTGTTGGCGCCGGCTGGGATCGCCCAGGAGCCGTTGGGTGGCGGCGGTGAGGCTGCCGGTCTGATCCGGCTCATACAGGCAGCCATTGACCCCATCACTGACGATGTCGGGGATGCCGCCCCGGTTGGCCGCCACCACCGGGCAGCCGGCCGCCATGGCTTCGAGCAGCACCAGGCCCAGGGTTTCGGTGCTCGAGGGGAAGAGGAAGGCATCGGCGCTGGCGTAGGCGCTGGCCAGGTCGGTGCCGGCCATGTAGCCCATGAAGGTGGTGGCGGTGCCTTCGAAGATTTTTTCCAGCTGGGCCCGGTAGGGCCCATCGCCCACCAGGGCCAGGCGGGCCCCGGGCAGCGCCTCAAGCACCGGGCGGATCCGATCAATCTGCTTTTCGGCCGAGAGGCGGCCGATGTAGAGCAGCAGGCTGTCGCTGTCGCCGTGGCGGCCCAGGAGCCGCTGGCGCATGGTCTCGGAGCGCAGCTCGGGGCGGAACAGCTCCGTGTCCACGCCCCGCTGCCAGAGGGCGGTGTGCTGGATGCCGTGGTCGCTCAGCTCCTCGACCATGGCCGTGGAGGTGCAGAGGTTGAGTTGGGCCTGGTTGTGGGCCGCCTTGAGCAGTTCCCAGAGCAGGGGCTCCAGCATCCCCATGCCGTAGTGCTCCAGGTACTTGGGCAGATGGGTGTGGTAGCTGGCCACCAGGGGCAGGCCCCGGGTCCTGGCCAGCCAGATGCCACCCAGGCCCAGCACCGCCGGGTTCACCACATGCACCAGGTCGGGGGCAAAGGCCTCCAGGGCCTCGGCCACCGAGGGCCGCGGCAGGGCCAGTTTCAGTTCGGGATAGAGGGGCAGGGGCATGGCCGGCACCCCGACCACCCGGGCGCCCAGGTAGGTGTCGGGGGCCCCCTCTGGACAGAAAATCATCACCTCGTCGCCGGCGGCCACCAGGTGCTCCAGCGTTTTGGTGAGCCGCGTCACGATGCCGTCCACCTTCGGCAGGAAGGTTTCGGTGAAGAAGGCGATCCTCACGATGGCTGGTTGGGACGCATGGATGGGAACGGAGGGGGCGTGCTGGCCGCTGGGAACGCCCATTGTCGAGGGCGGCCGGGTCCGCTGCGACAGGCCGAGGCGGTTTTCATCTCGCTAGGGCCCTTGGCTGGGGATGCCTGGCTGGACATGGCTAGGGGCAGAAGCCAGCTGGGGCCTGGGGGTTGGCGCCCGGCGGGAGGACTCAGGCCGGCGCCTGAATCGCCGCTGCCTGGGTGGTGGTCCAGGCGGACACGCAGGGGATCTTGGAGCGGTCGCAGCGATCGGCCCAGCGGCGGGCCACATCCACCACCTCGCTGAGCAGGCCGTCATCGAGGGTGGTGGGTTGGAGACCCATCTCGAGGAAGCAGCGGTTGTCAACGATCAGGTCGTTTTCGATCGCTTCCTTGCGGGGATTGGGCAGGTAGTTGATCTGGGCACCGGTGAGGTTGGCCACCTTGCGGGCCAGTTCACCCACCTGGTGGCTCTCGGTCATCTGGTTGAAGATCTTCACCTTTTCGCCGCGCTCGGGAGGGTTCTCCAGGGCCAGTTGCACGCAGCGCACGGAATCGCGGATATGGATGAAGGCGCGGGTCTGGCCGCCGGTGCCGTGGACCGTGAGCGGATAGCCGATCGCCGCCTGCATCAGGAAGCGGTTCAGCACCGTGCCGTAATCGCCGTCGTAGTCGAAGCGGTTGGTGAGGCGCGGATCCTGCTCGGTGAGGGCCGTGTTGGTGCCCCAGACGATGCCTTGGTGCAGGTCGGTGACGCGGATGGCGTCGTTTTTGTTGTAGTAGAAGAACAGCAGCTGGTCCAGCGTCTTGGTCATGTGGTAGACGCTGCCGGGATCCGTGGGGTGCAGGATCTTTTCGGTGAAGCGGCTGCCATCAGGCTGGGGCACTTCAACCGTGAGATAGCCCTCGGGAATCGTGGCGCCGCGATGGGAGCCGTAGCCATACACCCCCATGGTGCCCAGGTGGACGATGTGGGGATCCAGGCCGCTCTCGACAATCGCAGCCAGCAGGTTGTGGGTGCCGTTGACGTTGTTATCAACGGTGTAGCGCTTGGTGGCGCTTGATTTCATCGAGTAGGGGGCGGCCCGCTGTTCGGCGAAATGGACGATCGCGTCGGGCCGCTCCGTTTGCAGCAGATAGAGCAGGCGCGCGTAGTTCTTGGCCACGTCCAGGGAGACGAAGCGCATCGGCCGACCCCCCACCTGCTCCCAGGCGGTGAGGCGGTCCTGAATCGTGGCGATCGGCGTCAGCGACTCCACGCCGAGATCGATGTCGATCTTGCGCCGACTGAGGTTGTCGACAATCACGACATCGTGGCCGGCATCAGCCAGATTCACCGAGCAGGGCCAGCCACAGAAGCCGTCGCCGCCGAGAACGAGAACCTTCACCCCAGGACTCCAGTGAACGAGCAATCGCTCGGTGGAGGCAAGCTACTACAGGTGTTCCGCCCCCCTCCCCGGGCAGGGCTCGGCGTGGTTGGCGGGCCGCCCTGGCCCCTGAGCCGGCCTGGAGCCGGGGCTTCAGGGGGCTTTTCGGCGTGGCCGCCGCGGCGGCGATCCGGGCGTGGGGGCGGGCCCTGGGGCTGGCTCAGCTGATGCCGACGGCCACCGCCACGAGCAGCAGCACCAGGGCGGCCCCGCCCACCAGCAGCACCAGGCTGGCGCGGCTGGGGCCCTGGCCGGCCTCGATCAATTCCATCCGGGGTTCCTTGGCGAAGGCGTTCAAGCGCCCTCCGTCCTCTTGGGTGATGGCCATGGCGGCGTGATGAGGGTGGGCCGGACCATAAGGGGGGTGGCCGGCGCCCGGGCCAATCCGGCACGGAACTTCACCGGCCCGTCCCTGCAGCGTGGGCCGGTGCCAGGCCACGTTGAGTCTGCGGTGAGTTCACGGTCAGGCCGGTGGCCGGGTTGGCAGCCCTGGCCAGCCCATCGGCTTGCGGCCCCCGGGCTGGCCGGGGCCGGCGAACGGGGCTGGGTCCCCGCCTCAGTGGCCGATGCGACCTTGCTGGGGCGAACTGGCACTGGCCTGGGCCCGTCGCGGCAGCCGGCCGGCCAGGAAGGCGGTGCGACCCGCTGCGCAGGCCTGGCCCATGGCCCGGGCCATGGCGGCCGGATCCCCGGCCAGGGCGATGGCGCTATTGATCAGCAGGGCGTCGGCCCCCATCTCCATGGCCTGGGCTGCCTCGCTGGGCACGCCGATGCCCGCATCAACCACCACGGGAACCCGACTGTTTTCAATGATCAGGGCGATGTTGGCGGCATTGCGGATCCCCTGGCCCGAGCCGATCGGCGAGCCAAGGGGCATCACCGTGGCGCAGCCGGCCTCTTCCAGGTGTTTGGCCAGGATCGGATCGGCATTGATGTAGGGCAATACGGTGAAGCCCTCCTTCACCAGGATCTCGGCCGCCTGCAGGGTGCCGATCGGGTCGGGCAGCAGGTGGCGGGAATCGGGGATCACCTCGAGTTTCACGAAGGTGTTGTCCTCCTGGCCGGCCAATTTGGCCAGCTCCCGACCCAGGCGGGCCACCCGCACCGCTTCCTCGGCCGTGGCACAGCCAGCGGTGTTGGGCAGCATCCAGATCGACTGCCAATCGATCGCTTCAAGCAGGCCCTCGTGGCCGGCGGCCTGGCTCTGCACCCGGCGCACGGCGACGGTCACGATCTCGCAGCCGCTGGCCACCAGGCTGGCCTGCATGCTGGCCAGGGTGGGGTACTTGCCCGTGCCGGTCATCAGGCGGCTGCTGAAGCGGCGACCGCCGATCAGCAGGCCGGGATCGGCGGCTGGGCTGGCAACGGAGCCGGGATTGGTCCCGCTCGGGAGGGGGGTGGAGCTATGGGCCATGCCGCGCTTGGATTGCTCCAGGGATGGACAGGGGACAACTCCGGATCTGGAGCCTGGTTTGAAAGTACAGCCTGGGGCTTGTGGCGGAGCGACTTGCCCTTAGCCTGGGGGCAACGTTGTGCGCCCCTGTGATTCCGTTTTTGCTGGCTGCGGCCACCATCCCCGTGGGCAGCATCGTGCCCTTCCGGGCCCCCACCAGGGCCGAGCAGGCCGCCGACACTGCCGTGCTGGGGGATCTGGCACCAATCGACACCTTTGATCCCGTTGCCCGGGCAGCCCTGATCACCAGCCAACTGCCCCGCCAGTGGAACGGCACCTACCAAGCCTTCAACGGTGGCTCCCAGCTGCCGGTCACCCTGCGGCTGGTGTCGGTGCGGGCCATGGGCCAGATCGTCGATCTTCAGGGCGAGATGATGGTGGGCTCGGTGGTCGTGCCCGTGCAGGGCAACCTCAATGCCAAATCCGACCAGCTCGACCTGTTGGTGCTGGCGAGCAACAAGGTTGCCGGTCTGGAGGCCGGCGGTGAGTTTCAGGGGCTCGAATCGCTCACGCTCAATGGCTGGGTCGCCCCTCGCCTGACCAACAGTGGCGGCCAGCTGGTGTTGAACCCCGTGCAGCCCGTGGCCAGGATGCCCCGCGGAGTCACCAAGCCCCAGCCTGTCCAAGGTCTCTGGTAAGCGGGATTAAGGGGGGACCCGTTCCCCCCTTGGTTTCCCTATGGATTGGGGGCCTGATTGCTCTGGAGACAAGGCGGGGCTTGGGGTGACACCGGCCAAGTCCGATCAAGCTCCGAGGGCATCTAAAGGGAGGGACCCCGTGACATGGATGTTTGATCGCTCAGAGGTCCGATCGATGCAGGGCACCCAATCAGTCAGACGGCAGTACGTTCCAGCCGTTTGAGGCGCTTGCGGGCGGTGTTGTTGGCGGCGTCAAGCTCCAGCACCTGCCGGTAGGTGGTCATGGCCTCGTCTGGCTTGCTTTGTTTTTCCAGGGCAAACGCCAGATTGTTGAGAGCCACCGGGTAGTCCTGCTTGAACTTCAGGGCAGAGCGGTAGTGGCGGATGGCGGCCGCGTAATTGTTCTGGGCGGCCAGGGCAAATCCCAGGGCGTTCTGGATCAGGGCCTGGGCTTCGGCTGGTTCGCCATCGGCGGACTTGAGGGCCAGCTTGAGGCTGGCGGCCGCTTCGCCATAAAGACGCTTGCGCAGCTGCACCGAACCCAGCTCATAGAGGTCGGCGCAGCTGCGGTCGCTGGATTTGGCAACGCCTTCGAGCCTGCTCAGGGCAGCCTCATCGCGGCGAACCCGCAGGATCTGGCGACCAACCACAACGGCGGCGCCACTAAGCAGCACGATCAGACCGATCAGGTAGGCCTGGGGAAGCAGATGGTCCATGGGCCTACCCGGGGGAGTCAGCTGTTGGCGGCGCCAACCACTGCGGTGAAACTGGCCGGATCAACCACGGCGAGCTGGGCCAGCATCTTGCGGTTGAGTTGCACATCGGCTTTCTTCAGGCCACCGATCAAACGGCTGTAGCTGAGGCCGTTCAGGCGGGCAGCGGCGTTGATCCGGGCAATCCAGAGGCGACGGAAGTCGCGCTTGCGGCGGCGGCGGTCCCGGTAGGCATTGCAGAGGGCCTTCATCACCCGCTGGTTGGCGGTGCGGAACAGGGAGCCGTTGCTGCCCTGGAAGCCCCGGGCGAGGCGCAGGATCTTGTTGCGGCGTTTGCGGGCGACATTGCCCCTCTTAACGCGTGCCATGGATGGGTCTCAGGGAAAGGGATTGACGGGAAGCGGCGCAGCGATCAGCTGTAGGGGAGCATGGCGCGCACGTTGTCGGCGTCGCGCTCGTCGACAAGGGCCATGGTGCCGAGGTGGCGCTTGCGCTTCGGGCTCTTGTGATCGAGCAGGTGATTGAGGAAAGCACGCCGCCGCATGAACTTCCCACTGCCGGTGGCCTTGAACCGCTTGGCGGCAGCTTTGCGGGTCTTGAGCTTCGGCATGTCTCTCGCCGCTCGGGCACAAACAATCAAAGTACGACGCGGAAGTGCCTTCCGCCAAGCTCCCGGCCCCTGGCCGTCCCTGCCCTCCCCCATGCCCGACCTGACGCGCCTGCGCACCAAGCCCTTGGGGCGCAAGCGGTTTGCCCTGGCCACCCTGCTGCTGGCCGGGTCCCTGCTGGCGCCCGCCTGCCGCGGCGCCGACCTGCTCGCCTGGCCCGTGCCGCCGCCGCCGCCGATCAGCCCAGGCCAGCCGGTGGTCTGGGTGGGCCTGGCCGCCCACCTGGGCAGCAAGCCGTCTGCCCCTCCCCTGCTGCTGGAGAGCGCCCAGGGCCCCCTGGAGCTGGTGGATGGCCGGGGCCGGCGTTTGCTAGGGCCCAGCCTGAAATTGGCCTGGCGCAGCGAGCCCCTGGCCGTTCCCCTGCGGATCAGCCGCACGGTGCTCGGTCCCTTTCCCAGCTACGAGGCGGCCACCCTTGCGGCGGATCGCTGGCGTCAGCAGGGGGTGGCGGTGGTGATCGCCCACCCCGGTGAGTGGGAGGTGTGGGCGCCCGCGGGCACGGCCGCGCCGGCGGGCCTGAAGGCCAGCCAGTTGAGTCTGCGCCTGCTGCGGCGCACCAGCCTGGTGGCGCTGGAGCCCAAGGGCAGCGTGGCCCTGCAGGGGCCGCTCAGCCTGCGGGCTCCCGGGGGATTGCGCTGGGACGGGGGCCTGTTCCAGGGGCCCTTCCGCCTGCAGGCCGATGCCTATGGCAGTTGGACCCTGGTGGAGCAGGTGCCCCTCGAGCGCTACCTGCTGGGGGTGGTGCCGCGGGAAATCGGCGCCGGGGCACCGGCGGCGGCCCTGTCGGCCCAGGCGATCCTGGCCCGCACCTGGGCCCTGCGCAATCGGGGGCGGTTCGGCGCCGATGGCTATCACCTCTGCGCCGACACCCAGTGCCAGGTGTACGGCGATCCCGGCCAGGCCAGCCCGGAGCTGCGCCGGGCCGTGGCCGCCACCACAGGCCAGGTGCTCAGCTGGCATGGGGAGCCGATCCATGCGGTGTATCACGCCAGCAATGGCGGCATGGCGGCTGGCTTCGAGGAGGCCTGGGGCGGAGCGCCCCTGCCCTATCTCAAGCCCTTTGCCGATGGTCCTGTCCCGTTCAGCCAGGCCTTCCCCCTGCCCCTGGCCAAGGCCGCCCTGCCACGGCTGTTGCGCCAGGGCCAGGCGGCCTACGGCGCCGACCATCCGCTCTACCGCTGGCAACGCCAACTCACGGCCGCCCAGGTGGAGCAGGCCCTGGGGCCGGCAGGGCCTGGCCTGGGCGGTGTGCGGCGTCTGGTGGTGCTGGAGCGGGGTGGCAGCGGCCGGGTGCTGGCCCTGGGCATCCAGGGGGCCAAGGGGTCGGTGGTGTTGCGCCGTGATGCCATCCGCCGCGCCCTGCGCCAGCTGCCCAGCACCCTGTTTGTGCTGGAGCCCGTCGGTTCGGGGAAGTGGAGCGTGGCGGGCGGCGGCTTTGGCCATGGCGCCGGCCTCTCCCAGGCGGGCGCCATCGACCTGGCCCGCCGCGGCTGGAGCGTGGCCCGGATTCTTGGGCGGTACTACCCAGGGGCGTCCCTGGTGTCGATCGAGGGCCTGAAGCAAGGCCTTTAAGATGCCTTCACGATTGGGGGTCCCATGGACGCGGGCGGCATAGCCACAGGACGCCGTCGCGTGAAGGCCGCCCTGTTCCTTCTCTGTTGCGGCCTCGGCGGCAGCCTGCCCCATGGCCTGGGCGTCTGGTCGCCCCTGCCGGCCCTGGCTTTGGCCCTGGCCCTGGGGGGCTACGGCTTCAAGGCGGTGTTCCTCAGCCCGTCGAGGGTTTCGCTGGAGAGTCCGGCCCCGGCGGAGGGGGATCCCGCTCCGACTGACCTGCCGGCCGTTGACCTGGTGGTGGCGGCCCGGGATGAGGAGGCGGTGATCGGCCGGCTGGTGGAGCGGCTGAGCCAGCTCGATTACCCGAAGGAGCTGTTGCGCTACTGGGTGGTGGACGACGGCAGTGAGGACGGCACCGCCGCCGTGCTCGCCGAACAGCAGACCCTCCACCCCCAGCTCCAGGTGGTGCGCCGGCCCCGCAACGCCGGCGGCGGCAAGTCTGGGGCCCTCAACAGCGTGTTGCCCCAGCTGACGGGCCGCTGGCTGATGGTGCTTGATGCCGATGCCGATCTGCAGAGCGATGTGCTGCGGCGGTTAGTGCCCTTTGCCGAGGCCGGCGGCTGGTCGGCCGTGCAGTTGCGCAAGGCGGTGGTGAATGCCGGCCACAACCTGGTGACCCGCTGCCAGGCCATGGAGATGGCCCTCGATGCGGTGATCCAGGAGGGCCGGCTCCAGTCCGGTGGGGTGGTGGAGCTGCGCGGCAATGGCCAGCTGCTGCGCCGCGAAGCGGTGCTCGGCTGCGATGGCTTCAATGAGGCCACGGTGACCGATGACCTCGATCTGAGCTTCCGCCTGTTGCTGGAGGGCCAGCCGGTGGGCCTGCTCTGGAATCCGCCCGTGCAGGAGGAGGCGGTCACGTCGCTGGCGGCCCTGTGGCGTCAGCGGCAGCGCTGGGCCGAAGGGGGTCTGCAGCGCTTCTTCGACTACTGGCCCCGGCTCTGGTCCGGGGCGTTGCCAGGTGAAAAACGCCTCGATCTGGCGGTGTTCTTTCTGCTCCAATACGGCCTGCCGGTGATGGCCTCAGCCGACTTGCTGGCCTCGCTGGTCAGCCGCAGTGCCCCGGCCTTCTGGCCCCTGTCGGTTCTGGCCTTTGGCCTCTCCGGTGGGGCGATCCTCAAGGGCTGCCTCCGCCCCAGTGAGGGGCCGGCCCTGCCGGCCATGGATCTGGCCAACCTGGCCCTCGGCATCCTCTATCTGGGCCATTGGTTTGTGGTGATCCCCTACACCACCCTGCGCATGGCCCTTCTGCCCAAGAGCCTGGTCTGGGCCAAAACCCTGCACGTGGGTGCCAGCGGCGAACCGGCCCTGGCGGATCCGGCCCCCTAGGCCCACGTTCGGGGATCAACGGGCAAGGGTGCCGGGCGATCCAGGCCTGGTGGAGGGCCTGGCGGACGGCGGGCCCGCCTGATTGGGGGCCCATCGGGGTTGCCCTCCAACGGGTCTCCGCTCGATGGGGGCTGTTGTCCAATGGGTCTGCAGGCCATGGGGTCTCGGGTTGATGGGGTCGCCAACCCATGGGCGCGCCAGCAGGGCGGGCCTTCAAACACCCTGCTGCCTGGACACGCTGATGGCAGACCTCGGATGGAAGACCTCAGGTGGCCGACAACCCGTTTGCAGGCAACCCGTTTGCAGACCATCCATTGGCAGAACAGCTGATTCGAGCCAACTTGTTTCGACCAAATTGGGCAGGCCAACCTGTTCCTGTCCCAGCTTGTTCACAGAGAAGCTTGTCCAAGGACAACCTGTCAGGGGCAACCTCGTTCAAGGACACCCTTTGCATGACTGCCTGGCTCCCGCAAGCCTGGCTGGCTGCCATCGTTGCGGGGCCACAGATTCAGTTGATTCAAACGCTGACCAGGAAATGATGCGCTGATGCTGCAGCCAGGCGGCATCACGAAGCAGATGCGGCCCAAGAGCCTGTGGGCGTCAAATTTATACCATAGCGTCGGGAGAGTTGCACTTGATCTGTGTACGTTTTATGGCCTCGCTTCCGGTGTGGGGGGCGGTGAATTGGCCCATTTTATCGCTAATCTTATGGCGAATCGGCGTCCGATCTTTCGTGATCAACGTCCCGCCAGTCGCCTGATCCGCCAGACCGCCAAGCAGCAGTGGCGTTTGCTGGGCCTGCATGGGTTGTTGAGCATTACCGAGGCCATCACGGAGGGCGCCACCCTCGGCATTGTCTTTCTGACGGTGCAGCTGCTCTCAGCCGCCAGCCGGGGCGGAGCCGATTGGAGCCAGCATCCCCTGCTCGCCCGATGGCCGGGCCTGGGGCAGCCGTTGGCCCAGCTGTCTGGCAACCAGGTGTTGCTGTTGATGCTCGCTCTGGCGGTGTTGATTCAGGCCAGCCAGAGCTTGCTTCACTATTTCAATGCCCTGGCCATCGGCCAGTTTGCGGCCCGCTGCAAGGCCCTGATCACGGCCCGGATCCATAGCCAGATCCTGGCCCTCAGCTATGCCTGCGCCAGCCACTACAAGGTGGGCGACCTGATGAGCTATTCCGCCCAGGGGCCCGATGCGGTGGAGAAGGAGATCAGCCTCTGGGGACAAGTGCTGCTCAACAGCCTGATGGCCTTGAGCTACCTGGTGATTCTGGTGCTGCTGTCGCCCTGGCTGCTACTGGCGGCCGTGGCGATGGGGGCGGCGATTGTCTGGCTGCAACAGGATCTGCTGCCGCGTATTCGCCGCCACGCCCATCGACTCAGCACGATTGAAGTTTCGATCAGCGCCTGCATCAACGAAGACATCCAGGCCCTGCGCCTGCTGCACAGCTTTGGCCAGGTGGAGGCCGCCGACCGGGACCTGCGCCGGCGCATGGCGGAATTGGAAAGCGCACTCAGGCGTCAACTGCGGGTGATGGAGCTCACCGAGCCGATCACCATGTTCCTACCGGTGGCGATTTTGGCCCTGATCACGGCCCTGAGTTTGCTGGTGTTTGATGCCCGCAGCACGGGCATCCTGCCCAGCTTGGTGACCTTTCTGTTGGCACTGCAACGGCTCAACCAGCGTTTTTCGGCCATTGCCACCAATTGCAACTGGCTGCAGCGCAATTCCGCCCATCTGGGCCGCCTGAATGAGATTCTCCGAACGGATGACAAGCAATTACGGCGGCTTGGGGGCCGTCCTTTTGAGGGCATCCGATCGACGATTGTCTTTGACAACGTCAGCCTCGACTACGGCACGGGCGGCCGGCCAAGCCTGCGCCAGATCAACCTGACGATTCCCCGCGGCAAGACCGTGGCCCTGGTGGGAGCCAGTGGCTCCGGCAAGAGTTCCCTGGCGGATCTTCTGGTGGGTCTCTATGCCCCAAGCCAGGGCCGGATTTTGGTCGATGGCGTTGATTTAACCAGCATTGACCTGATCAGTTGGCAGCAAAATCTGGGCGTTGTTAGTCAGGATACGTTTCTGTTCAATGCCAGCCTGCGC
This sequence comes from Synechococcus sp. UW140, assembly GCA_943370565.1. Lineage (GTDB taxonomy): Bacteria > Cyanobacteriota > Cyanobacteriia > PCC-6307 > Cyanobiaceae > BAIKAL-G1. The sequence continues at coordinate 79,828 of CALRRL020000005.1, read as the reverse complement.
GACAACATTGCCTTTGGCAGTCCCGGGGCCACTGACCAGCAGATCGAAGCGGCGGCGGAGCAGGCCCAGGCCGCTGGCTTTATCCGCGCCCTGCCCGAGGGCTTCGCCACCCTGGTGGGCGAACGGGGCTACCGGCTCAGTGGGGGCCAACGCCAACGCATATCCCTGGCCCGGGCCCTGCTACGCCAGAGCGATCTGTTGATTCTCGATGAGGCCACCAGTGCCCTCGATAGCCAGAGCGAACAGTTGGTGCAGCAGGCGCTGCATCGGGGCCCCGATCAATGCACCCTGGTGATTGCCCATCGCCTCAGCACGATCAAGCAGGCCGACCTGATTGTGGTGCTCGACCACGGCCAGATCGTTGAGCAGGGAAGCCACGAGGAGCTTCTCCGATTCAAGGGCCTTTATGCCGCCCTCTGGCAGCAGCAGAGCGATCAAACGGCAACGGTGAATCAGCAAACGATGGCGCTTGCTGATCCAATTTTGAGCAGCGTTGATCACGGTCTAGTCCATTACGAACCTGCCTGTGGCGGGGTGCGGCCATGACAAGTCGTTTGCAAGCCAGGCCCATGCCGACGCTGCTGGCCACCCCGCTCCATGTCGGAGCCCCCAACATGGGCCCCTGGCATGAATTCTCCGAGCTGGCCCAGGAAATGTTCCGCCGCCGCTGGCTCACGAACCGGGGACCGTTGGTGATTGAGTTGGAGCAGAAATTGCAGGCCACCCTGGAGGTGGAGCATGTGGTGCTCTGTGCCAATGGCACCCTGGCCCTGGAGCTGGCGGCTCAGGCGGCGGGCCTCAAGGGCGAAGTGATTGTGCCGTCATTCACCTTCATTGCCACGGCCCATGCCCTGCAGTGGCAAGGACTGAAGCCGGTGTTTTGTGACATCGATCCACGCACTTACAACCTTGATCCTGATGCGGTTGAAGCCCTGATTACACCTGCCACCCGGGCAATTCTCGGGGTGCATCTCTATGGTCGTCCCTGTGAGATTGGACGCCTGCAAGAGATCGCCGATCGCCATGGTCTGAGTCTGTTGTTTGATGCGGCCCATGCCTTTGGCTGCCGCCATGAGGGCAAGCCGATTGGCGGCAATGGCCTCTGTGAGATCTTCAGTTTCCATGCCACCAAGGTGTTCAATACCTTTGAAGGTGGGGCGGTGGCCACCAATGACGCTGCCCTGGCCGAGAAGGTGCGTCTGCTGCAGAATTTTGGCTTCCAGGCGGAAGATCATGTGATTGCCCTGGGCATCAATGGCAAGATGCCGGAGATCAATGCGGCGATGGGTTTGGTGAACCTTGAGCATCTGGATGCGTTTGTTGCTGTGAATCGCGGCCATTACGGGCTGTATGGGCAGCAGCTGAACCTGCTGCCCGGTATTCGCCTGATCGACTATCCCGATGACAATGCCAACAACTATCACTACATCATCATTGACATTGATGCGGCGAAGTTCGGCGCCAGCCGCGACCAGTTGCGCGATTACCTGCGCGCCCATCAGGTGTTGGCCCGCCGCTATTTCACCCCCGGCTGTCACCGGATGGCCCCCTACAACGATGGCGGCCCCTGGCATTTGCCCCACACCGAAGCGGTCTGTGAACGGCTGTTGGCCTTGCCTAACGGCACCCAGCTCAGTGCCGCCATGGTGCAACACATCTGCGATCTGATTCGCCACTGCCCGCGCCAGCGTTCTGGTGCTGAGCAGCTGCTGGAGCTGGGGCGATGACCACCCCCTGGCGTTGGCCCGAGGCGGGCTGGTGGTTTGCCGCAGAGATCGCTGAGATTCCTGCTGAGGAATGGTCTAGTCCCCAGGAATTGGTGCCGGCGCCGGCGGTCAGTGTGTTGATGTTGACCTATAACCATTGTCGCTACATCGAGCAGGCAGTGGCGAGTGTGTTGGCCCAGCGCAGTGGCCAGCCCTTTGAGCTGCTGATTGGTGATGATGGTTCCACTGATGGCACCTTGGAGCTCTGCAGGCAGCTTCAGCGCCAGCATCCAGCCACGATTCGCCTGATTACATCGGCGCAGAATGTGGGTATTCCCCACAATTTTCTGCGGCTATTGCAGCGTTGCCGGGCGCCCCTGGTGGCCCTGTTGGAGGGGGACGACTACTGGATTGAGCCGAGCAAGCTGCAGCAGCAACAGGAGCTGATGAATGCCCATCCGGGCTACGCGATGGTGGCGACGGCAACGCGCAACCGCTACAGGCATGTGGGTGGCGATTGCGCCCTGAAGCTGGCCGATTTACTGCGTCGCTATCCGGTTCACACCTCCAGTCTGCTGTTTCGCAGGGAGCTGGCCATCCCCTTTCCGCGCTTCCCTAATGCGGCCTTTGATAGCCTGCTGATTGCCCATCTGGCCCTGCGCGGGGATTGTGGCTATCTCAATCAGGAGATGTCCTATTACCGCCGCCATGCTGATGGCATATGGACGGGTATTTCCCGTCAGCAGCGCCTACAGGATACGCGCCGGTGCATCGCGGCGCTGGACAGCTATGGCCAGGGTCGGTTTCGGTCGGAATTGATTGAGCGGGAGTTTTGGTGTTATCGGCTGGATTGGAAGTTGACGCCGGACGATCCCTGGGGCCAATGGCGGACCTCGTTGCAGATGTTGTGGTGTGAGGGCCCAGCCCTATGGCAACGCTCGAAGCGATTCACCCTGGGGTTGGCCCTGCTCACCGGCTGGCAGATGCTGCTCCTGCTGAAGGCCATGGCGGCCCAGGCCCTGTGGGGCCGCAGCCGGCCCCTGCTGGAGGCGGGGTGATGGACAGCCTTCCTTCCCTGCTTGTTGTCGGTGCCTCGGGCCAGGCCCATGCTGTTCTCGCCCTGTTGCAGCGCCTTTCGACCTACCGGGTGATCGGTCTGATTGATTCCTACCTGGCTCCCGGCAGCCATTGCCATGGCTATGCGGTTCTGGGAGGCGTGGCTGGATTGGCTGGCATTTGCGCTGCCCATGCCATCGAGCATGTGGTGGTGGCGATTGGTGATAATTACCAGCGGGATGTGATGATGGCCCGGGTCAGTCAGGCCTGCCCGGGGGTGAATTTTCCGGTGTTGATTGACCCCACGGCCGTGATCGCCCATGGCGTCAGTATTGGCGCCGGCTCAATCATCATGCCCCTGGCCCATGTGGGGCCGGGCTCAATCATCGGCATGGGCTGTTTGTTGAACACCCGCAGTTCCCTCGATCACGATGGACAGATGGGTGCCTTTGCCAGTCTGGCTCCGGGCGCCACAACCGGCGGCGATGTGTCCATCGGTGCCAGGAGTGCCATTGGCCTGGGCGCGGCGATCCGCCACCGGGTCAGCATCGGCAGCGACACGGTGATAGGCATGGGCTCGCTGGTGTTAAGCGATTGGCCCGAGGGCGTGGTTGTGTATGGATCGCCCGCCCGTTTGATTGGGTCCCGTCTTGTGGATGAGCCCTACCTATGACAACGACACCACGGGTTGCAGCCACTACTACACCCACAAATGCAGCCACTATCGCACCCACATTTGTACCCCCGTCTGCACCTGGCGCGTTGCCGGATGGCGACCTGGTCAGCACGATTATTCCGGTCTACAACCGCCCGCAACTGGTCAGGGCGGCAGTGGCGAGTGTGCAGCAGCAAAGCCATGGCAACTGGGAGCTGCTGTTGGTGAATGATGGCTCCACCGATGACACCGCCGCGGTTCTTGAGCAGCTCAGGTGTGAGGATCCTGGGCGCATCCGGGTGATCCACCAGGCCAATGCCGGTCCGGGGGCGGCGCGGGAAACGGGGAGGCTCCAGGCCCAGGGCGCCTACATCCAATACCTCGACAGTGATGATTGGCTGCTGCCGCACAAGTTCCGCGACCAGATTGCTGCCCTGAAGGCCCATCCAGACTGCGCGATTGCCTATGGCACGTCGATGCTGGTGGATGACAGCGGCGCCGTGCTGGCTAACCCCAGTCGCCAGACGGCCCAGATCCACGCGCAGCTGTTTCCTGGCCTGTTGGTGGACCGTTGGTGGCATACCCATACGCCCCTGTTTCGCCGCTGGATCAGCGATGCGGCGGGGGCCTGGCCCCGCTTCCGTCCAGAGGATTGGGATCTGGAGGCACGCATGGGGGCGCTCGGGGCCCGGTTGATCCATTGCGGCAGCACCGTGTCGGTGCAGCGCGACCACCGTTCCAGCGAGCGGGTGTCGCGCGGGCCGACCCAGGCCTACCTGCGCGATGAGGCCCGGTTTCTGCCCCGCCTCTATGCCTGCGCCCTGCTGGCGGGTGTGCCTGCGGAGGCCCCGGAGCTGGACCATCTCGCCCGTTGGTGTTTCATGCGGGCCCGGGATCTCCATGGCCTGGGTGAGCAGCAGCAGGGCGATCAGTTGTTGCGGCTGAGTGATCTGATTGGCCAGGGACGCGCCTGGAAACGCCAGGCCTATGGCGCCCTGCGCTTCGCCCTGGGGCCCCGTTCGGCCGCCCGGCTGGCGGCCCTGGTTCGGGCCTGAGGGGGCGGCGATGGTATCCACCCAGGCCCTAGCGCCAGCCCAGCGGTTGTCGGCCGATCCCGGCCAGCACGACCTGGCCGACGGCCATCCCTGCCTGCCCATTGAGCCCCTGGTCAGTGTGTTGATGTTGACGCGAAACCACGGGGCGTTCCTGCAACAGGCGATCGATTCGGTGATCGCCCAAACCCTCTTTGACCGTTGTGAAGTGTTGATTGGTGAGGATGCCTCCACCGACCACACGGCAGCGGTGGCCTGGGCGGCGGCGGCGGCCCATCCGGGGCGAATCTGGGTGTTTGAAAGTGTGGCCGAACCGCTTGGATTTCACCGCAATTTTGAACGGCTCAGCCTGGCGGCCCGGGGCACCTATGTGGCCTTTCTGGAGGGTGATGATTGGTGGAGCGATCCCCGCAAACTCGAGTGCCAGGTGCAGCTGCTGCAACGTCAGCCGCAGCTGGCATTCTGTGGCGGCCGAACCCGCATCGTTGATGGCAGGGAGTCGTCGTCTGTTGGGCAGGACCGGGCGGAGATCGGGCCAGCCGGCCAGGGCAATTCTTTGACGTTCACAGACCTGATTTGTAGCTACAGCTTTCATTTCTCCGCGGTGCTGATGAAGCGCACGGCCCTGGAGTTGCCCGACTGGATCTTTGGCCAATACTGCCTGGATCGCCCCCTCTATCTGCTGGCGGCCCGCCATGGCCCCGCCGGCGTGATTGATCGCTGCCTGTCGGTGTATCGGCTCCATGGGGGTGGCGTCTGGTCCCCGTTGGGGCCCCTGGCCAAGGCACGCCGCAGCCAGCAGCTCTTCACCACCTTCACGGCCGTATTTGACCGTTGCCACCGCCGCTGTTTCCGCCGCAGCCTCAGTGCCATCCTCTGGAGCTACCTGGCCGAAGCCCTGGGGCGGGGCCAGCCCCGGCAGGCGGTCCTGATCCTGGCGATGGCGGTGCGGGCCTCGCCCTGGCAACGCCTGTGCCGCCAGCCCCGGCTCACCCTCGCCGCCCTGTTGCGCGCCCTTTGGGGCCTGCGCTGCGGTGGCGTTTCTGGCAGGGGGCTGGGCAGCGGCGGTGGCCAGGGGCCGGGCACCGCCCTTGGGGACGCTGGGCCTGGCGCCATGGTGCTGCCATGACCCCGACCGTTTCGGTGGTGATGGCCGTGTACGGCGAGCAGGAGGCCCTGTTCGACAGCCTGGAGTCGATCCTGGCCCAGCAGGGGGTGGCGTTGGAATGTCTGCTCGTTGCCGATGGACCCCAGGCTCCGGCCATCTGGGCCCAGCTCCAACGCCGCGCTGCGGCGGATCCACGCCTGCGCTTGGTTGCCCTTCCCCATGGCGGCCTCACCCGGGCCCTGATCCAGGGCTGCCAGCTGGCCCATGGCGAGGCCCTGGCCCGCATTGATGTGGGCGATCGCATGCAGCCCGGGCGCCTTCGCCGCCAGTGGCGCGTGCTGCAGGAGCACCGCGATTGTGTGCTGGTGACCTCCGATGTGGCGGTTTACGGCCCCGCCTGGGAACCGTTGCTGATCAAGCAACGGGGCACGCCGATGCAGGCGCCCGCCTGGGTGAACACGATCGCGCCGGACTGGGGCCTGGCCTTTGATGTCCCCCACCATGGCTCCGTGATGGTGCGGCGCAGCGCCTACGGAGCGGCCGGGGGCTATCGCCCCGAGTTCTATTACGGCCAGGATTGGGATCTTTGGTATCGGCTCGCGCCCCTGGGAACCTTTTTTCATTGCCCCGAGGTGCTGTATGCCACCCGCCTGTTTGCGGGCGGCATCTCCTCACGCCGCTGGCGCGAACAACAGCAGATCGCCCGCTTGTCCCTGGCCTGTTACGGGGCCCGTTCCAGGGGAGAGCTAGAGGCTCCCTGGTTGGAGGCGGCCGCCCGGATCCGCCCCGCCCCTGCCCCTGCCAGGCGGCCCAGGTTCGCAGGGTTGGGCTTGGGCCACTTCGATCAGCGCTCTGGCGAAGGGGCCTACTTCATTGGCGAGTGCCTCAGGCGCCGGGGGGATCGCCGCTGCCTGGGCTATTTCAGCCAGGCGATCCGGTCGGCCCCCTGGCTGGGCAAGGCCTGGCTGCGTCTTGCCCAGGCCACGCCGCTGCTGCTGTCCCGGCCCCCAGGCCAGGTCTGCCGCCTTGGTGCCGCAGATCTACCGACCGCGGCCTCCTGAACCAGGCGCTGCCTCCAAGGTGGGCCTCACCGCGGTAGCCCTGGGTGACCCTTCTTCAGCCCAATCCCCATCGGCGGGAGTCCGCCGCCCCCTATGAGCGCCTGGGCGGTCTGGTGATCGTCCAGAACCGGGAAACCCAGTTCGATGCGCCCCTGTATCGGCAGATTGCCCAGTCGGCCACCTACCCATTGCGGGTGATCTATACCGAGGCCCTCAACGGCACCGATCAGGAACTGGGCTTTGCGCCCCATTGGGACCACCTGGCGAGCGGCACCTACGACCAATGGGTGCTCCAGGGCCAGTCACCCCTGCAGGCCTGGCGGCTGGCCCGATGGATCCGCTCCCTGCAACCCGATCTGGTGATCGTGGCGGGCTATTACCCCCGTTTCCATCTGCTGTTGGCGGTGGTGTTGCGGCTGCTGGGGCAACCCATCGGTCTGCGCTCCGATAACACCCTCCGCCACACCCCCCTCAAGGGCTGGCGGGGCTGGCTGCGGCGGCGGCTGGTGGGCCGAATTCAGCGGCTGTTCCACAGCTGGCATCCGGTGGGGGACCAGGCCCTGGCCTACCTGCGCGAGCTCTCCGGCAGCGATCGCCCCAGCTATCGCTTTGCCTATGCGGTTGATAACGACTGGTTTTCTCGCCGCGCGACGGTGGAGCGCAGTGGCCGGGCCCAATGGCTGGCCGAACGCGGCTGGCCGGCCGATGCCTTTGTGGTGCTGGGCATTCTCAAATGGACCCTGCGGGAGGATCCGCTCACCCTGGTGCGGGCCTTTGCGCGCCTGCAGCGCTCCTGTCCCCGGGCCCGGTTGCTGCTGGTGGGTGACGGGCCCCTGCAGGCCATGGTGCACCAGGCGATCGCGGCGATCAGGCCCCTGGTCCACTGCCCCGGCTTTGTGGCCTACAGCGCCCTGCCCCAGTGGTACGGCTACGCGGATGTGTTTGTGCACCCCTGCCCCGATGAACCCTGGGGGGTGTCGGTGAATGAGGCAATGGCCTGCGGGTTGCCGGTGCTTGCGGCTGAAGGGGTGGGGGCGGGCGAGGAATTGATCGAACCCGGCCGCAATGGCCTGCGCTTTGCCAATGGCGATGCCCTGACCCTGGCGCAGCAGTTGCAGCAGTTGGCGGAGCAGCCCGACCAGCTGCGGGCGATGGGGGCGGCGGCGCGCCAGACCGTGGCGGCCTGGGGTTACGGGGCCTCCATGGCCCAGCTGCAGCAGGCCCTGGAGGGAGTGCCATGTTCAGCGTTGTGATCGCCACCTACCGGCGCGAGCAGGTTCTGATCGACACGATTGGCGCCCTGCTGCCCCTGCTGGCTGCGCTGGAGGGCCCCAGGGAGCTGCTGGTGATCGACCAGAGCGAACAGCACCAGCCCGCCACCACCTGGGCCCTGCAGCAGTGGCACGACCAGGGCCTGATCACCTGGCAGCGGCTCAGCCAGCCCCACCTGGTGCAGGCGATGAATCGGGGGCTGTTGGCGGCCCGGGGTGAACTGGTGCTGTTCGTCGATGACGACATCGTGCCCCTGCCGGGCTTGGTGCAGGGCCACATCGCCTGCCACGCCCGCTATCCCGAGGCCTGGGCGGTGGTGGGCCAGATCCTGCAACCGGGCCAGGCCCCGGCCGATCTGCCCCAGCGCCCCCATTCCTCCCCCTTCTGGCGCGACCTCGACTTTCCCTTCAACCGCACCCGCGGCGCCTGGATCGAGAACGCCATGGCCGGCAACCTCAGCGTCAAACGGGAGCGGATCCTCGCGATCGGTGGTTTCGACGCCAGTTTCCCGCCGCCGGTGGCCGCCCGTTTTGAATCGGAATTGGCCAAGCGGTTGGTGGCGGCCGGCGGCCGCATCCGCTTTGAGCCCGGCGCGGCCCTGCACCACCTGGCGGCTGGATCGGGCGGCACCCGCTCCGCCGGGGGCCACCTGGCCAGTGGCTCGCCCCACCACGGGGTGGGGGATGCCTACTTCGCCCTGCGCTGCGCCCGCGGCTGGGATCGCCTCTGGTACTTGCTGCGCAAGCCGTTTCGGGAGGTGCGCACCCGTTTTCACCTGCGCCATCCCTGGCTGATTCCGGTGAAGTTCAGCGGTGAACTGCGGGCCCTGGCTCTGGCCTGGCGCCTCAGCCGCCGTCCGCCCCAGCTGCTGCCGATGGCCGCTGCTGCTGCCCCAGGCCATGGCCCTGCCCCAGGCCATGGCCCTGCCCCAGGCGACGGCCCTGCCCATGGCCACGGCGCTGCCCATGGCGCCGCGATGGCCCCCGGAGCGGCAGCGGCCGCTTCCGCCCAAGCCGCCAGCACCCCCGCCAGCCGCCGATGAAAGTGCTCCACGTGATTCCCTCCATCAGCCCCCGGCGAGGCGGACCGGGTGTGGCAGCCCTGGAGATGGCAGCGGCCCTGCGGCAGCAGGGTGTGGAGGCGTCCCTGCTCACCACCAATGACGATGGGCCGGGCCTGCTCGCCGACCTGCCCCTGGGCCGCTGGATCGACCAGGACGGGGTGCCGCTCCTGGCCTTCGGCCGTTGGAGTCCGCCGATCCCGCCCCTGCGCGAGTTCGCCGTGGCGCCGGCCCTGAGCCAGTGGCTGGCGGCTCACCTGGCGGACTACGACCTGCTCCACGTCCACGCCCTGTTCTCCTACCCCTCCACCAGCGCCATGGCCCAGGCGCGGGCGGCGGGGGTTCCCTACGTGCTCAGCACGATCGGCCAGCTCTGCCATTGGAGCCTGGCCCGCAGCAGCCGGCGCAAGCGTTGGCTGTTGCGCCTGATCGAACGCCGCAATCTCGATGGCGCGGCGGCCCTGCATGTGACCACCGGCGCCGAACGCGACCAGAGCGCCGATCTCGGCCTGGCCGCCCCGGCCGTGGTGATTCCCCTGGGGGTGCACCTGCCTGCCGCGGGGGCCAGCTTGGCCCTTGCGTCCGCCGGGCCCACCCGTTTTCTGTTTCTGTCCCGCATCCATCCCAAAAAGCAACTGGAACGGCTGTTTGCCGCCCTGGCCCTGGTGCGTGGTGATTGGACCCTGGCGATTGCCGGCGAGGGCGAGCCCGCCTACCTGGCGGCCCTGCAGCGCCAGGCTGACCAGCTGGGCATCGCCAGCCGCTGTCAGTGGCTGGGGTTCCTGACGGGGCAGGCCAAGTGGCAGGCCCTCGCTGCCGCCGACTGGTTCGTGCTGCCCTCGGCCTCGGAGAACTTCGGCATTGCCGCGATCGAGGCCCTGGCCGCCGGCCTGCCGGTGATCCTGTCCCCGGAGGTGGCCGTGGCCGAGTTGCTCTGCGCCAGTGACGCCGCCCTGATCTGCGCCAGTGAGCCCCAGCTGTTGGCCGCCAGCCTGGAGCGGGCCCTGGCCAAACCCACGGCCGCCCAGCGCCAGGAGGCGCGCCGCCTGGCGGCCGAGCGCTTTGCCTGGCCCACGATCGCCAACCAATTGCAGAACGCCTACGGGGCGGTGCTGCGATGACCGCCCTGCTGTTGGTGCTGCTGGCCAGCGGCTTGGTGCTGCTGTTGCTCGAAGGCAACTGGCGCGATGGTCTGGGTCTCTCGGTGCTGGTGGGTTTCCTGCAGGATCCGATCCGCAAGCTCACACCCGGCCAGCCGGCCCTGTTTGTGGGCCTGGTGTTGGTTGCCGTGGCCTGTTGTGCGTTGGTGTTGCTCGATCAGCGCCGTGGTTTGGAGCTGGAGGCGATGTTGTGGGGGGCGCCCCGCTTGCGCCGTTGGCTGCCCTTCTATGCCGGCCTGATTGGGCTGCAGGGGCTCAATGGCCTGTTGCGCTTCCACGAACCGGTGCTCAGCTTGATCGGGGTGGGCTTCTATCTGGCGCCGGCCCTGGGCCTGTGGTTGGGGTTCCAGGTGAGTTGTGACCAGCCCTTGTTGCGTCGGCTGGTGCAGGTCTATCTGCTGCTTTCGGTGCTGTATGGCATCAGCGTTTGGTTGAGTTACAGCGGCTTTGACGCCGCCGTGCTCAAGGAAGTGGGGCCAGGCATCCTGATTCACTTCCGCCGCGGGTTCTCGGTGCAGGGGGCGAGTGGCCTCTGGCGCAGCAGCGAGGTGGCCGCCTGGCATCTGGGTGCGGCGGCCTGCCTGGCCATCAGCCTGGCCTTCGCCTCCGAGAAACCGTCTACCAGTGGTGGCCTGACACTGCTGGCCCTGGGTTTCACCTTCCTCACCCTGTTGACCGGCCGGCGCAAGGCCCTGGTGTTGGTGTTGGTGTTTGCCCTGATCTACGGCCTGTTGTTTCGCCGTTATGCCAGCGGGGTCTGGAAGGATCGCCTGATTACCACGGTTTTGGCGGCCACGGGCCTGTCCTATGCCGGCTACAGCCTGTTGGGCGTCAATGCCTTGGGCAGTCAGTTTTCTGAGTATCTCAACCGGGCCAATACGGTGGGTGGCGATATCCTCGGGCGCTTCAACATCCTGGGGCTGGGCGCCTCCCTGCAGGCGCTGGAAATCTCGGGTTTGTTTGGCTTTGGGGCCGGCGCCGCCTCCCAGACCGGGGTGCTGCAATTTGGCCAGGATCGGATTGTTGGCCAGAGCCTCTCGTATGTGTCGGAAAGTGGCGGCGGCAAGATCATCGCGGAACTGGGGCCTGTGGGCGCCTTGATGATTCTCTCGGCGATTCTGCTGCTGGTTCAGGCGATGCGCAATCTCCTGCCCCTGTTGCGTTATCTGCCGGCCACAACGGCTAATTTCCTGATCGGCCTCCTGGCCTTTGGTCTGGCCAATACACCCTTCTTTCTGGCCGCCAGTGGGGTGTACGGCGATCCATTTGTGTTGGTGCTGCTGAGTCTTTGCCTGGGCTCGTTCCTGGCCATTCCTACCCTGGTGGCCCAGGGGCAGCGCCGCATTGGGCATCAGGATCTGCGGCAGTCTGCCCCAGTGCACTCCTGAGGGCCGGCGCATCTGCGGCAAATCACATATAAATTGGCTGGTTGGTTGAATTAGCCTGGCAAGGCCTTCATTCTTGCCCAGGGGGCTTCCTGTTGAATGGCCATAGGGGATTCCCTTGAACGGGCGATAGCCCCGGCTGCTGCCAGCAGCGCCGCCTTTCCTGCGTCTCCCTCTCAGCTTCAGGCGGGTGGCCTGGCGGCTGGCCAGAGCGATCCTGCGTCCGGGGAATGCAAGCGGCCAGCGCCAGGGGCTGTTACGGCCCTGATTCTCACCTTTAACGAAGAGTGCAATATCGCCCGCACCCTGGCCGGACTCGCCTGGGTGGATCACATTTTGGTGGTGGACAGCGGCAGCACCGATGCCACCTTGGCGATCGTTCAGGGCGCACCCGGGGTGGAGGTGGTGAACCGCCCCTTTGACAGTTTTGAGAACCAGCGTAATTTCGGCCTGGCCCGGATCCGCACCCCCTGGGTGTTGAGCCTCGATGCCGATTACGGCATCTCGCCGCGCCTGGCGGCGGTGCTGCGCCACGCCATCGCCGCCGCGCCGGATGGGGTGTCGGGGTTTGCCCTGCCCTTCCGCTATTGCATCCAGGGCCAGCCCCTGCGGGGCGCCCTGCTGCCAGCGCGCACGGTGCTGTTTCGCCATTTGCGCGCCTGCTACGTGGCCGATGGCCATGCCGAGGCCCTGCAGCTTCCCGGTGCGGTGCGGCCCCTGGCTGAGCCGATCCTCCATGACGACCGCAAACCCTTGACGCGCTGGTTGAACGCCCAACCGCGCTACCTGCTGGCGGAACGGCAGAAGTTGTTATCCACCCCGTCGCGGCAGCTCTCCTGGGCGGACCGGCTGCGCAAGCACAGCCCCCTGGCACCGCTCCTGGTGGGCGTGTATTGCCTGCTGCTCAAGGGCAACCTCTGGGATGGCACCCGCGGCCTGTTTTACACAGCCCAGCGCATCCATGCCGAGTTGGTGTTGTTGCTGTTCCTGCTCGATGCCCGCACCAGCCAGGCGCGGCCATGAGGGCCCTGATCAGCACGATTCGGCCCGCCTGTGGCGGGGTGGCCGCGAAACTCGCGTGGGTGATCGGCGAGCTCGAGGCGCTTGGGATCACGCCGGTGTTGGCCTGGTACGAACCCTGGAGTTGCAGTCCCGAGCTCTCGGTGCCCCTGGGGGCCCTGCTGCAGGGGCACCGTCCCGGCCAGCGCCTGGAGGCCAGCCTGGGCGGCCACCCGGGCCATGGCCTGGGCGCCTGGCTGCCGGAGCTGGAATTCACCCATTTCCAGCCGCGGCACTACTGGAAACAGCTGGTGGCCAGCTGTGATCTGCACCTGGCCGTCACCGGCAATCCCCTCTGCGCGGCGCGCTATCTCGGGCTGGAGGTGCCGTTTCTGGCCTGGATCGGCAGTGATTGGCAGGGGGATCGCCGCGACCGGGTGCGGCAGTTTCCGCCCGCCCGGCGCCTGCTCGATCGCAGCGTCAACGCGCCGGTGCTGCGGCGGCTGGAGCGCCAGGTGTTGCGCGCCCCCAACGGGCACATCCTCACGATCAGCCAGGTCACGGGCCAGGCCCTGGCGGCGATCGCTGGCCGGCCCATGGAGGGGGTGCTCTATCGCCCCAGCGACCCCCAGCTGTTTCACCCCGCCCCGGAGCGGCGCGTGCCCTGGCGGCTCGGCTTTTCCGGGCGCTACAGCGATCCCCGCAAGCAGATCGACCTGTTGCTGGCGGTGGTGCAACGGCTGATGCAGCAGGGTTGGCCCGTGCAACTGGAGCTCACCGGCGAGGCGGATGGCCGTTTTCTGCTGCCCCGCCTGCAGGCCCTGGGGATTGCCGAGCGGGTGCGCTGCCATCCCCTGCTCAGTGCGGCCCAGCTGGCCGCCACCCTGCAGAGCTGGGACCTGTTCGTGATTCCCTCCCACCAGGAGGGCCTCTGCATTGCTGGCCTGGAGGCGATGGCCTGCGGCCTGCCCGTGGTCAGCACCCGCTGCGGGGGCCCCGAGGATTTCGTGATCCCAGGCCAGACCGGCGCCCTGGTGGGGGAGCCGGCGACGCCAGCCCAGCCCATCGGGCCCTCCCAGTCGGAGGCCCTGGTGGACGCCATGGCCGAGGCGATCACGGCGATCTGCGCCCGGCCGGATCGGCGCGAGCGCCTGGGCGCCGGCGCCAGCGCCTGGATCGGCCAGCACGCCAGTGCCGAGGTGGCCCGGCGCCGCTTCCGCCGCCACCTGGCGGCCACCTTCCCGGTCCTGCGATGAGCGCCCTGCAACAGCTGGACCAGTACCGGCTGCCGGCCGCCTGGCACCCGGGAGCCCCCTGGCTGGTGCGCTTCGGTTGGTTCTGTCTGGGCTCCCCCTTGCTGGCGGCCCGCTGGTTGCCCGGGTCGGGCTGGCGGTGCGCCCTGCTGCGCCTGTTCGGCGGCCAGGTGGGCCGGGGCTGCCGGCTCAAGCCGGGACTGCGGGTGAAATTCCCCTGGCGGCTCGCCCTGGGCGACCACTGCTGGCTCGGGGAAGGGGTGTGGATCGACAACCTGGCCCCGGTGAGCCTGGCCGATCGGGTCTGCCTCTCCCAGGCGGCCTACCTCTGCACCGGCAACCACGATTTCCGCGCGCCCGGCTTCGACCTGCGGGTCCAGCCGATCCGGATCGGCTCCCAGGCCTGGGTGGCGGCCAGGGCCGTGCTGGCGCCTGGCACCACCGTGGGGGCCGGGGCGGTGGTGGGTCTGGGGGCGGTGGCCGCGGGCACAATCGCGCCCGGCGTGATCGTGCGCGGCAATCCGGCGGTGGTGGTGGGGCCGCGAATCGGCACCCGGCCGCAGCCCCTCGATTGTGTCGAGGCGCGGCATGTTGCGGCGCCCCTGCCTTAGTGCGAGCGCAGTTTCGAGGTTGCTTGCGTTAGCTGGCTCCAACTCATCTTTAGCTGGATACGTTGTAGAGCAGACCGGGTCCACCAGGTCCGAGAGCCTTGAACGAAGGGGGTATCAATGGCATTCATTCCAGCTTCGCTGGCTGGGTCGACGATGGTCGATCGGCTGCGTTGGCGCCTGCAGGATGCGGCCAACGCGCGCCTAACGATCGTCACCCAATTCTTTCCGCCTGATTTTGCGGCTACCGGTCAGTTCATCGATGATTTATCGCGGCGTTTGGCCGATGGTGGCCTCCAGACCCTGGTTCTGACCGGCCAGCCCAGCTATGCCTTCAGCCGCAATCGGGGCGATCGCATTCAGTTCGATCACAACCGCTGTATCCGTCGCACTTCGGTGTCCCGGTTCTGGCCTTCGCGGCTGCGGGGGCGGGTTGTGAACAGTCTCCTGTTCTGCCTGAGAACCCAACTCCGCCTGCTGCGACAGGCTCGGCGTGGTGATTTGTTGATCTTCACCACCGAACCCGCCTACCTGCCGATTGTGGGCTGGCTTGTCCATCTGCTCACTGGTGCCCCCTATGTGGTGCTGCTCTATGACCTCTATCCCGACATTGCCGTGTCCCTCGGGGTGTTGGACCATGGGGCGCCGTTGGTGCGCCTCTGGCGTTGGTTGCAGACCCGCAGCCTGGCTTCGGCCAAGGAATTGATTGTGCTCAGCTCAACCATGCGGGAGCGGCTGCGCGAGCACTATCCCAGTGTCAAGACGCCGGTGAGCCTGATCCCCAGCTGGGCGGATCCGGAGCGCATCCGGCCCCTGGCCAAGGCCCACAATGGCTTTGCCAAGCAGCATGGCCTGGAGTCGGTGTTCACCGTGTTGTATGCGGGCAATCAGGGCCGCTGCCACGACCTGGTGACGCTGGTGGATGCGGCAGCCCAGCTGCAGGAGACGCACGCTCGCATCCAATTTGTGATCGTCGGCTCGGGTGCCCGCCACCAGGACCTGGTCGAGCGTGTGCAGGCGTTAAAGCTCACCAATGTGCGCTTTCTGCCCTATCAGGATCACGCCACCGTGCCGGAGATGTTGGCCACAGCCGACCTGGCGGTGGTGAGCTTGCTGGCCGAGGCCGAAGGCCAGGTGGCCCCGAGCAAGCTTTACGGCCACCTGGCCGCCGCCACGCCGATCGCCGTGATCTGCGGCGAACGCTCCTATCTGCGCCAGGAGGTGGAACGGGCCGGCTGTGGTGCTGCCTTCCGCAGCGGCGAGGCGGTTGCCCTGGCGGCCTTCATTGCGCGCTTGAGCACTGATCCAGCCCTCTGCCAGCGCCTGGGCCAGGCCGGTCGTGTGCACCTGGAGCGCACCGCCTCGCCTGCGGTCACGGTGAAGGCCTACGCCCGCACCCTGGCCCGCCACCTGCCGTTGAAGCGCAAGTCCTACGCCCCGCCGAGCCCGATCCGGCCGGCGGCCCCGGTGAGCATCTGACCATGGGAGTCTCCAATTGGGCTGATGCCCCCTGGTTGAGGGCCCCCTGGGTTCGGGCCTTGCCCCGGGCCACGAGTCGCAACCTTTGGCTTCTGCTGGCCGGTGCACTCGCCACCCAGAACATTGCCGTGTTCCACACCAGCCAGAACGCCAACACGGCTGTGCTGGCGGTGTTGGTCTGGGGCGGGGCCCTGGTCTGCCTGGAGGACCGACTCGATCAGCTGCAGCTGCGCCCCTCCCGCACCGCCCGCTGGCTCGGCACGGCCCTGGTGCTGTGGGTGCTGCTGCGCACGGCTGTGGTGTTGCAGTGGGACGGGCTGCTCTATGCCCTGCCCCCGATCGGGGGGCTGGCCCTGGCCCTGCTCGCCCGGCCCTGTCGCCAGCTCGGCCTGTTCCGCGATGCCCTGCTTTGCCTGCTGTTGCTGCCCGCCTTTGCCCTGTTGATGCGGCTGTTGCCGGAACAGCCGATCAGCGTGCTCACCGCCGCCATGGCGGGATTGCTGCTCAACAGCCTCGGCTTCGGCGTGGTGGTGGATCAGCGCAGTGTGTTGATGACCCCAGGCGGTGGCGTCCAGGTGCTGGCCGCCTGCAATGGCCTCGACATGATCGCCCTGGTGTTCTGCACGGGAATCATCTTTCTGTTGGCCTTTCCGATCCGAGCGACGCTCAGCCGCTTGATCGTGTTGGCCGCGGCGCCCTTGATTGGCCTGGTGAGCAATGTGATTCGCATCGCGATTCTCACCCTGGTGGCTGGATCGGGCAATGGCAAGGGCAGCTTCTGGTTTGACTTCTTCCACCAGGACACCGGCTCGTTGATCTTCTCGGGGGCGGCGGTGTTTGTGTTTGGGTTGTGTTATTTGCAGCTGCTGGAGCCTGAACTGGCTCCCCTGCCCCAGGACCGGCCGGCAGGCCGTCCCCCCGGGCCCCGGAACGCTGCCGCCAGCACCGCGCGCCGGCCCCCCTCCCAGCCCTGCCTGGATCTCCGCGAGGCGCTGCCCATCGCCCAGCGCCTGGAGCGCAGCCATCCAATCGAGAGCCAGCCATGAGCCCTGCCACCCCGATGGCCCAGGCCCCTGGCACCCGGATCCCCACCCCCGCCCTGGCCCCAACGGGCTTGGCGGACAGGCCCGCCCGCCTGGTGTTGGCTGGCCTGGGTGGGCTGGCGTGGGTGGCGGCCCTCCAGGCCCTGGTTCTCCCGCGCTGGCCCCAGGCGGCCCCCCTGGCCGAAGCGGCGGTGCTGGCATCCCTGCGCAACACCGGCCTGGAGGTCACGGTGCTGCCTTCCCGTCCTGGTCAGCGCAGCAGTGAGCTGGCCCTGGGGTCGCGGTTGGCGTTCCAGCTGCGCGATGGCACCACCACGGCCACACTCCAGCTGCTGCCGGCCCAGGTGCGCCAACGCGCCAATTTCCAGCTGGCCCTGATCAGCCGCCACCAGCCCTCCCTCGCCCTGCCCCCCGGTTCACGTCTGCGCGGGGATGGCCGTTCACTCGCCTATGTGGAGGGCCGTCTCGGCCAGCAGCAGCTGCGCCAGACCTGCCTGGTGAGCCAGCCGCAGGGTGTTGGTCTTTCTGCAGAGGTCAGCCCCCGGCCCCTCCCCGTTGGTGGTGTTACCGCCGCCCAGCTCGGAGCCGCCGCTGATCGCGGTGCCTCCGGCGCCCTGGTGACGATCAGCCGCATCCTTGGCTTCAGCCCCAATCGCAATTTCGGTTGCTTGTTGGTGAGCTTGGGCCAAGCTGGTCCAGCAACAACTGGTCCAGCAACAACTGGTTTGGAGCCAAGTGGTTCGCCAGCACCGCGTTCAGTCGCAACGAGTCCAGCGGCAACGAGTTCAGCGGCACCGTTGGGAATGGAGCAGCTCTGGGCGAAGGTTTTGGCAGCGTTGTCGGGGTCTTAGGGGTCGCTTGAGTTGGCTGTCACTTGAACCGATTGGGATTCTTCCACCGGATTGATGTTGACAGGGATTGGCTGCTGTCCTGCGGCAGCAAGGCAAACGCCTGACAGTCCATGGATTATTTGGAATTATCAGGTCTCGTTAGGTGCCCTGCCATGGTTAACTTTGGCGTGGGAGTTGTGCTCTAATCATCCCTGGAGTTTGTATGCCTTGTTGACATGATGGCCGCTAAATATTTGCTGCATAGCAGCATCTGGACCGGCTGAATTGGGGAGAAATTGATCTATCGGAACCAGCGATTGTTTGTCGGATGGCTCCATATGGAACGGCATTATCTTGTCTTTTCATTGGCCGTTGTGGGTCCATGGAGGAGCGACAACGGATCCATACCTTGATCGTTTTGCCATTCATGAATGGCCAAAAGTATGCTCTCTCGATTGGTCTTCCAGCGAGTTGATGACCCGTTCGGATGGGTTATCTTGATGACCAAAAACTATCTGAAGAAGTCATTGTTCGGGCATGGGTCTGATGATTAGCATTGATTTGCCATGGATGCGCCAGGCTAGGTTCTGTTTTGAGCGATAGCGTGATTGTGAATTATCTTTCTTTTGGATAGCTAACTATCCTTTTTGAATGTAGCTTCAAGGCCCCGGGGGCCTTGTCGCCTGTGGCGTCCGCCAGCGCCAGCCAACCCATTGACTGCACCATTGCCAAGCCAGGTTTTCGTCTGATCTGAGCAAGCGTCTGGGTCGTGGACGAGCGCCGGGCCGGCGCTGGGGCAAATCTTTCATGATCTGCATAGCCTTGAGGGTCGATTAGGGGGTTTTGGGCTGGGTTGCTGGTGCTAATCGCTTGGTTGTTGTGCTACGGTAGCCGGGTTTATTTGCTTGGATCTCTTCAAGTGAGTTTGAAATCACAATTCAATTGATATTCTGTTAACCAATTTGTTTGTGCGTGCTGCAACTGTAGGCCCAGCACTCGACTGCTCATTTTAGGCGGCTACGCCTCAACCATTCTCTTTTTATTGAATTCTCAACCATGGCGACTGTGCCCCTCACCCAAGTTGAACTTGGCCCGGCTTGGCAGGGGCCTGCCAGCATTGGATCCAGTTATGGCAGTGGGATCACCATTGGCAGTGGCCAAACGGTTGCCTATTTCCCAGCCCAAAATGGTGGTGGTTGGGTCGCGATTGGATCCGGGATTACCAGCAATCCCAGTAACAATGTGGTGACCGCTGGTACATTTACCCGCATTGAGTATTACAGCACACTCAAGCCTGTTTCTTATTTCGATGAAGTTAAAAAGAAAAATATTCTGTCTGATTTTGACTATAAAAGCGCCGACTATTGCATTGGCATTGATTTTGCCCAGTCAACCAGCCTAAGCTCGCTACTTAGCAATTTACGTTCTGGCCTTCAAAGTATTCTTGTAGGCAACAACTACATTGCGGGTGATGGCTATCTAAAGCCTCAGGATTTTGGCATCTTTGCCTATGGCGGCGACGATACGATCAGTCCCTATACGGCGAAGCTGGCCAGCGGCGGCGAGGGCAATGATTTTTTTGATAGCAATCCAAAGCAACGGGCAGTATTGATCGGTGGCAATGGCAATGACCGCTACGATGGTTCGAGCGGCGCAGACCCTGGGGATACTTATTATTGGATCGGTGGATCTGGCGTGAACCGCTATGAAATGCCGAATAAGAATACGGTTATTATTATTGATCGCAAAACGAAAGCTGGTCAAGCTGACATTGTTCTCTACGCATCAGCTCTTTTATCAGAATCTACAAATACCAAGATTTTAATTAATAGTGGTTCGGCTGATGGCGGTAAACTCGCTATGCGCTGGGTCAATGCCGATATCAATGAAATTGCTGCTGTAAATGGGCAAGCCAAGCTTACAAGGTTGGCCCAGCGCGGCTATGTCAGTGTGTCTCTTGACGGCATCGAACAGGCGAAAATCAGTCTGGTCGATGGCATTGATGAGTCTGAATATGAGAAGGAGCGAGCGATTATCGCTAAAAAAATTGGCATTGGTGAGGCTGGCAGCATCATCAATACCCAAGGATTCAGCGACACCCTGATTAGTCAGATCAAGACCGAACTTGCCGTAGATTCATTGGCTTATGTCGGCCCTGACCTAACTAAAACGATCGCATCAATGGGGAGTAGCGGCAATGTAGTGTTTGCCGTTAAATCGGTGGGCCAGGAGAATGGCGTGCTCACTATTAGATTTAATCAGCCAGTTGGCAATGCCGGTAGTCTTTATATTATTGAGGCCAAAGTTGACGGTAGCTTGGCAGGCACTTCAAGTCTCACGGTTTCTGATCTAAAAACTTCTGGCGATACTGTTACTGCCAAGCTCAACACGTATTCCTCTGGCAATGAAAAATTAAACTATATGCTTTGGTTTGTCAGTGGCTGGACCAGTAGTCAGGGTGAAAGCCTGCCTGGTCAGGCAAGTCCTCTTTCTGGCGGAGCAACTGAAGCTTATGGATTTAGCTATCAAAAGGACGTGATCGCTCCTACTTTATTGAGTTCGGAGGTGATTGATGGCAAGCTTATCCGTTTAAATTTCTCAGAGCCCATAGCAATTGGCGCTAATGCGCAAGCTTATGTGATACGAACACAGAATCCTACGTCGCTCAATGACTTGGTTGTTTCTTCGCAGGCACTTAAGGCCAATGGTAGCCAGTTAGAGGTTGCTTTACCCGCAGCTGTGGATGGAGACTATTATTGCTCCTTCTCTAATATCGCTGATCTCGCCGGCAACTATTATACTAATAGCAGGCCCATAAAACTTACTTTTGCCGATCCAGTTGTTTCCGCAAATCGTATTAAGTTAGATCGAGCTATTCCTGATAAAAGTGTTTTTCTATTGCCCATTAAGGCTTTTAATGGCATGGGGGTGAGTGCAATACAGCGCATTACAATGAACTGGAAGGCGGATGAAAGTGCTAGTGGGGGTGAGAGTTTCTGGAAGTATTTTTTTGAGAATAATGTAGCTAATGATCAGCGGTTAATTGATAGCATCAATTGTGGTTCTTTTACGTCTGAAGGTCTGCATCGGCTCAACCAGATCGAGATCCAATTCAAGAGCGGCAGCCGTATCCTGTATGACAGTCAGACTGCAATTAACGACTTTTTAGCCAAGTCTGGCCTGAAACAAGGCAGTCTTGATGTGGTGGTTTCTGGCAAGGCGGCTTCGGCTGCATTGATGATCAATAGCATCGTCCTCAATACGGCCAACTGGGATCCCAATGATCAGTCAAAAGCTGTATATGCTGACATTGCCTATAGCTATACTACGACACCGCCAGAACTAACAGGCAGTGGTCGCCTCGATAGTATTAGTCTGCGCTATAAGCGAGTGGGTTCTACTGAAACCTTGTATCTGCGTGGCGAAGCGATGGTTGTTCGCTCTGGCCAGGCTAGTTTCCAGTTGAAGCCAGATTATGTTTCCGCGATTAAGGCTGGAGAGTATGAGCTTGATGAGGTCAATGCCTACGGAAGCCCGCATCTCTATAACGGCGTCACGATTAGCAAGGGCACGGATGATTATGCCAAGTTGAAACTGCCGAAATCACTCACGATTAGCCAGGATTGGTCACGCTCCGCCATCCAAAGGCAGCTGACCTCCCTTGAACTCAGCAAGAATTTGATTGATTTAAATCCTAAATCTGGACAGAGTTGGGGCGGTAGCGGTTTTATCATCAAAGCCAGTGAAACGATTAAAATTCCCCAGCAGGGAATTGATTGCCTGACCAATGAAAGGATCACTCTTAGCTTTCAGTCGAAAGAGTATCAAGACTTTCAGGCCACTAGTCCCAATGATCGTATTTATTCGTCTCCTACAGCCAGCTTAAAGGTAAAAGCGATAAGGCCTTTGGCCAATGGTTATGCTGCCGTAGATCTATCCGGCTATGTAGATATCCCCGCAAACTGCTATGCTGGCAGTTGGCGCATTGCTTCGCTTTATCTCAGCAACTTTGCCAATGAGTCTGGCAATAACTATACGCGCAATGCAGACGGCGTGTTTGCATATAATGAGCTTGATACTGGCCTCCTGAGCAAGCTTAATGAGAGTAGATTCACCGTGCAGGGAAGTAATACAGGGCTGAACTGGAATGCAGTGAGCCTGGAGGCACCGATCACTCAGGCCCCAGGGTGGACTAGTAATTTTGGCGTTGATGCCCAGGCAGGTGAGCGCAAAGTTGTGCTTGATCTTGTTATCAAAGACCCAACTCTCAATCTCAGGCAATCAGACCCAACCTATCTTGACTATTTTCTGGGCTCGTATCTTGGCTCTGGTCCTGTGGCAACGAGGAGACCCCGCGGCGTCGTCACTCTCGTCAGTCCAAGCGGTAGCCAAAGTAAAACAGTTGTGCTCGATGATGCCGCTCTGTCTTCCTATGGTCAGTCGATCCCGGGTATTGATGCCGCTGGCTCGGAGCTGATTCGTTTCAGCCCAACCATCCCATTCAGTCCCAATGATGAAAGTGGCACCTGGCGGGTTGGCCGTCTAATTACCTGGACAGGCGCTGCCGATCCTCGCTTTTTGATCAGTGCTGGAACACGTTACCAGGCTGATACGAAGCTCACGTCTATCAATACATTGGCGTTGTCACAGCAACTCGGTCTTGATCCCTGCCGCTTTGAAATTGGCTTGAAATCCAACAATGCAGGTCTTGTGGCTAGCAACAAGCCGCGCCCGCAAGAGCTCAGGGCAACCAACATAGGTTTTTCACAGTCTTTGATTCAACTGGCAAAGGGAGATCGGACCTCGCTTGATTTTGTCATGGCAGCGTCGAGTGGCTCTCCGATCGGCAATATCTATTCCGTGATTGCTGCCGACTCGCCCGAAGCGCCAGTCGGATTGCTGGATATTTACAATACTGGGGGCGGGCTTGTTGGCCGATCCAACACGATTCGAGAGATGATTCGCAAAAAAGATGTCACCGAGACAGTGTCTAAGGGAGCCAACGGTGAGGCCATCTATAGCTATACAATCAAAAAGTCCATCGCTTTGGACAGCACTCTTCAGTCTGGTCAGTACACAATCGGGCGACTGTTGTTGTCGAATGGCTATGGGTCGCAGGATGTGATTCTCAGCGATTCCAGTGTAACCGAGCAATTCACTCCGATCATCGACATCAGTCGTTTGGTGGGTGACCTCCAGAATGGTCTGTGCGTTCGCAATCCAATTACGCAGGCCAACTTGGATTTTGCCGTCCACCAGGTGGCGTTGCTTGGCTCCGCGAGTCCTACCAAGGAGAGCCTTTGCTTCCGTGTGGAGAATAGCGCCGCAGTGCCGCCGCTTGAATTGCCTGATGCTGCGGAACTATTCAGGTTCCTAACTCCTGGCGTGGCAGTGAATGGCACTGATCAATCAATTGATCTGCAAGTCAATTTAAAAGCCTGGCAGGCCACTGCAATGGGTACTGGTCTGTTTGCCACAGCAGATCCCCTGCTTCTGCTGGCAAGTGTCTCTGGCGGGGGGTTCAAGCCGGTTCCTCTCAAAAATGGAACTCTTTCAGCCGATGGCAAGTCTCTTGTTTTCCGCATTCCTCTGGATGCCAGTTTTAATGTTGATACCTGGTATGCAGCAGGCCTCTCCGCATTTGGCGGCTCCTCCTTTGGTTCCCTGGATGGCATTTCCTTGGATGATGGTATTGCCCAGGCTGAGGCTGAAGACCTCAAAAATTGGTATGGCCCGGCAAGCAGTTTCCAGATAACGAGCAATGCTTTGTATCGCCAACCCAGCGCCGATCGAGCTTCAATCCTTCGCTTTGACTTTGTTGATTCTGCCCAGTTCTTAAGTGCAAATGCGCCAAGCCTTCAATCGGCAACGTTGTCTGCAGATGGCCTGAAGCTACAGTTAATCTATAATAAAAGCCTTTCCTCTGCTGCGCCTGCATTAGATTATTTCTCCGTCAAAGTTGACACCGTTGAGCGTTCTCTCCGATCAATTGGCATTGCCAATTCCATTGTCACTCTCGAGCTGGCCTCGCCTGTTCTGCAGGGTCAAGCTGTCGTTGCTGCTTATAAAGCGCCTGCCAATGATCCGGCAACAACCAATCGCGCCATCCAGGATCTGCTGGGGAATGACGCCCCGGCAATCGCTACGATTGCGGTTGCGAATAACAGTGCCATCGCGTTGCCATCGGTGAGCCTGGCGATTGCCCAGGGTTCTGTAAAAGAAGATGGCGCTGACAATTTGGTGTACACCTTTACGCGGACAGCACCAACGAGTTCGCCGTTGAGCGTGAGTTATAGCGTTGGTGGCAGCGCGACCCTGGGTACGGATTACATCGGTATCAGCAAAGAAGGCACGATCAAAACGGTTCTCTTTGCGGCCAACGCGGCCACGGCAGAGGTCACGGTGGATCCAACGGTGGATGCCACGGTGGAGCCGGATGAAACGGTTGACCTGACGTTGGTCGCCGGTACTGGCTACACGATTGCAACGGCAGCAACGGTGAGTGGCAAGATCCTGAATGATGATGTGGCCTTGCCATCGGTGAGTCTGGCGATTTCTCAGGGTTCTGTAAAGGAAGATGGCCCTGACAGTTTGGTGTACACCTTTACGCGGACAGCGCCAACGGGCTCGCCGTTGAGCGTGAGTTATAGCGTTGGTGGCAGCGCGACCCTGGATACGGATTACATCGGTATCAGCAAAGAAGGAACGATCAAAACGGTGCTCTTTGCGGCTAACGCGGCCACGGCAGTGGTGACGGTGGATCCAACGGTGGATGCCACGGTGGAGCCGGATGAAACGGTTGACCTGACGTTGGTCGCCGGTGCTGGCTACACGATTGCGACGGCAGCAACGGTGAGTGGCAAGATCCTGAATGATGATGTGGCCCTGCCAGCGGTGAGCCTGGCGATTTCCAAGAGTTCTGTAAAAGAAGATGGTGCTGACAATTTGGTGTATACCTTTACGCGGACAGCGCCAACGGGCTCGCCGTTGAGCGTGAGTTATAGCGTTGGTGGCAGCGCGACCCTGGGTACGGATTACATCGGTATCAGCAAAGAAGGAACGATCAAAACGGTTCTCTTTGCGGCCAACGCGGCCACGGCAGTGGTCACGGTGGATCCAACGGTGGATAGCACGGTGGAGCCGGATGAAACCGTTGACCTGACGTTGGTCGCCGGTGCTGGCTATACAATTGCGACGGCAACAACGGTGAGTGGCAAGATCCTGAATGATGATGTGGCCCTGCCATCGGTGAGCCTGGCGATTGCCCAGGGTTCTGTAAAGGAAGATGGCGCGGACAATTTGGTGTACACCTTTATGCGGACAGCACCAACGAGTTCGCCGTTGAGCGTGAGTTACAGCGTTGGTGGCAGCGCGACCCTGGGTACGGATTACATCGGTATCAGCAAAGAAGGAACGATCAAGACGGTGCTGTTTGCGGCCAACGCGGCCACGGCAGTGGTCACGGTGGATCCAACGGTGGATGCCATGGTGGAGCCGGATGAAACGGTTGACCTGACGTTGTTTGCCGG
This sequence comes from Synechococcus sp. UW140, assembly GCA_943370565.1. Taxonomy (GTDB): domain Bacteria; phylum Cyanobacteriota; class Cyanobacteriia; order PCC-6307; family Cyanobiaceae; genus BAIKAL-G1. Next base: position 54,572 of record CALRRL020000005.1, on the reverse strand, counting down.
TGCTGGCTACACGATTGCGACGGCAGCAACGGTGAGTGGCAAGATCCTGAATGATGATGTGGCCCTGCCAGCGGTGAGCCTGGTAATTGCCCAGGGTTCTGTTTATGAGGATGGCGCCCCTAATCTGATCTACACATTCTCCCGCACCGGCCCCACCACTAATCCCCTCACGGTGAACTACAGCGTGGCAGGCACTGCCAAAGGAGATGACTACAGCGGCGCCAGCCTTGGCACCGGCAAAACCATCACCTTTGCTGCCGGCCTCGATAAGGTAACCCTCGTGCTGGATCCCACCGCAGACAGCGCAGTGGAGCCAGATGAAACCGTGGCCTTGAGTTTGGTGTCTGGCTCGGGCTACACAATTGCCACCCCGTCGCCGGTGATTGGCACCATCAGCAATGATGATATTGCTTCTGCTGCAACCGCGACTCTTGCGCCCAATCAATCCTCCCTGACCCTGTCTGGTTCCAATGCCATCAATGGCACAGGTAATGCCCTCGATAACCTTATCGTTGGAAACAGTGGCAACAACCTTTTGGATGGTGGGCCAGGCAATGATCGCTTGATCGGCGGCGCAGGCCTCGATACCTTGATCGGCGGACCCGGCGCCGACAGCTTTATTTACACCACGCTCGGCGATTGCTTGATTGGCGGCAGCACCACTGCGCGCACCTTTGAGGCCATCAAGGATGTTCAGATTGGTACGGACCTGCTTGATGGACCAGGATCCGCCAGGAGCTTGAAAACCCTTGCAACCGTGAGTGCCCTTAGTGATGTTGCGATCGGCGGGATTCTGAAGGCCTCTAATTTTGCTGCTGGCACTGCCGCCACATTCCTGTTTGGATCTGGAGCTGGCGTGCGCACATTTTTAGCCCTAAACGATACTGTTGCCGGTTTTGATCCAAGTAAAGACGGAATCATTGAGATCACCGGCTATAGCGGCAGTCTTGCCGCGCTTGCGGTGATTTAGGCCGCACCCCGGTGGGAAGGTCTATCCGGGCAGAGCCGCTGCCCTGCCACCGGGTTGGGCCAAGCCGGCGCAGCAGGCCTACTTCGCCGACCGACGCCCCACCAGTTGTCCCAGGCGCTGCCACTGGGGCTGCATCCGTTCACTCAGGGCCCTTTCCCAGGTCGGTTCGGGGCTGGAGCCAGTGGCGTAGTGATGCACGTAGCCATAGTCGTGGCCGTAATCGTTGAGGCGGGTGGGCAGCATCGGCTGGTTGCAGATCGTGCCCAGCAGGTCGATGCCGGCCGCTTCGATGCGGCGGCGGGCCTGGGGGGCCATGTCGCCGCTGACCTTGCCGAGGCCGACGAGGAAGAGCATGCCATCGAGTTGTTCCCCGAGCATGGAGGCATCGGTGATCAGCAGGCAGGGCGGCGTGTCAAACAGGATCAGGTCGTAGTTGGGCAACTGGCGAATCTGGTTCACCACCTCGCGGCAGCGACCGGAGTTGAGCAGGCGGGCCGGATCGGGCACTTTCGGGCCGGCCTGCAGCAGGTCGAGGTGCTCGTTCAGGGGCTGGATCAGATCGCCGGCCTGCAGCGCCGGGTTGAGCAACAGCGACGAGAAGCCCTCGCCCTTCTCCAGGCCCAACAGGGATTGTTGGCTGGGTAGGCGCAGGTCGCCATCCACCACCAGCACCCGCAGGCCCAGGTCGGCCAGGGTGGTGGCGAACACGGCCACGGCGGTGGAGCGCCCTTCCCCCTGGCTGGAGGAGGTGATGCCGATCAGGCGCGGCTGGCGATCGACCCGCAACATCCGAAAGGTGGTGAACAGGCCGCGCAGGGATTCCTTGATCGCAAACCGGTCCGCTTCGCCCATCGCGGCCAGGGAGGCGGCGATCGTTCTGCCGGGCTCCAGGGGCAGGTAGGGAATCAGGCCGAGCACGGGCAGCTGCAGGGCCTTTTCGGCTTCTTCGGGGGTATGGAACACCCGATCGGTGCGGTCGCGCAGGCTGGCGGCCAGGGTGGCGGCCACCAGGCCGAGCAGCAGCGCCTGGGCCAGGCCCTGTTTCAGGTCCGGTTCCACCGGCACGGGATTGAAATCCGCCGGGGCGATCACCTTCCAGGGGGTGGTGGAGCGGGCCTGCTCAAGTCGATAGGCCTCGCGGGCGCGGATGTAGGAGGTGTAATTTTCACGGGCCACGGCCAGCCGTTGTTGCAGGCTTTCGTAGTCTTTTATCCGCTGCGGACTGGCCCGGAACTTGTCATCGAGCAGCAGAATTTGACGATTCACCTCATCCTGCTGGGCGCCATTGGCCAGCAGGGCGGCGGTGAGTGAATCGATCGTTTGCCGTTGCACCACCGGCATGATCTTGGCCCGCCGGGCCTTGAGGGCGGCGATTGTGGGGGATGACTCCCGGAAGGTGGCCCGGGCCGAGGCCAGGTCTTTTTCAATCATCTGCAGCTCCGCGATCGGGGTGGCCGTGCCCGCACCGCTGGCGGCCACATCGCGCAGGTCGGTGCGGGGGGCGGTGGCGAGGCCCGCCGGCCCCAGCTGTTGGTCGGCGGAGGGGGCCCCGCTGGTTTGCAGTTGCAGCCGGCCGCTGCGGGTGGAGCTGAGCTGGCTTTCCAGGGTGGCCTGTTGCCGTTGCAGCTCCCGCAGGGAGCCGGTGAGGCTGTCGCGGGCGGCCTGGAGCTGGCCGCTTTGCACGGTGGGGTCCAGGTAGCCGTAATGGACCCGGAAGCGGCGCAATTCATCCTGGAGGCTGTCCATGCGGGCCAGGAGTTCGGGGGCCTGCTGGCCGAGGAAGCGCACGCCGGAATCCAGGGCTTCCTGCCGTTGCACCTGGGAGAAGGCCACATAGCTGCGGGAGAGCGCATCGAGGATCTGTTTGCCCTTCACCGGATCGTCCCAACGCAGGGACACGGCCAGCACATTGCTGACCCCTTCCTGGGGCAGGCCAAAGCGCAGATTGCGCATCACCAGCTGCATCGAGACCGCCTGTTGGTCGGCCACGGGTGCGATCAACAGGGGGCTGCGCAGCAGCCGCACCATGTTGGCGAGATCGTTGCGATTGCCGCCGCGGGCAATCGTTTCCACCAGCCCTGAATCGCCCCCACCGGCGCCCCGATCCACGCCGGCCCCGTTCATCTCAAAGGGATTGACGATCTGCATCTCGAAGCCGCCCTCGTACACGGGCGCGAAGAGGCGTTGCCGCAGGGTGTTGGCCGTGAGCAGGCTGCTCACGGCAATGAAGGTGAGCACAAAGGCCCCTTGGCGCCGTTTCAGCGTGCGGAGCAGTTGACCAAGGCCCGATGATCCGCCGCCGGGCTGTTCTGCTGCGAATCTGAACGGCGGTGGTAATCCGTCAATGGCAGCGCTTTGGCGTGGGGCCCAAGGGGCCTTGGAACGGCCCAGGCGACGGGCCCCACCGGGCCTGCCTGGATTAGAACCTTGGCCAGAGAGTGCGCCGGTCGTCACTAGGTGAGCTCGCGAGAGTGCTGTTCAGCATAGTGACAGAAGCGGGCTATATTGCAAACTCGTTCTGAGGTCATGCGGGCATGATTAGGGCCTTTCATCAAGCCGCTGGAGCTGCAAAGTGCCGCCAATATCTATCTAATAAGCGGCGTATCTGCGCCTGGTCGCTGCAGGATTGCGGCAGCCTGCTGCAGAAGCGGCCGGGGCCTTCGCGGCGTCGCCAGGCCGCTGGCCTGCTGCTGGCGGCGGCCGTCATCGGCCAGGCCCCGCTGCCGGCGGCCGCCAGTTCCGGGCCGCTACTGCCTGCCGTGCGTGCCGCGGCGGCCCCCCGGGGCGGGCTGCCTGCGCCGATGGCCCAGGCCGATCTCTACCGGCTCGGACCCGGTGATGGCCTCAGCCTCAGCTTCCAGGATCCCTCCGCCAGCATGGTGTCGGGTCCGGTCACGATCCTGGCCGATGGCACGGCCACCCTGGCCTTGCTGGGGTCGGTGCAACTCACCGGGCTCACGATCGGCCAGGCACGGGTCTGGTTGCGTGAGCTCTACAGCGCCTACCTGCTGCGCCCCGATCTCACCTTGAGCCTGGTCACGCCCCGGCCGGTGAAGGTCACCGTGCTGGGTGAAGTGGAGAAACCGGGCCTCTACAGCCTCGCCACGATCAGCGCCACGCCCGTGACGGCGATCCAGGCGGCCGGAGGCATCACCCTCAATGCCGATGTGCGCAAGGTCAGCCTGCAGCGCCAGCCCCTGGGCCGCTCCGGCCGGGTGGCGGAAGCGGAGCTCAACCTGGGCGCGCTGCTGCAATCGGGCGACCAGCGCCAGAACCCCTTGCTCTTTGATGGCGACACGCTCGTGGTGGGGCGCATCGACAAGCCGGTGCCCGAGGAGATCTTTGCGCTCGGGGCCTCAAACCTGCGGCCCCCCACGGTGTCGATCAATGTGGTGGGCGAGGTGAAGGCGCCCGGCCGCCTCACCTTGCCCGCCAATATCACCCTTTCGGAGGCGATTCTGGCGGCGGGGGGCACCACCCCCTGGCGGGCCAGAACTAATGATATCGAGCTGGTGAGGATGAACCGTGATGGCACATCAACCCGGGAGATCTTCACCCTGAATTACAACAAGGGCGTGTCTAATGCCTACAACCCGCCCCTGAAGGAGGGCGACACGGTGATTGTCAATCGCAGCGTTTATGGAGCCGGCATGGATGTGATCAACCAGGTGGTGGCTCCGCTCACGTCCGTTGGCAATCTTTATTACCTCTACAAGGGCTACACCCGTTATTGAGTGCTGATTCCCATGGCAACGTCTAAATCGATCATTCCTTTCAAGGCGATTGGCTATGCCCTGCTCTGGCAGAGCTACTGGCTGCCCGTGCTCCTGATCGTGCTCCACGACCAATGGCTGCAGGGGCGCCAGCTGCAGCCACCCGACCACCCCCAGCACCAGCCCGCCCTGCCCGCTCCGAGCCAGGCCCAGGCGCAACCGCCGCTGGCCAGCGTCCTGGCGGCCGAGCCCCAGTCTGCTGACGCCCTGCCCGTGCTGGCCCGCGAGGGCTCCTCGCCAACCCCGGCGCCAGGGAGGCCCGGCCAGGGCCCGAGCTCCCATGACCTCAAGTCCCATGGCCCCACGTCCCCGCCAGTGCGCCCTGCCTTGAGCCCGGCCCAGGTGTGGGCCCTGCCCCGGGGCACCGGCCCCTTGGGCAGCGCCAGCCTGGGCTCCGCCTCGCTCCGACCTGCCGCCCAGCCGCGGCTGGCGATGGGGCGGCCCAGCCTGGCCCTGGTGTCGGGGGTGGACCGCACCAGTCCGGTGTTGCGCCAGTTCTCCGGCTCGGAACTGCTGGGGGGCCCCTTGACTCTTGACCAACCCGGTCAGGAGGCCATGTCCCCCTTGGCCCGGGCCGAGCAGGCCCGGCTGGCCGACGCCGGCGACCCCCTGGCCCCCGTGCCCGCCCGTTGGCGCGAACCGATGCGCCGCGAGCTGCAGGGCCTGGGGGCGCCGCGTCTGAGCCAGGCCCGGGTGGTGCATGTGCCCTCCCAGCGCATCACCCACACGGTGGTGCTGCCCCTGGCGATGCAGCACGACGGCAGCATCGATGCCCTGGTGGCCAAGGATCCCGCCGTGTCCGATCGCGATCTCAGCGATTGGGCTTCCCGCCAGGCGGCCCCGGCCCCGGGCAGCGTCCAACCGGTGGTGCTCCACCTGCACCCCCTGCCCAAGAGCGCTGTCATGGCGAGGGTGACGCAGCCACCCCCGCTGCCGGCCCCGGCGCCAGCCCTCGCGCCCGGGCCGGCCCCTACCGGAGGGCTCCCCTAACCCTGCCCTGATCGGGATCGTTGCTCCTGGCAGGGACCTGCCGGTTGGCCCCCGGGCTCCCAGCGTTCTGCCTGGCGGCTGTTGATGGGGCTTCAGCCTGCGATAGGCAACACCGGATCAGGGGAGGGCTGGGCAGAGGCCAGCCTCGGCAGCCCTGGAGCCGAGGCCTGCCAGCCAGGGGGGTTGCGAGCCGCCACGCTGCCAGCCCACCGCCCCTTCCACGGGGTCCGACTCTGACCAGGGCCTATGGCGTCCAGCCGCGGTGATCGTTGGCGGAGTGAGCCACCCTGGCCTGGCCTCGCGGTCAGGACGCCAGGCACCCCACCGTTGGCCCCTGGCCCAATCCCAGGAGCCCCCAGGCCACCCCTGGCTCTGGGAGTGGGGATGGACCGCTCCAGGGCCAGCCTTGCCCGTGCTGGCTTGCTAAACAAAACCGCTGGTCGCCGCGGCGACCAGCGGGGCTGGAGACGGAGCTGCACCGCAGCGGAACCCGCGATCGGGCCGGCCGCTCAGGCCAGGGCCAGGGGGGTGCGCTTGGCGAGCGTCACCCGCCGGCGCAGCCGACCTGCCCAGCCGAAGGCCGCCATGGCGCCCACCACGGGCAACGGACCGGGAGCACCGGTGACTTCCCGTTCCAATTTGATCGTTGCTGCGTTGCTGAAGTCGCTGTATCCCGTCACGGTTTTGACAAAGCCACCGGGGGTGATCGCGTTGGCGGTATAGAAATCGCTCACGCCTGTGGGACCGTAATCGCCTTCGATCGCGAGGGCGTTGATCTTGATGCCCGAGCTGGCGGCATTGTCGCGGGCGGCCTGCACGGCGCTGTCGCTGGTCACGTTTTCAATGCCGTCGCTGGAGATATCAATGATCTTGACGGGGGCATCAAACAGGCCACTGCTGATGGCGGTTTGAATCGAAGCCACGCCGGCATTGATGCCACAGGACACACAGGTGCTGCCCGAACCCTGGCGCGCCATGGCGGCCAGTTGGGCGGCAAAGCTGGTCACGCTGGCGGCATCGGTCAGGTGCGTCCAGTTGATCGCCAGGGGCGAGCGGGCAAGATCATCCCATTGGCCTACGGCCACGGCAATGCCGTTGGGGGATGCCGCAATCGAGGATTGGATCGACGGCAGCAGGAAGGCATTGGACCAGCCCAGCCGTTGGGTGTTGTATTCACCGCTGTCGATGCTGCCGGACACATCGGTGGAGAGGAACAGCATCTTGTCGACGGTTTGCGCCTGGGCGCTACCGCTGAATAGGGCCAGCTGGGCGAGGCCGACGGCAACACCGCTCAAGGCGATGGCGCGCAGGCGGGGTGGCAATGGCAAGCGGGCTGCTTTCATCGTCAATGAGATGAAGAGGGGCCAAGTCAAATTAGATTGTTAATAGTGAAATCGATCGACCTGGCCCTGATGGGGCGCAGATGTGATGGCTGCTTCTTCACGATCGCTGCACGGGGCCTCAATCGCAATTGCTGTTCTACAGGGAATGGTTGCTGATTCTCGTGCGCGTTTAGTGATCATTGGGTGTGCTGCTTCGCTGCAACGCCTGATGATTCGCGAATCTGCAGCAGGAACTAAAAATTGGTCTAAACGTGTAATTATTGGCCCAGGATAAACTGCCCGTGGCCTGTTTATCTAAACAACCCATGTCATTGCATCCATGAAAACGTTTTTTCCGGGCCTCCAGGCCAGATCTTCTGGCGCCAAGCTGCTGCGCTCGGCGCTGGTCTGCGGCGGCCTGCTGACGGGCTTTGCCGGCCTGTTTGGTGGCGCCTCGGCCCAGGCGGCGCCGGTTGTGGTCACCGACACCTGCAGCTTTGGCCCCCTGGGCGGTGATTGCGCTGGTTATACAACCAGCAAGGGTCGGCTGGGCGACAAGATTTTCAGTGTGGTCAAGCCTCCCAACCAGGGCGAAGGCCATGTTGATTTCACCTGGATCGACTACGCCGGCAATGGCGTCAGCCTCGATGATGATTGGGTCTCGACGATTGATTGGGGCTCCGGTGGTTTGATTGGGCCCACTGCCGGCGGCAACTTTGATTACACCCTGTCGATTGATCCTGCTTCCGGCTATAGCTTCGGCCTGATCAGTCTCGATTCCTCTGAGCTGGGCAGTGGCGGCACCACGGCCACAAAGGAGATTTTCAAGGGCCTGACCGACACCAGTTCCCTGGGGGTGCTCACGTCCGTGAACGGTGGCCATGACGATCTGAACCTGGCTGGAACCGGCATCCAGCAGCTCTACATCCGGGACGGTTGGAGTGTGGATGCGGGCCATTCCCTCGCGACGCTGACCAACGGTTTTGAGCAGGTCCCCGGTCCCTTGCCCCTCCTTGGTGCGGCTGCCGCGTTTGGGTGGAGCCGCAAGTTGCGTCGCCGGGTTGGCACGTTCCGCCTGGGCTGAATCCCAATGACGGGAGGGAGGTGACTACCTCCCTCCCAATGCTCTGCCTGCATGACAAAGGGCCCCGGCAATCACCTTGCCGGGGCCTTTCCTTTGGCCGTGGATCACCAGGCGGAGGGGAATGGGGCTGGCTGGCCCAGGCCGGATGGGGCTGTTGGGCCCAAGCCGAAAGCAGCTGCGTTGCCGGGGCCCGATCAGTGCGGCCCGATCAGTGCAGGCTGATCAACCGTGGGGTGTCGCCTCGCTCTGGTCGTCCTCCACCAGCCGTTGCCAGTAGCTCTCGTTGGCGTTGGGGCGTTTGGCCGCCTCGGGCTTGGGGGCCGTGCCGCCGCCGCGCCAACGGGCGATCGTGGCGGGCAGCGGGGTCGCCACTCCCAGGTAGAGACAGGCCAGCACCAGGGCGGAGAGGCCGAGGCGCGCCACGTTTTTGCCCACCAGCAGCTGGCGCCGTTGGGACTCCTGTTTGGCCTGCATGCTGAGGCGGCCATGGATGCGATCGAGCAGTTGGCCCAGGCCCTGGCGCTGGCTGGCCAGGTCGGAGCCGAGGCTGGTCAGGGCTGGCAGGCCCTTGGGCAGGCCCCCGTAGATCGCTTGCAACTGGGCTTGGGAGCCGGCCTGCTTCACCTGGGCCTGGATCTGTTCCAGCCCCAGGATCGACGCCTGGGCGCCCCCCTGGACGCTGCCGGCCGGTGGATGGAGGGTGGACCAACTCGCCACGATCAGCACGGGGATCAGCAGGGCATAGCCCACCCCCGCGGCGCCGGCGGCCCGGGTGCACCAGCGCAGGGCACCAGCGGGAACGGCGCCGACCTCGTCAAGGCGGCTGGAGAGAAACACCAGGCATGTGCCCAGCAGGGCGATGGGCGACTGGCTGATGATGACGTCGCTCAGTTGCAGCTGCCACAGGGCCGATCCCAGGTTCAGGGGAATGGCCGCGCTCAGGATTGTCAGTGCAAAGATGGTGAATAGGGCGATCGCAGCCCACCACAGAATGCCGGCAAGTTGGGGGCGTTTGAGCGAGGAAATCGGCTGGCTCGTCATGCCGTTAATCTAGTTTATGCTCGCGAATCCTATGGGACAAACTAGAGGTTTCCTTCGCTGCGATTGCCGCATCTCTGCCGCATCGACGGGCTGATTGTGGTTCTGGGTTGTGCTACTCAGTGCATGGGTGTCGTCAGCGCCCTGGCCAGGCGGGCCCGTGCTGAGGGCCGGCGATTCGGCCCAGCAGCAAAAAGCCCCGCGCTCCTGCGCGGGGCCTGGCCAGGCCCGGGACGGCCCGGTGGCTTCAGCTGATGCTGGCCAAGGGGGTTTGGCGTTGAATGCGACGCCGCAGCAGTCGGCTCCAGCCCAGGGCCGCACTGGCGCCCAGCAGGGGCAGGGGGCCAGGCACATCACCCACCTTGATGTGGTCCTGCTCGAGGGCCCCAGCCACCCCCGGTGCCTCCACCGAGAAGTTGTAATCGCCGACGGCCAGGCCCTTCACGGCCATGGTGATTTCGCGGGAATCACCACCGGTCACGTCGGTGCAACCGAGGGGATCGGTGCAGGCGAAGCTCACATCGAGCCCAGCGGGAACCGCGCCAACCACCTTCAGGCTGACGTTCTGGGTGGAGGTGACGCTGCCCACGGCCGCTTCCACCGTGCTCAGGATCGAGCTGCTCGGAACGGAGGCAAAGTCGTTGATCAGGGCTCCATGGCTGCCCAGGGAACTCGTCAAGATGCTGGCCTGGTGGCCTGCCTGGCCGCCGTCGGAAAAGTCGTCATCCAGGGCGGTTGAGGCTGGTCCGCTGTTGAGGGCCACGAGGGCCACATTCTCCGAGGCAAGGATTGCTTTGATGCTGTCCATGGTCACGGTTTGTTGATGCGAGGGGGCATCGCCAAACCACAGCACCACCTTGCGGGCGCCGGAGCGCCAGTCCACCGGGTCCCCACTGCCGCCACAGCCAGCACCAGAGCCGAGGCCCGGGGGGCAGGTGGTGGCGCCATTTTGCACACCCTGTTGGAGGGCGTAGAAGTTGGCTTCCGGGTAATCACCGCCACCGCCGGCAAACCAGGAGCCGATTGCGGTGACCGTGTCGGCTTCGCTGGCGGTGTTCTTCTGAAGAACGTGATAAGCGCTGCTGAAGGTTTCACCGCCTTCGGAGGGATCCCCGAGATAGCGGGCAACCGCAAATTGGGCGCCGGCGTAACTCGTCTTCAGGTCGGAGACCAGCTGGGTGGCAACGCTCTGCACATTGCCAATCACTCCGCCCATGCTGCCGGTGTTATCGGCCAGCAACAGGAAGTCCACCAGGCCGCTGCCGGCATCGGTGACAATTTTCTTCACCACCTTCACGGTGTCGCCCAGGGCGATCGAGGCGTTGAAGGTGGAAGGGCTGATCGAGCCGGCCAGGGCCTGGCCTGGGAAGAGGGTTGCGGCTGCGGCGCAGAGTCCTCCCGCCGCAATTAGTTTGAAACCATGATGACGGGACATCGGGTCGTGTGCATCGAAGGCTGTCCAACATTACGGGCATAGTAGATAATTTCATGCCGTAAAAAAGCGGCTTGTTGTTGTTGATCTTGCCTCAAGCTGCTGTTCCGTGCCGCAGGCCTGCGGCCCTGCCTGGATCCTGGTGTTCGGGGGGTTGGCCCGGCCCCCATCCACCACACCGGTGCGGCTGCACCGTTGTGGCCCAATCGTCTGGCCCCTCATGGTCTGGCCCCTAAAGGTCTGGCCCTCCGGTCTGGTCCCAGCTGTTTGCTCCCAACGGCCTGGGCCGAGCCATCTGGCCTGAACCGTCTGACCTGAACCCTCTTGCCCCAAGGGCCGGTTCAGGCCATGTCGTCCGTGAAGTCGGTGATCACCTCGCCGTTGAAGAAATCAGCCAGGCGTTTGGCCTTTTCATCGAGGCTGCCGGGCAGGGCCCGCTGGGGCGGCGTCTCCACCGGGGGGGCCGGGGCGGTCCCGGTGGCGATGGCCCCCGGCGCCGGCGCTGGGCTGGACGGCGCACCCACGGGCGGGCCCGGTGGCGCCTGCACCTGGGCGGCGCCACCCGCCGCCAGCGGTGCCGCTAGGGGGGGCTTGGGCGTTGCCCCCTGCGGCGCTGCGGCGGGAGGGGCCGGTTGGGCGCCAGGGGTGATCGCCGGGCCTGCCACGGATGGGGCTGCAGCGGGCGGTGCGGCCATCGCCCCAGCCCGTTCTGCCGGCGCAGGTGGTGGAGCCGTTGCCGGGGCCGGGTTGGCGGGCCCTCCTGGGGCCGCAGGGGTGGGCGGGGCCAGGGTCTGGGGGTGGGCCTGGGCCCTGGGGCTGGCTGCCGGGGCTGGGGCGTTTCTGGACGGCGAGGCCGTGCTCTGGTGGCCGTCGGCGCCCTCGAGGATCACCTGGCGGTGGCTGCCGAGGGCGGCCTGCATGGCCCGCTCCAGCAGGGGCAGGCGGCCCTGCACCATGGCCATCCAGTTCCCCGCCACCCGCACCACGGCCCGTTGGCCGTCCAGGCGCACGAGCGTGGCCTGCTGGGACAACAACATGCGGGTGGAGGGCAGCTCCAGGCCGGTGAGGATCTGTTGCCACAGTTCCGGCAGGTTGGCCGTCGCCGGCGCGGCCTCGCCTGGCGGCGCTTGGGGCGCTTCAGCGGGGGCCGCTAGGCCAGGCGCACCGGCGGGCGCCGCGGCGGTGCTGGCGGCTGGGGCGGGCGCCGCAGGGGGGCTGCTGGGCGGCAGCGGGGCGGCAGCGGAGTGGCCAGGGGCAGGACCAGCCGGTCGGGCGCTGCCCTGGGCCGGGGACCCCTGCCCCTGGGCCTGGGGGCTGGCTGGGCTGGCGTTGCGCAGGGGCGGCGCCTGGCGTTCTGGCGCGTTGGGGCTGGCCGGCGCTGCGGCCCCACTCGATTGGGCCAGCAGGCCCAGCACCAGCACCTCCAGCCAGAGGCGCGGCTGCACGCTGTGGCGCAGCTGTTGCTCGCTGCCCTTGAGCTGGCTTTGCCACTGCAGCAGCTTGGCCGTGCCCAGCTGCCGGGCCAGCTCGGGCAGCTGGGGCCGGAACTGGGGCGAGACGCTGGTGAGTTCGAGCCGATCCGGGGCCACCGCCGCCAGCACCAGGTCCCGCAGCAGGCTGGTGAGCCCCTGCAGCACCGCCGACGGCTCCCGGCCCCGGTCGAGCAGTTCCCGGCAGGCCTCCACCACCCCCAGGGGTTCCAGGCCGGCCAGGGCCGTGGCCAGGGCCAGCAGCTCCTGTTCCGGCACCGCCCCCACCAGCTCCCACACGGCCATCGGCTCGATCGGGGCTGGCAGCAGGCTCAGTTGGTCGAGCAGGCTCTCGGCATCGCGCAGGCCGCCCTGGGCCCGTTGGGCCACCACATGCAGGGCTTCGGCGGTGATGCCGATCTGCTCCTCGGTGGCGATGTAGCGCAGGTGGCCTTCGAGCGCGTCAAGCGGGATGCGGCGAAAATCGAACCGCTGGCAGCGGCTCAGGATCGTGGGCAGCACCCGCTGGGGATCGGTGGTGGCGAGCACGAACACCACCCGCGGCGGCGGCTCCTCCAGGGTTTTGAGCAGGGCGTTGAAGGCCGCCGTCGAGAGCATGTGGCACTCGTCGATCACGTAGACCTTCCAGCGGGCCTGCACCGGCGCGAAGCGGGAGCGCTCGATCAGTTCGCGGATGTTGTCCACCCCGGTGTTGGAGGCGGCATCGATCTCGATCACGTCGAGGGCCGTGCCGGCGGCGATGCTGGTGCAGAGGGCGCAATGGCCGCAGGGGTCCGGCGTGGGGCCCTCACTGCTGATGCAATTCAGCGAGCGGGCCAGGATCCGGGCGCTGGAGGTTTTGCCCGTGCCCCGGGGCCCGCTGAACAGGTAGGCCGGCGCGATCCGGTTCTGGCGCAGGGCATTGCCCAGGGTGGCGGCGATCGCCTCCTGGCCCACCAGCTGGTCGAAGGTCTGGGGCCGGTACTTGTGGTGCAGCGGCTGGTAGGCCTGGCTCATGGGTCGCCGCGTCCGGACTCCGTCCCTGTCATCAGGCGGTCTCTGAGGCTAAACCTCCTGGCCCTTGAGCAGGTGATCCAGCTTCTGCTGCAGCTCCTCCACCTCACTGAGCCGGTCCTCAAGCCGCTGGGCCGCCAGGCGCAGGCCTTCGAAGGGCTCTGCCCCGGCCCCTCCCCCAGACCAGGAGGTGCTGCCCTGGCCCCAGCGGGCTTCTGCCTTGGCCAGTTCCTGCTCCAGGGCCTGCTGCAGCTTGAGCCGCAGGCTTTCGAGCTGCTCCAGGCTGCGCAGGGCCAGGTCCCGCCCCTGCTCAATGGGGAGGCCATCGAGCCGCAGGCCCTGGCGCACCAGCAGCCGCACTCCCGCCAGCAGGGCCGCCGGCACCATCTGGCCCAGGGCCAGGGCACCGAGGCTGCCGGTCTGGAGCCAGCCCTCCACCTGGGCGCTGCGGTGGCGGCCGGTCTTGCACCAATGGGCGAAGTGCTCGCAGTTGTTGAAGATCAGGTTGTAGCGCTGTTCGCCCAGGCGCCCCAGGGCTCGCCCAACCGTCACCCCCGGCGCCGAGCAGCTCCCGGGCGGATAGGTCACCGTGCTGACGGGCTGGCCCTGGCTGAAGTCCTGCAGGCTGCTGCGCAGGATCTGGCGGCCCTCCAGGTAGTGGGCCACCGTGCCATCCCCCAGGTCGATGCCGTGGTGCACGAACAGGCCGTGCTGGCGGGGCACCTTCAGATGGTCGGCGCTGGCCACGGGCGGGGGGCAGAACGGGACACCGGAAGCGGACTGGGGTTCCGGTCAGGGAGTCAGGCGGATTCGCGCTGGGCCCGGTCGGCCTTGCTGCTGGGGATCGCCAGCACCTTGGCCTTGCTGCGCTGTTCCACCAGCTCCCGGGTGATCGTGAAGCTCTTCACCTCGGTGTTCGAGGGCAGGTCGTACATCACATCGAGCATCAGCTCTTCGATGATGCCGCGCAACGCCCGGGCGCCGGTTTTGCGGCGATGGGCCTCGGCGGCGATCGCCTGCACGGCTCCCGGTTCGAAGTCCAGGCGCACGTCGTCCATGCTCAGCAGGGTCTGGAACTGCTTGACCAGGGCGTCGCGGGGGGTGGTGAGGATCGATTCGAGGGCGTGGAGATCGAGCGGTTCGAGCATGGCGCTCACCGGCAGGCGGCCGATGAATTCCGGGATCAGGCCGTAGCGCACCAGGTCATCCGGTTCCAGGTGGCGCAACACCTGGGCGGCCTGGAGCTCCTTGTGCTGGCGGCTGCGGCCATCGGCGGGCAGGAAGCCGATCGAATTGCGGCCCAGGCGCCGTTGCACCAGATCCTCCAGGCCCACAAAGGCGCCGCCGCAGATGAACAGGATCTGGCTGGTGTCGATCTGGATGCAGTCCTGGTAGGGATGCTTGCGGCCTCCCTGGGGCGGCACGTTGGCCAGGGTGCCTTCCAGCAGTTTGAGCAGGGCCTGTTGCACCCCTTCGCCGGACACATCGCGGGTGATCGAGGGGTTCTCGCTCTTGCGGGCGATCTTGTCGATCTCATCGATATAGATGATGCCGCGTTGGGCCTGGTCCACATCCATGTCGGCCTTCTGCAGCAGCCGCAGCAGGATGTTCTCCACGTCCTCGCCGACGTAGCCCGCTTCGGTCAAGGTGGTGGCATCGGCCACGGCGAAGGGCACGTCGAGCATCTCGGCCAGGGTCTGGGCGAGCAGGGTCTTGCCGCAGCCGGTGGGGCCGATCAGCAGGATGTTCGACTTCTGCAGGCGGGTGGCGGTTTCGTCCGTTTCCCCCTGGCCATCGCCCTGCCAGGCCAACCGTTTGTAGTGGTTGTAAACCGCCACCGCCAGCACCTTCTTGGCCTCCTCCTGGCCGACCACCTGGCGATCGAGGAAGGCCTTGATCTGCTGGGGCTTGGGCACCTCGGCCAGGGTGGGGGCCGGTTTGGCCGTTTTCTTGCTGGGGGCCTTGCTCTTGGTTTCGGGGGCGCTGCGGGCCGCCACCTGGCTTTCGGTCAGCTCCTCATCGAGGATCTCATTGCAGAGATCGATGCATTCATCGCAGATGTACACGCCCGGGCCCGCGATCAATTTGCGGACCTGCTCCTGGGACTTGCCGCAGAACGAGCACTTCAGGTGGGCGTCGAACTTGGCCATCGAGGGGAGCGTCTAACGGGTAAGTCCAGGGCGGGTGGGGGCGTGGAGCTGGAGCGGGTGCGGTGCCGGGGCCGGCTGTCAGACCGGGGTCACGTCGCTGACCACCCGATCGATCAGGCCGTAGGCAACGGCTTCGGCGGGGGAGAGGAAGTAATCCCGATCCGTATCTTCGGCGATTTTGTCCAGGGGTTGGCCCGTGTGTTCGGCCATCAGGCCGTTGAGGGTGTCCTTGAGGTAGAGGATTTCCTTGGCCTGGATCTCGATATCCACGGCCTGGCCCTGGGCGCCGCCCAGGGGCTGGTGAATCATGATCCGGGCATTGGGCAGGGCCAGGCGCTTGCCCTTGGTGCCGCCTGAGAGCAGGAAGGCCCCCATGCTGGCGGCCAGGCCGTAGCAGATGGTGACGATATCCGGGGCCACTTGCTGCATCGTGTCGTAGATGGCCAGGCCCGCGGTCACCGAGCCACCGGGGGAGTTCACATAGATCTGGATGTCCTTCTCGGGGTCTTCCGCTTCGAGGAACAGCAGTTGGGCCACCAGGGCATCGGCCACGGCGTCATCGATGCCGGTGCCCAGAAAGATGATCCGCTCGCGCAGCAGCCGCGAATAGATGTCAAAGGCCCGCTCCCCCCGGCCGGATTGCTCCACCACCGTGGGCAGCACCCCAGGGGCGGCCTGGGGTCCGGGCGCGATCGCCTCGGGGCGGACGCCCTGCCATTGGTTCAGAACCGGATGGTGGCGCAGGGCGTGGGGTTGGGCGTCGATCACGCGGCCGTCGGGCTTAGGGCAGTGGGGTCAATCTATGGGGCCCAGGCGGGCCCAGGGGCGTCAGCCCCTCAGGCCTCGGCCCCAGGCTCCGCGGCGGCAGCCTTTTTGCTGGCAGCGGCCTTGCTCTTGGCTGCCGGCTCGGCAGGCTCACCAGCCCCAGCCTCCTCAGCCTCAGCCTCTTCAGCGGCCAGCTCCCTGGCCAGGTCCTCAGCGGACTTGGCGGTGATGGTGCTGTGGGTTTCGAGCCAGTCGAGCAGCTTCTGGCGCATCAGATCCTCCTGAACGGCCTGGCGCAGGCGGGCCGGATCGATGCTGCCGCTGTCGCTGATGCTGCGGGAGAGCTCCTTGATCTTGGTTTCGAGCTCCTCCTCGGCCAGTTCGATCGCTTCGGCCACCGCCAGGGCCTTGAGGGCCAGGCTGCGGCGCAGGCGTTTTTCGGCCTCGGGCCGAGAGGTGTCCCGCAGGCTGCGCACCAGCTCCGGGGTGAACAGTTTGCGCACGTCCATGCCCTGCTGGGCCAGCTGGCCGGCGGTCTGTTCCAGCAGGGAGCGGATCTCCTCCTGCACCAGGGTTTCGGGCAGTTCCACCTCCAGCTGCTCCACCAGGGCATCGAGCAGGGCGTCGTGGCGGTTGGCCTTGTCGCGGCGTTCGGCGTCCTCCTTCAGGCGGGCTTCCAGGTCGGCCCGCAGCTCGGCCAGGGTGTCCTTGTCACTCGCCTGCTGGGCGAAGGCGTCGTCGAGCGCGGGCAGTTCCTTGGTCTTGAGGTCGGTGAGGGTGAGCACGAAGCTGGCGGCCCGGCCGCGGCAGTCCTCCTGGGGGTATTCCTCGGGGAACTGGCACTCCACGGTTTTGGTGTCGCCCACCGCCATGCCGATCACCCCTTCCACGAAGCCGGGGATCATGCGGCCCTCCTCCAGTTCCACCTCCATGCCTTCGCCGCTGCCGCCGCTGATCGGGCTGCCGTCATCGCTGAAGGTGCCGCTGAAGTCGACCACGGCCACATCGCCGGCCTGGGCGGCCCGGCCCTCAACCGGCACCAGGGTGGCCAGCTTCTGGCGCGACTGGTCAATCCATTCCTCCACCCGGGCCGGGTCGTAGCTGACCGCTTCGCTGGCGGCCACCAGCCCCTTGGTGAGCTTGAGGCTGGGGGTGGGTTCCACATCCAGCTCCAGGATCAAGGTGAGCTCCTCGCCGGGGGCGAAGCGCTCCAGCAGGGCCTCGAAGCCGCCGGCCAGTTCCGGTTGGCCGATCGCCGGGATCTCCTCCTGGGCCAGGGCATCGCGGAACACGGCATCAATCAGCTCCTCCAGGGCCGTGGCGCGCACGCGCAGGGGGCCGATCTGCTGCAGCAGCACCGGCCGGGGCACCTTGCCCTTGCGGAAGCCAGGCAGCTTGATGCTGCGGCTGAGTTTCTCCAGGGCGGCGTCGTAGCTGGATTGGCTGCGGCCCGCCGGCACGGCCACTTCCAGGGCCAGGCGGCTGCCCGGACGCGGGCTGGTGGTGACCTTCAGGCTGGCGGGGGCGGCGGCGCTGGCGGCAGAACTCATGGCGGGCTGGTGGGGAGGAACGCCGGACCGGATCGGCGGGGCAGCCCCCGATCCTAGGAACTGGACCCACCGGGGCCCATCACGCCGTCCCGCCGCCCCCTCGTCAGGAAACGACTGGGCACGTATTGTTCAGCACATCCCCTCTGGCGAAGGGTTGGGCCGGCCATTCCCCCAACTCCTCGCTCTCCATACGTCCCCCTACCCCCGTCCCATCGCCCAGCTCCAGGCCTGATGCCTTAGGCCACCTGCTTCAGATCCAGTCCAGTTCCAGGCCGCCTTGGCGACGGTTCGCCCCAGAACCGGCCATCCCTGCCAGTCCTGACCCCGTCCACGGGTCCCGGCTTCAGGGTCCAGCTCCCAGCCCCGGTTTCCAGTCCAATCCTCCGGGGCCCCGATCGGCCGCCTCCGTGCCATCAGCCCCCCGCACCAGGGGGTCTGTCCAGAGGGTTTCCCGCTTCTCCAGATCCCAGCCCCATCGGGCTTCCATGGCTGGCAAGACGGTTGGTTTAGGCGGTTGCTTCAAACGGTTGGTTTAAACGCTCCGTTTGCGTCCAGGGTCCGGTTCCCGTCCCGGCAGCATCCCCGAATCCAGGCTCCAGCCTTTGCCGGCCAGGGTTCCAGACGTTGCAGGGTTCAGGAGCCGAACCAGCCCTCCAACGTCCGACCAGCGCCATCAGGCGCCAAGCGCCACCCCGTTCCCAGCGATTCCCCACTCCCCAGACCGTTCGATCCAAGCTCCACCAGCTGCCTGCCCCCTGCCCCTGCGTCGACCCCTCCCCAGCGTTCCTTTCCCCCCTGCCGCCCTTGTCCCTCCCTACCGCCAGCTCCCTCCCCAACCGGCCCTTGAAGGTGGCCGTGCTCGGTGCCACCGGCGCCGTGGGCCAGGAATTGCTCACCCTGCTGGCCGAGCGCCAGTTTCCTGTGGCTGAGCTGGTGCTCCTGGCGTCCCCCCGCTCCGCCGGCCAGACGTTGACCTGGAACGGCCGCCCCTATGGGATTCAGCCGGTGAGCGCCGAGGCCTTCAGCGGGGTGGACCTGGTGCTGGCCTCCGCCGGCGGCTCGGTGTCGAAGCAGTGGGGCCCGGTGGCGGCCGCGGCCGGCGCCGTGGTGATCGACAACTCCAGCGCCTTTCGCCTCGATCCCCAGGTGCCTCTGGTGGTGCCCGAGGTGAATCCCGAGGCGGCCTTCGCCCACCAGGGGATCATCGCCAACCCCAACTGCACCACGATCCTGATGACCCTGGCCCTGGCGCCCCTGGCGGCCCGGCGGCCCCTGCGCCGGGTGGTGGTGAGCACCTACCAATCGGCCAGTGGCGCCGGCGCCAGGGCCATGGAGGAGCTGCGCACGCTCAGCCAGACCGTGCTCGACGGCGGCAGCCCTGAAAGCACCGTGCTGCCCTATTCGCTCGCCTTCAACCTGTTCCTGCACAACTCGCCCCTGCAGGCCAACGGCTACTGCGAAGAAGAGTTGAAGATGCTGCATGAAACCCGCAAGATCATGGGCCTGCCTGAGTTGCGGGTTTCGGCCACCTGCGTGCGGGTGCCGGTGCTGCGGGCCCATTCCGAGGCCCTCAACATCGAGTTCCACGAACCCTTCCCCGTGGACGAGGCCCGCGCCCTGTTGGCCCAGGCGCCGGGGGTTGAGCTGATCGAGGATTTCAGCGCCAACCGCTTCCCGATGCCCACCGATGTCACCGGCCGGGACCCGGTGGCCGTGGGTCGCATCCGCCAGGACCTCAGCGAGCCGAATGCCCTGGAGCTCTGGCTCTGCGGCGACCAGATCCGCAAGGGGGCGGCCCTCAACGCCATCCAGATCGCCGAGTTGCTGCTCGATCCCGCCGCCGCCCAGCGGGCTGGCGCCCCAGCGAGCCAAGCGGCCGCAGGAGTGGGCCGATGACGGCATCGCTTGCAAGCCCGCTCACCCCAGGGGCCGCCTCCCCCGCCCCCTTCGGCCGGGTGGTGACGGCCATGGTCACCCCCTTTGGCGCCGATGGTGCCGTGGATCTCGACCTGGCCGGCCGACTGGCCAGCCACCTGGTGGACGAGGGCTGTGACGGCCTGGTGCTCTGTGGCACCACCGGCGAATCCCCCACCCTCAGCTGGGAGGAGCAACACCAGCTCTTCTCCGCCGTGAAGGCCGCCGTGGGCAGCCGCGCGTCCCTGCTGGCGGGCACCGGCAGCAACTGCACCGCCGAGGCGATTGAGGCCATCGGCCAGGCCGCCGCCCTGGGGGCCGACGGAGCCCTGGTGGTGGTGCCCTACTACAACAAGCCCCCCCAGGAGGGGCTGGAGGCCCATTTCCGGGCCGTGGCCCTTGCGGCGCCTGAGCTGCCCCTGATGCTTTACAACATTCCCGGTCGCACCGGCACCAGCCTCAGCCCGGACACCACCGCCCGGCTCCTGGATCTGCCCAACGTGGTCAGCTACAAGGCTGCCAGCGGCACCACCGAGGAGGTCAGCCAGTTGCGGGCCGTCTGCGGCGGGCGGCTGGCGATCTACAGCGGCGACGATGCCCTCACCCTGCCGATGCTGGCCGTGGGGGCCGTCGGCGTGGTGAGTGTGGCCGGCCACCTGGTGGCCCGGGAGATCAGCCAGCTGGTGGCGGCCTTCCTGGCCGGCGATCACGCCACCGCCCTCGCCCTGCATGAACGGCTGCTGCCCCTGTGCAAGGCCCTGTTCCTGACCACCAATCCGATCCCCGTCAAAGCCGCTTTGGAGTTGAGCGGCTGGCCCGTGGGTGCCCCCCGTCTTCCCCTGGTGTCCGCCTCAAGTGATGTGCGCGAGCGATTGACCACAGCCCTGGCAGCCCTGCGTCCCACCTGACGCCAAGGCCCATCCCAGTCCTCCACCCTCCAGCAGCCCTGCCTGCAGCCCTGGACCGGAGGCATCGCATCAGTCCAGTTTCCAGTTCTGTTCTGCCCCTTTCGGCATTTCCTTCCCTTCTTCCTTTCCCCTGATGAGCCCAGCCAATCCGATCACCCGCAACGCCAGTGCCAATCGTTCCGAGGCCGGCGACAAGCAGCCCACCCTGCGGGTGATTCCCCTCGGTGGTTTGCATGAAATCGGCAAGAACACCTGCGTTTTTGAATACGGCGATGACCTGATGCTGGTGGATGGCGGCCTCGCCTTCCCCAGCGATGGCATGCACGGCGTCAACGTGGTGTTGCCTGACACCAGCTATCTGCGTGAAAACCAGAAGCGGATTCGCGGCATGATCGTGACCCACGGTCACGAAGATCACATCGGTGGCATTCCTCACCACCTCAAGAATTTCACGATTCCGGTGATCTATGGGCCCCGCCTGGCCCTCTCGATGCTCAGCGGCAAGATGGAGGAGGCGGGTGTGATGGATCGCACGGTCCTGCAGACCGTGGCCCCCCGGGATGTGGTGCAGGTGGGTCAGCACTTCAAGGTGGAGTTCATCCGCAACACCCACTCCCTCGCCGACAGCTTCTCCCTGGCAATCACCACCCCCGCTGGCGTGGTGATCTTCACCGGCGATTTCAAATTCGACCACACCCCGGTGGATGGCGAGTATTTCGACATCCAGCGCATGGCCCACTACGGCGAGCAGGGAGTGCTCTGTCTCTTCAGTGACTCCACCAACGCCGAGCTGCCTGGGTTCACGCCGCCCGAGCGGGCCGTGTTCCCCCATCTCGATCGCCACATCGGCAATGCCCAGGGGCGCGTGATTCTCACCACCTTTGCCAGCTCCACCCACCGGGTGTCGATGATCCTTGAGCTGGCGATGAAGCATGGCCGCAAGGTTGGTCTGCTGGGCCGCTCCATGCTCAACGTGATCGCCAAGGCGCGGGAACTGGGCTACATGCGTTGCCCCGATGAGCTGTTCGTGCCGATCAAGCAGATTCGCGACCTGCCTGACCGCGAAACCCTGCTGCTGATGACCGGAAGCCAGGGCGAACCCCTCGCCGCTCTCAGCCGCATCTCCCGCAGCGACCACCCCCAGATTCAGGTGAAGCCCACCGACACGATCATCTTCTCGGCCAGCCCGATTCCCGGCAACACCATCTCGGTGGTGAACACGATCGACCGGCTGATGATGCTCGGCGCCAAGGTTGTTTATGGCAAGGGCGAGGGCATCCACGTTTCCGGGCACGGCTCCCAGGAAGACGACAAGTTGATGCTGGCCCTCACCCGGCCCAAGTTCTTTGTGCCCGTGCATGGCGAGCACCGCATGTTGGTGGCCCACGCCAAGACGGCCCAATCGATGGGCATCCCGGCCGAGAACTGCCTGATCATCGAGAACGGCGATGTGGTGGAACTCAAGCCCGATGCGATCCGCAAGGGCGATCCGGTGAAGGCCGGCATCGAACTGCTCGATGCCTCCCGCAACGGCATCGTCGATGCCCGGGTGCTCAAGGAGCGCCAGCAGCTGGCCGAAGACGGCGTGATCACCCTGCTCGCCGTGATCAGCACCGATGGGGTGATGGCGGCACCGCCCCGGGTCAACCTGCGCGGTGTGGTCACCACCGCCGATGCCCGCAAGATGTCGCTCTGGGCCGAGCGGGAGATTGGCTGGGTGCTCGAGAACCGCTGGAGCCAGTTGTCCCGCAACAGCGGCGGTGCCGCCCCGGACGTGGATTGGATGGGCGTGCAACGCGAAATCGAGGTGGGTCTGCAGCGGCGCCTGCGCCGCGAGCTCCAGGTGGAACCGCTGATCATCTGTCTGGTGCAGCCGGCCCCCGGCGGCACCCCCGCCTACAAGGGCCGCGCCGATGCCGAGCCCGACAGCCGCCCCGCCCCCCGGGGTGGGCGCCGCGAGGGTGGCCGTGATGGTGGGCGCGAGCTGAGCCGGGAGGTGAACCGCGAGGTCAGCCGCGATGGGACCCGGGAGGTGAACCGCGACCGCCAGGCCCCGGCCCCGGCCGTTGCCCAGTCCGCGGCTCCGGCCGTGGCTGAACCCCAGCGCCAACTGGTGGCGGTGGCGGCCGCCGAGGCCCCGATCGAAGATCCGGAACTGGCCGCCACCCGCACCCGCCGCCGCCGTTCCGGCGCCGCCAGCTGAGGTCCTGGCCCAAGCCGATCCCGGCCCCTGGCTTCTGACCGGGCCGGTGCCGCCCCGATGGGGCTCCTGCGGGGGCCCTGTCGGGGTTAGGGCATTAGCCCTCAGCGCAACACCACCTTCAGCAGGCCCTTGGCCAGTTCGGCCGCCTCGGTGGGGCTGAAGGCCTGGGGGCTGCCGAGGCCGCCGTTGGCCTCCTGGAGGGTGCTGGGCTCGTCGAGTGCCTCGACCAGTTCCGGTTCAATCCGTTCGATCCGCTCCACCAGGGCCGCTGACGGGGCCCCATCACTGGCCCAGGGCTGGGCTGCCGTTGGGGCCGTTGCCCCACCAGGCTGGGCCTGGGGGCTGGTGCTGCCGGCCGGGTCGGTGCCGAGGCTGCTGAGGTCCTCCAGCCAGGGCACCGCTGCCCCTGGGCTGGGGCCGCTGCCGGCTGTCGCATCAGGGTTGGCAACGGTTGTTGCCGCAGCAGAGCCAGCGGCGGTCGCAGGGCCGGTGGCTGAGGAGGTCTCGGTTTCGAGCAGGCCGGCGCCGGCCTGCCGGCAGAGGGTCACCCCCTGCTCGGCCAGTTCCCGGTAGGTGGGGTCGTAGCTCAGCCTGAGCACCTGCTCATAACAGGGCAGGGCCTTCTGGGGCAGCCCCAGGCCATACAGAAAGGTGTGGCCGATCAGCAGTTGCAAGCGCAGATCCAGCTGGTCGTCCGAGCCGCTGGGAATGCGTGGCAGCAGCTCCTGGGCCAGCCTGAGGGCCTCCGGAAACTGCTGCATGCTGTAAGCACGCTCGACAGCGATGTAGGCGTCCTGAAGGGTGCTGCTCACAAACGGTTCGGGCGGTGAGGGAGATGGAGTGCTGCATGGAGTTTGGCCTGCCCTCGCGCCCCCTGTCTGTTGTTGAAGTGGCCGGAGCGGGCGAGGTCTGAACCCCGGGGTCAGGCGCTCAGGCAGAGCCCGGGCCCGCGACCGTGCCTGGCGCCCGCAACACCAGCCTGGGACGGGTCCAGGCCAGCCGCCAACCCTGGCCCAGGGGCTGCTCCCCCGGGCCGTTCTCCGGTTGGAGTTGGGCCAGCAGGGCCTCCAGGCAGGCGGCTTCCAGGCTGAGGCCGCTGTGCCGCTTCAGCCAGTGGTGCAGGAGCCGCCCCTGGTTGGCCAGGCCCAGGCGGGTGAGGGCAAGCCGATCCAGCGCCGGGGCTGGGCGGGTTTCGGGGCCCGGCTCCCGAGCCTGGGCGGGCTGGGCCGCCCCCGCATGGGTGTTGGGACTTGGGCGCGGGCGGGCTGGTGCCGGCGCCTGCGGGGGGCAGTAGCTCAGGGGACCCAGGGCTAGATCGAGCAGCTCTTCACTGCCGTTCTGTTCGGCTTCGAGGCGCTCGGCCAGGGCCCCGATGCGGCTGGCGCAGCCGGGATGGAGCTCCTCCAGCACCGGCATCACCTCCAGGCGGATGCGGTTGCGGCTGAAGCGGGGGCTGCTGTTGCTGGGGTCGAGCCAGATCGGCAGCTCCCACTGGGCGCAGAACTGGCCGGTGTCGGCCCGGCCCAGGTCGAGCAGGGGACGCACCAGGCTGACTGGCGAGTCCACGCTGAGGGGTCGGCGCCGCCGCAGGCTGGCCAGGCCCTGGCGGTGGCTGCCCCGGGCCAGGTGCAGCAGCAGGGTCTCAGCCCGGTCGCTGGCGGTGTGGCCGGTCACCACATGGGTGCAGGCCCGTTCCAGGGCCAGACGCTCCAGGCGGTCGTAGCGCCAGGCCCTGGCCGCCGCCTCATGGGCAGGGGGGGCGCTGGCCCGCTCGACCGTGATCGGGAGGCCCCGGCCCTCGGCCCAGGCCTGGAGCTCGGCGGCCTGGCGAGCCGATTCGGGGCGCCAGCCGTGGTCGCCATGCCAGAGCTGCAGGCGCCAGCCATGCAGCCGGCCCAGGTCCTGCAGCAGTTTGGTCAGGGCCATGGAGTCCTGGCCGCCGGACACGGCCAGCAGCAGGGGGGCCCCGGCGGGGAGCAGGTCCGGGTCGCGCCGCAGGCGCCTGTGCAGGGCGGCATGGAATGGGCCCCAGGGGGGGCGGCCCTGGCCCGGCCGGCCGGAGGGGCTGCCCGGGTCTGCTGCGGCTTCGGATGGGAGAATCGGCTTCATTCGCTGTCCGGTCGCCCATGTCCCGTCTGTCCAGCCTGCCGCTTCCCCTGCAGCAAGCCCTGGCCTCGCGGCGCCTGCTCAAGGTGATCGCCGGCCTCACCAATTTTGATGCCGCCGCGGTGGAGCGGATCAGCCGCGCCGCCGGGCTCGGTGGCGCCGACCTGATCGACCTGGCCTGTGATCCCGACCTGGTGCGCCGGGCCGCCGCCGTGTCGGGCCTGCCGATCTGCGTGTCGGCCGTGGATCCCGAGCTGTTCCCCGCCGCCGTGGCCGCCGGCGCCACCCTGGTGGAGATCGGCAACTACGACGCCTTCTATCCCCTGGGGCGCATTTTTGATGCCGCCGAGGTGCTTGCGCTGACCCGCCGCACCCGGGCCCTGTTGCCCGAAGTGGTGCTGTCGGTCACCGTGCCCCACGTGCTGCCCCTCGACCAGCAGGAGCAGCTCGCCATGGATCTGGTGGCCGCCGGTGCCGACCTGATCCAGACCGAGGGCGGCACCAGCGCCCGCCCCTTCAGCGCCGGCAGCCTCGGCCTGATTGAAAAGGCCGCCCCTACCCTGGCCGCCGCCCATGCGATCAGCCGGGCCGTGGCCGTGCCGGTGCTCTGCGCCTCCGGCCTGTCGGCCGTGACCCTGCCGATGGCGATTGCCGCCGGCGCCAGTGGCGTCGGGGTTGGCTCGGCCGTGAATCGCCTCGGCGATGAGCTGGCCATGGTGGCCGTGGTGCGCAGCCTGCGCGAGGCCCTGGGCAGCGGCGCTGCTGTTTCGGCCCAAGCCTGAGGCCTGAGCTCAGCAGTCATCCTGATCAAACCGCCAGGCAGCGAGGCCTGGCGGTTTTATCAGCGGCGTCTTCAGGTTGGCGGCGTCTGGTCTGGGGTCCGGCGGTCAGGGGTCCGGGCGGCTTTGACCGCCGTGGAGGGTCGGTGGTCCACCCCCGACCCAGCCCGGTTGGGCCGAGAATGGCCCGATGGCCCACTTTCAGCTCCACGCCCCCTACGAACCGAAAGGCGACCAGCCCACGGCCATTGAGGCCATGGTGCGGGGCGTGGAGGCGGGGGAGCGCTACCAGACCCTGCTGGGGGCCACGGGCACCGGCAAAACCTTTTCGATCGCCAATGTGATCGCCCGCACGGGCAGGCCCACCCTGGTGCTCGCCCACAACAAGACCCTGGCAGCCCAGCTCTGCAATGAGTTGCGGGAATTTTTCCCCAACAATGCGGTTGAATATTTCATCTCCTACTACGACTATTACCAGCCCGAGGCCTATGTGGCGGTCTCGGACACCTACATCGCCAAGACCGCCTCGATCAATGAGGAGATCGACATGCTGCGCCACTCGGCAACGCGCTCGTTGTTTGAGCGCTCCGATGTGATCGTGGTGGCCTCGATCAGCTGCATCTACGGCCTGGGCATTCCCTCCGAATACCTCAAGGCGGCGGTGAAGTTTCAGGTGGGTGAAACCCTGAACCTGCGCGCCTCCCTGCGGGATTTGGTCAACAACCAGTATGCGCGCAACGACCTGGAGATTTCCCGGGGCCGCTTTCGCGTGCGCGGCGATGTGCTCGAGATCGGTCCGGCCTATGAAGATCGGCTGGTGCGGATTGAATTGTTTGGTGATGAGGTCGAGGCAATCCGCTATGTCGATCCCACCACCGGGGAGATCCTGCAAAGCCTCGACACGATCAACATCTATCCAGCCAAGCACTTTGTCACTCCCAAGGAGCGGCTTGATGGGGCAATCGCCGCCATTCGTGCCGAACTCCACGACCGGCTCGACCGGCTCAACAGCGAAGGCCGCCTGCTCGAGGCCCAGCGCCTGGAGCAGCGCACCACCTACGACCTGGAGATGCTCGAGCAGGTGGGCTATTGCAATGGCGTTGAAAACTATGCCCGCCACCTGGCTGGCCGGCCCGCCGGCACGCCGCCCGAATGTCTGATTGATTATTTCCCCAAGGATTGGCTGCTGGTGGTGGATGAAAGCCACGTCACCTGCTCCCAGCTGCAGGCCATGTACAACGGCGACCAATCCCGCAAACAGGTGCTGATCGAGCACGGCTTCCGCCTGCCCTCAGCGGCGGACAACCGCCCGCTCAAGGGAGATGAATTCTGGGAAAAGGCCCAGCAAACCATTTTTGTGAGCGCCACCCCAGGCACCTGGGAGGTGGCCCAGAGCAAGGGCCAGATTGTGGAGCAGGTGATCCGCCCCACCGGGGTGCTGGATCCGATCGTGGAGGTGCGTCCGACTGAGGGCCAGGTGGATGACCTGCTCGGCGAAATCCGGGAGCGGGCCGATAAGAAGGAGCGGGTGCTGATCACCACCTTGACCAAGCGCATGGCCGAGGACTTGACGGATTACCTGGCTGAAAATGGTGTGAAGGTGCGCTATCTCCACTCGGAAATTCACTCGATTGAGCGCATCGAAATCATCCAGGATCTGCGCAATGGCGAATACGACGTCTTGGTTGGTGTCAACCTACTGCGCGAAGGATTGGACTTGCCCGAGGTGTCGCTGGTGGCGATTCTTGACGCCGATAAGGAAGGCTTCCTGCGGGCCGAGCGCTCCCTGATCCAGACCATTGGCCGGGCCGCCCGCCACATCGAAGGCAAGGCCCTGCTCTATGCCGACAACCTCACCGATTCGATGGCCAAGGCCATCTCCGAAACCGAGCGCCGGCGCGCGATCCAGCAGGCTTACAACCTGGAGCACGGCATCACGCCAACGCCGGCCGGCAAGCGGGCTGGCAACTCGATCCTTGCCTTCCTGGAGGTGTCGCGCCGGCTCAACGATGAGCAGCTGGAGCAGGCCAGCGAGCAGGCGGTGCACAACGACGTGCCGCTCGAATCCCTGCCGGAGCTGATCACCCAGCTAGAGGAGCGCATGAAAGACGCCGCCAAAAACCTGGAGTACGAACGGGCCGCCAGCCTGCGCGACCGCATCAAGACCCTGCGCCAGAAGTTGGTGGGCAAGGCCTGAGCTCCTCAGCTCGGGCCCGTGCCGGCCGGGGTTGGGCCGGGCTGCGCTGGGCAGGTGGTGGCGGGGAGCGGCGCCGGTCTGCCTAGGGCTCGCTGCTCGCTTCCGTGCCTTCGGCCCTGTGCACGGTTTCACCGCCCAGGCCAAAGGCGCCATGCACCGCCTGCAGGGCCGCCACCCCATCGGCTTCGGCCACCACGCAGCTGGTGCGGATTTCGCTGGTGGCGATCATCTCGATGTTGATGCCGGCTTCGGCCAGGCAGCGGAACATGCGGGCGGCCGTGCCGGGGGTGGAGGGCATGCCGGCCCCCACCGCGCTCACCCGGGCAATCGCCATGCCCTGCTCGAAACGGGCCCCGGGCCACTGGGCCAGCAGCGGTTGCAGGGCCGCCTGGGCCCGGGCCAGGTCATCGCGGCGCAGGGTGAAGCCCATGTCGCGGCTGAGCTGGTCGCCGCTGCCGTGGGTGCGTTCCGATTGCACGATCGCATCGAGGCAGAGGCCCGCATCGGCCAGGGCCCGGCAGACGGCGGCGGCGCTGCCAGGCCGGTCGGGAATGCGATGGACCGCCACCTGGGCCTGGTCCCGGTCGAGGGCGACACCGCGCACCTCCGGTTCGCCCAGGCCCGCCGGGCTGGGGTTGAGCCGCAGCTGCGGCTCCGCCAGTTCGAAGGCCTGGGCCGCCGCCTGCAGGGCCTTGGCGCCCTGGTGGCCGGCCACCAGGCAGCTCACCTTCACCTCGCTGGTGGCGATCAGGCGCAGGTTGATGCCGGCCTTGGCCAGGGTGTCGAACAGGCGGGCGGCGACGCCGGGGCGGCCGAGGATGCCGGCTCCGGAAATGCTGAGTTTGGCCATGCCGGCCTCGGCCGTGAGCGTGGCTTGGTCGGCGCCCAGGGCGGCCAGCAGCTCCTCGCACACGCGGCGGGCCCGCTCCAGGTCCGTCTCGGCCAGGGTGAAGGCGATGTCGTTGCTGCTGCCCTCATGGGTGGCCTGCACGATCAGGTCTACGTTCAGGCCGGCGGCGGAGAGGGCCTCGAACAGGCGCGCGGCCACGCCCGGTTGGTCCGGCACGTGCGAGAGGGCCAGCACGGCCTGGCGGTCCTCCAGCTCGGCCCCATCCACCGGCCGGCTCAGCTCCAGACCCGTGTGGCCGGGGCGGCGGCTGCCGCTGTCGCTGGTGAGCAGGGTGCCGGGGGCCTCGCTCCAGCTGGAGCGCACCACCAGGGGCACGCCGTAGTTGCGGGCGATCTCCACCGCCCGCGGGTGCAAAACGGCGGCCCCCAGACTCGCCAGTTCCAGCATTTCGTTGCAGCTGATCGTGGTCATCAGCTGGGCATCGGCCACCTTGCGGGGGTCGGTGGTGAGCACCCCCGGCACATCGGTGTAGATCTCACAGGCCTCGGCCCCCAGGGCTGCGGCCAGGGCCACGGCCGAGGTGTCGGAGCCGCCCCGGCCCAGGGTGGTGATCTCCGGGGTGCCGGCGTGGCCGCTGCTGGTGCCCTGGAAGCCCGCCACCACCACCACCAGGCCGTTGTCGAGGTGGCGCTGCAGCCGTTCGGTGCGCACCTCGAGGATGCGGGCCCGGCCGTGGGTGGATTCCGTCACAATCCCCACCTGGGGTCCGGTCATCGAGACTGCCGGTACCCCCTGGGCATGCAGGGCCATGGCCAGCAGGGCGATCGACACCTGCTCGCCGGTGGCCAGCAGCATGTCCATCTCCCGCTGGGGCGGTTCGCTGTTGATCGCCCGGGCCAGGCCCGTGAGTTCGTCGGTGGTGTGGCCCATGGCCGACACCACGATCACCAGGTCGTGGCCGGCCTCGCGGCTGGCGGCGATGCGCCGGGCCACAGCCTGGATCCGTTCCACATCCGCGACCGAGGTGCCGCCGAACTTCTGAACCAGCAGGCCCATTCCCGGTGTTGCTGTGCGTGATCGGCCGATTATCGGCCCCTAGCCTGGGCGCCCTCGGACGCGTCAGGCGATGGAGTTGCTGGTGCCGGTGTCGGCGGGGGAGCTGGTCGACAAGCTCACGATCCTGCAGATCAAGGCCCAGCGGATCGGCGATCCCGCCAAGCGGGCCAACGTGGCCGTGGAGCTGGCCGCCCTGGAGGCGGTGGCGCTGCGGGCGGGGTTGGTGGCCGGGCCGGCTCAGGCCGCGGGGGCCGCTGGGGTGGAAGGCCCTTTGCCAGCGGGTGGCGATGGCGGGGAGGGGGCAGGCGAGGCTGGTGGCGATGGGGCTCGCCAGGCCGCCCTGGCGGCCGTCAGCGCCGAACTGGCGGTCGTCAACGGCGCGCTTTGGGAAATTGAAGATCGCATCCGCGACTGTGAGCGGGCCGGTGATTTCGGAGCTGGCTTTGTGGCGCTGGCCCGGTCTGTGTATCGCACCAACGACCGGCGGGCCGCCCTCAAGGCTCGAATCAACCAGCTCTGGGGCTCCCGGCTGGTGGAAGAGAAGAGCTACGCCGCCTACTGAGCCGGCGTGGGTTAGGGGGCCTGGGTCGGCCAGGGCCCTGTCAGCCCATCAGGAGCCGACCAGCAAAAAGCCATCCCGGAAGGCATCGCCCGGGTCGCTGCCCCGTTTCAGGGCCGCCTCCACCTCCAACAGTTGGCCCAGCAAGCTGAGGAAGCGGCCCGGGGGGCGGCCGCGGATTTGTTTGCGCATCACGTAGATGCGTTTGGGGTTGCCGATGCCGGCCGCCTTGGCAATCACGGCCACGTCCTGTTCCCCCTGGGCATCGAGCAGGCTCACCCACAGCCAGCCCCGGATCTGGCTGCTCAGGGCCGCCACGATCCGCAGGGCCGGCTCGTTCACCTCCAGCAGCTGCTCCACCAGGGCGATCGCTTCGGCGCTCTGGCCGGCCAGCAGGGCATCGCCCACCTGCAGGCTCGAGGTGGCGTGGCTGCCGATCAGGGCGGCCACGGCTGCCGCCGTGATCGGGGCGCCAGGGCCGCCGGCTTTGCCGGTGCCGGCATAGAGCGAGAGCTTCTCCAGTTCACTGGCCAGGCGGGCGCTGTCACTGCCGATCGCCTCGGCCAGGGCTTCGGCCGCCGCCGGTTCCACGGCCAGCCCCATCTCCCGGGCCGTGCGGCTCACTAGCTCCACCTGGCCGGCCCCGTCCCAGACCGCCGGCAGGCTGAAGCTGCGTTCCTCGGCCACGGCCTTGAGCGCCTTGGTGGTGCGCAGGCGCGCATCCGGCTTGGCGCTGTTCACCAGCACCAGGTGGCAGTGGTCGGGGATTTGGCCCAGGTTTGCCTCCAGCTGGCTGGCTAGGTCGGCCGGGCACTGGTTACAGAAGGGGCTGCGCTGCAGCAACACGACCCGGTCGCCTGCCCCCAGGGGCGGCGTGCGCGCCTCGGCCAGGGCCTGGGCCGCCTGGCCCTGGTCGTTGCCATCGAGGCGGGTGAGGTTGATGCTCTGCCAGCTGGGGTCGCAGACCTGCTGGATCAGGGCGTCCACGGCCCGGTTGCGGGCCGCTTCGTCATCCCCCCAGAAGAGATGGATCGGCATCGGCGCGCACCTGGCTGCGGGAGCCCATTCGTAAGCTCAATTGTGGGCTGTCTCAGGGTGTGGAGTGGGCGCAGGCGAGACCTTCCGCGAGACCGTCCCTGAGCCGTGCCAGGACCCTGTTCATGGGACCGTTCCCGAGGCTTCTCAAGGGAGCTTGGGCTTAGCAAGTGGCAGCGGTATTGCCCCTGCCCCCAACGACCCCAGCGCTGCGCCCTTCGACCATCCGATTTTCAGCGAAAGCGTGCGGCGTATCCGCGGCTGGCTGGGGCCCACCGACTTCGATCCCGCCGAGCAGGACCTGGTTGAACGGGTGATCCATAGCGGCGGCGACCTCAGCCTCGCCACTGATCTGCACTGGTCCGCTGGGGCCTGCGCCCAGGGCATGGCCGCCCTGGCGGCCGGCGCCGTGATCCTCACCGACACGGCCATGGCGGCGGCGGCGGTGCAGCCGATGGCCCGGCGCACCTTCGCCAATCCGGTGCGCAGTGTGCTCGATTGGGCGCCCCAGCGGGCCCCGGTGGGTGGCACCCGCACGGCCGTAGGTATGGCGGCCGCCCTGGAGCTCCACCCCGGCGCCGTGGTGCTGATTGGCAGCGCCCCCACGGCCCTGGAGCAGTTGTTGGACCTGGCCCAGCAGGGGCCGCCGCCGGCCCTGGTGATCGGCATGCCCGTGGGCTTTGTCGGTGTGGCCGAGAGCAAGCGCCATCTGGCGGCTAGCGGCCTGGCCCAGATCCGGCTCGATGGCAGCCGGGGCGGGGCAGCCCTGGTGGCCGCGGCGGCCAATGCCCTGCTGCGGCGGGCCTGGCTCGATCAGCCCCGGTGAGGGCGCCTGCCGGATCTAGGCCCTGGTTCAGGCCCACCTGCGGCTTGGGCCCAGGGGCCTAGGGCTGCAACCCCACCGCCACATGGCTGTTGGCCTCGATCCGTCCCAGCACCTGGCGGGCCCGCAGCACGACTGCCGCCGGCACCCCGGCCAGGCGGGCGGCTTCGATGCCGTAGCTGCGGCTGGCGCCTCCGGCCACGACCCGGTGCAGGAACAGCAGGTCGTCGCCGGTTTCCTCCACCAGCACCTGCACGTTGGCCACGTTGGCGTGCAGTTCCGCTAATTCATTGAGCTCGTGGTAGTGGGTGGCAAACACACTGCGGGCCTGGATCTCAACGGCCAGGTGTTCGGCCACGGCCCAGGCGATCGAAAGGCCATCGAAGGTGGCCGTGCCGCGGCCGATCTCATCGAGCAGCACCAGGGAGCGGCTGCTGGCGTGGTGAAGAATGTTGGCCGTTTCGGCCATCTCCACCATGAAGGTGGACTGGCCGCTGGCCAGGTCGTCGCCGGCACCGACGCGGGTGAAGATGCGATCGGCGAGGCCGAGTTGGGCGGAGCGGGCCGGAATCCAGCTGCCCATCTGGGCCATCAGTTGCAGCAGCCCCGTTTGGCGCAGGTAGCAGCTCTTGCCACTGGCATTGGGGCCCGTGAGCACGAGCAGGTCCGGGGGGCTGCCGTCCTGGTCTGGGCGGCCGATCGGCGCCGGGCCGCCGCCCAGGGCAATGCCATTGGCGGTGAAGGGGCTCTCCACCAGCAGCTGCTCCACCACTGGATGGCGGCCGGCTTCGATCAGCAGCTCGCGCCCGGCCGTGATCTCGGGCCGGCAATAGCCGCCGGTGGCGGCCACCTCGGCCAGGGAGGCGAGGGCATCGAGGTCGGCCACCAGCCGGGCCGCGGCCCGGATCGGCGTGGCCTCGGCGCCCACCTGGCTGCGCAGTTCGGCAAACAATTCAAATTCCCGCTGGGCGGCGCGGGCCTTGAGCTGCAGAATCCGGCCTTCGCGGCCCTTGAGTTCAGGGGTGACGAAGCGCTCCTCGTTGGCCAGGGTCTGGCGGCGGATCCAGTGCTCCGGCACGGCGCCGGCCTTGGCGCGGCTCACCGAGAGGAAGTAGCCGAAGGTGCGGTGGTACTGCAGGCGCAGGTTGGCGATGCCACTGGCCCGGCGCTCGCTGGCCTCCTGCTCGGCCAGCCAGGCGTCCTGGTCATCGAGCTGGTTGCGCAGGCCATCGAGGCGGCTGTCGACGCCATCGTGGATCAGGCCCCCTTCGTTGAGGGCCAGGGGCGGCGTGTCCACCAGGCTGTGGCGCACTAGGGCCGCCAGCTCGGCCAGCTCCGGCCAGGGC
The DNA here is from genome assembly GCA_943370565.1 of Synechococcus sp. UW140. Lineage (GTDB taxonomy): Bacteria > Cyanobacteriota > Cyanobacteriia > PCC-6307 > Cyanobiaceae > BAIKAL-G1. The sequence goes on along the minus strand of CALRRL020000005.1, from coordinate 21,239 downwards.
CGGGCCAGGGCCGCCAGGGGGGGGCTGCTGGCCTGGGCCAGCAGGGAGGCCAGCTGGGGCAGCCGTTCGAGCCCATCGGCCAGGGCCACCAGGTCCCGGGCGGAGGCGCTGCCGGCCCCGGCCCGACCTGCGAGCCGCTCCAGGTCGCCCATGGGCCGCAGCAGCCGGCGCAGGGCCTGGCGCAGGGGCCGTTGGTTCACCAGTTCGCTCACCCCCTCCTGGCGGGCGCCGATGGCGGCCCGATCGACCAGGGGCGCCTCGATCCAGCGGCGCAGGCAGCGGCCGCCCATGGCCGTGACGGTGCGATCCAGGGCCCACAGCAGGGACCCCTGCACGCCCCCGCCCAGCTGGGTGCGGGTCAGTTCCAGGTTGCGGCGGGTTTGGGCATCGAGCACCAGCTGGTCGCCCGCATGCCAGGTGGTGGGTAGGTCCAGGGGGATGGCGGCGCCCGGCTGGGTGTCGTCGAGGTAGCGCAGCAGCCCGCCGGCGGCCCGCTGGCCCAGGGGCAGGTCGGCCAGGCCCAGGCCCGCCAGGCTGGCCAGCTTGAAGCGCTTGAGCAGGCTCGATCTGGCCTCAGGCGCGGCGAAGGGGGTGAGGGCCGAGGGCGTCAGCCGCAGGCTTTCGGGACACCAGCCGGGGCGGTTTCCCTCGCCGGGCCAGACCACTTCGGCGGCGTCCAGTTGCAGCAGCTCCTGGTGCAGCAGGTCGCTGCCCTGGCGCTCCGTCACCCGGAATTCGCCGGTGCTCACGTCCGCCACCGCCAGGCCCCAGCGGCTGCCCTCCACCACCACACCGCAAAGCCAGTTGTTGCGCCGCGCCGAGAGCATCCCCTCCTCAATCACCGTGCCGGGGGTGAGCACCCGGGTGATGTCGCGTTTGAGCAGGGCCCCCTTGGCGGCGGTGGCTTCGAGCTGGTCGCAGAGGGCCACACACAACCCGCGGCGCACCAGGTCGCTGCAGTAGCGCTCGGCCGCATGGTGGGGAATGCCCGCCATCGGCACCCGCCCGTGGGCCTTGCCCGCCTCCTTGCCCGTGAGGGTGAGCTCCAACAGCTGGGAGAGCGTGATCGCGTCCTCAAAGAAGCATTCGAAAAAATCGCCGAGCCGGTAGAGCAGCAGCCGCTCGGGATGGGCGGCCTTGAGCTCCACGTAGTGGCGCAGCATCGGCGGCAGGTGCTGCGGATCCACCAGCGCGTGGTGGTGCCAGGGCGGCAGGTCGGACCCGGGGGCGCTGGCCCCGGCGGGCTCGGCTGCGGTGGCGAGCCCAGCCGATTCGCCGCTGCCGGCAGCCGAAGGGCCTGGATCCGTGACGGATGGCGCGGCTGGCGTTGCTTCCCCTGGGGCAGGACCGCTGGGATCGCATTCAGCTGCCTGGGCCGGGCTCTGCCGCCGGTGCCGGGGCCGGCGGCTGGCATCGGCCTCCAGGGCGGCATCGTCGAGGTCGCCGGGGTCGGCCAGGGCCCCGGGCCGGGCCGGGCGGGCCGCTGGTTTGGGTGCTTCGGGGGCAGCAAACAAGTTGCCCTGCAGGGCGGTGTCAGCCCAACCGAGTTCGGCGGCGCCGCCATCGGCCACGAGCGAAAGCTGCTGGGGGGCGTCCGCAGCCACGGATCGATGGGGCAGGCGGCTCGATCGTAGGGGGGCTGCCGGCCGTGCTGGCCTGGGCCGAAGCCCGCTCCCGACAACTTGTGAAGGAACCCGCCGGCTGCCGCCCAGGGGGCTGGAGCGGCGTGTGAGAATCCCTCCACTGACCGACGCGGGCCCCTGGCCAGCGGGCCGGCCAACCCCGACGCTGATCCATGCAGATCCTCAACACCCTCACCGTTCTGGCCCTGGTGGTGCTGTCGTTCGCGTTGATCGTGGCGGTGCCGGTGCTCTACGCCAGCAATGAAGACAGCGGCCGCTCCAACCGCCTGATCCTGCTCGGTGGCCTGGCCTGGGTGGGTCTGGTGCTGCTCAACTGGGGTGTCAGCTTCTTCGTAGTCTGAGCCCACTCCACACTTCAGGCGCTTGACGGTTTTCGAAGGGTTCTTCACCGCTGCCAGCGGCCTGCGGGTGGCGATCGTGGTGGCCCGCTTCAACGACCTGGTGACAGGCAAGCTGCTCAGCGGTTGCCTCGATTCCTTGGCGCGCCACGGCATTGATGTGACGCCCACGAGCAGCCAGCTGGACGTGGCCTGGGTGCCGGGTTGCTTCGAAATTCCGCTGGTGGCCCAGCGGCTGGCGGCCAGTGGCCGCTACCAGGTGGTGATCACCCTCGGGGCCGTGATCCGCGGCGACACGCCCCATTTCGATGTGGTGGTCAACGAGGTGAGCAAGGGCGTGGCCGCCGTCGCCCGCGACACGGGCGTGCCGGTGATCTTTGGCGTGCTCACCACCGACACCCTGCAGCAGGCCCTGGAGCGGGCCGGCATCAAGGCCAACCTGGGTTGGGGCTACGGCCTGCAGGCCATCGAAATGGGCTCCCTGATGGCGGCCCTGCCCGCCTGAACCGATGGCCTGGACCTGACCCATGGGCTGCAAGGGCATCATCCTGGCCGGCGGCAGCGGCACGCGCCTGCATCCAATCACCCAGGCGGTGAGCAAGCAGCTGCTGCCGGTTTTCGATAAACCGATGGTCTACTACCCGCTCACCACCTTGATGCTGGCGGGGATTCGGGAGGTGCTGATTATCACCACCCCCCAGGACCAGGCGGCCTTTGAACGGCTCCTGGGCGATGGCAGCCGCTGGGGCATGGCGATTACCTATGCGGTGCAACCCAGCCCCGATGGCCTGGCCCAGGCCTTCCTGATCGGTGCCGAGTTCCTGGCCGGTTCGCCGGCGGCCCTGGTGCTGGGCGACAACCTCTTCCATGGCCACGACCTCGTGCCCCAGCTGCAGGCCAGCAACGGCGGGGGGGCTGGGACTAACCCCGGGGAGATTACCGGTGCCACCGTGTTCGCCTATCCGGTGCGCGATCCGGAGCGCTACGGCGTGGTGGAATTCGCCGCCGATGGCCGGGTGCTCAGCCTGGAGGAAAAACCCGCCAAGCCCCGCAGCCGCTATGCCGTCACCGGTCTGTATTTCTATGACGACTCGGTGGTGGAGCGGGCCCGCCTGGTGCGCCCCTCATCCCGGGGCGAACTGGAGATCACCGACCTCAATGCCATGTATCTGGCTGAGGGTCTGCTCAAGGTGGAGCTGATGGGCCGGGGCATGGCCTGGCTCGACACGGGCACCTGCGATTCCCTGCATGAGGCCGGCAGCTACATCCGCACCCTGGAGCATCGCCAGGGCCTCAAGGTCGGCTGCCCCGAGGAGGTGGCCTGGCGCCAGGGCTGGATCAGCGCCAGCCAGCTGGAGCAGCTGGCCGCCCCCCTGCGTAAGAGCGGTTACGGCGATTACCTGTTGAAGTTGTTGGAGGAGAGCAACAGCGACCACAGCCTGCTGCAGGCCAGCCTGGGAGGACGCCATGCAGGCTGACCAACTGATTGGCAATGGCGGCGTGGCCCTGGAGGGACCCTTGTTGCTCACCCCCAGGCTGTTTGGCGATGACCGCGGCTTTTTCTTCGAAAGCTGGAACCAGCGCACCTTTGAGGCCCTGGCCGGTCCCGTGGGTTTCGTGCAGGACAACCATTCGCGCTCGGCCCAGGGCGTGCTGCGCGGCTTGCATTACCAGCTGCCGCCCCAGCCCCAGGGCAAGTTGGTGCGCTGCGTTCTGGGGGAGATCTTTGATGTGGCGGTGGATCTGCGCCGCAGCTCGCCCACCTTCCGCCACTGGGTTGGCACCCGGTTGAGCGCTGCAACCCATCAACAACTCTGGGTGCCTCAGGGTTTCGCCCATGGCTTTCTCACCCTGAGCGACCAGGCCGAGGTGCTCTACAAAACCAGCGACTACTGGAGCCGCGAGTGCGAACGGGCGATCCGTTGGGATGACCCACAGCTGGCGATTGCCTGGCCCCTGGACGCCCTGGGCGGGATCACCCCCCAGCTCTCCGACAAGGACGGCGCCGCGCCGCTGTTGGCGGAGCTGGCCCCCACCGAGCTGTTCCCATGAGCCTCTGGCTGCCATGACGGGGCTGCCCCTGCCCCTGCTTCGATCACGGCCGCTCCGGAAAGGACTGCTGCCATGAAGGTGCTGCTCACCGGCGCCACCGGCCAGCTCGGCCGGGCCCTGATCGCCTCCAGGCCCGAGGGGGTGGAGCTGGTGCCCCTGGGCCGCCGCGAGCTCGATCTGGCCGACGCCGCGGCCTGCCGCCACCTGGTGCGGCAGCACCAACCCGATTGGCTGCTCAATGCTGGCGCCTACACCGCCGTGGATCGGGCCGAGGGCGAAGCGGAGCTGGCCATGGCCGTGAATGCCGGCGCCCCCCAGGCCTTTGCCGAGGCCCTGGCGGCCAGCGGTGGCCGGTTGCTGCAGATCAGCACCGATTTTGTGTTCAATGGCCAGCAGGGCAGCCCCTACCGCCCGGAGCAGGCGCCCGAGCCCCTGGGGGTCTATGGCGCCAGCAAGGCGGCGGGCGAGCGGGCCGTGCTGGCCGTCCTGGGCCCGGGGCGGGCCCGGATCCTGCGCACCAGCTGGGTGTATGGCCCCGTGGGCGCCAATTTCTGCCTGACGATGCTGGGGCTCCATGCCCGCAAGGCGGCGGCCGGCGAACCCCTGGCTGTGGTGGCCGACCAGGTGGGCTGCCCCACCGCCACCTCGGGCCTGGCGGCCGCCTGCTGGCGGGCCCTCGGCATCGGGGCCGAGTCTTCTGCCCAGCCGGGCGCTGAGCCAGGTGCCCAGCCGGGCGCTGAGCCTGGTGGGCAGCCGGGCACCGAGTCGGGCGCGGCCCTGGGCGGTCCAACGATCCTGCATTGGAGCGACGCCGGTGCCGCCAGTTGGTACGACTTCGCCGTGGCCATCGGCAGCTTGGGCGTGGCTGCCGGGCTGCTGGAGCAACCGGCCCAGGTGCGCCCCATCCCCACCAGCGCCTACCCCACCGCGGCGGCCCGTCCGGCCTATTCGCTGCTCGATTGCAGCGCCAGCCGCCTGGCCCTCGGCCTGGAGCCGACCCATTGGCAGGCGGCCCTGGCCCAGGTGCTGGCTGAGCTGGCGCCCTGACGGCCCAGCCCGACTGCCCGGGGGTGCCGCTCAGAGGCCCGGTGGCTCCGGGATTGGCCCCCCTTACTCTGCGCCCAACCCTGGCTGGACCTGCGATGGCTCCCCTGCTCCCCCCCGGCACCGACCGGGTCCTGGTCACCGGCGGGGCCGGCTTCATCGGCGGGGCGGTGGTGCGGCGCCTGCTGCGGGACAGCAGCGCCACGGTGTTCAACCTCGATAAATGCGGCTACGCCAGTGATCTGGCCGGTATCGACCAGGAGTTGGCGGCCCTCGGAGCGGCGGCCCAGGGGCCCGACGGCCTGCGGCATCAACTGCTGCGGGTGGATCTGGTGGATGGGGCCGCCACGGCCGAGGCGGTGCGGCAGGCCGATCCCGACCTGGTGCTGCACCTGGCCGCCGAGAGCCATGTGGATCGCTCGATCGATGGTCCCGGCGCCTTCATCGACAGCAACGTCACAGGCACCTTCCAGCTGCTCCAGGCCGTGCGCGCCCATTGGCAGCGACTGCCGGCCGAACGGCGCGAACGCTTCCGTTTTCACCACATCAGCACCGATGAGGTCTTTGGCTCCCTGGGGCCCCAGGGGCGCTTCAGCGAAACCACCGCCTACGACCCCCGCTCCCCCTATTCGGCCAGCAAGGCCGCCAGTGACCACCTGGTCAGGGCCTGGCACCACACCTACGGCCTGCCGGTGGTGCTGACCAACTGCAGCAACAACTACGGCCCCTGGCAGTTCCCCGAGAAGCTGATCCCGGTGGTGATCCTCAAGGCCCTGGCCGGTGAGCCGATCCCGCTCTACGGCGATGGCGGCAACGTGCGCGACTGGCTCTACGTCGATGACCACGTGGAGGCCCTGCTGCTGGCGGCCACCCGCGGGCGCCTGGGCGAGTCCTACTGCGTGGGCGGCCATGGCGAGCGCAGCAACAAGCAGGTGGTGGAGGCGATCTGCGCCCTGCTCGACCAGCACCAACCGGCGGCGGCCCCCCACAGCCGCCTGATCACGCCCGTTCGCGACCGCCCTGGCCACGACCGTCGCTATGCCATCGATCCGGCCAGGATCAGCGCCGAACTGGGCTGGCAGCCCCGCCACAGGTTCGAGCAGGGCCTGGCCGCCACGGTGGCTTGGTACCTGGCCCACGGCGACTGGTGCCAGCGGGTTCAGGCCCGCGCCGGCCACTGGGGTGAGCGGCTGGGCGGCCCAACGATTTGACCGGGGGCAGGCCCATAGGGCATGCTCCTTAAGCCGGAGCGATCCGGTGCCAACGCCGACGCCCTCCGGGGTTGAAGTGAGTGGGCGGATGTAGCTCAGTGGTAGAGCATCTCCTTGCCAAGGAGAGGGTCGAGAGTTCGAATCTCTTCATCCGCTTGATTGTTGATTGCGATTCAGCACCATCAGTTGCTGGGATGGATTGGCTTTGAAGCCCAGCCGCGTGTAGAAGCCGGCGCTGTTGGTCGTCATCAGATAAACCCGCTCCGCCCGGGCTATGGCTGGAGCGGCCAGCAGTTCGGCCACCAGGCGCCGACCCAAGCCCTGGCCCTGGTGCTCGCCGGCCACCACCACGTCCCAGAGCACGGCGCGGAACACCCCATCGCTGCTGGCCCGGCCAAAGCCCACCAGCTCCTGGCCCCGCCAGGCGCTGACCACCGCCTCGCTGCCCGCGAGCATGGCCGCCAGTTCGCCCAGCTGGCGTCCCCGGGCCCAGAAGCTGTGCTGATCCAGCAGCGCCTGCAGGGCCCCGAGCCGCCACCGCAGCCGCAGGGCGAAGCGGCCGTGGCGGATCAGGCGAATCGGGGCGAGGTCGCTCAAGGGGCTCGGATGCCGGCCGGATGGCCTAGATCCTCGCCTTTGAAGCGTCGCTGCCGTAGCGGGGCCGGTTGGCCGGCACGGCTGGGCTGGTTCTGGTTGGCATCACCGGCCAAACCCCTTGCCCCACCTTGCTTCTCAGCCCTCGCTGACGGCCTGGCGGTGGTAGGGTGCATCCAATTGGCCGGTCCCGATCCATGCTCAAGCTGTTGCTGGGAGATCCCAATGCCCGCAAGCTGAAGCGCTACCAGCCGATTGTTTCCGATATCAACCTGCTCGAAGAGGAGGTGCAGCCCCTCAGCGATGAGGAGCTGCGCGGTCTTACGGCCGAGTTCCGGCTCAAGCTTGAAAAGGTGGCGGGCCAGGGCAACCGCGAGAAGGCCCTGCTCGATGAATTGCTGCCCCAGGCCTTTGCCGTGGTGCGTGAAGCCGGCAAACGGGTGCTGGGCATGCGCCACTTCGATGTGCAGCTGATCGGCGGCATGGTGCTGCATGACAGCCAGATCGCCGAGATGAAAACCGGCGAAGGCAAGACCCTGGTCGCCACCCTGCCCGCGTACCTCAATGCCCTCACCGGCCGCGGCGTCCATGTGGTGACGGTGAACGACTACCTGGCCCGGCGTGATGCCGAGTGGATGGGGCAGGTCCATCGCTTCCTGGGCCTGAGTGTGGGCCTGATCCAGCAGGAAATGAGCCCGCAGGAGCGGCGTCGCAACTACGGCTGCGATATCACCTATGCCACCAACTCGGAACTGGGGTTTGATTACCTGCGCGACAACATGGCGAATGACATCGCCGAGGTGGTGCAGCGGGATTTCCACTACTGCATCATCGATGAAGTGGATTCCATCTTGGTCGATGAGGCGCGCACGCCGCTGATCATCTCGGGCCAGGTGGAGCGTCCCCAGGAGAAATACCAGCGGGCGGTTGAGGTGGCCAACCAGTTGGTGCGCTCCGCCGAGATCGGCAAGGACGGCATTGATCCGGAAGGCGATTACGAGGTTGATGAGAAGCAGCGCAACGCCACCCTCACCGACGAGGGCTATGCCAAGGCTGAGCAGCTGCTCGGGGTCAGCGATCTGTTTGACCCGGCCGATCCCTGGGCCCACTACATCACCAATGCCCTCAAGGCCAAGGAGCTGTTCATCAAAGATGTCAACTACATCGTGCGCGATGGCGATGCCGTGATCGTGGATGAATTCACCGGTCGGGTGATGCCGGGGCGCCGCTGGAGCGATGGTCAGCACCAGGCGATCGAAGCCAAGGAGGGTCTTGCCATTCAGCCGGAAACCCAGACCCTGGCCAGCATCACCTACCAGAACTTCTTCCTGCTCTATCCCCGCCTGGCCGGCATGACCGGCACGGCCAAGACCGAAGAGGTGGAATTCGAGAAAACCTACAAGCTGGAAGTGGCGATTGTGCCCACCAACCGGGTGCGGTCCCGCTCCGATTGGACCGACCAGGTGTACAAGAACGAGGCGGCCAAATGGCGGGCCGTGGCCCTGGAAACGGCCGAGATCCACAAGCAGGGCCGGCCGGTGCTGGTGGGCACCACGTCGGTGGAGAAATCGGAAGTTCTCTCAGCCCTGCTGGCCGAGCAGGAGATCCCCCACAACCTGCTCAACGCCAAGCCCGAGAACGTGGAGCGGGAGGCGGAGATCATCGCCCAGGCGGGCCGGGCCGGCGCCGTCACGATTGCCACCAACATGGCGGGCCGCGGCACCGACATCATCCTCGGTGGCAACAGCGATTACATGGCGCGTCTGAAGCTGCGCGAGGTGTTGCTGCCCCGCTTGGTGCGTCCTGAGGAGGGCCATCGCCCGCCCGTGCCCCTGCAGCGGGCCCCGGCCGGCGGCGGCGGCTTCGGCGCCGGGGCCCAGGCGGCCCCGTTCCAGCCCCCCAGCGAAGCCCGGGCGATCGGCGCCCTTTACCCCTGCGCCCTCAGCGATGCCACCGAGCATTCCCTCTCCGAGCTCGCCCACGACTTGGTGGGCGCCTGGGGCGACCGCAGCCTCACCGTGCTTGAGCTGGAGGACCGCATTGCCCAGGCGGCCGAGAAGGCCCCCACCGACGACCCCCAGATCCAGCAGCTGCGCCAGCTGATCGCCCGGGTCAAGGGCGAATACGACCTGGTGGTGAAACAGGAGGAGGTGCGCGTGCGCGAGGCCGGCGGCCTGCACGTGGTCGGCACGGAGCGCCACGAATCGCGCCGGGTTGATAACCAGCTGCGCGGCCGGGCCGGCCGCCAGGGGGACCCCGGCAGCACCCGCTTCTTCCTGTCGCTGGAAGATAATCTGCTGCGCATCTTTGGCGGCGATCGGGTGGCTGGCCTGATGAATGCCTTCCGAGTGGAAGAGGACATGCCGATTGAATCGGGCATGCTCACCCGTTCCCTTGAGGGAGCCCAGAAGAAGGTGGAAACCTATTACTACGACATCCGTAAGCAGGTGTTTGAGTATGACGAGGTGATGAACAACCAGCGCCGGGCCGTGTATGCGGAGCGGCGCCGGGTGCTCGAAGGGCGCGAGCTGAAGCAGCAGGTGATCGGCTATGGCGAGCGCACCATGGACGACATCGTTGAAGCCTATGTGAACCCGGAACTGCCGCCGGAAGAGTGGGATCTGGGCCGCCTGGTTGGCAAGGTGAAGGAGTTTGTTTACCTGCTTGATGACATGGCGCCCGAGCAACTGGCTGGCCTGCAGGTGGAGGAGCTCAAGGCCTTCCTGCAGGAACAATTGCGCAATGCCTATGACATCAAGGAGGGCCAGGTGGAGCAGCTGCGCCCCGGGCTGATGCGCGAAGCCGAGCGGTTCTTCATCCTGCAGCAGATCGATACCCTCTGGCGTGAGCATCTCCAGGCGATGGATGCCCTGCGCGAGTCGGTGGGTCTGCGCGGCTACGGCCAGAAGGATCCCCTGATCGAATACAAGAACGAGGGCTACGACATGTTCCTGGAGATGATGACGGCGATGCGTCGCAACGTCATCTACTCGATGTTCATGTTCCAGCCGGCTCCGAGTCCCGAGCAGGCGGCGATCGGCTGATCGGGCTCCGGTCCCGGCCCCAGTCCCCGCTCCGACTTCGGCTTCAGCTCCAGCATCTGCTCCGGCTCCAGGGCCTGCGCCTGCCCGGTCTCGGGAGCGGGCTGGTTTGCGGCGGTTCGGAGCCCGGCGGGCTGGGGGCGGCTCAGGGCGTCCGCGGCCCGGGGGCCCCGTCGGCTGGCACACCCGGTTCGAGCAGCTGGGGGGCGGGGCTGTCGTCCCCAAGAAATTCGATGATTTCCCGGTCCCGCAGGTTCTGGGCCTGGCCGCGGCAGGGTTCAAGCAGGGGCCGGCCTTCGGCCACTTCGCGCAGGCAGGCCTGCAGCCGCCCCAGTTCGTTTTCGAGGCTGTCGATCCGCTCCATCAGGTTGCGGATCACCTGCGCCTCGGCATCGGGCAGGGCCGAGTGGGCCAGGGGGTCCACCCGCACACCCGATTGGTGAATCACCCGACCGGGGATGCCCACCACCGTGCTGTCGGCGGCCACATCGCGCAGCAGCACCGAGCCGGCGCCGATGCGGGTGTTGGCCCCCACGGTGATCGCCCCCAGCACCTTGGCGCCGGCCCCCACCACCACGTTCTGATGCAGGGTGGGGTGGCGCTGGCCGGTCGCCTTGCCCGTGCCGCCCAGGGTGACTCCCTGGTAGAGCAGGCAGTTGTCGCCGATCACGCAGGTTTCGCCGATCACCACGCCCATGCCGTGGTCGATGAACACCCCCTGGCCGATGCGGGCGCCCGGGTGGATTTCCACGCCGGTGACCAGCCGGCCCAGCTGGCTCATCAGCCGCGGCAGCAGGGGCAGGCCCAGGCGCCAGAGCCGGTGGCTGAGGCGATGCAGGGTGAGGGCATGGAGCCCCGGGTAGCAGAGCAGGATTTCGAGGGTGCCGCGGGCGGCCGGGTCCCGTTCCTTGATGATCGCCAGGTCGGCTCGAAAGGCCTTGAGCATCACGCCGCCGACTGCAGGCCGATCTCCTTGCGCAGCAGGTCGATCGTGGCTGCCCCGAGATAGCTCTGGGCGCAGTGGACCTGGGGCAGGCGCATCAGCTGGCTGCGGTTCTGACGCAGGCTCTGCTCCACCAGGGGCAGGCTGGGGCGGTCGCAGAGCACGTGGCTGGCGGCCCGCAGCAGGGCCAGCAGACGGCTGCCCACATCGGGGGTGGCGGTCATCAGCAGCAGCTCATTGCCGCGCATGCTGTGCAGGATCACCTCGGCGGCCCGCAGGATGCCGGGGCTGATGCTCACCAGGCCCACGCAGCTGCCCGTGCGCAGTTCCTTGAGCAGGTCGAGTTCGTGGCGGAAGTCGTTGAGATCCACCGCCACCGCCCGCACACCATGGCGCTTGGCGATCTCCTCCACCGGCTGGAGGAAGTAGCGGCTGGTGACCACCGTGCCATTGCTGGAGCTTTCCAGCACGGCTTCCAGCTCCTCCATCGGCACCACCTCCACGGGCACCGCCAGGTTGGGGCTGAGTTCCTCGGCGATCAGGTGGGAGGCGCCGATGTCCTCCCGGGGGGTGCTGACCAGCACCCGGGCGCCACAGCGCAGGCGCCAGTCGATCTCGCGGGTGAGCAGGTCGCGGGTCTGTTGCAGGGTGCAGCCGGCATTGAGCAGGCCATCAACGCTCTGGCGAACCTCCCGGTCGATATCGGGCATGGCCCGGCCGCGGATGCCCGGCGGCGGCTTGATCTCCCGGGGCTTTTGCTGGTCGCGCACATAGATGCCCGAGCCGGCCATGGCCTCCACAACGCCATCGTTTTCGAGCTGGCGGTAAACCTTGCTGATCGTGTTGCGGTGCAGGCCCGTCTGCATGGCCAGCTGGCGCGTACTGGGCAGGCGATGGCCGGGCGGGTAGTGGCGAGCCGCGATCGCGAAGCAGATCTGGTTGTACAGCTGCGTCGAGGCCGGGATGTCGCTGTCCTGCTGGATGTGAAAGCGCACGCCGGAGTGGGACAGAGCTGGTGCTGGCCACCTTAAGGAGCTTTGGTCATGGTGACAATTGCCCCGTTGGCATAAGCGCCTGTGCCGGGCTGTGCCGGTTGGCGGCCAGGGCGGAGCGCGCTGGGGCCGCAGCGGGCCCCTGGGGCCGTCCCTGAGACTGGAACCCCGAGCCCATGCGCTGATGACGGAGCCTTTCGCGATGCCGATCACGGCCGAGTGGGTCACGATCGGCGCCAGTCCGGCCGGGGCCGGCGGCCCCCAGCCCGGCCCGAGCGGCGGCCCTGCCGTTCCCCTGCGCTGCTGGTGGGCCAGGCCCCAGGGTCCGGCGCCCCGGGCGGCCCTGATCGTGCTGCCGGAGGTGTTCGGCATCAACGGCTGGGTGCGCAGCGTTGCCGATCGGCTGGCGGCAGCGGGCTATGCCGCCCTGGCGCTGAACACCATGGCCCGCACCGCCCCGGATCTGGAGCTCGATTACGACGCCGCCGGCCTGGAGCTGGGCCGCCGCCACCGCGATGCGGTCACGGCTGCGGGCTTCCTGGACGACCTGACGGCCAGCATCGCCTGGCTGCGGGCCCAGCCGGACCTGGCTGGCCTGCCGATCGGCTGCGTGGGCTTCTGCTTCGGCGGCCACCTGGCCCTGCTGGCGGCCACCCTGCCGGCGATCGGCGCCACCTGCGCCTTCTATGGCGCCCGGGTGTCGAGCTTTCGCCCCGGCGGCGGCCCCCCCAGCCTGGAGCTGGTGCCCCAGATCCCCGGGCGCCTGTGGTGGTTCTGCGGCGACCAGGATCCCCTGATCCCCCCTGCGGAGATCACGGCGGTGGCAGCCGCCCTCACGGCGGCCAATGGCAGTGTGCCCGCCGCATCGCCAGGGGCCCGCCACCGCCTGCTGCTGGCCCCTGGCGCCGGCCATGGCTACCTGTGCGAGGCCCGCGGCGATTTTTCGCCGGAAGCGGCCCGCGCCGGCTGGAGCGCCATGCTCGAGCTGTTCGCGTCGCTGGCAGGGGAATCGCCGACCCCCAGGCCCTGAACAACGGTCCAGGGGGCGAACCCATTAGTCCTAGGGGGGCGGACCCAACAGCCCAGGCCAATCACCCTGGGAGCCGGTTGTGCCAGCCGTGGGGCGCCCGGGCCAGGGCGCCTAGATCCGGCTCGGCTCGCGGCTGATGTCGCGGCTGGTTTCAATCGTGCGCACGGCCTTGGTGGCGGCGGCAGCCGCATCCTTTTCCTTGGCCAGGGGCGTTTTGCGCGGGCTCAGGAACATGATCATGTTGCGGCCCTCCCGCTTGGGATCCTGCTGGATCTCGGCGCTTTCCTCCAGGTCCTTGGCCATGCGGAACAGCAGCTGTTCGGCCAGGGCCGTGTGCTGGATTTCGCGGCCGCGGAAGATCACGGTGCACTTCACCTTGTCGCCGTCCTTGAGGAAGCGCACGGCCTGACCAATCCGCACCTGATAGTCGTGCGAATCGATCTTGTAGCGCATCTTGACTTCCTTGACCTCGGTCTGGTGCGACTTCTTCTTGGCTTCCTTGGCCTTCTTTTCCTGCTCGAATTTGTATTTGCCGTAGTCCATGATCCGGCAAACCGGTGGATCGGCCTTCTCGCTGACCAACACCAGGTCGAGCTCCCGATCCTTGGCCACCTCCAGCGCCTCTTCCCTTGTGATCACCCCCAGCTGACTGCCGTCGGCATCGACCACCCGGAGCTGGGGGTAGCTGATGCGGTCATTGATGTTGGGGAGTTCGCGCACAGGAGCGCGACGGTCAAAACGGGGACGGGGTGGCATTCAGGACAGCGAGGGGACGGAAGGGTGAAAACAGGTGGTTATCACCCTTCACCCTAGAGCCTGCTGGACCGCTGCCAACGCCCGCTTCATCAGATCCGCAGCGGGCTCGCCGGTGGCGGCCGGCCCAGGCCCCTGGGCCAGGTCGGGCTCCGTCAGCCACAGGGGCCGGTGCTGACGGCGGAACCAGGTGCGCTGGCGTTTGGCGAACTGCAGGGTGCGCTGGCAGGTGAGGGCGATGGCGGCCGCCTCATCCAGGTCGCCGGCCAGCAGCCGCTTGGCTTCGCCGTAGCCGATGGTGTCCAGCAGGGGGCAGCCGGGGCCGTAGCGGCGCAGCAGCCGCTGGGTTTCGGCCACCAGGCCGGCCGCATACAGCCCGGCGCTGCGCTGGCGGATCCGGTTGCTGAGGTCGGCCGGATTGAGGCCCAGTTCCAGCACCCGCCAGGGCGGGCGGCGGAACCCCTGCTGGGCCGAGAGGGGCCGGCCGGTGGCATAGAGCACCTCCAGGGCCCGTTGGGTGCGCACCGCATCGGCCGGGGCGATGCGGCCGGCCGCCAGGGGATCGGCGCTGGCCAGCAGGGGGTGGCAAACGGCCTGACCCAGGGCCGTGAACTGCTCCCGCAGCTGGGGTTGGGGCGCCACGGCCGGGGGCTCCAGCCCCTGGGTGATCGCCTTGAGGTAGAGGCCGCTGCCCCCCACCAGAAAGGCAACCCCGCGGCGGGCATGCTCGGCGGCAATGGCGGCCTCGGCTTCGGCGCGGAACTCCTGCAGGTTCATGGGCCGGTCCGGGGGCCGCAGGTCCAGGAGCCGGTGGCGCACCCGCGCCCGTTGGGCGGCGCTGGCCTTGGCGGTGCCGATGTCCATCCCTGTGTAGATCTGGCGCGAGTCGACCGACAGCACGGCCAGGTCGAAGGCCTCGGCAATGGCGATGGCCAGGTCGGTTTTGCCGCTGGCGGTGGCGCCCAGCAGCACGATCACCAGGGGGGCATCGGCGGGGGGCTGGGCCGGATCCAGGGCGTCCCCTTCGGGCCCCCAGCGGCTGATTTCGGGGCGGAAGGCGGATCCCATCGGGCCAGTCTGCCCCGGGCCGAGGTTGGGACTGGGTTGCACCCCTCGCGCAAAAAGCGACGGAGAGGCCCCCAGGAGGCCCTCTATTGCAGCGGTGTTAGATTAAGCCTGATTGGCAGGCCTCCGCTCGCCTTCCGCGCCCCTCCTGCCCCGTATGAGCGACTCCACCAAGGTCCAGTCCGCCTACGGCGCCGAGCAGATCCAGGTGCTGGAAGGCCTGGAGCCGGTGCGCAAGCGGCCGGGGATGTACATCGGCACCACCGGGCCGCGCGGGTTGCATCACCTTGTCTATGAGGTGGTGGATAACTCGGTGGATGAGGCCCTGGCGGGCTACTGCACCGATATCCACGTTTCCCTCAACGACGACGGCTCCTGCACCGTCACCGACAACGGCCGCGGCATCCCCACCGATATCCACCCCCGCACCGGCAAGAGCGCCCTGGAAACGGTGCTCACGGTGTTGCACGCCGGCGGCAAGTTCGGAGCCGGCGGCTACAAGGTGTCCGGTGGCCTGCACGGCGTGGGCGTGTCGGTGGTCAATGCCCTCTCCGAGTGGGTCGAGGTCACGGTCTATCGCCAGAACCAGGTGCATCGCCAACGCTTTGAGCGGGGCAATCCGATCGGCAGCCTGATCTCCGAGAGTGAGCCCGGCGATCGCACCGGCACCACGATCTGCTTCAAGCCCGATAGCGAGATCTTCAGCACCGGCATCGTCTTCGATTACCAGACCCTCTCGGCCCGATTGCGGGAACTGGCCTATCTCAATGGCGGCGTGCGGATTGTCTTCCAGGACTGCCGGGCGTCAGCCCGCAACGCTGAGGGCGAAATCCATGAGGAGGTGTACCACTATCAAGGGGGCATCCGTGAGTATGTTGCCTACATGAATCAGGAGAAGGATCCCCTCCATCCTGAAATTATTTATGTGAATGCCTTCAAGGAAGGCGTGCAGGTGGAGGCAGCCCTGCAGTGGTGCGTGGATGCCTATTCCGACAGCATTCTCGGCTTTGCCAACAACATCCGCACGGTGGACGGGGGCACCCACATTGAAGGGCTGAAAACCGTTCTCACCCGCACCCTCAACACCTTCGCCAAAAAGCGGGGCAAGCGGAAGGAATCGGACGGCAATCTTGCCGGTGAAAACATCCGCGAAGGACTCACGGCCGTTTTGTCCGTGAAGGTGCCAGAGCCCGAGTTCGAGGGACAGACCAAAACCAAGCTGGGCAACACGGAGGTGCGCGGCATCGTCGACACCCTGGTGGGGGAAGCCCTCAGCCAGTACCTGGAATTCAATCCGGCCGTGATCGACATGATCCTCGAGAAGGCCATCCAGGCCTTCAATGCGGCCGAAGCGGCACGGCGGGCCCGGGAGCTGGTGCGGCGGAAATCCGTGCTGGAAAGCTCCACCCTGCCCGGCAAGCTGGCCGATTGCAGCTCGCGCGATCCGAGCGAATCAGAGATCTACATCGTGGAAGGCGATTCCGCCGGAGGCTCCGCCAAGCAGGGCCGCGATCGTCGCTTCCAGGCGATTCTGCCCCTGCGCGGCAAGATCCTCAATATCGAGAAAACCGATGATGCCAAGATCTATAAAAATACCGAGATCCAGGCTCTGATCACGGCCCTGGGCCTGGGCATCAAGGGTGAGGAGTTTCAGGAGAAAAACCTGCGCTATCACCGCATCGTGATCATGACCGATGCCGACGTGGATGGCGCCCACATTCGCACCCTGTTGCTCACCTTCTTCTATCGCTATCAAAAATCCTTGGTGGAAGGGGGCTATGTCTACATCGCCTGCCCGCCCCTTTACAAGGTGGAGCGCGGTAAAAACCACAGCTACTGCTACAACGAAACCGACCTCAAGACAGTGCTCAGCGGTTTTGGTGAAAAGGCCAATTACACGATCCAGCGCTTCAAGGGCCTGGGTGAAATGATGCCCAAGCAGCTGTGGGAAACCACGATGGATCCCACCACCCGCACGATGAAGCGGGTAGAAATCGAAGATGCCCTCGAAGCCGACCGCATTTTCACAATCCTGATGGGCGACAAGGTGGCGCCCCGCCGTGAATTCATTGAAACCCACAGCGCCGAGCTGGATTTCGCCCAGCTCGACATTTGATGGGCCCCCTGCAGCGGCGTCCGGTCTTTCTGTTGAGCTTGCCCTCCTGGCGGCTGGCGGCCCTGCTCGGCCTGGCCCTGATTGCGCCAGCGGCCCTGCCGGCCGGGGGAGGCGAGCGGCGCCAGCCGGAACTGCGGCGGCGCCAGCCGGGGGACCCCCTGCTGGCCACCGGGCCCCTGGCCCTGCGCACGGCCCCGCGCCAACAGGCGCCGGCCCTGGCCCATCTGGATGGGGGGGAACCCCTGGAGTTACTGCGGAGCTGGTGGTCCCCCAGTGGCCGTCGCTGGTTGCAGGTGCAAACGGCTGCCGGTCCAGGCGCCCCCCGCCGCGGCTGGTTGGCCAGCTGAACCGGCCGTGGCCTTCGCCGATGGCGTGCTGGTGGCCCTCGGCGCCGTGCCCGGCGCCTGGTTGCGCTTCCACCTGGTCAATCACCTCAAGCCGCTGTTACCTCGGAAACACTGGGCCACGGCCGGGGTCAACCTGGTGGCCTGCCTGGCCCTGGGCCTACTGCTCTCGCTCGGGGAGGGCTGCAGCGCCCTGCATCGCCTCGCCCTGCTGCTGAGTGTGGGCTTCCTCGGCAGTTTCAGCACCTTCTCCACCTTTGTGGTGGAACTGCTGCAGGCCCTCAGTGGGGGCCAGGCCGGGGAGGCCCTGGGGCTGGCGGGGCTGTCCGTGGCCGGTGGGCTGCTGGCGCTCGCGCTGGGCCGCTGGTTGGGGGGACTCTGAGATGGCTCGCCGCGTCCCCGACGTCCAGCCCCTTACCGGACGGGGCCACATCACGCGGACACATCCAATCCCCCAGCCCCAGGACCAGCCTCGGATGGGGCTGGGACTAGGGCTGAGATTGGGCCTGGGACCGCAGGGGCTGGGGCTGCCTCGGGCAGGGGGACGGGCTGCGGGATGGTGAAGCGCCGCCTGCGCTTTGCGCTAAAGGACCTCGGCCTGGTGGCCCTGGGGGCCGTGCCGGGAGCCCTGCTGCGCTGGCAGGTGCTGGAGCGGCTCGGGCCCCAGATCGGGGGCCCCAGCGGCGCCAACCTGGTGGTCAACCTGCTGGGGTGCTTCCTGCTTGGGGGTCTGATCGGGCCGGTGCCCCACCGCATCCCCCTGATGCTGGCCCTGGGGATTGGCTTCTGCGGCTCCCTCACCACCTTCAGCGGCTGGATCCTCGACCTGGCCAACCTCCAGCAGCAGGGCCAGGGCCCAGGGGCCCTGCTACTGCTGGTGGCCAGCCTGGGGCTGGGGCTGCTGGCCGCCCTGGCTGGCCGGGCCCTCAGCCGCCGCCTGTTCCGGGGCCCGCCTCCCCGGCCCTAGTCCGGCCCTAGTCCGGCCCTAGTCCGGCCCGAGCTGGGGCCTGGGCGGCTCAGGCCGCCAGGGCGGCCTCGATCGCGGCCACCAGGGCGGGATCATGGGGTTCCACGGCGCTCTTGTAGCGGGCCAGCACCGTGCCGTCCTTGCCAACCAGGAACTTCTCGAAGTTCCAGGCCACATCGCCGGCCGGTTCGGCCTGGGTGAGCTGGTCGTAGGGAGCCGTCTTGGCGCCGGTGGCGTGGACCTTGGCGTAGAGGGGGAAGCTGGCGCCGTAGGTGGTGGAGCAGAAGGCCTGGATCTCCTCCAGGGTGCCGGGCTCCTGGGCGCCGAAGTCGTTGCAGGGGAAGCCGAGCACCACCAGGCCCTGGGGGCCGTAGGTCTGTTGCAGTTGCTCCAGGCCGGCGTACTGGCGGGTGAAGCCGCAGCGGCTGGCCACGTTGACGATCAGCAGCACCTGGCCGGCCAGGTCGCCGAGGCGCTGGGGCGTGCCGCTGGCGGTGGTCACCACCACATCGGAGACGTTGATGGCCATGGGCTTGGGGTATTCGGGACGGCGGGACCCTAGCGAGTGATCCCCATACACTCAGGGGGCTCCCGCACACGGGCCTGATGACGGAGGCAACGGGCGGCATCCCAGACCAGGGAAGCCCCATGCCTGCAGCTGGATCGATGCCGGCCCCGGGTCCCGGGGGGCCCGTGTTGGCCGAATTGGTGGCCCAGCAGCTCCAGGCCCTGCTGGAGGTGGGCAATTACGACGCGGTCAAGCTGCTGCTGGCCCCGGTGCAGGAGGTGGACACCGCCGAGGCGATCGGGCTGCTGCCCCGCACCCTGCAGGCCCTGGCCTTCCGGCTGCTGCCCAAGGATGAGGCGATCGCCATCTATGAATACCTCGACGGCACGGTGCAGCAGACCCTGCTGGATCGCCTGCGCTCCGGCGAGGTGCTCGAACTGGTTGAACAGATGTCCCCCGATGACCGGGTGCGCCTGTTTGATGAACTGCCGGCCAAGGTGGTTCGGCGCCTGTTGGCCGAACTGAGTCCCGAGGAGCGGCGGGTCACGGCCCAGTTGCTGGGCTACGAGCCGGAAACGGCGGGTCGGTTGATGACCACCGAGTTCATCGACCTCAAGGAATTCCACACGGCCGCCCAGGCCCTGGCGATCGTGCGCGGCCGCGCCTCCGACACCGAAACGATCTACAGCCTCTACGTCACCGACGCGTCGCGCCACCTCACCGGCATCCTCTCCCTGCGGGATCTGGTGATGGCCGATCCGGACGATCGCATCGGTGCCGTGATGACCCGGGAGGTGGTGCGCCTCACCACCGACACCGACCAGGAGGAGGTGGCCCGGGCGATCCAGCGCTACGACTTTCTGGCCTTGCCGGTGGTGGACCGGGAGCAGCGGCTGGTGGGGATCGTCACCGTCGATGACGTGATCGACGTGATCCAGCACGAGGCCACCCGGGATCTCTATGCGGCCGGAGCGGTTCAGGCCGGCGATGAGGACGACTACTTCCAGAGCAGCCTGTTCACCGTGGCCCGGCGGCGGGTGGTGTGGCTGATCGTGCTGCTGATCGCCAACACGGGCACCTCGGCCCTGATCGTGGCCGAAAAGCAGGTGCTGCAACAGATGGTGGTGCTGGCGGCCTTCATTCCGCTGTTGATCGGCGCCGGTGGCATCGTCGGCGCCCAGAGCGCCACGGTGGTGATCCGCGGCCTCAGCACCCAGCGCCTCCAGGGCCTCGGCGCCGGACCCAGCATCGGCCGCGAAGCCCTGGCCGGCTTCCTGCTCGGCTGCCTGATGCTGGTGGCGGTGGTCCCCTGGGCCTGGACCCTGGGCGGCAACCCCCAGGTGGCGGCGGCGGCCGGGATCAGCCTGGTGGTGATCACCACCCTGGCGGCGGCCGGTGGGGCCTCCTTGCCCCTGCTGTGTGAGCGCTTCGGGCTCGACCCGGCCTTGATGTCGACGCCCTCGATCACCACCGCCACGGACGTGGCCGGGGTGTTCATCTACCTCAGTACGGCCGCCTGGCTGCTGCACCTGTTTCCCCTGGCTTAAGAAGCCCGGGTTTGGCAGCGTTCTGGCTCAGGGATCGGCGCTAGGGCCCTGGGCTGGGCGACGCCATCCCGTCTTGGAGCGGCTTTGGGTCCAGACCTCAGGCCAGGTGGGCAGGCCGGTTTCCGGGGGGCAGCCCGGGCGTCTTCTGGCCCATTCGGCGGGATTTCCCCGGTTTGTGAGAGGGACTTCACACTTCTTCAGGTTAGGCTTCACATAAGTTCAGCTCTCCGCCGTGGTCGCCGCTCCCTCCCTGCCTGATCAGGCGCTTCAGGTGCTCTCCGGTGGCTCCCGCTCGGCGGCCACCGCCTCGCTGGCCACGGCCCTCGCCGACTCCGGCCCCGGACCGGTGCCGGACGCCGACAGCCCGGTGCGCATGCCGGCTGCCGGCCGGTCGATGCCTCCGGTGGATGGCGACCTGGTGCGCTCCTACCTGCGGGACATCGGCCGGGTGCCGTTGCTGAGCCATGAGCAGGAGATCACCCTGGGCCGGCAGGTGCAGGAGCTGATGGCGATTGAGGAGCTGGAACTGGAGCTGACGATGCGAGCGGGCGGCAGCAAGCCCACGGAGGCGGAGCTGGCGGCGGCAGCGGGCCTGAGCCCGGCGCTGTTGAAGAAACGGCTGAGCGGTGGCCGGCGGGCAAAGGAGCGGATGGTGGCGGCCAACCTCAGGCTGGTGGTGAGCGTGGCGAAGAAATACACCAAGCGCAATATGGAACTGCTGGATCTCATCCAGGAGGGCACGATTGGCCTGGTGCGGGGAGTGGAAAAGTTTGATCCCACCCGCGGTTACAAGTTTTCCACCTATGCCTACTGGTGGATTCGCCAGGGGATCACGCGGGCGATTGCGGAGAAGAGCCGCACGATCCGGCTGCCGATCCACATCACCGAAACCCTGAACAAGTTGAAAAAAGGCCAGCGGGAGCTGAGCCAGGAGCTGGGCCGCACGCCGACGCTGGGGGAACTGGCGGAGGCGGTGGAGCTGCCGGAAGAGGAGGTGAAGGAGCTGCTGTGCCGGGCGCGCCAGCCGGTGAGCCTGGAAACGAAGGTGGGC
>CALRRL020000004.1:0-178319 GCA_943370565.1 Synechococcus sp. UW140 | reverse complement strand
GCCAGTTCAAGCTGCGCGGCACCGCCAAGGTGGGCGCGGTGTTTGGTCTGCACGTGATCGCCTACAACCTGATCCGCCTGGGCAACCTGCTCAAGCCGGCCATGGCAGCGGCATGAACAGCGGGTTGCCCAGAGGTGTGGCCAGGTGGCCGCGTTCAGCCAGCCTGAACAGGGCAAAACGCTTGAAATCACGCGTTCTGAGTCGCTGAAACGCTGCAGACCAGCCCAAACGGAGCGCAATCAGCTCTCCGGAGGAAAAACAGCGGCTGCTCAGGCGGTTTTTCCGCAAACTCTTAGGGGCTTTTTCCACAGCCTGATGACAGGCGAAGCAGGCCCACTCATGAAAACCAGACTCAGCACTCAAGCTGGCCTGCTGGAGATCGGCCTGGGCCTGATGAAACCAGTCGGTGGAGCAGTTCATGGCACCAAAGGAGTCCACAGGCTGCTGAGATAGCCTGATTGATTGGGATCAATACTGGTCGAAGCGCCAGCCGGGCGGAAGCCAAGCCAGCGCCAACGCACCTGTCTGGCACCTCCATCAGCCCGCTGTTAGGCAATCCCCCGATCCAACGCCTCAATCGCATCAATCACGGCAGCAGCCACAGCTATCGCTTGCTCCGTTTCAGCGCGGTCAAATAACTCGGCCGGTGGAGTGGCGTCGATCGGATAACGGGAGGTGATGCCCATGCGGCTGAGGGCTTTAAGGGGCAGAGTCTGCAAGGCAGCGGTGTCAAGGCCAGCTGCCTGGAGCCGTTGCAACAAATCTCCGAGAACATGGGTATGGGGGGGCTCCAGTCCCAGTTCCAGCAGAGCGCTTTTAAGGGCCTTCTCTGCTGCCTGGGAGGCGAAATAACAAGCCTGGGCAAGGAAGCCATTGCGGCTGGCGAGCTCGGCCAGGTCCAAATCGTTGCGGGCCTGGGCAAGCCAGGCCTGGGGACGGGCGTTCATGGGCCCCGGTGGAGAAGCGAGATCGCCTGGGCTTTCACCGATCGCCAGTAGGGAGAGGGGGAGGCACCAAGCTCGTTCCAGCTAGGGAGGTCGAAGGCCACCACGTCCTGGGCTAAGCCAGCGTCAAGCAGCCGATCGGCCCAGAGGTCCGCGTGCTGTTTCTCTGCTGCAACGACCAGCAGATCTGTATCGGAGAGGCCATCCCAGTCACCTCGGGCCCGGGACCCAAAAAGCAGGATCTCCAAGGAGCCCTTCTCCTTGGGATCGCCATTAGAGACCAACTCCTCCAGGCGAAGGCTGAGATCGTTCAGCCAGGCGGCATGGCGCCGCTGGCGCAGGATCTCAAAGGGGGTGTGGGAGGAAGCAGCCGCCATGGCATGAGGCTAGCGACGAGGGAGGTTGCCCCCAGGGCAGGAAGCCCGGCACAAGAGAACGCCTGAGCCAGAAGCCATCCCTTGGCCGAACCCCAAGCACTGTTTCTCGTTAGGGACATCAAAGCTAAAGTGGGTGTAATGAGACCCAGGGAGCAATGCCAGCGGCCGCGCCCAGCCCCCAAATCGGTAGCCAAGAACTCCTGCAGGGGATCGGCTGCAGGATTCAGGAGCGACGCAGGGAATTGGGGCTCACGGCTATGGCGACAGCAGGGGCGGCCGGCATTTCTCGGGTGACCTTGCACAGGATCGAAAAGGGCACAGCATCGGTCACCGTGGGGGCCCTGCTGAATGTGCTCAACGCCCTGGATCTCCCCCTTGCTGAACTTCAGGGAAAAGGCAGGTCCGAAGTCAAGGAGAAGCCCCTCAGAATCAGCGAAGCGAGCATCCCGGCCTGCTTGCTTCCAACATTCATCGAACTAGCGGCCTATCCCGCATTACTCCAGCTGGCTTGGCATGGGCGGGGTACTACTGTGATCACCCCCCAGGAGGCGGCTGGGATCTACGAACGCCATCACCGGCATTTGAATCAAGACCTCATTCAGCCCCACGAGCAACAATTCATCAAAGACCTTAAGCAAGCCTTTGTTGGGATCCATGGTTAGACGGGACCATCACCGGCGGATTGCCGAGGTTCTTCTGCAACTCGACTCTAGGTTGCTGGTCGAACGGGGATGCCTGTTTGCTGGTGGCACTGCGATCGCCCTGCGCTACGGAGAATGTCGAGAATCCGTTGACATCAACTTTCTAGTTTTCAACCTGGAAGGCTATTGAGAGATGCGGCAAATGACACGACAGACGAGCAGTCTGAAACCAATTTTTCACAACCAGGGTTGTACTGTCACGGAAGAGCGCGAACCCTTGATGGATCAGTACGGAATCAGGACAAGATTAAATGTGGGAGGGGAAACCACTAAGTTCAAAATCGTTCTCGAAGGCAGGGTTCGCCTTGATCCGCCCGGCCCCGAAGATCCCGTCTGCACTGTTTCCTGTCTAACCCTGGCTGACAGGCCTGCAGCACATTACTTGCCAATTCCGATCGTTGGAACGATGACGGAATCTTCAACCGAGATCGACTGGATCTTGCCCACTTGCCGTTGCGACCAAGCCAGCTACTCAACGCCCGATCTAAAGCGGAAGGCGCCTACGGGGACTCCGTCCAGAAGGACCTGATTCAGTCGCTAGAGCGCCTGCTGGGTCGCGATGGCTGGCTAGAGCGATGCAGGCAAGCCCTGAAGATTGAAGAGCCCAAGGCCGTTCTCTGGCAAAAGCTGATCGGATTAAAGCGGCGAATCACCGCCTAAACCCTTGTCAGATATCCAGATGGAAATTTTAGGACTGGGTGCCAAAGCGATTGATCAGGCCTCGCGCCAGCATTCGGCTACAGCCTGTTCTCGATCGCATAGCGCTCCACGTCGACGTCGATCAATGGATGCCAACTTGCTGCTCTTTGGCTGTGGCCACGGCGGCAGCGATGCCGCGATGAACAACCGGAGGATCAATGCCAGCGAAGGCCTGGTGCAGACTGCCTCGCAAGACTCGCCTTACAGAGGAGACGACAGCCCTGAAGCGATTGCCTGCCACAAACCGCTTCACTGGATGAAGCGATTAGGTTGCGGGAATGCCTTACTGCTGGATCTGGAAGCAGACGGACTGGCCCCAGTTCCACTGGGAGAGCCCTGATCTGGAGCCCCTGCTGCTGTTGGCCCCGCTGCACACCAGGAACTGATGGCCCCATTCGGTTGCACTCCGCCAGCCAGGCCGAGGCCTCGGGCTGAAGGAGAGGGATGCTCCCGATCAGGAGACTTCAGCGAAATGACACACCCTCCCTGGTCAGCGAGAGCGCCGAATGGCACTACCTGTGAAACAGATCGTTGAACAGGATCTGCAGATGGCCATCGGTGTTCGGGTGGAGCCTGAGCTTGAACAGCAGCTGGATTACTTGGCGCGTCGCATGGGAAAGAGCCGTAGTACCTGTGTGCGAGAGGCGATCGCGCACTATGGGCAGCGGTTCAGCAACGATGACGAGGCTCGGCGTCAGTCAATCCTGATTGCTGAAAATAGTGAAACCCGCGACTGGAGCGAGCCACTTCCGGACTGGACGGATTGGACGGCGTGATGAATTTGGCTTTGCTGCGAGGACTGATTGTGACAGTTGCCAGCGCTGGTGTTTACACAGGCAAGCCAAGACCAGCGGTCATCGTGCAGGCCAATCGCTGGCTGGAGCAGCATCCAAGCGTCACACTCTGTCCGCTGACCAGCACCCTGTTGGATGCACCACTGGTGCGCATTCCAGTGGATTCCAGTGGATCCCAGTAGCAGCATTGGGCTGCGCAAACCATCACAACTGATGGCCGATAAGCTCTTCACCGTGCCGACCACCACGATTGGCGCCATCGTGGAGCGCCTGGAGACCAAAGCCTTGGCAGAGCTCGATCTTGCCCTGCGCTCCTGGCTGGAGCTCCCCTGATCCAGGAACGGTCCCAGTGATCAACCGATGTCGGCCTTGTAGGGTTGCATGAGCCTGAGCACGGCCGCCCTCAGAAACGCAGGCAATCACTCTGGAGCGTTTGAACACGTGACAGCAGGGACGTGCTGTTGGGTGTGTTTCGGGGTGTGGGGTTAAGCGAGCCCAGTTGAGCTACTCGATCACGTTCTCTTCTTGCAAAATCGTCTGCTCGGGTTCGCCTTGCCTCACGAGAAGATCGGTGGAAGCACGGAACGGGCGGTGAGCCGGGAGATGGCCAGCAGGAGCGACTGTCTCAACAGGCCGGACAGCACAACAGGCCAGGCACGCTGGCAAACACCTGATCGTGACTCACCAGGATTCGATCCAGGGCCAGAGCATGGGACGCGATCAGCAGATCCATCGCCGCCAGGGTGATGCCCAGCCGCTGCAGATCGGCACGCAATTGGCCGTAGACGTTGGCCACCTGCTCATCGAAGGCCTCCACGGGGATCACCTCGAGCAGATCACAAACCAGAGCAGCACGGGCTTCAGGCAGCCTGCGACGCGCCAGCCCAAAGCGAATCTCGGCCGCAACGATGGCCGAGAGGGAGCAACGGTCTTCGGCAAACCATTGATCAAGCTGGGGAGAGCGGCGCTCCAGCAACAGACGCACAGCGTTGGTGTCGAGCATGAAGCGTTGCTTCATGGCCAGTCACGCCCCTGGGCAGGTTCAGGCGTGCCATCACGCTCCATCAGGGCGGTAAAGCCATCTGCTGCCTGGGGGTCCTCATCAAGCAAGACAGCCCGCTGCCGCAACCAGTCCATCGGGCTTGAGCGGAGTGGACGCAGGGTGACGATGCCCGTCGTGGGATCACGCTCGACATCGACCTCCGTGCCCTCAAACCGACAACTGGCCGGCAGACGCACCGCCTGGCTGCGTCCATTGCGGAACAATTTGGCGCGCATCCCCAGCCATGCCGATGGTCGCGACCAGTCTAGACCCGGGTGCGACCGCAGGATGGGCATCAGGGCACGTCAGCGCCATGGCAATCCGCTGGTCACAAGCGGGTGCGAGGAATTCCTGCTTGCTGCGGTAGATCGAAGGCAGCGGCTCCCAGGAGGTGGACATGGCTGTAGCTCGTGAAACGTGTGATCAGGGCGATCGGACCCCAATGACACCTTTGCCAGAGCGCACCCTGAGCCGAAACTGGCTCACCCGGGCGGAGAGACCATTGGTGGGAGCACGGAAAGGGCGCCGGCATGCGATGGCCTCAACGCTGAGCAGCAGCTCAGACCATCAGCTCAGTCCATCAGCTCAGACCATCAGCTCAGACCATCAGAATGGAATCCTCAGTGGAATGCCAGAGCGGCGATCGGATGACCAGCTTCGGGGAGCTCCGCCGGCAACGCCATGCCCTTTGGCTGGCAGAGCTCCAGCAGAGCGTCAACACGCTGGTGTCCTCACAAAGAGGCAGCCGTGTTGCACCGGATCAGATCGATCTGTTCGGCTCCAGGGCTCGGGGCGACTGGGATGGCCTCTCCGATACGGACTGACTGGTGGTGGCAGCCAGCAGGGCCGAAGCTGAGAACTGGGCAGACACCCTGCTGGATCACGGCCTTGCCCAGGATGGGATCGCCCTGGAGCGAGAGGCCTGGACACAGCTGCCTGAGCACCCATCGGTGATCTGGCGACACGTGGCCCGCGATGCCCAACCGCTTCTGAGCCTGTAGCCATGAATGCCCGCCCGGAGGCCTGGGGTTGCCCTGGTTTCGCCAGGCGGTCTCCAGCGGCATGACCAACGGTCAAACCCTGCAGGGATCAAAGCCCTGCCCCTTCGTGCTGCGAAGCCAGGTTGGTGGGCCTTTGGCGGACCGGGCGCCAGCGATGAAGCGATTCCAGAAGCCTAATCGCTTCATGAGGTGAAGCGATTAGGCTTCTGGAATGACCCGCACCTGGATCTGGCAACAGCCGAGCTGGCCGCAGTTCCGTTGGCAGAGCTCCGCCCTGGAGCCGCTGCTGGAGCAGGCCCGCGCCGCCCGGCGGGAGCTCCTGAGTCGGCTGGAGACCCTGGAACCTCCACAACTCGAGGGTGAGGCGATGTCTGCCTTGCTGGGCCGCGAGAGCCTGGGTACGGCCGCCATCGAAGGTGAACTGCTTGATCCGGGCCAGGTGCGCTCTTCCATCGCCCGGCGACTGCAACTGCCTCTGGCTGAGGGGCAGCCAGCGGCCAGCGCCCAGGTGGAGGGCCTTCTGGATGTGCTGTTGGAGGCCACCAGTGATCTGGAGGTCCCCCTCACCATGGCCGTGCTAAATCACTGGCACCAGCGCCTGTTCGCCGCTGGTCCCGATGGACTGCGATCCATTCAGATCGGTGAGCTGCGCGATCAGGCCACCATGCAGGTGCTCTCGGGTGCCATCGGCCGTGAGCGCGTGCACTTTGAAGCACCGCCCCGAGACCTGCTCGAGGAACAGCTGGCAGCTTTCCTGGACTGGGTCTCATCCCCACCTGCCGAGCTGGAAGGACTGGTACGCGCAGGTCTGGCCCACCTGTGGTTTCTCACCCTCCATCCCTATGAGGATGGCAACGGTCGCCTCGCCCGTGCCATCACCGACCGACTGCTGGCTCAGGACTGCAGAACTGAGAAGAAACGCGTGTGGTCTGGCAGCGCCCTGGGACTCTCGGCCCAGATTCTTCGGGAGCGGGAGGGGTATTACATGGCGCTGGAGCGCTGCCAGCGGGGTGATCTGGACGTCACAGACTGGCTGAGCTGGTTTCTGCAGCAGCTCTGCGCAGCAGCAACCAACCATCTCAGCGTGATTGATGCGGTGCAACGCAAGGCTGCTTTCTGGTGGAACCACAGGCACAGCGGTTTCAACAGCCGGCAGCAGAAGCTGCTGAATCGGCTGCTGGATGCGGAACCGGAGGGGTTCACAGGGGGCATGACCCTGCGCAAGGCCATCGGCCTCACCAAGGTGAGCCGTGCCACGGCATGGCGTGACCTGGCCGACCTGGTGGACCTGGAGGCGATCGAGCCGATCGGCGAGGGCCGCAGCCGCGCCTATCGCATCCATTGGCCAGGCAGGGAGCCCAGCGAGGGTGACCAGCATCAAGCGCAGAGGCTCCGTTGAGGGGAAGGATCTGGCCAGCTCGAGGCTGGGAATGGGCCCCCAATGCCCAGCAGGTCGTAGCCCCTCTTGGATAACAGCAACGGAGACGTTGACCTTGAAAGTTCACGCCAATCCGGTGCCATGGCGCCGATGGCATGCGCTGGAACTGTTGCCGTAACCACCCCAGGCGTCGCTGTTGGGCGTTTGCTCAAAAAAGACAGGAAAGTCGGATAAAATCCGATCATGCCACCCAAAACAGAAGCCGCGAACCTGGATGGGGTCAGCCCCACGCCACTGGAGCATCCATTGCGGGGCTTCGGGGTGGTGCCGTTGGCGCGGGAGACGCTTGATGGGGTGCTCAGGGGCTACCGCCGCCCCAACGACAAGGTGAGCGAATGGATGAAGGAAGGCGCCTTGCAACCCCTGCGGCGGGGGCTCTACCTGGCGGGACAGCCCCTGCGAGGGGTGCCGATCTGCCTACCTCTGGTGGCCAACCATCTCTATGGACCGTCCTGCGTGTCGCTCGACTACGCCTTGGCTTGGCATGGCCTGATCCCAGAGGGGGTGGCGGAAGTGACGTCGGTGACGCCAAGGTCCAGCCGCAGACTGCAGAACGGGCTAGGGCGGTTCAGTTACCAGCACCTGCCCCTGGCCTACTACGTCGTGGGACAGGAGCTCGGCGAGAGCAGCGATAGGCTCAGCTTTCTGATCACCAGCCCAGCCAAGGCGCTGTGTGATCGGCTAGTGCTCAGCCGCGGGTTAGGGCCTCTTTCGCGGGAGTCGATGCGGCAGTGGCTGCTCGAGGACCTGCGGCTGGAACCAGAGCTGCTGGGCCAGCTCGATCTGGCCGATATCCATGCCTGCCTGGCGAGCGGCTTTAAGCGCAGGCAGCTAGCCAGCTTGCTAGCGGTGGTTGAAGCACTGCAAAAGGAGATGCAGCCGGAGCTGGCGCCATGAACCGGGTGGTGGAAACAATGCTGGAGCGCATCCGCCAGGGCAGCGATCCCGAACGGAGCCAAGGTCTGCGGGAAGTAATGCAAGAGATTGCCCTGGCAGGGCTGTATCGGCGGGGGTTTTTCGGCAAGGCTGCGTTTTACGGCGGCACCTGCTTGCGGATTTTTCACCAGCTGCCACGCTTTTCCGAGGATCTGGATTTTTCGCTCCTCAAGCCAGATCCTGCCTTCTCATTGCAGCCCTACCTGCGGGGGCTGGAAGAAGAATTTGGCGCCCTCGGCATCAACGTGGAGACGAAGGTAAAGCAAAAATCAGCTCAGAGCGCGATCGTTTCAGCCTTTTTGAAGCCAACCACCACAATCGTACAGCTGGCAATCGGTAGCAGCCCGATGCTGAAGATCAAGCTTGAAGTGGATACGGAACCACCGCAGGGGTTCAACACCGAGGAGCTGCTGCTGATGCAACCCTATTCCTTCTACGTGAAGTGCTTCAGCTTGCCGGATTTGTTCGCCGGCAAGATGCATGCGGTACTGTTTCGACAGTGGCAACAACGGGTGAAGGGCCGCGACTGGTTTGATCTGGAGTGGTATGGGCGTCAGGGCATCCCCCTGCATCTTTCTCACCTGGCTGAACGGGCGCGCCAAAGCGGTCATTGGCCTGGGGATGAACCATTCACTGCTGCCAGCCTTCAGGCCTTACTCGATGAACGCATCACTCGCCTGGATGTTGATAAGGCCCGAAAAGATATTGAGCGGTTCATCGCCGATCCGCAGCCACTAGCAATCTGGTCGAAGCAGTATTTCCAGGCCCTGGGCAGGGGAATCCAGGTGACCTAAGCCCATGGGCTGACCAGCATCCCCCCTTAGCTCGCCGCCAGGCGGACGGTTGGGTGACGCATGGCGGGACTAGCACGCCAAGGAAACCCAACCGGCAAGCCCGCTGCATCAAAATGCGAACCACACACCCGTCGCGGGCAAGCTGGGGATTGGAGGCGGCGGGGGATCGGGCTGGATCTGGATACCACGTCCGTTTGTAACGATCGAGAGCACTGCTTCGGGATCGAGCTGGGACCAGGGAGCCAGCACCATGGATAGACTTTGGCTACTCGGGCGGAGCTGCGGTGAAAGTGAAGGTGCAATCCTGGGGGAACAGCCTGGGGCTAAGAATCCCCAAGGCTTACGCCGCTGAGCTGGGCGTTGGCTCTGGCAGCGAGATGGAGGTGAAGGTGGAGGCAGGCGCCTTTCTGGCCAGGCCCGCCGATGCCATCCACCTGGAGGCGCTGCTCGCTGAGATCACAGCGGATAACCAGCACAGCGAAACCGAATGGGGCGGGGCCATCGGCGCGGAGGTGTGGTGAGAGCACCGGAGCGCGGCGATCTGATCTGGCTTAGCTTCACTCCCCAGAGTGGCCGCGAACAGGCTGGACGCCGCACAGCACTGGTGGTTTCGCCATCGGGCTACAACAGCAAGGTCGGCCTGGCGTTGGTGTGTCCGATCACCAGCAGGATCAAGGGATATCCGTTTGAAGTGCCATTGCCGCAAGGCGGGCCGGTGCAGGGCTTGGTGCTGGCGGATCAGCTACGCAGCCTGGATTGGCACAGCCGCCAGGCTGAGCTGGTTGCAACGGCGCCGGTGGCGGTGGGGGAGCGGGTGCTGCATTTGGTGGGTGCGCTGTTAAGCAGACCGTAGGGGTGCCCAAGCACAAGCCAAACCTCACCCGGCCAGGTGCGCTCCTCGATCGCACCTGGCCGGGGGGCAGCCGAACGCCAGCGCCCAGGTGGAGGGCCTGTTGGACGGGTTGCTGGAGGCCATCAGCACCTTGGATATGCCCCTCACCCTGGCCACGCTGAATCACTGGCACCGGCGCCTGTTCGCCGGTGGCCCTGATGGACTGCGCGCTATTGGGATCGGTGAGCTGGGCGATGGGGCCCCGATGCAGGTGGGCTTCCCCCGTTTTTCTGTACAGGCTGTGCGGACGGGCAAATGGTGGAAATCAACGGTTGGTTGCGGAACGGGTACGTGAGGCAGCATCAAGACGAACGCTTCAGGGCAAACCCCACGGCACCACCTAGGACCAGCTGCAGTACGCCAGCAGCCCAGTCAGCTCGCTTTTCTGGGATGGGGCGAAAGAAGCTCAGGAGCAGGATGGCTGCAGAGAAGGCAGCCATAACCCCAATCAAACCGACAGCGTTCCTTTCCAGCCTGTGCCTCTCTGCCTGCGGTCATCCGGGTGCTCTGCGCTTCTGACCTCAACACCACCGGTGAGATCCAGGAGCGTCTTGAAATCAGCATTGGGATCACTCATTCAGATGCTGACAAGAGTTTCCCGTTGGTCGTCCTTGACGAATTGGAGGGTGGATCCCCCCTCTTCCCGCTCCTTGACTAGCAGGTAGAGCGCGAGAGCTCGGCGGAACACGTCGGCTTTTGTGAGGCCTTCGGATGAGGCCAGCAATTCAAGTCGCTCACTGAGGCGATCAGGAAGGCGCACTTCTAGGCGAGAGGAACTCATGGAACCAATCCGGCATCTATGCGTCCAATCATACGGAGAAAACCGGGGTTTTTCCGTATCGACCTGACGTGGGGCTGGAAACTGAGCCAATCACAGCTCGGATTCGCTGGGCGTTGAGCGCTGATAGCCGCCAGCGTTCTGCGCCCGGGCAGGGCCTGGTGCCATCTCCAGCTGGAAACTCCCAAACCCACAGAGCCCTCACGACCTGCAGCCGGAAAAACGTTCAAGCGGCATTCACGAGGCTGCCACGCCTAAACCCCACAATCCGCCCGTTTGCGGGCCAGCGCATCAGGAACAAGCCAGGCGACGGTGGACCCGGTGGCCTGCCAAAGGGTGAGGCGCAGGGCATCCCGGAGAAGCCTGCGGCGTTCACCGGAGCTGGGGGTCGGCCAATCAGCCGGGGCAACGCGAATGCCCTGGCTGCCTAGGGCGATGCGGGGGAGTCACACATGCTTTTGCGCATTGGACTGGTGATCTGCACGTTTTTGCGCAGTCAAGTTTGTTTTTGCGCAGTTAGGGCCGTTGGGTGCCCGATGGGTGCGTGATCCTGGATGGAAACCCTCAACCTGATCGGCGGCGCCTGGCTGGCGGAGCGCTATGGCTTCAATCTTGTGACCCCGCTGGCGGTGCAGAGCCGCATCGGTGTGGGCCACGGAAGCCAAAGCAGAACCTCAGACCTTGACGGCACCTGCAGAGCCAGACAGCACAGGCTGCGCAGCACCGCCCCCAAGGGTGGGCCGGGGTCAGCCCATCTCAAGAAGGAAGCAAATCACGGACTCACTCGGCGCAGATCAGAGCCATCGCCTCAGAGACAGGGATCACCTCAGAAACAGCCATCGCCCCAGAAACAGCAATCGCGTCGTAGCAGACAGCTACAATTTACTCATCCTGGGAACGCTGAACCGTGCCGAAATCAGCCTCACCCGTGCGACTGCAGCAGGAGCTGATGCAGAGCGCCACCCTGGCCGGAGCTCGGCACCATCGCAGTGCGGCCGAACAGATTGAGTACTGGGCAACGCTGGGGCGACAGGTGGCTGGCGTCTTGGATCCAGACAAGCTGCTGGATGTGCTGTCGGGATTAGCGGCCGTGAGGGTGGAGCCGGTCACCACCGCGGCCGTTGCGCCTGAGCAGGTCTTTGGGGCACTGGAGCAGCAGCGCCGTTCGGGGGAGCTGGTCGGGGCCGTGAGCAGTGCCTCGCTGCGCTACCAAGCCTCCACGACTCATCCGGGGTTCCTGGAAGAGATCGCCTCAGACGGCAAGCGCCGGCTGGGCCAATTTCGCCATGGCGTATTTGAACCCCTCGAAGGGAGCGTGCAACACCACACACCTTGAAGCAACTCTGGTTGCTGGTGGGTGGCAATGGAGCCGGCAAGAGCACCTTCTACCGGTTGGTGCTGGAGCCCCTGGGCCTTCCATTTGTGAATGCGGATCGCCTGGCCCGGCTTGTGTATCCAGAAGCACCGGAAGCGCGCAGCTATGAAGCGGCCCTGCTGGCGGAACAGCAGCGCAACACCCTGCTGCTGAGTGGTGCAAGTTTTTGCTTTGAAACGGTGTATTCACACCCATCCAAGATTGATTTCGTCGCCCGCGCCAAAGCCCTCGGCTACGCCGTGATCATGGTGGTGATCCACCTGGAGCGATCTGAACTCAATGCCGCACGGGTTGCACAACGGGTGCGTGAAGGCGGGCATGACGTACCCACCGAAAAGCTGCTCCAAAGCAGCCCACGGATGCTGGCTCAGGTGCAAGCGTCGATTCCGTTGTGTGATGACGTGCGGGTGCTCGACAATTCGTCAACTGACGATCCTTTTCAGCCCGTGATGACGATCCAAGGGGGCAGGGTGGAGAGTCATCAACGCCCCTTGCCTTCTTGGGCCGCCCAAATGCTGAACGAGTGATCTTTGCTTGCAATTTTGCGGCCTGCGCCGCTCACGAGGTCGCAGGCTGCTACCAGCAAGGCCGAGCGCCGCGGCAGGGCAGGCCAAGGGGTCATATTCCTCCAGCAGTGAGATCCGATCTCGGACTCGCCTGGCATGGCGTTCGGAGGGGTCGAGTTGGTGCCGGAGCTCAACAAGATTGCCCTGAGCTTGCTGCTTAGCTCGTCGAGCCGCCCGTCCACGCTCCACCGCGGCAGCGATGCAAGCGGCTCCCCGGATTGAGACAAGGGGCTGGCCTTGGGGATTTGCCCTCAGAGCCGCCAGGCGCTACGGCCAATAAGCTTCGTCATCAGAGACAAAGCTCGCTATGGGAGCCAAGACGGACCAAGCGAAGGATGGAATCAGCCTTTAGCTGGTAGATCAGAACGAGATCCGGGAAAACGTGACAGTCGCGATAACCCTTCCAGTCCGCTTTGAGCTGATGATCTCTGAACCGAGGCGGGGGCTGGCGATCTAGGACGAGACAACCGATAACCTCGCTCAAACGGCTGTCAAGTTCTGAAGAATGAATGCTTTTAGATGCATTCTTGTAGTCCTTCTTGAATTGGGTTGACCGCTCAATCGATCGCATGCAGGTCTGCGAACAAATCATCAACAGAAGCGGAAATGACGCCTCTACCCTCTTCTAATTCCTGAATAGCCGCCAGCGACTCCGCGTTGGGTCCAAGGAGGTCAAGCAAGCTAAACTGCCCTTGGGCAAAAAGCCGATATAGATGGCCGAGAAACAGTTGCTCTGAAAGCCCCGAAGCAGAGAGCGTTTGGAGGACCTGAGCACGGACAGTACTGTCGACTTGGCTGAGATCAACGGTTGCGGGTGTCATGGCCGAAACCTCGTAGAGCTTCATACTAATGCGGTTGGCGCTCACCAGGCCGTGGCATGGGACCCAGCACACCAGCTCTCCAGGCGGCAGAGGAGTTGCGCCAGCGGTGCTCAGTAGGCCGGCGGGACCAGCCAACTACGGCCAGCACCAACCGGCCTGAGCGGCTGCAGGGTCAGGGCGTTCAAGCCACTCCCCCGTACCCCTCTAGTAGAGATCCCAACTCGGACTCGCCTGGCATGGCGTTCGGAGGGGTCGAGCTGGTGCCTGTGCCGAACAAGATTGCTACTGCTGCGCAGAAGCCAAAATGGCTTCGAGCTTGCTGTTGAGCTCGGCGAGCCGCTCGTCCTCTTTCTCGAGTCGTTATCGACTCCGCCGGCCTTCGGCGACAGCCTCTGCGCGATCGCGGAGCGCTCCACGTCGACGTCGATCGATAGATGCCAACTTGCTTCTCTGGGGCTGTCGCCGCGGCGGCAGCGATGCCGCGATGGACAACCGGAGGATCAATGCCGGCGAAGGCTTGGAGCAGGGTGCCCCGCAAGACTCGCCTGACAGAGGAGGCAACAGCCATGAAGCGAGTGGCCCCGATGGACTGAGCGGGATTCGGATCGGTGATCTACGCGATGGGGCACCGATGCAGGTGCTCTCGGGTGCCATCGGCCGTGGGCGCCTGCACGTTGAGGCGCCGCCTCGAGACCAGCTCAAGGAGCAGCTGGAGGCCTTCCTGGAATGGGTCGCCTCCCCGCCTGCGAGCTGGACAGGCTGTTGCGCGCGGGCCTGGCCCACCTCTGGTTCCTCACTCTCCACCCCTACGAAGACGGCAACGGCCGCCTGACTCGGGCCATCACCGATCGGCTGCTGACCCAGGACTGCAAGGCCTAGGCCCAGCAGGCGTTATCTGGCCGCGCCCTGGGCCTCTCCACCCAGATCCTGCGGGAGCGGCAGGGCTACTACACGGCACTGGAGGGTGCCAGCGGGGAGATTTGGATGTCACGGGCTAGCTGCACTGGTTCTTGGAGCAGCTCACGGCAGCGGAGCTCACCCATGGCGCCGTGATCGATGCGGTGCGGAGCAAGGCGGCCTTCTGGTGGAGCCAGCGGCACAGCGGCTTCAACAGCCGCCAGCAGACACTTCTTAATCGGTTACTGGATGCTGAACCGGAGGGGTTCACGGGCGGCATGACCCTGCGCATGGCCATCAGCCTCACCCAGGTGAGCCGCGCCACCGCCTGGCGTGACCTGGCCGAACTGGTGGACCTGCGGGCGATCGAGCCAATCGGCGAGGGCCACAGCCGCGCCTATCGCATCCATTGGCCGGGCAGGGAGGCCAGCGAGGGGGAACAGCATCAAGCGCAGAGGCACCGTTGAGGGGCAGGATCTACTTGGCTAGATCGAAGCTGGGCATGGGATCGCTGATGCCCAGCAGGGTGAGGCCCCTTTGGGGAGAACACTGCGAAGCCTCAAAACTTAAAAGTTCAAGCCAAACCGCGGTACCTCTCAAAAAGCCAAATCCCATATCGGACCCGTCGTACGTTGAAGTTTGGAGGGTCGAGCTGGTATCGGAGCTGAAGAAGACTGCTACTACTTCTCGTCAAGAGGGTTTCACCTGCGCAGAAGTCAAAATGGCTTCGAGCTTGCTGCTTGGCTACGCCAGCCGCGACCTCGCTCCCGAGCTGAAATCGGCTCCGCCGACCTGCGGCTACAGCCTCTACTCGATCAAGTAGCTCCACGTCGACGTCGATCGTTGGATGCGAAACTGTTGTTCTATGGCCGTCGCAACGGCGGAAGCGATGAAGGGAATTACTGTGTGCTGGCGTAGATCGAAGGAAGCGGCTGCCAAAAGGACGACATGGCTGTAGCTCATCCACAGGGTGATCAGGGCCAGGAAATTGTTACAAGCCTGCCCTGATTAAGCCACGATGCGTATGCCGGCTAATTTGCATCAAGCCCGACAGCAGATTGAACACGACACTATTTATATGGCAAATAATTGATCAACCGGACAAGTTAGAACGCTTAACGAGCATCTTTTCGCCAAGGACGGAAGGGGACCCTAGAAAAGCGAGCGAAAACGAAAAAGAAATTTCTTCAAAACACGGCAGAAGATTAAGGCAACAATTCAAACATACCCTTAAAAATTCAAAAGCCCTGTAAAGCACTCTGAGGCATCAAGAGATTGCGAACCAAGGGCTTCCCCATGCAGCAACAAAGAGGGAGGGAAAGACACATTGCAAGACCATCTTAAGCGCCCTCAAGACTATTCAATAATTCCTCAGCAATAGGGTTAAGCTCTAAACAAAGGCTGCCTAGGGTTCATCAAAAGACATGACCAGATCGCATTAAAAACAGAATCAAGAGAGGCGTCGAAAAGGAAGCACAAATCAACAATTAATGCCAACAGAGTGAAAAAGCTAGACGTCGAAAGCACTACTAGAAAAAAAAGGGGGGCGGTGGCTGAGCCCAAATAAGTGCCATAGCAAAGACAACATGGACTAGCGTATTGCCTGCAGCAAGCCTGAGGAATAGATACTGCACATCAAAGCGAACAGGCAGACCCAAGCACCCATTACGTGCAGATCTGAGCCTTGCCGGTAGCGAGATGGCGCGTCGTGCCGCATAACACAACGAGGGGCAGCCGCACCGCTTGACAAGGGGGTATGCAGAAACCGCATAAGGTGGTACTATACCTCCAATTCAGCCAAAAATTGGACTGGTCTCACCAACTTGTCAAATATTTTGCCGCCATTAACTTCGCATACAACAATGAACCAATTCAAAATCAAAGCAGCAATCTTTATAGCAAACAAATCAGCTGGCGAAGCAACCTCCCCTCAGCACAATATCTGCCATTACAGATGCCATCAAAACGATAACCGCACGTCGCATAATACGAAAACAAACAAAACTGTACAGGCAAAAAAGCCTCAGGAAGGAGGCAAAAAGCAAAAAACTTATTTAATTTCCAAAAAAAATTGCTATAATCAAGGAAAAAACACGAAAAATTCTATAATTTTACATCCAAGCGAAATACCAAGATCAGCGGCAATCAAGCGAATCCAACATCAACCAAACAGATCAATAAGCAAAGAGCTTCATCCAGTCATCAAGCTATACAATAGATGCAAGGAAAGTGAATCGTCCAATGAACTCAAAATAGCCTTGACTTAGTTAAGCATGGACAGCATACACGGAACACACAAAATTATTCTCGCAGGACCGGAGAAATTTCTTCCAATTTCAAGTGGAAATCAATCAACAAAAAAGGCGAATGAGCTTGACAAAAATCAAGAATTATGCGGAGATTCAAATGAATCTTTTTCATTCGTAGATCGCTCAAGATACGAAAGACTTGCCCGAATTCATCGCAAGGCTTACTTAAATCAGAAAAAGCTAATATTCATTCATAACCCAAGAACAGGAGGCCAGTCGTTTGCAACACTCGCCTATGGTAAATCACTGGGCCATTTAACAGCAAGTAAAATAAGGAATGCGATCGGCAGCGATGAATACGAAAATCGAATTAGCATCGGTTTTGTTAGAGACCCAGTAGAAAGACTGATTTCGGCTTACAATTTTTCACGCCAAGGCGGTACAAATATAATTAAACAAAATAGATTTAGGAGAGTGCCAAGGTGGGCCCTAGAACGGTTTGACGTATTTTGCCGCGAATGGCTTTTTAAAGAGAAAAAGGAGAATCTTGATCTCGTATTTCGATCGCAATATCTGTGGTTTTTTGATATAAACGGAAAGCTGATCGTCAATCAAATCTACGACATATCCAAGTTGGATGAAACTACCCAGGCTTATTTCGGACCCAATGCTATTGTGCCGAGAATAAACGAATCTTACGGAAGAGTGAATACATTGAGATCAACATCCAAAACACTAATCAAAGACATACATGCCTACTACCATAACGACTACAAGCTCCTCAGTCCTTACTTTCAAGGTTTCCACAATCACTGATAGAGAAGTGATCAGCCCTAAAATCCAAAACCCATATTAAAAACATGTCGCTTGATATGTGCGTCAAGAATATCAGCAATTCAGCGAAGCAACGGTTGATCTATCTAGAATACATCAACTTCGGATTTAGACAAAATGAATCGATTAGTCATAAAAATGAAGCATAAATAGAGCAAGCAAGACATGGTCGAACAACAGTTATCGAGTTTTGGCCAAAACAGGAAAGCGAAAGAATGAACGTGAGTCTATTAGCATGAGAAAATATTACGAAGAGCAATTTTATGCATACAGCACGTTGGCCGAAAACTATAGTTACTCAAAATGAATATGGAGAACAGTTACGAGAAGCGTTGGGGTCATTCAAAAACTACAGAATAAACTAAGTTTCACAAAACCAAAGTTGGCAAAATACTCCAAAAACAACTTACAAGTTACAGCCATGAGATTAGCGCACAAGATCTAATTAGATACTCGGCATACCACCAGAAAAGCAAAGCAATCCTTAATAGCCTTAAGCCTATAGACCACCTATCCTAGGCGCGCAAAAACATTAAAGACAATCGCCCTAAACATTAACCATAAAGAATGTGTCCGCGACAGCTTAATATATCTATAGCAACCATAAATCCAAGCGGCAGATTTAAGCTTATTGGCAGATACGGATCCAGGACTAAGATGACGGTTTACAAGAATTTCGGTCATTCCAGCACACATCTTGATTTGATTATCCACCATGAGAGAAAGCCAAAGTGCATAATCCTCATGCCGAATAAACGGAAATCGAAGATAACCAGGAGACGCTAGAGCACTCTTATCGATCATTACGGTAGATAGCCCAATGTAATTCCTTCGAAGCAACTTTGCATACGTTACACTAACGGGAGGTGAAATTATTCGATAAAGATTTAATTTGCCTTGACTTATGTCTCTATAAGCAGTGCAAGACATCTTGCAGTCATTATGCAGCATAAATGACAGTTGAAGCTGAAGCTTGGTGGGGAGCCATTCATCGTCAGCATCTAAAAAACAGACAAAACGCTCAGGGCTTAACGCTAAAGCGACATTCCTAGGATAATACGGCCCCCTAATGCGATGAGGAAATGAGCGTACCGCAGTAATCCGCGAATCTGCAGCTTGGGCGGCATCAAGGATGGTCCATGTGCAATCAGTTGATTCGTCATCAACTAGATATAGCTTCCAATGGGAATAGGTCTGAAACAAGACACTATCAATTGCCCTTTGAATTGTTGATTCACAATTATAACAGGGAACAACTATGGCCACCTCATGACTGGACAAAGCATCAATCCCATGAAGAGGCAAATGTGTATCGATCAAAGAGCCGTCTCCCAAGGCAGAAAAAATTTCTTTAGCCTTCCACGCGTAAGCAATATAGTGGACCAAGTATGGGACGACTTAATTGATAACGCAGATGCCCACCATGCGAAGGTACTATTACCTATAATTTTGTACCTTGCCCCTCTAATTAAATCGAAATCTTCGAGTACCCCAGCCTCTGATATTACCCGAAAGGATAATGATGGAAAACACTCGGCAAGCCTGGAAATCAAATACTGAGCATATCTATTATCATCCGAGATAAGCGCATAGCGCTTTAAATTTAATGCGCTTGTTTCGGTTACTGCTTTTTTATAATAGGCCAAGTCAGCTACAAAGAAATTTTTATTGAGCAGAAAATCACCACCTCGAATATGGACTAAGACTTCGTCAACCTGGATTCTTGAATCCAGCGAAGAAACTGGAGGCACGATAAGCTGACTGAGTGCTTGCTCAAATAGGGGCCAAGACCAAAAATCTTGGAAGTATCCATCCATAAATAAAGGAGCGACGAACCTTGCGGCGAGTACTCTGTCAATATTACGATCGTTAATGGAGATCATGGGACATAATCGACCCAAGCGTAAGTGATTTAGGGCAATATTGAGATAGGCAGGGATACAGGAATCTGCGAATAAAAGCTGAGAAGTTTCTCCAATTACGCTTCTTAAATGCGGCTTTCGGCGCACTTGGTAGGCACCCAACCCGCTAGTGCTTACAACAATAGGGCGACTTAGATTAGATGAGACAAGTGAGGCAGCGGCAGCCTGGAATAATTGATTGCCAAGCCCACCTGCGAGGCGCAAGTAAATAACAGACCTTCCATACTCAACTAAACTATCTTTCAACGGAAAGCGCAGTCTCATGCAACAGAGCGATGATATCGCAGGCAAAACAAGTATCAATAAAACTAAAAAAGTGAATCTACAGGTGGCTCTGGCTTATGCTGAGCTCATTGTATCTTTCGTGTGCGGGGGCATTATCCGGTGTAACTGAGTCATTGGGGCTAGGCTCTGCACCTGCCTCGGTCAAAGAACGAGCTTGCTGGCGGAAGCATATCATGCAAATTCCCGGCACTCTCTGACGATAGACGATCAAAGTGGCCTCCAAAAGCGGTGACTTTCAGGAAAGTTGTCACTCCTGGGCTGCTCTTCAAGCGGCCTGTGGCAATGGTACCCCCGGAGTCGTCATCGGCTCTTCTGGCGGCTTGTTGATCCACACCACCTCTGGCTGGCGCCAGCAGCGGGTGGATCGGCTCCAGCGGCGCGGATGTTTCTGCCGAGCTTTCTCGTAGACATGGGCGCGTTGCCGGCAGATTTCGACGGCATGGCCGCTGTGGCGCTGCTGGGGCGTCACGAACTTGATGCCGCTGTGACGGTGCTGGTGGTTGTACCAATCCACGAACGACGCCACCCACCCGCAGGCTTGCGCCTTGCTGGCGAATGGCCGGTTTGGGTAGTCGGGCCGGTACTTGACCGTACGGAACAGGGATTCCGAGTAGGGATTGTCGTTCGAAACCCGTGGCCTGGAGAACGAACGCAAAACGCCCAGCTCCTCGAGCCTGGCCTCCAGCGTGGCAGCGCGCATGGCGTTGCCGTTGTCGGCGTGCAGAACCAGCGGCTGGCGGCGGCCCTTGCTGATTCGCTCGCGGATGCACGCCCTGCTCACCAGATCGGCTGCAATGGCTGGGTCTTCTCGCTCGGCGACGTCCCAGGCCACCACCTTGCGGCTCCAGACGTCGATCACCAGGTAGAGATACAGTCACACACCCCGCACCGTGGTGGGCAGATAGGTGATGTCCCACGACCACACAGCATTGGGGCGATCCGCCCTCAAGCGCGGCACCGACCGTGGCTCCTGAGGCCTCCGTGCCCGCCCCCTCCGCTGGCACTGCCCCGCCTTGTGCAACACCCGGTAAAAACTGGACTCCGAGCCGATGAACAGGTCCTGATCGGCCAGTGCTGGCACGATCTGTCCTGGGGGCAGCGAGGCGTACTCCGGCTGATTGCAGG
Organism: Synechococcus sp. UW140; assembly: GCA_943370565.1. Lineage (GTDB taxonomy): Bacteria > Cyanobacteriota > Cyanobacteriia > PCC-6307 > Cyanobiaceae > BAIKAL-G1. The sequence continues at coordinate 157,849 of CALRRL020000004.1, read as the reverse complement.
TGAGCAGGATCCGCCGGCGTTCCTCCTCGCTCAGGCGGTGAGCGACATGGCGGGGGCTGCCTTTACGGCGGTCCTCACCGTCCCCATCACCCAGGAAGGCACGCCGCCAGCGCTTGAGGGTGCGCAGGGAAATGCCGATCTCCCCGCAGGCAGCGCTGAGGGTGGCGCCGCTGGCCTTGGCCTCACCGATCAGCTTGATCGCCTTCTGCCGGTGCGCAGCACTCGTCAGCCTTCCGCGTCCTCCGAGCAGAAGGCCTCCCACTTTTTTCGCAGCACCAGCAGCGCGGCCGCCTCCGCCAGGGCCTTCTCTTTGCGCTGCAGCTCCTTCTTGAGGGCCTTGATCTCTCGCTGGTCCTGGGCGCGGAGCCTCTCCAGCTCCTTCTGCTCGGCCATCGTCAGCACCGGCGCGGCGTTGGCATCGGTGGCTGCCTGACGCCAGCGGCTCACCTGCTCAGGGAAGAGACCCCGCTCCCGGCAGTAGGCGCCGAGCTCGGTGTCGTTGAGGCCAGCGGTCTCGAGCACCACAGTGAACTTGTCAGCAGCGCTCCAGCCTTCTGGCTCCTTCTCGGATGCGGGCACCACCTCTCCCTGCAGACGCCAGGCCTTCCTCCAGTTGTAGAGGGTCACCACGTGGATGCCCAGCTCCTCGGAAATCCGCGCCACGCTCTGCCGCTGCGGCGGGCTCATCCGCCTCTTCACATCAGCCTTGACGGCCTCGCTGTAACGACGCATTGATCCTCTCCATCAAGCCCCCGGGTGTGAAATTGAGAGGGGTGCCATCTTTCCTGAAAGCGGGGGAAGCAGCACAGCTAGAGAAGCTATATAATGAGCATATTCAACGCAATTCAAAGAATTTATGGAGGTATACATAAACAAATTCTGCGACGCAGCGGTAGCTCTCACAGAACTGTGCTGTGCAGTTATCCAAAACTCATCTCAGAGTATCAGCTTGGAAAGATTAATTCATATGCTTGTCACCAGAGAGCTTGTCGCAAAACGCCAAAGAGAAATCCACAAACGAAAGCTAATGACAATGCTCCAGTCGATACATGTGAAAACCTTGAACAGAGTTTCGGCTAGAAAGGGCAAAATTTAATATATTTTATCCCCGAAAGCCTTTTAAATTGACCGTACTGCAAGTCGCCTGCTCATTCTCAGGGAATCTCGATTAAAATAAATTAACTAAAATTGCAAGAATTGCAATAATATTTCAAGACCGAAGGTCTGTTATTAACAATTTACTTAGATTTTAGACAAATAAAATTTGGTTAATCATGAAGCAATTAGGGTTAAGGCCAGATTTGATTGAAAACATTAACTCAATGCAGAGGAGTATTGTGGGAAACAGGAAATTTACAACCTGAATGGCAAAATAACTCAGGGTATTTTTATTACTGCTTGAGATAAGCAAATAAATTTTTACATACTATCTAAGAATTCTAATTAAAAATAACATCAGCAGCGGTAAAAGTACAAAAGTGTGGAAGGAATAATATCAAAAAAAGCAGCAAAAATAAGAATCTTAAATAAGCAAAAGATTAAACAGATAGGCCGTATTTTATGGCCGAAAAAGCCCTCAAGAACAGAGGAAGAAAAGAGGATATCATAAGTATAAATTTAGCACGAGAAGAAAGCAACAAAACCATTGAGGTTGGCGGCAAAGAAACAAAATAATATACGGCAAGTAAAGTATAAACTATAGAGGTTCTACCAACAAGATTTGGATTAGCACCCGTCATAGAACAATAAAAGTAAAAAATAACAACAATGAAAAAAGAGCAAGTTATTGGCAAGCAAAATTTAATCCATGCAGATAAAGACCGATTGTCAAGAGATTGGCAGAAAGAACTGCGATTGAAAGAAACTGGATAAACGAACAAAAATAAAAATACCGGAAAGACAATAAATGGAAGGGCGTGAAAAAAAGCGGATGAATTTTGAGTTGCATTGTAATAATCAGAAGATGGATTAACTAAGGAGGTAGAATATTCCGAAAACCGATTAGAAAGCAGAACCAAGAACATTGGAGACAACAAAACAATTAACACTAATACAAATTTTATCAAAAGGGCAGGTGAAAACCGACGCAAAGCTAATAAACGGACAAATACAATAAAAAGATTAGTAAAATATGTGAAAGCAACGACAGTCAACAAGAAGCCAGCAATAGCTGGTTGGAGCAAGAAACAGATAGTACCTGATAAAATCAACCAAATAGAAGAAGCTGATTTAATATCAAGAGCAAAAGACTCCCACTTACGGAAAGCGATAATTGGCAGAACCACTCCAACTAAAATCGCTAGCACCAGATGTGTCTTGTTAATATTAGCAGAATACAAAAGAAAAAAAGAATAAAAAGAGCTATTTAAAAAAAGAATACCAGAGTGGCAATGCTTACGCAGCCAGAGTAACCAAGAAAAACAGATAAGAACAGACAATAAGCCAAGGAATTGGTAATCTAAGGCACTATAGGCAGTAAATCGAAGAAATAGATCAAATAAATATGAACCAGAATCGCCAATTTCAGAGCTTCCATCATAAATTGAAAAATAGGTTGCATAATCAGGACCCCAAGCTCCACGAAAAAAAGATGCTAGAGAGAAGAGTAAAATAGTAACAACACGAAGATTGGACGAACGACTGGCAAACAAACAAAGAAAAATAGCAGAAAAACTAAAAAAATAAAAAAGAAACATTAGATGTTGGTCTCTCCTAGAATTAGGCTTCGTACTTGGCAAAGCCATTGTTCATTTGCATATCTTATATTATTGCTTAGCTCTATACGGCTTTTGATATCGAAAAATGTCTTCACGCAGTGATCTGAAAGAATCGAGCCAAGCGCTATGATATGATTCGATACAGAAGGTAAGGAGACTATATTGTCAGGAACATCTTCAGTATTACATATGCAAGGTATGGCATTAGAAAGAGAGTTTAAAATTCTAGTTTTAGATCCATGACGATAAGGTGGTAAACCTATAACAGCTGAATGCGGAGCTAACAATTCAGAAAAATCAATGAACGAAAGCCTAAAGTTACACTTGCCAGGGAAAAGAGAGCTAAGATAGTTAAACAACCATTCATTTTTTCGACCATAAATTACAAGTGAAAACTCATATTCTAAAAGAGCGATACTATTTAGTGTAGTAGTGAGAAGCGATATAGAATTAAAAGTGCGCTGGTTGGGCAATGTACCTCCTATAATTGAAAATATAAAATGATTGGAGACGTCATCCGGAAAAGAAAGCGAAGAGGAAATGGATTTTACTGATATTTGATCATTCGTGAATAGAGGATGGGGCAAGTAAACTGCGGGAGCAGATGGATTGCGCTTATTATATCTTTTAACATCATAAAAGCCAACAAGCATTGTTGCAACTTTTGGGGTTAACCTTTCTAGTAAAATATTAATCCACATTTCTATACTGCGAAAAACTATATACTTAAGATTGGCTCCAATCGCCAACGATTGCACTACTGAAACGGTATCATCTGGTCCAATACAGATCTTCCGTCCTGGCATGAAAACTGAAAGGATTCTAAGCCTAGATGGATATAGAATAACGATAGTGGGATTTTGATGTCTACGCTTAAACGTATAAAACCAAGAGCATAAGACTACGGCAGTAAAGTTAATCGGAAAATATAAGCGTGCAGCAAAATGTGGCTTGGATACAACTTCAATAGAATATTCTTGCTTGATCTTTTTAAGGTCAGAAATGATTTCATATATTAACCCAGCAGGAGCTCCAACGGAATTATTAGAAAATAATTTTATATCTGTTAGCACTAGTACTCTTGTTTTTTGACTTTTCATTTAAGAAAAAAACGATAATAAAAAAACAAGGCAGCTTTAGCCAGATATCTTGGAATAAATAAAATGGCCAAATTTATTATTGGAACTGAATAAGTTTGTGCTAACAATATACCTTTTCTGAGTGATAAAACTCCTTCCCCTTTAAGGCGAATTATCCTTGCAGGCTTCGCTAAAGGATGGAAGGCTTGAAAAGATTTGTCAAAAATAACATCAAGGGAAATATTCTTGAGGATGGCCAAATTATTTACGTGCTGAATTATCGTAGAAAATCCAGTATATACGTTCAGGGCATCAGAAGACCAACTAAATGTACTTAGACTCCCAACTCGATTAAGAGAACAAATAGAAGTAATAATCCCCGGAGGGGATTCACATGCATCAATCACAAGAAGCAGAAGCGCAATATGCGCAAAATATGTACCTAAACCTTCAAAAGAATTTTTAGGGATAGAGTTTCGCTTAATACAGACAGAGCCAATAAATCCAAAGTAAATAAGTAGTTCATCTACATAAGATTGCTTTGTTGATAGAGCTTTGTCAAAGCATGGCTTCGGTTGATTTTTAGCGCTAACGGGAAAATCAGAAAAGTAATTATAAGCAAGAAAGTAAACATCTGACGATTGCGATTTATTTATTGCAGAAAAGATATTTAGTAAGCTATCGGAGGTAACAAGGTCATCCTCTCCAAGCAACCAAACATAATCTTCGGTGGGAACAGTGAGGGCTTGAAATATATTTTTATCAATACCAAGATTGATTGAGTTATGAATATACACAAGCTTGTAAAATTTATTATCGTAAATTTCTGAAAAGGATTGATTACAGGCTTCGGGCGAATCATCGAAAAGGTAAACTGAAACGTTTTGAGCGTACTGGCAGGTGGAAATAGAATCTAAAAGTTTTGCAAGCAAGTGAGGGCGCTTAAAACAGGGAATTCCAATTGCAAGTGAATTTGACAAGCTGTAATAAGCAGACATGAGTTTTAAACCGGATATTCATTTTAATGATACTAAAATGTATCTAGCTATACAATACTAGGGAGACTCTGGACAACGAGTGACCTCAGAGAGCTCTCGACCCAAACTTGTACAAAGTGAACAGTTTTAGGGCGAATCTTGGGATGATAAGCCTGAGTGAGCCGATTTGCGGCCTTAAACTTGCTCAATCGAAGTGTTACTTGGTCCAAATGGGCACACCACTCTCCAAATCATGTCCTGCATAGAAGCTGATGACGAACCATGAGTAGGTTTGAGATTGCTGCCAATACATTTACATTACAGCGATTCTTGAGCATGCCCCGAAGCCTGGTCTTCTGAAAACCGAACTGGCGCTTCATGACGCGGAGCAGGTTCTCAACCTTTGCGAGGAAGTGAGCCTTTGCTGTCTCGACCATGTCATCCACGCGCCTCTCTGGTGTGTCGGGAAGGGCGCGGCGCTTGCCTGGGGCGCAGGCGACACGGAACCCGATACCACGGCCCTACATTTCGGAGGGTTTATCAATTCCCTGGTAGCCAGTATCCTCATAGACCACGGTCTCCTCACCGTGCAGCAACTCAGCTGCTGGAGTGAGGTCATGCACATTGGCAGCCGTGGTTTCCACGGAGTGGTTTAGGCCGCTCTCGCTATCCACGCCGATGTGAACCTTCATCCCGAAGTACAACTGGTTCCCCTTCTTCGTCTGGTGCATCTCCTGATCCCGTTTCCCTTCCTTGTTCTAGTGGCTCCGCCACGCTCGGCCTCCGGCCTCGGTAGGGGTGGAGCTGAGAGCAGCGATCAAGGGAGAAGCGATCAAGGTGGCATCGATGATTGTGCCCTGTTTCATGGCCATGCCGCGCTCCTTGAGATGGGCTTTCACCGTCTGGAAGATCTGCTCACCGAGGTCATTTTCCTCAAGCAGGTGGCGGAAGGTCAGGATCGTGGTCTCATCTGGGATTCGGTCGCTGATCATGTCGATCCCTGCGAAACGGCGCATCGTGGGAACCTGGATATGCGCATCCTCCATTGCTGGGTAGCTGAGGTCGTACCACTGCTGCAAAAGGTGGATTCGCAGCATGGTTGCCAGCGGATAGGTCAGGCGACCACCCTTGGAGCTAGTCTTGGGTTAGTGGGGCTCGATCAGTTCAAGCAGCGCTTTCCACGGCACCACCATCTCCATCTCGCCCAGAAATCGCTCCCGCTTGGTGCGCTTTTTAGCTGTGGTCTGCTCGTAATCACCGAATCCGAACTGCTTGCTGCCCATCACCCCTGTGTGCACCTGCGATTACAGGGTTATTTTCGCGCGGATGGCTTGGGTTTTCCAGAGTCTCCCCAGCCAAAGACTGTAAACATTACAAAATAAATCAAGATTACAAATAATATTTACAAGGGCTAATCGCATGCACGAGGATGGATAAATCCTACGCATCAGTCATAAAAGATATTAGCAAGATGATCTAATATATAGAACAAGAGATCATAGCATTTTTAGGCATCGAGCCGGTACTCCACCAAAAAGAGCTCCTGCAGGTACATCGCAGGTAACAACGCTATTTGCAGCGATAATAGAGTCATCTCCAATGTACAAGCCTGAGGTGATTACAACATTATTGCATATCCAAACATTACTTCCAATTACGACTGTGCCCTTAGATTCTAATGGCAGCGAAATCCTAGCAGCATTTGTAGTACAAGTCTTTCCATGTGAGTTATCAGTGATCAATACATTGCTACCAAGAAGGCAATTATCACCTATTGTCACACCATATGCGCTAGTAATATATGAATTATCGTTCATGAACACATTATTACCTATTTCAACTAGTTTGAAGTTTTTGCTATCTATGGGAATGCCACGATATGCAATCCATGCATGAATTTTGACGCTGCTACCAGTGGAGAAACCATTTCCAATGGAAACACGGCCAGGGTTCATAATATCTATGTAACGCCCAGGCCTAAAGTGCCTACCACAAGAAAGCAATGCAGCCGAAAGTAAAATTCGATGTAAAGAAAAGTAAGAGAAAAATGAATGAAGCCCATGGAAAAATTTAAAGTATAGCCTTGAGGCACGCTTAATGCCTAGACTGGGATTGGCGAAAACTTGCATAATCTATACCAAATCAATACTAGGCTAATCAATAGAAATTGCGGCATGAAAGAAGCCTGAAAAACCAGAATAGATAAGGCAAGAATTTGAACTTTAGCACTTTAAAGCTAAAAGCAATACTGAAACTAGAATTTGTAAAGACAGGAAAGGAATGTGTTGCGAAAAACTCTTAAAAGGTCATCGCATATATGGAGTGGCTATATTTTTAATCTGACCACGCGCGTATGGTGACAAGATCAAGAGCTGAATACAGTAAAAAACAAGAAATATGCCAGAGGTTAAAACAATAGATAATAAGGGCGGAGTGAGCGTGCTTAGATTCATGGCTAAAATAAGCTTAACTACAGCTATGGATGAAATACTAGATGCAGACGCCACAACAAAAGATGTGATAATGGAATCATATTTAGGTTTTCCCCCGAACAAGTTAAAGGCTATAAATCCGAAAGGCATAAAATAAAATACATCAACAAATATTTTAGCAAACGGAATTCCTAGATAGCCAATTTGATTGACAAGAATAAATGTAAAAATAATCATAATAAAATTTCCGAGTGTTCCAAAAATGGATGGCCATAGTAGACGTTGAAATGACTCGCTTGCACGCCCATTCACCAAAAATATTGATACGAAGGGGACCGAGACTGCATAAATAGCCAGGCACGATGCAGCTATATTGACACTGGCCGCTTGGAACTCCCCACGCTGAAACATTACCGAAATAATTTGATGATTAAATGTAATTAATAGAGCGCTCAATGGAATTGTTGTAAAAATAATAAACTGAAGGAAATTATTATAATATGAATTAAAATTTTCTCTTTCTCCATGGGATTGCATATGTGCAAATTTAGTTCTAGAAATTTCAATAAGTGGAGCTATCAATACGCTGATTGGTAGCGTGAAAACACGATTTGCGAATGCTAAGGCAGTAACGACACCGGAACCAAGACCACTTGCTAGATAGTCAAAAAAGAAGGATGCTGCACTAGTAACTACATTGGCAGACCAATAGGGAGCCGAGGCTTTGACGAATAGAATAGTATGAAAATTATTAGTTAAGTTAAAATTAAAACGAAAACCTGCTTTCCAAAGCACAGTGGCAAACATAGCTAATGCGCTAAATTTAGCCAATAGCAGGGAGATAGCTAAGGCCTCCTCATGAAGAGAATGACTAAATGTCAGGAGAAAAATAATTGCAAATAATGAAGGGAAAATTGCAGCTATTGCTGCAATTGTAAACATACCTATAGAAAGTGTAATTACTCTAAAAAACTCTGATAAGACTGTAAATAGTAATATCGGGGGAAAGTACTTCAGGATAAAACTAGCTTGTAAAATCTGTGAGGAATCGAATCGGGAAACATGCAGAAAAAACTGTTCATTCCAAATAAGTGTTGGAATAGAGGCAAGAACAGTAACAGTCAAACACCAACTAAAGACTGACGATGAAAAGCGGAGAGCCGGCTCTTTATCGGATTCATTCAAAAGATTGATAAAAGCTGGCAAAAAAACAGTGCCGAGTACACCTCCGATGATTCCAGAAGCAAACGTGGAAAGAGAAACCAAGAAAAAATATGAATCACTTCCTAGGCTGCCGCCAAAAAGCTTCGCAACTAGGATCAATGAATAATATGAAGATACTACAACAAAGATAGATATAACAATATTTTTGGTTCCCGCCTTACGTATTGATTCAATACGCAAGTTTGAAGGCTTTTGCCGGGGGTAAGTTTTGTCACTCTTAAGGATCATTAGCTTTTCAACTAAATCCAATTTGATTCATGCGATGTGTCAATCGCTCAAAAAAGTCACTGTAAACGACCTCAGACCTAAGCCGATCATGCACAAATATCATGCCATTTTTTGCTATACTTTCTAAGGCCGCAAGATGCTCTGATTGCTGATAATAGCGAACTTTATCAATTAAATCCGATAATGTGCCATCATGCGCAACATAATGAACACCCGGAATAATGCCCAAATCTCTATACATCGGCGAATCTAATCCGAAGAAAGCAGATCCACAAGCCATTCCTTCTACTACTCCGATTGCAGGAAGATCACAGACCTCTTCAGGGACAGTAAACATCATATAAGAATTATAAACATCTACTATGCTTTTTTTATAGTATAAATTTTGTGGATGTGGTCTGAACCTTCGAAGCAATCGATGCCAAGTAGATTGAATCCTATCATTATCAGCTAGCCGACTCGCATTTAAATCCGAAATTATGGAATCAATTTCCATGGAGTATTCATGCGCGTGCTCATAAATTTGGCGACGCAACGGTTGCAATTCATCTGTATGATAGAAGTTGATGAAATCATCATCGGACATCTTGTAAGTAATCGATCCAGTTGCAACTAGCTTGCAACGCCGCTGCCTAAATGGTGTGAAGCATTGGAATCGATCAGCCGCGATGAATGGAAGGCACCAGAACTCTGCATTCAAATGACCAAAGTATTTTTGGTAAAAAGCTGAATTGCGGAGGAGATTGTTCTCCGCAAGGAGCAGATTGGCGTTTAATATTTTAAGATTGTTTGCACCAACAACCGGTTGATATGCATAGTGGGTAAGGTGGCCAACTTTCAGTATATCAATGCCAGCCAAAGCAATAGCTAAATCTTTGCCTCGTTGTGCATTTGGTTTGTCCTCAAAAGTAAAGTTTCCATAATGCATGAAGAACAATACATCTTGATTTCGTAGCCCAGCTTTAGTGAACACAAAACTAATCTTACGCAAACTAATTTTATTGCCTAAGACCCAATAGACCAGAGCAAAAGGATCAAGTAGGTAGCGAATTAAACCTTTCCAACCTTGCATACGACACAAAGCCGTACTGACCGACACCTCAGCACCGGACCTCAAAAGTGTTTCAAAAAGGGCCTCGTATTTATGTGGCAATGACTCACCACGAATAAGGTGCCTAACTGGGTCCTTAAACCAGATTTCAGTATGTGGCCGATAAAACACGATCCGTAGCGGCCGATTGATCGTCGCGGGAGTCATAGGCAAAGGTCTATCAACAACACATCAAGCCAATGCAGGCACTGAATAGGTGGCCTTAGTAGTGTGATGCTACCCAGGAATTATATGCAAAGGGTTTTCCAACGCATTGGCTGTTTCAACACAAACCATGCTCCGCCAGCCTTCGCTTCCAAGATCCGACATTTTACTTACCGTCTCAAGCCATACATTCCACACCACGATGCTTTTACTACGTGCACCTATAACATAGTATAGCACGTCCAAGCTTACGCTCTTTAATCGTTGAGCTCTTATAACAACTTACAAAAAGCCGATCTAGTTCACGCTCAAAGACAATCGGTTTTGACTGCTGTCGTCGCTGATTCCTATACGCAAGATCTACATATTCGCATTTATCTAAGCCCAGCACTCGTACATTCTCGATGCCACCAACATAGAGATGGGTGCACGCCACTTCGGTTAGCCTTACCTCTCGATTACTGTTATTCATTGTGGTCGACAAAACTTCCAGGTTTTCCCCGATTCGGATACGGGCTGAAAGCACAACCGACGCTGACCAATCAGATGGACGCAATTTGGCGACTACGTCGGACTCTGCAAGTGTCAGTTCAACTGCAACGACACCAGCTACGTCGGTATTTGTTTAAGCAACTTCCCATGGAACCACAACTCGGGCGAATTCATATCCGGGAAGACGGCTATCAGAGGAATGCGCACCAAACCATGGCCAGCATATCGGCACACCACCGCAAATTGCTTTTCTTGGCACGAACTGAGCGAGTTTAGAAACCCAAGGGACAAGCTCTCGTTGGCTCTTGGACTGCCAAGCCAGGGCTTGCCCCCCCCTTAGACTAATTGATACAGTAGCTTGGGCGGTATCGTCTTTGATCGCTACTATCCCTGCGTAAATCTTTTTAAAGCCTAACTCTTGCCCATCTGCAAATTTCTTGTTCAGCGAAGTGATATCCATTGATTAACTATTGTTCTTCTCGGTAATTTCCATTAGGATGCTGCCTAAACTACCCCCATCTTAACTGCCGAGCCACCGGCGCCGACTTTAATAACGATATATCTACCCAAAGTTAGCACTTGCTATCCCTTGTAAGCCCTTATTGAGCATATCTTTGAATTTTCGTCAAAAGATAAAATATCAACCACTTTGATTGGATCAATTTCTTTGGCTGTAATTATCAATTCCGCAACAACTGTAGATTCGATCTCGTATAAGTTTACCACGTCAACTCTTATATCACTCAATGATTTAAATATAACCATATACTCATTAAGTACAGATTTAATACCGCTAGCATCGAGGTGCCAGTCACGCAAGCTGACATTATCCGAGAAACATTTTTCTAGTCGTAGAATATTCGCCATGCCAAAAGCATTAAAATATTCAATTGCGAGTTCAGACAACATATTAAGTTACCAATATCACGCTAGGATTGATTAACTTTAATTGAATGGAAATTTCATTGGTGAATGTTCCAGCCCTAATAATCACTAGCGGTGAATTCATTGCTGATAGTTTATTTGGATCCATTACAAGCTTATCTGTTCCGTAAAGCCGCTTCCCATGTTTGTTCTTATCATTATCTAGAACAGCTACAACTGGATCAATGTTTAAACCAAATCCCACAAGATATTGAGATTGAACGTGCGCGCCAAAAAGGAAAATATTTTTATTTTTATGATTGGCTATTCTATCATTAATTGAAGAGATGAGGGACAAATGAAAGCCAACGTAATCGAGGTAAAGTTTCTTATTTTTTTTGTAGAGATCATTTGGTAATTGACCAATTGACTTCTCATCAATTTTTTGTGCAGCATAGAATATGCTGTGATCATCTAGGTAGTAATGTTTTTCTATTATTGCAAATCCATTTGAACGCAATAACAGCTCTATGTAGTCGTCTGACAAATATACTGTATGTTCAAAATTCAGGCAATTAGTAAATTTTTGCTCCATCATTACGCGCATATTTGGTACGGAAAATATAGAAAGCTTGCCCGATTCAAGAAAGCCTGCAAGATTGTTTACAAATTTTGCAGGATCATAAATATGTTCAAAAACATGCGAGTGCACGACGGCATCTGGAACTTCCGAAACTGTAAAGTTTTCGTCAAAAAATCCTTTGATAAATTTAGCTTCACAGCCATCTACAGGTGTTGGGTTTGGCTCTAGTATTGTCCATGGGATTCGTCTAATTGATTGATAGTTCTTTGCTAATATTCCGTGAGCGCCACCAACTTCAAGGACCGTCTTCGGATTAAACTTTGAAATAAATTCAGCAAATTTCTGGTGATGGAGCGACCAAGACCCCCCGACCAAACCCGCACCATGTGCTTCGGGATATAGAACATCCAAAGGCAACAGTTGGTTCAACTGAATCATTCCACTTGATTTACTGATCCAGAAACTCATGTCAGACACTAAATCTTGTGCACGACACGCTACTGAAGTACCCATAAATACAGGAAATGAATTAAAAGTATATAAGTGTTCCAAGTCATCATTTCCAGTGATTACATCGCGATCTCGAATTATGTTCATGCTTGACCCTCCAATTCTCTACATAGCATATCTTTGCCTAGTGCATAGAGCAGCGAGCTATATGGATAATGATGCAATGCGGCAATATTCAGATAAATAAGAGCGGTTAATACCCATAATTTCCTTCGGTCGTAACCATGACTTTCCAACCATGAACCGAAAAATTGCTCGCACTCCACCAGTATTTGCTTGCGGTGAAAGTCGTACTCGATGGCATCAGGCTGCCAGTCAACACTGTAGAAATCGCCCGCAATCAACTCGTGGCTGATAATCAAACCATGCAGTAGTTTGGCTAAATCGTAGTAAATATCACCGGTGCTCAAATCGCCCCCAAAATCTTGTCGCCAGTCCAGGAAAATAAATTTTTCTTCAGACTCACTCCAAAGAATGTTTTCAAAATGGAAGTCACCGTGAAACCGCCCCGGCAGGCCGTTTGCCAACCAATTCCAGTCAAGTGAATTCAGGAGCGTTTCTAGTTCTGGCATCGGATTACCATTGATGCTCTCAATACCATCTTTACGATCAAAGTTCTTGTAAAATAACGCAACACGTTCAAAGGTCTTGTCACGGTAAAACTTCATGCAGGTTTCTTGGAATGCATTCGTTTCAGCCGGTGTTAGGGACTTTGTCTGCCAGAAGCGGTTGCAATGCTCAAGCAGGCGATCAAAGAGCGGCAAGGTCACGCACTCCGACAATACCTTCCCTTGCACTTTTGAGTAACAATACATATGGTCTTCCGAACCCGTTAGATCCGGCACGAAGCCTTTAATTTGCTCGACCCGTTTGACGCGATTGGCAATAAATTTCTTGTCGTCAGAAAACTTGATGACGGTGTCCGCCACAAACCAGATAGCCTCATTAGGCTTTTCTAAGATATTGGGTTCGTCGGGTTCTCGATAGCGGTGGCGTGTCTTGGCCAAAGCGGAAGGGTTCCCCATATCGTGCCAGGTGAATTGATGGGCGTGGATGCCGTTTAAAAGGAGACTACTCATACCATACGCTTCGCCAATCTCGATCGCCATCTGCCCGCCTTGTTCCATGGCTATCCAAAACTCATTGTAGCTGTGTATGCCGGCAAGCCCAATGTAAGCCTTGTGGCAAAGGGTTTGGCCCTTACCCTTTTCAGCAATGGCATCAACAATACCTGAGGATATTTCTAAAGTTCGATAGGCTTCAAGATTTGGGATATCAGCATAGCCCATCCAGTTATTACTTGGCTCTGGGATAACTTCTTCGACTAGTGTATCGCACGAGACAAAAATGAACGGTTGCTGTAGATACTGTTTACAGGCTTGTAGGCTCAAGCCGAGACCAGAGCCTGGCCCTTCAAATGGCGATACCTCGGCGAAGTGAACCTGACGATTGGGGTAAGCAAGCGCCAAAAATTCGCGAATGAGATGGCCTTTGTGACCAAGGGCAATAACAAATTCAGCATCATCAGGGAACTGCTCAATGAGATGGGATAATGTGGGTCGATTAGCAATGCCTACGAGTGATTTATTGATGAACTGCGTCAGGCCACCAAGCCGAGAGCCAGTACCCGCACAAGGGATGCATACTCGATAACTCATTGGGGTGCCCGTTGATAATCGTCAACCAACCGAACAACGTCGTCCATTTCGGGGGTAGAAGCTTCAAGATATACAGCATCTTCTACACCTTCCATTCGATGAATGAGGCCAGGAGGGATGGTTATGGTGTCACCAGCCCGGTAAAGCTTCTCTTCGAGTGCATCTTGGCTTTTGCCTTGGATAATCTTGAGTACCCCAGAGAGAACGTAGATCGTCTCTTTTTTTATGTTGTGATACTGCAAACTGCAGCGATGCCCTGCCCACATTGTGAGCTTTTTGACCATATACTTGTCGTTGATTTCAACGACTTCTTCACGGCCCCAGGGCTTTTGAATCACTTTGAATTCGATCATGGTTGGTACGTTCAGATTTTAAATTGACTGTATTCAGGATGAAACTCGAAAAATTTATCGTAGAAGCTTTTCACGTATTGCTGCATGGACCAATGACTGTTAAATCCATATTTTTTTCGCATCCAACGCCGACCTTCGTTGATATATAGGTTAAGATTTTCTTCGTAGCCTTCTGTTTTAATCTGGTCAGCATGGTCAAGCAGGTGTGATTCGTTTTCTGAAGCCCAGACTTGGCTAGTGATCGCTGCAGCCCAATCATTTGCATAAGCTTTGGCAATTAACTCATGCTCCGATCCATAACCGCGGAAATTAGTACCGTCAAAAAGAAAGTCCATATAGCACGGTTTTTCTTTATCGCAAATCGACTCAATAAATTCACGGCGAAGCAAATAGGCATTATTATGAATAAACCAAAAGTACTTAGTTGGTTCACTCTTCAGCAAAAGCCGCTCTCCCCATCGCTCGGAGCAAGGAGAAAGAATTCCCACGCGTGGATGCTTGTCTAAAATGGACATCAAGGTGGACAAACTTGGGCCAGCCATGAGTTCCGTATCATTAGTCAACAAGAAAAAGGCATCGTAAGATTCAAACTTGCCTTGCTCTAGCAATTGAATCAAGGCATAATTCATGCCCCGCCCATAGCGAAGCCCATTCAACAAAACCTCCTCAGAATCAACATACCATGTAGTATAGCTGCTTAAATTCAGGCTATCTGATCCCGCCTCCAAAACGTAAATATCAGACTCACTTCCGTCATATTTGGCTACATGCTCATAGAGGCGATCGGCAACAGCAGGAAGATTGCGATTTAAGATGATTGTGGCTACTTTTTTCATGCCATTCTCACTAGACGGAAGTTACGGAGGTAACGCATAATCTTTTGCTTTAGGTGATGCTTCAAGTGCTCATCTAGGTCTATGCCCTTGCGATAAAGTTCACTGCTGGCTTCTAATTTCAAGTCTTTCACCTCAGGTTTTGAAAATACATAGTGCCCGGCAATTAAAGCACGATCTCGGTCTGTTGCGCTGGTGTTATCCACCATCCATTTCTTCCATTTATTGGAAGAGTAAGCGATCTGCAAGAAACGATCTGCAAGGTACTCCAAGTGATTTACTTCAAGCACTTTCACTAGGGCTTTTGTTTCTGCAACACCAAACTCTGGAGCTACGTTCGCCGCATGAATACCTAGGCGAGGGTGCCACTGAAGCCCTTCATCAGACAGATAATCAGTATTATGCTCTTTCATTAAAATACCATGGCGATTACAGATTTCAATCATCTTTGGCAGCTGAATTTCGGCAGGTATTTCATTAGCAACGCGTATTGGTGAATCGAATGATCCAACATTGCGCATTTCCATTACACGCGTTCCGCACTGAATCACCACGAATGTGGGCTGTGGTAATCTATTTTTTGAACAAAACTTTTGAATAGCGTTAAGAGTGTAGTCCAATTCTTCTTGAGAATTTGTGCTACCACTTTGCTCTTCAGTGCCAATTTCAAAAATAATTTCCTGGTTTAATTGCTGTGCTTGCGACCAGCAAAACTCGTATAAGTCGAAAACACGATCAAGAACTTCATCTACATCAGGCTGGCCATGAATATCAATACTGGGGTCAATATGTAAAACTTGGAATCCCGATGCTATATCGGCTTGATAAGACAATTTTGCGGAGTCCATAGCTCTTCTCAAGCCTAACTGCGCCTCCTTTTCCTTGGTGCTCTGCCATGGGCCTCCATGATCACGCGCAAGCAATATCTTACCTTTTTTGTCTTTATCAATAACATAACTTGCGAAGGCTTCGGTGCTCCAATTATTAACATAGCCTCCGCCAAACTCCTCTGAGTCGATTTGACGACGACTGGCGATCATTAAAATTGGGACTTCATATTCGTTAGCCAACTCAATCGTAGCGTCGACGCAGTTGACACTCATTGGGCCAACGCCCAGCAAAGTACAGTGTCGTTTGTGTAAGAACGACTGAAGGCGTTGATTAATCATACGGCCCATTCACCTGATAGCTTTAATTGATTAGTGGGTAGAAAACTTGGACTATAGGGGGTAAAAAATTTTTCGAGAATATGCAAAGATGCTTCTGCCACGGCTCGATCTCCACCTGGTCTCTCTGTCACAAATGAAGCATAGGCTTTGGCATTCTTATCTGCATTAGATGGGGCAATACTATATCCGACCTTAGCCATGACATAATGGTCGAATATGCCATCACCCATATAAATTACTTGATCTAGCGGATAGCGTTCTCCTATCCAATCGACACGTCTAATAGTGCTTACCAAATCTAGATCGAATCCCATGTCATCTACAATTCTCTTGCTGCTGATTGAGAAACCTTTTTTGTCACCAGTGATAAAACGGATTTCTAAATGTGCTTTTAGTAATGAAAGACCATCGTTATCGTCCGCGCCGAAGACCTTCATGGTCTTACCTTCAGCAGTGTAGAGAAATTGACCAGTTGTCATGACGCCATCAACATCAAGGATAAAAATCGATGGTTTTTCCTTGTTTTTAGACTCGTTACCCATGCAAGTGAATTCCTTTTGAACACAATCTTAATACGGAAAGACAAGTCCCATAGCCTTCGGAAGGCCAAAGTCGCAATAATTTATCATGGCGGGCTAAGAGCTAAATGATTTTGAAGATCTATTTAAGACCATAAAGAGAATGAATAATCTAATCACTTTCCTCATCAGTGAATTTAGTCTGAGGCGTTTGGTAGATTACCCCAACCTCTTTGTCCCTTTGGGAGGTGCGGGACAGGCCTAGAATAAATTCACGATTCGATTAGCGATAGGATGGAAGCAACCTTTAGATGCTAAGGCTTTTGAATTACTAAAGCGTGTAATAGCTTAAAATTTATCAAAAGAAATATTGTGAGCAGCGTGCAAAATTATTGCCATTTTACTTCTTTAAGTTATGGATAAGCAGCGCAATCATTGCTATGCTTCCGAGACTTGCAAGGGTGCTGAGCCGGCAGCGCTGAAAACCAATCTAATTGTTTTAATCATCACCAACAAATCAAGCCAAATTGAGAAATTGCGCATATAATACAAGTCATAACTGAGCTTATTTGCCGCATCCTCTACAGATGCACCATAGGGATAATTCACTTGTGCCCAGCCACTTAACCCGGGCCGTATCGAATGACGCAAGCGATAGTGGGGGATTCTTTGTTCAAGCTCTTCTTCGAAATGGGGCCGCTCTGGACGAGGCCCGATCAAGCTCATATCACCCGTAACAACGGCCCAAAGCTGGGGCAACTCATCCAACCTGGTGCGGCGCAATAACGCCCCGATGCGTGTAATACGCTGATCCTGCTGCCGCACCCATTGGGGACCAGCCTTCTCCGCATCCACTCGCATTGAGCGCAACTTCCAGATCAAAAAGGGCTCGCCACCAAGGCCACTACGCTCTTGGGAGTAGAAAACAGAATGGCGATCCTCAAGCCAAATCAGCAGTGCTGCAGTAAACGTTAACGGTAAAGTGATCACAAGCAAAAACAAAGCCAAGGCGACATCGCCGAGACGCTTAATACGGCTTTGCATTCCATAGTGATTACCCTGAAAACCCAACCAAAGTAAATCGCCAGTTGTGAGGAGCTCAGGAGGAAAGCGTTGCAAGGCCGCTTCACACCAAAGCGGCAGGGGGAGAACGGCTAGGCCTAGTTGCTCCAATTGGCTGAGACCTTGCTGCTGCTGGGGATCAAGCTGGTTGGGATTCCAAACAACAACACCAGAAATGTCCTTGGTGAATATGTCTGCGCTATGGTTAAAAAGTTCTAGCTGAAGTTTCCTACCCCGCTGGTGGGGAAGCAACAGATTCTGCAATCGCAGGAGTTGTTCGTCCGTTGCCACCACCAGCCAACGGGCCTTGGTGGGTTCTGATTTAAAAAATGCAAACTGTAGGATCCACTGCCCAAGCAAGCTGAGCACAGCCGTAAGCAGCAACGAAGGTAGTAAAAAGCCGGGATTACGGCCTGTTTGCTGAAGGCTGTGATCAATCCAAGTCAACAAAACATAAACGCTTAGCACCAAGGCCAGCGTCAACACGGTCAGCAGCAATTGCTTGGGCCAATGGCGCCGCAACTTGGGCTGAGCTAAAGGCGCATAGCGTCCACACACATAGCTGATCAGTTGCCAAGAGGCAGCCAAGAACCACATCGATGGCCCTGGCAAGGGCGTATAGCCAAACTGCTGGTGATAAAACCAGCCATAGCTACCGATCAGAATGAACCAGTCGAGCACCGCGGCCGCTACCAAGCGCCGGCGAGTTCGCAGCCAAGAAAGCCTGAGTTCCAAGTGACTATTGAAGCAAGTGAAGGGATCTGGTTCTTATGGCTAGACAAACAGCAATACACCTAAGCATCAAAGTCACCCGACCAGCTGCAGGGGTCAACCCAGGCTCTCAGCGCAGCTAGCAAAGGCACGGTCCGCGCTCACCACGGTGAGCTGCTGGCGCTGGGCCAGAGCCAAATGCAGGGCATCTCCCGAGCGCAGGGGCAGATGAAGGCACCGCTCCAGCCACTGCCGAGCCTGCAGAAAGTCTGTGCCGCAGGGCTCGATCAGGGTTAGTCGCTCCTGGCGGAATCCCTCGAACTCGGAGCCGATCGTTTGGGCTTGCTCGGCTGTGAGCTGGCCGCGTCGCACGCACATGGCGATCACGCCGGCAACCTCCAACAGCACCCAATGGCTGATCCAGAGGGATTGGTCGTCCTGGCTACACAGCCACCGCTCGCTGCCTGTGTAGCCACTGCCTCCAAGCACAAGCGAGAGCAGCACGCAACGATCCACATAGGCCGCCACCTAAGGCTCCTCTCGCAACTCACGCACCAGCTCAACGGCGCTGCGCTCCGGCCTGGGGTGATCCGCATGCATCCGCCGTAGCCTGGCGCCCCAGGCGCTGGGGACGCCCGGCCGATCGGTGCCCCGATCAGGAAACAGACGGGCCACCGCTTGGCCGCGCCGGGTGATCACCACTTCATCGCCAGCCTCCACCGCATCCAGCAGGGCTGAAAGGTGAGCCTTGGCCTCAGCAAGCCCAACTGACTTCATGACCAACTAGTCCACTGGTATTGACCTAGGGCTGACTTGCGGCAACGGCAGCCGGATCAGAGCAACAGCACCGGCTCACCGGCTTCGCTCAGCAGCCGCGCTGCGTTGCGGTCCAAGGTGACCAGTTGCTCGCTCCCCAGCAGACGGCCGCCAAAGGCGATGACCCCATCCGCAAAGTCGCCACCTGAGGCCAAGAGCCGCAGCCCAGCCGCTACCGCTGGTCGATCGGCCACAACGCTCTGGCTAGCCATCAGCGCTTCGATGGCGCCCATGCAATCAGTCTGGGTGAAGCCGTACACCCGCCGCAGCACCCACACCAGTTCGCACACCACGGGCAGGGGGATCGCCCCGAGCTCGGCCTGCTCGAGCAGCGCACTGGCAGCCCTGGCCTGCAGAAAGTCGCTTCCCCGGGGCTCGATCAGCGAACCACCTCCCGGCGGTGTCCAACGCGCACAACCAGGATCACTAGGTCGCTGCGCTGCCACTCGTAGACCACGCGATAGCGGCCAACGGGCAGACGCCGTAACCCCTCGAACTCTCCCTTGAGAGCAGAGCCCGCTGCGGGCGTGTCACACAGCAGATCGATAGCCCCAACCAGGCGTTCGCGATCAACCTTTGGCAGGCTGGCCAAGGCCTTGGCCGCGGATTGCTTAATCCGCAGCGAGCAGCGCTATTCGCTTCGCGAGAAGCCTTCGGCTACACGCACCTCAGCCCAATTGAGCACTGGGTCGGCAGGGTCCTTCAGGGCTGCCACACCGCAACGCAGATCCTCGATGTCGTCGAGGTAGTACTCGATCGCTTGGCGGATGATGTCGGCCCGGCAGCGACTGAGCTGCGCAGCCGCCGCATCGAGCTCAGCCCCAAGCGCATCCGGCAGCCGAGCGGTGACTTGAACCATCGGAATGCCTCTGAAGTCTCTGAGACGTCAGTGACATCACCCTAGGAGTGCTTTGCCTTCTTGGCATGGGCAAAGCCCTTGGTGAGCCGGCACCTGCTGAGGTTCATCCTGCCCAAGGGCACGCACCAGCACAGTGGTGTCGGCCGTGATCTTCATGGCTTGGGGCCGGCTCCGGGCAAACCGGCCCAGCTGCTAGCGGCTGCCCCATTCAGCTCATCCAGACTGGCCCGCTGGCTGCTGCGATCAGCCAGGAGTCCTATGAAGCCCCCGATCGTGCCGGTGGCGTGCTCAGCATGGAGCTCCAGTCGCCCGGCAGGGAGCAGCGCCCCATCAATGGGTTAGCCCGGCCGGATATCGAGATGGGCCAGGAGTCACTTACGCAGCGTCACCTGGCCCTTGCGAGTCACGGTGAGCGATCTGCCGAGGGGGGCTGGTGCCTGGGTCGAGGGAGTGGCCTCCGCAGATGCCTATCACTGCATCACGCGCAAAGAAATTCCGCATGGCACCCCAACCGTTGCGCGTTGCGCAGCGCGCTACAATCAGTTGAGTTGTTTGCTGAGCATTGATCCAGTCGTTCAGGCATAAGGGCCTGAGGCACTTCTACGAATCAGGATCCACCGCAGGAATTCAATCTGCCCACGCCAAGAAACTGCGCATGAGACTGGCTGCCCTCGATACCTCAACCGTAATTGAGGACATGGATCTTCCGGGTTTTGGGCTCCACGAGCTCAAAGGCCGAGATAAGGGCCGTTGGGCTATCTCAGTGAATGGCAACTGGCGACTCACCTTCGAGTTTCACGTTGGCAACGCATTCGTTCTCGATTACGAGGATTACCACTAATGGCTCTACACAACCCACCCCATCCCGGCGAGTTCCTTCAGGAGCTCTACTTGGAACCTGGCAACATCTCCATCCGCGAACTGGCTGGCTGCCTTCAAGTTTCTGCTTCCACCCTGCAGCGTTTGATCAGCTGCCAAAGCCGGCTGACGCCAGATATGGCCCTGCGTCTGTCGCGGGTGGTGGGAAGGAGCGCTGAAAGCTGGCTGGCATTGCAAGACCACCACGACCTGTGGTTGAAGAGACAACAACTGGACCTTTCAGGACTCCATCGCCTCGAGTGGTTGCCAGCTTGAACTCAGATTCCGACTGGCGGCTTGGCGTCAGCCCACCAGGCCCCAACCGTGGGCACCGAGAATCTCCAGTACGGCGGGCTCAGCGCTGGCGGCTGGCCAATGCATCAGATCACCCAGCAACTCCTCCTCCCAGGCATCGCTGCAGCGCTCACCCAGGGCCAGGTTGGCAGATAGTGCCTGGCTGATCAGCTGATCAGCCGCAGCTGCAGGGTAGGGATTCGACGAAAGTCGGCATCACCGCTGACCATCACCGCTTCCGGTCCAAGCTGCAGGCAGCAAGCTGCCTGCAGTGCATCGGGTGTGCGCAGTCCGTGCAGGGCTCTCACGAGGGTGGCCTGCTCAACAACAGGAGCCGTGAGTTCGACCCAAATCAGGTCTGGTTGGGCAAAAACGGCATCGAAACGCTCCAGGCAAGCCTGATCTCCTCGGCGCAACGGCCCAACCCGGCATTCCAGAACGCTCAGCCGACTGATAGCAATCGCCAGGGATGGATCTTCTGCCGCAAGCCCTTGGAGCACTTGCTGAACAGCGCCGCTCCAAACCGTGTCGCCATCCACCAGATAAATCAGGGCGCTAGCATCGAGAAAGGCAATCACCAGTCGCGTTCAGCCGCCAACTCAGCATCGATGGCGGCCTTGCTGCGTTGGTTTGGACCCGGCGGCAAGTTGAGTAGCCAGGGCAAGGTGGCTGGCTCGGCAGCGTGTGCCCGTGAGGCCTGAAGCTTCAGCTGGCGGTAGTGCTGCTCAGTCAACACAACACCGGCAGCTTGGTTGCGCTTGATCAAATGCACAGGACCATGCTCCAGAGCCTGCTCGATGGCGGCGATGCCACGCCGCTTGAGCTCTGCCGAAGTGAGCACATTGCCCTCCAGGACGCCACCTGGAACAGGGGTGTTCTGACCCGTGTCTACATCCATTTCACGCACCCTTTCCGGCGATCAGCTTAGTACTAAAAACGGTACGGGGAGGCGTCGGGGCATCGGGTGTAATGCAGCAAGACGTCCTCACCATCCAATGGCCAGCGCATGCTTGATTGAGGCTTGGCTGGATGGGGCAATTCGATTCGGGTTGGTGGCTTGAGATCAGCCCACCGGGTCCCAACCGTAGCCATCAAGAATCTCCGGTACGGCGGGCTCAGCGCTAAGCGCTGGCCGGCGTCAGGCCGGCAAGGCACAACCCCTCCCCCAAGCTGCAGGAACGGCGCGGGTGTGGCGGATCTCTTCTCGAGGAATGCCGGCAATCACCATGATTTGATCCTCGGCGAGTTCAGGGAACCGCTGTACCAGCATAGGCAGCACAACCGTTTTCAAATCAGGCCGCCTGGCCAGAATCTGCTCACTGCTGGCTACCAGCTCGCTTTCAGGCCGCACCGGCAAGGTCAGCAAGTTGAGCAGGGGATCGAGGTTGGGCTGCTGGCTCAGCTCCTCCAGGCTGATCCAATGCACCTCCTCCAGGAGCACCACGGGAAACTCCGGGCTGCCGGTTTCGGCGCAGCCAGTGGTTTCCCTCGGCCAAAGCACGCCATCGAGGCGGTGGCTCAGCTCCTTGATCTCGAGCGCTCATAGCCGCAAGGCTTCTGCGAAGCAGTAGCGGTAAAGGCGCTCACCGGGGGCCGCTGGGTCGAGGCGCAGGTCCCTGGAAAGGCCTGCTTCTGAGCCGGGCAGGAGCGAGCGGATCAGGTCGGGGGCGCTCTGGAAAACCCTGCAATACCAGCGGTCGGTGTTCACTGGCTGCAGCTCGTGCGGGGCTTGGTGGACGTGAGTCCTCGTTGGCGGCAGGAGGCTGAACGCTTTGTTCGGGCTGGCGTACCTGGTGGCTCGTGGAGAAGCCCTTTCCGATCCACCTAAGGGCCAATTGCAAGCCCATTGTTAGGCCAGGCGATGATCCAGCTGGAACGGCTCTTGGTGCACCAAGGCCACCTCTGCCATTGCCGGGTGCAGGGGATTAAGCAGCAGGTTGCGGGCCTGGGGCACCACGACCGAGGGCAACACCAGGCCTAGCTGCTTTCCATCCCGCAACCAGTTGCCGCCAAAAGCAGCACTGGCTTGGCCATGGGGGATGGCGTTCCAGCCCTCCGGTAGGGCTTCGAGATCGGTGTGCTGGATGAACCCTGGCTTAGCTGGCACGTCATAACCGCAGAGCACCAGTGGAGCGCTCAGCACACCGTTGAGGTGGACTAGGACCTCAAGCACCGTGATCTCCGGGGTCAGCCCTAGATACACCGCCCGCTGGCCCGCTTGATTCCATCGCTGACCATTTTGAGCCGCACCCTGACCCGTGAGATCACCGGCATAGCGAGCCTTGCTAAGCCGCCAGGCTCGAATCACGTCCTGTCAAACACCATGGATCACACCGGTGCGCCCTGCTCCAGCGCCTGCAGCAGACGCCGCACCTGGCCCGCACCAATCGCGGTGCGGCAGTGTTGGAGTGGGGTGGCTTGCTGCAGCAGCGGATGGGGAGTTTTAAGCCAGGCCTCAGTGCTGGCTGGATCCTCAAACACCCCGTAAGCCAGGCCAATCACTTGAATCAAGCCGTCCAGCCGCTCAGAAGCCACCAGATCCAGCACCGCTTGATCACGCGCACGGCGCGACATCGTGGCTTCCGAAAGGGCTAGCAGGGGCTCCAACTCCGCCGGCTTGAGGTGCAAGTGCTGGCGCAAGGCCGTCAACCAGCTGCTGCTCCAGCCCTCCTCGATGGCAGCCAGACGATGCTGCTCATCCAAGGCGCCGAGCTCGCAGGCCTGCTGCCAGAACGAAGAGATCACGGGAGCCATGGGCACAGCGCTCAGGGCGGCGTCATTTGAAGCAACTCTAGCTTCATTTGAGGGAATCAAGCAGGAGTCATTGGGGGCTACGGGCAACACAACTGGGGTTGTGATGCCCCAACGGTGTTCAATCTGGTGACTACCGCACTGAAGCCTCAACAGAGCTTTGAGGGCCCATGGTCGTGCTCATCGCAGCACCAACCTATTAAGCCCTTCAAACCGTTCTAAAACGCGATCAAAACTCACCAAGCGCCAGCCATGGGCGATCTCCAGGGCCACCAGGTCGGCATTGGTGCAGAAGCTGGGCGGAAGCTCGGCTATGTCTCTCATGGCCCCAGCAATTCAAACAACATCACGTTGCTGAGTTGCTCGCCTTCGAGGGCCAGCGGCTCTTCCAGGCGCGGCAGGGTGTGCGCCGAGCGCTTCTGGCCGGAGTGGTCGGACAAAGTATTAAGCCCCTACTCCACATCGCTGCGTAGCAACTGCTTCACGGTGAGGTGCTCGCTTGCCGCCCGGGCCTTCAGGCGCGCATAGAGAAGATCGGGGAGGTCCAGGGAGGTGCGCATCACAGCCAGGCAGCACTAGGGGCATTCTGTTTCGCATCAGCCTTGCTCTCGAGCTGCGGCTACCGCCAAAGGATTTAGGGGGCGGATTCCCCAGCGAACCCACAGTGCTGCCAAATGCTGCCAACCGTGCCAATCCTGGTGGGATCAGACGCAGCCCCCGGCTTCAGCTGCCGTACCCATGGGGATTGGCCTGCTGCCAGGCCCAGCCATCCCGGCACATCTCGGCCAGGCTGCGCTGGGTGCTCCAACCCAGCTTGAAAGTGGCAAAGGCTGGATCCGCCAAGGAGCAGGCCGCATCGCCAGCGCGGCGATTCACCAGCTGATAAGGCACGGGCCGACCACTGGCCTGGGCGAACGCCGCAACCACCTCCAAGACCGAATGGCCCTGGCCGCTGCCCAGGTTGGCGGTGAGCAGTTGGGGCGCTTCCTTGAGCAGCGTCTCTAAAGCGGCTAGATGGCCCTCGGCGAGATCCATCACATGGATGTAGTCCCGCACGCCGCTGCCATCCGGAGTGGGCCAGTCGCCTCCATACACCTGAAGACGCTCGCGGCGGCCTACCGCCACCTGGCTTACAAACGGGAACAGATTATTTGGCACGCCATGGGGATCTTCGCCAATGCGGCCACTGGGGTGGGCCCCCACGGGGTTGAAGTAGCGCAGCCGGGCGATGCGCCAACCCGGTTCACTGGCCGCCAGATCGGCGAGCAATTGCTCCACCGCGGCCTTGGTCTGGCCGTAGGGGTTGATGGGCTTTACCGGAGCCGTTTCCGGGATCGGCACCTGGTCAGGCATGCCATACACGGTGGCGCTGCTGCTGAACACGATCGTGCGGCAGCCATGGGCGCGCATGGCAGCCAGGAGCTGCACCGAGCCAGCCACATTGACATCCCAATAGAGCAAAGGGTTGGTGATTGATTCACCAACGGCCTTCAGCCCAGCGAAGTGGATGACAGCGTCGACCTTGGCCGTGGCTTGTGCGTCGGCACCAGTCGCTGCAGGGCCTGCCTGGAAGGCCTGCTTCAGAGCAGCCGCTGAGCGGATATCCCCTTCCACCACCACCAGTCGCCTGGCGGCCTCGGCACCAACCAGCTCCTGCACCCGCCGTAAGCTCTCGGGGGAGCTATTGCTGAAATTATCGAGAACGATCAGCCGATAGCCAGCGTCCAGGAGCACCAAGCAGGTGTGGCTGCCGATGAAGCCGGCTCCTCCGGTGATCAGGATTGTTTTGGCTTGAATCAAAATTAAACTAAACTGGTAAGAAGGCGATTGCCAGGGCAACGCCCATGAAGGAGATAGGCCGTAAAGAGTAGAGATCTTGATCAACAACAGAGGCCTCGTTGCCGTCAACGCGCCGATTCAGTCCCGCCTCCAAATGCATCGACCAACCCTCGACAGGTGGGCCTGCAGCTCAGGAGGGAGCTCCCTTCGCAACACCAGATCCACCTGCCAAGGCAGCAGCAGGTCATCAATCACCGCCATCAGGGCAAGGCGTTTGGGGTGGCTCAGCTGGTCACCATCCAAGCAAAGATCGATATCGGAGCCCTGGTGAAAACGGTTCATCGCCCGAGAGCCGAACAGCCAGGCCGCATCGATCAGCGGTTCAGCGACGAACACTTGCTCAAGCTTGTGTTGGCTAGTCGCTGGGATGCCGGGAATCTCTTCTCTGTTCGAGGATGGGGCGGTCATGGTTGTTCTTCGGCAACCTCTTCCAGCTCATCTTTAGAGTTCATCTTCGAGTTCATCGTCTTGACGCTGCTGCAACCTGGCCTGCAGATCCTGGAAACAAGGGAGGTAGCGATCAACGATATTGGCTGCGATGGCTTCCGCGGTGGTGCGGTTGTAGGCGTGGCTGGTGAGGTTGCGATCCTGAATCATCAGCATCCAGGTTTCACCATCCTCGATCAAGCCCAGGCGGAATGCTTCTCGCAGGGTGTCTCGGGAGCCCAGGAGGGTGGCATTGCCCTGGTTGCGCAGAAGGTCGCGCAGGCTATTCCAAGCCAACTCAAAGGTAGTTTCGAACGCTTTAATCAAGCCCTGCTGTTCGCGAGCATTGAGCTCAGGGGGCTCGAAAAAAGTTTCCAGCTGCTGCAGTGCCCGCTTGTAGTTGGTGAATCTCTGCTGCCAGCGACCATCTTCAGCCATGATCTCTGTCTTCACAATTGCGGCCAGGAAGGCTTCGCTAGTGAGCCAAAACCTGCAATCATCACGCTATAGAACAAAACGTTAGCAAGTCATCGGCATATCTCAAACCCAGCAACTTTAGACTTGGAGATCTCTTCTCCCAGACTTAGCAATGGCTCGCTCTAGGCGTTGGAGCAGCAGTTCAATGGAGGACAACAGATCGCTCCGCCCTGCAGGAAGAGGGAAAGGCCCTTCTTCATACCGAGCCTCAACAGCAAAAACCTGTAACCTCAACAAATCAGGCTCAACGTTTTCCCCAGCCATCAAGGCCAAGTCAGCCAGATCGTGAACCCTGGGGGCTTGGCGGTTATCCAAAACGATCCTGGCTTTTAACAGCTTCTCCACTGCCTGCTGCGCTGTAAAGCCCCAGTCCTCGGCGGGATAGGTCGGATCAAGTCCAATCTGAAGGGTGCGCAGATGGCGTCTGACAATCGCCAGCAGCAATAGGGCATCGTCGACAGACGTCATGGGAGCCCCTTGCAGCAAAGCACCCTTCCTTGCCGGGCCACATCGCCCATCACATGCCAGCGGGAGCCGCTGAGCCGTTCCGCATCAGCCATCCCCACCACCACGAGATCAATGCCGACGCCGAGGTGGCCCATGGCCTCACGACACTTGGTCCACCAACAAGCTTTCTCCTCAGGGGCCAGGTTGGGCTGGCCGAGGATCACCGCCAGATCGAGATCCGACTCCGATCGGGCCTCGCCCCGTGCTCGAGATCCAAAGACCACCAGGGCATACACCCCATCCAGATCCCAGAGCCGCTGAAACGAGGCGTGAAGCTGCGCCGGATCCAAGCCAGGACCAAGACTGAGCTGCTCTGGCTGCCCCAGCTCCACCCGCTGGAGCCAGGGAATCGCTGGGGCAACGAAGGAATTGGCAGGCGAACTCAGCATGGTGGCAACCGATCCGTGGCAACGATGCAGTGACTACCAAGCGGTGACAACCACGCTGTGGCAACCAGGGGGCAACAAGGCAATCAAGGCTTGAAAGACGTCAAGGGCTACACCGAACCCACGATCAAAAAATCCCTATTAATCAACCTTGACATCTACATTGACATCTAATTGGCCTACTACTTTGCCAAACTGACAGCAATGTTGGGGCTTTCAGGATTCATCCCAATCGACTGCAGTTGGGGTCGCAGCACCAAATCCATGTCCTCCATGGGAATCGCCCCTAGCAAGACTTCATCCCCTAAAACCATCGCCCCTGTGAAGCAACGACGATTTTGGAACCAGACCTCAATGGGCCCCACATAGGGAACCGTTCTCCTATGGCCATCCGCCAAGACGACGTCCCGCTACTCAAGCGCCTCGACCTGCAACTGAATCGCCAGGTGCTCTGGAATGCAAAGGTGAACGGCACCTGGTTCAGCCAAAGCCGAGACCTCAACGGGATGGAGGTCTTGGCGAGACGGATTGCGAAGCTGGATGATCCCTCGAATCAAACCCATGGAAACCACCACCAGGACAGGGACGGGTGTGTTTTTGAAGCCTAGTAAAGCCCCGTTCAACCATCTTCAATTGGTCAATCCAATATCAACAGATACCCGAGGAGGTGCCAGTCCCTAGAAACGTCAACGGGGCGCTTGTCACTGAAATCGGAATGAATCGCTAAAGCCGAAACTTGTTTTTACCACCATCTAGCCCGTTATGCGCATCCTGCATAAGGCTTGACAAAGTCACCAGCGCTTAGATACTCCAATGGCTTGGTTAGGTTGCCGGCCACGAGAGCAGTGCTCTCAAGCGGCTCAACAACCAAGTCACCCTACAACAGGTGCCAGCACGCAACTCCCAACAACGAGCGTGCGGATCGGTTGCTTCGATGACATCCAAACTCAGTCCGAGTAAGGCCTGCTGTAGCTGATCTGACCCAATCCGGACGCGCCCCAGGCTGCTTCAACCATGGGGCCACCCCATGGCCAGCGCTCGCTGCCTCCCCTGCCCGCGCCCTCAGCCTTGCGCCAGCAGCTGCCGCGTCGCCGCTGCGGTGCTCTGCCAGCTGAAGCTCCCTGCCCGCTCCAACCCACGCCGGGCCAGGTCCGCCCGCAGCACCGGCTGGGCCGCCAGGGCCCCCAGGGCCTCGGCGATGGCGCCCGTCTGGGTAGGGTCCACGAGCAGGGCGGCATCGCCGGCCACCTCCTCGGTGCCGGAGCCCAGGCTCGTCAGCACCGGCGTGCCGCAAGCCATCGCTTCCAGCACCGGCAAGCCAAACCCCTCCCACAGGCTGGGATAGGCCAGGGCCAGGGCACCGCGATACAGGTCTCCCAGTTGGCCATAGGGCACATAGGCCAGGAAGCGGACGCGGCTCTGCAGCTGCAGCCCCTCCACCACCCCCCTCAGCCGGGGGGTTTCCCTGGCGTGGGGCTTGCCGGCCAGCACCAGGCTGAGATCAGGGTGACGCGGTGCCACCGCGGCAAAGGCCCGGATCAGGCGCTCCAGGTTCTTGTGGGGGTAGGCCTGGCCCAGGTGCAACAGGTAGGGCCCCCGCAGGCCCGCCAGGACCGCAGGGGGCTGGGCGGGCCGCCCTGGACCCATCGGCCGGAACAGCTGGGCGTCGTAACCGAGGGGGATCACGCTGATGTGGCTGGCCGCCAAACCCGTGTGGCGCTCGATTTCGGCGGCAGTGAACTGGGAATTGGTGATCACCCGCTGGCAACGCCGCAGCAGCGGCGGCACCCAGTTGCGGAAGTAGAGCGACTGCAGGGAGCGCTCCGGATGGCTGATCGGCCGCAGGTCGTGCACCATCACCACCTGGGGAATGGTCTGGCGGCCCAGGTAGCCCTCCGGCGCCGGCGTGAAGATCAGCGAGGCCCCCGCCCGGCGGGCCAGGTGTGGCAGGCGGGTCTGGCTCCAGGCCAGGCGCTGCAGCCGCTCCCGGGCCCCGCCTTCGCCGCCGCCGGGGATGAGGGTGTGCTCCAGCGTCTGCAGGGCCGGCAACACCCCATGGGCATACACCCCGATGCCCGTGGGCTGGCGCAGCACCGGCCGATAGTTGAGCAGCAGCATCGATCAGGGCAGCACCGGGCTCAGCGCTCCCGATCGCTGCGAATCATCGCCTCTGGCGTCTCAGGCCAGCGCAAGGGTGGACGCTGGCTCCAGAAGGCAGCAATCCGGATCAGGGCGAGGCGGCGGACCCAGCGCCTATTGGAAGGATGGGGCGTGGGCAACACAGTTCCCATCAAACAGGTCCAATCAAGCTGTTCCTGGATGCTGCCACCAGCCAGAGCCTCGCGCCAAGGCCATCAACGCATCCGGCCAGACTTGCCTCCGTTGGCAGGGCCGGGCCCAGAAGGTTTCCGGACATGCCCTGCCCATAGGGGCCTGGGCAATGCCGCAAAGCGCGTGATTAGCGCTCAACCGATTCCAGCAAGGGTCCAAACAAATAATCATGAGGCGAGACTTGCTCGCGCATCACATATCCCCATGGCAAAAGAAAATCGGCAACCTCCTGAGGGTTGCGAGCTTCAATCAACAGATACTTAAAGCTATACCGGGAGAAGTCTAACCCCTTCAGCACATTGAGCTCATTTCCCTCCACATCCAGAGACAGAAAATCAATCAATTGAGGCGCCCCTGCCTCTTCAAGCAGGCTGGTCATGGTTCTGCCTTCAGCGCCAAAACGATAGGACAGATCGGGCTCGCCCCCATCATTTAAGCGCAAACTCGGCAACAGCATTTCAAGGTCTTGATCTTGATTGCGATCGGTTCTGGTCGTCATCAAGTTGAAAAATTCCAGCGGCACCAGAGCTCCCGCATTCTCTGGCTCCACACAACAGGCACAGACAATGGTGTTACGCGGGGACCGCGTCATCACACAGTGCTGAAACGCCGTAGGCGAAGGCTCTACCAAAAGCCCCCGCCAACCCTTATGGCGTTCAAAATGCAGGCTATTCGACTGGGAACGGCCATCATTTGCGCCTAGCTCCACATAATAGCCCTTGCGATAGGGCATCAGTTCGGCAAGACGCTGGTCTAATCCGTTCAAAGACCAATACTGCCGGAAGCTGTCCCTGACAACATCCTTGAGCAACGACAACGCATAGCCAACCCGACTGGGATAGCTTGAACGCTTAGGGCTTGCGAATCGCTTGACTGGAGTCATAACAATGAACGTATTCGCTCCAGGGTTGAGCCAAGGATGTGAATGTACCCTACCCAAGTCCGTCTCCCCAACCCAAAAACAACGCCTCACGCCAAGCCAATCAGCTTTCTGCGTGCGTACTTGGCCCAGTTGAGGGCCCAGCAGGCGGCGCTGGGGGCCAGGCCCAGGTGGCGGCGTTGGGCGCGGAAGGTTTCGGCGAACACCTGGCCAATGCGGGTGTGGCTAACGCCCGCTTGCACCACCTTCAAAATCGAATCGCTGCTGTGGACGCTGCGCAGCTCCTGGGGCAGGCGCAGGAACCACTCGTAGTCGGCGCAGATGCGGAAGCTGGCATCAAACGGGCCTACCTGCTCGAACAGCTCGCGGCGGCACAGCATGCCCGGATGGGCGATCGTCATCGATTGGCGGTTGCGCTTCCAGTTCCAGGGCGCCCCTAAGTGGCGCAGGAAGCGGCCATTGGCGGCGTAATAGGCGTTGCGGGCGGTGATCAGGTCGGCTCCGCTGGCCGTGAGTGAGGCGATTTCGGCCAGGCTGGTGGGAGCCAGGAAGGTGTCATCGGCGCCGATGAAGGTCAGGTAGCGGCCGGCTGCCAGACCCAGGCCCCGGTTCCAGGCGTCGTAGATGCCCAGGTCTGGCTGGCTGCTCCAGAGGACCCGCTGCGCGGGGAAGGCCTTTTGGTGGCGCTGCACCAGCTCGGCGGTGCCGTCGCTGGAGGCGTTATCGAGCAGCAGCAGTTCCCAGTCCACGTAGGTCTGCTCGGCCAGGCTGGCCAGGAACTCGGCCAGTTGGGCGGCGCAGTTCCAGGTGGCAACCAGGATCGAGAGGGTGGGGGCGCTACGGCTCATGGGGCCAGTGTGCTGGAGCGGGGCGGGGCAGGGGCAACCGGGTGGCGGGCAACTTGCGGCGGCTAACCAGTGAGGGTCAGCTCCTCGTCAGCCCTCAAGCCCCATAGCCTGGATGCCATGGCACGCCCAGACATTCGCTGGCTGCAGCGGCTTGAAAGCTACCGGCGGGCTCTGGCAGCCCTGCAGCGGGCTGCAGCCACCGCCCAGGCGCGCGAGCTCAGTGAGCTAGAGGAGCTAGGGCTAATCCAGGCCTTCGAAGTCACCCATGAGCTGAGTTGGCAACTGCTCAAGGATGTGCTGGTGGATCAAGGCGTTACGGGCATCAGCGGCTCCCGCGATGCGGTGCGGGAAATCGTGCGCTTGGAGTTACTGCCCCAGGGGGATGAACTCGGCTGGATGGCGATGATCCGCAGCCGCAATCTCACCAGCCACACCGATAACCCTTCAGTCGCCCGCGAGATCGCCCTGCTGATCGTCGAGCAGTACGCCCCGGCCCTGGAACGGTTGCTGGCAGCCCTCGAGCCCCGCGCCGCGGCCCGCCTGGCAGACGGTCTCGACTGCCAGGCACCAGGGCCAGGTGCTTCAAGCGATTCGGATCCGGGGGCAGGGTGAGCGGGCCCCCCACCGGCGAAACCGGCTACGGGCTGCCGACTGGAGCCCTGGACCAGATCCTCGGCCTGTTGCAAAGCGACCCCTCCGTGGAGGCGGTGCTTCTCTATGGCTCCCGGGCCCTGGGGCGCCAGAGGCCCGGCTCCGACATCGATCTCTGCCTGGTGGCGCCCTCCCTGGGCCTGGGGGAGCTGCTCGAGCTCCAGGCCCGCCTCGACGACCTGCTGTTGCCCTGGTCGATCGACTTACAGCTCCATCACCAGATCGACCATCCCCCCCTGCTGGAGCACATCGATCGGGTTGGAATCAAGCTAAAAGCTGGATTACAGCCGCCAGATCATCCAGGGGCAGCAGCTGCTCCCCAGCCCCGGCGTCAGCCTCGCCATCCGGCTCAGAGCGCAGGGGCTTAAGCCGCACCAGCCCATCGGCCAGTTCGCCCTCGCCGAGCACGGCGGCCCAGGCCGCGCCGGAGCGGTCGGCCCGCTTGAACTGTTTGCTGAAGGCGGAGCCGCTGGCATCGAGTTCCACCGCCAGGCCCCGCTGGCGCAGGCCCCGGGCCAGCACTAGGGCCGCCGCTTCAGCCGCTGCGCCCCGGTTCACCAGATAGAGGTCGGGCGGCCGGGCGGCATGGCCTGCGCCCTCGATCTGGCCCAGCAGCAACACCAGCCGCTCCATCCCCAAGGCCCAGCCGATCGCCGGGGTGTCCGGTCCGCCCAACTGACCCACCAGGCCGTCGTAGCGGCCGCCGCCGCAGACCGTGGCCTGGGCGCCCAGCTGGCTGGAGGTGATCTCAAAGGCGGTGTGGCTGTAGTAGTCGAGGCCGCGCACCAGGCGGGGATTGAGCTGGAAAGGGATCTCCAGGGCCAGGAGGCCCGCCTGCACCTGCTCAAACCGCTGGCGGCTTTCCGGAGCCAGGGCGTCCGCCAGGGTGGGGGCACCGGCCAGCAGGGCCTGGGTACCTGGGTTCTTGCTGTCGAGGATGCGCAGGGGGTTGGTCTGCAGCCGTGCCTGGGAATCGGCATCGAGCTGGTCGGATCGGGCCTCCAGCCAGGCCACGAGAGCTTGGCGGTAGCGGGCGCGGTCGTCGCTGCTGCCGAGGGAATTGAGCTCCAGGGCCAGGCCGCCCACGCCAAGACCTGCGAGCAGGTCCCAGGCGATCGCGATCGCTTCCACGTCACTGCGGGGATCGGCAAAGCCGAGCAGTTCCAGGCCGATCTGGTGGAACTGGCGCTGGCGACCGGCCTGGGGGCGCTCGTAGCGGAACATCGGCCCGCCGTACCAGAGCCGTTGCGGCCCCTGGCTCAGCAAACCGTGCTGGATGGCGGCGCGCACCACCGAGGCCGTGCCCTCGGGCCGCAGGGTACAGCTGCGATCGCCCCGATCGACAAAGGTGTACATCTCCTTGCCGACCACATCGGTGGCCTCACCGATGCCGCGGGCAAACAGCTCGGTGGCCTCCAGCAGGGGCGTGCGGATCTCCTCCACCCCGGCGCGGCGGAAGTGCTCCCGGGCCGTGGCCTCCACCCGCTGCCACAGGGGCGTGTGGGCCGGCAGCAGATCCACCAGACCCCGCAGGCTCTGCAGTTTCTCCACGGGACGCTCTAGAGGGGCACTGGCGCCAGTTTGCGGGATCACGGCGGGGAATCGGCCAGGCGCCGCTGGGTGAGGGCGCAGCGCTGCCCAATCAGGCTTGAGATCTGTTGAACCATGGACGCACCGTGAAACGGCGGCTGGGCCTGCAACCGCTCGGCAACCCGGGGCAACCGCTCCGAGACCCTTTGCAATCGAAGCCGCACCTGGGGCCAGGACAGGCCGGCGGATTGGGCAAACTGCTGCCAATGGCGCGGCATCAGCTGGCTGAAGCTATAGCGGCTGCCAATTTTCATGGCCATCTTGTCGCTGAGCTGGGGATAGGCGGCCGTGCAGAGCAGGTCATAGAGCGGCGCCAATTCCGGCTGGGGTCCCCGATAGAGCAGCGAGAAGTTTTTGGCATGGGCGTCGTGGTTGCCCACCAGGGCGTTGAAGATCACGGCATCGAGGAGCCGCAAGACCGCAAGCCCACTGGGCCGACACACCCGGCGCAGCAAGTCAAAACAGGCGATCAGATCGGGCCCACCCTCGTTTTGATATTTCAACTCCGGTCCAACCCCCAGGGCCTGGGCAAAGTCTTCTTGATGCAACCGGCGGAGCTGGGCTAATGCGGCGGATCCCTCCCCGGGGCCAGGCAGGCCCGTGCGGTCGTAGCGCTGCACCAGCAGGACCGATTGCGACCCCACAGGCAGGATCTGGGCCTGGGCCACCGGCAGGCCCATCGCGGCGGCCAGCTGCAGGCAAAACGCCTCGTTGAGGACACTGTCCCCAAAGGCCGCAATCTCCGGCTTGAGGATGTGGGTGCTTGGGGTTCCGGCCAGGGGCAGGCCGATCCACAACCCCTCTCCCCCCACCGGCTCGATCAGCCCCTCGCTTGGATCAACCGGACCACAATTAACCAGCCCTGGAAGCACGACCACCGGCAGCTTGCTCTGGGCCCCGGCCAGCGATAGGCGCAATTCGCTGCGTTCCACCAGCATGGGGCTGGTCGGTAGATCGGCCAGAACAGCCCGCAACGACTCGGGCCCCAGCCAGGCAACCCTGGGGGGCTGGCTGGCCCCAGCGGTCCCACCAGGCTCCAGGAGTCGCACCGCGCCGGCACAGTCACCACCCAGCCGCTGCAGCAAGCCGAAATCGTTGCCGCCAGAGAGCTGCAACTGCCGCGCCAGCAGCTGCCGCATCCCCCCCTCAGGCAACAGCCCGGCGAAAAAAGAGCGGGCGGCCTGGTCGCCAAACGGCTCGTTCTGCAGGGGCAGGCCCTGGGAGAGCGGCACCGCCTGGGGGTTCTCCAGCCAACTGGGCAGGTAGGCAAAGCGGAGCTGGCCCCCCTCCAGGCTGAGCACCCCCACGCAGGCCTCAAAGAGCCACACCGCCAGCTGCTGACTCATGGCAAGGCCAGCTGCAACTCGAAGCCCAGGGCCCTAACGACCCGCACGACCCGCTCCAGCTGCAGGCTTGGTTTGCCCGCTTCCAGTTCGCCAATGAAGCGGACGCCGACCCCTGCCACGAGGGCCACTTCCGCCTGGGTCATCCCCAGGCGCTGCCGCTGGGCCTTGGCTGCCTGGCCCAGGGCCGCTGCCGACTCGACCCGCACCAGGCAATCTTCCCGATCGGGATGAAACCCCACGCAGCCCCCGGCGGAGATCCCCAATCTTACCGAGCGGGAAGATTGGGGCGCAACCGGCGCCTCCGCGCCCTCCGCACGGGTGGATCGCCGGGCCGGCGACAGCGCCCTCGGCGTAGCCGAAGCCAGCCAGCATCTGGACTGGCGAGACCAGCGGGACAGACCACCCATCAGCCGCGAAGGTGAAAACTGGCGCCAAGCCAACCCCCATGGCGAAGCCCCTGACCATCTCCCCTAATCAAGCCTCCTGACCATGCCCCCTAAGCACCACCTGGTCCTGGCTGGCGGCGGCCACAGCCATGCCCTGCTGCTGCGGATGTGGGCGATGCGGCCCGGACGCCGGCCGGCCGGCAGCCTGATCACCTTGGTGAGTCGGCACAGCTCAGCGCTCTACTCGGGCCTGGTGCCGGGCCTGGTGGCGGGCCTCTATCGGCAGGACGACTGCGCCATCGACCTGCGCCGGCTCAGCGCCCAGGCCGGCGTGACCTTCGTGCTGGCCGAGATCACGGGGCTTGATCTGGCGCCCCGGGAGCTGCTGCTGCAGGGGCGGCCCGGGCTGCGCTTCGATCGCCTCAGCCTCGATCTGGGCGCCGTGACGGCCAGGGATCCCGGCGGCGCCCTGGCCGTCAAACCCCTGGAACCCTGCCTGGCCTGGCTCGCGAGCCTGCCCCCGGGCGCCCCGATCCGCCTGCGCGGCGGCGGCCAGGCGGCCGTGGAACTGGCCCTGGCCCTGGCCCGCCGCGGCCATCAGCCGGAACTGCTGCTGCGCGGCGAGGGCCTCAGCCTCGGCTCCGGGGCCGCCAACCGGGCCGGCGAGCGCCTGCTGGCGGCGGCGGCGATCCCGGTGCGGCGCCGGGTCGCCAGCACGGAGCGCGCCGATCTGGCCTGCACGGGCAGCCGGGCGCCGGCCTGGCTGGCGGCCAGCGGCCTGCCCGTTGACGCCGCCAGCGGCCGGGTGTTGACCGAACCCAGCCTGCAGGTGCTGGGCCATCCGGGCCTGTTTGCCTCCGGCGACTGCGGCCTGATCGCCAGCGATCCCCGACCCGCCGCCGGGGTCTGGGCGGTGCGGGCCACGCCCACCCTGGCCACCAACCTGCAGCGCAGCCTCGGGCAGCCCGGGCGGCCCCTGCGCCCCTGGCGCCCCCAGGCCCGGGCCCTGCAGCTGCTCGGCGCTGGCGCGGCCAGGGGCGGCCCACCCCAGGCCCTGGCCCTCTGGGGCCCCCTGGCCCTGGGACCCAGCCCCTGGCTCTGGCGCTGGAAGGAGCGGATTGACAGGGGATTCATGCAGCGCTTTGGCGCCCTGTCCCCCATGGCTGCCGGGGCCGCCTCGGACCCCATGGCCTGCCGAGGCTGCGCCGCCAAACTCGCCGCCAGCCCCCTGGCCAGCGCCCTGGCCCGCCTGAGCGGAAGTCCAGCCAATCCCCCCCAAGCCGAAGACGCCGCCCTGGTGGCCACAACAGCCGGCGAGGAGCTGCTGCTGCAGAGCGTCGATGGCTTCCCGGCCCTGGTGGATGACCCCTGGCTCAATGCCCGGCTCACCACCCTGCACGCCTGCAGCGACCTCTGGGCCTGTGGCGCCCGGGTGACCAGCGTCCAGGCCCTGGTGACCGTGCCGGAGGCGGGGCCCCAGCTACAGGAAGAACTGCTGCTCCAGAGCCTGGCGGGGCTGCGATCGGTGCTCGATCCGCTTGGGGCGACCTTGATCGGAGGACACACCCTGGAGGGCCGCGATGGGGCCGGCCTGGCCCTGGCCCTCACGGTGAATGGCCAGGTGGCGCCCCTGCACCTCTGGCCGAAGGGACCACTCCAGCCGGGCGACCTGCTGCTGCTCAGCCGGCCGATCGGCACGGGGGTGCTGTTTGCCGCCGCCATGGCCGGGGCGGCCGAGGCCGCCTGGCTCGATGGCGCCCTGGATCTGATGCAGCAAAGCCAGGCCGAGCTGGTGGCGCTTCTCCAGGCCCACGGCTGCCGGGCCTGCACCGACATCACCGGCTTTGGTCTGCTGGGCCACCTGGGCGAGATGCTGGCAGCGGCGGGCCCGGGGATCGCCAGCGCCGGCTTGGAGCTGGACGGCTCAGCGATCCCAGCGCTGGCCGGGTCCCTGGAGCTCTTGGAGCAGGGTTATGCCAGCACCCTGGCTCCCTCGAACGCCTCCGCCCTCGCCCTCCTGGGCGGGCCGATCCGCCTGAAGGCGCCGCTCAGCGCGGCCCAACTGGCCCTCCTGATTGATCCCCAAACCTGTGGTCCCCTGCTGGCCGCCCTGCCTGCCGAGCAGGCCCCGGCAGCCCTTGTCGCGATGCAGGAGGCTGGCTTTGGAGAGGCCGCCGTGATCGGGCGCGTGTTGGGGGGCCCTTCCGAGGGAGGGGCGACTAACACTCCGTAGGCGGGGCCCCCCGCGACACTCAGAGCCGTTCCTGATCCAGCCGTTCGGCCCGCAGGGTCCGCAGGCGCTCGCCCAGCTCCGGTCCGGGACGCTGGCCGGTCGCGATCAGATCGGCGGCGGCCAGGGGCGCCTTGAGCTGGCGCCAACGCAGCCACCAGCGCAGCAAAGGGCGACGCGGGCCCACGCCTGAGGCAATCGCCAGGGCCACGGCCTCGACGCTCAGGCCATGGCCCTCCAGCAGGGCGCACCAGCGGGACACGCTCCAGCCGTCCGTGGGCCCGGCCGCCTCCAGCCGCAGGCGCAATTCCGCCAGCTGGGCCAGGAGCCGGTGCTGGCGGTGGGGCAATTGCAAACGCTCGGCCAGGGCCAGGGGCTGGGAGGCCCCCGCCACCAAGGCCACCAGGGACGGCAGGCCTAAGCGTTGGGCCCAGGCGATGCGGCGGAGCCAGTGCTGGTCGGCCTGGAGGGCTGGATCGAGCAGGAGCAGGGCGCCCCAGTCCTGCAGCAGGGCCAGGGCCTGGCGCCAGGGTTCCCGCTCGAGCAGCAGCTCCAGCTCCATGCGCAGGCGCGTGCCCAGGGCGGGCGGGGCGAGGTCGGGCGGATCGCCGGGCCGCCAGCGCCAGGGCCAGGCCGCCAGGGTGGCCCTCACCTGCTCCAGGCTGGCGGGATCGAGGCGGAAGCCCAGGCGGGCGCCGTAGCGGGCGCCCCGTACCAGGCGGGTGGGGTCATCGGCAACGCTGGATCCATGCAGAAAGCGCAGGTGTCGGCCCTCCAGGTCGGCCAGGCCGCCATGGGGATCGAGCAGCTGGCCGCCGCTGCCATCCAGCACCAGGGCCATGGCATTGACGCTGAAATCGCGGCGGGCCAGGTCGTCCTCCAGCACACCCGGGCCGACGACTGGGTTTTCCCCCGGTTCGGGGTAGGTCTCGCAGCGGGCTGTGGCCAGATCCAACAGCACGCCATGGAGCTCCAGCTCCACCGTGCCGTAGGCGTGATGGAAGCGGCAGAAGCCCAGGGCCGCCGGATCCTGGGCCTGCAGGGCCCGGGCCAGCCGGTGGGCGGCTGGGGGGTTGGGCTCCTGCGTCCCGGCGCGGGGGCTGGAACCATCAGGGGTCTGACCCG
The DNA here is from genome assembly GCA_943370565.1 of Synechococcus sp. UW140. Classification (GTDB taxonomy): domain Bacteria; phylum Cyanobacteriota; class Cyanobacteriia; order PCC-6307; family Cyanobiaceae; genus BAIKAL-G1. The sequence goes on along the minus strand of CALRRL020000004.1, from coordinate 118,584 downwards.
GCTCGGGCGACCAGTCGGACACGACCAGATCGAGATCCAGCAGGCCCCGCCAGGGGTCGCGGTGGACGCGGTGCAGCAGCAGATCGCGCACGGCGCCGCCGACGAGGGCGAGGCGCTGGGGTTGAAAGAGGGGCTCGCCGGAGACGGAGACGGAGGCAGAATTGGCGGCGGCGGCAGAGGCGGCGGCCTCGCCAAGGGCCTGAAGCAGCTGGGACGGAACGCCAGGAATCTCCATGGCCTGGCGCCGCCCCTGGCTCAAATCGCCTCAATCGGCGCCAGCCGCGGATCGAGGATCTTGGGCCCCATGCCCTCAAACTTCACCGCCAGGGAGATCTTCTCGCCGCTGCCAAACAGGTGGGTCACCTGGCCTTCGCCGAAGGCGCTGTGGCGCAGGCGATCGCCCACGGCCCAGGTGCGGGCTGGCGCCCGGCGGCGCACGGCATTGGCCGGGGCCGCGGCGGCGCCACCGGCGGCCGTGCGTTGCACGTCGTCGCGATCAACACGGGTGAGGCGATCGAGACGGTTCTCACGGCGGATGGCGGCGCCGCCGCTGCGGGGGATGTCACCCTGCACCAGCTCTTCCGGCAACTCGGCCAGGAACACCGAGGGCACCGCCGGTTCGCGCATGCCGCCCCAGAGGCGCCGCTCACTGGCGTGGGACAGGAACAACCGTTCCTTGGCCCGGGTGATGCCCACGTAGCAAAGACGACGCTCCTCCTCCAGGGCGGCGGGGTCTTCCAGGGAGCGGTAGCTGGGGAACAGGCCCTGCTCCAGGCCCACCAGGTACACCACCGGAAATTCCAGGCCCTTGCTGGCGTGCAGGGTCATCAGGGTCACCCGGTTCTGCTCGGTGTCCTTGCTGTCGGCATCGCTGGCTAGGGCGGCACCGGAGAGGAAATCTTCGAGGGAACCCTCTTCGTTTTCTTCCTGGTATTGCAGGGCCGCATTCACCAGTTCATTGAGGTTGCGGCGGCGATCCTCCGCCTCATCGGTGCCCTCAGCGATCAGTTCGGCCACATAGCCGCTCTGCTCCATCACCCGTTGCACCAGTTCCGAGGGAGGCACCTCCTGGCTGCGCCGCTGCAGGTCCTGAATCAGCTCACTGAACTGCAGCAAACCCCGGGCCGAGCGACCTCCGAGCGAACGCACGGCCTCGGGGTCATTCACCACCTCCCAGAGGGGAATCCCCAGCTGGTTGGAGGCATCGGTGAGCCGCTCAATCGTGGTTTTGCCGATGCCACGCTTGGGGGTATTGAGCACCCGCAGCAGACTCACCGTGTCGGCGGGATTGACCAGCAATTTGAGATAGGCGAGCACATCCTTGATCTCACGGCGGTCGTAGAAGCGCAGGCCGCCCACCACGATGTAGGGAATCCCCCAGCGCACCAGCGATTCCTCCATCGCCCGGCTCTGGGCGTTGGTGCGATAGAGCACCGCCATGTCGCCCCAGCGCAGGTCCGGGTGGGCCGCATCGAGCATGCGCATGCGATGCACCACCGCTTCAGCCTCGGCGATTTCATCGTCGCAGCGGGTGATCGTGATCCGTTCGCCTTCGCCGCGGGTGGGGCGCAACACCTTATCGATGCGCTCGGAGTTATTAGCGATCAGGGCATTGGCAGCCTCGAGGATCGTGGCAGTGGAGCGGTAGTTCTCCTCCAGTTTCACCATGGTGCTGGTGGAGCCATCGGCGGCGCCATCACCAAAATCATCCTGGAAGCCCATCAGGATCGTGAAATCGGCCGCCCGGAAGCTGTAGATGCTCTGGTCGGCATCGCCCACCACAAACACCGAGCGCCCCTGCCACTCATCGAAGGTGTCTGGATCCTTGCCGTCGGTGACCAGCAACTTGATCAGGTCGTACTGGGTGCGGTTGGTGTCCTGGTATTCATCCACCAGCACATGGCGAAAGCGCCGGTGCCAGTAATGGCGCACCTGCTCGTTCTGGCGCAGCAACTGCACCGGCAGGAGCAGCAGATCGTCGAAATCGAGGGCGTTATTGGCCGCCAGGGCACGGCGATAACGGCGGTAGGTTTCGGCCGCCAGCTTGCCCCGCTGGCCCTGTTGGTCGGCCTCCAACTGCTCGGGCAGCCAACCCTGATTCTTGGCATTGCTGATTGCCCAGCGCATCTTCTTGGGCTCGAAGCGTTTGGGATCGAGCTGCAATTCCTGGGTCACGATCTCCTTGACGAGCGTCTGGGCGTCGCCTTCGTCGTAGATCGAGAACTGGCGGGTCCAGCTCAGGCCTTCGGGATCCTTGAACTTGTCGATATCGAAGCGCAGCAGCCGGGCGAACAGGGCGTGGAAGGTACCGATCCAGAGGTCCTTGATCACCTCCCGGTAGATGCGGCTGCGCAGCTGGCGCTGGTCCTGGGGCGCCAGGGTGCTCCAGGGCTGGCCGAACTGGCTCTGGGCGAGTTTTTGGGCCAGCAGCAATTCGAGCCGCTCCTTCATCTCGCGGGCGGCCTTGTTGGTGAAGGTCACCGCCAGGATCTCGGCCGGATCGACGCCGTGGTGGCCGATCAGGTGGGCAATGCGATGGGTGAGGGCGCGGGTCTTGCCGCTGCCGGCCCCGGCCACCACCAGCAGCGGGCCGTTGTGGTGGTCCACCGCCTTGCGCTGGGCGTCGTTGAGGCCGGCCAGAAAGCTCATCGGTCCGGTCTAACCGCCCAGGCGGCCCTCCAGGCTGGCCAGCTCGCGGAAGCTGGCACTGCGGTCCTGCAGTTCCGCAAAGCTGCCGTAGGCCTTCACCTGGCCCTGGTCAAACTCATAGATGCGATCGCAGCGGCGCACGGTGCTGAGTCGGTGGGCGATCACCAAGGTGGTGCAGCGGCGCCCCACCACTTCCAGGGCCTCGATCACCTCCGATTCGGTGCGGTTGTCGAGGGCGCTGGTGGCCTCATCGAGCACCAGCACCTTGGCCTGGCGGTAGAAGGCCCTCGCCAGGGCCAGGCGTTGGCGTTGGCCCCCGGAGAGGCGCAGGCCGTTCTCGCCCACCTGGGTGTAAAGCCCGTAGGGCATCTCGGCGACGAAGTCCTGGAGCTGGGCCCCTTCCAGCGCTTCCCAGACCCGGTCCTGGTCGGCCTGGTCAGGGGAGAGGCCGAAGGCCACGTTTTCGAGCACGCTGGCATTGAGCAGGGTGATCGCCTGGGGCACCTGGGCGCAGTTGGCCTGCCAGGCGGGCAGGTCCAGGCCCTCCACGGGGATGCCATCGAGCTCCAGGTGGCCCCGGGCTGGCTGCAGCAGACCGAGCAGGATGTTGGCGGCCGTGCTTTTGCCGCTGCCGGTGGTGCCCACCAGGGCCACCCGCGAACCCAGGGGAATGGTGAGGTTCACCCCCTTCAGCACCCAGTCGTCACTGCTGGGGTAGCGATACCAGACGTCCTGCAGACGAATGGTGTGGCGGGGGAACACGCCCGCCGGGGAGGGCACGCCTGGGGTGGCCAGGGTGGGCCGATCACAGGGCAGGTTGAGCAACTCAAGGGCGCCACTGACCAGGGGCAAGCCGCCCCGCAGCTGGGTCAAGGAGCGGAAGGCATCCTGGAGCGGGGGCGTCAGGCGCAGGGCCGCCACCGCAATCGTGGCCAGGAACGGCAAAATCTCCTTGGCCTTGCTGGGGTCGCCACTGAGCAGGGCCGGCACGGCCCCCACGGCAAAGATCATGGTGATGCCGAAGGGCTCAATCAGGCCCCTGGGCAGATCTGGAAGCCACTCGGTGGACCAGCTGTAGAGCTTGGATTCTTCGCCGGACGCCACAAACATCCGGCGAAAATAGCCCTCAGACCCTGTCAGCTGGATATCCCGGATCGAACCGAGGGTTTCCAGCAGGATGTTGGTGGATTCGGCATCAAGCCGCATTTTCTGGCGGTAGGCATGGCGCAGATAGGGAGTGATGGAAATCGAGATCAGCCAGTAGGCCGCCACCAGGCTCACCACCAACAGCACCGAAAGCTCACGGCCCACAAACAAAATGCCGATCGACAGCAACACAATCGACACAGATGCACTCAGCATCTGCAGGGTTGGTGTGACCACATTGGAGGCCACGCGACTGAGATTGGCGAGAAGCTGCGAACTCAGATCGGCGGTACTTTTACCCAGGTGGTATTCATAATCCTGTTGCAACACCCTGGCATGCACCAGATTGGAGAGATCGCGCCAAATCTGGGCCGATAGCCGTTGCTGAAAGAAACGCAGCGACAGCTTGGAGATCGACGCCAACCAGGCCAGGGCAATAAAGATCAGGATCATCCAGAGGCTTTGATTCTGGAGATCACCACCAAACACCCAGATGCCGCTGAGGCGATCTTCCAGCCCAGTGCCCACCAGCGCGCCGGTCAGGCGGGCCACCACCGCCACCGACAGCAGGTCGATCACACCGGGGACCACGGAACAGGGCACAAGCAGCAGCAGGGCCAGCCGCCTGCGCCTGGGCAGGTAATCAAGAATCTGGCGCAGCTGGTGAACGGTTTCGCTGCGCAGGAACGGCATGGAGGGGGGCCTGATCTGGAGCCAATGGGGTCAAGCTATGTCTCAGCCCTGGGTCCCGGCCGCCCAGGCGGCCAGCCAGAGAACCGATTGGCCGCCCCAGTGCCCTGGCCCTGGCAGCCCAGGCCCTAAGCGCCCTTCCCGAACGGCAGGAATCGCTTCAGGCGTTCCAGCCGCGCCAGCCGCTGGCGCCAGCGCAGCAGCTCCACCGGCGAACTCACCAGGGGCGAACGGCCCTGCTCCAGGCGGTCCCAGTGGCGATCGATCGCCCCTAGGGCCTGGCGCCAGCGCTCCAGCAGGGCCGCCTCGCTGCCGCTGGCGAGCAGGCCATCCAGCGCGTCGGGGCTCGGCAACCAGGCCCTCGGCTCCGCTGCTGCGGCCGTGATCGCCTCCAGGTCGGCCTCGAGGGTGCCGGCGCCGAGCTGGTGGCCGAGCCGGCCGGGATCCAGCGTGTCGGCCAGGGCGTGGTTGAGGCTGCTGAACAGCACACAGCCGCAGGCCAGGGCCTCCAGGGGCGGCAGGCCGAAGCCCTCACTGACGCCGCGGCCGCGCCAATAGTCGGCGGAGTCGTAGAGCACCACCGTGGCGCTGTTGAACAGGTCCACCAGGTCGTCGACCCAGCCGTCCTGGACCACCACCTCCAGGCCCCGGGCCCGCAGGGCCGGCACCAGGGTGTGAAGCACATAGGCACTGCTCTTGCGCCGCTGCACCAGCACATCGATCGGACGGCGGCGGGCCTGGGCCGATCCCTTGGCTTCGCCGGGGCCGGCGCCATCACCAGGACCACCAACTCCAGCCCGATCGCCCCGCCCCAGCCACTGGGGCTCAAGCGCATTGGGCACCAAAAACAGGGGACTGCGCGGACTGCGATCGCCCCAGTAGCCCAGGGTGTTGCGACTCACCGCCAGCACCGGGGTGGCCGGTGGCAGATCAAAGCCATAGCCACTGCTATGGGCGTGATAGGCCACGGGCCGGCCCCTCAATTGCCGCAGCAACTGGGGCACATCAAAGCCCCAGCTCACGATCCAGAGGGCCTGCCCCGGCGCCTTCTCCCCTTTGAGCAGGTCGCCCAGGAAAGGCAAATCGGCCTGCCTCTGGCGATAGGTCACCAGCTCGGTGGGCCGCAGGGAGGCCGTGAGCCGGGCGGTCTGCAGTTCCACCTGCAGGCCGCCACAGCGAAAGCGGCCGGTGGTGCCGGGGACCAAAAAGCGCAGGGGTCGCAAAGGCGTTAGGCGAGCCGTTGGCTAACTCTGGCCCAGCTGGGTCCCGCTGGGAGCCTGCAGCCCAAGGTCAAGGCCTGGATCCGTTTCCAACCAAGCCGCAGGCTCAGGCGGCGACGGCCTCGGTACTGCCGGCGCGCTGGCGGCGGGTGAGGAAGCCGAAGAGCACCTTGCCAATGGCGGCCACCAGGTTGCCTTCCAGCTCCTGGAACATGGTCATGTTCAGGTGGAAGGCCTGGTTTGCCTCCTCCACGATGCGATCGGCCGTGGCCTGGTCGATCGGCAGGCTGTCGAGGGCCTGGCGATAGCCGACTTTGAAGCCCTTCTCATCGGGGATCGCGTCGAATTCGTAGAAGCGCAGGCCGTCGTGGTCGCCCAGGTTCATGGCCTTCTGGGCAATGTTCTTGAGGATCTGGCCGCCGGAGAGGTCGCCGATGTAGCGGGTGTAATGGTGGCCCACCAGCAGCTCGGGGGCCTCGCTGGCCACCTGGTGGATGCGATCGATATAGACCCGGGCGCCGGGGGTGGGTTGCACCTGGTTGCGCCAATCAGCGCCGAAGTAGTAGGCCATGTCCTCTTCCAGGACGGCGCGGCGGTTCAGCTGGTCGAAGGCAATCGGGCCCACCACCGGGTGATCCTTGAGCCTGCCGATCTCCTCCTCCATGGCGCTGTAGAGGAAATAGAGATTGGCCACCAACCGGCGATAACTCAGCTTGTCCACGACCCCCTTGAGGAAGCAGCTCACAAAACCGGTGTTTTCGGCCATGGTGTGGGCCTTTTTGGTCCCTTCACGCAATTGGGCGGCAAGCGCGACAGACATCGATCCGGAAAGCTGCTCGGTCAGGTGGATTAAGGTAGGCGGGGCCTCCCCGGGCCGGCTGGCAAGGTTGCGAAGGGTTACGGGAGCCGGGCCGACCCGACCCCGGTGCCTGGAGCCGAAGCGATTCAGGCGGCCTGGCGATCGGGCGATGGGCTGGGCCCCCCATCGAAGAGGGAGAAGAGTTCCCGGCAGAACCCCTGCAGCTTTTCGGCCACCTCCGGCTGGGGCAGGTGGCTGCCGCTGGGGCGCCAGTCGCCCACGGTGGCCAGACGCCAGCGCTCCGATTCATAGGTGAGCCCGCGCACCACCACCCCCAGCAGCCGGGGCCGGCCGGCGGCCGTGGCGGGGCCTGGGGCGGCGGGCCCGGCGGCCGGTTGATCGAGCCGCAGCTGGACCAACACCGAGCGGCATTGGGTGCGGGGACTCCAGCCAGGGAAATGGAAGGACAGGTCGAGGGACTCGGCTTCGGCGTAGGCGCGGGTCAGCGGGTCGTCGCGCCAGGGGGTGAGGTTGGCCCTCGCCGCCGGGAAATGGCCACGGAAGAGGGTCAGGGCCGAGGCCAACGCCTGGGCCAGTTCCAAAGAACGGACCTGCTCTGCCGCATTCATGCCGTTTCCCCTGAGCAGAAAAGACGTTGGGCCGAAACCTAGGCTCGCCAAACGCCTACTGCCGCCGCCGATGGCCAGCTCCACACCCGCGACCACGCCCGCTTCCTACGAGAAGCTCGTCGCCCCGAGCCAGGGAAGCGCCATCCGCTTCGAGGCCGGCCAGCCGATCGTGCCCAACGACCCGATCATTCCCTTCATCCGCGGCGATGGCACCGGCGTTGACATCTGGCCCGCCACCCAGCTGGTGCTCGATGCCGCCGTGGCCAAGGCCTACGGCGGCGCGCGCCGGATTGAGTGGTTCAAGGTGTACGCCGGCGATGAGGCCTGCGACCTCTATGGCACCTACCAGTACCTGCCCCAGGACACCCTGACCGCGATCGAGACCTACGGCGTCGCCATCAAAGGGCCGCTCACCACCCCGATTGGCGGTGGCATCCGCTCCCTGAACGTGGCCCTGCGCCAGATCTTTGATCTCTACTGCTGCGTACGCCCCTGCCGCTATTACGAAGGCACCCCCAGCCCCCACAAACGGCCCCAGGACCTGGACGTGATCGTCTATCGGGAAAACACCGAAGACATCTACATGGGGATTGAGTGGGAGGCCAGCGATCCGGTGGGCATCGAGCTGATCCGCCACCTCAACGAGACGGTGATCCCGGCCAACGGCAAACTGGGCAACCGCCGCATCCCCGCGGGATCGGGCATCGGCATCAAGCCCGTGAGCAAGAACGGCAGCCAGCGCCACATCCGCAAGGCGATTCAGCACGCCCTCAAGCTTGAGGGTGCCAAGCGCCACGTCACCCTGGTGCACAAGGGCAACATCATGAAATTCACGGAAGGTGCCTTCCGGGACTGGGGCTACGAGCTGGCCACCACCGAATTCCGTGACGTTTGCATCACCGAGCGGGAAAGCTGGATCCTCGGCAATCTGGAGAGTGAGCCGGGGCTGAGCATCGAGGCCAATGCCCGCCTGATCGAACCCGGCTATGACGCCCTCACCCCCGAGAAGAAGGACGCGATCAACACTGAAGTGCAGGGTGTGATCGATTCGATCGGTGCCAGCCATGGCGCTGGCCAATGGAAATCGATGGTGCTGGTGGATGATCGCATCGCCGACAGCATTTTCCAGCAAATTCAAACGCGGCCCCAGGAGTATTCCGTGCTCGCCACCCTCAACCTCAACGGTGACTACGTGAGCGATGCCGCCGCCGCCGTGGTGGGGGGCCTGGGGATGGCGCCGGGCGCCAACATCGGCGACCGGGCGGCGATCTTTGAGGCCACCCACGGCACCGCCCCCAAACATGCCGGCCTCGATCGCATCAATCCCGGCTCGGTGATTCTCTCGGGCGTGATGATGCTCGAGTACCTCGGCTGGCAGGAAGCCGCCGACCTGATCACCGCCGGCCTCAGCGCCGCCATCGCCAATAAGGAGGTCACCTATGACCTGGCCCGGCTGATGGAGCCCAGGGTGGAGTCGGTGAGCTGCTCGGGCTTTGCCCAGGCCGTGGTGCGCCACTTCGGCGGCTAGGGCCGGCAGACTGGCCGCCATGACCAGCGTCCTGGCGTCCACAACCGATCCCTGCGTCCATTGCGGCTTCTGCCTGCCCACCTGCGCCAGCTACCGGGTGCTGGGCACGGAGATGGATTCGCCCCGGGGCCGCATCCATGCGCTTAAGGCAATCGAAGCCGGCGAGCTGGCCCTCGATGCCACCGTGGCCAGCCATTTCGACAGCTGCCTGGGCTGTCTCGCCTGCGTCACGGCCTGCCCCTCGGGGGTGCGCTACGACGAGCTGATCGAGGCCACCCGTCCCAAGCTCAATGCGCCCGAGTTGCGCAGTTCCGGCCAGCAGGCCCTGCGCAAGCTGCTGTTTGCCCTGCTGCCCTACCCCCGCCGCCTGCGGGCCCTGCTGACGCCCCTGCGGCTCTATGCCGGCACGCCCCTGCAGGCCCTGGTGCGCCGCAGCGGCCTGCTGCGGCTGGGCGGCCCCCAGGTGGCGGCGATCGAAGCCCTGTTGCCGCCCCTGGCGCCCGAAGCCTTTGTCGATACCTTTCCCGTGGTGGTGCCCGCCCAGGGCCCCAGGCGCTACCGGGTGGGGCTGGTGCTCGGCTGCGTGCAGCGCCTGTTCGATCCGGCCGTGAACCGGGCGGCCGTGGCCGTTCTGAGTGCCAACGGCATCGAGGTGGTGATCCCGCCGGCCCAGGGCTGTTGCGGCGCCATGACCCACCACCAGGGCGAACTGGAGCAGACCCAGGCCCTGGCCCAGGAGCTGGTTGCCAGCTTTGCGGCCGTGATGGGACCCGGCAAGGCCGCCGGCACCGACCCCCTCGATGCGGTGCTGGTGGGCGCCTCCGGCTGCGGCCACACCCTCAAGCACTACCCCCAGATCCTCGGCGGCGACAGCGCAGCCGCGGGCAGCGCCGCTGAGCAGGGGCAGGGTCCGATCACCGAGCAGCCCTTCCTGGCCCCCGTGGCCGACATCCAGGAATTCCTGGCCAAGGTGGGGCTCTCCGACCCGTTCCGCGCCGCCCTCCAGCCCCTGCGCCATGGCGACGGCCAGCCCGCCAGCGCCGAACGCCCCCTGGGGCTGGTGTATCACGATGCCTGCCACATGCTCCACGGCCAGGGCCTGCGCGACCAGCCCCGCGACCTGCTGGGCCAGATCCCCCATGTGCGGCTGCTCGAAGCGGTGGAAGCCGGGGTCTGCTGCGGCAGCGCCGGCATCTACAACCTGGTGGAGCCGGAGGTGGCCGCGGAGTTGGGCCGTATCAAGGCCGCCGACCTGGCCGGCAGCGGGGCGGAGCTGGCCGTGAGCGCCAACATCGGCTGCAGCCTGCAGATCCGCAAACACCTGGCGGAAACGGGCCGGGAGCTGCCGGTGTTGCACCCCGTGCAGGTGCTGGAGCAGAGCTTCAGGGGCCTCTGACGACCCCGCCGAGGCCCCCGGGCCGGCTCAGGCATCGGCGCCAGCCCCCAGGCCCTCCATCAAGCGCCAGGACTCGCGCAGGGTTGGGGCTTCGCCGAGGTTGCCGGGGAAGGTGAGCAAGGGCAGGCCCGCGAGAGCCTCCGGCACCCCCGGGCCCGTCGGCCGCAGCAGCGAGAGCCCCGGCAGGAGTTGGCCCTCCAGCCGCAGCATCGCCAGGTCCAGCCCCTCGGCCAGCAGGGTCTGGCTGGTGATGCCGCCCTTGCTGATCAGGTAGCCCAACTGGGGCGCCAGGCGGGCAGCCAGGCGGGCCATCAGGCCGGCCAGGGCCTCCCCCAGGGCCCGGCGCTCGGCAGGGCTGGAGCAGGCCAACTCGCCCCGGCTGGTGAACAGCACCGGCGTCTGCCCCCGGTCCAGCCGCTGCTGCAAACGCTCCAACCAGGCACGCTCCAGAGACGGCAACAGCCGATCGGGCAGGGGCCCCGTCAGCACCCGGGCCACCTTGGCCACCTCCACTTCCACCCCTGCGCAGGCCGGTTCGGCCAGGAGGGCAGCGAGCTGGGCATCGGCCAGGGGCACATGGGAGCCAACCAGCACCAAGCCTGGCAGGGGCTGGCCGGCAGGGCTTCGGCGGCGCAGGGCCGCCAGGCCGGCCCGATCCCGGGGCTGGGGCGGCAGATCCGCCAGGGCCGTGATCAGGCTGGCGGCGGATTGGAACAGGAAACGGCGCGGGGCTGGGGCCGCGCCGGCCTGGCCCTGGCCCTGGCCCTGACCCTGACCCTGACCCAGGTCATCGGATCGGGACCCGTCGCCGGATCGGGCCAGGGGTGGGGTTTGGGGCAGGCGCTGGGAGTGGCGATCGGCAGGGGGGACGGGAGCGGCCTGGGCCCCGCTGACGGAGTGGGGGGCTGGATCGACAACCGCCGTGAGCCGGTGCACGGCCGCGGCAAAGGCCGCCAGTTGGCCAGGCCGCTCGGCATCGACCACCACCCAGGGGTTGCCGGCGAGCTGCGCCAACCGCCCCACCAGCGCCTGAAACCCCGGCCCCCTGGCCCCCTCCCCTTCCGCCACGGCCGCCTCCAGCTCGCGGCGGTCGATGCGTTGCACCGCTGCGGCCGCAATCGCGCCACCGGTTTTCTCCGCCACCCAGGCGGGCAGGTAGCTGGTGCCATAGCCGAAGAGCCGATCCTTGGCAAACGCACTGAGGTGCACCGGTTCGCCGTTGAGCAAGTGCACGCCGGCCGCGGTGGTGCGGCCCCCGGGCAGGAAGGCCGGCACCAGGAAACGGGCGGCGAAGGGGCCCAGTTCCGCAGCGATCACCTCGCTTTCCAGGGGGAAATGGCCCCGCAGGGTCGAATCGCCGCGGCTGACCACCAGCCAGCGGTCGATGCTGCCGGCGGCCACGGCCTCGGCCAGCAGGGGCTTGAGCCTGCGGCAGAGGGCCGTCAGCCGGGAGCGGGCCTGCTCGGGGGCCAGGTCGCGGCTGTTGACCAGCAGAAACAGCAAGGGCGACGGATCGGCCAGGCCCTGGCGCAGGCTGGCAGCGTCCCAGCGCAGCAGCAAAGGGCAGCTGTGCACCGTCTGGGAGCCGGTGGGGTCGTCGTCAAACACGACGATCTTGCAGGCCCCTGCCTGGGGGGGCCGGGCCTGGGGGGTCTCAGCCATGGCACCATCGTGCCGTGATCAGTCCCGAGCCCAACGCCCTGGCGCCCCTGGTGCGGGACCTGCACCGCCAGGCCACCCCCTGGCTGCCGGCCGGCCAGGCCAGTCGCCTGCACTGGAGTGCCCCGGTGGCGGCGGGCAGCACGGTGGTGAGTTGCCGCAGGCTCAATCGGCTGATTGAGCATGCGGTGGGGGATTTCACCGTGACCGTGCAGGCGGGCATGCCCCTCCTCGACCTGCAGGCGGCCCTGGCCGACCAGGGCCAGTGGCTGGCGCTCGACTGGCCCTGGGGCAGCGGTGCTAGCGGCCAGAACTCCGGCAGCATCGGCGGCCTGGTGGCCCGGGGCCTGGCCGGCGGCCTGCGCCAGCGCTACCTGGGCGTGCGCGACCAGGTGATCGGCCTGGCCCTGCTGCGGGCCGATGGCACCGCCGCCCGGGCCGGCGGCAAGGTGGTCAAAAACGTGGCCGGCTACGACCTGGTGCGCCTGTTCACCGGCAGCTGGGGATCCCTGGGGCTGATCACGGAGCTGAGCCTGCGCACCTACCCCCAGCCCCAGCAGCGCCGCGGCCTGTGGCTGCAGGGCGACCTGGCGGCCCTGGAGCGGCTGCGCCAACGGCTGCTGACAGCCGCCCTGGCGGCGGAGCTGATCGACTGGTGGGGCGCACCCCTGGCCGCGGCGGCTGGCCAAGCGCCGCAGCCAGGCCTGCTGGTGAGTCTGGCCAGTGTCAGCGCCGGCGCCATCGAGGCCCAGCTTCAACAGATCGCCAGCGAGGCCAAGGCCGCAGGCCTCGATCCCCAGCCCCTCGACCGGGAACGGCTCGACGCCTTCCGGGCCGTGGCCCTGGGTCCGGGCCTGTCAGGGGAGCTGGCTTGCAGCCCGGGGTCGGTTCGGGGGCCATCCCCAGGCCATCCCGATCGGTCCCCCTCGCCGGATCGGAACCCCGGCGACCGCCGCGCAGGGCAGGCCCATCCAGGCCAGGATCAGGCCCCCCATCCGGCCTCCGATCCGGCAGCCGGCCCCGGCGGATCCTGGCTGCTGCGACTGGGGGTGCTGCCCAGCCAGGGTGCTGCCTTGCTGGCCGAACCAGCCCTGGCGGGGGTGCCCTGCTGGCTGGAGGGGGGCAGCGGCCTGGGCCTGGCCTGGGCGCCCGCCCGCCAACTGCCCGCCTACCGGGTGGAGCAACTGCGGCGCCGCTGCCAGGAACTGGGCGGCGCCCTCACCGTGCTGGACCAACCCGCCGGCACCGCTCTGGCCGCCTGGGAGGACGCCCCCAGCCGTCCCCTGATCGAGGCGGTGAAACGGCAATTCGACCCCAGCCAGCAGCTGGCCCGGGGCCGCCTGCCTGGCGTTAGGCCTGGCCTAGGTCGTAGCGGCAGCTGAGGCTGAGCAGCTCCCCAGGCGCCAGGCGCAGGCAACGCTCGCCCGTGGCCAGCGACCCCCGCGGTCCGGTCCAGGGCTCCAGGCAAACCATCGGCCGGGGCGGCTCGCTCCAGACCACGGCCAGGTCGAGAGGGGCGCTGGGCTGCAGGGTGATCGTGGTGCCCGCCTGCCGATCCAACAGGCGCACCGGACCGCTCGGCTGGCAGAGGAAATCCACCCCCTGCTCCAGGCGGGCCAACTGGCTGGCGGTGTCCGCCCCAGCCATGGGCAGGTGGTCGAAGCAGCGCGGTGGCAGCCCCTCGAGGGCCGCAGCCCCAAGGGACGACACGGCGAAGTAGGGATGGAGGCCCAGGGAAAAGGGCATCGGCGCGGGGCCTTGGCCGCCCTCGAGCCGGTGCTGCACCGTGGCGGTGATCACCAGGGCCGAGGGGGCCAGGCGCAGCTCCAGGGCCAGCTCGAAGGGGAAGGGAAAGGCGGCCCGGGTGGCGGGGGTGTCCACCAGGCTCAGGCGCACGCCCGCCTGGTCGTCGAGCAGGCGCAGCGCCCAGGGCAGGTCCCGGGCAAAGCCGTGCTGGGGGAGGGGATAGCTGCCCTGGGGCAGCTCCAAGCGGTTGCCGGGCAGGTTGCCGCAGATCGGAAACAGCACCGGAATGCCCCCCCGCACCGACTTGCTCGGATCGGCGAAGCGCTCGGCGTCGAAATAGAGCAGCTCGCGGCCGCCGCAGACCCAGCCCGTCACGAGCCCGCCCCGCTCGGGCACGAGCCGCAGCTGGTCACCCCCGGCCGGATCGGTGAATTCCCAGTGAGCATAGGGCCCTTGGCGCTGGATCAGGGGCATGGGGTGGCCGCAATCGGCCGGGCATCAGGCCCACAGGTTGTACTTCAGAATGCACCAGATCGCCCGCACCCCATCGCGCCAGCCGATCTTTTTGCCCTCGTCGTAGGTGCGGCCGTAATAGGAAATGCCCACCTCGTAGATGCGCCATTTCTTCTTGGCCACTTTGGCGGTGATTTCCGGCTCAAACCCAAAACGCTTCTCACGAATCGGGATCGCCTGGATGATCTCGGTGCGGAAGGCCTTGTAGCAGGTTTCCATGTCACTGAGGTTCAGATCCGTGAACATGTTGCTGAGCAGGGTGAGGAAACCATTGCCCAGGCGATGCCAGAAATAAACAACCCGATGGGGCGCTCCGCCCTGAAACCGGCTGCCAAACACCACATCGGCGCGGCCCTGCTGGATCGGCCCGATCACCAGGGGATAGTCCTCGGGGTCATATTCGAGATCGGCATCCTGCACGATCGTGATGGCCCCGATCGCGGCGGCAAATCCGGTGGCCAGGGCCGCGCCCTTGCCCTGGTTGTGGGAATGAAAGAGGATCGTGAGGTCATCCCCCTGCAGGGTCGCGAGCAGATCGCGGGTGCCGTCGCTGGAGCCGTCATCCACCACGATGATCTGCTTGGAGGCCACCGGCGCCCGCCGCACCCGCTCCACCAGGGCCGCAATCGTGGCAACTTCGTTGTAACAGGGGATCACCACCGACAGCAGCGGCCGCCCGGATGGAGGCAGTCCCCCCTGCGGGCTCTCGAGGGGCTGGACGCCGGTGCGGTCAGTTGAATCCTCTGGGGCAGGGGACGAGGCGGGGGCAGGGGGCCAGGACCTCTGATCTGCTGGCTCAGACGTTGCTCCCACCGTGGCCCGATCCATGCCGGGTCAACATACTCAGAGGCGTTGCCTCACCCCCAGCGCCGCAGCGGCAGCCCCAGGGCTGCCCCAGGCAGCCGCCGTGCCGTCTCGGGACGTCTCAGGTTGGGCCCCCGGGCCGGTGCGGCCTCAGGCTTCGCCGCAGGCGGGGTCGTTCGGCCGAGCCCTGGTACCACCCTGGGGGAACACCAGGGTTTTCTGAACCCCATAGGAGAGGGCAGCCAGCAGCGGCACCATCACCAGGGCCGCCCAGCCCCGGGCCAGGCCGGTGCCCGTGAGGGCACGGATTCCCAGCCAGTTCAGCAGCCAGATCAGCGCAGCCAGACCGCCGTAGGCGCCGGCCGAGCGCCAGGCGAAGCGCTCGACCCGAAAGACCTGCTTGCCATAGAGCCAGTAGCCGAGCACCAGGTTGAGCAGCTGGCTCAGCAAAGTGGCCAGACCAATCGTCACCAGGTGCAGCAACACCAACAGCAGCCCGTTGGTGAGCACCACATTGACGACACCGAAGAGCAGAAACCGCCGCTTTCTGCCCCCCATCGCCATCCAGGTCCGTTGCTAAAGACTGGCGATCCAGTCAAGCAGGGCCCGATTCACCTGCTCGGGCACTTCGTCGTGGGGACAATGGCCCGCCTCGAGCACCACCTCGCTGGCGGTGGGGGCATGGTGCTGGAACTGGGCGCGGCGGCCGGCGGCGTTGATCCAGGGATCGCGGATGCCCCAGAGCAGCAACAGGGGCGCTTCGAGGGCGGCGAACAGCTCATCGAGGGGCTGGCCGCTGGGGATGTCAAACACCGTGCGGAACACGCCAAAGGCGCCGGGATCCAGGGACGGAATCCGAATCGCCTCTACCAGGGCCTCATCGACGTTGGTTTGATCGATGTAGACCTGGTTGAGGGTGCGGCGGATCGTGGCGGGGCGGCGCAGGTTTTCAAACAACAGGCGCTGCAGCACCGGGCTTTTGAGCAGGGCCGAACCAATCGTGCGGCGGGCGATCGCCCCCCAGCCCTTGGGCTCGCTGGCCTCGCCACTGAACGGTCCGGCCGCATTCAGCAGGGCCACCCCGGCCGCCTCCGGGCCCAACGCCGCCCCGGCCGCCAGGGCCGCATAGCCCCCGAGCGAATTGCCCACCAACACCGTGGGCCGGCCGATGCGCTCGCGCACGTAGGCCATCAGCTGGTCGCGCCAGAGGGCACCGCCGTAGGGGAGGCCGGCGGGCTTGACGCTGCGGCCAAAGCCGAGCAGGTCGATGGCGTGCACCTCATGGCGCTCGGCCAGGACCGGAATGTTGTGGCGCCAGTGGTCGGTGGAGGCGCCGAACCCATGCACGAGCAGCAGGGCTGGACCGACCGGCTTCTCGGGACAACGGCTCAGGCTGTGGACGGCATGGCCCTGGAAGCGCCAGGGAAGCTGCTCCAACCGCTCGGCGGGCAAGGACAGGGCCGAGGAGGACACGGGGGCAGGACCGGGGTGGGCCGATGCTAGGGAGATCCCCCCGCCGGTAGCCCCCCTTGGATTGGACGCCCCTGCTGCCGGGAACGGCCCTCTGGGCCCTGGCCCTCTACCTGCCCCTCAGCGTGCCCCTGGGGCGGTTCGAGCAGGCCCTGGCGGACATGGGCCTGGGGGAGGGCCTCAAGCAACTGGCCCTGGTGCTGGCCAGCCTGGCCCTGGCCCTGGCGGTGGGTGCCCTCACCAACCTGGGGTTGGGCTGGATCCTGGGTCCCAGTTGGGGCACCAGCATGGGCCTGATCGCCGTGCTGGCGGGCCTGGTGCTGGCCCTGGGCACCCGCCGCGATGCCGATTAGGCCAGCGGAGCAGCCAGGGCCAGCGCCGCCAGGGCTGCCTCCGGAGGTCTGGAGGGAGGGCAGACCTGCCGCCTGACGGCCCTCACTGGCGCCAATCCAGCCAGGGCAGCCCGGGGATGATCGCCGGTGTGGCGGCCCGGTAGGCAGGGTAATCGGGGTGGAGCTGCTGCAGGCGACCCTCCTCGCGGCGGGCCTTGCCGCCCAGCACGGCCCCCAGGGCCAGCAGCAGGGCCAGGTGCACCAGGCTGCCGAGGGCCAGCACCACCCCAAGGGAGCAGAGCAGGATCGCCTGATAGAGGGGATGGCGGCAGCGCCGGTAGGGGCCTGTGGTGACCAGGGCAGCGCCTGGCTTGGGATCGGGCAGGGGCGTGAGGCTGGCCCCCAGGCCCCAGAACGCCTGCAGGGCCAACGCCAGGCCCACCAGCAGCAGGGCGGCGCCGGCGATGGCGATCGGCAGGGGCCAGGCATAGCCCCAACTCCCCGGCGCCGGCCAGGGGGGAACCAGGTGGGCTGCGATCAGCAGCAGCTGGGCCAGCAGCCACCACTCTCCATGGCGGTTGTCGAGCCAGCCGCCCCAGCTGAGGCCCCAGCCCCGCCAGGCGGCCCAGGGCCCCGGGCGCTGGGCCTGGGTGGGAGTTGGATCAGCTGCTCGCTTCGGCAAGGGTGCCCCGTCCGGCTAGGAGCAGTCTGAGCAAGACCGGCGCCAGGAAGGTGGTGCCAATCACCATCAGCACAATGGCCGCCTCCAGGGTGGGGCTGAGCAGCTGGGCCTGGGTGCCGAGCCCCAGGAAGATCAGGCCCACCTCGCCCCGGGGCACCATGCCCAGGCCCACCAGCCAGCGGTCCGTGGGCTGGGCGGAGAGGAAGGCCCAACCGGAGGCCACCTTGCCGGCGATCGCCGTCACCAGCAGGAAGGCGGCCACCACCAGGCCGCTGCGGTTGGCGGGATTGGTGGGATCCAGCACCGAAAGATCCATGCCGGTGCCGATCAACACGAAGAAGATCGTGGCGAACAGGGCCACCACCGGCTTCACCGCCTCCTGGATCGCCTTGGTGTGGCGGGAATTGCTGAGGATCAGGCCGCCGGCGAAGGCGCCCAGGGCCGCCTCCAGGCCGATGGCCGTGGCGGCGAAACAACAAAGGCTCAGCACCACAAAGGACGCCACGATCACCTCGCCTGGGGCCTTGAGCTGGTCGAGCAGCCAGTCGAAGGCCGGGGCCGCCGTGCGGCTGAGGCCGATCGCCACCACCACGAACAGCACCGCCGCCCCCACGAGCCGAAGGATGGGCCCCACGCTCAGGCTCTCGCCGGCGGAGAGGGCCACCACCACGGCCAGAATCACGATGCCGAGGATGTCATCGAGCACGGCCGCGCCGATCACAATCTGGCCTTCGCGGCTGCGCAACATCTTCAATTCACTGAACACACTGGCGGTGATGCCGATGCTGGTGGCCGTCATCGAGGCGCCGGCAAAGATGGCCGGGATCGGTTCCACGCCAAAGAGGCCCATCAGCCCGAAGGTGCCCAGGGCAAAGGGCAACAGCACCCCCGCCACGGCCACCGAGATCGCCTGGCCGCCCACGGCCACGAGCTCATCGAGTTCACTCTCCAGGCCCGTGAGGAACAGCAGGGCATAGAGGCCCAGCCCGGCCACCAGCTGCAGACTGGGGAAGGTCTCGTTGTAAATCTGCTGCACGACTGGAATCGGCACATCGGCCAGGGACCCCAGCAGTTGCAGCAGGCCGGCGCTGAGCTGGGCCTGGGTATCCGGCGGCACAATCCAGTGGAGGCCCGAGAGGCCCAACAGCACCCCGGCCAGCAATTCCCCCAGGATCGTGGGCAGTTGCAGGCGCACGAGCAGCTCGGCGAACAGCCGCGCCGCCACCACGATCACCAGCAACCGCCCCACCCAGACCAGGGTTTCGGCCACCTCCAACTGATGGGCACCCAGCTGCAGCAGCAGGTCTGGCAGCGGCAAAGGCGGCAGCACCATCAGCAGCACGATCAGAGGTCGTCAATTCACCACGAGAGTCTCGGCGGCGGCAGCCCGTCCCTGTGACCATCGCTACGGTCCAGGCAGGTTCCCCGCCTGGATCGCCATGATTGCTGCCCCGGTCGAGCCTGGCGTCCAGCAGCCCTCCGGCGCCAACCCCGACGCCGGGCCCAGCCTGGAGCTGACCGATCACTGGTGGCGCGCCGCCAACTATCTGGCCGCGGGGATGATCTACCTGCAGGACAACCCGCTGCTGCGGGAGCCCCTGAGGCCTGAACACATCAAAAATCGGCTGCTGGGCCACTGGGGATCGAGTCCTGGGCAGGCCTTCATCTGGGCCCATGCCAACCGGATGATCCGGCGCCATGACCTGGACATGATCTACCTCTCGGGCCCGGGCCACGGCGCCCCCGGGGTGCTGGCGCCCACCTACCTCGATGGCAGCTACAGCGAGATCTACCCCGATAAAAGCCAGGACAGCGATGGCCTGCGCCGCTTTCTCAAACAGTTCTCCTTTCCCGGCCACATCGGCAGCCACTGCACGCCCGAAACGCCCGGCTCAATCCATGAGGGGGGCGAGCTCGGCTACGTGCTCTCCCACGCCTGCGGCGCCGTCTTCGACAACCCGGACCTGATCGCCCTGGCCTGCGTCGGCGATGGCGAGGCGGAAACGGGGCCCCTGGCCACCTCCTGGCACATCAACAAGTTCCTCAACCCGATCAGCGATGGGGCGGTGCTGCCGGTGTTGCACCTCAACGGCTACAAGATCGCCAACCCCACCCTGCTGGCCCGGATTCCCCGGGCCGAACTGGAGAGCCTGCTGCGCGGCTACGGCTGGTCACCTTTGGTTGTGGAAGGCAGCGAGCCGGAGGCCATGCATGCCGCCATGGCCAGCGCCATGGAGAGCGCCATTTCCGCAATCCTGGCGATCCGCCAGGAGGCCCGCAGCACCGGAGTGGCCAAGCGGCCGGCCTGGCCCCTGATCGTGCTGCGCTCCCCCAAGGGCTGGACCGGCCCGGCCGCCCTGGGGGACCTCAAGCTGGAGGGCTTCTGGCGCTCCCACCAGGTGCCCCTGCCGGACCCGCGCCATGACCCGGGCCAGCTGCAACAACTCGAAGACTGGCTCAAGAGCTATCGGCCCTGGGAGCTGTTCGATGCCAGCGGGCGCCTGATCCCGGAGCTCCAGGCCCTCTCACCCCAGGGCCCCCGGCGCATGGGCTCCAATCCCCACGCCAATGGCGGCCTGCTGCGCCGCAAGCTGCAGCTGGCGCCGATTGGCGACTACGCCGTTGCCGTTGGGGCACCGGGGCAGGTGATGGCCGAAAACACGGCGCCCCTGGGGGCCCTGCTGCGGGACACGATCAGCCGCAACCCCCACTCCCTGCGCATCTTCGGCCCCGATGAAACGGCCTCCAACCGGCTGCAGGCCATCTATGCGGTGAGCAAGAAGGTGTGGATGGAGGAGCTGCTGCCCGAAGACGCGGGGGTGAACGGCCAGGGCGGCAGCGACCTCAGCCCCGAGGGCCGGGTGGTGGAGATGCTCTCGGAACACACCCTGGTGGGGATGATGGAGGGCTACCTGCTCACCGGCCGCTACGGCTTCTTCCACACCTACGAGGCCTTTGCCCATGTGATCGCCTCGATGTTCAACCAGCACGCCAAATGGCTGGAATCCTGCATCCACCACGCCCCCTGGCGGGCTCCGATCGGGGCCTGGAATTGCCTGATCTCTTCCACCGTCTGGCGCCAGGACCACAACGGCTTCACCCACCAGGACCCCGGCTTCATCGATCTGGCCGGCAACAAGAGCGGCGAGGTGGTGCGGGTTTACCTGCCGGCCGATGCCAACTGCCTGCTGGCGGTGGCCGAGGAGGCGCTGCAGGAAACCAACGTCTGCAACATCATCGTGTCGGATAAGCAGCAGCATCTGCAGTATCTGAACCTGGAGCAGGCCCGCCAGCATGTGGCCAAGGGCATCGGCCTGTGGAGCTGGGCCAGCAATGACCACAGCGACAACAACCCGGACGAGCCCGATGTGGTGATGGCCTGCGCTGGCGATAGCCCCACCAAGGAAACCCTGGCGGCCGTGGATATCCTGCGACGGCAAATCCCAAGCTTGAAGGTGCGGGTGATCAATGTGGTCAAACTGTTTGCCCTCACCACGCCATCGGAGCATCCCCATGGCCTCAGTGACCGGGATTTCGATAGCTTGTTCACCCTGGATAAACCCGTGATCTTTAATTTCCATGGCTACCCCTGGCTGATTCATCGCCTCACCTACCGCCGCAGCAACCATGCCAATTTCCATGTACGTGGCTACAAGGAGAAGGGCAACATCAACACACCGCTGGAGCTGGCCATGAACAACCAGATCGACCGCTTCAGCCTGGTGATCGATGTGATTGATCGCGTTCCCAGCCTGGGCTCCCGCGCCGCCCATGTGAAAGAACGCATGAAGGAAGCGATCCTGAGCAACCGCAGCTATGCCCACGAACACGGCATGGATGCGGCCGACGTGACGACCTGGCGCTGGACTGCCCTGGAGGCCCATTGAGCATGAGAGAGATCAAACCCCGCAAGCTGCAACTGCCCACCCCGGGCTGCTACACCGATCCGATCCGCAGTGGCCTCGGCGCCGACGATCTGTTCGACGGCATGGCCGAACACCTCTTCTATACCCTCGGCAAACTCGCCCCCAGCGCCAGCCACCACGACCTCTACCTGGCCCTCAGCCATGCCGTGCGCGACCGGCTGATGACCCGCTACCTGGCCGGCATCGAAGCGATCAATGCCACCCCGAAACGGGTGGTGGCCTACCTGTCGGCCGAGTTTCTGATTGGTCCCCAGCTGGGAAACAACCTGCTGATGCTGGGCATCCAGGAGGCCGCCGCCGAGGCCCTGCACCGCTACGGCATCGATAGCCTCGATGAGATCCTGGAGGTGGAAGAGGAGCCGGGACTGGGCAATGGCGGCCTGGGCCGACTGGCGGCCTGCTATCTGGAATCGTTGGCATCGCTGGAGATTCCCGCCACCGGCTACGGCATCCGATACGAATTCGGCATCTTCGACCAGCTGATTCGCGACGGCAGCCAGGTGGAAATCACCGACAAGTGGCTGAAAACCGGCTGGCCCTGGGAACTGCCCCAACCGGACCAGGCGATCTTTGTGGGCTTTGGCGGCCGCACCGAAACCTATCTGGATGACCAGGGCCACCATCGGGTGCGCTGGATTCCCGATGAACATGCCATCGGCATTCCCCATGATGTGCCCGTGCTCGGCTTTCGGGTGAACACCTGTGATCGCCTGCGGCTCTGGCGCGCCGATGCGGCCGAATCCTTCGACTTCCACGCCTTCAACATCGGCGATTACTACGGGGCGGTGGAAGAGAAGATCGGCACGGAAACGATCTCCAAGGTGCTCTACCCCAACGATGGCACCGATGAGGGCCGGCGGTTGAGGCTCAAGCAGCAGCACTTCTTTGTGAGCTGCAGCCTGCAGGACATGCTGCGCAGCCTCGATCAACGGGGGATTGCGGTGGAGCAATTCCCCGACAACTGGGCCGTGCAGCTCAATGACACCCATCCCTCGATCGCCGTGGCCGAACTGATGCGGCTGCTGATCGATGACAAACACCTGGACTGGGACGCCGCCTGGTCGATCACCAGCCGCTCCCTGGCCTACACCAACCACACCCTGCTGCCGGAAGCCCTGGAGAAATGGGGCCTGCAGCTGTTTGGCAGCCTGCTACCGCGCCATCTGGAGCTGATCTACGAGATCAACCGTCGCTTCCTGGCCCAGGTGAAGCTCCACTACCCGGGCGACAACCAGATCCTGGCCAAGCTCTCGATCATCGATGAGGAGGGCAGCAAGGCGGTGCGCATGGCGAACCTGGCCACCGTTGCCTGTCACCACGTCAACGGCGTCGCCGCCCTGCACAGCGATCTGGTCCGCAGCCAGCTGTTTCCGGAATTCGCCGAACTGTGGCCCGATAAGTTCACCAACGTCACCAACGGGGTCACCCCCAGGCGCTGGCTGGCCCTGGCCAATCCCCATCTGGGCCGCTTGTTGCACGCCTGCATCGGCGACGACTGGATCCGCAACCTCGACGACCTGCGCCGACTCGAGGCCTTCCAGAACGATGCCGGCTTCCTGGAACGCTGGAACCAGATGAAACTGGCCTGCAAACGGGACCTGGCCCAGTACATCCATCGCAAGAGTGGTCTGCTGGTGGATCCGTCCTCCCTGTTTGATGTGCAGGTGAAACGGATCCATGAATACAAACGCCAGCACCTCAATGCCCTGCAGGTGATTGCCCACTACCTGCGCATCAAGAATGGCCTGGCGGGCGACGAGGCGCCGCGCACGGTGATTTTTGGCGGCAAGGCAGCCCCCGGCTACTACATGGCCAAGCTGATCATCCGCTTTCTCAATGGCATTGCCGAAACGATCAATGCCGATCCGGCCATGGATGGGCGCCTGCGGGTGGTGTTCCTCGCCGATTACAACGTCAAGCTGGGGGAGCGCGTCTACCCCGCCGCCGATCTCTCCGAACAGATTTCCACCGCCGGCAAGGAGGCTTCCGGCACGGGCAACATGAAGTTCGCCATGAACGGAGCCCTCACGATTGGCACCCTCGATGGTGCCAATGTGGAAATCCGCGAGCAGGTGGGGGCCGAAAACTTCTTCCTGTTTGGCAACACCGAATCCCAGGTCACGGCCCTGCATCAACAGGGCTACCGCCCCTGGGAACTGATTCCCACCGTGCCGGAGCTGGGGGAGGTGCTGAAGCTGGTGGAACAGGGCCACTTCAGCGGCGGCGACGGCAACCTGTTCCGGCCCCTGCTGCAGAACATCACCGGCAGCGATCCCTATTTTGTGCTGGCCGACTTCAGCGACTACCTGCGGGCCCAGGCGGCCGTCAGCCGCGCCTGGTCAGACCGGCAGCAATGGAATCGCATGTCGCTGCTCAACAGCGCCCGCTCCGGCTTCTTCTCCTCCGACCGGGCCATCCGCGACTACGCGGAACGCATCTGGGGAGCCGAACCCTTCCCGATCACGATCGCCTGCGACGTTGGCTGAGGCAAACGCCCAAAAGCCCCCTCTCCAGGGGGCTTGGCCCCCAAGGGAGCCGGATCAGCGCTGAATCCCGATGGATCGGCCTGGCAGGGATCGAAAGGGCAGGGCCAGGCCAAACGCCATTCCCCATGGACAGGGGAATGGCACCCAGATCGACGACCAGCCCCTCACGAGGTTGATTGAGCCCAGAGCGAAGCGAACGACTCAGCCGCGGTCGGGCAGGTCGGGGGTTTGGTGCAGCAGGCGATTGAGGCGCAGGCGATCGGCATTGAGGGGATCGGGGGCCAGCTCACCGGCCATCTCGCGGAACTTCTGCTCCACCTCGTCGGGCACGCGCACATCGAAGATGCGCTCCATCAAGGCCTCAATCGAGAACAGGTGGGCATTGATGTTTTCAAGATCACCGATCGCCTGCTGGATCGCATCGGGCTCGCTGCCTTCGCCATGACCCGAGCCGGGAGGCACGGCAGGTGCCAGGGAGCTGGACGCCGGTGGAGAGGACTCCCCGTCGCCGTGGATCTTCTGCAGCTCCTCAAGGGCCCGACCGGCCAGGGTGCGGAACGACTGCAAGGCGGCCCAATTGAGCTCCTGCTGCTGGCGCAGCGTCGGATTCTCACGGATCAGGCGGTCATGCTCTCGGTAGAACCGCTGGCAATCAGGGCATTGGCAGGGCTCTTCCGGCACCGCAGTCCCTTATCTATTCAAATTCCATCATGGCACCACAGGCGCCCGGTTGACGGCAGTCAGGCGGCCATGGGCCCGCAGAAGTCTTCGCCGTCGCTGTCCCAATCGCCGTCATCGAGGCGGTCGCTGGCTCCGGGCAGGGGAATCTCGATCGAGCTCACCACCTGAATCACATCCCGCAGCCGCATCGAATCGGCAAACCAGCCCATGGCCTGTTCCACATCGCCCCGGCGCTCGGCATCACTGGCCTGGTCCTCATGGGCTTCGGCGAGGAGGGCCAGCCAGCAGAGGCAGCGGGCCTGCACCACCGAGAGATCCAGATCGTCGGGCTGGGAGGCGGCGATCCGCTCGCTTTCCTGTTGCACCAACAGCCGCAGGCGCAGGTCATGCAACTGGGCCATGGGGGCGGATCAACTGGCGCCACGCTAGCGACAGGGGCTGAAAAGGGAAGGCCGCTAGCCGTAGCGCAAGCGACAGGTTCGAGACTCCGCCGGCCCATCAGGCCATTTTCGGCCCTACCGAAGGGCACTGCTTCGCGTTCTAGCGGACCTGAAAGTTGCCATGGAAGCCCAGCGGCAGGGAGAGATCCACCTGGCAATGGGCCAGCGGCCGCATCTCGTCGGCGTCAAGGATCACCAGGGCACTGCGGGGCTCGCTCCGGTGGCAGCCCACGCTCAGGATCACTCCGTCGGTGGCGCGTTCGGCCTGGGGACGGGGAACAAAAATGGGCTCCCCGTAGGTCATTGCCTCCTCCTCGAACGACCGCACCTGGCCCGCTTCGACGCGCACCAGTTGGCTCTGCCAGCTGCTGGCGGGAAAGGATGCCCCCCAGGCCACGGCGTAGGGCTGGCCGTGGTGCTGGCGATAGGCAATCGCTGGGAATTCAAAACCCTGGGGGGAGAGGGACTCCAGCGCAACCCGTCCGCCACCCGGAGCCATCCGGGCCCGCACGTAGCGGGGCGTCAGGCCCGGCCGCTGGCCTGAGGCCAGGGCCGCCGTGCCCAGGGCCGAAACCACGCTGGCGTCGTCGTAGGCGAGGAAATCGAAGACCACATCGTCGCCGTCATCGAAACAGTTGACGGTGTGGAAGCAGAAGCAGGTGTCGGTCTCGTAGGTGGTCCAGCGGCCGCTCTGGCGATCGAGCAGGCGCAGGCGGGTGCCCCGCTCCGGCTCCCAGCGGTGGTGCTCAATCAGGGAGCGATTCGAAAACAGCATCGCGGCGCCGTTGAGCCGCAGGGGGTGGTCGATCAGCACCACGTGGCGCTCGCTGACGCCGAAGTCGTGGAGGTAGGGCGAACGCTTGAGGCTGAGGCTCCCCTCGATCTGGCGCCTGGACTCGCCAGGCTTCTGGCGGTACACCAGAATCTGGTTGCGAGGGCCCAGGCTCGTGCCCACGTTGACCAGGGCCTGGCTGGCGTGGTCGAAGTGGGGGTGGGCCGTCATCATCAGGCCAGCTGGCAGCCCGTCCTCGTAGTGATACGTGCCCCGGGAGGCCAGATCGCCCGGGTCGATCACGTGCTGGTGCTGGCTTTCGGTGAGGGCCAGCCAGGCCCCCTGCCAGGGGATCACGTTGACGTTGGTGTTGTCGGTGGCCTGGGGCACGGGCTGGAGCAGGCGCTGAATCCGGCTGCGCCGGGTCCGGGTGCCGAAGCTGGCCAGGCGGCTCTGGCCCTGGGCCGCCTCGGCCGCCACCCGGGAGGCCAGGAGGCGCTGGCGAAAGCTCACGCCTGCAGCGTCAAAGCGGAAGCCGTAGAGCAGACCGAGCCCGTCGAACCAGTGGTCGGCCCGCCAGCCGTTCTGCTCAAACAGGGCCGGCGCAGTGCGCACCAGCTCGCCCCGCAGCCAGGCGGGCACCTCACCCTGCAGCCGCACCGGCAGCTGCTCCTGGTCGCGCCGGCTCCAGCGGAACGGGGCCCGCTCCAGGCCGGCCAGGAATGGGGCCGGGCCGGGCTGAGCGCCCCCCTGGGAGGCGGTTCCGCCTGCTGCTGAGGCAGGGCCTGGGGCGGCGGTCGGAGCCATGGGCAACCCAAATCTTGTCAACGCCAAGATCATGGCCGCCGTATCTTTCTCCTGTCAAGACTGAGGCCGGTCCATGGCGGCAGCGAAGCAGGGCTCCCCCAGCGCGAAGCGCAGCTATCACCACGGCGACCTGCGCCGGGCCCTGATCGAGGCCGCCTGGCCCCTGGTGGCCGAAAAGGGGCTGGCCGCCCTGACCCTGCGGGAGGTGGCCCGGGCCGCTGGCGTCTCCCACGCCGCGCCCTACCACCACTTCCCCAGCCGCACGGCCCTGCTCGATGCCCTGGCCGAAGACGGCTTTCTGGGGCTCAATCGGGCCATGGGCGAGGCCAAAGCCGCGCTTGCGGCTGGGTTGCCAGCGGCCCAACCGCTCCCCCCAGGCGCTGGACGGCCGGTCGTCACCCCCGCCGAAGCGGGCGAGCCCCCCCAGCCGCTGTCTGGGGCCGAACTGATGGAGCGCATCGGCCGGGCCTATGTGGATTTCGCCTGCGACCACCCCGAGCAGCTCCAGGTGATGTTTCGTCCACGCCACCTTGAGCGCGAAGGGCCTCCGCCCCCCTCCCTCGCGGCAAGCGGCGCCCAGGCCTTCGCCCATCTGGCCGAGGCGGTGCGCATCTGCCAGGACCAAGGTCTGGCCCCCCAAGGCGCCAGCGCCGAATTGGCCCTCAGCGCCTGGAGCCTGGTGCACGGCTTCGCCAGCCTCTGGAGCCAAGGCCAACTGGGGGCCCTAGGAGTGAAGGGCGAGGCGGTCAGCGATGGCGGCTCGATTGCCGGTGACAGGGCTTGTGACCAGGCCAGTGACCGGGCCGGCAACCAGGCCCGTAACCAGGCCGGTGAGCAGGCCCTGATCGACGGCAAACCAGGGGCCAGGGGCGAGGCCTATGCCCACTGCCGGGATCGGCTGCTGCACAACCTGCAGGCGGGCTGGCAAGCCACCGCCGCGGCCCAGGTCGCAGCAAGCAACAGAGCGCCATCACAAGCAATCGTATAAACGAGCGCAGCCAGGCGACTTAGATTGAAGGCTGAAACGATTCAGCCATGGCCCACCGCCGATCCAGCGTCCTGTCCGACTTTAAAGACTTCATTAACAAGGGCAATGTGGTGGACCTGGCGGTGGCCGTCGTTGTCGGCGGTGCCTTCGGCAAGGTCGTCGATGCGGTGGTGAGCCAGGTGATGACCTCGGTGTTGCAACCGGTGCTGAAGGCAATCCGTGTGGAGTCGATCCAGGCCTGGCCGGCGGGGGCCGTGATCGTGGCCCTGATCAACTTCCTGGTGATCTCTTTCGTGGTGTTCCTGATCGTGCGGGCCATCGAAGCGCTCAAGCGCAGCGAAAAGGCCATCGCCCCGCCGGATACCCAGGCCCAGCTGGCCTCGGCCGTAACCCGCCTGGCGGACGCCCTCGATCGCAGGGGGCTCTGAGCCCTGGGGCGATGGGCTCTTGGCTGGGTGTCAGATGTCAATCGGGTTGGTGGGCGGCGTCAATCGGGTTGACCGTTGCGCAGGCTGGGTTTTGGCCCTCCAACCGGCCTGAAAGGCAGGTTGGGCAGGATCGTGCCCATGCCTGTTGCGTCGCGCCAATCCCGTTGGCTGCGGGGGGAGGTTGACCCAGCCTCCTCAACGGAGGGCCTGCAGGCGCCGACAGAGGGCGTGGGCCCCCGGCAAGCCATCGGCAACCCAGAACTCCCCAGGCCGTTGCTCCCTGGCCACCAGGACCTGGCCACTGGAAAGCTCCTGGTAGATGCGGCAGCCGAAATAGTGGTCGATCTCCACCAGATCGGCGCTGGCTTCGCTTGTTTCTCTCCCTGGTGCCATCCAGCCCGGATCATCCAGCCTCCAGGCTGGGAGCGCCTGCAGCCAGGCCGCCATCCGCTCCGTTCATTAACGGCAGATTCGCGGCTGGGTTTGGCCCCAGACCCGGGCCGCCGATCCGGCGGCAGGACGCATGCCGAGGTTGAAACTGATGCTGATGCGCTCGCCCGCCTGGCGACCGGGCTCCACCTCATGCCAGAGCCAGGAGGGGAACAGCAACAGCTGACCCACCCGGGGCAGGCGCCGCACCCGCCCCTGCACGGCTTCGCCGGCGCTCCCCTGCCAGGGGGGCACCAGCATCTGGGCACCGGAACGGGGATCCAAGAAGGCAATCGCCCCCGACCCTGGGGGCACCTGCAGATAAACCACACCACTCAACAGACTGTTGGGGTGGAGATGGGCCCGGGTGCTGTGGCCCTGGCGGTTCACCATCGCCCAGGCGTTGTTGAAGCTTGGGGTGGCCTGGCTGAGATCCCAGCCCCACTCCTGCACCGCCCCCTGGCAACAGGCGGCGATCCACTGGAACAACGCCGCCAGGGCGGGATCCTGCAGCAATGCGGTGGCACTGTGCCAGCCCCCCTGGTTGGTGCGCTGGAGGCCTGCAGGATCCTGGGCTTCCAGGGCAAGCACGTGGGCCCCCAGGGCCCGGCAGGCCTGGGGATCGGGATGCTGAAACTGCCAGAGGGGGGTGGGGAACAGCAACTCCTGCATCGCTCGGTCTCAGCCCAGCTCCGCCAGCCGCCCCCGCACCAGCCCAGCCTGGGCCTCGGCTTCGGCCAGGTTGGCCTGGCATTCGGCCACCACCTCGGGTGGGGCCTTGCCGGCGAAATTGGGGTTGGCCAGGCGGCCCGCCAGGCCGGCAATCTCCTTTTCGGCCTTGACCAGATCCTTCTCCAGGCGCAGCCGCAGGGCATCGAGGCTCTGCTGGGGCACGGTGATGCCCACCTGGCCGTCGCTATCGACGATGCCGAGCAACTGACCGGCGATCGGCGCCTCCCCCCAGTGGAGCGCGGCCGCCCCGACCAGACGGGAGATCTTGGCCTGGTTGGCCGCCACAAACGCCAGGCGATCGGCCTGGCTGGTGACGATGCCGATCGCAAGCTTCTCGCCCGGTTTCACCCCCGAAAGGGCCCGCAGATTGCGGATGGCCCGCACGGCATCGATGCCGAACTGGAAGGCCGTTTCATGGGCGCCATCCACCCAGGCGGGATCGGCCTCGGGCCAGGCCTGCAGGGCCAAAAACTGGCTGTCTTCGGCACCGGTGACAGCGTGCCAGAGCTCCTCGGTGAGGTGGGGCATCAGGGGATGCAGCATCACCAGCAGGGCCTCCAGGCTGGAGGCCAGCACCTGGCGGGCCGTGCGGCGGGCGGGGCCGTCCTCACCGCCAAGCCGGGGCTTGGCCCATTCGATGTACTGGTCGCAGAGGTCGTTCCAAGCGAACTCGTACAGCAACTTGGCCGCTTCACCAAGGCGATAGGAGCCATAGAGCTCGGCGCACTGGCTGCTGGTGCGGGCCAGGCGCGAGAGGATCCAGCGGTCTTCGCTCTCGAGCTGGGCCGGATCGGGACTCCCCAGGCTGGCCGGGGTGTCCCCACCCAGGTTCATCAGGGCAAAGCGGGTGGCATTCCAGAGCTTGTTGGCGAAGTTGCGGGCCCCCTCCACCGTGGCGGAGGTGTCACTGGCGCGGTCGTAATCGAGGCGGATGTCCTGGCCGGCGCCGGCCACCTCGCGCACCAGGGCAAAGCGCAGGGCATCGGCGCCATAGCGCTCAATCAGCAGCACCGGATCAATGCCATTGCCCGCTGATTTGCTCATCTTGCGGTTGTTCTCATCCCGCACCAGGCCATGGATGTAGACGTCCTGAAAGGGCATCTGACCGGTGAAGGCGCCGGCCATCATCGTCATCCGGGCCACCCAGAAAAAGATGATGTCAAAGCCCGTCACCAGCACGCTGGTGGGATACCAGGTGACCAGATCGGCGGCATCTGGATCGGGCCAGCCCAGGGTGGAGAAGGGCCAGAGGCCACTGGAGAACCAGGTGTCGAGCACATCGGGATCCTGCTCAATCACGGCAGCGGCGCCATACTTCACTCGGGCCAAGTCCAGGGCTTCAGCCTCATCGCGGGCCACCACATAGGGGGTGGCATCGCCGATCACGCCGCCGCTTTCGCTCACCACAAACCAGGCCGGGATGCGGTGGCCCCACCAGAGCTGGCGGCTGATGCACCAGTCGCGGATGTCGGTGAGCCAGTCGCGGTAAACCTTGCTCCAGCGCTCCGGCACGAACTGGGGGTCCTGGCGCTCGAGGGCTTCGCGGCAGCGGGCCGCCAGGGGTTCGGTGCGCACGAACCACTGGGTGGAGAGCAGGGGCTCCACCGGCACCTTGCCCCGGTCGGAGAAGGGCACGCTGTGGCGATGGGGCTCCACCTTCACCAGGAAGCCCTCCGCCTCCATGGCCGCTACCACGGCCTTGCGGGCTTCGAAGCGGTCCAGGCCGGCGAAGCGACCGGCGGCGGCATTCATGCTGCCGTCCTTGGCCATCACCGTGATCTGGGGCAGGCCCTGGCGCTGGCCGATGGCGAAGTCGTTGGGATCGTGGGCGGGGGTCACCTTGACGCAGCCGGTGCCGAAGGCCGGATCGACGTGCCCATCGGCCACGATCGGGATCCGGCGCCCCACCAGGGGCAGGGTGAGGGTCTGGCCCACCAGGGCGGCATAACGCTCGTCGCTGGGGTTCACGGCCACAGCCGTGTCGCCGAGCAGGGTTTCCGGGCGGGTGGTGGCCACCACCAGGTGGCCCGTGCCAT
The DNA here is from genome assembly GCA_943370565.1 of Synechococcus sp. UW140. Lineage (GTDB taxonomy): Bacteria > Cyanobacteriota > Cyanobacteriia > PCC-6307 > Cyanobiaceae > BAIKAL-G1. The sequence continues at coordinate 87,596 of CALRRL020000004.1, read as the reverse complement.
CACTGAGCGGATAGCGGAAGTGCCAGAGGTGGCCCTCCAGCTCCTTCATCTCCACCTCCAGATCACTCACCGCCGAACCCGAGGCGGGACACCAATTGACCAGGTATTCACCCCGGTAGATCAGGCCCTGCTCGTGCAGGCGCAGGAAGGCCTCCACCACCGCCTCATTCAGGCCGGGATCGAGGGTGAAGCGCTCCCGCTGCCAGTCCACCGAATAGCCGAGCCGCCGCAGCTGGCCGACGATCGTGCCGCCGCTTTCAGCCTTCCAGGCCCAGGCCCGTTCAAAAAAGGCATCGCGGCCCAGATCGTCCTTGTTGAGGCCCTCGGCCTTGAGCTGGCGCTCCAGGATCGTTTGCACCGCAATCGAGGCGTGGTCGGTGCCGGGCAGGCAGAGCACATTCCTGCCGCGCAGACGCTGGAAGCGCACGATCGTGTCGATCAGGGCCGTGTTGAAGGCATGGCCCATGTGCAGGCTGCCGGTGACATTCGGCGGCGGAATCACAACCGAGAAGGGTTCTCCAGGCGCCTGGGGATCGGGATGGAAGGCGCCCGCCTGCTCCCAGGCCTGCTGCCAGCGGCTCTCGGTGCCGGCCGGGTCGTAGGTCTTGGGCAGGGCGTCGGCCACCGTCGACGCGGGCTTGCTCTCAGGCGCGGCATTGGCCTCAGTCACAGGGGAAGCGTCAGGCATTCCTTTCATGCTCGCAAAGCGACCAGTCACCACGCCGGTCCGGCGTCTGCAGCCATGACGGGTCGGCCTTGGTAGAACAAAAATTCCTTGGCCGAACCGGTCGATGGCGCTGGATTGGCAGGATGCGCTGCGGCGCTGGGTCGACGCCGAGCTGATCGATCCAGCCACCGCCGGGGCGATCGAGCTCTGGGAGGCGGCACAGCCCCGGCCGGTCCCAGGTCCGCGGCTGCGGGCTCCCATCCTGATCTGCGTTGCGCTGGGAGCGGTGCTGCTTGCCGCGGGCGTGCTGCAGTTCGTGGCCGCCCATTGGGACGCCCTGCCGCCCGGCGGGCGCTTCACCCTGGCGCTGGGCCTGGTGGTCGGCCTGCACGGCCTGGCGGCCTGGATCGCCCCCCGTTTTCCGGCGCTTTCGGTAGCCCTCCATGCCGTCGGCAGCATCGCCGTGGGGGCCGGAATCTTTCTGGTGGGCCAGATCTTCAATCTGCAGACCCACTGGCCGGCGGGCCTGCTGCTCTGGACGATCGCAGCCGGCCTCGGCTGGCTAGTGCTGCGCCAGTGGCCCCAGCTGGCCCTGCTCGCCCTGCTAGCACCGGCCTGGCTGGTGAGCGAGTGGCAGTGGTTGTCCAGTCGCCCGGAGATTGCCTCCTGGATCCATGGCTGGAACGGTGCGCAAATACCCAGCACCGGACTGCTGTTGCTGAGCCTGGCCTACCTCAGTGCCCCCCGGGGGCCCGTGGCTGGACCGGCGCGGCGAGTTCTCCTCTGGCTGGGTGGTCTGACCCTGGGTCCTGCGGCCCTCTGCTGGGTTGTGGTGCGTCAATTCGGTAATGAAGATTCCGTCGCCCTAATACGAGTTCTACAGGAGGTCGGCCAGGACAGCGCCCCGGCCCTGCTTTCCCTTCTGGTGGGCTGGGGCGCGGCCATTGGCGCACCGCTGCTGCTGGGCTGGTGGTTGCGGGGCCGTGCCTTCTGGCCCCTGGCCGTGGCAGCGGCCTGGATCCTGGCCGGCCTGTCCATCGGGACCGAAATGACCCCCTGGAACACCATCGCGATCCACCTCTGGGGCGGCATCGGCGGCATCCTTCTGGTGACCTGGGGGCTCCGCGACAGCCGCTCCGAGCGCATCAACTTCGGTATCGGCCTGATGGCCTTCACCCTGCTCAGCTTCTACTGTATTGAAGTGATCGCCAAGCTGGATCGCTCCCTGAGCCTGATCGGACTGGGGGTGCTCTGCCTGGCGGGCGGCTGGGCCCTGGAACGCCTGCGGCGACGCCTGCTGGGGCGGCTCAGGCCCGCCCCCCTGGAGAGCCAGGCCCCTCTCCCGGGGGCAGGCCAGTCGTGACCAGGAGTCGCTTGGGCGGGCTGCGCCTGGCTCGCCTCACGGGCGGGCGCGCTGGGCTGGTGCTGGCCCTGCTCCAGGGCGGCCTACTGCTGGGGCTCGGGGGCGTGATGCTGGCTGAGCGGGCCCTCCTGCCGCGGGGCTGGGTGCGCAGCGTCGCCTACGACCCCGAGCTGCCGATCCGCGGGCGTTACATCAGCCTGCAGCTGCTGGTGCCGGCCGTCCAGCTGGCGCCAGCCTCCGGGTCGGAGGGAACCGATGGGGCCGTGCAGCTGCGGGTCCAGGACAACCGGCTGGAGGCGATCGTTGTGCCTGAGGACCAGGCCGCCAGCACCAAGGCCCTCCCGGCCCGGATCGAACCTGTTGACGGGGCCATGGTGGCGAAGCTGACGGAGCCGGTGGCCGTATTCATCCCAGAGGATGCGGCCGATCCCTCCCGGCCTACGGGGGGACAGGAACTCTGGGTGGAAGTGAGTCTGGTGCCGGAGGGTCCGCCCAGGCCGATCCAACTCGGCATCCGCCGCCCGGGCCAGGCCAGGATCGAGCCCCTGCAGGTCCACCGGCCAGCCACCTGAAGCCCCCAACAGGCCCCCTGCCGCGGCAAGTCGGCTGCCGAACGGATCCGACCAGCCCGGTCCCAATCACGGGTCAACCCTGATCAAGCCACGGGCACCCCCTCCAGGGATTCCTGGCCTGCCCTGCCCCATGCCCTTGCCTCGCCCGAGCCATGCCTGCCGCCCCAGCCCTGCCGTTCCTGCCACCCAAGCTCGACCGCCGGCTGCTGGCCGTGGCCCCCTCCCTGCTGCCCCTCTGGCTGGGCAACAGCGGCATCCGTCAGGTGGTGGTGCCCGACCCGGAGCCCCTGATCCAGGCGCTGGAGCGGTTTCAGACGGGCCAAAGCCGGCTGCTGATCGCCTTTCGCCACCCGAGCATCGACGATCCCGCCTGCCTGGCCCAGCTGCTCTGGCGACGGCTGCCCCGGGAGGCCCGGCGCCGGGGCCTGGCCTGGCGAGGACGGCCCCACGCCCAATTCCTCTACGACCGGGGCATCCCGCTCTGGGCCGGGGCCCCGACCGGCTGGCTGCTGCGTCGCCTTGGCGGCTGCTCGATCCAGCGGGGCCGCCTCGACCTGCCCGCCCTGCGCTGCGCCCGGGAGCTGCTGCTCAACGGCCGCTATCCCTTCGCCGTGGCGCCGGAGGGGGGCACCAACGGCCACAGCGAAGTGGTGAGCACCCTGGAGCCCGGGGTGGCCCAACTGGCCTTCTGGACCGCCGACGACCTGGCCAAGGGCGGACGCCCTGAGGGGACGGACCTGCTGCCGATCGGCATGCAGTACAGCTTCACCTCGCCCCCCTGGCGGGCGATCGAAGCGCTCCTGGCCCGGCTGGAAGCTGAAGCCGGCCTGCAGGTGAGGGAGCACGACCTGGCCCCGCAGGCCCTCTATGGCCGCCTGGTGCGCCTCGCCGAACACACCCTGACGCTGATTGAGCACTTCTATCTGCGGTCGTACCAACAGCGCACGCCGCCGCCGCCGGACGCGCTGGTGGACGCCAACGCCCGCCTGGCCTGGCGCCTGTCCAAGCTCCTTGAGGCCGCCCTGGAGGTGGTGGAAACCAGCTTCCAGATCACCCCCCATGGGGACCTGACCAGCCGCTGCCGGCGCCTGGAGCAGGCCGGCTGGGACCGGCTGTTTCCCGCCCTCGGCGGCGACGGGCAGCCCAGCCCCCTGGCCAGCGGCATGGCCGATCGGCTGGCGGAAGAAACCCAGGCCCGCCTCTGGCACATCCGCGTTGTCGAGGCCTTCACGGCCGTGAGCGGCAGCTACGTGCGCCAGTGCCCCAGTGCCGAACGCTTCGCCGACACCCTGCTGCTGCTGCACGACACCCACTGCCACATCCTGGGTGGCAATCCGGCCAAGCGCCCCCGGCTCGGACAACGCCGGGCCTTGATTCGGATCGGCCAGCCGATCCGGGTGCAGGAACGCCTGGAGGCCTACCGCCGCGATCGCCGCGCCGCCGTGGCCGAGCTCACCGCCGACCTGCAGGGGCGCCTGGAGGCCCTGATCGTGCCGAGTGCAGGCACCCCTGCCGAGGCCCTTCAGCCCGCCGCCAGCCGGCCCACGTAGGCCGGCAGGCTGCCGGCATTGATCCAGCCGGTGGCAATCGTTTTGCTGTGGTGATGGCTGACCCGGCCGCGGTGGATGTGGGACAGGCCCGCCGGGAAGAGCACCAATTTGCCCCGTTCGGCCGGTTCGTGGTGGTCCTGCCAGTGGAACTCGGTGCCGCCGTCGGGCAGGTCGTTGCAATAGAGGATCCAGGCCAGCACCCGCCGCACCGGTTCGGTGGCCTCTTCGCTGGTGGTCCAGTCGCAGTGCCAGCTTTTAAAACCCTCTCCCGGGGCGTAGCGCTGCAGGTTGAAGATCGGCAGCACGAACAGACTGCGCTCGGGGCAGCACTGGCGCAGCAGGGGCCGCTCCTGCAGGTAGCGCTCCAGGCCGGCCGTGACGCCGCGACAGATCACCTCGGCCAGGGCGTAAGCCTCCGGATCGGAGCGGTCGATCGCCACCAGGCTGATGTCGGTGGAAACCTTGTCGGGTTCGCGGCCGGTCCCACCACTGCCGTCCGTGGCCCGCCCGGAGGCCCTCTCGGAGGCCCCCTCATCGGCGCTGCCGAAGGCGACGCCCGATCGCTGCAGATCGACGCGGCGGTCGAAGAAGGCCATCACCCCATCGGCCAGGGCCTCGTAGCCCGGGTTGCGGTAGCTACGGATCAGCTGCATGGCTGGCTCCAGGGCACGGCGACCAGCGCCTCCAGACTGTGCCAGCGGCCCCGATCGGCCACGACATGATCGAGCAGGCCCACCCGCTCCAGGGCCGCCGCGACCTGGTCCAGGGCCAGGTCAGCGGCGAGGCTGGCGGCATCCAGGCCGGGTCCGAGGGGCCACACCAACACCTGCTGCTCGGCCGGGTCGGCCAGCACGATCAGGTTGAGGTCCTCCAGCTGGCGCTCAAAGAACTGGCGCCGCATGCGGGCCGTCTGGCTCGGACCGATGGCGGCGGCGAAGGCTTCGAGGCTGGCGGGATCGGCGCCGCAGCCGCAGTTGAGGGCCAGCCAGATCAGCAGCTTGGCCCAGCTCTCCCGGCTCCAGAGGGGCTGGAAACTCTGGCGTTGCTGGCGCACCAGCTCAGCCAGGGCGAAATCCACCAGGGTGGCCTGGAGGGCCAGGCCGCGGGGGCGCTCGCTGCCGGGGCCGGCCCCGGCCTGGGGAAGCCCGGGTTGGGTCTCTGACTGGGTCTCTGGCCGGGACTCCGACTCGAGGTCTGGCTGGGATGCGGGTGGGGGATCGGGCTGGGGATCCCGGATGGGGGTGTCGCTCATGCCTGCCATCCTCCCCGGCCCGCGGCAAACTGCAGGGGCATGCGCCCAACGCCCGATGGCCCTGGACTTCAACGATCCGGATCTGGAGTTTTCCGATCTGGTGTACGCCTACCAGAGCTGGGTGATGGCGGTGATCAATGACGAGAAACTCGAGGGCGAAGAAACCCTGCTGAGCGAGGAGATCGCCGAGGACGCCCTCAATGCCATGCGCTTCCTGCCCGGCGAAGTGACCGCCGCGATCGAAACCAGCCTGGCCCGCGTCTACGACGTTGATCCCGAGGAACTGGCCTCCCTGCTGTTCCCGGAAGACTGAGGCGGTTCCCGCAAGACTCGGGCACCCCAGGCTTCGGCCAGACAAGGGCCAGCCCCCCCTGGCCGCTTACACCACCCCAGGGGTATCCCTGGTGGCCAGCGCTGCCGGGGCCTGGCCTGTCCCCCGCAGCGCAGCGCAGCGAATCCGCCCCGCATCAACCCATGGCCTGGAGCGAAGCCGAGATCCCCGACCAGAGCGGCCGCATTGCCCTGGTGACCGGGGCCAACAGTGGTCTCGGCCTGGAAACGGCCCGGGCCCTGGCCCAGCACGGCGCCACCGTGCTGCTGGCCTGTCGCCATCGCCCCCGGGCTGAGGAGGCCCGCCGCCAGCTGCTGCCCCTGGCCCGGGCGGGCCTCACGCTGATCGACCTGGACCTGGCCGACCTGGCCAGCGTGGCGGCGGCGGCCCGCCTGGTGGAGCGGGACTATGGCCGCCTGGACCTGTTGATCAACAACGCCGGCGTGATGGCCCCGCCCCGGCGCCTCTCCCGCGATGGCTACGAGCTGCAGTTCGCCGTCAACCACCTGGGCCACTTCGCCCTCACGACCGCCCTGCTTCCCCTCCTGCAGCAGCAGCCCGGCTCCCGGATCGTGACCGTGAGCTCAGGTGCCCACTACTTCGGCCGCATCGCCTTTGACGACCTGCAGGGGGAGCGCCGCTACGACCCCTGGACGGCCTACAGCCAGAGCAAGCTGGCCAACGTGATGATGGCCATCGAGCTGCAGGAGCGCCTGACGGCCGCCGGCAGCCCCAGCCGGTCGATCGCCGCCCACCCCGGCCTGGCCCGCACCAACCTGCAACCCAGCTCGGTCGCCGCCAAGAGCTCCTGGCTGGAGGGGCTGGCCTATCGGCTGATGGATCCCCTGTTCCAGAGCGCCGCCATGGGGGCCCTGCCCCAGCTCCATGCCGCTGTGGCCCCCGACGCCCAGGGCGGAACCTTGTATGGCCCCGACGGCCTGGCCCACCTGCGTGGCTGGCCCGTGGCCTGCCCGATCGCCCCGGCCGCCCTCGACGCCAGCCAGCGCCGCCGGCTCTGGGAGGTCAGTGAAGCGCTCTGCGCCTCGGCAGCCCCTGCCGCCTGAGCGCTGTCGACTACGGTGTTTAGATCTGGCAGAAGCCGGCGGGTTCGATGCTCGCCTTCGCCAGAGTCAGCACCGTGCCTCGTCCCGCGCTTCCTGGGACCAGCAACAAGGTCCATGCCAGGCGTTCCTGTGTGCGTCCCCCTCGCGGGACGGAACGCCGCCCGGTGCGCAATCCATACCGACCAACCGACTGTTTTCAACGTCTTTTCATGACCAGCACCCATCCCGCCAGCCTGCGCTCGCTCGAACCGCTGCAACGCACCACCACCCCTGCCCAGCCCCGTCCCTTCCCCTGTGCCCCGGCCTCCGCTCCCACCTGGGAAGATCTGCTGGGTCGTCGCTGAACCGCCAGGGCCCTCCAACCCCAACCGCCGCCCGCTCCCTGCGCTGAACCCTCCCATCGCACCAGCCTCCCTGGGAGGGAAAGGGCCCAGGGCGAAGGAACCCAGCGAGCTGGCCAAGGCAGCCCAAGGCCCCAACGCCCCCTTTGGACCGACCCGAGGGGCCCAGGGGGGACTCAATCGACCCGGGCCATCTGCAGCCAGCAGCCGCCCGGGGCCAGTTTTTCGACAATCAGGGCCGCATTGCGCCTGTTCACCTGGAGCCGGGCAAAGGCCAGGGCATCCGCCAGGCATCCGAATCGGGGCCCCACCACCACATCAGGAACGCTGTTCTCGTGGCGATCAGCAAAGCGAACCCGATAGGGGCCCCCATCGGCAACGGGATCCTGCATGGTTCCACTCTGGCGCTGGGGCCAAACCAATGGGTGCAAGCGCAAGCCTTTGTTCCAATCGACCGCTGCCGATCGGGGCCCCACTCAGGCTGAAGGGCCGCCGCTCTCCAGCCGGGCCAACAGCAGCATCACCCGCAGCCGCGTGTAGCGCTGCAGCCAGAGACAGGGCAGGTTGAACAGGGTGGCGAACAGCAGATTGGCCGCCACCCCTATTGGCGGCAACCACAGGGCGGTGGCCAGCCAGAAGGGCCAGATCAACAGATGCACCGCCTCGGCCCGACGGGTTTCGGCCAGCAGCTGCTCCAGGTGCGGACGGTTGCGGCCGATCAGGGCTCGCTTGCGCAGGCCCCCGGGGAACAGGGCACCCGCATCGGGCAGCCAGGTCTTCCAGCGGCGGATCGCCAGGCCCTGCTCATAGAAGGCCGGTGACTCGCCCCAGGGGCGGGGCCGGCTCCACCAGCGGTCGTGATCAAGGGCCGCCAGGGGCAGGCGATGGCCCCAATACCCCACCAGAACAGACCAGCCCAGCCAACCCAGGGCCGTGATCAGGCCAGGCAGCCATGGGGTTTGGAACCAGGGGACCACCAAGCCAGGGAGCCACCCCCTGACCATCCCCCCGGCCCACTCCCCCCCCGGCCCCTGCGCGACCCCGATGGCCGTCTTCGGAACAGGCCCCGGAAGCAGCCTCTCGGTGACGATCATCGGGTTGGTTCAGGCGTTCAGAAACGGCTTTGGTAGCGAGTTGGGATGCGCCGACCCTTCCAAAGGATCGTGCCCCGCTCCAGATTGAAGATCGCCAGTACAAAAACCCCCAGAAAAAAGAGCACGGGGATCGGAAAGACCACATTGATCCAGCCAAACGAACCCACCCGCCGAGTCAGCAGCCCGAGCTGAACGCTGTAGGCCAGATACAACAGCCCATTCGCCAGCAGGGAGCGATCCCCCACCATCGGCCAGTGCAGCAGGGAGGCGGGCAAACACCAGGCCGCCCAGAACAGGCCCGACAACCAGAGCAACACCGCCAGCATCCAGGGCCAGCGCACCTCGCCGGCGGCGGTGGCGAAGTTCTTGTCGAAGCCCAGCACCAACTCGCGCAAACCGCCGGGATACATGCGGTATTCGATAGCGCCATCGCCGATGTAGGCGCTCACCGGCAGGCCCGAGCGCTCATAGGCATGGGCCAGAAACCAGTCCTCCACGACCCGGCCGGCCACGGCCCCATGGCCGCCAATGCGCTGGTAATCGGCGCGGCTGGTGACCATGGCCGGGCCAAAGGCCACGCCCACCCGGGCCCCCAGGGGAACGGCCATCAGGCCGACGAGGTTGAACAAGACCGAAAGCTGTTCGTAGGGCCGCTCGGTGCGGTGGAACGGCTGCACCGACACCAACCCACCGAGCTGGCGCTGGGCCGCACAGATCCTGGCCAGAAACTGGGGGCCCGGCTGGGTGTCGGCATCAAGAAACACCAGCAGCTCGCCCGAGCTGGCCTGGCTGGCCTGGTGCAGGGCCCAGTTCTTGCCGGTCCAGCCCCTGGGCAGGGGGGCACTGGTCAGCAGCGTGACGCCGGCGGCCCGGGCGATCGCAGCGGTGTCATCACTCGAGTGGTCATCAACCACGAGCACCTCCAGGGGTTGGAGGGTCTGCCGCTTTAGGGCCGCCAGGAGCCGGGGCAGGGTGCGGGCCTCGTTGCGGGCCGGGATCAACACCGAAACCTGCACCGCAGCGGAGCGATCCAATGGCACGGCGCCCTGGGGCAGCCGCGGCATCCGATAGCAGAGGAACCAGCCGAGGAGCCAGCGCACCAGCAGCGAGATGGCCAGCAGATCCAGGGCCAAGGGATGGGGATTCGCTGGCCCGAGGCTAGGGGGAGTGGGCCCGGACCCCTGGCAGAACCAGGCAGCCAGGGCCCAGGGTGCCGCTCAAGTGGGGCGGGCTGGGCCCATCGGGAGGAACGGAGATCCCCCTGGCGACGGCTCCAGCCCCCTCCTCAGCGACGCTTCAGCAACGGGGCAAGGGCTCAGTAGCGGCCGCGGCCGCCGCCACCGCCGCCGTAGCCACCACCACCGCCGCCGCCATAGCCGCCGCCACCACCGCCGTAACCACCACGGCCGCCGCCGCCGCCACCGCCACCGCGGGGCTCAGCTTTGTTGACGCGGATCATGCGTCCCATCCACTCGACATCCTGAAGTTCGTCGATGGCCTTGGCTTCCTCGGCGTCACTGGACAGCTCAACAAAAGCGAAACCGCGCTTGCGACCCGTGTCCCGATCGAGGGGCAAGCTGCACTGCTTCAGCTGCCCATACTGGGAAAACAGGCCCTGGAGATCCTCCACTTCGGCATCGAAGGAAAGATTTCCCACGTAAATTGTCATGAACAGAAAACGATATGAACCGATCCTTCGACAGCCCTCAGGAAGTGATGAGCTCGCTCAAGAGAAATCTTAGAATCTTCTCCACCCTACAGCCCGCTTGAGGGCTTCGGTGTCGTGCCGGCGTTCAGGCCAGGGGTCGCCGCCGATCAGGATGGGTCCAGGGCCTAATTAGTCTGGGCAGAGGGAAGCAAAGGCCTGGCTGGGGCTGCCCTGGATGGTTCTGCGGGGCACCAGAGCCAAGTCCCGGCGCCGCACAACTGCCGCAGCCCCAGGACGAACGCGACAGGACACGCCCAAGCAAATCACTCGGCTCGCGGTGACTCGCGACCCAGTGGATCGGCACCCAGTGGATCGCCCCGGTCCGCGGCAGCTGACCCAAAGACTCCGCCCGCGCTGGCACGTCTGACATCAGCCTGTTGCAAAACCACCGATCCCGCCCATGACCGCCAAACTGGAAGTCTGGATTGGGCGACAACCAAGACATGGAAACGCCGGCGCGCCAACGCCTCCACCACCTGCCGAATCGCAAAACCAACACGATTTACATCCTGGCGTTGACCCTGTCGCCAATCATTAACCTGGTGGTGCGTTGGATCACCTTTGAGATCTATTGGTCTAACCCGGCCAATGTGACCAAAAGCCAGAACGTGATTCCCCCTGACCACTGGATCTTTACCATGCTCTCCAGCGGCCTGGAGGCAATCCTGGTGGTCATGGCGTTGGTGATGATGAAATCCATCCTGCACCAGATGCGCTTCTTCCGCAAACTATTAATGGCTTTCGGCATCCTGGCCACCATTGACCTGGGCCTCAACCTGATCGTCATCAATATCGGCATTTACACCTTCAAGGTAGGCTCTTTCCTGCTGCTGGGGCTGTCTTCGGGGATCTATCTCTCGCTCAATCTGGTGTTCTTCTTCTGGTATTGGTATGACGACTTCCCGACCCAGGTGAGACGGCTGATCCATCCAGACGCCCCCTGCTCGATCTGGTTTCCGCGCGAGGCCATCGAAAGCAATCCTCGCTGGGTACCCAGTGCTTTGGATTATCTCTACTTCACGGTGATGACCAGCAACACACTGGGCCCGCCCGAAAATCACACCGTAATCGGCAACAAGGCAAAGATTCTGCAACTCATGCAGTCATCCGCCATGTTGATCCTGCTGGTGATCGTGGTGTCCAGGGCGATCAATACCTTGCAATAGCTATTTCAAAAGGGTTGGTGGATCCCGAAAAACCCCCAACCCATTTTGTCAATCGCTTCTGATTGTCTGTGGGATTCGATTGATCGCCAATGCCGTGATCCCGAACGCCAGCCCGGGGGGCGAGATCACGAAGTCAGCCTGGTAGCAGGGTTCAGCGGGCACCCGCCCGGTTCACGCCTCCATTGACGTTGGCGCCCCGGCCCGCCGCGCCATAGCCAGGGGCCCCGGCGGCCGGCACCCCCGGGGCGCCGTAGCCCGGGGCTCCCGCAGCGGGCACCCCGGGGGCCCCATAGCCAGGAGCACCGGCCGCCGGAACCCCCGGAGCGCCGACCCCGGGGCTGGCGACGGCCCGGGGGCGCCGCACCACACACCCTGCTGGCACGCCTGGGCCAGTGCAGACCACCGCGGCGGCTGCCGGTTGCGGAAGCGAAGGGATCGAGGCACCGAGGATCAGCAGCAGGCCAAAGGCGGGTCGGCGCATGGCAAGTCCAAATAATTTTCAGCTTAGGTGCTCAGCCAGCACACCCTTGGAGTTGAGCCCTGCCGTGAGGAAGCCGACAGGCCGAGGTGTTGCTCCATACCAACGCAAGGCAAGGAATTTGACTGGGGGCCCCCAACCCAGAGAGAGCTGGCCAGCTGGCATGCAGCCATGAAAGAATCACCGTGAATCAATACTCAGCATCCGTGCATCCGACCATGCGGGCCAAGCGCAATCGCAGGATCATCGTCCTAACGCGGGTCGCCCTGGTGGCCGGACTGATCACTGCGGTGAAGTCGGGTGTGCACCACATGGGCTGGGAATTCATCTCAATCAACCCCCTGTTTTCAGCCCTGGTGGCATCCACCGTCTTCCTATTGGGCTTTTTATTGAATGGCGTCCTATCCGATTACAAAGAAAGTGAAAAGCTTCCCGGCGAAATCGCCAGTTGCCTGATGTTGATCGCCCGGGAAACCAATGCCGTGCCGATCCACAACCCCAAGGCGAATGTGCAGGAGTCCCTGCTGGCGATCGGCGATCTCTCCCAGGCGCTGCTGAGATGGGTCAAATCCGATAGCCCCACCGAAGAGCTCCTCCGGGTCTACGACCATGCCCACGACCAGGTGGTGCTGGCCAGCCGCTGGCTCGATGCCTCTTCGTTGAAGGGCCGATTGATGACGGAGCTGTCCTTGCTGCTCCGCTCAATTCACCGCATCGATGTGATTCGTGAAACGGATTTCGTGACTATGGTTTACTGGCTTGCAAACCTGGCCACGATCATTCTTTGCGGCGGTCTAATCTTTTCAAACGGCTATCCACAGGAGGATTCTGCCTTTTTCCTGTTCGTGATTTCATTCTTGCTGGTGTTTGTTTTGCACCTGATCAGCGACATCGACAATCCCTTCGGCTTCAGCGATCCAAGTTCGGCAGAGGACGTCGATTTGGAGGTACTTGAATACACGCATCGGCGCATCTTAGAACTCATCAACAGCCATGCCCTGCGTGACCACATGGCCCCAATCCAGAGCAGGGTTGAGTCCTGATCAACCGGATTGGATCAGCCCATGCCTTGCCCCATGCGCAGGACAGGCCGGCGCATGGGGCAAGGCGCCCCATGGGCCCGGGGCCCTGGGCAGGCACGATTGAACGCCCTGTGTCGGGCTGCCGCCAATGGCCCTGAATCGTCGCTCCTTCCTGCTGCAGGGCTGCCTGGCGACAGGCGGACTCCTGGGCCTGGGCCAGGCCCCAGCCCGGGCCGACGGGGCAGCCGGTCTTGGGGCCCCAGCGCTGGTGGAAGGCCGCAGCGACCCCCGCCAGGCCTGTCCTCGCCCCCCCGATCCCCTGCAGGCCCTGCTCGCCGGCAATGCCCGCTTTTCCCGGGCCTGGCAAGCGGCCGATGCCGCCTCCAACACTCATCAACGGGCCCGAATACTGAGCCGGCTCTGGGACGCCAACTGCTTCACCCCCGCCCAGGCGTTGGGCAGGGGCCAGGATCCCTGGGCGGCGATCCTCGCCTGCGCCGATTCACGCGTGGCACCGGAGTGGATTTTTGCTGCCGCGCTCTCCGATCTGTTTGTGGTGCGCTCCGCCGGTAATACGGCCTTTGGGGCGGCGGTGGGATCCCTTGAGTATGGCGTCGGTGAGCTCGGCATCCCCCTGATCCTGGTGGTGGGTCACAACGGCTGCGGCGCCGTCCAGGCGGCCCGTAGCGCCGATCCCCTCAGCCCCAGCCTGGGTGAGCTGGTCCGGCCGATTCGTGCCAGCCTCTCGCCTGGCGACGACCTCAACCAGGCGGTGCGGGCCAATGCGCGCCAGACGGTGCAGCAGCTGACCCAAACCAGTGAGTTGCTGCGCAGCGCCCAAGCCAACGGCACACTCGTCATTCGCGCCAGTGTCTACGACATCAACAGCGGCCTGGTGAGCCTGATCTGAACCACCGCAGCCGGAGGAAACTGCCCCTCAACGACGGGCCAACCGGGCCCGTAGAAACAGCCAGACATCTCGGCCGAAGTAGCTGAGCATGGCAAACAAGAAAATGTAAAAAGCCCCGCGGTGGGGAACCAACAACGAGAAGAGAAAAACCGCAGCCAGCAGCCAGCAGCGATGCAGGCAGACGGCCATAACTTGGGCAAGGTCTTGCCGTTGATCGGGATATTGGCGAATCTCCAACCAGGCTAGCCAGGCTAAAGCCGCAAACACAAACAATATCAAGATAAAGAACACCAGGCGAAAGACAGTAATATCGGTTTCAAGCGACTGGGCATGGGTGATCAGATATTCCTGCCTGAGATGGTTATTCACATCGATCCAAACAGGGGCGAAGGCCACAATCGACAGCACAATCGCCGAGAACACGGTCTTGCGCCGCGCCGGAATCGTGAGGCTGAGCAGGGCACGGTGAATCGACCAGATCTCGAAACCAGTAAAAAAGACACCAAAAAAGGACATCGTATGGGACAACAACAGACGGCCCAACATGTCGTAGGCAATTTCGTGGACCCGCGTCTTATTGATTGCATCCAGGATTAACTGGGGGTAGGACAACACCACAATCGTCAGGACGATTGCGTAGATGCCATCGACAATGCCAAACCAGGTTTCTGGCGATGGTTTACCGAGGTGTCGGGTTGGCAGCATTGCAAACCAGATGAATTTTTAGAACTGATGATCTAATCCTAAACCTGCGTGCCCGCCGCATCCCAAGGCAAAACTGGCCCAGACGCTCGGACGCGGCCCCGGCAGCCAGGCCCGAAGCGCACGCAACCGGGTCTGCAAGCTCGCCAACATCGGGGCATCCACCGGTTCGCCTCCGGGATTGCGGGGACGGGGCCCCGGCGGATTCAGGCCCGGCCCAGCCGGGTCAGCGGGCGCAGAAGCGCACCAACAGGCTGAGGCGATCCACCGGTTCGGGCAGTTCGGCCGGATCAAAGGGGGCCGCATCGGGGCTGGCCATGGCCCGCATCAGGATCGGCGGCCCCCCGCCCCCCTCCACTTCCACCTCCAGGGGCCGCAGCTGGCTGAGGCCAATGGCTGCGGCAATCGTCCTGGCCTGGCCCAGGGCCTGGCCATAGGCGGCCTTGAGCAGGCTGGCCTGGGAGGCCGCCTCGCCGCTGGCCTGGGCACGGGGATCCACGGGGGACAGGCGCACCCCCGGCAAGCTGCCCACCTGGCGGATCAAGGGCTGCAGCTGGGCTGGGGCCAGCTCGCCACTCACCTGCAGGGAGGCCGTGGTCAGGGCTGGCTGCCTGGGCTCCGCGGCCCGGGTCCAGGTGGCGGGCGAAGTGACCTCCAGCTTGCGCACCCCCAGCCGCTGCAGGGCCTGGCGCACCCCATCCAACCGCTGCTGCAGGCTGGCCAGGGCCCCATCGGCCGTGGCCGCCTCCGCCTCCAGGCTGAGGGAAACCCGCAGGGCTTCAATCGCCCGCTTCAATTCGGCCCGACCCCGGGCTTGCAGCAGGGTGCCGGTACAGCCCATCTGCACCTGGGCTTCAGCGATCAGCAGCGGGGCGGGCAGCAAGGGCATGGATCGAGAGATCGGGAGCGGATGGCAAGAGGCGTTGGCTCAGCGGGGCCAGTCTGCTGGGGATCGGCGGATCTGGACGGGGAAGATTCGGAAGTGGAGGATTCGGCAGTAGCGGATTAGGGAGTGGCGGAATCGGGAGTGACGGAATCGGGATCCTTGCTTGGCGTTGAACGGAAGAGCCCTGGTGCCCCCGGCTAAGCCAGAGCGGCTGCCAGCTCCTGGCGGGCAGCCGCCAGGGCACCATCCAAGGCAGCGCCATCCTTACCGCCGGCCTGGGCCAGGTTGGGTCGGCCGCCGCCGCCGCCACCACAGCGCTTGGCGAGGCCGCCGATGAAGGCCCCGGCCTTGGCGCCCTTGGCGATCACGGCCTTGCCGAAGGCGGCCACCAGCACCACCTTGCTCAGGTCCCTGGGATCGGGCAGGCCGCCCAACACCACCGCCGCCCCCGCACCGAGCTGGTCGGCCAATTGCTGGGCAGCGCTTTGCAGGCCGCCCCCCTCCACGCCATCGAGGCGCTCCACCAAGAGCTGGAAGGGGGGTCCATCGGCGTGGGCCACGGGCTGGGCCTTGGCCACCAAAGCCGAGGCCTTGGCCAGGGCGAGTTCCTCCCGGGCCGCCGCCAGGGCCTTGGCCGTGGCCTTGAGCTCCTCCTGCAGGGCAGCCACCCGCTCCACGATCTCGGCCGGCTGGGCCTTGAAGCGCTCGCCCAGGGCCTTCACCACCGCCTCCCGCTCCTGCAGGTAGGCGAGCACCGCCGGGCCGGCCACGGCCTCAATGCGGCGGATGCCGGCGGCCACGCCCGATTCGGCCACGATCTTGAACAGGCCGATCTCGGCCGTGTTGGCCACGTGAGTGCCGCCGCAGAGTTCCATCGAGACGCCGGGCACATCCACCACCCGCACCACCTCGGCGTACTTCTCGCCGAACATCGCCACGGCGCCGGCGGCCCTGGCCTGCTCAATCGCCATCGACCGGACCTCCAGGGCCTGGGCATCAGCGATCCAGCCATTCACCAGCCCCTCGATCCGCTCCAGCTCGGCGGCGGTCACGGCCCGGGGGCAGTGGAAGTCGAAGCGCAGGCGATCGAAATCCACCAGGGAGCCCGCCTGGCCGATGCCGGGATCCACCACCTGCTTCAGGGCCGCCTGAAGCAGGTGGGTGGCCGTGTGGTTGGCCTGGGCGCGGCGGCGGCAGGCCCGATCCACCTGGGCGATCACCACATCACCCACGGCCAGCTGGCCCCGCTCCACCAGGCCGCTGTGCACAAACACACTGCGATTGCGCCCCACCGACTCAATCGAAGCGAGCAGCTCGGAGTCGGCCCCTGAAGCGACCAGAACGCCCCGGTCGCCCACCTGGCCGCCGCCCTCGCCATAGAAGGGGGTGGAATCGAGCACCAGTTGCACCCGATCACCGGCCCCGGCCCGCTCGGCCGGCTCGCCGTTCACCACCAGGGCCAGCACGCAGCTGGGATGCTCCAGGGTGGCGTAGCCCTGGAAGTCGGTGGCCTCCAGCTCGGAGGCCATTTGCTCAATCGCCCCCTGGAGGGTGAGATCGAGGCTCACTGCCGCGGCCTTGGCCCGCTGGCGCTGGGCCTGCATCGCCTGCTCAAAGCCGGCCAGATCCACGCGCAGCCCGTGCTCTTCGGCGATCTCCTCGGTGAGTTCGATCGGGAAGCCATAGGTGTCGTAGAGCTCAAAGGCCTGCGCACCGGAGATCTGCTGGGGCTTGGCCGCCAGCACCTCGGCCAGCAGCTTTTCGCCCCGCTCGAGGGTTTCCAGGAAACGGGCCTCTTCCCGCTCCAGCTCGGCCCGAATCAGCTCGCGCCGTTGCTCCAACTGGGGGTAGGCACTGGCCATCAGGGCGATCGAGGCCTCCCCCATCTGCTTGAGGAACGGCCGATCGATGCCGAGGCGGCGGCCATGGCGCACGACCCGGCGCAGCAGGCGCCGCAGGATGTAGCCGCGGCCCAGGTTGGAGGCGGTGACGCCATCGGCGATCAGCTGGGTGATGGCACGGCTGTGGTCGCCGATCACCTTGAGGGAGGTTTTGCCCTTCTCATCGAGGGCGTGGTAGTCCACGCCCGCCAACCCAGCCGCCGTTTCGATCAGGGGATAGATCAGGTCGGTTTCGTAGTTGTTGGGCACCGCCTGGAGGATCTGGGCCATGCGCTCCAGCCCCATGCCGGTGTCGATGTTGCGATTGGCCAGGGGCGTGAGGGTGCCGGCCGCATCGCGGTTGTACTGCATGAACACCAGGTTGTAGAACTCGATGAAGCGGCTGTCGTCCTCCAGATCGATCGCGTCATCGCCGAGTTCGGGCTTGAAGTCGTAGTAGATCTCCGAGCAGGGACCGCAGGGACCGGTGGGGCCCGAGGCCCAGAAGTTATCGGCCTCATCCATGCGGATGATCCGCTTGGGATTCACACCCACGGCATCGCGCCAGATCGTTTCGGCTTCGTCGTCGTCGCGGAAGACACTCACCACCAAATTCTTGGGATCGAGGCCGAACACGCCGGTGCTCAGCTCCCAGGCCCAGGCGATCGCCTGCTCCTTGAAGTAATCGCCAAAGGAGAAATTGCCGAGCATCTCGAAGAACGTGTGGTGGCGCGCCGTGCGGCCCACGTTGTCGATGTCGTTGGTGCGGATGCACTTCTGGCTGCTGGTGGCCCGCGGCGCCGGCCGTTCCTGCTGGCCCAGGAACACCGGTTTAAACGGCAACATGCCGGCGATGGTCAGCAACACCGTCGGGTCGTCCGGCACCAGGGAGGCGCTGGCCATGGGGCGGTGGCCCCGCTGCTCATAGAACTGGAGAAAGGCCGATCGGATCTCGGCGCCGCTGCGGGGCCGGCCAGCCGCCGGGGCGGCCCCAGGGGACCTGGCAACGGGGCCAGCAGCGGCGGAGGAAGGGGAAGCAGCAGCCATGGTCCGACGCGGCAAAACAGCCCTGGAGAAGGCATGATCGCCCAGCACAGGCCCGACGGGCTCCGCGCCCTGCCCTCCCTTGCGTGTGTCGCCCCCACCGGCCCCAGCCGAGCCTGCCAGCGGCCCTGAATCCGGCGCTGAATTCAGCGCCGAGTCCCGCGCCGAGCTGCGGCTGCGCTCGATCGCCTGGGCCCTGGGGGCAGGCCTCTGCGCCCTCAGCCTGGGGCTGCCCTTTGGCCTGGAGCCGGCCCTGCGCGCCGGGGGCTGTGGCCTGTTCTACGGCCTGCTCGCCTTCCACCTGCAGCGGGTTGACCCCGGCGACAGCCATCTGCAGGCCGGCCTGGTGGGTGCCGTCTGCGGCATCCACAGCCTGGGCCTGCCGCCGGTGGTGGCCTGGCCGGCCGACCAACCGCTCCCGGGCGCCCTGGTGGCCGTGGCGCCAACAGTGATGATGGGACTCGTCCGTGCCTGGCTGCCGTTGATCGGCGCTGCCCTGCTGCTGCACGGGGTCCAACGCCTGCTGAGCGCCCCTAGGCCATGAGCCTGCTGCATGCCACCTGGCTGCCCGCCACTGCGGCGGGCCCCAAGGCCACCAACGGCCGGATCGCGGCGGGTCTGCTGCTCTGGGCCGACACCTGGCGGGTGGCCACGCCGGTGACCCCCACGCTTGAGGGGGTGCCGGACCATCCCCTCAGCCTCAACCAGGACGACCTGGGCGCCTGGCTGGAGGAGCTGGATCTGTGGTCGGAGGACTCCCGGCCGGCCGAGGCAATCCTCACCCTGCCCAGCCGCCGCCAGACCAGCCGCGGCCGCAAAAGCGCCGACGCCGACGCCGCCCTCTGGAGTGGCCTGCCGCTCCAGGCCGGCGAACCCCTGCCCAAGCAGGTGGAGTGGTGGCCCTGGCGGGTGGAGGGCTGGCTGCTGAAGCCCGCCGCCGCCGCCGAGTGGCTCAACCAGCTGCCCCTGGCCGGCGCCCCCAGCGCCCTGGCCGATGAACTGCGCTGGTGGAGCCATCTGCAGCGCTGGAGCCTGAGCCTGCTGGCCCGGGGCCGCTGGCTGCCGGAGGCCCGCCAGGGCCGGGGCCGCTGGCAACCCCTGCTCAACCGCGAGGACGACCGGCGCCGCCTCGAAGACCTGGCCTCGCGCCTGCCCCAGGTGATCGATGCCGGCGAGCGGGGCACCAGCCTCAGCTGCCGCCGCACCGGCTCCCAGCGGCTGCTGGTGGCCCGCTTGCTGGAGGCCCTGCTCGATGGCCAGCTGCGGGCGGGCTTCAGCCCCAGCTGCCCCGGCCTCGATCCCCTGCTGGGCGCCTGGCAGCAGGCGCTGGGCCCGGGCGATGGCCGGCTGGAGCTCGCTGGCGAGGACGCCGAACGGCTGGAAACCGCCACCCACCACTGGCGCGAGGCGGTAGCCGGCCGGGTGGAGCCCGCCCATGCCTGCCTTGAACTCTTCACCCCACCGGAGGGGGAGGAGTTGTGGGAGCTGCGCTTCAGCCTCCAGGCCGAGGCCGACCCCAGCTTGAAACTCTCTGCCGCCAGCGTCTGGGCGGCGGGGGACAACCAGCTCGCCCTGGGGGAAGTGACCCTGGACAACCCTGGAGCCCTGCTGCTGGAGGGCCTGGGCCGGGCCCTGCAGGTGTTTGAGCCGATTGAGCGGGGCCTCGATGCCGCCGCCCCGGAAGCCATGCAGCTCACCCCAGCGGAAGCCTTCGTGCTGGTGCGTACCGCCGCCGTTCGCCTGCGCGATGTGGGCGTGGGCGTGGTGTTGCCGGCCAGCCTCAGCGGCGGCCTGGCCAGCCGCCTCGGCCTGTCGATCGAAGCGGAACTGCCCACCACCTCCCGCGGCTTCACCCTGGGCGAAAGCCTCAGCTGGGACTGGGAGCTGATGATCGGTGGGGTCACCCTCAACCTGCGCGACCTAGAGCGCCTCTCGGCCAAGCGCAGCCCGTTGGTGCAGCACAAGGGCGCCTGGATCGAACTGCGGCCCGGGGATCTCAAGAACGCTGAGAAGTTCTGCGCCCTCAATCCCGGCTTCAAGCTCGATGAAGCCCTGCGCATCACCGGCAACGAGGGCGAAACCCTCTACCGCCTGCCGGTGCACCAGTTCACCCCGGGCCCGCGCCTGCAGGCGGTGCTGGAGCAATACCACCAGCAGAAGGCCCCCGACCCCCTGCCCGCGCCCGAGGGCTTCGCCGGCCAGCTGCGGCCCTACCAGGAACGGGGCCTGGGCTGGCTCGCCTTCCTGCATCGCTTCGACCAGGGGGCCTGCCTGGCCGACGACATGGGCCTGGGCAAAACGATCCAGCTGCTGGCCTTCCTGCAACACCTCAAGGCCGAGGGCGAACTGAAGCGTCCCGTGCTGCTGGTGGCGCCCACCTCGGTGCTCACCAACTGGAAACGGGAGGCGGCCGGCTTCACGCCGGAGATGCAGGTGCGCGAGCACTACGGGCCGCGCCGGCCCGCCAACGAGGCGGCCCTCAAAAAAGCCCTCAGCGGCATCGACCTGGTGCTGACCAGCTACGGGCTGCTGCAGCGGGACAGCGAGCTGCTCGAGTGCATCGACTGGCAGGGGGTGGTGATCGATGAGGCCCAGGCGATCAAGAACCCCAGCGCCAAACAGAGCCAGGCCACCCGCGACCTGGGACGGCCCGGCAAGCAGGGCCGCTTCCGCATCGCCCTCACCGGCACGCCGGTGGAGAACCGGGTGAGTGAGCTCTGGGCCCTGATGGATTTCCTCAACCCCAAGGTGCTCGGCGATGAGGCCTTCTTCCGCCAGCGCTACCGCCTGCCGATCGAGCGCTACGGCGACATGGCATCCCTGCGGGACCTCAAGGGCCGGGTGGGCCCCTTCATCCTGCGCCGGCTCAAGACCGACAAATCGATCATCACCGACCTGCCCGAGAAGGTGGAACTGCGCGAATGGGTGGGCCTGAGCCCTGAGCAGAAACAGCTCTACAACAGAACCGTTGATGAGAGCCTCGATGCCATCGCCCGCTCGCCCCTGGGCCAGAAACACGGCCAGGTGCTGGCCCTGCTCACCAAGCTCAAGCAGATCTGCAACCACCCGGCCCTGGCCCTCAAAGAACAGGCGGTGGAGGCCGGCTTTGCCGCCCGCAGCGCCAAGGTGCAGCGGCTCGAAGAAATCCTCGAGGAGGTGATCGAGGCGGGCGATCGAGCCCTGCTGTTCACCCAGTTCGCCGAATGGGGTCACCTGCTCAAGGCCCATCTGGAGCGGCGTTGGCGCCAGGAGGTGCCCTTTCTCTATGGCAACACCAGCAAGACCGAACGCCAGGCGATGGTGGATCGGTTCCAGGACGATCCCCGCGGCCCCCAGCTGTTTCTGCTCTCGCTCAAGGCCGGCGGCGTGGGCCTCAACCTCACCCGGGCCAGCCATGTGTTCCACATCGACCGCTGGTGGAATCCGGCCGTGGAAAACCAGGCCACAGACCGGGCCTACCGCATCGGCCAGACCAACCGGGTGCTGGTGCACAAGTTCATCACCAGCGGCTCGGTGGAAGAGCGGATCGACCGAATGATCCGCGAGAAATCGCGCCTGGCCGAAGACATCATCGGCTCCGGGGAAGACTGGCTCGGGGGCCTGGAGATGGGTCAGCTGCGCGAGCTGGTGGCCCTGGAGGACTAACCCAACAAACGCGCAGAAGCGCCCGGGGCGCCCAGGGACTGATGCCTGGCCTGGGACGACAGCCTGGCCGGGGTGAAAGCTTCGCCTGGGTGAACGCTTGGTCTTGAGACAAACCATGGGCCCTTGGACCCGCCCTGGCAAGGCTAAGCGCGGGGCGGTTGCGGGGGTAGGGGCGAGGGTCCTTTCCGGCTCCAGGAGCGCGGCAAAGGCAGCCGCAAGCACGGCGGCCGGGACCCGGAGGGGCGACTAACGTCGGGGGGAACGCCCGCCCCCGCCCACCACCATGGCCAACGCCCTTCTGCAGATCACCATTCCGCAGAGTGACGATGACTGGGGAAGTAATCGCTTCAGCATTCTCAGGGAAAACATCGAGATCGGCCTTCGCCAGAACGATTCGGCGGGGCGCTGCATTGGCCAGAATTATCCAACGGACACTGCCGAGATTGAAACACTCCACGCCGAGCTAAGCGCCGGCAGCTATTCGCAGGTGTGGCTGATTGGCGCCGATGTGGGTGATACACCGGGGGCCGGTTTCTACCAGGCCCTGGAGGCCGCCCGCGCCAAAGGGACATCGATTGTGTATGCCCGCGACCACGCCGACCTGGGGGCCAGTGTGCGCAGCTGCAGCACCTCCCTGCAATCCCTGGGCCAGACCAACCAATTCCACAGCCTCGACACAAACCCGGATCCGGAGCGGCCTGAATACGTCAACCCCGATTGCCCCGGCATCCAGTGGCCCTGCGTGTTCACCGGCCAGAACGGTGGCGTGCAGCTGGTCGAGAAGGTGCTTGCCGACCACCCGATCCTGGCCTTCGACAGCCTGATGGCCCAGGCCCTGGTGATTCCGGCCCACCCCCATGAAGGGGTGCTGATCCCCAACCATCCCAACCAGAAGGTGCTGCTGCAGGGCTATTCGGTGCTCTCCGGCGCCCCCCAGATCTCGGCCGTGATCGACGATCAGCCCGGAGCCGGCGCCGTGCTGGCCCACTCCACCTTCCACCACTTCGCCGACTTCAACCTGGTTGTGGCCAAGGGCTGCCCCAGCTTCGTGACCGATCCGCCCTCGGGCCAACTGGCCGCCAGCCCCTGGTTGCTGGCTGACATCCAGAACTACATCCGCTCGGCAGCGGCCTACTTTCAAGGCCGCTTCAACGCCTGAGATGACGATCACCACCTCCCTCGGCGACCAGGGCCTGGGCCAGCAGCCCTGGTGGGTGGAGCAGTGGATGGAGCTGATCAACTCCTACCGCTACAAGAAGCGGCTAGAGCGGGCCTGGACCTACGCCCGCGAGGGCAACGTGCTCTCGATCCGCTTCGAGGGCCGCCGGGTCCATGCCCGGGTGCAGGGCAGCGAGAGCGAGCCCTACAAGGTGAAGCTCTGGCTCGATGTGCTCAGCGACGAGGACTGGGGCTACGTGCTCGAAGCCCTGGGCCAGAAGGCCCGTTGGTCGGCCCAGCTGCTGGCCGGGATCATGCCCCAGGACATCGAGCGGGCCTTTGCCGCCAGCGGCCGGCGCCTGTTCCCATTCAAGTTGCAGGAGGTGCGCAGCGAATGCAGCTGCCCCGACAAGGCCAACCCCTGCAAACACGCCAGCGCCGTGTATTACCTGATGGGCGATCGCTTCAGCGAAGACCCGTTTGTGCTGTTCCAGCTGCGCGGCCGCACCCGCAGCCAGCTGCTGGCCGACCTGGCCCTGCAACGGCGCGAGCTGCTGCAGCAACGGGCCCAGGCCCTGCGGGCCAGCCAGGGCGCCGAAGCCGCTGCCACCGCCACCACGGCCCAGCCAATCCCGGTGGCGATCAGTGATCCGGGCCGCTGGTGGCGCTACGACGCCCCCCTCGACCCCGCCCTGGTGGTGATCACCCCGGCCCTGGAGGGGGAAACGGGCCTGGAGGAGGCCGGTCCCCTGCCCCTGGCCGAAGACGGCCGCTTCCCCGAGGCCAACCAGCACTTCCTCACCCACCTCAAGGCCCAGGCCCTGGGGCTGGCCCAGGCGGCGATGGCCATGGCCATGGCGGCGGGACGCAGCATGGGCGAGGAGCCTGCAGCCAGTGGGGCGGCGGCCGACGGGGCGGACGACCCAGCCGAAGCCGCTGGATCCGGCGCCGGCCCCAGGGGCCGCCCGCAGACCCAGGCCCCGGCCAAAGGCCAAACCCAAGCGCCAGCACCAGGCCAGGCCGCCAGCAGGGGCCCTGGTTCTGCCACCCGTAAGGCTTCCCCCAGCCGGCGATGAACGCTGCCGCCGGGGCTGCCACGCCAACGGGCGCGCCCTGGCTCACGGCGGAGCACCAGCAGCTGGCAACCGTGATCCTGGGATCCCACCGGCGCGGCTTCGGATCCCCCCTGCTGGCCGGCCTCCAACCGGACCACTCCCCCCTGCAGCAGGCCCAGGCCCTGTTTGCGGCCCCCCGGGTGGTGCTCGCCCATGACGGCGGCAGCGATCCACGCCTGGTCTATGCCAACGCCCAGGCCCTGGCCCTGTGGCGGCGGCCCTGGGCGGCGATGGTGGGGCTGCCATCAAGGCTGACCGCCGGGCCCCAGGAGCGGCCCGGACGGGCCCGGATGCTGGCCGAGGCGCGCCACCGCCAGGCGATCAGCGGCTACAGCGGCATCCGCGTCGACAGCAGCGGCCGCCGCTTCCAGCTCCGCGGTGCACGCCTGTGGACCCTATGGGACCAGCAGGGCCAGGCCATCGGCCAAGCGGCCAGCTTCAGCGACTGGTGGTGGCTCTGAGGGTCTCGGACCTGAAAAATTGAAGGCGCTCCATCGGCATTGGCGCCGAACTCCGAAAGCCCTAGGCGGGCTGATTCGGTTGCCACCCCATCCCGGTTGGGGAGGCCGCCCCGGAGGGGGGTGCACCGTAACGGCAGGGTCGGTTCTTGCCCTTCTGGCTCTCCACCAACCCGGCCACATTGGTCGGGCGGCTTTCAGGCCGCAGTCGCACCCCTTGGACCCAACGCCATGCTGACCCTGCGTCAATCCCGCTTCGATCTGCTTGATCGCCTCGAGCAGCAACTGCAACCCAGTGAGCGCATTCCGGCCGCGGAAGTGCTCGACACCGAGACCGGATTTCGCATCACACTGGAACTGCCGGGTGTCACCAAAGACTCCATCGATGTCAAAGCCACGGATCGCAGCCTGGTGATCACCGCCCAGCGCCCGGCCCCAGCCCAGGACGACAGTGGCGCCCCAGCCCTGCTGAGCGAATTGCGCTACGGCACCTGGAGCCGCAGCTTCCGGTTCCCCGCTGGCATCAACCGCGAGGGCCTCGAAGCCCACTACCGCGATGGCCTGCTCACCGTCACCGCCCCCAAGGCCCAAACCGCCACCAGCGTGACGGTGACCGTGGAAGGCTGAGGGGCCGCAGGAGGGAGCGACCCCAAGGGCCAGCCAGGCCCTGCCAGCACGACCAGATCCACACCAGAACGGGACCCCGCTCCGGCCTTCGGGCCGGGGCTTTTTTGTTGGGGATTGTTGGTGGGAGAAGGCTGAATCCGGCCAGGGGCACCAAGCCCCTGGCTTGGCAGGTTGAATCAAGGAATTCAGCCGCCCCCCGACCTAGGCCGCATCGGCGTGGGCAAAGCGACTGTAGAGAAAATCAAGGGCCTGGTTGCGGAGGTCATAATAACGGGGATCCTCCATAATCTCTTCGCGATTGCGAGGCCTCGGAAAATCAATCTCCAAGATCTCGCCGATCGTGGCAGCCGGACCATTGGTCATCATCACCAAACGATCGGCAAGGAAAAGGGCCTCATCGATGTCGTGGGTGATCATCAACACGGTGCAGCGCTGCGTGTTCCAGATGCCCAGCAATTCCTCCTGCAGCTCCTCCTTGGTAATGGCATCGAGGGCCCCGAAGGGCTCATCGAGGATCAGCACCTCCGGACGGATGGCCAGGGCACGGGCGATCGCCACCCGCTGCTTCATGCCACCCGACAACTGCAGGATCTTTTTATCGGCGGCCTCAGTGAGGCCGACCATGGCAAGATGCTCACTGGTGATCTCCCGCTTCTCGCGCTCCGGCAGATTCGGCTTGACCGAATCAATGGCCAGATAAACGTTTTCAAAAGCGGTGAACCAGGGCAGCAAGGCATAACCCTGAAAGACCACCATGCGATCAGGGCCCGGCTTGGTGATCGTGTTGCCATGGAGCACGACCCGGCCCTCGCTGGGGGTAGCGAAACCGGACACCAAATTCAGCAGGGTGGACTTACCGCAACCAGAGTGGCCAATCACGCACATGAATTCGCCTTCATTAACCCCCATCGTGATCGGGTCCAACACCGGGTAGGGACCCTTTGGAGTGGAATAGACCTTGGTGACCCCTTCGAAGCGCAGAAAGGGTTCGGCGACTGGGGGCACAGCAGTGCCCGGGGAGCTCGTCAGCAATGTGTCAAGGGCCATGGTGAAGAGAATTGATCAACGGTGGGAACAGTGTGAAAAAAGACAGTTAAAGAGTGATCTCAGATCGCTTGGATCAGCTGCGACGGGGTGGAGCCAGAGGGATCTCGGCAATGCTGAAATCGCGCTTGATCGTCTGCTCGTTGAGGTAGCCAATCGGATCTTCAGCATTAAAGGCCTTGCCATCGAACAGCTCGATTCCCTGGCGTTGATAACTGATCGCGTCCAGACCCAGCTCCCGGGCAGCGGTGCTGAACACCCCCACCTGGCAGACGCGTTCGAGGATCTCCACCCAGTTGCGCGGCAGCGGGATGTCACCCCAACGGGCCATCTGGGTCATCATCCAGAGGTGCTCCGTTCGGCTGGGCCTGTTCAACCCCTCCCCGAAGAAGAGGTGGTGGGGCACCGCCGCTTCGCTCTCCGGGCCAGCGCGATCCACCTCGGGGCTGGCTTCGCTGAAACGGATCAGCTCGGGCTTGATTCCCAGGTAGCGGCGATCGCTGAGCAGCTGGCTCAGCTCGCCCCAGTGGGCCGGATCGGCGCAGTATTGACAGGCCTCCAACAACGCCTTGGTGAGGGCGATGTGCGTGTTGGGGTAGGTGATCGCCCAGTCTTCGCGCACGCCCAGCACCTTGCCGGGGTGGCCAGGCCAGATCGCCAGGTCGCCCGCCACCGCAATCCCGTGGCCGTCACGGATGGCCCGGTCGAGCCAGGGGGCACCGACGCAATAGCCATCGATGCTGCCGTCCTTGAGGTCGGCGAGCATCTGGGCCGGGGGAAGGGCCTGCAGGTGCACGTCCTTGTCAGGGTCGATGCCGTTGGCCGCCAGCCAGTAGCGCAGCAGCAGGTTGTGCATCGAGGCCTGATGCACGATCCCCATGGTGTGGGGTTCGCGCTCGTGGCTCTTGAGATAAGCGCGGTAGTCCTCCACCGTGCGCACGCCCTGCTCGGCCAGACGGCGGCCCAGGGTGATGCCGTTGCCGTTGCGGCTGAGGGTGAGGGAGGTGACGATCGGCAGGGGATCACCGCCATGGCCGCCGGCTGTCATCCAGGTGGGCATCCCCGCCGGCATCAGCGAAGCATCGAGGGTGCCGTCCACCAGACCGTCGACGATGCCGCGCCAGCTGGTTTCCCGGATCAGCTGCACCTCATCGAGGCCGTGCTTGGTGAACAGGCCGAGGGCCTCGGCCACCGCCAGCGGGGCACTGGCGGCCAGGGGCAGGAAGCCCAGATCCAGGTTCACCTTCTCCAGGCCATGGCGGGCCACGGTGGCGTGGGGCCGGGCGCGCCACTGCTTGACCCGCTTCTGCCGGTTCAGGAAGTAGATGATCTCCGAGCGCAGGCTGTAGTAGCTGGGGTGGTGCACCACCTCCAGCCGGGCCCGGGGCCGGGGAATGTCCACCTCAAGGATGCCGCCGATGTGCGAACCGGGCCCGTTGGTGAGCATCACAATGCGGTCAGACAGCAGCACCGCCTCATCCACATCGTGGGTCACCATCACGGCCGTGAGTTCATGCTCATTGCAGATCTGCATCAGCTTCTCCTGCAGATTGCCCCGGGTCAGGGCATCGAGGGCGCCAAAGGGTTCATCGAGCAGCAGGAGCTTGGGGCGGATTGCCAGGGCACGGGCAATCGCCACCCGTTGACGCATGCCTCCAGAAAGTTGCATGGGCAGCTTGTCTGCGGCAGGACCAAGATTCACCATTTGGAGGTGGTCCTGCACCAGCGCATGCCGCTCTGCGCCGGGGAGATCACCCATCACCTCCTGCACGGCCAGGGCCACGTTCTCACGCACCGTCAGCCAGGGCAGCAGCGAATAGTTCTGGAACACCACCATCTTGTCAGGCCCTGGCCGCTTGATGGTTTCTCCATCAAGCAACACGGTGCCTTCACTGGGCAGATCGAGGCCAGCGATCATGTTAAGCAAGGTGGACTTACCGCAACCGGAATGGCCAATCAGGGAGATAAATTCTCCCTTGCGGATCTGCAGATCGATGCCCTTGAGCGCCAGGTAAGTGCTGCCACCAGCCAGCGCAAAAGACTTATCGATGTTCTGGACGGATACAAGTGCTGTCATGGGGTTTCAAGCCGAAGTGCAATAAAGATCACAAAGCCACCAAAGAGCATCGCAATGAGCAGATAGCGGGCAACCAGCAGATTGAAAATGTCAACGGAAGCTTGCAAGCCCTGCCAAATGGATTGACAGCCACTCCACATTGACTTGATCCACATCGGCATCACTCACTGCCCCGGGGAGATGCGGGTCTGCAGCCAGGCCATGAGGCGATCCAGGATCAGACCGATGGCGCCGATCCAGATCACGCCGAGCACGATCTCGCCCACGTAGTTCTGCTGGTAGGCATCCCAGATGAAGAAGCCGATTCCAAGGGTGCCGGGCATCACGATCTCAGCAGCGATGATCGCCAGCCAGGCCAGGCCGATGGAAATGCGCAAACCGGTGAAGATGTAGGGGAGGGCGGATGGAATCAGCACCTTGGTGAAGAAACGCCGGCTCGACATCTGCAGCACCAAGGCCACGTTGCGGTAGTCCTGGGGGATCTGGCGCACCCCTTCAGCGGTGTTGATCAGAATCGGCCAGATGGCCGTGATGAAGATCACGAAGATGGCGGCGGGCTGGTTTTTCTGGAACAGCACCAGGGCGATCGGCACCCAGGCCAGGGGCGCCACCATGCGCAGGAACTGGAACAGGGGATCGAAAGCGCGGTTGATGGTGGGCTTGAGGCCGATCGTGATTCCCACGGCAATGCCCACCAGGGCGGCAAGGGTGTAGCCCTGGGCCACCCGGCTGAGGCTGGCCAGGGTTTGCCAAAACAGGCCTTTGTCGAGGCCGCCCCGGTCATAGAAGGGATAGAAAATGAGAATGCGGGTGCGCTCTTCGCTGAACAGGCTGGAGGGCGCCGGCAGGGCGATCAGCCCCGCCATCGAGAGCAGCTGCCAGATCAACAGGAAACCGCCGGTGCCCAGCAGTGGTGGTAACCAGTTGCTGGAGCTGCGGGTCAGCCAGCCCAGGGGACTCGCACTGGCCCCCTTGCGGGGGGAGGGGATCGGGACCATGGAAGAAAACTCCTGGAAAAGGATGGGAAACAGATCGTGAAAGCAACGAACTCAGGGGCGTTGGCGTCGAGCCCAGGCCCGTGGCGTCATTTCTTGAACTTCAGGCTGTTGAGATAGGCCTTGGGATTCGCTGGGTCGTAGACAACCCCATCGAAGAAGGTCTCCTTGCCGCGACTGGAGCCGGTGGGGATGTCGGCGGCAGGAATGCCCAGCTCAGTCGCCGCCTGGATCCAGAGATCCTCACGGGTCACCTTGTCGTTGATCGCCTGGGCCTGCTCGACCGTGTCGAGGATGCCGGGGTAGAACTTCCAACGCAGGGCTTCCAGCAGGAACCACAGGGTGAGGCTCTTGTAGGGGTAGGAGATCACGCCACGATCACTCGCCCAATAGAGCGGTCCCATGGCCGCGTTGGTCTCGGGCTTGCCGGCGGCACCGATCAGATACTGACCCTTGAGGGCCTGCTCCAGCACGGGGGCCGGGATGTTGTACCACTTGCGGGAGCTGAGGATCTTGGCGGCCTCGACCTTGTTTTCAGCCTTGTCGAGCCATTGCTGGGCCTCGATTACCCCCTTGATCAGGGCAACGGCAGCTTTGGGGTGCTTGTCGACCCAATCGGATCGCACCGCCAGGTACTCCTCGGGGTGGGACTTCCAGATCTGGGCTGTGGTGGCCGCCAGATAGCCCACCTTGTCCTTGACGATGCGCGAGGGCCAGGGGTCACCGGTGGAGAAGGCCTGCATCGTGCCGTTCTTCATCCCCTGGAGGGTTTCGGTGGCGGGCACCGTCAGCAGCTCCACCTGCTTGTCGGGATCCACGCCGCCCGCCGCCAACCAATACCGGATCCAGATCTCCTGGTTGGCCTTCGGGAAGGTGTAGGAGGCCTTGAACTTGCTGCCCGTCTTCTGGGCAAACGCATCGAAGAAGCCCGGCGAGGTCTTCTTGAGATCGACACTGAGGTTGCCATCCTTGACGCCGTTGGAGGCGGCGATGCCGTTGCCCTGGCTCATCAGCATCGCCAGCACCACCATCGGCACCTTCTTGCCATCGGTGATCGCACCTTCGCTGATCATCTGGGGCATCGGCATCTGCCACTGGCCGCCATCAATGCCGCCGCCGGCGGAACCAAGCACCACGTTGTCGCGGGCGGAGGGCCAGCTGGCCTGCTTGCTGAGCTTCACCTCCAGGCCATGCTTGGCGAAGAAACCCTTCTCCACCGCCACCACCAGGGGGGCGGCCTCGAGGATCGGAATGAAGCCCAGGCTGATGGTCCTGGTCTCAAGCTTGTCAGCGGCAGCGCCGTTGGCGGCGACCGGAGTCCGGGCGCTGCTGCCCCCAGGATCGGGCGGATTGCCAAGACAGCCAGCCAGCAGGGAAGAGCCCACCAGGGCACTGCCAAGCATGGCCACAAAGCGACGACGGGTTGTCATTGCATTCAGGAATGGAGAACGGAAATCAGGGCAGGAGAACAAGAGAACGACAGAAAATGTCGCTCAAAAGCATCGTGTTGCTTGCAAAGGTATCCCGGCGAGCAGGCGCCCAAAAGCGGGAGATCCCTTGCAAAAGCTGGGGTTTTAGGGAAGGAGCATTGGTTACCGTTGCGGCGGTCGAGAAACGGTAAAGGCTGGAAACGGGGGTTGGGTGGGATGGTCATGCAGGATTGCGGATGGGGGCGATAAGCCAGCGCTATCGATGGCCAGCCCCGGCCCGATTACCCGGTTCCCTGTTGCAGAAGCCTCCCTAATCTGCAGCCAGAAGCCATCGCCCCCAGGGCCTAATTTCCATGGCTCCAGGGCGCAGGTCTGCCAGAACTCGCCGGCAGGCGCACAACTGAGAAACCCAGATACCCACTGGAACGGCACAACAGGGCAGCGCGGATTCGCCCTACGCCAATGCAACGGCCCTAGGCCCAGATCCCCCCAACCTGGCGGCAGGCGATGGGGGGGAAACCCGATCCTTGGCCCCTCCAGCGCCATTGATCACCCCCATCAGGTGTGGTGATGGGTTGCGCCCCAGGATCAACCAACAAGCGGATGCAGATCTCTCCCTAACTTGTGCCTGCGATGGCTGCCCCCCCATGGGCCCCGTTGGCCCACACCCCATCTCCCCCATGGATGCACCGCCTGGCGGGGATCCCCTGCGCTCCAGCAATCGGCGCGTCAGCCTGGCCAGCTGCCATGGCAAGGAGCGCGCCCTGGCCCGCCCCTTTCGCGCCGCCCTGGGACTGGAGCTGGTGGTGGCGCAAGGGTTCGACACCGACAGCCTCGGCAGCTTCAGCGGCGAAACGCCCCGACCTGGCGATGGGCCCACCACCTGCCGGCTCAAGGCGGAAGCCGGCATGGCGGCCACCGGCCTCAGCCTCGGGCTGGCCAGTGAAGGCAGCTTCGGTCCCCACCCCGCCATGCCCTTCCTGCCGGTGGGCCAGGAATGGATGACCTTCATCGACCGGGAGCAGGACCTGGTGATCAGCGAGCAGCTTCTGGCCCGCCGCACCAACTTCAGCCATTGCCTGGTGGGCCCGGACACCGATCTGGCAGCCTGGCTTGGGCAGGTGGGCTTCCCCTCCCATGCCCTGATCGTGCGGCCCCACCAGGGGCAAGGCTGCGGCCTGGTTCGCAAAGGGCTGCAAACGGCGGCAGCCCTGCAGGCCGCCCTCGCCGAAGCCCGCCATCGGTCCGCCGACGGCCTGGCCCTGGTGGAAACGGACATGCGCGCCCACCTCAACCCCACCCGCATGGCCTCGATCCGCAGGCTGGCCTTCCGGCTGGTGCGGCGAATCGCCCGCCCCTGTCCCGCCTGCGGCAGTGCCGGCTGGGGACGGGTGGAGCTGCAGCTCGGGTTGCCCTGCCGCTGGTGTGGCCAGGCCACCGAGCTGGTCCAGCGGGAGGTGTTCGGCTGCGGGCGCTGTGACCACCGCCAGGTGCTGCCCCGCCGCGATGGCCTGGAGGCGGCCGATCCTGGCCACTGTTTGGCCTGCAATCCCTGAGCAGGCCAGGGCGTCCCCAACCCCGATGCAGCCATCTGCGCTGCCATTGCCTGAACCCATCACGCCGATCAGCAGCGCCAATCGGTCGCCGGACCAAGCCGGCAAGCGCTGTTCTTAACGTGATCGCCTCCAGAGTCACCCCCTGCTGAGGCCCCTGCCCATGACTCCCGTGGCCCCGACCTCCGCCGCCAGCTCCGCCAGCCTCGCCAGCGGGACCGCCACCGCTCCCCGTCTCAGCCTCCAATGCGAGGGGATCGGGCCGGACACCCGCACCATCCGCTCGCTCGACTGGGACCGCAGCCGCTTCGACATCGAATTTGGCCTGCGCAATGGCACCACCTACAACGCCTTCCTGGTGCAGGGCGAACGCACGGCCCTGATCGATACGTCCCACGCCAAATTCCGCGACAGCTGGATTCCCCTGTTAGAGGGCCAGATCGATCCCAAGCAGATCGATTATCTGATCGTGTCCCACACCGAGCCGGACCACTCCGGCCTGATTGGTGACCTGATCGAGCGCAATCCTGAGATTGAAATCGTTGCCTCCAAGGTGGCGATCCAGTTCCTCGAAGATCAGGTGCACCGGCCCTTCAAACGGCGGGCCGTGAAAAGTGGTGAAACCCTGGACCTGGGCACCAATCCAGCCAGCGGCATCCAGCACCAGTTTGAATTTCTCAGCGCCCCCAACCTGCACTGGCCTGACACGATCTTCTCGTTTGATCACGGCAGCGGCATTCTCTACACCTGCGATGCCTTCGGTCTGCATTACTGCAGCGACGACATTTTCGATAGCGACCCTGGCGCCATCGCTCCCGATTTTCGCTTCTACTACGACTGCCTGATGGGCCCCAATGCCCGCAGTGTGCTGCAGGCGCTCAAGCGCATGGACAGCCTGCCGGAGATCACCACGATCGCCGTCGGCCATGGCCCCCTGCTGCGTCACCACCTGGGCCTGTGGGTGGAGGACTACCGGGACTGGAGCAGCCAGCGCAGCCGCGGTGAAAGCTATGCCGCTGTTTGTTATCTCAGCCAATACGGCTTCTGTGACCGGCTCAGCCAGGCGATCGCCCGCGGCATCGGCAAGGCCGAAGCCCAGGTGCAGCTGGTGGACCTGCGCGCCACCGATCCCCAGGAACTGGCGGCCCTGATCGGCGAGGCCAGCGCCGTGGTGGTGCCCACCTGGCCTGCCGAGCCCGATGCCGACCTGCAAACAGCCATCGGCACCCTGCTGGCCAGCCTGCAACCGAAGCAATGGGTGGCCTGCTACGACGCTTTTGGGGGCAACGACCAGCCGATTGACACCGTGGCCGACCAGCTGCGCAGCCTGGGCCAGAAGGAGGCCTTTGATTCGCTGCGCATCCGCCAGGTGCCCCAGGGCAGCGACTACCAGCGCTGCGAGGAGGCCGGCACCGACCTGGGCCAGCTGCTCACCAAGGCCAAAACGATCGCGGCGATGAAAAGCCTCGATGGCGACCTGGACCGGGCCCTGGGCCGCCTCTCCGGGGGGCTCTACGTGGTGACCGCGCGCCAGAGCGAGGGCGACACGTCGCGCAGCAGCGCCATGGTGGCCAGCTGGGTCAGCCAGGCCAGCTTCGAGCCCCCCGGGATCATGGTGGCCGTGGCCAAGGACCGGGCGATCGAGGCCCTGATGCAGGTGGGCGACCGCTTCGTGCTCAACATCTTGCGCGAGGACAACCACCAGCCCCTGCTGCGCCATTTCCTGCGCCGCTTCCCCCCCGGCGCCGATCGCTTCGCCGGCATCAACACCCTCGACGGGGTGGCCGCCGGCGGGCCCGTGCTCGGCGATGCCCTCGCCTTCCTCGGCTGCCGCGTCTCCCAGCGGCTGGAAGGTCCCGACCACTGGATCATCTACGCCGAAGTTGAGGAGGGCAACGTGGCCGACAGTGAGGCCAGCACCGCCCGCCACCACCGCAAAGTGGGGAACCACTACTAGAAGAGAAAACCACTCAGGCATCCCCCAGAACCCTTGCTACAATTGAGGTGTGAAGCAAATTTGCCCCTCAAAACTCAGTTCAAAACCAGTTCAACCCCCTGTTTCGGCAAGGGATGTCCTGCGGACAGAGTTCAAAGGCAGTTCAAGGAAATGCCCCCATCACCTGACGAGCAGAAGCATTTAGAGGCACTCAGCACCCTGCTTGAAGCACAGGGACTAGGTGCTGCTGACCTGCTGCGGGCAATAACTGCTCTTGCTGCCGTAAAACAGCAAGAAACCAAAGAAAACGGGGTCAAAGGAGAAAACAAGATTTTCCAAGACAAACTTCTTTTATACCCAGAAAGTGAAGACGCATTTATTTTTAGATATGGAACAACAAAAAGCAAGAACTATTACCTTAGAATATACTGCAAGGAAACAAAGCAACTCTTCAAGAAAAGTTTAAGAACATCTAGCAAAGAAGAGGCAATAGTCAAAGCAAGAGGAATTTACTCAAATACCTATGGAAAACTAGCACGAGGTGAGAAAACCAAATCCCTTACAACAAAGGAACTAATCTCAATTTATCTAGAAAGAGAGAAAAAGAGAATATCTCCACTTCCCAAAGCAGGCATTACAAAAGAAACATATGAAACGAAGAAGCAATATTTAAGTGTATGGGAGAAATATATTGCGGACGAACTAAAAATGGGAGAAACAAAAATTGAGAATATACCACCCGATAGAACGAGAGAGTTTCAATACTGGTTGGGAAGACAAGAAAAGATGTATTACAAAGAAAGAAAGGGTTTTAGTGCGGACTATATCAACTCAATCATTTGCGAAACAAGAAGAATGTATAAAGAGGTTGCGGTTAGAGATAGATACTTGTCTGCTGCCTTAGTCCCGCAAATAGATAAAGCAAAAGGGCAAAACAATACAGACCCTAAAAGACATATACTAGAAGTAGAGGAATGGGAAAAACTAGCAACATTCCTAAGAACTCGTAAATACCTAAAACCAGAAGGTTCTTCCAAGTTAGAGCAAGCAAAAAGAGCAATATTTAGGGAGTATATGGGAATTGCTTATAATACTGGAATGAGACCGAAGGAATTACTAGGTCTTACTTGGAACGACGAAAGGACTAACGTCACAGACAGCAAAGAAAACCAATTAATTTATAAACTGCTTGAAGTAAGAGCAAGCAACTCAAAGACAGGCAGAAAGAGAACCGTAAATGCTCCCATAGCAAGAAGATTAGAAAGACTAGAAAAGATTTACAAGGAAATGGGAATGGATAAGCAACCCAACCATTTTATTTTTAGAAATCCCACTTACGAAAGACAAGAAAAAAACATCCCATACGGACAACCTGCATTCACAAAAAGATTAGAAAAAGCATTAATAGAAGCAGGTCTTCAAGACCAACTTGAAAAAACAGGCAGAAAAATCACCTTGTATTCAAGTAGGCACTTTTATACAACATTAAGACTTCAAAATGGATTAAACATCCATCTTCTTGCTAGGCAACTGGGGACATCAACAACATACATAGATCAAACCTACTCTCATATAAGAATAGAGCAGAACACCGAGAAAATATCTCAGGGGATGTATTTACTCAAAAAACTACAGGATTTATAAAAAGTTGAAAAGCACTCAAATAATAGAAAGATTATCACAAAAAACCAAGACAATAAATCTTTAAGAAGCATTTCAAGTATACGAAGCAGGCAATTTTCTGATATTCTTATCAGGAGATTTCGCACCCACCATTTGTGAAGAGAATTATTGAGTTGCCGAAACAGGAGAGAAACACCTCTCTCCAAACAAAAAATCATTTATTAAAAAAATGAAAAAAATACTTGCTTTCATAGGTGCTCTGTTCCTTACAGCAATTCCCGCATACTCACAAACATCACCTGCTTTATTGGATATGCTTTCAAGTCCAGAAAGAAAAAAAGCAACTTCACAAGAAGCATACCAATTCTGTAATGAAGAAACTGATTACAACAGACTTTATGATTTTGGTAAAGAATTAGCAAAAGGTTGGATTTATTCTAAAAAAACAGTTCCTTTGCTTGTAAAACAAGTCAAACGAGGAACAAGAGATGAAATGTTTAGTTTTGCCTTCTCTGGATTATTAGCATCAAATCATCTTTCATCAAGGGATATGGAAACAAATAACATTATAGGATGCTGGATGGGATACGATAAAATAAGGGAAAAACTACCTTTTACTGCTATTCACGCAGGTTTTATAGAGCACTTATCACCAACCGATAAATCTTTATTTCTGTCTTTACCACAAAGATAAATGAATAAAGCACTTACTCTTATTGTAATTCTCTCGGCAATTATCAGCACTCAACCAGTTTTTGCCGTTGATTATGTTGCTTGCCGTGAAATGCTACGAACAAAGAATGAAATGCTTATTAACGCAGATGAAGCAGTAGGTAATTTTTATAAATCTATAGCAGAACAGAGTTGCCCTGAAGACAAGTTTATCATTCATAAAATACAATATGGTGTTGATTTCAAGGATAAGGATTACGACGCACATTCTAAATGTATTCAAGAAGCACATTCTTCTTACGAGCAAACCCATAAACCGTTGCTTGCATTAGAAAATGGAGTTCTTCTTCCTTACAGGGGGATTACTAATAATTTTTATAGTCCTACTGCTGTTAATTGGATAAAAGCAAGCAAAAAGGTTTCCCTTGATATGAAGAAGGCAAGTTGCCCTTACGAATAGGTATTGACTTTGCTTGGTAAGTATGGTAGAATAACGACATACAGGTTAAGCAACAAAAGTTCCATAACTTTTCAATTCACTTGAAAAGATGCTTTTTTACTATACTCTGTTGTGTTCTTTAACTGCATTCTATCAGGAGAAAACCAAAGCATATAAATAAAGCAACTGCATAGTTATGGAATAATCCCATAACAAATCCGTTGCTTATCTTTGGAAAATGATATTGGAAGAGGAAGAGCAATCAAAAAGTGATATGAGGATGGAAACGCAAGTTTTTACGAAATGCCCTATTACCACATACTATCTATGCCTGTGATTTACGGGTAGTATGGGGAAGGTGTATCCAAATATCACACAAATCCCAGACTTACTATTGAATAATAATGAATACTGGATTACATACTCAAATTGAATATGGTATTGATAATGAAACTGGTTTAAGAGTTCATAAGAACATAGAAGAGACTAAGCAGTATAAACTAGATAGATTTATTTTTAGGCAAAACCTGATAAATGAAATCAAATCCAAAGATATTGCCGAACCGAAGTTCCATATCACAATCTCATATTATGATAAGTTGTTGGATAGAGATTTTCTTATCAAAAATCATAGAAAATTAAGGCATAGAATGGAAGAGTGCTTTAATCATAGAAAAAAAGGAAATCCCAAATTCAGTTCCTATTTTTTCTTCTGTGAAAGGCACAAACCTAAACTTTCTAGTAGTGAAGGAAACACTTACTACCTATTCAACAAAATAAACACCAGTAATTTAGTGAAAAACACTATTGAAAAGAAATGGGAGTGGGATAGAGTTGATAATGAAGTGGTAGAAGGTGGTTTTCATACTCATCTTCTTAAAAGTGATATTCCTGATGTTGTTATGCTTGGTAATCACGGAAAAATGAGAGAACTTCGCAAAAAAGCATTAGGAATGGAGTTTATACCACCTAATACAAGCAAATCACTACTACACTATTATAAAATACTCCTAATTGATGCTTTATGCCGTGAATTGTCTTTGGTAGGAAATAGCAAAGCAAGCATCAGCATTAAACTTGCCGATAGTAATTACTTTTATGATTATCACTATGGATGGGAAGGTTATGTTGCTTATGGAACTAAAACCTGCTATAATGCTGATATGATGTGGGAAGTTATTGATAATGCGAATAGCAGTTTATCAAATACTCCCAAAATACCAATCAAGAACTTAATAAAAAAATCAATTATTAAAGAGGAAACAAAATGAGTAAAACCAAAAAGATTTCTATATCAGTTAAGAAAGGAAATGAAGATTTTATTGACTTACTGGATACTTATGCTAATCATCATAGAGTTTCCAGAAGTGATTTTATGTTTAGATGCTTTAATCATTTTCACGAAACACAAACTGAATTATACCGTTCCAACGATAAACTTATCCTTTTATAGAGAAATAGAATGAATAAAACTATTAAGATTTCCAATATTGCTTACGAAATGCTTGTAGTTATAGCAAAGAAGCAAAACAAAAAAACTGATGACTATGTAGAGCAACTTATACAAGATCACTATAACAAGATAAGGAAATAATTTTTAGTAAAAACTAAATGCGAACAAGGAGAAACTCTATGATACGGGAAGACAAAGGCACTAAAAACAACAATAGTGCTAGAATGAAAATGCTTGATAAAATTATTCAATCTTACCAAGCACAAAAGTTGAGATTAAAGGCACAGGAAATACAGCAACAGGAGAGTAGTGATTTAAGCAAAAGAATGCGAACGGCATATAATAAGAACAAAGATAAAATCAAAAATACTGAACCTGATAAAAAATCAAATACAAGACAAAGAAAGATAGACGATTTACAAAATCGTCCCAACTCTTGGTTGGGATTACACGAGAGGCAATCTAATGCTACAAAAAGACAAGAAGAATATAAGCAAGAGCAGAAATCAAATCCATTTGGGAAACTCTCTTATGAAGAGGTATGGGATATAGCAGATGAAATGACGGAAGACGAAATAATAGAACTTGGATTTGATGGTGAAGAGGATTTCTGGGATTATATAAACTCTTGCTTTACGATAGAAGAAACATAAGTTTAATTAGTTCTCTATATTTCCAGTTAGTTTGATGTCTTCTGTTTTTCCAGTGTCCGTAAGGCAACCAGCAGAAGCAACATTCATCCCTCCAAATCCATTTCTTGCTCTATACTTTATGATTACACCCATTTTCTTGCTTCCAGCACTAGAACCATAGAAAGTTTTGTCTATTTCCTCAAAACTACTTGGTTCTCTCAACCTGCTTTTTATAGTTTCTTCGCAGATGTAGTGGATTGCTCCATAAGTTGTTTTATCATTATCTTTTTCCTTGTTTTCTGCTTCTTTTTTCTTGTCTTCTGCTTCTGTTTGCTTGTTTAACTTACTATTACCATCGCATATTCCTGTTCCGTTTTCATAATCTTTGTTTCCAGGAACGCATACTTTATTTATTGTTACTCCTAAAAGCATCATTCCTATAAAAAGAAATCCAGCAACACCAAATAACCACAAACAACCTTTTTTCATAGCAAGAAATCAAAACTGATGCAGGATAAGACAAAGCAGAAAATCTAACCATTTTGTAGTAAATCTAAACAAAGCAATCTAGTAGTTATGTGTATATGAAAATAACTAACTACCCTAATCTATAGGCATCCCTCTTCGCAAGAGCAATATTCCGTTCGTTTTATTTTAAAAAATCCTGCGAGATAAATTCGGTTCATAGCATTTCGCAAAACTTACCAACTCAAGACCAGTCAGGACACCCTGAAACCTGAGAGAATTGGTGGGAAATGAGACCTCCCACGACCAGCAGGAAGTCAGGGTCTCAGTTCAAAAAGAGTTCAAAATGCTTGGATGGACTTGATGCCCCACTCAAAACCCAGTCATACCAAGACAAGTCAAGAGTGCTCTAGCAAGTTAGGCAACCACTACTGATGACCAGCTTCCCTGCCGCCCCCAGCGCCGATCGGCGCGTGATCGTGCTGCCGCTGGAGCCCGGCCTGGTCTGCCTGCGGGGCCTCAGCCCGAAACGGCTGCGCTTTGAGGTGGAATACGGCCTGGAACGGGGCACCAGCGCCAACGCCTTTCTGTTTGAGGGCGGCACCAGTGCCAGCGGCCAGGCCGTGCCGCCGGTGTTGGTCCATCCCCTGGGCGCCTCCTTCGCGGCCCCCTTCCTGGCCGAGCTGGAGCAGCGCCTCGCCCCGGACGCCGCCTTGAAGGTGGTGGTGGGCCACGTCAACCCCAACCGGGTGGACCTGCTGCGCCAGCTGGCGGCCCGCTGGCCGGGCCTGATGCTGGTGGCCTCCAACGCCGGCGCCCGCCTGCTGGAGGATCTCTGGGGCCAGGTGAAGCCAAGCGCCCCCGGCAGCACCCCAGCGGCCGACGCCGGCGCGGCGATCCCGCCCCTGCCGCCGATCGACGTGGTGAAGCAGGAGGTGAGCCGCCCCCTGGCCGGCTCCTACCGCCTGCAGCTGATCCCGGCGCCCACGCCCCGCTGGCCCGGGGGCCTGCTGGCGTTTGAAGAGAGCACCGGCCTGTTGATGAGTGGCAAGTTCTTCGCCGCCCACCTCTGCAGCGAGGACTGGGCCGAGGCCAACCGCACCAGCAACGAAGAGGACCGGCGCTACTTCTACGACTGCCTGATGGCGCCGATGGCCCGCCAGGTGGACACGGTGCTCGACCGGCTCGATGACCTGGCGATCCGCACGATCGCCCCGGGCCATGGCCCCGCCATCGCCGAGAGCTGGCGCAGCTTGCTGCTGGAGTACCGCCGCTGGGGGGCACCCCAGGAGCGGGCCCGCCTGTCGGTGGCCCTGCTGTTCGCCAGCGCCTATGGCAACACGGCCGCCATCGCCGATGCCATCGCCCGCGGCATTGCCGGCACGGGGGTGCGGGTGGAGAGCATCAATTGCGAATTCGCCCCGCCGGAGCACCTGATCGAGGCGATCCGCAGCTGCGATGCCCTGCTGATCGGCTCCCCCACCCTGGGCGGCCACGCGCCCACGCCGATTGTTTCGGCCCTGGGCACCCTGCTGGCCGAAGGCGACCGGGCCAAGCCGGTGGGCGTGTTCGGCAGCTTCGGCTGGAGCGGCGAAGCCCTCGACCTGCTGGAAGGCAAGTTGCGCGATGGCGGCTTCCGCTTCGCCTTCGCGCCGATCAAGGTGAAATTCAGCCCCGACCCCCAGACCCTCAAGGCCTGCGAAGAAACGGGCACGGCCCTGGGCCGCCAACTCCAGGCGGAGCAACGCAAGGCCCAGCGCCGCAGCGCCAGCGGTGGACTGAGCGAAAGCCGCAGCAACCCGGCCCTGCAGGCCCTGGGCCGGGTGGTCGGTCCCCTGTGCGTGCTCACCACCGTCAAGGGGGAGGGCCAACTCAGCGGCGCCATGGTGGCCAGCTGGGTGAGCCAGGCCAGCTTCAGCCCGCCGGGGGTGATGGTGGCCGTGGCCAAGGATCGGGCCGTCCAGACCCTGCTCCACAGCGGCGACCGCTTCGCCTTGAACGTGCTGGCCGATGGGCGTGAAACCGGGCCGATGCGCCAGTTCCTGCAGACGTTCCCCCCGGGCGCCGACCGCTTCGCCGGCCTGGAGCTGGAGCGCAGCCCCGGCGGCCAGCCGATCCTGGGCGATGCCCTGGCCTGGCTGGAGGGCCGCGTCACCCAGCGGATGGAATGCGGCGACCACTGGCTGGTGATGGCCGAGGTCACCCATGGCGCCCTGCTGGATGCCCTCGGCACCACCGCCATGCACCAGCGACGCAGCGGCGCCAACTACTGAGGCACCCCATTCCCCCAGGTCAGGCCCCAGGAATGGCACGGCAGCACTTCCTTGGGGCTTCGGTTTCTCAAGCCGGAGTCCCAGGGCGCTAGTGCTGCGGTGCAACAACTTTGGGATGGGCCTCGGATGGCCCTAGGCCCGACCCCTAAAGATGGGGCCGCACTGCCAGGCCCCATCCCCCAAACGCAAGGAACAAGCCCAGCATTCCAAGCGGTTGAATGCAATGCCGGGAAAGCCCTCCCGACTAGCCAGGTCTAGGCCGCCTGGGGCGGGGTGGGGGTTGGACCGCCGTTGAACTGGAAGGGCAACACCAGGGTGGCCCAGTGGTCGGGGCGCTCGGGGCGGCGACGACGGGACTGGCGCACGCCGAAGGGCACCCGGATCACGTTGGTGCCTTCCACCCGCAGTGTGCTGCCCTGGCTGGCCGATTGGCTCAGGGAGCCGATTCCGGGGGGAAGGGTGACCTCCTTGCCGGAAAACCGGCTGTCAGATCTGCCAACAAGCCTGCCGTCTGCTTTGCCGGCAAAGCCGTTGGGGGATGGGCCGTTGTCGTCGTGATTCATGAGGCCGGGGCCAGCAAACCTGAAGGTGATTGCAACAGAAGGAATGAAAGCGGCAAGGCAACCATCGAACGAAATTCTTTAGGGCCTTGGACAATCGCGAATGTACCGCCTCCCGGGCCCCGCAACCAGTGCTGGCGAGCCCGTCAGGCCCCTGCTGCCAGGTCCAGCTGACACAACTGGCGCCCTCTTTACGGCCTGATCTGCTCAGGCCGGGGCTATTGAAGCCGCTTGCAGCCCTGCCGGAGCCTCACTCGCCAGGTCCTCCACCGACGGGCAGGTGCAGATCAGATGGCGATCGCCATAGGCATTGTCAATGCGGGCCACGGCCGGCCAGAGCTTGTCCTGGCGTTGGCGCTCCCCGGCCGGGAAGGCCGCCTGCTGGCGGCTGTAGGGGCGCTCCCAGGCTTCGGCGGTCACGGCCGCCAGGGTGTGGGGAGCGCGTTTGAGCGGGTTGTCGGCCGGATCGCTGGGGCCGGCCTCGATCGCCGCCGCCTCGGCCCGGATCGCCACCATGGCATCGCAAAAGCGGGCGATCTCGCCGAGGGATTCGCTTTCGGTGGGCTCCACCATCACCGTGCCCGCCACCGGCCAGCTCACGGTGGGCGCATGGAAGCCGTAGTCCATCAGGCGCTTGGCCAGATCATCCACCTCCAGGCCGCAACTGCGTTTGAGCGGCCGCAGATCGAGGATGCATTCATGGGCCACCCGGCCGCTGGCGCCCCGATACAGCACGGGGTAGTGGGGTTCGAGCCGTTCGGCGATCCAGTTGGCGGCCAGCAGGGCCACGGCGCTGGCCTGGCGCAGGCCGGCGCCGCCCATCATGCGCACATACATCCAGCTGATCGGCAGGATGCTGGCGCTGCCCCAGGGGGCCCCGCTCACCGGTCCGATCGCCTGGTCGCCGCCGCAGGCCGCCAGGGGATGGCCGGGCAGGAAGGGCACCAGGTGGGGGGCCACCGCAATCGGGCCCACCCCCGGTCCGCCGCCGCCATGGGGAATGCAGAAGGTCTTGTGCAGGTTGAGATGGCAAACATCGGCACCGAAGAGGCCCGGCTTGCACAGGCCCACCTGGGCGTTGAGGTTGGCGCCATCGAGATACACCTGGCCCCCATGGCGATGCACCAGGGCGCAGATGGCCTGGATCGCCGTTTCAAACACCCCGTGGGTGGAGGGATAGGTCACCATCAGGGCCGCCAGGGCGTCGGCATGGGCGCTGGCCTTGGCCTCCAGGTCGGCCAAGTCGATATTGCCGTCGTCATCACAGGCCACGGGCACCACCTGCAGGCCCGCCATCACGGCGCTGGCCGGGTTGGTGCCATGGGCGCTGGTGGGAATCAGGCAGATGCGGCGGTGCTGGTCGCCGCGGCTGTGGTGCCAGGCGCGGATCACCAGCAGGCCGGCCAACTCCCCCTGGGAGCCGGCATTGGGTTGCAGGGACACCCCGGCAAAGCCCGTGATCGCCGCCAGCCAGGCCTCCAGATCGGCCAGCAGGCGCCGGTAGCCGGCGGTCTGGGCCGGGGGGGCAAAGGGATGGAGCGCCGCAAAGGCAGGCCAGCTCACAGGCGCCAGTTCGGCTGCCCCGTTGAGCTTCATCGTGCAGCTGCCCAGGGGGATCATGGCGTGCACGAGCGAAAAATCGCGGCTCACCAGGCGCTGGATGTAGCGCAACAATTCGGTTTCACTGCGGTGGTTGTGGAACACGGCCTGGCCCAGCCAGGGCCCCTGGCGCCGCGGCACGGCCGCCCCCCACAGGGCCTGCTCGGGTGCACCCGCCTGGCCCGCCTCCGCCAGCGCGGCCTGAACCTGGGCCCCCAGCTCGCCCACCTGGGGGCAGGGCTGGCCGGGGCCGGCCAGGGCGGCCAGCAGGCGCTGGAGCTCGGCCGCGTCGCTGAGCTCATCGAGGCTGATGCCGAAGGCCTGGGGCTCGGCCAGCCCGTTGGCGCTGCCGCGCCCAGCCACGCCGGCGCCCCCGAAGCCCGGCCGCAGGTTGAACCCGGCCGCTGCCGCGGCCTCGATCAGGGCCGCGGCCCGCGGGCTGGCCACCGTGAGGGTGTCGAACCCGGGACCCGGCTGGGGCTCCAACCCCAGGGCAGCCAGGCCCAGGGCCAGGACCTGGCGCAGGCTGAGCAGGCGGCGGGCGATGGCCGCGAGTCCTTCAGGGCCGTGGTGCACGGCGTAGAAGCCGGCGATCACCGCCAGGAGCACCTGGGCGGTGCAGATGTTGCTGGTGGCCTTGTCGCGGCGGATGTGTTGCTCGCGGGTCTGCAGGGCCAGGCGCAGGGCCGGCCGGCCTTCGGCATCGAGGGATTGGCCCACCAGCCGGCCGGGAATCTGGCGTTTGTGGGCCTCGGTGGTGGCGAAAAAGGCGGCGTGGGGGCCGCCAAAACCCATCGGCACGCCAAAGCGCTGGCTGCTGCCCACGGCGATGTCGGCGCCGAGCTGGCCCACCGGCGCCAGCAGCACCTGGGCCAGGGGATCCACCGCCACGGTGACCAGCAGGCCAGCGGCGTGGGCGGCGGCGATCACCGCGCTGGGATCCCAGAGGCGGCCACTGG
This sequence comes from Synechococcus sp. UW140, assembly GCA_943370565.1. Lineage (GTDB taxonomy): Bacteria > Cyanobacteriota > Cyanobacteriia > PCC-6307 > Cyanobiaceae > BAIKAL-G1. The sequence goes on along the minus strand of CALRRL020000004.1, from coordinate 42,853 downwards.
CGCCGGGCAACTGCAGCAGCAGGCCAAAGGCAGCGGCCAGGGGACCCTCGGCGCCTGCTTCGCCCACGCCAGGGCCGGCCAGCAGGGCCGCCGGATCCACCAGCTCCACCGCAATGCCCAGGGGTTCGGCCCGGGTGCGCAGCACCGCCAGGGTCTGGGGGAACACGTCCTGATCCACCAGGAAGCGCCGGGCTTCGCCCCGGTGGGCGCCGCGGCTGAGGGCCATGGCCTCGGCGGCGGCGGTGGCCTCATCCAGCAGCGAGGCATTGGCGATCGGCAGGCCCGTGAGCTCGCTGATCAGGGTCTGGAAGTTGAGCAGGGCCTCCAGGCGCCCCTGGGCAATTTCGGCCTGGTAGGGGGTGTAGGCGGTGTACCAGGCGGGGTTCTCAAACACCTGGCGCTGGATCACCGCCGGCGTGGCCGTGCCGTAGTACCCCAGGCCGATCAGGCTGCGGCGCAGCTGGTTGGCGGCCGCCAGGTCAGCCAGCTCGGCCAGGGCCTGGGCTTCGCCGCAGCCAGCGGGCAGGCCCTCGGCCGCCAGGGCTGGGGGCAGCAGGATGTCGGCGGGCACCACCTGGGCCACGAACTGCTCGAGATCGGCCACGCCCAGGTCGGATAGCATGGTCTGGAGCTCGGCCTCGGAGGGGCCGATGTGGCGGGCCACGAAGGGGCTGGGCCCTGGCTGGCCCTGGCTCGGGTTCCCCGCCGCTCCGGCAACGCCGGACTGAGGTTTGGCTGCTGTTTGCGTCAAGGCCCGGCCCCTGGCTGGCGGCGATCCTAGGGAGTTTGGACGGGCTGATCTGTCGATTGGTCCCCTGGATGCCCCTGGGGCCAGACGTTCAAGCCCCGCCCCAGGGGCTGGCCTGGGGGGCTGGTCTGGGATGGACCCTGGCCGTGGCGGTGGGGATGGGCCTGGAGGCTGTCCCCGGCGCGGGCGCCTCGGTGCGCGGCCCCCTGCGGCTGGAGGGGCGGCTCGGGAGCCCGGGGCTCAATGGCCGGCGACCTTGGCGCCGTAGGTGGCGGCATCCATCAAGACATCAACCTGGCTGGGATCCGTAGGGCGCACCAGCAGCAGCCAGCCCTCGCCATGGGGGTCGTTCTGCAATTGCTCCGGGGTCTCCAGCACGGCCCCGTTGCGTTCCACCACCGTGCCATCGATCGGCGCGTACACCTCCTCCACCGCCTTGACCGACTCGACCGTGCCGAAACTGGCGCCCCGGCTCAGGGCGCTGCCGGGCTCGGGCAGCTCCACAAACACGATGTCGCCCAGCTGCTCCACCGCGAAGGCACTGATCCCCAGCCGCAGCAACTCGCCCTCGGGCCGCAGGTATTCGTGGCTGTCGGCGTAGCGGCAGTCGTCGGGAAAGCCGGCAGTTGCAGAACTCAGGGCCATGGGCCAGCCAGGCGATCAGGGGGGTGGGGCCAGTCTGCCCGCCGCCGCAAGATCCCGCAGGGCCCGCTCCAGGGCGAGCTCCACATGGCTGCGGTGGCTGCCGCCCTGGGCATAGAGCACGAAGGGCTCGCGCAGGGGCCCATCGGCGGAGAACTCACTGGTGCTGCCATCGATGAAGCTGCCCCCCGCCATCACCAGCTCGCTGGCGTAGCCGGGCATGGGCGCCGGCACCGGATCGAGGTAGGAGCCCACCGGCGAGCTGGCCTGGAAGGCGCGGCACACCAGCTTGAGCCGCTCGGCATCGCCGAGGCGCACGGCCTGGATCACGTCGCTGCGCTCGCCGCCCACGGCCGGGTTGACGTCGTAGCCCAGGTCGCTGAACACCGCCGCCGTGAGTTCGGCGCCGATCAAGGCCTCGCCCACCATCTGGGGCGCCAGGAACAGGCCCTGGAACAGCAGGCGATTGAGATCAAAGCTGCTGCCGCCTTCGCTGCCGATGCCCGGGGCGGTGAGCCGGCAGCAGGCCTGCTCCACCAACTCGGCCCGGCCGGCCACGTAGCCGCCACTGGGGGCGATCGTGCCGCCGAGGTTCTTGATCAGGGACCCCGCCATCAGGTCGGCGCCCACGGCGGTGGGCTCCTGGTCTTCGACCAATTCGCCGTAGCAGTTGTCCACGAAGCAGACGCAGGCCGGCTGCAGCGCCTTCACCCGCTCCACCAGCCGGCCAATGCGCCCCACCGAGAGGGATGGACGCCAGCTGTAGCCGCAGCTGCGCTGGATCAACACCATCCGCGTGGGCGTCGCCAGGGCCTCGGCCAGGCCGGCCTCATCAACGCGGCCATCGGCCAGCAGCGGCAATTCGTCGTAGTGGATGCCGAACTCGGCCAGGGAGCCCTGGCCGCTGCCGCGGATGCCGATCACCTCTTCAAGGGTGTCGTAGGGGCGGCCGGTGATCGCCAGCAGACGATCGCCGGGACGCAAGACCCCGAACAGGGCCGCGGTGATCGCGTGGGTGCCGCTGACGAATTGGAGCCGCACCGCCGCCGCCTCCGCCTGCAGCACCCGGGCGAAGACCCGATCGAGCACCTCCCGGCCCAGGTCGCCATGGCCGTAGCCACTCACCGAGGCGAAGTGGTGCACCCCCAGGCGCTCGGCGGCGAAGGCGGCCAGCACCCGCTCCAAGCGCGGTTTCACCGCCGCCGTGCGCTGGGCGGCAATGGGCGCGATGCGCTCCTGGGCCCGGGCCACCAGCTCCAGGGCCCCTGGCTGGGCAGCCTGATGGGCACCCGGCTGGACGCCTGGCTGGGCGCTTGGCTGGGCCGGGTGGGCGGGTCCCGCCTGGGGGTCGGCTGGGGCGGTGCCGCTGCCATCCGGACTGGCTGCCGTCATCAAAGGGGGCTGGGCAACGACGGCCATGCTGCCTCGCAGGGATCTCCACCCGGTTAGATTTCGCGGCTGATGCCCTCGCAACTGCCGGCATCCCAGGCCAGTGGTGCGCAGTCCCCCATTTCCTTGGGTCCGCAGCGAACTGGAGCCTGCGCACCCCTTTGGAGATTGCCTTGGTTATTGCCCCTGACGCCGCCTCCGCGCGCCGTTCCCCTGGACCCCGACCGCAGGACAGCGAGAGCGCTGGGCTGACGGCCTCCCAGGAGGCCCGCATCCGCGCCTCCCTGGTGGTTCCCCGCCAGCCCCTGGGCGACAAACAACGCAAGATCAAACGCGGCACCACCGGCTTCATGCTGGCCATGCATGTGGCGGCCGTGTTTGCCCTCCTGCCCAATTTCTGGAGCTGGCAGGGAGTGGTTGCCCTGGCCTTCCTCTACTGGGTCACGGTGATCGGCGTCACCCTGGGTCTGCACCGGCTGGTGTCCCACCGCAGCTTCGTGGCACCCCGCTGGGTGGAGCGGGTGCTCGTGGTGATGGGCGCCCTGGCCTGCCAGAGCGGTCCGATCGAGTGGGTGGGCCTGCACCGCCACCACCACAAGTACTCCGACCAACCGAACGACCACCACGACGCCGCCCGGGGCCTCTGGTGGGCCCACAGCGAGTGGATGCTCCACGACATCCCCGCCCTCAAGGAGATGCACCGCTTCATCGGTGATCTCAACTCCGATCCCTTCTATGTCTGGCTGGATCGCTGGTTCCTGCTGCTGCAGCTGCCGATCGGCGCCGCCCTCTATTGGTATGGCAATGCGGCCCAGGTCCATGGCGGCGGCCTCGGCCTGGTGCTCTGGGCGATTCCCCTGCGTCTGGTGCTCGTGTACCACGTGACCTGGCTGGTGAATTCTGCCACCCATGCCTTCGGCTACCGCAACTTCAACTGCCCCGACCTATCGCGCAACTGCTGGTGGGTGGCGATCCTGAGCTTCGGCGAGGGCTGGCACAACAACCACCACGCCCATCCCTCCAGCGCCCGCCACGGCCTGCGCTGGTTTGAGTTCGACATCACCTGGCAGCACATCAAGCTGCTGCGCAAATTCGGCTTGGCCAAGCGCATCCGCGAAGCCCGCTACACCGGCTGAGCCCAGCCGTCTTCACGGTGCCGCATCAACCCCCAGGTCCGGGGCTGTGGGGCCTAATCCTAATCAGGATCAAGATCCCAGCCCGGGCCCAACTTCACGGGCCGGCCCATGCCCCGGGCCCTCCACCTGCAACTCCCGGCGGATCGCCTCCGCCAGGCCATCAACGCCCCCTTGCCGGCCCGACTGCTCCAGCAGCCGGGCTTTTTGGCGCAGCAGCTCCAGGAACTGATCGGCCCCCAGCTCCTGCTCGGCGGCCGCCCCGAGCAGGGCCAGGGTGCGGCGCAGGTCGGGGAGTTCGGCATCCAGCTCGGCGGCGCTGAACTCCCGCTGGCCGGCCATCACCTCGGCAAAACGCTCGCGCCGCTGGCGTTTCTCCACCGGATAGGCCGCCATCACCGACTCGCGGCACTGGCGCCAGGAGCGGCCGGCGGTGAACAGCTCGGCCAGGGCGGCGCTGAGGCTGGCGGCCTCGGTTTCGGCGATGCGCAGGTCAAAGGCGGCGGGGGGCTGGCGCAGGCCCACGAAGATCTCGAACAGCTCCGTCGGCCCCAGGGGCCGGCCGTCATCGGCGCGCAGGGCCAGGGCCGAAGCCTGCAGGGGCGCCAGCAACTCGGCCTGGTCCTGGAGCTGGCTGGCCAGCTCGGCGCCGATGCCGGGCCCCTGGCCGCGGCCACCCCCCTGCTCGGCCAGCAGCCCATTGAGGCGGCCCAGGGTGAGGAAGAGCTCGGGGCCGGGCGAGAGCAGCTTGTGGTTGCGCAGCATCGAGAGCTGGGAGTTGTGCACCCGGCCCAGGTCAAGGCGCTCGGCCAGGGCCGGCAACACCCGCTGGGACCAGCCGTTGCGCTCATGCCACACCCTGATCAGATGACCGAAGGCCTCCCGTCCTGATTCGAGTTCCTCCCGAAAACCCACGCGCTAAGGATTCGTACTGCTACCATTCTATCGATTCACCTGGAGCAGGCCCATGACGGCCACCACCGCCCCGCACTCCGCCCCCAACCGCGCCCCCAGGCGGGGGGCGGCCCAGATCAGCCCGGCGCCGCGGGCCCGGGCCCTGCACCTGCCCCGCCGAGGCGAGCCGACACCCTCGGCGCCAAAGGGGCTGCGCTGGGCCAGCATCCTGTTCATGCTGGCCATCCACGCCCTGGCGGTGGTGGCCCTGCTGCCCCGCTTCTGGAGCCTGCCGGCCACAGCCAGCCTGCTGGTGCTCTATTGGGTCACCGCCTGCCTGGGGGTCACGATCGGCTACCACCGGCTGCTGAGCCACCGGGCCTTCCGGGTGCCCCGCTGGCTGGAACGCTTCTTTGCCACCTGCGGCGCCCTCAGCTGCCAGCACGGGCCGATCGACTGGGTGGGACTGCACCGCCACCACCACAAGTTTTCCGATACGAATGCTGATCACCACAACAGCCATCGCGGCTTCTGGTGGAGCCACATGGGCTGGATGTTCGAAGAAATCCCGGCCATGGCGGCCGTGCCCCGGCTCAGCGGCGACCTGGCCCAGGACCCCTACTACCGCTGGCTGAACAAGGGCTTCCTGCTCCTGCAGCTGCCCCTGGCCGGCCTGCTGTTCTGGATCGGCACGGTCACCGGCGCCGGCGGCTGGGCCCTGGTGCTCTGGGGCATTCCCCTGCGCCTGGTGCTCGTGTACCACTGCACCTGGCTGGTCAATTCCGCCACCCACTGCTGGGGCTACGTGGTTCACCCCAGTGGCGACGGCTCCCGCAACAACCCCTGGGTGGCGGCCCTGACCTTTGGCGAGGGCTGGCACAACACCCACCACGCCTTCCCCCATTCGGCCCGCCATGGCTTCGGCCGTGAAATCGACCTCACCTGGCAGCACATCCGCCTGCTGCGCCGCCTGGGCCTGGCCGACCGGGTGCGGATTCCAAGCGGCGCCAACCCTCGCGTACATTGACAAACCGCCCCGACGGCAGCCCGTTCGTTTCGATTCCCATGGCCAAGCGTGTCCAAGTGGTCCTCAGCGAGGACGTTCTCAGCCTCGGGAAGGACGGTGACCTGGTGGAGGTGGCTCCCGGCTACGCCCGCAACTTCCTCCTGCCCACCGGCAAGGCCCTGCCCGTGACCCCCGCCGTGCTGCGCCAGGTGGAGCACCGCCGCGCCAAGGAAGCCGAGCGCCAGGCTGCCCTCAAGGCCGAGGCCGTGGCCTTCCGCACCGCCCTCGACACGATCGGCCGCTTCACCGTCAAGAAGCAGACCGGCGGCGACGACGTGCTGTTCGGCACCGTGACCAACGGCGATGTGGCCGAGGCGATCGAAACCGCCACCAAGAAGGAGCTGGATCGCCGCGACATCCTCGTTCCGGAAATCCACCGCACCGGCAGCTACAAGGTGCAGGTCAAGCTGCACCCCGAGGTGGTGGCCGAGATCAACCTCGAAGTGGTCAGCCACTGAGCCCTGCCCGAAGGCCCCTCGGCTTGAGCCCGGGGGCCAAAGCAAGGCCCCGCGTCCCTGGGGCTGGCACCAGAGCAACCCTGTCGCCAGCCCCCCCCCAGCGCCCAGCCCACGGGCTGACCCCACGCCGTCAGGCCCTCCGGGGACTGGCGGCGTTGCCATAGGCGGGAGACTGGGGCAGGCCCAGCCCATCAGGTCCAGCCCATCCGCCCTGGCCGCCCCCAGCCGGACCACCAGGGCCCCGGACCCGTCCCCGATCGGCCCGTTCCCAGCCAGCCAACGCCGAGACATCCATCCATGGTGAGCGCTCCCCTGGCCAACCAGGACCCCTCGGAGGAGGCCCCCGCCAGCGGGCGCCGGGGCTTTGGCCGCGGCCGGGAGCGCGATGGCGCCAGCTTCGAGGCCCTGCCCGATTCGATCCCGCCCCAGAACCTGGAGGCGGAGGAGGCGGTGCTCGGCGGCATCCTGCTCGACCCCGATGCGATCGGCCGGGTGGCCGATGTGTTGCAGCCGGAGGCCTTCTATCTCACGGCCCACCGGGAGATCTACCGCACGGCGGTGATGCTCCACAGCCAGGGCAAACCCACCGACCTCACCGCCATGGCCGCCTGGCTGGCGGACACGGGCCAGCTCGAGAAAGTGGGAGGCAGCGGCCGGCTGGTGGAGCTGGTGGAGCGCACCCTCTCCACCGCCTCGATCGACCAGGTGGCCCGCCTGGTGATGGACAAATACCTGCGCCGCCAACTGATCCGCTCCGGCAACGAAGTGATTGCCCTCGGTTTTGACCAGAGCAAGCCCATGGAGATGGTGCTTGATGAGGCGGAGCAGAAGATCTTTGCGATCAGCCAGGAAAAACCCAGCCAGGGCCTCACCCCCACCGCCGAAATCCTCACCAGCACCTTCAATGAAATCGAAAGCCGTTCCCTCGGCACGGCCGTGGCCGGCATTCCGGTCAATTTCTACGACCTCGATGCCATCACCCAGGGCCTGCAGCGCAGCGACCTGATCATCGTGGCGGGCCGGCCGGCCATGGGCAAAACCTCGATCGTGCTCAACATCGCCAAAAATGTGGCGCAGCTACACCAGATGCCGGTCTGCGTGTTCAGCCTGGAGATGAGCAAGGAGCAGCTCACCTACCGACTGCTGTCGATGGAGGTGGGAATCGAAAGCGGGCGGCTGCGCACCGGCCGCCTGCAGCAGGAGGAATGGCCCCTGCTCGGCCAGGGCATCAACAGCCTGGGGATGTTGCCCCTGTTCATTGATGACAAACCCAATTCCGGCGTGCTGGAGATGCGCTCCCTCTGCCGGCGCCTGATGGCCGAACAGGGCAAGGAGCTGGGCCTGATTGTGATTGATTACCTGCAGTTGATGGAGGGCAGCACCCCCGACAACCGGGTGCAGGAACTCTCACGGATCACCCGGGGCCTCAAGGGCATGGCGCGCGAGCTGAATGTGCCGGTGATCGCCCTCTCCCAGCTCAGCCGCGGCGTCGAATCCCGCACCAACAAGCGCCCCATGCTCAGCGACCTACGCGAATCGGGCTCGATCGAGCAGGACGCTGACCTGGTGTTAATGATCTACCGCGATGAGTACTACAACCCGGAAACCCCCGATCGCGGCATCACCGAAGTGATCGTCACCAAGCACCGCAATGGCCCGGTGGGCACGGTGAAATTGCTGTTCGAACCCCAGTTCACCCGCTTCCGCAACCTGGCCTCGCCCTAGCTAGGTGGCCCCGCCGGCCTTGGCGAGCAGGCTGGGCACCGCCATCTCCCGGCTGCCACTCCAATTGGTCAGGGTCTGGGCGTCGCGGTAGTGGCGGGGGGTGGAGAGGAGCAGGCGCCAGGCTTCGGCGCCATCCAGAAGTTGGTAACGGTCGGGATACTGCTGCTGCAGCAAGCGACGAACCATGGGGTAGTAGCTGGAATTGAGGCCGGGGAAGATGTGGTGTTCGGTGTGATAGGAGAAGTTGAGATGCAACAGGTCGAACAGTCTGGGCAACCGCAGGGAGAGGGTATTGGCGAGCGGATCGTTGACCTGCGTGAGCGGACAGAGCAGGTGGTTGGTGTAGATGTAGGCCATGGCGCCGGCATAGCCAATCCAGAGCGGCAGGAAATAGCCGAGCAGCAGTTTGAGCGGCTGGCCGTCCAACCAGACGATCACGCCGGCGTGCAGGGCCACGATCGCCAGCAGCTCCAGGCCGATCAGCAGCCGTTCCTTGGAACTGACCCGAAAGGAGGCCGGTGTGAAATTGGGCGCCCCGTCGTTGAACAGCAACACCGACGCGATCGTGCGCAGGTTGTGGACGCCCCAGGCGCTGGCCAGGCCCACCAGCAGCCAGAGGGGCCGCACCGTGTCGGAGGGGGTGAACAGGTGCTGGATCCGCTTGCCCCAGGTGGCCGGCTGCGATTCGAGGTAGCTGCGGTCGGGATCGGCCAGGCTGTTGGTGGCGCTGTGGTGCTCGCGGTTGTGCACCGCCTGCCAGAGGGTGGGCGGCATCCACAGCAGGGCCAGGCCCAGCAGGCCCACGGCCCGGCGCCAGGCGCGCCCGCGCAGGGAACTGCCATGCAGCAGGTCGTGGGTGGCGAACAGCAGCACGATCACGCTGTTGCCCATCACCAGGGCAAAGGGCAGAAAGGCCAGGGGCCAGAAACCCGGCCAATGGTCAAGCTGGTCGGCCATGGCCCAGCCCAGGACCAGGATCGCCAGGTTGATCAACACCAGGGCCAGCCGGTTGGGATCGGTGCGGAAGGCCCCCGGCGGCAACTGGGGCCGCAGCTGGCGGGCATACCAGCCGGCGGAGTGGTGCTCGGGCGGGGCTTGGTCGGGGGAGCCGGCGTGGGGGAGGGAATCGGCCGGCGCCGGGTGGGCGGAGCTGGCGCCGGTGGGGGCTAGGCCTTGGCTAGGGAGGGAATCGATCGCCGCAAACGGCAGCGCAGGCGAAGGTGGGGCGGCGATGGGGCTGCAGCTGATTTGCCCCACTGTGCAGCACCACTCCGGGGAACCGTGGCTCGCCCGGCCCCCCGGCCAACTGGCTTAAGAGCCGCTCGTTAGGCTGGCGACTAGTCCTCAGAAGCCCGCGCTTCACTCCTGTTGGGGGCCGCCGCGGCCCCGGTTTCCGTCAGCGGAGCCGGCAGTCCGCAAGTCCACTGCGATGCCCCTGACCCACCCCGCAGTAGCCCGGTCAAACCCGGCTGGGGACTGGTTGAGGGCCCGTTCCACCGCCCCCCTCGCCCGGCCGATCGGCGCCCCGTCCCCCCGCCCATGAGCGCCCCCTCCCCCGCCAGTGAATCCTTCGACGTGATCGTCGTCGGCGGCGGCCATGCGGGCTGCGAGGCGGCCCTGGCGGCGGCCCGGCTCGGCCTCTCCACGGCATTGTTCAGCCTCAACCTCGATCGCATCGCCTGGCAGCCCTGCAACCCGGCCGTGGGCGGTCCGGCCAAGAGCCAGCTGGTGCATGAGGTGGACGCCCTCGGCGGCGTGATCGGCCGGCTGGCCGATGCCACCGCCCTGCAGAAACGGGTGCTCAACGCCAGCCGCGGCCCGGCCGTCTGGGCCCTGCGCGCCCAGACCGACAAGCGCCAGTACGCCCGCCAGATGCTGCAACTGCTGCAGCACACCCCCAACCTCGCCCTACGGGAAGCGATGGTGACCGGGCTGGAGACCGAAGGCAGCGCCGAGGCCGGCACCCTGCGGATCACCGGCGTACGCACCTATTTCGGCAGCGCCTACGCCGCGCCGGCCGTGATCCTCACCACCGGCACCTTCCTGGGCGGCCAGATCTGGGTGGGCAACCAGTCGATGGCGGCGGGCCGGGCCGGCGAACAGGCGGCCGAGGGCTTGAGTGAGGCCCTGGTGAGCCTGGGATTCCGCCTCGATCGGCTCAAGACCGGCACCCCCGCCCGGGTCGATCGCCGCAGCGTCGCCCTCGACCAGCTGGAGGAGCAGCCCAGCGATGCGGCCGACCGCTTCTTCTCCTTTGATCCGGCCGCCTGGGTGAGCGGTGAGCAAATGAGTTGCCACATCACCCGCACCACGGCCGCCACCCACCAGCTGATCCGCGACAACCTCCAGCTCACGCCGATCTACGGCGGCTTCATCGACAGCAAGGGCCCCCGCTACTGCCCCTCGATCGAAGACAAGATCGTGCGCTTCGCCGATAAGGACAGCCACCAGATCTTCCTGGAGCCGGAGGGTCGTGACACGCCGGAGCTTTATATCCAGGGCTTCTCCACCGGCCTGCCGGAACGGTTGCAGCTGGAGCTGCTGCGCACCCTGCCGGGGCTGGAGCAGTGCGTGATGTTGCGGCCCGCCTACGCCGTCGACTACGACGTGCTGCCCGCCACCCAGCTGCTGCCCTCCCTGATGACCCGGCGGGTTTCGGGGCTGTTTACGGCCGGCCAGCTCAATGGCACCACCGGCTACGAGGAAGCGGCGGCCCAGGGCCTGGTGGCGGGCCTGAATGCGGCGCGGCTCCTGGGCGGCCAGGCGCCGGTGCACTTTCCGCGCGAAGGCAGCTACATCGGCACCATGATTGACGACCTGGTGACCAAGGACCTGCGCGAGCCCTACCGGGTGCTGACCAGCCGCAGCGAATACCGGCTGGTGCTGCGGGGCGACAACGCCGACCAGCGCCTCACCCCCCTGGGCCGGGAGCTGGGCCTGGTGGATGACAGGCGCTGGCAGATCTTCTGCGCCAAACAGGCGGCGATCGAAGCCGAAACCCGGCGGTTGGAAACGGTGCGGCTCAAGGCCAGCGATCCGGCGGCGGCGGCGGTGGAAGCCGAAACCGGGGCGCCGATCAAGGGGTCGATCACCCTGGCCGACCTGCTGCGCCGCCCCGGCCTCCATGCCCGCGACCTGGTGCGCCATGGCCTGGCTCCGGCCGACCTGCCGATCGAGGTGGGCGAAGCGGCCGAGATCACGATCAAATACAGCGGCTACCTGGCCCGCCAGCAGCAGCAGATCGATCGCCAGAAAAAACAGGAGCACCGGCCGATTCCGCCAGGCCTTGATTACGCCTCCCTGGCCACCCTCTCGCGCGAGGCCCGCGAAAAACTGGCCCTGCGCCAGCCCCTCACCCTGGGCCAGGCGGCCCGCCTGCCTGGCGTCAGTCCGGCGGACATCACGGCCCTGATGCTGTGGCTGGAACTCGATCAGCAACGCCAACGCCAGCGTTCCGACCCGGGCCCCCCAGCCCACCAGCAGACCCGCAGCGGGGCCCAGCCAAAGCCAAGCCAGCCCCCCGCCAGCGCCGGCACGGGTTCAACGCCCCTGGCTGAACGCCCCTGATCGCCAGGAACCGTTGGCCTGGCGCCCAGCCCGCACCCGGCCGCCCGACAAGCCCTGGCCAGCCAGACCGTCCGGCCAACCGGGACGCGAGACCCTGAAGCAGCCTGGGCCCCGCCCGCCCGCGGGGCCAGGGTGCCGACCCTGCCAGGGGGGGCCGGACCTGGCCATTGCCGTTAATCTGACGCCCTCCCCTGGGTCTGCCGTTGGTGTCGCGCCGTGCCATCAACCATTCCAGGGCCTTCTGGGAGCTGAAGGCCGAACAGGTGATGGACCGGGTGTTCAGCACCGCCACCCAGGCCTATCGCCATCCGCCGGCCCAGCCCAGCGCCTCGGAGGCTGCCGCCGACGAGCCGATGATCGAGGTGGAGGTACGCGAAGAGCCGGCACCGGCCCCCCAGCGATCGCGGCCCAGGGGGCCCTGGGGCGGCGCTTCCTTCTGGAGCCCAGCCCCCAGCCGCCCGCCCGCCCAGGCCTGGCGCGGATCCGAGCCCTGGGCGGCCTGGCAGCGGGCCACTCCGGCCCAGCTCAAGCTGGTGGGCCTGGGATCCCTGGCGGTGCTGGCCGGGGCGACCTCGCTGGTCTGCTGGCACGGCTGGACCCAGGCCAGCCTGGATCTCCGCCAGGAGCGCACCCTTTGGTTACTCGAGCGGCTCAAGGGCCTGGGCAGCGCCGACCCCATGGGCCCCCAGGCCACCAACCCGGCGGGCGCCAGTGGTAACGGGGCCTCCTCCGACCCCGCTAACGCCCCAGACAAGAACAAGGACCCGGCCAACGGCTCCGCCCCAGGCTCCGGCGCCAGCGCCGTGCCACCACCCCCGCCGGATGAACCCTGGATCCAGCAGCTGGCCCAGCTGCCGGGCTCCCTGCTGCCCGGCTCCCGCCAGCCGGAGGTGCTGCGGGTGCCGGTGAGTGGTCCCCTGAACCGGCCCGCCCCGGCGGCCAGCGGATCGCCAGCCACCACCAGCCCAGCCAGCCGCCAGGCTGCCGCAGGCCAGGCCAACAGCCCCGAGCTGGTGGGGGTGGTGCAGGTGGCGGGCCGGCCCGGCTCGGCCATCTTCCAGATCGGCACCAGTTCCACCAATGCCCTGGTGGGTGAGCTGATCGGCTCCAGCGGCTGGCGCCTGCTCTCCACCGCCGCCGACTCGGCCGTGATCGAGCGGGGCGGAGTGCAACGCCGCATCGCGATCAGCAACGGCTTTTGAGCGTGGGATCAAAACCCCATGCAACCGCCGGGTTGCAGCCTGGGTGCCGGGCACAACCCCAGCCCTGACGGGCCTGGTCCTCCAGGCGCGAACAGCCGTTCCGGCCTTGGCCGGGTTTGTCAGCACACTCCTGGGCCAACGCGCTTCCTAGCCTGCAGGGCCGCCTGTGGCCGCTGGGCCTGGCCCCCTCAAGGCCCATGACCCCCTCCCCTTCCCTGTCCTCCAGGCTGCTGCCCTCGCCCCAGGTCCTCTGGCAGGCCCCCTTTCAGGCGGTGGTGACGGCCGAAGCCGGCCAGCACCTGAGCGGACCCTGGCGCCTGTTGCTGCTCGGCGATGGCAGCCCCACCCGCCACCTGCAACTGCTCAGCGGCCTGGCGGTGGACGTGGAGCTGGTCGCCATGGAACCGGAGCCGTTCGCCGGCCCCAGCGCGCCGGCCGAGGTGGCGGAGCTGGCGCCGCCGCTGCTACGGCGCCAGGTGTGGCTGCGCTGCGGCGACGCCTGCCTGGCCTGGGCGGAAAGCTGGTGGAACCAGGAGCAGGCCGAACGCCACCTGGGCCAACGGCACCAACCGATCTGGCACAGCCTCACGGCCAACCGGGCCGAGCTCTACCGGGAGGTGGATGGCCTGGCCCAGGTGGATGCCCCCTGGCTGCAGGACCGCTTTGGCCAGCCCGGCCCCTTCTGGAGCCGCCACTACCGCTTCTTCCGCGCCGGCAAGGAACTCACCGTGATCCGCGAGGTGTTCTCGCCCCAGCTGGAGCGCTGGCTCGGCCCCAGCCGGGACGGCGGCCCCGCTGCTGGGTAAGGACCCAAGCCGATCCAGGCTCTGCCGCAGGGATCTGCGGGGCCGGTCAGAATCGCAACACAACGATTTGCAAACTCTGTAACAGCTTGCCGCCATGGTCGCTTGACAGCTTGCCGCCCTCTGGGGCGGTGGTCAGCATGAAGCGAGATCGCCGCATTGCCATGGAGCCCATGGAGCCCTCTGAGCCCCTTGCCCCCGAGTCCCCTGGCTCCGCCCCCTCGGCCCCCTGGCTGACCCTCACGAGCCTCGGCCGCATCTACGGCATCTCCGCAGTCCATTGCGGCCGCCTGCTCAGCGACGCCGGCCTGCGGGACAGCGACGGCCAGCCCAGCCTGCGGGCCCTGGAGCAGAAGCTCGCCTACCAGCGCCATCCCCAGCACGGCGGCCGCCATGCCCTCTGGAACCGCCAGGGATGCTCCGTGATCCTTGAGGCCGGCGGCCTGGTGCCGATGCAGCAAACCACTCTGGTGGAGCAGTGGGTGGCCCTGCTCTCGGCCCTGGCGGCCGGCTCCCCCTCGATCAGCACCTCCGCCGAGCAGATGGCGGAAGACATGCCCAAGGACCTGGTGGATCCGGTCAACCGCCAACTGCAGGCGATCGGCTGCAGCTTCCAGGTGAGCCGCCCCCGCCCGCCCGGCGGTCCCAATCCTGGCCCGGGTGCCCCCAGCAACGCCAAGACCCCTGGCCCCAGAGCGGGGGCTCGCCGCAGCAGCCATGGCAACGGGGCCGTGCCCCTGGCCAGCTGAGTCCAGGGCCCAGGTCCCGCAGGGGTGGGCTCCGGCCCCCGCAGCCGTCCCCATCCCCCCAGCCTTCAGCAAGGGGGATTGGGCCGGGCCATCGCCAGGGCCCTGGCCCTTCAGCTCCCCTGGCGCCTGCGGGTGGAACGGGGCACGGGACGGCCGAAGCCAGCCACCGGGGTGCCCACGGACGGGACCTGGGCCGGGCCCGGCCGGGCAACCTCCCCCCAGGCTGGGCCCGCCTGGGGATCCCCATGGGGTGCCGGGTCAGTCGCTGAATCCATGGCTTGGGCAGGGGTTTGAGCGGGGCCAGGCCCTGGGCCCCCGGGGGCCGGGCGGAGCGATGGCTGCAGGGGCAGCGGGGCCTGGGCCTGGCGATCGGGGCCAGGGGGGCGCTGCCAGCGGGGCACGCTGAAGCTGGCGTCATCGGGCCACTCCTGGGACCAATCCGGCCCCGGCTCGCTCGCCGCGCCGCCAGGCGAGCGGGGCGGCAACAGGGGCGTGGCCCGGCGGGAGAGGGCCTCCAGGCGGCGACGGGATGGGCCTGGGGCCTGCCCCCCCCCCATGTCGGCGGCGCCTGGACCCGCCGCAGCCCCAAGCGGGCTGGGCCGCTTGGGGCTGGCCGCGGACGGCTCGGGCCAGCGGGCAACTCCTGGGCCTGCGTCGGGATCGGGGCCTGGCGGCTGGCGCATCAGGGACTGGCGGCTGGCGGGGCGACTGGCGCGGGCGGACCAGGACTCCGGGCCTGGGGGGGGCTCGGTGGAGCCCCGGGCCCAGGCATTGTCCTGGCCAGGGCCCGGGTTCGCCCATGGCGCCGGGTTGGCAGCGGAGCCAGACCCGGCATCGGGCTGGCCCCAGGCTGGCTCGGTGGCGCGGCCGCCCTGGCCCAGGGCCGCCCCCTCCCAGGGCTCTCGCCAGGCGTCATCGTCTTCAAGCAGCCAATCGAGCTTCTCTTCCACCCAGCGGCCCAGGCCGCCCGGGCGCGACAGCCCGCCGGCTCGGCCCCCCGGCTGCGGGCGACCATTGGCGCGGGAGCCAGGCCGGGCCCCCGCCACGCCATCAACGAGCTGGCGACCCGTCGCAATCCACTGATCCAAGCGCTGCTCAAACCGCTGGTCCGATCTCGGGTCAGATCTCTGATCAGACCGCTGGTCGGACTGTTGATAGGGCCGCTGCGCAGGGCGTTGATCCCGCCGCTGGTCCAGGCGAACGTCCCGGGCATCGGGCCGCTGCGCCGATCGCAGGTCGGCCGAGCTCCCCAGGGGAGCGGCGGCGCTGCGGCGGAAGGAGCGGTAGTCATCCGGCATCCGCCCAGGCTAAAGGGGCTTGACGACTGGGGCGACGCCAACCCCGGCCCGGGCCAGCCGCCGGGCCCGGGCCCGCAACAGCCGCTCCCGTCCCAGGCCCACCAGGGTGATGCCGAGGCCGCTGAACTCAAGCACCCAAAGAAAGGTGCCCATGGGGGGCGGCAGCTGGGGGTGAGCGGACCCTAGGCGGCAGCGGCGCGGAAGATCAATTGGCAGCTGGCATGCCAGCGGCCGCCATGCAGGCGTTCGCAGCAGGGGCGGCAGGCCACCCCCTTGACCCGGCGCCGATAGGGGGCCGCATGGCCGCAGTTGGGACACTCGGCCAGCCAGCGGGCCTGGGCTGCCGGCACCGGGAAGCGGTGGCGCACGCTCAGCTGGAACTCGCTCTGGGCGCGGTTGATCTGGTCCATGCGGGCCCGGAACTGCACGCCATGGACCTCCCGCACCCGCAGCACCCGATCGATCCAGGCGTGCACCATCTCGTGGCACAGGGTGCTGAGGGTGGCCTCGCGGGGCAGGGGGTCGAGCAGGGGGCGCGAAAGCACGATTTCGCACAGGTCGCTGCCGTCGGCGTGGCGGCCGCTGCGATAGAGGCCGGCCGTGCGGGTCATGCGCCCATCACTCCAGCGCACGGCCACCAGGCTGGTGCCGCCGGGGGCGAGGCTGCCCTCGAAATGCTCCCGGTTGAGCCGGTGGAACAGGGGCAGCAGGGGCTCCAGGGGCACGGGTCAGGGCAGCGCCACCCCATCCTGCCGGTCCTGCGCAGGGGGTGGAAGCCGGTCCAGGCCACCCCGGAGGGCCAGGGCAGCCGCCCCGCTGGCGGCGGCAGCCGAGCCGCACAAGGGTCTGGCATCCCAGTCCCCCAAAGGGCTGGATCAACCTGGGTGGGTCCAGGCGACGGGTCCTCGCCAGAGGTCCTTGCCACGGGCCTTGCCACGGGCCGATCCAGGCCCCGCCACGGGCCAATCGCCGCGGCTGAACGCCTGGCGAGTCAATCGGGCGGGGTGTCGGTCAGACTCGGGGCCCGCAATGGACGGATCGACGCGATGGACTGGGGCCTGGCGCAGGGAATTGCCACCAAGGTGCTGCTGGCAGGGGCCGGCGGCCTCTTGCTCTTCTGGACCATCAGCGCCGTCCGGCTGGTGCTCAGCGCCCGGGGCATCAACCCGCTGATCAAGCAGTTCTTCACCCAGGTGGCCTCCGGCAGGGTGGATGCGGCCTACCTGCTCACCACCAAGAACTACCGCTCCCACGTCAACCGCCAGCAGTTCCTGCGCTTTCTGGCCAGCCTGCAGCTCAATAAGTACAACAACCTCAAATCGGGCCGGCCCCGGCTGCAGGAAGGCCAGGTGATCCTCACCGTCAAACTCAAGGCCGAGAACAAGGACGAACTGCCCCTCGATTTCACCTTCACCAAGGTGGATGACACCTGGCGGGTGGAGCGCATCGCCAAAGTGGCGGCCGCCTGAGCCCATGGCTGCGGCGAGCCCGGCCCAGGCAGCCCAGCAGGCCCGGGCCCTTGAACTGCGGCGCCTGCTCACCCGGGCCGCCCATGCCTACTACGTGCTCGATGCCCCCGAGCTCGAGGATGCCGTCTACGACCAGCTCTACCGGGAGCTGCTCGCCCTCGAGGCCGCCGACCCCAGCCTGGTGACCCCCGACAGCCCGACCCAACGGGTGGGCGGCACCCCGGCCGCAGGCTTCACCAGCGTGGAGCACCGCATCGGCCTGCTCAGCCTCGACAACGCCTTCAGCCTGGAGGAGCTGGAGGCCTGGTACGGCCGCCTGCTCAAGGTGCTCGACCGCCAGGGGGAACCCGGCGGGCCGCTGCCGGCCCTCGAGATGGTGGGGGAACTCAAGATCGATGGCAACGCCCTCGCCCTCAGCTACGAGAACGGCCTTTTAGTACGGGCCGCCACCCGGGGCGACGGCGAGCGGGGCGAGGAGATCACCGCCAACGTGCGCACGATCGCCAGCGTGCCCCTGCGGCTGCAGCTGGCCAACCCGCCGGCCTGGGTGGAGGTGCGCGGTGAGGCCCTGATCCCCGATGCCACCTTTGCCGCCATCAACGAGGAGCGCCTGGCCAAGGGGGAAGCGGCCTTTGCCAACCCCCGCAACGCCTGTGCCGGCACCCTGCGCCAGCTTGATCCGCGGGTGGTGGCGGCCCGGCGGCTCGATTTCTTCGCCTACACCCTGCACCTGCCGCCCGACTGGCACCCGGATCCGGCCGCAGCCGAGCCCGGACGGCCCCAGAGCCAGTGGCAGGCGTTGCAGTGGCTCCAGGCCGCCGGTTTCCGGGTGAACCCCAACACCGAGCGGCTGCCCGACCTGGCGGCCGTGGAGGCCTTCTTGAGCCGCTGGGACAGCGCCCGCAAGGCCCTGGCCTATGCCACCGATGGGGTAGTGGTGAAGCTGAACGACCTGCGCCTGCAGGACAGCGCCGGCTTCACCCAGAAGGCCCCCCGCTGGGCGATCGCCCTGAAATACGCCGCCGAGGAGGCCCCCAGCAAACTGCTGCGGCTGAGCTGCCAGGTGGGACGCACCGGGGTGGTGACGCCCGTGGCCGAATTCGAGGCCGTGCCCCTGGCCGGCACCAGCGTCAGCCGGGCCACCTTGCACAACGCCGACCGGCTGGAGGAACTGGATCTCTGCGCCGGCGACACGATCGTGGTACGCAAGGCCGGCGAAATCATTCCCGAGGTGGTGCGGGTGCTGCGCGAATTAAGGCCGCCCGGCGCTGCGCGACTGGAGCTGCCCAGCCACTGCCCGGAATGCGGCTCCGAACTGGTGCGGGAGCAGGGGGAAGCGGCCACCCGCTGCGTCAACAGCAGCTGTCCGGCGATTCTGCGCGGCGCCCTGCGCCATTGGGTCAGCAAGGGGGCCCTGGATGTGGATGGCCTCGGCAGCAAGTTGATTGAACAGCTGGTGGATCGGGGCCTGGTGAGCTCGATCGCCGACCTCTACGGCCTCGATGCCGCCCTGCTGGCCAGCCTGGAGCGCCTCGGCCAGAAATCGGCCGACAACCTGGTGGCCGCCCTTGCCGCCTCCAAGGCCCAGCCCTGGCATCGCCAGCTCTACGGCCTCGGCATCCACCACGTGGGCGAGGTCAACGCCAAGGCCCTGGCCAAGGCCTTCCCCAGCGCTGCCGAACTGGCCGCGGCAGCCCTGGAGGCCCCCGACCAGGTCACCGCCGTGTTTGGCATCGGCGCCGAGATTGCCCAATCCCTGGCGCAGTGGTTTGCCACGGCGGCGAATCAGGAGCTGCTGCGCCGGCTGGAGCAGCGGGGCATCTCACTAGCGGCGGACCAGGCGGAACGAGAGGCGGGCCAGCAGGGCCAAGCGAGCCACCTGGCCGGCCACACCTTCGTGCTCACCGGCACCCTGCCCAGCCTCAGCCGCAGTGCCGCCCAGGCCCTGATCGAAGCGGCCGGCGGCAAGGTGAGTGGCTCTGTGAGCAAGAAAACCAGCTTTGTGGTGGCCGGCGACGACGCCGGCAGCAAGCTGACCAAGGCCCAGAGCCTCGGGGTGACCGTGCTGGATGAGGCGGGCCTGCTGGCCCTGCTCCAAGACACCCCTGGGACCAGTCCCGGGGACAGGGCCCCCTGATCGCAGCGGTGCGCCCAACCCCTCCGGCCCGCCATCGCTGCCGGCCAGCCGCCATCCTGAACAGCCATCCCCATTGATCAGGATCCCCATGGGCGAGCCGGCTGCCTACCGCTGGATCAAGACCGACTGCGGCCGCGCCAAGTACAACCAGCTGGCCGAACGCTGCGGCTGGGCAGCCAAGGTACGCCTGGCCTGGTTCGTGCTGGTTGCGGCGCTGCGCGACTGGCGCCTGCCCAGACCCTGAGGGTCAGCGGCGCCCCGGCGGAGCCGCCAGACCACCCGAAAGCCGCGACTCAATCCGGCGCCGCCGCCTTGAGGGCCCGCTGGGCCGCCCGGCCCGCCACCCACACCGAAGCCACCGTGGCCACCAGGCCAATGATGCGCAGGCTCCAGGTGCCCAGGTCGGCTTGGCCTGAGAGCACCTCGCCAAAGCGAGCCACATCACCGGCCAGGGCCCCAAGGCTGCAGAACAACACCGTGCCCGGCAGGATGGCGATCAAGCCGATGACGTAATCGCGCAGGCTCACCGCACTGAGGCCATAGGCCAGGTTGAGCAAACTGAACGGGAAGGCCGGCGATAACCGGGTGAGCAGCACCAGTTTGAGCCCCTCGCGGCTGACGGCCTGCTCAATCGCCAGCAGCTGGGGCACGGAGGCCAGGCGCCGCCGGGCCCAGTCCCGCAACCAATGCCGTCCGAGCAGAAAGGCGGCGATCGCCCCCAGGCTGGCACCCACGAACACCAGGCCACTGCCAAGCACGGTGCCGTAAAGGGCCCCTGCCAGCATCGAGGCCCACACCCCCGGAAGCAGCAGGGTGACCCACAGGGCATAGAGGGGAATGAACAGCGCAGCCCCGAGGGGCGACTGCAACGCCGGCAGCAGCTGCTGCAACCAAGCTGATTCCGGTAGAGACAAGTGGGACGGCGGCAAATGGCAACAAGCAACCGGGCTTGCAGGCGATCACCCTAGGCAGGGAAGAAAACAATGGGTCCCAAAGGGCCAGGCATGGCCCAGGCTTTGAAACTAGAAAATAGAAAAGAATGCTGGCACTCAAGCCACCAGGGCACCAACAGAAGACAGCCCATGGCGCCCCCCTGAGGCAGACACTTGCATTTTGCGACCATAATCGTGATCGGAGGCGGGCTCAATCAGCAACTCCTCCCCTGCAGCGATCGCACAAGCGGCCACGATGAGATGCTCGCCGCCATAGCGCTGGTGGGAAATCACCGCATTGGGCCGCTCATCCTCAGATGAAAAGTTCCAGAAACGCGAGGCATCACCACAGACAACAACGACGCCAGGCAGACTTGGATTCACATAGCCCCAGTGCAACAATTCAGAACGGCGCTGCCAATGCAGATTGGCAGCAATCTCCTGCCGATAATCAACGCGCTGATCAAAACGCCACAAAAGATGCCCCTTGGGGATATCGATTTCCGCAAACAATCCCAACCCGTGGCGGGCACTTGGGCGCACAGCAGTGGGGATTAAAATCATGACTCAAAATAAATTGATTGATGATTACCGCGAAGCTTGGCCTTCATGGCTACGAGCTGCGGCAGCCCCAAAGCCGCAATCAACCAACAACACAGGCCATCGCTAATCGCCTTAAACGGCTCTGGCCAAAAGCCCTAAGCCCCAAAAATCTGCCTGCAATGCAGGGCAGCCGACTGGACAGAACCCAAGTTAAGGGTAATGCCGATCATGTCCCCACAAATCAGGAACAGGGCCTCCTGGACAACTGGCTTTTCATTAATTCTCAAAAAGTAAGGAATGGTGATCGCTTTCAAGAGGCTGCCAAAGATCAGGAAACCGGCCTGGTAGTCGGGGAAAACCCAAAGCAACACATAGATCACCATGCATCCATAGATACCAAACGAAGCCGTAGCCTGATTGGCGAGCACATGGACAGACACTATTTTTTCCTCAACTTGAGAAAAAATACTCATCGTGGTGCTTCCTTCAGCGAGATAGTAATTGCATTGGTGAGCGGTTCACAAGAGAACTCTCCAAATGATAACAGCCCCGGTCGACAATGGCTCCTTGGGGCCCCCATGTAGCGGCCCTGGCCTACTTGTGGGTCATCGTCTCGATCGGATCCCAGTCCGCAGGCAACCCTTCCAGCTTCAGCTGCTCACATTTTTGCACCAGCTTCAGCACATAGGGACAGGCACGGAAATCTGGATCCAAGCCAGCAAGCAAGGCCAGGCAGCCGTCTAAATCGGCCTGCATGTACTCATTCATGGCGGCTTGCATGGTGGCGGCAAAAGCGAGCTCGCGCTCACCCAACTGCTCACTGAAGCCCCGCAATTCATACAAACTGACGGGGTTTTCCTTCCCCTTCACCCGCACGACATCAACAAGCACAAAAACAAATTCTGAGGCGGCGTCGCCCAACGCCTGCACCAGTTCACCCGTGGCCAGCAGCTCGGTATGATAGCCCTTATTCAGCGATTCGATACGGCTTGCCAAGTTCACATTATCGCCAACAATCGTATAGTTAATGCGATCCACCGAACCAATATTGCCAACAATGCAGTTGCCATAGTGGAGGCCAAAGCGTGTGAAAAATCCCCCGGGCAGGCCCCGGGCCTGGCGGTGCTGATCCAGGGCCTGCAGCTGTTCACGCGCCCGGATCGCCGCCAAACAGGCCTGCTTGGCGGCCTGGTCAACCAGCTCAGGAGCACCCCAGAACGCCATCACAGAATCGCCAATAAACTTATCGACGGTGCCAGAAGTTTCATTGATCACACTGGTGATCACCGTGAAGTATTCGTTGAGGCGCGATACGCTTTCGGCTGGCGGCAAAGATTCAGCAATGGTGGTAAAGTCGCGGATATCTGTGAACATCACCGCCAGATTCTTAGCTTCTCCGCCCAGGCTGATCGGGTTCTTACTATCTAGCAATTTGCGCACCAATGCCGCTGGCACATAGCGACTGAAACCATCTAAGGCTGAGGACAAACTCAGAACCGATTGGTACATCTCCTCGATCTCAATCAGCCAGCGCCCCTTAGAACCCTCGTCAATAAAACAGCATTTCATATTGAGGATGGACAGCTGGCCCAAGAGGCGTGTCACATCCCTGATCGGCACACTAATACTGCGCCCTAACATTGTGCCTACGGGTATGGAGATGATCAAAACAATCAACAAGGCAACAATCGTCTGTTGCATAATCAATGCGCGGAACTTATCAACGCTTTCGACGGAAATATCCACCCCAATCACCGAATCAAAACTACCGTCGGGCCGCTTGATCGGCATGTAGGCCGACAACCAGGTGCCAAACTGATCACGCACAAAGGTGCGATCGACAACCAGATCTTTTTGCTGCCAAACCCGAATCAAGGCATCGGCATTACGGGCCAACGGGAAGGGCGTGCCAGGGGGAGCGTAAATTGGATCCGTAAACTCCAACGAATCAAGAACAAATATAAGGCGATGGTTACCGTAGGCCGGTGGCCTGCCGGAGCGATCAAGATTGCGAACGGTATAGATATAACCACTACCGCTGATTTTCTTGATCGCATCAATCACCAAGGGATTCATTTTTGTATAAGGATAGACATGAATATCCTCTTTGGAGTGGATTTGATCGTGCAGCCTGGCATCAATACTCGAATCAACAAGGCGGGTTACATCCTGCAACCGTGCCATCACAGCATTTCTGGCAATTTGCTCACTACTCAGCAAGAAATAGGAGCCAAGACAAGTCACCGGCACGGCACCAATGCCCGTCACCAAGGTGGCCATGGCGATTGAGAGCTTGATATTGATTGGCCTGAGCTTGAATTTCATTGTGACAGCATTAATTGCAGGAAGAAAGCGCGGTCGGGACAAGCGATGCAGAATCAATTCAACTGTCGTCCTGCATGAGGTCGTATTTTATTTCCAACAATTCAACGAATTTGATACAGGTCCAAAGGCCTACCAGTACGGCCAGAATCAGACTGAGATAGGATTCAGAGACTTCGGCAAATTTGGAGCCGATTGACAAGCGCCTGGCCCGATATTTGTGTTGAATCTGATAGGCAACATCGCGCCAAACAATCGGATGATAGTACTGGGGCACCTCAGAGCCCATCCAAGAGGTCACGATCCTATCTTCATGCCTGGTCAGAAGACCCCGCTGATTGAAAAAAGCAGTATCTAGAAAATGCCAGCTTCCCGGCACATCCTGAAAGCCCATTTTATCCGACGGCAAGGCAATAAAGAAGCGCACCAATGAGTACATATTAGTGGCGCCGTAATGGAATGACATGCCCAGCACTGCCGTTTTCAACTCCTTATGGGGCAGCGAATGGATTTCGTGGTAACAAACTGTCAACGGTTGAATTGATTTTGCCTTGGCCAGCTGGGGCGGGGCGCTCAGATGGCGGCATAGAAATGGACGGGGCAACAGCCAATTGGTTAGGTGGGCAACTCCTGAGAGACATGCAATCGCAAGGGCAACACCAAAACTTGTCAGCGCAAGCGACATTGTTGATTTCGCGCCAGAATCTTGCAGAGCTTGCCCAGATTCTTCAGAGCCCAAGGCTGCTTGCTGGCGCCGCTTGCGTTTTTCAATAATCGATTGGGCCGTGAGCACAATCGAATAAAGCAGTAGCACGGAGGCGATCAGATTCAGACCATTCAGCGATAGGAAGCCGCCCAGGAATCTTGCCAAAGAATGGCGTTTTTTAACCTCCAAGGGAGCCACATCCATTTGCACCATACGCCAAATGGCGATCTCTATCTCAGGTGAAAGGTCGTTACTACTCCAAGAAGTGTGGGGCTCATCGCTGGCAGACTGAAGAATGCCAAACTTATTATAGGTATTGGTTCGATAGACAATCCAATCGCCAGGTTCATCATTAAACTTCGTTGGGCCAAAGTTACGGGCCACAAAAAGATCGGTTTCCTTAGTAACCATCTGACCATCCGGGCTGACAATTCGGATGCCAACGGTGATCGACCCAGACGTGGGCGAGTAGGGACTCACGATCTCATCGACACACACCAATTTCTCACCAGCCCGCAGCTGTTGATAGCTCGTGCGAGCACTAACACGCCCCCATTGGCCCTTGCTGCCCACCAGACCACAGTTCCTGGGGGCCGGCACAGACCAGGATGTGCAATTGGCCAGGACAAAAACGCTACCCAAACCGATGGTGACAGCCAATCCGGCAAAGGCCTGCCACTTGACGGCGCGAAAATAGGGGCTTGATGTCATGGAAAAGCCTTAAAAAATTGCGTAGCATTCACGGAGAGCGCCTGAAACTGAATCAATGCGCAGGAACACCGCAATCAGTTCAACACTGAAAAAAAATGCCGACTGGCGCACCACAGCCTTTTCCTTAATGCGAATGAAATAGGGAATGCGCAGGGCATAAAAGAATAACCCCGCAAATAATATCTGGCTTTGATAGTTGGGGAAAATCCACAGCGAAGCATATTGCGCCATGCCGAAGTAGATCGCAATCGCGGCAGCCCGTTTGCCAGTAATAAACTGCAGCAATTGCATTCTTGCGACTTATGCTTTAGTTTAGCAGTGATTCTCAATAATGTGCAAGCCGCGCCCTCAAACCGGTGCAGGCTTGCACTCCTGGCCCCGATCAGCCCCTGGGCCCAACGCCCCAAGCGCGACCAAAAGCTCGGAGGCTGCCCAGCCCCCCTCGATTTGCCACGGCAACCAATTCCCTGAATCCCAATCAGCAGCGGCCATTCATGCTCGGATCCATGCCAGCACCTTCAACAAAACAATTGGCTTTTAACTTTAGACTTCCAGCCGAATGGGAGCCCCATGCCGCCACCTGG
Source organism: Synechococcus sp. UW140 (assembly GCA_943370565.1). Lineage (GTDB taxonomy): Bacteria > Cyanobacteriota > Cyanobacteriia > PCC-6307 > Cyanobiaceae > BAIKAL-G1. Next base: position 17,775 of record CALRRL020000004.1, on the reverse strand, counting down.
ATGGCCTGGCCCGATCCCCAGCAAAGGCGACTCTATTGGCAGGGTGATTTTCAACCAATAATCGAACTCTTTGTCGAGCTGGCAACAACAATCAGTCAGTTTGAGCCCGTTCATATCATTGGCGAAGCGCAAGCCCTAGGCCAAGCCAAATTACGTTTTGGCAGCAATGAACAGCTCGTCTTTGAGCCGATTCCAACCAACGACTTCTGGATTCGTGATACGGGTCCAACATTTCTGCTGCCAGCCAACAACCAGGCCCCAAAGGGGGCACGGGCGATTGCACCTCAATGGAATGCCTGGGGTGGCAAGTATCCCCCCTGGGACAAAGACGCTGCGATTGCCAAGGCGATTGCCCAGAGCCTGAATCTACCCGTCACCGAGCTGCCAATTGTGTTGGAAGGGGGTGCCTTTGACAGTGATGGGGAAGGCACCCTTCTGGTCAGCCAGTCGTCAGTGGTTGGGCCAAAACGCAACCAGGACTGGTGCCGTGGACAAATCGAACGCCTGCTCCTGGACACCTTGGCTGTTCAAAAAGTGATCTGGCTGGAGGGGGCGCTGCGGGGAGACGATACCGATGGGCACATTGATCAGCTGGTGCGGTTTATCAAACCTGGCCTGCTTGCCGTTGCCAACCAGCCGCACAAAAGCGACCCCAATCACGACACCCTTGCCAGCCTGAGAGCCCAATTGGACGGTCAAACCGATGCCAAGAATCGGCCCCTTGCCCTGGTACCCATCGACATCCCAGCGAGGTATGGCCCGGCCAACCAACAACTACCCGCCAGCTATCTCAATTTCTACATCGCCAACGGACTCGTGGCCGTGCCCCTGTTCGCGGTTCCCGAGGATCGGGCCGCTCTTACCACCCTCGCAAACCTGTTCCCCGACCGGCAGGTGATTGGCTTTGATTGCAGCACCCTGGTGAAGGCATCCGGCTGCCTCCATTGCATTACCCGGCAGCAGCCCCTGCTGCCGGGATCAACCCCCTGGAGCCGCTGAGCCACCCCCACTCCGCTTGGCCCAACTCACCACAGGCCCTTGCGCTTGGCGACGGTCTCGGCCTTGCGCAACTGCCACAGGTTGCGGCCGAGCCGCCGGGCCTCGATGCCGCCGCGGCTGAGCGGATCGGCACCCGGGCGGACGCCCAGCAGCAGGGTGGTTTCCTTGGTACTGAGGGGGGCCCCCAGCTCGAGGGCATCGCGCAGGCCGGCCAAGCGGGCCTGCAGCAGCTCCAGGGCCTCCCGGTCCTCCTCGCGCGCCCGCCCGCTGCTGGCCGGATCGGGGGGCTGGGGCAGCCAGGCCGCCGGCAGCACCTGGCCCCCAGGCGAGAGGCTCACCAGGGTGGCGGTGGGCTGGTGGCCTTGGCGCAGGTGCTCGCGGTAGTCATTGAGAACCGCCACGTCGTGGCCGCTCAGCCAGCTCTCCTGACGGCCCGTGGCGGGATTGACCTCCTTGCGGATGCGCACCGCACAGGCCTCGGCCCATCGGGCCGCCGTGCTGCGGGCGCAGCCGGCCTGCTTCACCCAGGCCGAAAAGGGCATGCCGTCCTGATGGGCAGCCAGGGCTTCTGCTTCGTTTCCAGCCACGGGTCCTTCTGCCATCCATGATGGCCGGACCTTATCGAACAGAACCCCTCGGCGCATCCCCTGGCCCCCAGCCCGATCCCGTGGCGTCCTGGACGCGATCCCTGCCAGCCAGCCGGAAGCACGCCATCCCAGCAAGAGGGGCCCCCTGCCCTGGTGCCAGCAGCAGCACCGAGCCCCTGGGAGCCCCTGAAGGCCCAGGGCGCGCCAGGCCCTGGGCCTGGGTGGCGATGCTGGCAGCAAAGGCCAATTAAGTCTTGATTGAGCAGAACAAAAGCGTCAATCACACTGCAGCCAGCTGCAACAATCCAGCGCTTAAAACCGGGATCAAACAGATTGACGTCCCATCAAGATGGGACTTCCAGCGCAACCAGAGAAGCAATGGTAAACTCGCTTGGTGGATTGTTTCAGCAATGATTTAGGCCGAATGGCACCCTTCTCACCAAGCAGACAATGGCTGGCATGGCTGGGTGACAGGCGGCGGCTAATCCGCAGGGCGCGTCGATGCTTGCCATCAGCCCTGGTGATGGGGATGCTGCTGGCCCTGCAGCCCGCCCAGGCGGCACTTCGGCTCCAGGTACGTTTTGGCGAATTCGAGCGCTCCCTGGCGGTGGCGGACTTGGCCACCTATGCGGCAACGGGGGAGGCCCCGCCAGAGCTGGCCTGGTATCTGGATCGCCTCAAGCCAACGGATCGGCTGACCCTGCGCAAGGCCCTGACCCAACCCCTGCCCGTCACCCCGGTGATGGTGTCCAATCTGCTGGACACCCCGATCGGTCAGGAACTGGTTGCCCAGCTGGCCAAAATCCTGGCGCTGCCGGCTGTTCGAGCCCAATATGCGATCCAGTCGGCGCTGCTGCTCGGGGCCGCCAAAACCGGCCAACTGCGTCTCATCGATGCTCTCGAAGCCTTTCCGCTCCAAAACTTGCCCGTCAACGGCCTGGCGCTTGCGTCAGTGAGCCATCAACTGGGCAACCAGATCCATGGGCAGAACTCTCTCTACCCAGGGCTTCTCGACCAATTGACCAAGGCTGGCCGCCCACCCGTTGCCGCTGGCCCTGACTTTCTGAACGCCGCCAAGCCCGGTCCGATTGCCTACACGAGCAAGCCCTTTACATTCCTGGATCGGACGGACAATCCGATTCAGGCCTTGATCACGTTGCCCAACAAAAGCCCCTCCAAGACCAAGCCAGCGCTGGTGGTGTTGGCGCCTGGGCTGAATACGGACTACTCAGCCCTGCTCTATGTGGGCAACCATCTCTCGAGCCATGGCTATGCCGTGGCCACCCTCAATTTTCCCTACACCAGTGCCGATGCCATTGGGGCTGCCATCGCTGGAACGGCCCCGATTCCCAGCCCCCGCGCCTGGTTCAAACAGCCCGCCACGGTCAGTGACCTGATTGACGTGGTCAAGACCCGCTGGGGGGATCGGCTGGATGCTCACCGGGTTGGGGCCCTCGGCCAATCCCTTGGGGGGTACACGGTGACCGCCCTGGCCGGAGCCCGCCTGGATTGGCCCCATCTCCGGGAAGGCTGCAGGCGGTATGACGATCCCAATCAGGTGGAGATCAACCTGGCCAAACTCTGGCAATGCCAGGACCCCAGCAAGCCCATCAAGAGCCTGGACCAGGCCGATGCCCGCATCAAGGCGGTGATCGCGGTGAACCCGGTGATCAATCCGATCTTCAGTCCCCACTCCCTGGGGGCCATGGCCACGCCCTACCTGATGGTGGCCGGCACCGATGACTTCTTTGCGCCGCCCTTGTCAGAGCAGCTCCAGCCCTACGTTTCGCTCAAGCAAACCGAGACCTATCTGGCCCTGGTGAACAAAGGCACCCATCTGTCCTTTCTGCAGGGCACCTCGAAACTGCCGAGCTTCCTGGTGGGTCCTGAGCAACGGGAGGCCTTTGGCGAACTGAAAGCCCTGGCCCTGTTGTTCTTCGATCGCTATCTGGGAGTGGCCGCCAAACCAGACCCCCGGATCCCCACAACGTCACCCTTGGTGGTTGGGGAGGCCCCCCTGCAGATGCTGGTGCTTCGGCAACTCAATGGGCAGACGCTGCGATCGGTTGCGCCGGTGGCCTGCAACGACACCGGGCCAGGCTGCTGAGGCGCCTGCCATCCGGGATGGCCAGCGCTGATTGCGGGGCCGGGCGACTGAACTGGCAAGCCAATGGGTCCCTGGTCACCCCAGCGACGGGCTGGCCCCGGACTCCAGGCTGCTGATCAGACGGTGAAGGGCCAGATACAGGCGATCCCGGCGCTGGGGCAGGTCGGAGCTTGCCAACTGGGCTGACCAGCGCCCTTGCACATGCAGCCACCATTGGCCGTCCCCATGGTCGAAGTGGGCTTCGGCGCGGGCCAGGTCCTGGCTTTCTGTTAGCAGGTCCTGGGCGCGGCGTTGCAGATCCGTGAGGGCCTGGGTGTCCAGCTTCGGAATCGCGAGCCGCATCTCCAGGGGCTCGGCGCTGCGCAGGCTGTGGTTGGTGACAACCGACCCTGCCACCTGGGAATTGGGCATCGTCAACTGGGAGCCATTTTTCAGCCGCAGGCTGATCGAACGCATCCCCATCGACAGCACCCTGCCATCGATCTTGCCGGATTTGGGGGTGCCGATGGTGCACTGATCACCCACCTTGAGCTGGCCATCCAAAAACAAACTGAAACCATCGGAGATGTCGCGGATGAGCTGCTGGGTTCCCAAGGAAATGGCTAGGGCAGGAACGGACGACAGGGCCAGGATGGTGACTGAGGTGAGGCCCAGACTGCGGGCCCCCTGCACCAACACGGTGGCGGCAGCCGTAAGACCGATGACCCGAATGATCGTGAGCAGCTGGCCGGCCCCCTTGCGCCGCACCAGAACCACGCTGCCATCCTCTTGGCGTTGGCGCTGGCGGATCACGCTCTGCCCCAGGGCTTCTGCCAGGAGATAGAGCAGCGGCATCGCCACCGCCATGTTCAACACCCTGGCGCTGACCAACACCACCAGGGCCCGATCGCCCGTGAGATTGATCCAATCAATGCAAAACCAGCGCCAGAGGGTAATCAGCGGCAGCAGGGGCAGCAACAAGGCGACCCGCTGCCAGTAGGGACGTCGCCCAAGATGGTCGAGGGACAGGCGGAACTGGTCGCGCAAACGCTGCAGCAGAACCAGGCCCAAGGCCAGCCCCAGGGCCGTACTCGGCAGCAGGATCAACCATTGCAGCAAAGACTGGCCGCCAACCGGCTGATTCACCAGCCAATGCTTCCAGGGGGCGGGCAGGCGCAGCATCCACTTGGGCGGCAGGGCCCCCCCGGGCAGCAACGACCAGGTGACATAGAGATCCCCCCCAAAGCGATGCCTGAGGGCCGGATCCCCGACAAAGAGGCGATTGAAGTCGGCATCCACCTGGGCCACGGTGCGGGGACTGAAGAGGAAGTCCTGCTCGCTGCACTGCTGGCAGGGCAACACCTCGGCCGCATCCCGACTGGCCTTGCTCTGCTGGTTCAGGGACAGGGTGATCGGGGTCTCCGGAATCGTCCAGGACCTGAGCTTTTGGCGGGCAACGTCTTCGGGCCCTGGCAACACCAGGTCGGCATGGTTGGCCAGGTCGTAGAGCAGCAGACTGCGCAACATCACCATGGTGCCGACCCCGGTGATCGGATGCAGGGCCTGGGGCAGTTCGCTGAGGTTGAGGGCCTCGGTGGCCTGCTCCAACAACCCCTGGCCCCGATCCACCTGCTGGCGTTGCGCGGCGGTATAGAACCACCCCGAATCGGCCAACCCCTGACGGATGGCCCCATGAATCAGGGTATGGGCCTGGGCCGTGGTGGCCAGAAAATTATCAATCGTCTGGCGCGGACTGGGGCCAGGGACCTGGCGCAGGCCCGCCGAAGCAGGACGGCTGGGTGGCACGGGAGCCGCCCAGAGGGGCAGCGCCAGCGATCCCACGAGCAGAAGCAGGGAACCCAGCAAGCCCCCCAGCGGACCCATGCGCCAACGCCTTCGCCGAGAGGCCCCGGACCTGCCAGAACCGACCATCGATGCCCCGCGAGGATTGATGCAGACCATGGTGGCAAAGGCCCCGTGCCCAGCTGCAGGCCGCAGCCCCTGGCCCAGGGGACTTGGAGACCTGGGATCTCTTCGCTCTAGGGAGCCCAACCAGGCCACGGTTGCCTCCATCCACACACATGTCAATCGCTCCGCCCATCCAGGGGTTCACCAATCAACGGGTTTCACCAATCAATGAGAGACCCAATCAAGGGTGTCCCCAACCATGGGTGTATCTAAAGAAGGGTTTCGCCTTTCAAGGCCTTTGCCACACAACTGTTTTGCCATTCAACGAGTTTGCCATTCAACGAATTTGCTATTCAACAGCTTTGCTATTCAACGGCTTTGCTATTCAACGGCTTTGCCAGTCAACGGTTTTGCCATTCACGAGAGACGCCAATCAGTGGAATCCCCAATCAATGGTTGTCGCGATCGAGGGTTTCGTGATCAATGGTTGGCGCCATCCATGGCATCGGGAGGGGCGCGATCCTGGGCTTGATCAGAGTTCGGGCTGCTGACACGGCCCCACCGCCCCCGACCGGGGGCCGGATCGTCACGAGGTGAATTCGGTGTTGTAGGCCTCCTCCCCGTGGGCATTGATATCGGCGCCCTGGCGTTCCTGGGCGTCGCTGAGGCGCAGGGGCATGACGCTGCCGATCAGTTTCAACACCGCATAGGTGCCAACGCCGACCCAAAGCATGGTGAAGCCGGCGGCCTGGATCTGGATCCAGAGCTGGTGGACGTGCCCGGTGATCAGGCCATCGGCCCCGGCCGGATTCAACAACCGCATCGCAAAGATGCCGGTGGCCAGGGTGCCCAACAGCCCAGCCACGCCATGGACCGGCAGGACATCGAGGGTGTCATCCAACCCCAGGCGGTTCTTGAACTGCAGGGCACCATTGCAGACCAGGGCTGCGGCAAAGCCAATCAGCACGGCGGCCAGGGGGCTGACGAAGCCGGCCGCCGGGGTGATCGCCACCAGGCCGGCGACGGCTCCGGTGGCAACGCCCACGGCCGTGGACTTGCCCCGCTGCAGGGTTTCCAGGCCCATCCAGGCCAGGGCCGCCGCCGCGCCAGCCGTGTTGGTGGTGAGGCAGGCGAGGGAGGCCAGGTTTCCCGCCACCAGGCCGCTGCCGCCATTGAAGCCAAACCAGCCAAACCAGAGCAGGCCAGCCCCCATCAGGATGAAGGGCACGTTGTGGGGCGGGGCCGTGTGCCCCGGATAGCTGCGCCGGCGCCCCACCACCAGGGCCGCCACGGCTGCCGCTACCCCCGACGCCAACTCCACCACCAGGCCCCCGGCAAAATCGATCGCCCCGAGGCCATCGGCGCCGAGAAACCCGCCCGGGCCCCAGACCATATGGGCGAGGGGCAGGTAGATGAACGTGCTCCAGAGCAAGAGAAAGCTGATCCAGGCGCGGAAGGCCATCCGCTCCACCACTGCCCCTGAGATCAGGGCGGGCGTGATGATCGCAAAGGTGAGCTGGAAGAAGGCCACCGCCCCATGGCTGAGCTGGCCATCGCCGTAGGGCGCCGACCAGTTGCTCAGGCCGGCCCATTGCCAGCCGCCGATGAAGGGGGCCAACGGGCCGCTGCCGGGGGAAAAGGCCAGGCTGTAGCCAAACAGCACCCAGAGCACGCTGACCAGGGCCATGGCCGCAAAGCTCATCACCATGGTATTGAGCACGTTGCGGCTGCGGACAAAACCGGCGTAAAACAACGCCAGGGCGGGCGTCATCATCAACACCAGGGCGGCGCTGAGCAGCACAAAGCCGTTGTTGGCGCTGCGCAGCGCCAGATCCGCAGCAAACAGAACCAAACCGCTCCCGTGCAATTAGGTTCAAAATGAACCGTTCCAGCCTGCTTTTTGGTAGCAATTACTACCGATTGCCGGGCTTTGGTGGCAAGCGATACATCGCCCCACGCGCTAGACCGGGCCCCTTGGGCGCCAGCGCCGGCATTCAGGGGCGCCGAACCGGGAGAGGGGTTCGGCCCAGCCAACCCCTCGGACGATCCACGAGGGGCGGGCAGAAGCGACGAAACGCCACCCATCCAGGGCCGCCCGGTCATCATCCCAACCTGCGCCAACAACGCCTGCAAGCAGGCAACCAGGGACCTGGCCCTGTTGCTGCGAAGGCGGGGTGGAGGCCACGCCCCATAAGGCCTTTGTCAGGAACAGCGTCCTTTCTCTGCATAGGAGGCAAGCTTGCTCAAGGCTCGCTGGCTACACATGGGGGTCTCTCCACCATCCAGCAGACAAGCCTGGAATGGGCCACCAAGGGCAAGAATCCAGTTGGAAATATGCGCTGAATGCATACTGTTGAGCATGGAGGATGCAGCATTCTATGAAGCCTGAACTAAGCCTCAGCGCTTGCGGCCTGGCCTACGCTATATCTGGATCACTGCCCCCGGTCTTCCTCGCCTGTGCCCAGCCGCAGCTCTCCAACATCGTCGGCGACAAGTGCTCCGCGCAAGAAATTAGATCGCCCTGCCGTTGAGGAGCGTATCGCCGAGCTGCTGGCCAAGGGATCCCTAGACGCCACTGCCTTGCTGGCCTTCGCCGAGTTTATCAACGGCAAACCCTTCCCCGAGCCAGTTCTCACGCTCGCACAGATCAAGAGCGCAGTGTTCAAAGCATTTGACTGCAAGTCCGTCAAGGGACTGCGCGCATCGAGCGAGTTCAACCTGGCAATGGCTGGCCGCAGCGTTGATTTAAAGACCAAAGCCGACTGGCAGAAACTCTATCGCGAGTGGGTGGGCGTGCCCAATGCAGAGCGCAATCGCAGCGGTGAAACCTGCATCAATGGCATCGATGTACTGGAGAATTTCCGCCCCTGGCATGTGTTCGGCCTAGACCCGGCCAAGGCCACAGCCGATGACATCAAGGAGGCATTTCGTCGGCTCGCCAAAGAGCACCACCCTGACGTGGGCGGTGACCCGCGGGTGATGGAGAGGCTCCAGAAGATGCGCGATTCAATGCTGGCTTTCCGCTGATGACAACGACACCACCCTCCCCGTCTCAGGCAATGGCGCGGCGGCAGCGGGGACGCGACATGTTCAGCGACAAAGAAGCGGCCAAAATGCTCCGCATTCCTGTTGCCAAACTCTATTGGATCTGTGATTTCTTTGACTCCGATCCCCATGATGCCTGGGATCTAATCGAGGGCGAGTTCTTTGAATTTGAGCCGGGCCAGGCCCGTAAGCGCCGCTTCTACGAAGAAGGCGTGATGGCGATCGCCAAGTATTTGGAGGAAACCGAAGGCGGAAGTTTTCTCGCCCAACTCAAGGAGTTCTTTACCCATCACCGCGCCCGTGTCACCCGAGCCCTGGTGCAGAGACGCATCATCCAGGTGACCCAGGACCGTTCCACCTTGGTAATTCGCGGTGATCTGCTGTTTCTTCAGCAGCGCTCAGTGGTACGGGTACTGGGTACAAATGGCAAGGGAATAGCCGGGAGTCTGCGTCGCATTGAGGAAGAAAGTGCGGGCCTCGATGGCGCCGAGGGTCTTGAGATTGATGTCCACTTCGCAGACTTTGACGATGCTGAAGGACGCCACTGGAGCCAGCGCGGCATCGCCCGCCTTGCCCGAACGATGCACGACAAGGGGCGCATCACCAAAGCGCGCAAAGCATGGGTCAAGGCCGTAGCCGATGTCGCGGAAGATTGCTTTGCGGTACAGCGCAAGGTACTCGAAAGCCACGAAGCCAGGGTGAAGGCTGCGATGCAACGAGCCCGCAGCAAGGCCAAGAGCTGTGCGGTAAGCCAGCAGAAAGCTAATCCTGCCGACAAAAATCCGATCCAATTGGAAGCCCACCACCTCTTCGATGCCGCCACAAGGCCGGATCTAGCCGCCTTAGATGAAAATCTCCTGGTGATCAGCTCGGCCCTGCACCGCAACTTCCACAAGTGGATGGGTAACCGGCCCTGCGAACCGAAGGATTTTGTCGATTATATGGTCCGCAATGAACTCACCCATTTCCATGGCAGTCCCAGCACCCGAGCCCGCCAGGAGCAACGCCAGCAGACGCTGATTCACCGACTAGAGCTTCTCCAAGCCCGCTACGAGGGCAATCGGCTGTTCTACTGATCCGATCCAAACTTTGGCATGGCTACCATCGCCATAGGCAATCCTCAGCGCCATCCTTGCGGGCTTCAGCACGGGAGCTGATTGGCTAAGCGAACGACACAAGGTGACAGCACAGAGGAATTCTGCCTACTTCAAAATAACTGGAAACACCAGGAATTCTCCCGGCCGTTTCGTCTCCTGATATCAACGCAATACCCAAGCAAGCTCTGCACCGAGTAAACCTATTTACAGACAAAGATGGATCCAAGAAAACGTACGCACCAATGGCCGATCTTTCAAGTTGACCAGCAATCACCCCCCAGCCATGGGTTCTCGCCACGTCCGTCAGCCAAGAGCAGCTGCAGAGCCATGCCGCCGCCCTAAAGCCTTGGATCGCGTTACTGGCGGCCGTGCCCAAGGTGCGCTTTCAGGTGTTCGCGAAGGCCCGCCAGGGCTTGGAGTTGATGACGCCGGCTGGAGCGACCCAGTCCACGGCTGGCTGGGCGGGTTGATGCCCATGGGCAGGCGCTGGCGGAAGCGCCATGCCTGGCCATGGCCAAGGACAACTTCAAAGCAGCGAAAGGCAGCAGGAGCCGACTTGGCCAGAAGCGATGCGGCTTGATTCCGACACCCACCACGGGCCGACCTTGCTGGCCATCCAGAATCCTCTTCAACCCTGATCAAAGCCAGGAAGACGGTTAAGAATCCTGCCTGGCGTGCCCCTAAATGGCTAGAGACTGAATTGGAAAGCTGGATTCAAGGTTAAGCACGGGACCCCTTCGGCATCATGGTTGCTAAGGAGCCTTGATGAGCGCGATGGGCCATGGCCTTTTGGTGGGTGAACCACAAGCAGACCCATCGGCAAGAAACCGAGGGCGGCTATATCTGGTCGCCCAAAACCAAGGCCAATGGCAGCAGCACAGTCAGCTATGACAATCTGACGCGCTGCCAGGCCGGTGATGTGATTTTCAGCTATGCATTCGCCCAGATCGCCCAGATTGGCCTGGTTGAAACCGTGGCGATCACGGCACCCAAGCCTGCGGAATTCGGAACAGCGGGAGAGAACTGGAACCCGGAGGGCTGGCTTGTACGGGTGAACTGGCAACCGCTCAAAACGCCATTGATCCCGCAGACGTTTTTTGAGCTGCTCCAACCACTGCTGCCCGAACGCCATAGCCCCATCAGCACGACCACAGGCCGGGGCAACCAGGGGACCTATCTGGCCGCCTTAAGCGAAAGCCTGGGAACCCTGCTGCTCCGGTTAATCGAGCAGCACGCCGACCCCGCGGTGCACCTACACTTGGTGGTGCTGGCGGAAGAGGGCGCCTACACCGCCGCCCTGCTCGATGACATGCGGCGGCTCCAGGAGCTGCCCAGCAGCACCGAACGCGATGCCCTGACCAAGGCCCGGCTCGGGCAGGGGTTGTTTCGCCATCGGGTGGCCGAGCTGGAGCCGGCCTGCCGGGTCACGGGGCTGGCACGGCAAGAATTTCTCGTGGCAAGCCACATCAAACCCTGGCGAAGCTGCGACAACAGGGAACGGTTGAGCGGTGCCAATGGGCTGCTGCTGTCCCCCCATCTGGACAAGTTGTTTGATCGGCACTGGATCAGCTTTGACGCGGAAGGTGCCCTGATCTGGCAGCACGAGGCGGCCGGGGAAGCCTTGCGCTGCTGGGGCATCCAGGGGGCCAACCTGATCCGGCCATTTGGCCGCGAGCAGGAGCGCTTCATGGCGGTTCATCGGGACGCTCTGCGGCGTTAAGGCCTGGTTGGCCAGTGCGTCAGCTTGATCAGCCCGGCCAGCCGGGTCAGGGCGCTGGATCCCCCGGCAGAAAGCGCTGGATGAAGGTGGCGAGCGGCAGTGGCGCGCAGCGCAACGTCCAGCCCCTATCTCCAGGCAGGCGCCGCCAGCACTGCACCTGCAGCTGGGTATCGCCCCTGGAGATGAGCGTGACCCGGTAGCGGTACTCGGCATCGGCGGCCTGCTCCGGGCCGGTCAAGGGGTCCGCCTGGGGCTGGGTGGCCAGGAAAGCACCGAGAAAAGCGGAGGCCTCCCTGGCTTCTCTCAGGGCGGCAGCAAACCGCCAGGCGGCGCCGGTGGGGTAGCCATCGTGATGGAGATAGAGGTGGCGTTCGGGCGTGCCCGGAAAGCCGGTGAAGGAGTAGACGGCGCGGGTGGCCAAGGGGCGATTGCAGCTGCACTGAGCAGTGCCACCGCTGTGTCACGCCCTGGCTGCGCAGGGCCGCTCGGGCTGGGCCAGGACGGTTGATCCGGCGTCCGCCTGCGGACGCGCGTGACGGCATTCCTGAGGATGGGCTTGGCGATCTGGAGGGCCCTGGGGCGGCCGCCTTGGCGATGCGCTGGGCCGGCCCTCGCCCTAACCAGTCCATGAGAGGAACAGAGGAGCCTTGGTTTCGATAGAACTCAGGCAAAAAGATGCACTCTTTGCATAACGGTCAAGCCGCATCACCACTGCCATAATCAAGCAACGCAGCCCCCCTTCGTGACCGACTCATCGAGCGTCAACCCAGTCCCCAGCGACGATGAGGAGTCCGGGGAAGACCTAGGCGGGCTCGACGACCTGCTGGCAGCCGTGAGGGCAGGCACAGAACCAGCACCCAAGCGGAGTCGCGGCAAGGCCAAGAAGGAAGCACCTCCTAAGGATTTCAAGGCCGTGCTCTGGGCGAGCGCCGACAAACTTCGGGCCCAGATGGATGCGGCGGAATACAAGCATCTGGTGCTGGGTCTGATCTTCCTCAAATACATCTCCGACACCTTTGCCCAGCACCGCACCAAGGTGCTCAAGATGGTGAGCGACCCAGACTCTGACAACTACGTGGGCGACGACCCTGCGGAGCATCAAGCATCGTTGGAAGACCGGGATTACTACACCCAGGAGAATGTGTTCTGGGTGCCTGCTGATGCCCGCTGGGAATCGCTACGGGCAAGGGCAAAGCAACCTGACATCGGGCAACTGATCGATCAGGCCCTGGTTGCCATCGAGAACGAGAACCCTCCCTTGAGGGGCAAGCTGGATAAACGGTTTGGTGCCGCCCAACTGGAGCCGGGGCGCCTGGGGGAACTGGTGGACCTGATCTCCACCATTGGATTTGCCGACGAACACAGGTCTGGCGATGTGCTGGGGGAGGTCTACGAATACTTCCTCGGTCAATTCGCCAGCGCCGAAGGCAAGAAGGGCGGTCAGTTCTATACGCCAGCTCACGTCGTCAAAACGCTGGTTGCTGTTTTGGCACCCCACAAGGGCCGGATCTATGACCCCTGCTGCGGTTCAGGGGGAATGTTCGTTCAAAGCGAGAAGTTCATCCAGGCCCACGGGGGCAAGCGTGATGACGCCTCGATCTATGGGCAGGAGAGCAACCCCACCACCTGGCGGTTGGCAGCGATGAACCTGGCGATCCGTGGGTTTGCGGCGGATCTGGGACAGGAACCTGCCGACACCTTTGCCAGAGACCAGTTCCCCGATCAGAAGTTCGACTACATCCTTGCCAATCCACCGTTCAACATTTCGGATTGGGGTGGGGAGAAATACGAGAGTGATCCTCGCTGGGTGTATGGCAGGCCACCGGTAGGGAATGCCAACTATGCGTGGTTACAACATATGCTCTGGAAACTACGCCCTGGTGGGGAAGCGGGCGTCGTGCTGGCCAATGGATCCATGAGTTCCAACCAAAGTGGTGAGGGGCAGATCCGTGAGGCGATGGTGCGTGGTGATGTGGTTGAGGTGATGGTGGCGCTGCCTGGGCAACTGTTTCTCAACACTCAGATCCCTGTGTGCCTGTGGTTCCTGACGAATGACAAGACCCAGCGGGGGCGTAATCGACGTGGAGAAACGCTGTTCATTGATGCCCGCCAGATGGGCACGATGAAGACACGGGTTGAGCGGGTGTTGACGGATGAGGATATTGAGAAGATCGCTGGCACCGTTCACGCCTGGCGTGGTGATGGTGAGGTGGCTGAGGCCTATGCGGATGTGGCTGGCTTCTGCTACAGCGCCGGCCTGGCGGAAATCGAGAAGAATGGCTTCGTGCTCACGCCTGGTCGTTATGTGGGAGCAGCGGATCAGGAGGAAGACGATGAACCGTTTGACCAGAAGATGAAGCGCCTCTCGGCCTTGCTCAGGCAGCAGCAGCAGGAGGGGGCCAGGCTGGATGCGGCGATTGCCCGTAATCTGGCGTTGTTGGGCTTTGGCCACATCGATGGCCCCATCGGCTGAGCCGCCATGCCCATGAAGGTTGCCGCGATTCTGGAATTGCTGCGGAGGGATGGCTGGATTGAAGTGGCCCAGCGGGGCAGTCACCGGCAGTTCAAGCACCCAGACAAGCCAGGCCGGGTGACCGTGGCGGGCAAACCCAGTAGCGACCTTGCGATTGGTACGCAGATGAGTATTCTGAAGCAAGCAGGGCTCAGCAAGCCCAACACTCACTGAGGAATTCATCATGAAATACGCTGTTGTGATTGAGAAAGCCGCCAAAAACTATTCCGCCTTTGTCCCTGATCTTCCCGGTTGTGTGGCAACAGGTGAAACGATTGCAGAAGTCGAGGCCGAAATCAGTGCCGCGATTCGATTCCATCTTGATGGACTGCAGCAAGATGGCTTGCCGATTCCAGTTCCCAGCTGTCAGGTGCACTTTGTGGAGGCCGCCGCCTGACCATGAGCCCCGAAGCCCACCGCCGCCTTGGGCATGCTTTGCAGGCCATCCGCTCCATCCAGACGTACACCACCGCTTCCTCCTTGGCGGAGTGCCTGGCCGACGACCTGACCCGCAGCGCTGTGGAACGCCAGCTGGGCATTGTGCAGGAAGCCCTAAGGGTGGCGTTGCTGGAGGAACCCTCTCTGGCTCAAACCTGGCCGCAGCTGAATGCCTGGCTGGAGGCGTGTGCGCGGATGCGGGATTGGGAGCACCCGGTGGCGTTGGAGGAGTTGGCGGGGTTTGTGGCTGGGGATCTGTTGGTGTTGCAGGGGAATTTGATGGCGGGCGTGGCGCAGGAAGGCCGAGGGCGAGGGGGCGAAGTTGGTACAGCAGATTCCCGAGAACCTGAGGAGGTTGGGTTATGAGTTCTGAATACAAGTCAATCCGCTTTGGCGATCTCCTAACAAGCGAGGGAACACGAAATGGAATATACAAATCAAAAGAGTTTCACGGAAGAGGTGCAAAGATTGTGAACATGGGCGAGTTGTTCGCATATCCAAGATTGTTCAATATCCAAATGAAGCGAATAGACATAGATGGCGGGGAGGGAGAGAAGTTTTCCTTGAAAGCGGGTGATCTTTTGTTTGCCAGACGCTCTCTTGTTGCCGAAGGTGCTGGCAAGTGCTCCATTGTCAAGGAGGTCGAAGGCACGACGGTTTTCGAGTCGTCGATCATTAGGGCAAGGGTTGATAGAGGCAAGGCAAGTAGCGAATATCTTTATTACACATTCTCTTCAGTAGTTGGTCGAAACCTTCTTGGAACCATTCTTCGGCAAACGGCAGTATCTGGCATTACTGGAACCGACCTGGTTGAACTTGAGATCCCTTTGCCACCTATTGCCAAGCAAAAAGCAATCGCTCATATCCTCGGCACCCTAGACGACAAGATAGAACTCAACCGCAAGACCAACGAAACCTTGGAGGCGATGGCAAAGGCACTCTTCAAGTCGTGGTTTGTGGATTTCGATCCAGTCAGAGCGAAGGCAGAAGGTCGCCCCACTGGATTGCCAGCAGACATCAGCGACCTGTTCCCAGATTCATTTGAGGATTCGGAACTGGGCGAGATTCCGAGTGGGTGGGAAGTAAAGGCGATTTCTAATCTTTGTCAATCAATCAGTAGCGGAGGAACGCCATCACGAAAAAATAGCGAATACTGGATTGGTGGCACTATTAGTTGGTTCAAGACAGGTGAACTTAGAGATTCTTTTTTACTTGAATCCGAGGAATATATCACGCAAGCAGGTTTAAACGAGTCGTCTTGCAAGTATTTTGACAAAGGGGATATTCTTTTCGCCTTGTATGGGGCGACAGTTGGGAAAATGGGAATAGTCACAGCGCCATCAACGGCAAACCAGGCGGCAGCGTGTCTTCGCCCTCTTGAAGAGATTGGCACTCCTTTTCTTGAGGGAATGCTTTATGCCACCAGGGAGCGACTAATGAATATCGCCACTGGTGCTGCTCAGCAAAACCTGTATTTAGGCGTGGTCAAGGAACACCCTGTTGTTGCTCCTTGCAAACCGTTGCCGAAAATATTTAGTCACCTTGTTAATCCGATAAATCAACGCCGTCTTTGTTGCTTGAAAGAATCATCTTCACTCTCTTCCTTCAGGGATGCCCTCCTCCCCAAACTCATCTCAGGTGAACTCCGAATCCATGATGCTGAGAAGATGCTTGAGGAGATTGGTGTCTGATGGCACGCTTCACCCCGCCCACCGGGCCTCCCCAGGACGCTCTCGGCCAGGTCCTGCTGTTCCAGGCTGCCGATGGCCAGGTGGCGCTGGATGTGCGCCTGGAGGCTGACACCGTCTGGCTCAGCCAGGCCCAGATGGGGGAGCTGTTTGGTCGGGAACGCTCCGTGATCACCCGCCACGTGGGCAACGTGTTTCGGGAGGGGGAACTGCCCGAGCCAGGCAATGTGCATTTTTTGCACACCCGGTGCCGAACGGCCTGTGTTGGTCGCGCACCTGATCCAGACCGGGCAGCCCAGGGCCACACCATCCCGATAGACTGGTTTGCAACTGGTTGAAGCTCCCCCATGCGCCCCGTCACGCGATCCGTCGGCGCGTTTGAGGCCAAAACCCATCTCGCTGCCCTGCTCGACGCGGTGGCGGCTGGCGATCAGATCACGATCACTCGCCATGGGCGGCCCGTAGCCAGGCTCGTGCCCCCAGATGACCAGATCCGGCCGGACGTGGCCGGCACCATCGAGTGCCTGCGGGCCTTCAGCGCGGGTCAGACCCTCGGCGATCTCTCCTGGCGTGAGCTTCGCGATCAAGACAGGCCATGACATCCCCGGCGCAACTCTCTGGTGCAGGCGATCTGGTGCTGGATGTGTCGCTCAGTTGCGCCTGGTGCTTCGCCGATGAAGCCAGTGAGGAGGCCTGGGCGATCCTGTCGCGCCTGGAGTCTGCTGAGGCGCACGTGCCCTCTCTCTGGTTGTGGGAAACCGCCAACGTGCTCGTTCAGGCCGAACGTCGGGGGAGGATCACCGCTGCCGCCATTCGCTCCTTCCTCGGCCTGCTGGAAGCGCTACCGATCCGCATCGACCAGGCCAGTGCCGCCACCATCTGGCATGACACCCTGGCTCTGGCGCGCGCCCACCGGCTCACCTCCTACGACGCGGCCTATCTCGAGCTGGCCCTGCGCCTTGGCCTTCCCCTGGCCAGCCGCGATCAGGCCCTGCAGGCTGCCGCCACAAGCGAAGGCGTGCCGCTGCTGCCGACGTGATGGCCACGCGAGCCGACTCTGACACCCCTGCTCCCCACCGCTCACGCTCACCCCGTGCCGGGTCCTGGCAGGTTCCTTAGTCTCAGCCAATGGCACGCATCACCGAAGACCATCTCGAACAGCAGTGCCTGGAGTGGTTCCAGGAACTGGGATACACCCACGTCTTCGCACCCCAACTCGACAGCGACGGCACCTCCCCTGAACGCACCGACTTCAGGCAGGTGATCCTCACGGGGCGACTGCGCTCCGCACTCCAGCGTCTGAACCCTGAAGTTCCAGCAGGCACTATCGAGTCAGCGGTGCTGCAACTGGCGAACCCCAACGTGCCTGGTCTGCTGGCATCCAACCGTCAGTTCCACCGTTGGATGACCCAGGGATTACCCATCACCTATGTGGATGGGAATCAGCAGGTGGGCATCCGTCTCAAGATCATCGGATTCGACGACCCCGCCTCCAACGATTGGTTGGTGGTGAACCAGTTGGCGATCCAGGGCACCAAACACAACCGGGCCGCGTCCCTTAGCGTGGTGTAAATCCCGAGGCCCGAATGCCCTGATCAGAGGTTGAACAGGGTGGAATGACGAGCCGTCATTCCGGAGGTGCGAATGCACTTCTGTTTGCCACGATGAATCGAGACGAATGACTTGTCAAGTCTT
>CALRRL020000003.1:0-225000 GCA_943370565.1 Synechococcus sp. UW140 | reverse complement strand
ATCGGCGACCTGATCCTGCTCGCCGGGGTGATTGCCCTGCTGCCTGAAGCCGGCACCTGGAACTTCCATGGCCTGCAGGGCTGGGCCGCCGACATCATCAACAATGGCCGCCCCCTGCCTCCCGGCTTCCAGCTGATTCTGCTGGCCCTGATCGCCGGCCCCATGGGCAAGTGCGCCCAGATCCCCCTGCACCTCTGGCTGGATGAGGCCATGGAGAGCCCGCTGCCCTCCACGATCCTGCGCAACGCCGTGGTGGTGGTGGGTGGGGCCTGGGTGCTGCTGCGCCTGGAGCCCCTGCTCGAGCTCAGCCCCCTGGTGCAAGGCGTGCTGGTGGTGGTGGGCGGCGCCACGGCGGTGGTGGCCTCGTTGATCGCCCTGGCCCAGATCGATGTCAAGCGGGCGTTGAGTTTCCTGGTGAGCAGCTGGCTCGGACTGCTGTTCGTGGCCGTGGGTCTGGGGGGCACCGCCGTCGCCGACCACCTGCTGCTGGTCTATCCCCTGCCGATGGCCCTGCTGTTGATGGCGATCGGCACGATCGTGATCAGCACCATCACCCAGGACCTCACCCAGCTGGGCGGCCTTTGGAGCCGCCGGCCGCTGATGGGTCTGGCCTTCCTGGCCGGAGCCGCTGGCCTGATTGGACTGCCCCCCTTCTCCGGGTTCGCAGCCCTGCAGGAGCTGCTGGTGCTTGTGACCGCCAGCGCCCATCCCTGGCTGCTGGGCGGTGTGGTGCTGGTCACCAACACCTTGATCAGCGCTGGCCTGATCCGGGTCTTCGGCCAGATCTGGGGGGGGCGCCCCACCCCCTTCACCCAGCGCTCCGCCGAGGTGCTCTGGCTGATGGTGCTGCCCACCACGGTGGTGATGGGCCTGGTGTTGCATCTGCCCCAGCTGCTTGTGCGCAACGGGGTCTATGGCTTCACGCCGATTCCGGGCTGGGGTCCCCTGGGCTGGCCCCTGCTGGCCTCCACCCTGCTCGGTGGCGGCGTCTCAGCGGCCTTCTACCTCAGGCCCCACGGTCTGGCTCGCTTGCCCGACGTGTTGGGCGGTCTGCAGGCCTGGCTCGCCCACGACATGCAAACCGAGCGCTTCTATCACCGCACCGTGGTGGCCCTGGTGTTGGCCCTGGCGCGCTTCGGCGCCTGGAGCGACACCAGCCTGGTGGATGGCTTCAGCGGCGGCACCGGTGCGGCAGCCCTGGCCAGTGCCAGGCGGTTGAGCCTCACCACCTCGGGCCGCTCCCAGGCCTACGCCCTCACCCTCGTACTCGGTGTGCTGCTGATGGCGGCCTGGTTGATCGCCGATGCCCCCGGCCCCCTCGCCTCCGTTCTGCCGTGATCTCCCCTGCCATGGTCCTGTTGTTGTTATTGGGGGTACCTCTGGCGGCTGGCCTGGTCCTCACCCTGCTGCCCGAAGGCCGGCCCGGTCTGGTCCGCGGCCTGGCCGCCGCCGCTGCCTTTCTCCAACTGGTGCTGGCCCTGGTGGCCTGGCGCCAGTTGCCGCTGACCCTGAGCTTCACCTGGCTGCCCAAGTTGGGCCTGGGCCTGGATCTGGCCCTTGATGGGTTGTCGATGCCCCTGGTGCTGCTCACGGCCCTGCTTACCGCCATGGCGGTGCTGGCCTCCCCGGTGGACCAGAGCCGGCCCAGGCTCTACTACCCCCTGATGCTGGCCACCAACCTGGGGGTGACCGGGGCATTTCTGGCCAACAACGCCCTGCTGTTCGTGCTGGCCTTCGAACTGGTGCTGATCCCCACCACCCTGCTGGTGGCGATCTGGGGTGATTCCCGCAGGGCTGGGGCTGCGGTGCGGTTTCTCCTCTATGGCGCCGTATCCGGCTTGAGCCTGCTGGGCGGTGTGCTCGCCTTCGGCTGGTTCGGCCAGGGAGCTGCCGGCTCCGATGCGGCGGTGAGCTTCAGCTTCAGTGCCCTGGCGTCCGCTCCCTTGCCGCCCAGTGCCCAGGCCTGGGTGCTGGCCCTGTTGCTGCTGGGCTTTGGCCTGAAGCTGCCGCTGGTGCCCCTGCACGGCTGGCAGCCCTTCACCTATGCCGAAGCCCCCGCGCCGGTGGTGATGCTCCTGGGGGGCGCCGTGTCCAAATTGGGGGCTTACGGCCTGCTGCGCTTCGGCGTCGGCCTGCTGCCCGATGCCTGGTCCACCTTTTCCCCCTGGATCGCGGCGGCCGGGGCGGTGAGTGCGGTGTACGGCGCCCTCAACGCCATCGCCGCCACCGACATGCGGCGGCTGATGGCCTACAGCTCCCTGGGCCACATGGGGCTGCTGGTGCTGGCGCTGGCCGCCGCCACGCCGATGAGCCTGCAGGGGGCGGTGGCCCAGGTGATCGCCCACGGCCTGATCGTGGCCCTGCTGTTTGCCTGCGTCGGCCTGATTCAGCGCAAGACGGGCACCACCACGATCGCCGAGCTCTCCGGCCTGCTCAACCCGATCCGCGGCCTGCCCTTCACCATGGGCTTGCTGCTCCTGGCCCTGATGGCCGCCGCCGGCATCCCAGGCCTGGCCGGTTTTCCGGCCGAGCTGCTGGTCTTTGAAGGCAGCTGGACCGTGTTTCCGCGCGCCACCTTGGTGTGCCTGGTGGCCTCCGGGTTCACGGCCGTCTATGCCGTGCGCCTGTTCAACCGGGTGGGTTTTGGCCGCCTCGATAACGCCCGCGCCGACTGGCAGACCACCCGCCTCGGGGAGCGGCTGCCGGCGGTGGTTCTCACGCTTTTGGTTGTCCTCACGGGGATCTGGCCCGCCGGGCTCACCGGCTGGAGCGAGGCCAGCACCGCCCTGATTGCCCTCCGCACCCAGATTCCCTCATGACCCTCTCCACCGGATTGGGCCCGTCCAGCCATCCCTACGCCGATGTGATCCATCGGCTCGAGGCCGGTGGCTCGATGCTGCCCGACACACCCGAGAATCTCCAACAGATCATCGGCATCTACAAGGCCTATGCCGTGCCAATGGATTTCTATTGGCGTGATCTTCTCTACATTGCCGAGCGGGTGTTTCTCAACCCGCTGCCGGCGTTCAAATACTTCATCTCCCAGGAGTACCTCGATCTCCCCAACAGCTATGCAGGCGATCAGGCGTCCCTGCGCATCTGGCGAGGCGGCGAGAAGGCCCATCCAGAGCTCCTTGAGTTCATGGCCAAGGGCGAAACCCGCGCCATGCCCAAGCTGCTCCATCACCTCTGGCACGACCGGGTGAACATGGAGTTCGCCGAGGCCTGCATGCAGGCGATGTTCTGGCATCAGGGCATGGGCGGCCGCTTCAACGACTACCTCGCCAGCGAGGACTACCGGGCCAATGCCGATCGGGCCATCAAGGCCTACTTCAAGGGCAACCCCTTGATGCTGGGGCTCTACAGGCTGTTCCCGGAGATGTTCATCGAAAAGGTCCGCCAGCTCTCCTACACGGCCAATCTGGGCCTCTTCTGGGAGGTGATGGCACCGGTGTTCTTTGAGATGAGCGACCTCTATGACGAGGGCAAGCTCACCAGCGTGCCCCAGGCCATGGACTTCTTGGTGAATGGCATTTTTGCCGTGGCCGGTCGGCCGATCTATCACCATGCCTACATCGGTGGGGAGTGCTTCGAGATCATTCCCAAAAGGGAGGGCTTCACCTGGCTCTATGAGGCCGCCCTTCCCTACGTGGAAGCGGTGTTCTATCGCACCTCACCCTTTCGCGGCACCAAGAGCTACAACGCCCAGGCCAATCAGGTGCCGGCAGAGCAGGCCGATTTCCACTACGGCATCCTCTACGCGGATGTGTTTCCGGTGGGGTCGGCCGGGATTCCGCCCACCCTGCTGATGCAGGACATGCTGCATTTCTTGCCCCCCTATCTGCAGGAGCTCTACAAGCAGCACCGCCGCGGTGAGGACGACCAGCTCATTCAACTGGGGATCACCTTCCAGCGCTCGATGTACAACGTGACATCAGCTGTGATCCAGGCCCTTCGCTGTGCCCTGTTCTACCCCCTCGATGACAGCGATCCCGAGCACCTCAAGGCCAATCGGCGCTTTTTCGAAGCGCAGATGGATCGCTTCCTGCGGCCCGAGGCGCGCCTGGCCGACATCCAAAATCAGGACTACCGCTAAAAACGCGTCCCCGGGGCGATCAGGATTGAGCGCCCAATCTGACTTGTTCGATCTCCCGCGGGGCTCCACCGATTGGTTCGTGCCCCCTCCTGCCCTGTCCACCACCCCAGCCCATGGCCACCATTCTTGAAACCGCCGAGGCTGCCGGAGTCTTCACCACCCTGTTGGCCGCCGTCGGGGTCGCCGGCCTCAGCGAGGCCCTCGCTGGTCCCGGTCCCTTCACCGTGTTTGCCCCGGTGGACGACGCCTTTGCCGCCCTGCCCCCCGGCACGGTGCAAACCCTGGTGGACAATCCACCCCAGCTGGCGCGCATCCTCAAGTACCACGTGCTTGCCGGTGCCTATCGCAAAGAGCAACTGATCAGCCAAGAGCAATGGGACAGCCTGGAAGGGGCACCGATTGTGGTGCGCAGCCACGATCCCTTTGAAATCAAGAATGCCACCGTGCTCAGCCCTGATGTGGTCTGCAGCAATGGCATCGTTCATGTGATCAATCGGGTGATCCTGCCCGGGTAGGCCAGGGCGTGGATCCGGCAATCGCCCCCCGAGAGGAGGGCACCTGGACGGCGATCGCCCCGCATCCATGTCTCAAAAATCACCAAGGGGTCGATCAATTAAAACCTGGCTTTGCGGTTCAGCTGCATACGCTTTCAACCAGCCATTTTCCACCCCCAGAGCCGATGCCTGCAACCTCATCACCTTTTAACCAAGCCCTCTGGCGCTGCAGCACCACAGCGGCTGCCTGCACCCTGGTGGCCTTGAGCCTGATCAGCACGGCCGGGAAAGGCCTGGCCGAGGACAACAGCATCGGCGTTTATTCCGGCCGCCATTACAACAGCGATCAGAAGCTCTATCAGCAGTTCACCGCCCGAACGGGCATCCAGGTGAAGCTGCTGGAGGCCAAGGATGACAGCCTGATCGAGCGCCTGCGCCAGGAAGGCAAAGCCACTCCGGCCGATGTGCTTGTGCTCGTCGATGCGGCCCGCCTGGAGCGGGCCACCTCCCTGGGCCTGCTGCAGCCGGCCCGCTCTGCGGCCCTGCTGCGCACCGTGCCCCTCAGCCTGCGCGACAGCCAGGGCCGCTGGGTGGGTCTGACCCGGCGGGTGCGGGTGGTGCTTGTGAATCCGACGCTGGTGAAGGCCGCCTCGATTCGCACCTACGCCGACCTGGCCAATCCGGCCCTCAAGGGCAAACTCTGCCTGCGCGATCGCAAGAGCGTCTACAACCAATCGCTGGTGGCCAGCCAGCTGCTCCTGCGCGGCGACAACCAGGCCAGCAGCTGGGTGAAGGCCATGACGGCGAACGTCACCCAGCCCTATTTCAGCTCCGACATCCCCCTGATCCGGGCCCTGGCCACGGGCCAGTGCGGTGTGGGCCTGGTGAACACCTACTACCTGGCCCGTTTGCTCAATGGCGAAAGCGGTCCGGCCGATCGAGCCCTAGCTCGCAAACTGAAGGTGGTGTTTCCCAACCCAGCCCATGTGAACATCAGCGGTGCTGGCATCACCCGCTACGCAAAAAATCCCCAGGCTGCTCTCAAGTTGATCGAATTTCTGGCCTCGCCTGTGGGCGGTAAAGGCTACGCCGAAGCCAACCATGAATATCCTCTCAAGGGCTACGGCGATGACCCCATCTTGAAAGGCCTGGGCCGCTTCAAAGCCGATGGCCTCTCGGCCGAACAACTGGGCAGCCGCAACCGCGACGCCGTCAAAATCATGGAGGCCAACGGCTGGTTGTGAGCCCACAAACCCTGGCAACGTGTTGTCCAGGCCAGGCCCCTGGGCACACCTCCTAACGCCTACAGATCCCCATCCCTCAACTTCAGAGGCCGCGGTAAAGCACGCTCAGGGAGCCCAGCTCGAGAAATGAAACTTTTCTCAAAACAGGCCAATCTGAACGTGCCGATCGCAACGATGGGATGACACCACCAACGCCGCGATCCCAACACAGTGGCTAGCCAACGACCCTGGCGCCTTCACCAGTGGCGCCCAAGGCCCCGTTGGAGCCAGCTCTTGTGAGCCTTGGTCTACTGAAACGCAGTCAAGTGAATCCAATTCAGGTGAATCCAATTCAGGTGAACCCCAGTCAGCCAGGCCCCATTCGGCTGAATCCAAGTCAGCTGAACCCATCCTCACGGCACCCCTCTCTGGTGCCTACGCATCAAGCGCTATCAGGACTGGTGCAACCCGCTCAGGTTGTCTCCAACCAAGTCGAACCCAGCTGCCTGCCAGCAGGCCCGCCGCAACGCGAGCGGAACCAGCGGGGATGGGTGAACCCTTGAGCAGGCCCCGCCTTCCGCTCGGACCCGGCCTGGAGCGCAGCCTGCCCGCGGGCCTGGACCCTGGGCCCCTGGCCCTGGCAGTTGGGGTGGTGGCGCTCCTGGCCCTGGCCCCGCTGGTGGCCCTGGCCCTGGTGGCTGGCCAGGGCGAGACCCTGGCGGGCCTGGGTCTGGGCGCCCAGGACCGGGTGCCCCTGGCCAACACCCTGGCGCTGGTTTTGGGGGTGGCAGGGGCTGGCGGCTTGATCGGCACCTGCAACGGCTGGCTTACGGCCCGCTGCCAGTTCCCAGGCCGCCGCTGGCTGCGGCTGGCCCAGCTGCTGCCCCTGGCCACGCCCAGTTACCTCCTGGCCGGAACCCTGATCGACCTGGGCAGCCGCGCGGGCCTGCGCATCGCGGGCCTGGGCTGGGCGGTTGCCGTGTTGAGCCTGGGCACTTACAGCTATGTGGTGCTGTTGAGCAGCGAAGCCTTTGCCCGCACCAGCGGCCGCCAGCAGGACGTCTGCCGCTCCCTGGCCGTGGGGCCCTGGGGCGGCTTCCTGCGGGTGGCCCTGCCCCTGGCCCTGCCGGCGGTGTTGGCGGGGGTGTCCCTGGGGGCGATGGAGGTGATCAATGAATTCGGCGCCGTGCAGCTGCTGGCGGTGCCAACCCTCTCCGCCGCGATCCTGGAACGCTGGCAAGGCGATGGCGACCTGCCGGGAGCCGTGGCCCTGGCGCTCGTCACCCTGGTCTTGGTGGCGTTCCTGCTCTGGAGCGAGCGCCAGGGTCGGCGCCGTAGTCGCCGCTGGGCGGCCGGCCAGGACACTGCCAGCCCCCAGCTCTGGCGATTGCATGGCTGGCGCTGCTGGCTGGCCCAGCTCGTGACCCTGGCGCCCCCCCTGGCCAGCCTGGCGATCCCGCTGCTCTGGGCCCTGAACAGCTGGGACCAACTCCCCGCCCAAGCCCCCCAGGAGCTGGTCACCCTGGGGCTGCGCAGCCTGGCCCTGGCCCTGGCGGCCACGGGCCTCACCCTGATCGCGGCCCTGGTGCTCGCCATCGGCAGGCGCCTGCTGAAGTCCCAGGCCCTTGGCGGCCTGGCCGACCTGGCAGGCCTGGGCTACGGCATCCCTGGCACCGTGCTGGCCCTGGGCTTTCTGTTATTGGGCGGCAGCTGGGGCCTGGCCCCCTTGCTGCTCCTGCTCTGGGGCTATGGCGATCGCTTTCTGGCCGTCGCCAAGGGAGGCCTGGATACGGCGCTGGAGCGCCTGGCCCCCAGCGTCGACGAGGCGGCCCAGAGCCTCGGTTGCGGCTGGGTCGCCCTGGTCGGGCGGGTTCAGGTGCCGCTGCTGCGAGGCCCCCTGCTGGGGGCAGGCCTGCTGGTGTTCGTGGACACGGTGAAGGAATTGCCCCTGACCTTTGCCTTACGCCCCTTTGATTTCGACACCCTGGCGGTGCGGGTGTACCAGTACGCCAGTGACGAACGGCTTGGCGCTGCCCTGGTGCCGGCCCTGGTGATCCTGGGCCTGGGCCTGCTTTCGGCGATCGCCCTGATGCCGAGCCTGGAACAGGACCCAGACCGAAGCGACGCCTGAGCCCGGTGCCTCCCAGGCGCCTTGAAGGGGAATGCTCAGCAGGCCTCAACGGCCAGACCCCCCGGGAACAGGATCCCCTTGGCCCCCTGGGTCAGACGCAGCCGACAGGACTGACCGGGCTCGATGGCGCGATCCAGCGGCAGGGACAGGGTGAACGGGCAGCCGCGATCCTCCCCATGCAGCTGCCAATGGTGGCCATGGAACTCCCGGCCCAGCACCCGGGCCCTGCCCGCAGGATCCGGCTCCAGCACCAGGGCCTCATCCAGCAGCACGAGTTCAACGGGCCCGTCGCCGCAGAGCGCCGGGATCGGATCGGGGCCGCTGGCACGCCAGGGGCCCCAGGCGGAATGCAGGACGCCAGCGTCCATCCGGGCGGGAATCACATTGGCCTGCATCACAAATCGGGCCACAAACGCCGTGGCCGGGCGGGTCACCAACTCCTGGGGCCGGGCGCATTGTTCCAGCCGCCCGGCCGACAGCACGGCGATGCGATCGCAGATAGCCAGGGCCTCCTGGGGATCGTGGGTCACCAGCACGGCGCTGGTCTGGCACTGGCGCAGCAGAGCAGGCAGGTCGCGGCGCAAGCGCAGACGCACCTCGCCATCGAGGTTGGAGAACGGTTCATCCAGCAACAACAGCCTGGGCGAAGGGGCCAGGGCCCGAGCCAGGGCCAGCCGTTGGCGCTGGCCGCCTGAAAGGGCATGGGGGTAGCGCTGCTCCAGGCCCTCCAGGCCCAGGAGCGAGAGCAACCAGCGCACCCGCTCCTGGCCCTGGGACCTGGCGGAACGGGGGCCGCGGGGCAGGCCGAAGCAGGCGTTCTGCCAGGCCGTGAGGTGGGGGAACAGGGCGTAGTCCTGGAACACCATGCCCACGCCGCGGCGCTCCGGGGCCAGCCAATGGTGGGGGCCGGCCACCTCCCGGCCATCGAGCCGGATCAGGCCCCGGCTGGGCCGCTCGAAACCGGCGATCAGGCGCAGCAGGGTGGTCTTGCCGCAGCCGGACGGGCCCAGCAACCCCAGCAGTTCACCGGGCGCGAGGCTGAGGCTCAGGTCCTGCAAGCACCAGCCCTCGCCCCCATGGCCATCGCCGCTGGATCGGGCGCCGGATCCGGTGCGAGATCCCGTTCGAGATCCGGCTTGGGACCCATAGCGGTGCCAGACCTGCTCCAGGGCGATCGAGCCTGGAGCTGCATCCCCTGGGCCTGCCAGGGCAGAAGCGTCCAAGCTGGCTTTAGCGGCCAAAGCAGGGTCCTGGCCAGCCATCGTCTGGATCGCAGCGGCCTGGACAGCCTTGGACTGGACAGCCCTGGACTGGACGGCCGTGGTCTGGAGAACCGTGGACTGGACGGCCATGGGGTGGGAAGGCAGCAAAGAGAAGAACCAGGAGACAGCCGTCAGGAGATCGCCAGGGGGGCCGAGTCCACCAGGGCGGGAGCCAGGCGCATCCAGGCTCCCTGGCGGGGGACGTCCAGCAGCTGCGCCAGACGGAACTGGGTCATCAGCCGGGTGGTCGTGACCCGCGTGGTGCCGATCAACTCACCGAGGCGGTCGTGGTTGAGACGAAAGGGCAACTCGCACCAGGGTCCACACCGGCGTCCCAGCCGGAAGACCAGCAGGGCCAGGAGGGCATGGAGCCGCTGGTCGGCCTTGGCCAGGTGGCGTATCCGCAGAAGCTGCAGGGTCCAGTCCTGCACGGGATCGGCTCCGGCCAGCAACTCAGATGGCGCCAGGGGACGCAGCACCAGAGGCGTCAGGGCCTCCAGACACACGGCCTGGGCGCCATGCCCCTGGCAGTCCCCCTGGCAGTGCCAGTGGTCGCCGGCCTGGAGGAAGGCGATCGTCATGGCCTCACCGGACGCGCAGGCGCAGGACAGGCGGCCGATGCCGCCTAGAAGGGCAACGCCAGCGCCGGGACCGAAGCGGCCGATGTCCAGCAGCAGGCTTTGACCCGAGGCAATCCGCACCAGAGCGTCAGGGGGTTCGATCCGCACGGGGGATGCCATCACCAAATCCTCACCACACCGAAGCGGCGCCGAACACGACGGCGCGCAAGCTAGCCGGAATTGGACGCTTCTGCGAGCGATTCTCAATAGCATTAGGCAGTTGAGAGGGCTGGCTGTTGGGCCGAGCGGCAGGAGCTCCCCTGGGCCGCTTCAGCCCGCCGGCACCAGCCGGCCGTCATCGAGCTGGATGATCCGATCAGCGCTGTCGAGGATCTTGTTGTCGTGGGTCACCATCACGATCGCGGCCTGGCTGTCATCGGCGAGGCGCCGGAACAGCTCGACCACATCCCGGCCCGATTCCCGGTCGAGGGCGGCGGTGGGCTCATCGGCCAGCAGCAGGCGTGGGCGGGCCACCAGGGCGCGGGCGATCGCCACCCGTTGCTTCTGGCCGCCCGAAAGATTGGCCGGGTAGGCACCCGATCGGCCCCCCAGACCCACCTGCTCCAGCAGGGCCAGGGCACAGCCATCCATGGCCGACGGGCCCCGATCCAGCCAGGCCGGCTGCACCTCCAGGCCCAGCCGCACATTGGCCAGAGCCGTGAGATAGGGCAGCAGGTTGTGGGCCTGGAAAATAAAGCCCACCTGGCGACGCAGGGCCGTCAGGCTGGCCTTGGGGGCTTGCAGGAGTTCGACACCAAGGATGCGCAGGCTGCCGCTCTGGGCGGCGCGCAGTCCTCCCAACATGGTCAGGAGCGTTGTTTTTCCCGATCCAGACGGCCCGGTCAGAATCACAATTTCGCCAGGAAAGACGGACAGGCAGATGTCATGGAGCACGGGCCTGCGCTGGCCCCCATCCTCAAAGGCGTGATCCAGATGGGACACCGCAATCAGGGGGGCTTCGGCCGGGGCCGCAGGCGGTGGGTCAGCGGAGACTGCCATCAGAAAAGATCAGCAGGATCAAGCTGACGCAGCTTGCCGGTCGCCAACCAACCGGAGCCACTGCACATCGCCAGGGTGAACAGAAACACCAGCCCAGCCCGCTGGGTCGTCATCACCACCATCAACGACGTGGAGCTGGCCAGAAAGCCATACAGGCCCAAAGACAGCAGCAGACTGGGCCAGAAGGCCAACACCGCCAGAATCAGGGCTTCCTGCAAAATAATGGCAACAACAAATGCATCGTCGTAGCCCATCGCCTTGAGGGTGGCGTATTCGGGCAGATGATCACTCACATCCGAATAAAGAATCTGGTAAACAATGATGCAGCCCACGACCAGGCCCACCAGCACGCCGAGGCCAAAAATTATGCCAAAGGAGGTGTTGCGGCGCCAATATTTTACCTCCGTTTCGGCAAGCTGGGCAATCGTCATCACCTTCACCGAGGGGTCGAGGAAACTGTCCAAGGTGGCCTTCACCTGCAGGGGATTGACACCCGGTTCCAGCTGAATCACACCCATCTGGATGTCGTCACTGCTTTGATCTGGGAAATAGTTCTTGAAGTTGGTTGCAGAGGTGACCAGGTTGATGTCGGCGGCAAAGGTCACCCCCATGGTGAACAGGCCTGTGACAACAGCGCGCACGCCCCTGAGTTCCGTGGCATAGGAACCCTGGTCCTTCACCACAGACACAACCGGGCCGGCATTTTTCTTGGAGCGTGTATCAAAATAAAGACTGTCAGAGCGCTGCAGTGCCTGGGGTTCTCTGGCGAGTTCTGGGATCCGCAGGGCGGGATTCTCCGGCGTCAGACCAAAGATCAGGGCTTGTTTCTGCTGGTGGCTATCACGATTCAGCCATTCGCTCAGGCCGATATAAAGGGGCGTTACAGCCCTAACGCCCTGGACGCCGAGGGCCTGACTCAGGCGGGCCCGTTGAAAGTTGAGCTGTTCACCCAGATAGAGATAGCGCCCACTCACCATCACCAGCTCGCCATTGATCCGTTGAATCGGCCGTTTCTGGCTGTCGTAGAGCCCACCAGACAAACCCAATTGGAAAAACACCAGCACATTGGCAAAACTCACCCCGGCAATCGCCGCCACCAGGCGCATCGGCCGATGGGTCACCTGGCGCCAGGCCAAAGGGGTGCGACAGCAGAAGCGGGCCAGCGGCAGGGGCAGCCAGGGCGGGGGAGTCATGGCGGTGGGGTCATGGTGATGGAGTCATGGCGGTGGGATCTGGCCACGGATCCTTTCGGCGGTGATCTGCTGCTGCCGCTGGCGCTGCTGCTGCTTTTGCTGCTCAGTGAGCGGCTCAAAGATCACGTTCACCTGCATGTAGTTGATGTAGCTGGCCGTTACCGTGGCCGCAGGATCGAGGCCAATCTTCACCTCCAGAACCCGTCGATCGAGATTTTCACCCGCCTGGCCACTGAACACGGTCTGACGACTCACCTGGCGGGCAATCTCCACCACCGTGCCGGGCAGGGATTTGCCAGGGAATCCATCGGCGGTGATGACCACCCGCTGCCCCAGGGCTATGCCAGGGCGATCGGTTTGATACACCTCGGCGATCACGCCCATGCGCCGGCTATCACCGATCTCCAGGATGCCGTCATCGCCAACCTTGTCGCCCGGGTAGGCATGGATCTTGAACACCGTGCCAGGCACCGGCGCCCGGATCGTGGCCTTGGCCAACTCGGCGCGATCCTTCACCAGAGCGGCGCGGCGCTGGTTCAATTCCGCCGCCAGGGTGAGGCGATCGGCAACGGCCTGCTCCAGGTTGGCGGCGGTGGTGCTTTGGATCGTCTGGCGACGGTCGCGGAGTTCGGCGCTGGTGGCACCGGCGGCAAACAGCTGGCTGTAGCGCTTCAGCTCCACATTGGCCTGGGCCAGCTCAGCTTGAAATTTGCTGATCACGCTGTCCTGGGCCTTGAGCTTGCGGGCCGCCACGGCCACGGCCGCTTCCGCCTCGGCCACCGTGCTGGCGAGGCTGTCGGCACTATCGAGGATCGCCAGAACCTGGCCCTTGCTCACCTCGGCCCCCTCCTTAACGCGCAGCTCACGCACGGCGTCATTGCTGAGGGAACTCGGTACCGAGAGGTTCACGACCCGATCCAGCGGTTCAACCCGGCCGATGGCACTGATGCGTCGCGGCAGCAGTTGCCTGTCCAGCTGGGCCTGGGCCTGTTGCACCTGGTGTCGCTGCCAGAGGAGGCCGCCGCCTGCGGCGCAGGCCGCCAACACCAGCAGCAGCAGGGCAAGCCTCGGCCTGCGTCCGGCGGCGGCAGGGGTGGCGCTCGGGGCGGTAGGGGCGGTGATCGATCCAGAGGGCTGAACGGGCCCTTGGGGAGGGGATGGCGGTCCCATGGCAGGAGGAGCTGGCGCCTGCTCGCTGTCTAGGCCGGTTGGCTGCTGGCGACCACAAAACGGCCCAGAGGCGAGCGCCCCCCTGCAGGACGGCCCGAGCAGGAGCGCCCCAAATGACGCAAACCAGGAGCAGACCGGGGCCCAGCCAATGCTGCACCGCGGCCGCCCACCTGCCCCATCAAAAGCCGAACTTCACCTTGACAGGGGATTTCTCCTTGACATCGACCTCGACCGGTTTGGTATCCACCACCTGAACCTGAACGGGGGTCTGGTTGCTGACCTGCACCTGCAGGGGGCTGCGCTCCTCCACCCGCACGCCGATCGGTTTGTCCTGGTGAACGGCAACCGTGATCGGCATGGCTCCCACGGGCCGCAGTTGCAGCGCAACAGGCGCCCCCATGGACAGCTGGTGCTGAACGCTGCCGCCGAGCCGGAGTGGTTCCGAAAAGGCATGGGTGATGTGCAGCTCAATCGGATGGCTGCTGAGACGCACGATGCCGTAGGTGGCGAGCCCCCCCAGGGCCAGGACCGTCAGGGGCCAGCGCCAGGGCAGCCAGGACGACGACTCCATGGAGACGATGGACGGTGGCCAAACCAAACTATCGGCAGCCGTTCACGGCGCCGTAGGGGACCCCAAAGGACTGGGGGGACAAATCCCAAGCAGGCTGGGGTCGGCAGCCGGACGGCCAGGGAGTGGCCCCAGAACCCAGCGGATCAAAAGAAGGGTTAAGCACCACCACAGGCTGGCCAGATCGCCGCTTTACTACCCCCACAACAAAACCGATGGGCCTTTCGTTGCTGCTTGCTGAACCCACGGCAAAGGCCAAGATTCTGGTCGTCGACGATGAACCCAAGAGTTGTCAGATTCTGAACACCAGGTTGAGCATGGCGGGTTACAAGGTGGCCATCACTAGGGTTGGACTCTCCGGTCTCCAACACTTCGGCGACGTGAATCCAGATCTGGTGATTCTCGATTTGATGGTGCCCCAGCTGGATGGCTATGGGGTCTGCGAAAGGCTCCGCAGCCGCACCACCATTCCCATCTTGATGCTCTCGGCGATTGATGAAGTCGCCCAGAAAGTGGCATGCCTGCAAATCGGAGCCGACGATTCCATGGTCAAGCCCTTCAGCCCCAAGGAATTGATCGCCCGCATTGGCTGCCTACTGCGCAGACGGATGGGCAAAGCTCCCAATCCCAAGCCGGAAACGACAACGCACCAGCAGCTGCTTGTCGCTGGCCTACGGATTGATCGCAACCGTCGCAAAGTGTTCCGGGGGGACGAGCAGATTCGCCTCACCGAACTGGAACTGCGCTTGCTCGAAGTCCTGGTGGAGAATGCCGGCAAAGCCATCGACCGCATCGACATCCTCAAGCACCTCTGGGGTTTTTCGCCCGAACGGATCTCCGAGACCCGGGTTGTCGATGTGCACATCTCGCGCCTGCGCTGCAAGATCGAGAGCGACCCCGACAATCCCGAATTGATCCTGACCTGCCTGGGCACGGGCACCATGGTTCCACGGCTGGGGAGCTGAGAACCACAACCTGCCCCAATCCGGCCGGCGGAGCGGCTGGGCAAAGCGGAGCGGCCGGGCAAAGCCACTGCCAGATCAACAGGGATGGGCAGCCAAGCCAAAGGCAGCCCCAGGGACTGGTTACGGGGATGGGCCCCCAAAGCCAGCCCAACAAATCCCCACAGACCAACCCCCCAGGACGTAGGGCAGCAATTCGCCAATCAGATTAACTGCCAAGTGCATCTTGACTGCCAACTCCATCTTGGCTGCCTACCCCATTTTAGCTTCGACTCAAGTTTGGCTTCTACGACAATTGGCTTCAAACCCCAATTCAGCGGCCGATTCAACAGCTGATTCAGACCACCAGCCTGACCGCCAGCCCGCAGGCGTAAGTGACAGATCGACAAAAATCCCAGCATCGCAAGCACCAATCGGCCCTTAACCGCAAAAGCAAAATCGCTAATAAATAACAGCAAAACCAACAATCGACAGCGGACTGCAACAAACCAGCAAAGAGAGACATAAAACAACAAGATTTGCAACTTGGTGACTAACCGAGGGTTTGTATCTGTTTCGCAGACGCTGAACGGCCATCCAGATAAGCGTTTTAACCTATGGCCGAATCAGCAGTCCATGCCATGGCCCTTCGCCTGCAGTCCCACCCCCTGGTTTCGCAGAACGCCCGTGTCAACAGCATGGTGCTGGGAAGCGATGAAACCAGCCACCTGCCCTCGGCCGAAAAACGCCTCAGTCGCGGCACGATGGACACCCTGATTGAGGGTGCCTACCGTCAACTCTTTTTCCACACCTTCAAGGCCGATCGCAACCTGACGCTGGAATCCCAGCTGCGCAGCGGCCAGATCAGCGTCAAAGACTTTGTCAAGGGATTGGTGCTCTCAGAGCGTTTCCTCAAAGGGGTCTACGGCTGCAACGGCAACAAGGAAGTGGCCCGCCATCTGGTGGAGCGGGTGCTGGGCCGCCAGATCCATGGTGAGGCCGAGGCGATTGCCTGGTCGATCGTGATCGGCCAGCAAGGCGTTGCTGCCATGGTGGACCAACTGCTGGCATCGGAAGAATACGCCAACCATTTTGGTGAGGACACGGTGCCCTTCCAGCGGCAGCGGGTGTTGCCCGGTCGCCGTGTCGGCAACCAGCCCCTCAACCTGACCCTGCCCCGTTATGGCGCTTACCACCGCCAGGTGCTGGCAAGCTTCCCGCCCAGCCCATCGGGTGGCTTCCGGCCCAGCGGCAGCCTGCCGCCAGCCACGGTGCAGAAGATTTGGTACGGCCTGATCCTGGTGGGCGGCTTTGAACTCGTGCGGGTGCTGGTGAGCATCATCGGAGCCATGCTGGCCACCGGGGCCAACTAGGCGATTCAGCCGCCAGAGTCAGCCGCCAATCGCTCAGATAGAGCTCGGCTAATCCTGCCAAGGCAGGTCTGCCAATCCAGTGCAACTGCACACAAGTGCACGCCGCAACGGAACAAAGAAGCAGCCTGCTTCGAGGGCACCGAGCCAACACGTTGGTGTTGCATGGATTCCCCATCCATGCGACACCCCTGCAACAACTGGGTCTTAAGCTTGCCGCACCCCTGACGAGTTCACCCGTAGGGAGTGCACCATTTCAACAGAGTTTTGGACATCGCCTAACAAAAACCCTTAGTCTGAGATCAGTGGGAACAGCGATCTCACCCTCCCTCGCAAGATAATGGGCATGAACCACATCTAGCCCGGGCAATTCAGGCGTAGAAAATGAACGCCGGTCAGGGCAGCAAGGCAAGCAGCTCAGGCCCTGAGAGATTGGCGCAGTAGCCACCAGTGAACCCAGAGAACCGGGTGCTGGCAATCCTCCCGACGCACGTCCTTGCCAGTCCATACTGGCAAGACGCATCAAGCCCGGTATGCTGGAGTCGACGATAAAAGCCAGCACACAAAATGAATCCAACCAGGATTCCTCATCTAGATTTTCAATCAGCAGGTCCTTATCCATCAGTCAGCAACGACGGCTGGGCGTCTTACTGAACCAGCTGGATTCGTGGACATTGCTTGGGCTGCTCCAATTGCCCATAGCCAGTCCACCGAACCCCAATAAGACGAATCGTTTGCCCAAGAGCCCCTCAGCGTCAACCTGCAAGATGGTGAAAGTGTCCTTCCCCACGCGGCTCCGATCCCTCGCCATCGGCCTGCTGGGATTCACCGCCAGCGCCCCCAGCCCCAGCCTGGCAACCAGCCCAACCCCAGCCGCTGCGGCCAAGCCGCTGCTGGTGGGAGCCGCCAGCAGCCTCAGGGAACCCCTCCAGGCCCTGGCCCCAAGCTTCACCAGCACCGCCAAAGCTCCTGCGCCAGCCTTCCACTTTGCTGGTTCGGGGATGGTGCAGCAGCAGATCCAACAGGGTGCGCCGCTGGATGTCTTCGTCTCCGCTGGCGACAAACCGATGGACAACCTGCAGAAGGCCGGGATGCTGTTGGCGGGCAGCCGCCGGGTGATCGCCGCCAATCAGCTGGTTCTGGTGGTGCCCGCTCGCTCGCCGCTGCGCTCCCTGAGCTTCCCGGGATTGAACAACCCCGCGATCCGTCGCATCGCCATCGGCGATGCCAGCGTGCCCGCCGGCGACTATGGGCGCCAGACCCTGGCCTATTACGGCCTCAGTGAGACGCTGCGCAGCAAATTGGTCCCCCTGGGATCGGTGCGGGCGGTGGCCCATGCCGTGGCCGCCGGCGATGTGGATGCCGGCATTGTGTATCGAAGTGATGGCCAAACTGTGGCCCACCTGCGCATTGTTGCCGGCGCGCCTGAGGTCAGCCACAGCCCGATTCGCTACAGCGCCGCCGTGCTCGCCAGCAGCCGCCAACCCGGGGTGGCCAGGGCCTATCTCAACAGCCTCACGTCGGCCCAGGCCAGCCGGGTGTTTCGCCGGTACGGACTGCTGCCGGCATCAGCAACACGATGAGCGGGGCCGGGGCTGACCTGACACCCCTTTGGCTGTCGCTGCGCAGCGCCAGCCTGGCGGTGCTGCTGGTGGCGCCCCTGGGCTTTGCCTGTGCCCTCCACCTGCAAAAAATGGACGGTTGGCGCCGCACCCTGGCGGAACTGGCGGTGCTCTCGCCCTTGGTGCTGCCCCCCACCGTGGTGGGCTTCATCCTCTTGCAACTGCTGGGCCGCTACGGGCCGATCGGCGCCATGCTCCAGCCTCTCGGCCTGGAGATTGTGTTCAGCTGGCCAGCCACGGTGCTGAGTTCCCTGGTGGCCGCCTTCCCCTTGATGGTGCGCTCGGCTCTAGCCGCCATCGAACAGATGGATGGGGCCCTGGTGCCGGTGGCCCGCAGCCTGGGGGCCAGTGAGGGTCGGATTGTGCGTCAAATCGTTCTGCCCCTGGCCATGCCCGGACTGGTGGCCGGGGTAAGCCTCAGTTTTGCCCGGGCCCTGGGGGAATTCGGCACCACCTTGATGCTGGCGGGCAACATTCCCGGGCAAACCCAGACCCTCCCCCTGGCGATCTACGCGGCCGTGGAGGGCGGCGACAGCCAGCAGGCCTGGTTCTGGACGCTGCTGGTGTTGCTGCTCAATGGCAGCTGCCTGCTGGTGATGCAGGGGCTGAGGAGCCGCATGGGGCGCTGGCGGCCTGGCCGATCGGGGCTTAGGAGGCTGGGGCGCTACCTGCAGCGTTGGATTCCAGGCTGGCGCAGCTGGAATCGTGCCGGCCCCTCCACCCTTGCAGGGGCTGTCGGCTCCGGTGGTGCAGGGCCAAACCCTTCGAGCGCCACCCGGGCCGGCTCCCTGGCGCAGCCCTTCCAGCTGAGTGTCTCACTCAACCACCAGCTGGGGGCGTTTGCCCTGCAGCTCCAGTTCGTTGCCACCACAGCCAGGCTCGGCATCCTCGGGGCGTCTGGGGCAGGCAAAAGCCAACTGCTGCGCTGCCTGGCTGGCCTGGAGACCCCGCAGCAGGGGCGGATTGTGCTCAATGGACGGGTGGTTTTCGACAGCCAACGCCACCTGAACCTGCCCCTGCAACGGCGACGGATCGGCCTGGTGCTCCAGCACTACGCCCTCTTTCCCCACCTGACTGTGGCCGACAACGTTGGCTTTGGCTTGGCGGGGCTGCCGGCTGTGCAGCGACGGCAGCGGATCAACCAGCAACTGGAGCGGGTTGGGCTGCGGGACCTGGCCCACCGCTATCCCGACCAGCTATCCGGGGGCCAGCAACAACGGATTGCCCTGGCTAGGGCGCTGGCCAGTGAACCGGAGCTGCTGCTGCTCGATGAACCCTTCTCGGCCCAGGACACCTACCTGCGCCGCCAGTTGCAGCAACAGCTCGACGACCTGCTGCAGGATTGCCAGGTGCCCACCCTGCTGGTCACCCACGACCTCGAGGAGGCCTACCGGCTCAGCGACGAGCTGCTGGTGATCGACCAGGGACAACTGCTCGCCCATGGGCCCAAACATCTGCTGTTTGACCAACCCAGGCAGCTGGAGGTGGCCCGGCTCAGTGGCTGCAAGAACCTCTCCCGGGTTCAGCGGCTCTCCGCCAGCCGGCTCTGGGCCGAGGATTGGCAACTGGAGATCCCCTGCCTGAACGACTTGGCGGCGGAGATCAGCCATGTGGGCATCCGCGCCAACCACCTCAGCCTCACGCCGGCAGACCAGATCACCCACCCCCTGGCGAGCAATCAATGGCTCTGCCAACTGGTGAAGGCAAGTGAGGGGCCCTTCCAGGTCAGTGCCTATGTGGTGCCGATCAACCCTCCCCATGCCAGCGGCCATCCAATCCAGGTGGAGGTGCGCCGCAACGACTGGCAACCGCTCGCCGACCAGCCCCAACCCTGGGTGCTGCAGCTCCCTTTGGAGCGGCTGATGCTGCTGCGGCAAAACCTGGGGGGACCGCCAGGAGCCAAGGAGTAATCCTTCCCAGCTGGGTTCAACCCCGCCATGGCTGGGAGGGGTGTTGTGATCAAAAGTTGGCCCCACATCCATGGTGCCGAATTGAACCCATCCGCCAACAAACCCACTTCTGAAGCAGCGCCTAAAGGCAAATTGGCTCCAATCGCGCCACCCACAAGCCCTTTCAAAAAACAAACGAACCAAAAAAAGTTTGACCAATAAAAGCATTGATATGATCAATATCCAGAAATCAAGCCGATACCAGATCAGCCACGAAAAGCAGTCGCCCGACCAACCCTCAACAAAGTGAAAAATGTACTGCAACCCTGATGTAACACTACCGCGAAAGGGCCTTTAGACCAAGCTGCTGCAAAATACCCTGACCCGTGATCAGCTCCCCAATCAGAGCGGCCGCAAAACCGACCATCGCCAGGCGACCATTCAGCAACTCCGCCCGGGCGTGGAAGCCCCAGCCCCGATCCTGATCCACAATCTGCATGCGCGGTTCAATCACAACGGGGTCTAATAATTGATCGTCATTCAATGTCCAGGCCTGGTGTTCCGATTCGGCAACATCCTTTTGGGCATCATCCATGCGGCGCTGATCCCTAGCCAGGGAGCTTTTAGTGTCTTCCATGCCTCACCAAGTTGACTGTCACCCTCAAGCCTAAAAAGGGCTTGCCAAAACAAGATCAAACGAAGCCCGTCTCCATCAGATCTGCCGCAGGATCTTCGCCACTCTTCATCCAGCAGATCCCTGGCTGCAGAACGCAAACTCCCTAAAGAAGTGGGGAGCTGCCCATCAAGGCTTTGTAAGGACGGTTGAGCCCACAGCGGGAGCGCAGAGCCCTGATTAAAACGGCCACGGCATTCGGCTGACTTTGCAACAGAAAGGCCTCCCGTTCCAGGGCCCGGTTGGCATGGTCGTAGCGGGTGGTGAGAATGCCTCTGATCTCCTGGTCCACAACCGGCGCCACAGCGGCCTTGATGCCAAGCAGGGTCATGCGGCCGCCGGGACAACTCTGGGCAGCATGAACAGCCTCATGCAAAAAGGAAGGGCGCACGATTTCCAGGGGAATCGTGACTGGGGCGATCCAGATGGTGCGGCGTTTCGGATCAAATTCCCCATACATGCCGCGCTGGGGCGGCGACTCCAGCCGCACCTGGAAACCCTGGCGAATCAACTCCGCCCGCAGGGGCAGCAAATCGACGGGAAGGGTTGGCTGGGGTGGTGCAAAACCTAGGAGCATGGGAAAAAACTTAGAGCCGATCAGCGCCGCTCAGTTTCACTCATATAGGCTAGCAAATCACAGCGATCTGCATTGGCAGCTGCCCCAACAGCTTCAAAATCACAACAAGGAAACGGCCCTGGAAAAGGCAGTACCAGGCGACATCAGGGCATTCCAGTAAGCCACTGGAGCCATTGAATCAATTCCTTAATGCCGTCCAATCCAATACCCGAAAAAGTCCATTTCACCACTAGCCCGATCCAATCAACTGCCAATCACCCCCTTGCCACCCCACGAAATATCGCCCCGACGGTACTAGCCCAACGTAACAACGATTCAATAGCGCCCATCTGATCGCCGTTGCTTCAATCCCTGCATGGCATCGGTGAG
The DNA here is from genome assembly GCA_943370565.1 of Synechococcus sp. UW140. Taxonomy (GTDB): domain Bacteria; phylum Cyanobacteriota; class Cyanobacteriia; order PCC-6307; family Cyanobiaceae; genus BAIKAL-G1. Next base: position 203,803 of record CALRRL020000003.1, on the reverse strand, counting down.
CTCAGCCCATGCACAGACCTGTGCTGTTCATTAATGAAGTTCAAACGCGGCCTGGCGAACCAAACCCAAGATCACAACCACCATGACTGCCGTGGAGCCGAGGGCCATGCGGCGACCCAGCCGATGAATCGCTTTGCAATCGCCATGCTTGCGATAGTGGCTCCACGTGAGCACGCCGGTCAAGGTTGCAACGATCACATAGAGCAAAGCAACAAGGTGAACCTGATCCACCAGGGTGTTGTATTCCGTGGTGCCCAGTTCACTCGATTCCGTTCTCAAGCTGATGATGGCAGCAAACACCGCACCAGCCAACAGGCCAAACCGTGGGCTCATGGTCTGTCCCTGGTCCACGTGAAAGGCATAGGAGGCCAGGGCAATCACGGCGGCCACATAGGCACCTGCTGTGAATTTCCAAAAAGCGGTCAGGTTGGTGCGCTCTAAGCGCACAATCACGTCCATGCGACTGTACGCCGTTGGACTTCCAGGCGGCAACGTGGGATCACCAAAACTACTCAGGTACGTCTTACTACCGGCCTTGACCTGGCTGGACTCAACCCGCCAGCCTCGCAAGCTGATGTCATCATCAATCAACAACTGAGTTTGATCGGGCACATATACCAGAGCCTTCAGATACTCCAGGGATTCTTCGATTTCCAGCACCAGATTCTGGTGATCGAAGGGAAAGTGTCGCAGGTCCCAATCGTGATGGAAGCTGCCCACCACCTTCCTCTGGGTCCACACACCGGCCGGCGTATCACGAACGTAACTCTTCGACTGCTGAATCACTTCGGCATTAACAAACTCAACGCTGTTAAGACGGCTAGCCATCCCCTTGGGTGTCACCGACCACAGCCAGAAGGAGGCATCGAAAGACTTGCGACCCAGATTGAAGTTATCTAAGCGCGTGATAAAGACGCCCAGCTTTACCAATTCGGGCTGGTGCTGCGCTGGCTCCCCTGGACTCCCGGCCGTGACAGCCGCTGGGACGCCCTCCCCAGCGACCGCAGATCCCGCAGCCTGGACAGCCGGCGTCAGGGGCCCAAGCCAGCAGAGACCCACCAGGATGGCGCCAAAGAGAACGCCGAAAAAACGTCGTGGCATCAGCGGAAACCTGGGCAATTCACGCGCGCAAGGGGCCTGCCCAACCCCTCCCCCCCGGCCAGGCCCGGCTCCGGGGCCCCCACCACAGTGCACTCCCAAGGGGATCCAACGTCAGACGGCCACTGGAACAAGAGTAGCCATGGCAACAGGGCACGCCCAAGGCCTGGTTCAGAACACTCGGCAACGGCCTGGCCGCAAGGACAGCCTGGGGTCAACCAACCTGCCCGGCTGCCAACCGAATCACGAGCCCCATGGCCCCTAGGGCACCACAAAAGTCATCCCTTGCGCAACCAATCCATGCAGCAGGGTACGGAGAAAGGCAAGCAGCTGCAGGACAGCTGTTTTTCAAGGGTCTCAGGGGGATTGAACGTCGCCTTAGGGAGTTAGCAGGCAGAGCATTTTGCTGGCACGCCCTTTGAAGGCTGGGGCTCAATTGCCAAGGCGGCACTATCAGACGCCTTCAAGCCACTTGCAAGCGCCAGCAGGCTCAGGCGTTGGACAAGGTTGAACAGAAGACCGGTAAAGATCAAAACATTGATAACGGGGATCGTCATCCGCAGGACGCTGGATTCCTTCCGTCAAGATGGCGTCGATGGCATGGCAATCGAGCCGTTCAAGTCCATCCAGCCTTGGTTGGATGCAGGGCAATGGATTGACCAACCAGGCGCTGGGCAGGCTGGATTGGATCAGGCGATTCGTCCAGTGCGTCGCCTGCAGCCGCAGACGCGACTGCCTGAGGAACCGACCAAGCTGGTGAACGGATCGCTCCATCGTTAACACCTGCCGACTTGACACGGCCAGACCCAACCTCGAAGCGGATTGGCCAACCCCACCGAACACCCCCCGCAGCCGCCCAACGCCACGACCGATCGTGCTTTGATTGCAATGTCCAAGCCCAGCAGCCCGCTGCCCCGTCCCCAGCCACTCGAAAAGATTAAAGAATTCAAGATCTTCCGCGCTGACCATCATGAATTGGGCAATCATCAACCAGGTTAACTGTTGAACCCTGGCCGGGGAGACACCCAATGATGGGATTCAACTCAGCATTTTGAGCAGGCAATTGCCAGCTCTTGGCTCGCCTGCCATCTCTTGATCAGCCGGGACGCCAAGCAAGGCTTGATCACAACGCTCAGGGCTGGGCCGATGACCTTGGCGATGGGGCAAGGGGCAGATTCGATCCGAGTCCCCCATCCAAACTCAGCTGGGGCGTCATGGGCAGGCCGGGATCCCGGGGCACCGGCAACAGCTCACGCAACAGGCGGGCATAGGTGATGTTCACCCCCACGGTGGCATTGAGACGTTGCAACAGGCTGGTCACCAGCTGGCGCTGGGTGTCGGAGAGATCCACCTCACTGGAGAGGCCGGTTTGATAGCGCAATTTCACATCGCGGTAGGCCTCCAGGGCGGCGCTCACCCCCCGCCTGGCGGCGGCCAGCTTGGCCAGGCTGGCTTCATGGTTGAAGAAGGCCGTTTCCAGCCTCAGGCGGATCGTATTGCGTTCCGCCGCATAACCCTGGCTGCTGGCCGCTGCGCGGCGGGCCAGGGCCTCGGCCTGATTGGCGGTGCTACCCCCATCAAACAGCAACCACTGCAGCGTTAAACCAACCGACCAGTCGTAGCCGTTCTGGTTCAGCATCGGAATCACCGTGGCCCCGCAACACCCCCCGCCACTGGCGGTGACATCGAAGCTGCTGGTGCTGCTGGCCGAGACACCGGCCGCCGCGAACAGGGACAACCGGGGCAACAGGGCGGCGGCGGCAGCATCCCGTTGGCGCAGGAGGGCCTCGCGGGTGGCCAGGATCGTTTCGAGTTCCGGGTTGCCCCGGTAGGCCGCCAGAAGGCTCTGCTCCAGGTTCAAGGGCCAGCGGGCCAGGGGCCGGATCGTATCCCTGGCCGCAGGGGTGATCTGGGGCGGCAGGTTGAGCACCACCGCCAGCTGGCGCCGGGCCACGGCCCGGTCAGCCAGGGACTGGATCAGACTTTCTTGGTCGCTGGCGCTGATGGCATTGCGCCGCAGCCCATTCAGCCTGGGCACCAGGCCCGCCCGCTCCAGATCAAGGCTTTCGGCCAGCACAACCCCATCGTTGGCGAGGGTGGCCTCATGGATGCGCACCGTCTGGTCTGCCTGTTGCAACTGGAAGTAGGCCTCGCTCACCTGCAATTGCAGGCTGCGCAACTGGGAGGCGTAGCTGTTGCGAGCCGCGATCAGCTGGGACCGGGCGGCCTGCACCGCCGGATTGCGGGAGAAGTCCAGCAGGGCATAGGAGAGCTGCAGGCCGGCACTGCCGCTGTTGGCGTAGTTGTTGAGATAGGCACCGCCGCCGCTGGGGACGGCGAAGGGCCCTGCAGGCAGGGCGAAATTCGGGCCAAAACCAAGCGCGGTATTGCCAACCGGCGCATAGAGAGACGAGCCCGACTGGCCGCTGCTACCACTGGCGACGGCGCTGATGCTGGGCCAGTATTGGCCTTGGGACGCCCGGTACTGGGCCAGGGCGGCAGCCACCTGCTCCCGCTGGGCCTGGAGGGTGGCGCTGTTGGCAAAGGCCAGCCCCAGGGCCTGCTCCAATGTGAGGGATTGCACCGCACCCGCCCCCAGGGTGCTGGGGCTCGGCAGGCTCAGGGGCGGTGCGGGCAGCACCTTCGCTGGGTTCAGCTGGCCCCGGGCTGGGGCATTGGCCTCAAGCAGGAGCTGGGGCAGGGGCGGCATTGCCCGGGGGTCGACGGCTGGCACCCCGGATTCGGGCGGGATCAGGGCGTCGAGGGCCCGCAGCTGTCGGTCCAGCTCCTCCCAGCTGCGCTCCAGGCCGGCCGTATCGCCAGCGCCGGCCTGGCGGGGCTGAAGACCCGCCTGCAGGGAGCGCTGGACCGGCGGCTGGGACGGGGAGGACTGCTGGGCGGAGGGGACGGCCCCCAACTGGGCCCATGCAAGAGAGGGCGCCAGGGAGGGTGCCAGGGCAGCCAGCCAACCAGCCCAGACCAATGTCCCGAAATAGCGTCCCCGGCAGGGCGGGCGGCCGGCTCGGCCTGGGCCTGGGCCTGGCCCAGGGGCGCCTCGCCAGCCAATCAGAGCCTGAACAGGGTCAGCCCGCCGGACTGACCCCTGGGCGAATCCGGCCAGACCAGAATCCTCCCGGCTAGGGAAGGCCGCCTGGGGGTCTGCCAGGCCGTGGTGTCGCCAACGGCCCCGGCGCCAGTGGCCGCCCCTGCCCATGGGTGCTTGTCCTGCGTTCGCATCAGTTTGCGCCATGGGGCCGGATCTGGGCAGCAGCGGCGATCGCGGTGCTGATCGAAAGGCCGATGGAAAGGCCCATGGAAGGGCCCATGGCAGCGGTGCCGATCGCCACCCTCACCACAACCCCGCCGAGCGTCCCTGGGGGCAAATTCAGAGAAGCTGATTCAGAGAAGCCAATTCAAAGAAGGGCACCTGGACCCCATGGGCTCGGTCCTGAATGGGGACTCTTCTGCTGGCCCCTGCATGCCGGACCCGCAAGCGGAACGGGTCGACCCACGCCCCTGACGGGGGCCCGCTGAACTGGGCCCGGGTCCTCAGAAGCCCGTCATCTCGATCAAGGCATCGGAACCCGCTCATCCGGTCCAAGCCACTCGAGCAACCCATCCGGACCAGCCATCTGGACCAAGCCATCTGGAGCGGGTCATCGAAACAATGGCGTCTGGAGGATGTCACCGGGCCGCCTGCAGCCTGGACCGTTTGGCCCCGGTGGGCCATGCTGGCCGCCATGGTGAGCCCCCCTGACCTAGCCCCCAGCCCCTGGCCGCAGCGGCAGCTCGATCGCTTGCAGCAGCGCTGGAGTCGCCTGTCCGACCACGACCAGGTGGGGGTCTGCCAGGCAGGCGTGGGCGCGGCCCTGGTGGGCTGGGCCCTGGTGTGGCAGATCCCCACCGAAGTGGCGGGCCAGGGGGTGTTTCTGTACCGGGAGAACGCCGCCATCCTGAATGCCCGGGCCGGCGGCCAGGTGCTTGAGATCCACACCAAGGTGGGAGAGCCGGTCAGGAAGGGCCAGGTGCTGATGCGGCTCTACCTGCCTGTGCTGGCCCGCCAGCTGCAACAGGAAAAGGGCAATCTCGCCCAGCTGCAACGCATCAACACCGACCTCACCCACCGCGACCAGATGCAGCTGCTGGCCGAGGCCATCAGCCGGGACACCGCCCTGGCCAAGTTGGCCGATGACCGCAAGCGCTACCAGGGCCTGCAGTCGGTGTTTGCCTCGAAACTTCGCAACCTCGACTGGCTCAGCCAGCGCCAGGTGGTCGCCCCCCTTTCCAATGATGTGGTGTCTGCCCAACAGGCGCTCACCAGCACCAGCGTCAACCTCGATGACGTCAAGATCAACGCCAAAAAGGTGATCGCCAATTACCAACAGGTGAAGGTGACGCTGGAAACGGCGGCGCAACAACGGCGTTATCAGATTGATGATCTCAAGCGCCAGATCCGGGTCACCGAAGCGAAGATCGCCTACGAAGGGCTGATCGAGGCCGACCGGGACGGCACGGTGCTGGATCTGCAGGTCACCCCGGGCCAGACCGTGGGCACGGGCCAGCGCCTGGGCACGATCGGCCGGCCTGACGCGGGCGGCTCCAACCGGCTGCCGCTGGAGGTGGTGGCCTACTTCAGCCCCGCCGATGCCCGGCGCCTGCCCCTGGGCCTGCCGGTGGAGGTGGTTCCCCAGTGGAACCAACGGGGCCGCTTCGGGGGCATCACCGGCAAGGTGAAGCGGGTGCTGAGCCTGCCGGCCAGCGTTGACGACATCTCGACGACGATCGGCAACCCCCAGCTGGCCCAGGAGCTGAGCAAAAACGGTCCGGTGATGCGGGCCGACATCAGCCTGGATCGCGATCCCACCAGCCTCGATGGCTACCGCTGGACCCTCTCGGGCGGCAGCGGGGTCTTCCCCGTGCGTGAGGGCCTCACGGCCGTGAGCCATGCCTACGTGGAATGGCGCAGCCCGATCAGCTACGTGCTGCCGGGTGTGCGCTCCCTGATCGGTGGCTACCGCAGCCAGCGGATCGATCGCCAGTGGAACAAACCCTTTCTGCAGCAGCCCGGCAGCCTGCCCTAACCCCCCACAACGCGCCAGTTCGCCCCGCCCCGCAACCTTCCCGCCATGGCCCCCCGCCTACCGACGAGCGCCAATCCGCTACTGCGCCAGGAACTGCCCTGGCTGGTGAGCGAGGTCGCACTGCTAATCATTCTCTGCAACGCAAACGCGCCGGAATTGTGGTTTTGGCTGGTGGTTCTGATTGTGATCTTGGGCTACCGGATTGAGCGCTGGCTGTCCTCACGCCAGTCCCAATAGGAACCAACCAACGGGACGGAAAGCAGAAAAAACAATAACAAACGACGCAAGTAAAAATTTTATAAATAGACCTATTGCAGCCGAAATCTGTTTAGCAGAGAATTGCAGAGAAATACAAAGCCAATGGGCCGAAGATGAAACTGACACTGAAAAGAGGCTGAGGCTGAGACTGAATGAAGACCAACAGGGGCCTAAGACGCCCAACCAAAGAAGGTCCGATCAGGGCGAAGGCGGGACCAAGCCCCCCCTGGACCAAAAAAGGGCCGAGAACCGAGGGGAGAAACGGGAGAAAAGTCGCCTGGAACACATCGAAGGGCATGGGTCGACACAGGGTGGCTAACAGGCCAAGCCCTATAACAAGGAAGCCATAGGTCTTGGATCGTCGTCTCACCTGCATTAATAGGTGAGTTCGGGAACCAAGGCCTAGGACAATAAATTAATGAGCAACGTCAGGCAACTGGCGGGGCGGTAGAAGGCCAACGGGCAAAATAACCATTACTTCCTACTAAAAGGACATCACTAATGTCCAACTACGTCGCCCATGCCAATCATTTCTGGCATTAATTCATAGCGTCACAACTTAGGAACACCCATCAACGCATGGGTGAATGCGACCACCCATAACACCGTTTCAGACCCCCAAGGATCAAGCAATGCAAGAGCTCGGCATGGACAACCAAAATCCCATCCTTGGCAGTGGTGCCATCCCAGGTCTTGTAGATCAGAGCAATCCGCTCGTGGACCTTCGGTCCCCGCTGACGCCCATACTGGCTCCGGACCCCATCCACCAGCAAGGGGGCCTGGGCCCCTATGACCCTCGACCCTGGATTGAGGACAGCTTTGCTATAAGCAATCGGGCGACAACAACAATTGCGGCAAAAAGCCAAAGCCTAGATCCAAAAGCTATTTATATTGTTACATCAAAAAGCGAAAGTCTAGATCAGCTTGAGTCTGCGCTACAAAAAGCAGGTGCCAACACAATCCAGCTCGATGAAGGATCAACCCTAACAGACCTTATTGCACAGGCTAAAGTTCTAACGCCAACTGGTGGCTTCACTGCTATCCATCTACTTGGTCATGGCTCCGAAGGCCAATTCTTTGTTGGCAATGAAACCCTATCAAGCCGCAATCTGTGGAGGCACAAAGCAGAATTAAAAGAATTAGGAAACTTATTGACGGAAAATGGTGACCTACTGGTATACGGCTGCGAAACCGGCAAGGGAACAGCTGGACAACGATTGATCGATGGACTTGCCAAGTATACCCGTGCCGATGTAGCCGCATCTGATGATATAACCTATTCTAGTATAATTACGAATACAAGTGATTGGAACCTCGAACTTCACGCTGGTTCAATCGAGGCAAATAGCGACCTGCTTACCGGCCTGAATTGGAGCGGAACCTTAGGCACTGACCAAAGCAATTTTAGTCCCATCAGCTTCAGCAATAATAACTTAGCGATTGACGCTTCTACTGCTACAGGCTTAATTTCAATTCAGGCAAAACCTGCATACCAAATCGAGATAACTGGTTTCGGCAATGGACCCTTCACTCAAGATATAAGCGCTGGAGTGAGTACAATCAGCATCACAAGCAACAAAGCTGGCATCCATATTGGCACAATAGATTTAGATAGTAACATCAATGACGAAATTTACCCGTTGGCCTACAAGGTCAGTATCAAAGCAAATGGAACATATGAAGCTGGATTAGCAGCACAGTGGAGTAATGGCATCACCCTCGGTGGCTTAATTAAAACCTATGGGGGGGATATTGAAATCACCAACAATGGGTCCGTATCAATTGACAGTACAACGATCAATACATTTGCATCAGCCAAAGCCAAAACTGGTAAAGCAGGCAATGTTACAATCAGCCCAACAATCGCTGCACTTGACCTGCCCCTAGCCTTTTGGTTTCCCAATGCCTCAACATCAGTCAATATCAATCAGTCAACACTTGATGTAGGCAGTTTAACAATTTCTTCAAGTTCCAAAATTGACCCCTACCTAACCTACAAAGGAGACAATAAAGCACTCGGTAACTTTGTTGACAAATTTGCACTTGACACTGTTCTAGATACCTCCTTATATGGTTTGCAAGGTTTAATACTACCGGCAGTCGTCAAAGCCGGTTCCACGAGCAGTGCCTTATCAATAAGTGGATCAACAATTTCAGCAATAGATGCAATCACCCTGTCCTCACAGGCAAGCATAAATTTGGAGAGCAAGAGTATTGCAATTAATTCAATGAACATGGTCATGAATGGGTTAAATAAAGCAACCGGCATAAACATAGACACAGCGTTAGCCATAACCAAGGCAGATGCCTACGCGACAATTGCTATCAATAAAAGCAATATGAATGCGAAGAAAATAACAGCATTCACTGATGCCGGGAATAATCTATCGAGTGAAGCACAAGTCGCTAGCAATCTTGGTATTGGTACTACGGGAAGTTCAGCAGTAGATTCATGTCTAACAGACAGCACAGCCTCAGGGAAAAAAAGTGGAGTGGCATCAGCGATCGCAGTTGGCAAAACAAATTCAACAATATCAATTGACAGCTCATCTGCCCTGACAGCAGTCAATCAACTATCACTCAAAACAAATGCAGCACCATCACTAGCCGCCAAAGCATCGACTAGCATTTGGGGAGATGGATTCGTTACGATTAGTGATGCCTTTGAAGTCGACAAAACAAATAGCACCATCAATATGGATGGTTCTCTCACAATTACTGGGCCAACCAGTGAAACCTCGGCAGCAGGTAGTACTCCGGGAACCCAATTATATGCCAAAGCACCAACGGCAATCGATCAAACTATCCTCTCAGGAACACGACAAATCAACAATGGCGATATCATCAAAGGTAGTACCGGGCTAGGAACAAATAACTATTTTATCTATTCAGGTGCAAACACAACAGCAAACCAATTGAATCCTGTTCTCGCAAATGTGGATTTAGCCCACGAGACAAAATTTACAATAGTTACGATTGACCGTTACAATTCAGCGGCAAACTTAACAGTTGGTTCACAAGTTAAGGCATCTGGAATTCAATCGGCTGGCTACTCAGTTACGCAATCCACCGATGGAGCGATTACGATTAAGGATCGGACGGGAACCCTAATTGCAAATGATACGGCATTTACAGTTAGAAATGGTGATTTCATAACATGGAGCGACAATAATACATATCAATACATAGACACTAGTGACGCGGTAATGAAACTAGGACAAATCAGTGATAGCAAAGGAAAATATTCTCTTTCAAACTCTGCATACTGGAATTTAGTGCCGGTGGTGACAAACAATCAAACATATACGGTTACAGCCGTTTTGCCTGGCGATGCAAGCAAAGGCGATCAGGTTGTGATTGCTGCAGACCGTCCCCATGATATCGATGCTAGCGGTGCCACAGGCAGCCACTATGAGGTGTATAAATCTAGCACGGCAAAAGTAGATGGTTCGTCCTCCAGTTCAGTTGATCTTGAGAGAGACGAGATTCAATTACCACTGCAAACTAATGGCAACTACACAACGATCAACTCAGGACAACTCATTTCATATTATGTGCTAGCTGATCAGCAAGCAGCGAAGGATTCAGCGGCAATCGTTGGCCTTCAAGCAGATCGTGATTACTATGTGATTTTGCGGGGGGCAGGTCGCATCGCCCTGGCATTAACGCCCGATGATGTGCTACTGAATAAGGCTATTGATCTTCAAGGCTACGGGATAGGAAGCCAACATATATTCCGCTACGAAGTAGGTCAATCCCAAACTCTCACGTTAACTCCTGGGCGGACCTTGACCTACACTGCAAATATACAACAGCAGGCTGACAAAATCACATTAGGCGGAACCTACCATAAATATGATTCCATCAATCTAAGGTTCAAGCTAGATGGCTCAGGTAGTGATATAAATTTCAGCTATGTTATCCCTTCAGATGGTTTGACAGTTTCGCAAATTCGTGACGGATTACTTAGTTCCTTGCAAAAATGTGTAGGCCTTTGCACGGGTGTCGGTGCTTATATAACGGCAGCTGTCGATCCAACAGACGGCACTGGACTCCTCTTATCGTCATTGGAAGCAGGAAAAGGCTATCAACTCATAGGCAATGCAAGCAATGGGGAAAACGCACAGAGTAACAGTCTTATGCTTGGCAGCAATCTGGCTAAAGGTGATATCATTACATTGACTTTCAGCGATGTAGCAACTAGTCCACAAGTTTTAAGTTATACAGTCAATAGTACGATAAGCACTGAGATCCGAGATGGTCTCATTACTGCAATTAACCAGCAAGTTGGACTGGGCCTTGGTAGTACGGCATTTATAAAAGCCGCTCTGGTTGTTAATGCGACAACGAAGCTGCCGGAGAGCAATCAACTACTTTTAAAAGGCACGAATAACGGCAAAGTGTATACAATTACAACCAAGATCAATGGAAATAGTACAAGTAATCAACTAAGCATAAGTTTGCTCAGCACAGCTTACCAGGATTCTGATACCAGTCAAAGTATTACCCTAAGTTCGATATCGGCTAACATAACAGCGACGAATCAAACAAACTTAACCTTTGCGACCACTGGAGATGCTAGTTATGCGAACGCTTCTGTAGTTTCAGTCACATCAGGATTGCTGCAGCAGAGCAACGGCCATCTACTTGGCGCAGACATATTTCTAACAAGTGATGATCGTCTCATAGATAGTAGCGGCAATACCGCTTTAAACACACTATCAATTGCTAAAAATCAGACCATCTATACTGAAACTTTTAACACATCAACGAGGCTCTACGGCGGAAACTATTACACCTACCTAGGCAGTGACACAACCGTTTCAGCCGTTGGTCTGCGTACTCTGCTTGGGACCACTCCTGCTAGTAGCCTGTGGCGCCAATGCAACGGCGGGAATTACAATTTCATGCCAGTTAGCGGTGCAACTCCTGGTTTTGTGCTGCAGGGGAGTGCGATCGGGGCCAATCTGCTAGGAGCACACATTGTCAGCGCAAGCGTAGCAGCTCTGCAGGTTCAATTTGATACTCCCTGTATCACCTTCAACCCCAATCAAGACGTCAATAGTGCAAACGACACCTTGCAGCTCAACGGTCTTGGACTGGAAACTGGAGAAATCATTACCATCTACAATGATCGTAGCTACCGACAAACAGACACAACAAGCTGCTTTAGTTCCTTAGATCCCAATCGATGGCAAATTGGCACCAATCGTTGGGGCGGTGTGCAGGTACCAACGACGGTCAATTCAGACGCGGGCCTAGTTCAGGCACAATATTTCAATAGCCTACCGGGACTATCGAGTTCAACCACAAACCCGATCCCAACCCCCGCTGGCCTTGTTGACGGGCAAACAATCTTTGTACGGATCAACCGCAGCGATTCAAGTGTTCAGCTCTATAAATCTGCTGAAGGCCTGGATCCAATTAATCGTCCTTCCGTAATGCCACAAGGGTTGAACCCCTACCTGCGCTTTACGTCCTCCTTGGCTGTTGGTGCTAGTGGAATTCGGGGGATTCAATCTGGACAAGAATTGCGTGTGCTAGCACTGGGCGCAGATCGGTACCAAGTGGCCACCACGGATCAAGAATACCAAGCGGCGATCCCACGGCTCTTACTAGGGAACCAACTAAGAAATGGAAAGGCTGCCTTAGAAAGCGTGACAAACCCAATTGAGCCGACAACTGGTGGCATCACGATGGCGACAGCGATCAAAGCCAAAAATAGTGCCAGCGCATCGGGATCCAGTGGTTCAAACCCTAAACTTAGAGACTATGCTAGCAATCCATTATTAATTACTGGCGCACTCTCACTTGGAGAATATGGCGGGGTAATGGGTTCGCGCTTTAAAGAAGAACTAAAAAAAGCAAACGGCGGCGATTTCAAAGGAAGCAATGATAGTATCTCCCCGTCAATAGCTATTAATGCAGTAGAGCATCAATCGATCACAACGATCAACGGCAATATAACTACATCTACAGCACCCCAGAACTTAGGAACTAAGCTTAGCATCAGCAATACAATCACAGAAGCCTACACTGCCTACAGTGACGCATCAACAAATAAAGATGGTGGTAAGGAGGGAATGGTAAACGTAATCTCAATTGCGGCATCCATTAGCGATATGAAGAATAGTGCTCAAACTTACATCGGCAGTACGGCAAGAATAGGTTCGGAAATGGCTCCTATCGGGGATATTGCAATTCGTAATACCATATCATATCCTAATAAGTTTTTGTCAACCTTTGGGAACGACTCTTTAATACAGGATTGGGTGAGTAACCCCACCAATGCTGTTGCATCACTATCGGGATTAAGTGGGGTACTAATTAAGAACGGCTTCAATTCCTATGCAACAGTTAAAAACAAATCAAAAGACACGAAATACAAAGATGGAAAACAAGAGGGGTCGGACACTGCCTTTGCATTAGCGATAAACTCTGTAAATCTGAGTGCGATTGCACAATCCTATATCGCTGGGGTAGTTAAAGCGCAAAATCTAGATATAACTAATTTAAACATGCTGGATTTAGTTTTGGGCGCTAGTGATCTGCACATTGATATTGGAAGTGATACAGCCGTTAAAGTTATTTTCGGAAAATATGAATACAATCCAGACGGAACCCGAAAAGGAGATTACAAGAATGGAGACGCTTATGACAAGAAAAAAACTAATCAAGAAAACTTTAAAAACTTTCTACAATGGGGTAATGTTGCCAAAAATGGTGTGGGGGGAGTCTTAAACATCGAAACCAGCATGAATAAGGCTGAAACCATTATCAATTCATCTGCCAATATAAGGTTGGGTGGTACATTTAAAAACAGTGCCAAACAAACTGGTCAAGTGATACATGTGTTAACTGCTTCGGGTTCATCCAACAATTTGGGCATTCAAGGTGGTATTGATCTAACTTTTTCTGGTAAGGATGGTCATGCAGATAGGACTGGTTTGCAGTTTGATCTAGGCGCATCACTGGCAGCCGCAAATCTAATTGCTTCCGCTTGTAATGAAGTGAATAGAATTGACATCAATGGTGCCATCCAATACAGCGAATCAATAGGTATTGGAGCCGTATTAATCTTTAGCGAAGTAGAACGACGTACACGCAATACCTTACTGGCGACCATCGGTAGTCAGATTCAGGTCGCCAATAGCATCCAGCTTGATGCATCAAATAGAGGCTCAATTACCTTATTTTCAATAGCTGGAACAGCAACAGTTGAAGATAGCAATACACAAGATAAGGACAATACTAGTGTTCAATTTAATCTATTGGGTGCAAATGCAAACTCAGAGCAGGTTGCAGGTGCGGGCAGCGTCGGATGGTCTGTGCTTAATAACAAGACCGAAAATATCATTAGCATTGGACAAGGTCAAGCAATCGGACCAAAACAAATTGAAATTACGGCAGAAGATGGAACCGTGTTAAATAATTGGAGCGGAGCTATAGCCTATAGCAAAAGCGGCTCTTTAATAAAAACGAGCACCACAGATTCACCTAAGCAACGAGCAGGTGAGTTCACCCTGGCTGGAGCTGCTGCAGTCAATCAAATCAATCGGGACACCACAAATACTTTAAGTGGGTTGCGGGCAACTGGTAGTAATTCAGCATCGATCCACTTGGTGAGTGATACACGCAAAGCCCATGAAAGTGCTGGGGCGATCAGCCTATCGGGAAGCCAAGGTAGTGGGAAAAATTATGTTGGAGCTGCATCAATAGCCCTAAATCTAGATCTCGACAGTAGCGGTAGTAGCACCACAGCAACCGTCAACAATTTGACAACGTCAAATTTTGGAGGAAACCTAAAGATCGAGGCCCTTGAAGGTGCCGATGCCACAGCGATAGCTGGCCAGTTAGCGATTGCTTACAATCCTTTAGTAGGCGACGCTCCAAAATCATCCTCAGCTTCACTAGCAACAACATTCGGCACATCAATAGCGATTAATGATTTGATGGTAGAAACGGCTGCCCGTTTGACCAACAGTTCAATCACCTCCACGATGCCCTCTGACATCTCCTTGGCAGCACGATCCGAGGATGTGAACCTAAACGCGTCAGCTGTAAGTGGGGCAGGATCAATCGCAAGCTCAAATAAAAATGATACCTATGCAGTTGCAGGATCGGGCGCAGGTGCTCAAAATTCCTATACAAATGCAATTACTGCAGAAATCCTGCAATCCACGCTCAGCTCTACGACATCAACAAATTCTCCCTCTATTGGCATTGGAGCTAGTTCCGATGAAAAGCTTTTAGCGATGGCCGGCGGCATTGATATTGCCTATGTAAAGGCACCTGGTGGTGACGCCACATCCCTATCGGTGGGTGCATCAGCAGCTGTTAATGAATTAGAAGGTGAAATCACTGCTCGTATCGATGGGACCTCCACCATCCAGGCTAACCAATTGACAATCAGTGCAGCCGATGGGTCTGCTGTTGGGTCCTACGCCATTGCCGGTTCCTTAGCGGCATCGTCATCAGCCTTAGGAGATGCCTTTGACGGTGCTTTTGTGGGCTCTGGTACCGGAAATGCGGTGAACCGTCCTGTGACAGCAGTCATTGGCAATCACCAGGCCGGTTCGATGCTTGGATCGGGTAGCATTATGGCAAACGATTTAACGTTAAACGCGGAGCGCACGGCGAATGCAAAATTAATCTCTGATGCTGCGGGAGCAGCAATCAGCCTTGCGTTGGGATCAAAAAAAGCCATAGCTGGAAGTTTTGTAGGGGGATTTGCCTTCAACCGGTTGAATGGTGGAATCACAAGTGGTATATATAACATTAGTGATCTACGTATTAACAACAGCACGACGATTCGTTCAAGAGTCTATAAGAGTGGGAGTGAAGGCTCAGCCCAAGGCAACGTTTATAGCTTCGCCGGAGGCCTTGCCGTTGGAGTCGCCCTAGGCACAACCGTAGTATCAAAAGCTGGCGCCCTTGGATTAGCCATTGCAAAAAACTTGATCAATGATTCAATTAGGGCCGAAATCAAGTCTGTTGCTGGACACATCCAAACGTCCCTACTGGGAAGTTCTACGCGCCAAATCAGCCTAGGATCGCTTAACATCCAAGCTCAAAATGAGCGGCTAGTTAGGGCGGAGGCAACAGGTGACTCACTAACGTTCTCAAGTTCCACAACTTCGGCCGGTGCCTTTAGCATTGGCGCTGCCCAGGCTATAAACTTAGTCAATGGTAATGTTGAAAGCCTGGTTGATCTAGCTAACACCGTAGAACTTAATCTGGGTGGACTACTTACACTCTCAGCAGTCGACATCTCTCAAACCTCAAGCTTTGCTATCGGTGTCGCCCTTAGCGGGGCTATGAGCGCAAATAGCTCGCTGGCGCTCTCCGGTGGCGGTGCCGGCTCCATTAACACAATCAACAGTGAGGTTAATTCAACCATAACCACAGGGTCGTATCGAAATACAGCCAGTGATAGCACCCTAACAAAAGCCACAACTCTACAGGCAGCAACGCAAACAATAAAAAGCGACGGTAATTCTGCTCTAAAGCGTGGTATCAAAGCAGAGGTTGGCGCTGGCAGTGCAGCGGTTGCCCTCTCTACCAAAGATACAAAAGCCGCGGCGATTGGAGTTAGCACAGCCACGAACCAAATCAACTGGAATAGGGCAACTCAGGCAGGGGTTAGTACCAAGCTTGATGTCGCCAACATCAAAACAGAAGGTGGCTTGGAGGTAACATCAATCAACGGCGATAAAATTGACGCCAAAATAGCAGCGGTGAGCATTGGCATCGCAGCCAGTGGTAGCAGCGGCAATACAGTAGCCATCTCCGCGGCCGTGGCCGAGGCCACCAACCAAATTGGAACCAGTACTTCAGCCCAGATCATCGGCCATAACATGGTCAACAGTGTTCTTAATTCTGGGTCGCTCAAACTCGAAAGCCTTGACACAAGCGAAATCGAAGCAGAAGGTGGTGCTGGTAGTGTTTCGGTCTCTTTTACCGGAGGCAACAACAGTGTAGCCCCCGCCATCGGGCTAGCCCTTGCAAACAATACCCTCTCCGGCTCAAGAACAACGTCAATTAATGGCTTCAGCAATATCACTACAACGACCGGTGATCTAACCCTGCGCAGTAGCAGTGAATTGCTCGATGACAATGGCAATAGCCTCCAAACTCGCCGGATCACCAGTACCGCTGCCGCCGCTGCGGTCTCAGCGGCAATCGGCAATCAGTTCACCCTTGGTTTAGCCGGTGGCGGGGCCGCTTCGTATAACACGATCCTGGGGGATACAACCGCCTCTATCACTGGCCCCACAATTATCAGCGGCGGTACACTCAGCGTTCAAGCCAGCTCCCCAGGAACAATCAACGCAAAGATCATCGCGAATTCAGTTGCCGTAGGCTTGTCGGGTTATGGAACTGTAGGTGCCGTTAGCATTGGTGTCAGCATTGCCCGCAATGTAATCGGTGCAACCCAGAGCAAGCCTGGCGAATCCGGTGGCAGCCCAACCCTGGCCAATGGCGGCGACGGCAACCGGATTGCTGCCACAATTTCAGGGACCAGTGGAAATTCCCTTAGCACCCTGAAAGCTAGCGGAGCGATCCGGGTTGAGGCCAGCCATAGCGCAACGATCAAAGCTGAAGTTGTGGCCGTTTCAGCCGCTATTGCTGCCCCCAGTAGAACTACCGGGGCCCTAAGTGGCGACGGCAGTGAAGCGACCAATGTCATCGCCAACAGCACCACCGCAACCATCATTGGCAATGGGACCGCTAACAGCAGCCTGGTTGGCGCAGATCTCACGATCCGCGCTTCCGATGCGGCCAGCATCGATGCAACAGCTGTCGGCGCCTCCCTAGCCGCCAGCTTTGCCGGTAGTAACGCGTTTGCCGCATCGATTGGCATCTCGCTTGCCACAAACACCATTCGCCGCAACACCAAGGCCGAACTGGCGAACTTCGGCTCAGTTCTGCCCAAGGGCAATGTGGTTATCACATCGACAAACACAGGCAAAATCAACTCCGAGTCGATTGCAGCCGCAATAGCCGTTGCTGTTGGTAGCAAAAAATCACTTGGCTTGTCTGGTGGTGGAACGAGTAGTCTCAATACAATTACAGGCACTAACCAGGCCCTCATCAATAGCGCCAACCTCGGCACGGCGTCTTCCACTTGGAACGGAACAGTCACGGTCAGTGCGAACGATACCTCTGAAATAAACGCCAAAGTGAAGGCATTTAGCCTCGCCGTGGCAGTCGGAGACAAAGGAGAAGCCATCTCTGCCGCAATTGGTGTGGCCCTTGCACAAAACCTAATCGGTGAAACCCAGGACATCAGCGTCTCCGGTGATGATTCTCCCCAAGCCTTCACAAACCAGCTTAGCGGCAGAGGTAATCTGATTAGGAGCGCTATTACCAATTCCAACATCTACGCCAAGGGTGCGGTCTCCGTAACAGCCAGTCATGCCGCCAAGATCACGAGCTTCGTCGATAGCTTCGCGGCGGCTATATCGGCAAATAATGGCGACAGCCTTGCACTAGTGGGTGCTGGCTCCAAAGCCATCAACCGTTCGCTTGTTGCGATTCAGGCCTTCCTGGGAGCCTCATCTAACAAAACGATCAGCCTCAACAGCGGCACACTTAGCGTCAGCAGCAGCGACACCACCTCAGCCGATTCCACCGCCTGGGGAGCGGCCATAGGATTTAGCTGGGGTGGAAGCGGCTCCGTTGCAGCGGCGATTGGTGTGTCCCAGGCCCACAACACCCTCGACAACAGCGCCGCCAGCACCGTCGCGAACATCGCCGCTGGGTCCAAGGTTGCAGCCCTCGCGGTGACGGCTAGCAAAACCAAAGTGAAAGATCGCAGTGCTTCCATCTCCGCTAAATCGGCCGCGGTGGCTGTAGCCCTCAGTAGTGGCTCTAACGGTGTAGCTCTCGCTGGCGGTGGCGCTGATGCTATCAACAAACTGCTTGGTGATGCCACCACCAGCATCAGCGCCGCCAACCTCACGGTCGCCGGTGCCATTGACCTAGGCAGCAGCAATAGCCAGAGCGTTGATGCGGGCGTTGGGGCTGGCGTTGGCGCTGGTTCGGCGACCGGAGTCGGCGGTGCAATCGCCGTTGGTGCCGTAAAGGTGCAGAACCTCCTCGGCATCACTACCGCTGACGCAGCCAATACCTCCCGCGCCAAGGTTCAAACCACGATTCTCGATTCAAGCCTCATCACCACTGGAATCGGCGCTACCAATCCAAACTTAAGCGCCAGCAGTAGTTCAACGGCAACCTACAGCGCCCTGGCGGTGCCGGTGAGCGTGGCTCTCACCACCGGCCAATTCGCCGGGGCCTTCTCCGGTGCCTTCAACGACTCCCGCATCGCTTACGACGTTCAAACAACCGTTAGCCGCTCCAATCTCATTGCTGCCGGCAATCTGGCGATCACCGCCACTACCGACAACGAAATCAGCCGTGTCAACACCGATGCTGGCAGTGTGGCCGTTAGCTTTAATCCCACTGAAGGTGGTGGCGTCGCAATTGGTGCTGCTGAAAACAAGAACCGTATTGACAACATCGAAAAAGTTACTATCAGTGATGGCGCCAGCAATGCTGCTGGCACGCGCTACACCATTCAATCCAAGGGCGATCTGGCAATCAGTGCGAACGATATTCGTAGCAGCGTCTCGAAATCCAACGCCACCACGACCACGGTCGCTGGCGGAATCATTGCGGTCTCCGGTGGTGGCGCGGGAGTTTACAACACCGTAGCCAATACGATTTCCACCACAATCACAGGTGCCATTGATATCAACGCTGGCGTCATCGGTGATGGTGCTATTAAGACAGCAACGCTTGAGCCTGCCGACAGCTCGATCGCCCAAGTCGATCAAGTCTCCCTGGCTGGCCATTACAACTATGGCGATGCCATCACCATCAAGCTCAGCTACGGCTCCTTCGTCGACACGGTGACCTATACCGTTACCAACCTCACCCCGTCCGCGATCCGCAGCGGCCTGATTGCCGCTATCACCGCCCAGGCGGGCAGCCGCTACACGGCTGCGGCAGATAGCACCGATCCCAACAGCCTCAAGATAACGGCCAAAACCGTTAACCAGGCGTTCCTCAGCCAAGCCAGCACCACCTCAAGTGCTTATGGCTCTGGCTCACTAACGATTAGTTCTGCGTCTTCTGCTGCCAAACTCAATTCTGAAATCATCGGCACCTCGGTGGCTGCTGGTTTGGGCATGGCGCTTGGCGTCGGCGTCGTCGAAAACCGCGTCGGCAACTCCGTCTCCACACTAACCCAGAGTTCAGTCAAAACCGGAGGCACGAATGCGCCTTCTTTTGCTGCCTCGAATAACGTGAAGATCACCAGTTCCAGTGCCGACAGCATTGAACAGGCCAAGGTCATCACCGTTTCGGCCTCCGGCCTGGTCGGTGCTGCCGTCAACAGTGCAAAAGCAAACATAACGTCGACCAGCCGGACCCAGGTGCAAGCGGGTTCGCTTTACACCCCTGGTGGCACCAGTTTGATCCAGGCAGGTTCCGCAAATAGCCTCAATAGCAGCAGCCTTGGTGGCACCGTTGGAGGCCTAGCTGGTTTTGGCTTAATGATTGCTCAATCGTCTCTGGGTAGTACTTCTGGTGATCCAGAAGTACAAGCCCTGCTCGGTTCCGGCGCTAGCATCACTGCTAAGGATGTGGCAATCAACTCCTTCTCACGCGACAGTGTCTATGCAGACACCCTCAGTGCGGCCGGAGGTGGGGTGTTGTCCGGTGCCGGTGCCCAATCAACCGCCACCACAAACCAAACAGTTCAGACCAAACTCGATGCCAACGCCACGATAACCGCCACCGGCAGCCTCAAACTCTCAAGCCTAGTCGATCAAACCAATGAAGACGGCACACCTGGTGGTATCGATACGCGTGCTGTCGGTATTGCCGTCTCAACAGGTCTAGCTGGTGGTGGTGCCAACTCGACCATTGCAATCATGAGTAAGTCATCGATTGATCTTGGCTCATCGAGTTCAGTTACAGCGGCTGCAATTGATATTGCGGCGAACAATAGCATCCAGAAAAACAAATATAGTCAAACCAATGACAACACCCTTGGCGTTGTTGGCAATGGCAAAGTCTTTGCCGCTGGCCAGGCTATTGGCGCAGGGATGAAATCCACCACGTTGATTGGCGACGCTACTGGTGCCTTTGGAGCCAACATAAATCTCGGTACGAATGCCACGGTCCGTGCCCTAGGTAGCAAGGCAAATCCAGGGCTATTGTGGATGAATGCCAAAACGGCTGTCTATGCCACTGACGACATCACCCTGGATGCCGTGTCGGCCCTAGCAGCGGTATCCGCCGAGAGCCAGGTCATCAATAAGGCCAAAGCAAGTGTTACCGCAGCTGGTGGGGTCAAAATTATCAATGATAGTGGTGCTGTATCCATCACAGCAAAGAGCGATGGTACGGTCAGCAGCTCGAGTTCCGTACTGGCGGGACAATTCGGTTTTGGTAACGCCTATTCAACGGCTACTAATCAGGTGAGCAATGTACTAAGTCTGACTGGAACCACGATCAAGGGCCAAACGATCAAGCTGTGGTCGGGCCTCGATGCCAATGGGGTGCCCGATATCCTGAGGAGCACCGCCGATAGCCAGATCAACTCAACAGTTCTAGGGGTACCACTCTCCCGGGCTAATGCTACGAGTGTGGATTCGAACTCGATCTCAATTGTCGATAACTCCCAGTTGCTGGCCCGTGGCAACGTGGAACTCAAAGCCCAAGGCAAAGACTGGAATGGAAAATCTAACAAGCGCTCCCTTGCTGATGCCACATCCTATATATTGATTGCGGCTCCAATCAAGGGCACGACGACTGCCAACGATTCAACCACGAATACAATCGCGATCGACAGTAGTTCACAGGTTGTAGCTGGAGCCCAGCACCAGATCAAAGTGATCACCCTTCCGAACAGCGATAATCTTGCCAACCAAAACAGCTACCTCAACCTATCTGGCAACAACGCGCTCCAATCGAAGTTAGAAATAGACAAACCGCTGAACGCTGGTCAGTTGGCGTGCTTGGGTCTGGATGCCACCATGGACTATAAATATCGCCTGTTGGCTTCCCCAGTAGGTGCAGGAGTGAATCTAGATACTTTTATTGGTGTTGTATTACCAGATCTGCTCTGGAATGATCGTAGCCAGCATCCCTATCTCGAAATTATGGATCTGGGAACAGACCTGGCTGAACAAGACGAACGCCTTTCGGATTTGATTGCAGAAAACGATAGCTCCCCGTCAAACAAGGCGCTCTATTTATCTCAACAGGAGGCCCTGCGGCGACAGGCGGCCCAGCTTGGACTGCTTGATGCGAACACTGGCACAATCCAAGGCAGGCTCGACGGCCTAGCGATCCATCTACCAGATCTGTATGCAGCAGCAGGTTCGGTGTTTCTCGATGCCATTGGTGGTACGATCAATATTTATGGTCTACAAACGAATTCAGCTCCTGCCAACATCCCATCCAATATCAAGGCCTATAGCGACAGCTCAATCTCAGTAATCAATTCCGCGCCTGCAATCCTTGTTGGCGAAGACATGGTCATTGACGATTCAAAAGTTATTGATATCATTGATGGTAAATACACTGTATTTAGCCCGGGATCAGTCTTCTTCAACCGCCAAGGCGGCAGCTCTGGGGCGAATGCAAACCAGCCGACAGGAACGATTACGGTTAGCCAAAATGTTCGCAAGGATATCCCATTACCCACCGGTTTTCCTGTCAACCAGCCACCAGCTGACATCTATCTCCTGGGTTCTGTCGTCAACGAGATCGGCACCATCGCGATCAACAATGCTACAGACAGCGTGATCGTCTCCGGGGAAGTCAGGGGCAGCAGCCTGTCGATTAGTTCGGCTGGCACTTTCACCTTGAATTCAGATAGTTGGTTCCATAGTGGTGGCGATCCCCGCCAGTATCTCAATTCCGACAGCTATCGTGCCCAGGCCTTTAATGCAGCAACCAATCCGGATGGATCCTACAAAGGCTCGATGACAAGTGTTACTGCAAACCAATCGGTGATCAATAGTTCAGCGGCAAACAATGCAGGCACCATCTTCTCAAGGGGAGACATCTCAATTTCGGCTCTCTATCTTAATATTGATGGTCTGATTCAAAGTGGTACACCAACTCTGAGTATGACCGTTGATGAAAATTTCAATCCCAGCTTCTCAACCTCCCTGTTGGATAGCAATGGCTATGGAATTAATGGCATCAGCTTCGCGGCCGTCGAGGGTAAGGCGGTGGGACTGGCCGGCTATGTGGATGTGAACAGCCGCACGATCAATCTGTATGACATCAAGAGCAAAGGTGGAAACATCAACCTCACCGGACAGGTTATGAGCACTGGTGCTGGCAGGGTCTTGGCATTCAATGGCCAACCCACACTCACCCTGACCAACAACAGCGCATGGAACCTAGTAACCGGTGCAATCGACTTAGCGCCGATTAGTGGCAAGATTACGATTGTCGACACACCAAGAATCGCACTTATGCCCAGCAGTGTAAATACAACAGACAAGACAATTACATTTGCGAGTGCCCACAACCTCGCAGATGGAGCGGCAATTTTCTATCAATACAGTAGTAGCATCAATTCAAATGGAGCTGTTGATAGCAGCTCACCGATTAGGGGGCTTTCGAATAATACAACTTACTATGTCAAGGTTATTGATGCAAAGACGATAAAGCTGCAGGAGAGCGCTGGTGCCACCCAAGTGGTTACTACAGCCTCAGGGACATTAGAGATTCAAAAATATATTTCCATCACAGGGTTTGACTCTGGCAGAACAGCCTCATTTGTTCCAGCTACGATTAAGAAGACAGAATACTCTTACTCAACGTATAATGCCACAATTGCAAAAACAGAATCAGTACTTTCACTCAATGGCAAGCCTAGGGATCTGCTCAGCAGCAACTCGAACAACACTTGGATTGCCAGTGCACCAAACTATCTTGCTGGCACCATTGCTCCCGGCAGTAATGGCACGACTACCACTACGACCTATAATCCGACAAACAGATTGACCTATGTCTGGACAGAGGGTCAAGGCAAAACGGTCACCACGACTAATTACAAGTCAGAGTCGTCTTTCAATCTGTTTTATGACATCCCAACCAGCTATAGTTCCTGGGATTCTAGCAATACGCAGCCAACGGACTCCCGGCCCTTACTCCAGGGTCAGTCGTTGCAAACCGTAGCGCCAGGGAGCTTTAATAGCGCAAATGTAGCCTATCAGCTGGATTACACCCAAGTAGACCAGCAGAATGCACCGCTTACAACAACTCGCCATTGGACAACGGGAGGTGGCTTTCTACGCAAGAAGACATATCATACCGAGCAAATTATGATTAAAAGTGTCAAGGATTATTACACAAGTCAATTGAAGGCTGATAATCCCATCACTGTTGGCTTCATAACTCCGGCAGCCAGTGCCAGCCAAGCCCCAGGGTCCCTGACAATTACAAGCAAAGGCAATGTGTCGTTGCTCAAGGGTGTTAACAATCTTTCCAATGTGACGATAATATCAGGCTATGGTAAAGATATCAATGTCAAACCGCTGTTCATCAGCAATAACACAGTTCCGATCAACTTAAGTGCTGGCGGCAATATTGATCTTCAAGTTGGTGGCGCTTCAAACTCCACGACAGATATTCAACTGCGGGCCGCGGCAGGCGGCAATCTCACCATCGCGACCTTTAGTAACGGTGGCTTTAGTGCCAACCTAAAACCATTGGGCGATTCCGCCACTGGTCTTGCCCTCTCAGCCGGTAATACCCTTACCTTGACGTTGGCGGGTGGCCTCAATCTCAGCAACCAGACGACAACTGGACCGACGGCAGCGGCTGCCTTGTTCAAGGCTGATCGCCTGGAGATGAACGTCGGCTCGGGTGATTTAGGCACGGCGGCCAATGCCCTGCGACTCAACACCAGTGCCAATGGCCTGACCAGCACCAGTGGACTTGCCTTAGAACTCAAAGGCAGTGGAGCCAACGCCTACCTAAAGGAAACTGAAGGTTCTTTGCAATTGGTCTTGCCAACAAGCTGGAGCAGCACAAGTGCCATCAGCCTAGGTGGATCTCTCAACCTCAATGTGCAAAGTGGTGATCTTCTCGATGCCACAGGAGCGCCTGGCGTTCTTACAGATATGACTGAACTACAGAAGCAAGACAACATGTTTAAAATTACTGGGGAAGCCGCAAGAGCAGCTGCGGTATCTGAAATAGCAGCCCAGGATCGAGCTAATTACGGGAACTATTGGTCCACGTATTCGAAAGTGATTGTTTCTACTGTAGGTTCGGTTAGCCTAGAAAAGGCTAATAATTCCTCCATCTATTCAGTTACAACCAATGGCAACACTAAGCAGCTCAATTACGTTAAAGCGCCCTTTGACAATACCCATCCTAGCTGGAGAATCCTATCGGCCGCAACAATTGACGGAATCAACAAGTGCTTGTACCTATACGCCCCTAGCAATCAGTTGACAGAATGGATTATGGACGGGAACTGGGACTTTCTTCGTGCATCCAATGTACTAACAACCGGAGGCTCAATAGCAGCATCAACCTTGCTAGCAAGGTACAATCTAACGAACGACAACTATCGACTGGCCAATACCGCAGCCAACAGGTATCAGCAGCAAGCCTCATTTACCTTCACGACTGCAGAGAAAAATGCGCTAATCAACAAGGGCTTTAGCGGACAAGCGATTGCGGCCTATGAGGTTCAGTTAAATGCAATTCATCAACAGCATGGAAATGCAAGTTATAATTCTACGTTTATCTATCAACGCTCAGCTGAACAACAGGCTAGCTATATAGACCAGCGTGTGATGGCAACGAATGCCTACTACCACCCCCTAGCTGCAAACCTCTATGCCAGTCTGTTCCCCGTTCAAGCCGCAACCCTAGGGTTGGGCACAGGTAGCACGGATGGGTCACCGGCCAGCAGCACTAACGCCATAAACATAGGGGGAAATCTTAGCCTTACTGTTAGCCAAGGGGCAATTGGGCGTACCAGTGCTAACTTGATTCAAATCGAGATCCCCAACGGCGACTACGAACAAGTATCGACAAGCAATGCCGCCCTGCTAAGCGCTGCCTCGACGGGCGATTTGGTGTCTCGTAGCTACAAGGTGTACAAATATGTTGACAACACTCCGTTGAACACGACGAGTTCAACTTCAACTCTTGCCTTAAACAATCCAAACCAATTTATTGCCTACACCCCAGACTACACAGCCGTAGCGAGCAGTTCGACGGGTGTCGTCTTGAATCAATCACTGCAGGCAGGCCAGGTAGTTCTGGTGAGAAATGGCCGCTTCAATGGCTATTACACATTCATTGGCACTGCTAAAACATGTGATTTGCTATCCGAGGATTACAGCAATAGCAACCTTTGGACTGCCCTAAGGATAGGAACGGCCCATGCCTCTGTGACAGCAGCCAGCCTTCCCAGCACCATCACATCGGGCATGTTGATCACGGATATCAGCGAATTAATCGGAGTGACGCTTCGCCCCCAAACAGCGTTGTCGGTAAACCTCGGTGGTTCCTTGACCACCAACGCCAGCCAGGGCATACGGATTTCCACCGCTGGCAATTTATCGATCCAGTCTGTGTCAGGCAATGGCACGGTTAGCTTACAAGCTGGTGGGTCCCTCTCCCAGCTGGCCGCTGGCAACGGCGTTAGCAATAGCTTGGGTCCGATTGAATTGCGGAGCGTTTCTGGATCCATTGGTAACAGTAGTCAAGCCGTAAAAATTTCAACCACTGGCATCTCCAGCCTCTATGCCAGCGCTGACAATGGCTCGGCCTATCTGAGCAGCAGCGCTAATCTCTCGCTCGGCTCGGTAGTGGCCGCCAACAATTTAACAATCACCAGCAGCGGTGCCCTGCTTGATGGAGGGCGCTCGGCCAGTGCCATTGGCCAGGCAAGCATCAATCTTCAGGCGCCCAACCTCACTCTCACCGCAACGAGTTTCGGTACAGCCGTTTCTCCGCTTACGATTGGGGGCGGTACGGCAGCAAACCCCACCAGGCTGACTGCCACAAGCACGGGTGGTGCCAATGGCACCATGGCCTTTGGGTCAAGGGGGAGCACGCCAGTGGTCCTACAAAGCTTGAATGCAGCCAATCAAACGGTCTGGCTCAGTGGCGATGGCTTTAGCCAAGGCTCCGGTAGCAATGTAAGCGTTCAGTCGAGCAGCTTGGTGTTAGATGGACTGATTGGGCTAGGAAGCAGCACAAGCCTTTTCAGAACAAGAGTCAACACCCTAGCCGGCAGGGTTGGAAACGGTGGAATTCATCTCACAAATGATTCCAACTTGACAATCGACACTACCAGCGACTCGACTGGAAATAAGAATTTAGCCGGAGTGTACACAACGGGATCCTCCAACATCTCCACAAGCAATGGTGATTTAAACATCTATAGCAAAATTGAATCGGTATCTAGCAACCTAACTCTTACCTCAGCCAATAGTCTAAGCATCAAAAATGGCGCCTCCATCATCACCAGTGGCAGTGGCAACCTTGCCATATCAGCAAACACATCAACAGGGACCGTATCGGCTGAGAGTGGCTCCAATCTGATACTCAATAGCAGTGACAATGCCAATGTCACTGCTGGCTTCCTAGTGATGAAAGGCATGATTGATACCAAAGGCACGCTCAACTTGGATGCCAGGGGCGGCAACACTCTTAACATTGGCGACCACCTAAGCGTCAACGAGAAAACCCTACTGACAGCAAGCGGCGTGAAGGCAATGCACCTTGATAGCAATCCAAATAATGGCGAGTATCGAACAAATATCATATTGGGAGGCACAATAACCACAAGGAGCACAAACGGCTTTTCCTTGGTGACGAATAGGAATCTTGCGATACTCGGCGACATCACCACCACTTCAGGCAATCTCTCGCTAATTTCATCGGCCGACCTATTTGTGCTCGGCAATCTGCGATCAGCCAACAATCTCAATCTCAGCACTCAGGGAAGTACCTCAGCCGGGAACCTATGGACCACTACAACCTCAAGCATCAGTACATCTGGACGTGACAGCAACCTCACCCTATTTGCCGACTCTGGCGCCAGCCTCCATGGAACCATCCTCGCGGGTGCCAATTCCACCGAAACGGGACCAAATTGGCTGGCCGGGGTCCAGAATTTCAGCCTGACCAGCAACGGCAATTTGGTGCTTGCCGGTGCCACGGCGGTGAACGGAAACGCCACAATCCTTGCCCCCAACCTAACGATTACGGCTTCTGGTGGCGTCATCAGCCGCAGTAACCTGTCGCTAAGTTCCACGGGTACTGCTGCAGGCCAGGGTCTTTTCTCGGCTGGCCTCCTTGTAGCCGGTGGCACGGTTAACACCCTCTTATCAAATCTCAAGCCCTTTAACGAAACGGTTGGAAGTTCAAGCAATCTCAGCCTGCGCGGATCCAGTCTGCAAGAATCCAACTTACTACTTGATGCCGCCTCATCAGCCAGCCTGCGGTTGAGCGTTAGCCGCGATGCTGCCGATGCGTTGGTGTTGGGCGGCATGACTTCCTGGAACGGCACCACCCAATCGGATGTGGTGGTGGCAGGTGCCTGGATCGCAGCACCGAATATCGAGATCACCACATCCCAATCGCCTCGGCTCCTTCATGATTTAATTGCCCGGGATTCACTCACCATCACGGCAAATAGCGCTACCAATTCCAGCATCCGCCTGTCGCCTTTAGCCCAGATCCAGCTTGGCAATGCCAATGGAACCACCAGCACCAGCTCAGTCACCCTCAATGCCGCCAATGTTTCCATTCCTGGAGATCAGGCTGGCCTGGCGATTGAGTCGATCAACCCCCTTCCCCAGAACTTCCTCAACGGCAAACTTGAAAGCGTCCTCAGTTTCAACCTGTCGGTGACGCGGTTGGCTTCTGGCACAA
Organism: Synechococcus sp. UW140; assembly: GCA_943370565.1. GTDB lineage: Bacteria > Cyanobacteriota > Cyanobacteriia > PCC-6307 > Cyanobiaceae > BAIKAL-G1. Next base: position 175,427 of record CALRRL020000003.1, on the reverse strand, counting down.
CGACCGGTCTTGAGACCAAAACCTTCACCGCCTCGCTTGCAGCTCAACAATTCCCATCCCTGCCAGCCCTGATCACTGCAATCAATAGTGCAATCAAAACGGTTGCCATAGCCGCAGGCCTGGTGGAAACTAACGGAGAAATACCCGTTGTGGATCTGCGTGGTAGCAACGTAAGGATCGGTCTACGGCCCCCCTCAGGCTCCTACCGACTCAACTCCAGCCTGGCCCTGTCGTTAAACACCACAAATTCCGTGGGATTGGGACAACTGGGTGACTTCTCGCTGCAGGCTGGCACAGTCAATGCCGTAGCACCGGCCACGATACTCAGCCGTGCAGTTTCGACCAACCTCACGATTGGGTCAGCGACCAGCAGCCTGTCTAACCTGCAATGGGATGGCGGACTGCGAAGCAGCAACAGTCATGCGAATAGCAGCCTGAGCTTGATCCTTAACCCAACGGCAAATGCCACTTTGAATCACAATGCATCGATAGATGCGCCGATTGTGAGCCTTACCCCCAATGGTGGTACTGCTGGTAATGTTACAAACTTGCTCGGCAATCTCAACCTATTGGGTCGCACTAAATCGCTTGTGATTAGTCAGAGTGGCGATCTCAGCCTCGGTTCGCTTGCTGATACTACGGCTGCTAAGAACCTGCAATCTCTGACCTACCGCTCAACCGCCGGTTCCCTCACCCTCGCAGGCACAAATACAACAAGCTTGATGCCTAGCTACAGCAGTAGAGCCAACCTCAGCCTGGAGGCCCATGGCAATCTCACGATCGGCCAGGGCAACCAGGCGCTGCAGGTGCTGGCGCCGAGCCTCACTCTTGAGAGCAATGCCACCATCACCATCGGTAGCGGCGCCATCCTCAAGGCCAGCACGATCTCCAACCAAACGGCCTTTGCGATCACTGGCAAGACTGTAACCATTAAGGGCAGCCTGAACACGGATTCAACCGCAGACACGTCCATCTGGGCGACTAATGGCAGCCTGAATCTGGATGCCAGTGCCAATCTTGTTGGCCTTAAGGGCAACCAAAGCTTCACCAGCATGGGTGCCACGAGCGATCTCATTCAAGCGGCAGCCCTCGGCAGTAGCAATCTCACTGGCACGATCAACTTGACGGCAGGTCGTAATCTGCAATCGACTGCAGCGATCACATCGACAGCCGCTGTCACGATGGTTGCGACTTCGGGCAATCTCACCACAGCCGCTGAACTGTTCACCACCAGCAACGGGGTTCTGATCGACAAGCTTGGCTATCGGGTTGATGCCAATGGTAGTTTTGTCAACCAAGGCGGTGGCCTCCTAGCGGATTCAGAGCGACCCATCTTCGCGGGAGTCGCCAACAACACCTATAGCGGTGGTGCCATTCGTACCTCCAGCTTCACCGCCCAGGCCGCCAATGGCAGCATGAGCTTAAATGCCTCCCTCTATCCAAGCGCAACAGCGTCCACGAGGCCCCTTACAGTAACGGGCACAAACTTTGGTGAAACTGAAAATCAATTTACCATTATCAACCATGGCCTAAGCACAGGTACGGTTGTTCGCTATTACGGCAAACAGGCTGGAGCCTTACTCCCCTTACAGGATGGTGGTCTCTACTACGTGATCCAAACAAGTGCTGATACCTTTAGATTAGCTGCGAGCGAGATAGACGCCCGCAATGGCAATAATGGTATTCCGATGTTACTCAGTAAAGCCGCTTCGCTGACCACGGGGCCGCTATGCACCTTTACCCCTGAATTGGTGCTTGGCACTAGCACGGTTACTCTGACAGGGAAGAGTATCGAGCTGAGTGGCAATCTTCAAAGCCAAACCCTATCGGCAAGCAGCAGCACTGGGAATATCAGCCTCGTGAAGGAGGCCTGGGTCTATACCGGCACAAGCAACTTCACAATACCAACTAGCCAATCCCTCCAAATTGGCCGCACCCGCAGCGACTTGCGCCGCGCCATCCTCACTACCACCAACCTCAACCTCACCAATCCCAATAGCCTGTCCCTCAACGGCTTCCTTGACTTAACTCCAAGCGCCAATAGCTCCATGACCACCCTATCGCTGAGTTCTGCGGCGATCACGGGTGAACTCACCACGCCAGGCAACCTCACCCTCAACCTCACGGACGGTCTCAGCGTCAGCAGGGCCGGTAGCATCGAAGCCGGTGGCGACCTGATCTTGAATGCGGCAAGCTTTAATCTTGATGCTGACGCCACCCGCCCCGGCTGGGAACTGACCCAGATTCCGACCTACACACCGATCATCGCCAATCAAAGCGTAGTTGCAGGTACCACCACTGCAGCTCAGCGGTTTAGCTTTTCCGGTGATACAAAACTGCAGATTGATGCAACCAGTGATGTGTTGACCTATGGGGGAGTGGATGGCAGTGGCTTGCCCCATGGCCTCAACACTGGCGACATCCTCTATTACCAAAATGGAGCCAGCAATGGCAGTGTTGGTCGCGCTGGCCTAACCAATACCAACACAACAGTAGCCGCTAACGCAGTTGGCTACACTGTTGTTAAGATTGACGATTACCGCTTCCAACTGAAGCGAAATGCTGCGCTTGTTGACCTCACCCAAGCCAATGGGACGGGGGATGCCTTAGTTGGCCTCAATACCGTGAATCAGAATGTAAGCACGACTACGACGGAAACCTTTGCGAATGGCACGGTTCCGGTCCAGGTTGGCAGTAATTGGTACACCTATGATCTCTCCTTAAACCAAGATGCCTATTACCGGCCTGCTACTGGTGAAATTCGTGAGTACCTAGTTACCGGCTCCGACTTTACAACCAGCCAAATCAACTGGGGCGCCACACCCACACCAGACAGCCAGCTGGCTTGGGAGCAATACAGCAATGACCAGCGTCAGGTTGTGCTCGACCAGCTCGACTACAAGGCTCTCTACGCCACAAACCTCACCAACATCAAATCAAACACGCTCCGTAACGGGGTAACGACATCGACGTCCGTGGCCAACCCCTGGACGAACGGTGCAAACAAGATTTTGATGCCTACCAGTGGTGCATTAGCAGGCATGGCGATTTATGGCAGCACCGACGCCCTCGCCAGGGTAGTGAGCAATGAAACCTTTGAGGGCTCCGCTGCAACGGCTACCCAAGGCTGGAGCTTTGCTTCTGGTAGTCCGACGTTGGGTAGCAGTTCGAAGTTGTCCCAATATCTGGGTGGATTTGCCAATGGCCCTAAGGTTAACGGCCAAGATGCTTGGAAAACCTTTACGCTTGATGGAAGTGGCGGCACAGTGAGCTTTGACTTCCATCGCCTAGACACCTGGGACGGCGAAAACTTCCGTGTCTATGCCAATGACCAAATTGCATTAGAAACTAGTTTTGCCTATTCAGATACATCGACAACCAGATCTGGTACGACCAATGGCTATGCCTGGACTGTTACTCCTGTACGGAATTACGGATTTTTGGGTGGAATAGGTGGTTGGGATCAAAGCTTCCGCGTCACGATCACGGTTCCCAATTCAATTGCATCCCTCAAGCTCGGCTTCGGTAGCACTCTCGATCAAGCTGCCGATGATGAGTCCTACGGCATCGACGCCCTCTCAGTTGTAAATGGCAGCCAGTTGCTTAGCGCTACATCTAGGGGGTCCTCGAGTAGCAGTGAAATCGTAGGCAGCTCCGTCGATAGTGCCAAGGTGCTTTACACCCAGACAAAGTCTGCACTAAAATCTACAATGTTAACGCAGACGATCAGCAATCCCAATGACCCCAATGCTGTTGCCCAAACCATCACAGCAGTGGTTAATGACAACGAGCCGTTCGGTGGAGCTGCTGGTGGAAGCGAATGGCGGGTTGGCTATGACAGCAATGGCCAGCGGAACTACACCTTAAAAAGCTGGACTCAAAATAATGATTCTATTGAAAACTTTGACTCGGTTTCCGGCTGGTTAACGGCAACCGGAGCAGCCACGACTGGCACGGACCCGGCCTTTGGTTCCTATATGGGCCCATTCGCGAATGGAGCCAAAGTGGCAGGCCAAGATGTTTGGAAAAACTATAATCTTTCGGCAGATGGTGGCATAATCAGCTTCGATTTTTACCGGTTTAATACCTGGGACCATGAGAATTTCAATGTCTATGCTAATGATATGAATATCCTCACCAGCAACTTTGCTTGGGATGAGAATGTTACTCAGGTGAGGACTGGCACTACCAACGGTTACAGCTGGACCATTGCCCCGGTGAATGACTACGTGAAAGATTTTACTGGATGGAAATTTAGTCAAAGTTTCCACGTCACGATTGAGGTTCCAACGCTTGTCTCCTCTCTTAAACTCGGTTTTGGCAGCACATTGGATTCGGCCGTCACTGACGAGTCCTACGGTATTGATAATGTTTCTGTCAAAAACTACACCACGACCCAAAGCTTTACTCGCTCTACTGAAGGCTGGATTGCAGCAGCTGGTGCAGTGCCGATTGGCACTGATCAAGCCTTTGGCTCCTATATGGGCCCCTTCGCGAATGGAGTCAAGGTGGCTAGCCAAGATGTCTGGAAAAACTACAATCTTCCTGCCGCTGGAGGCATAATCAGCTTCGATTTCTACCGCCTTGATACCTGGGACCATGAGAATTTCAATGTCTATGCTAATGATATGAATATTCTGAGCAGCAACTTTGCTTGGGATGAGAATGTTACTTCAGTTCGCTCTGGTTCGACAAACGGCTTTAACTGGACGATAACCCCTGTTAATAATTACGCCCAAGGTGGTAGAGTCAATCATTATGCTTTTACCCAGCAAAGCTTCCGGGTTGTAATTACAGTTCCGACCGGTTTCACCAATCTTAAGCTTGGTTTTGGCGGCACTCTTAATGAAGCAGTGGATAACGAGTCCTATGGAATTGATAATGTATCTATAACGAGTACTGCCGCAGTTACCCGCACCCCCGACTGGACATCGAACACTACATTTGACACCACCGCCTACCCTGGTTCGGGCTCGACAACGGCCTTTGGGTGGCATAAGGGCAATGCACCAGAGATCCCAGGGAACTCCAATATTGATGCCAACCAAAACCCCAACCTCTATGCGCCAACAAGCACCAGCACAAACCTTGATTACATCAAGAGCACGGCATCCCTTAGTAATATCCAATCGGCTGGTGCCTCAACCATTAATGTTGGCACAATCACCACCACTAGTGCTCCAATTGCCTATGTGGCATCCACTGGAGCGGCTAACTACGATGATGCCAAGGCCAAATCATTGGCATTGCAGAATCGGGTAACGAGCAGTGCTACGGGTCTGAGCCAAACCTTCACGGGTCTTTCTAGCCTGGCAAGGTTAACAAATGATCAAACTCAAAAGGATGCAGCAGATGCGGTCGCACGTCAAAAAGCTGCCTATCAAAGCTTCTACGTTGATGGCTCCCAGTCATCGGAAACTGCGCCCTGGAAGTATTCTGATGGCAGCGCTATTGGCACATTAGTCGATAATTCTTCAACTAGGACTGTCACTAGCCCTCAGATGAGTAATACTGAGCAAACGTTTAATAACTGGGCGGCTGGGGTTGGCGGCAGCGTGGTTGAATTTACCCCAGATACAACCACTCTGATTAACCAGGATTTCAGTAATCCTGGTTGGTATTGGGATAATTTTCGTTCAAACTGGGGCGACTTAGGAGTAGGCGCTATTATTAATAAGGATAACTATCTCTATACCCCACTCACTCTTGCGGCCAATAAGTCCACCAAGATTGACTTTGATCTTGCTACTATGGATTTCTGGGATAACGATGAGCTATATATCAGCTACCGCCGCTCTGACAACGACGCGTGGAAGACCTTCCAAAATAATTATTACAAGGCAAGGGGCGCTTCAAATAGTGATCAAACGGACGGCAATATTAGGCTTGTGATTCAACAGACTGGGTTTGGCAATCATGGTGGCTCTGGGGACTGGGAACATCTCATGCATGCCACTTTGACGTTACCAAGCGGGTATGATCGCTTTCAAGTGAAGATATCTAACGGACTCGATAGATACAACGGTAATCTTTTTGTCGATAATTTTGTTGTCAAGCAATCCGTTTCTGGCCAATACTTGGATACGGGAACAGGCTATATCCAGCAAGCAGTCCCCAATATTTCTTGGTTGAGTGGTCGCCCTGATGACGGCTACACACCAGGCCAGGTTGCCCCATCAACCTGGTTTGATGGTACCGCTAATGTTCAGAACTACCTAGCCTTTGTCAGCCAATACAAAGCATTTGACGACCTGGGCTATAATCAAACACCCTATTACCTCTCCCAATCCACTGCTGCCTGGGGCTCCAATCGCACCCTCCAAGAAACCTTTAATAATTACAAGTATGACTGGAGGTCCGTGACTTGGGATGTTATCGACAAACGGAATAATTTCAGCTATAGCGTCACTTCAACGCCAACACCGATCGTCGAACAACAGGTTGTTTACAGCCAAAGGGATGTGACCACCACCACGGAGGTCGCCACCCTGACTACCAAGTCAACCATTCAAAATGTGTATGAAACGAAGGCCGTTACAACCGGTGTTGTGACCACCTACAGCAACGACTTCAAACTTTCCGATGCCGTGCGTTTTGATAGTATCAAAGGCAAGACTGTCAGGATTAACACCACATCTGCCAATGCCAGCCAAATTTCTGGCAGCATTAAATCTACGGCACTCACCACTGATTCCATCAGCGCATCGAACCTCGATATCCGATCAACTGGGAGCCTTACCCTGGGATCCAATGCTCCAGCCATGGTTGATCCACTTCAATCAAACCTGTTTGCCAATAGTTTCAACATTCAAGGCGCCGGCCTAACCGTTGGCAAGAATGTGATGATCGCTGGTAGTAATGGCAAGCAGGCCCAAAGCCTCAGCCTCAATGCTGGGAATGGCAGCCTTACCCTGCTTAGCAGTCCGCATCCCGCTGACCGGCTTGTGCTAAAGGGCCAAAACCTAATCCTGCCTGCCTCTAGCACAACAAAGCTCTATGCCAACGACATTGATATTGCCTCTGGCCTTACCTTCAAGGCAAACCAATCGCTGCTTAATGGCAAACTGGAACTCGCCATTAACAGCGATGGCAGCGGAGCTCCATCCGGCCTACGGTTAAATGGTGATGATGCCAGCAGTATCCAAACCTTTGATTCGCCCCTATCCGGGTGGACAACGGCTACGCCTGGATCGAGTGCCCCTCTCTACCTGTATAACCCAACCGGATCGGCCACCAACGTGGCTCTTGGTTCCTTTGCCAATGGCGCCAAGGCTTCCGGTCAAGATGTGTGGACCAATCTGAACTTCAATCATCAAGGTGGCACCATTAGTTTTGATCTAAAACGAGTTGATTCATGGGACCGTGAAGTATTCTCTGTGTTTGCCAATGACGTCGCAATTTTAAACACTGTTTTGGCATGGGAGCTCAACGAAGTGACCGCACGAAGCGGCAATGCCAATGGGTACAGCTGGACAATCACACCGCTAAATGATTACACTTCCGGCCCTTCACCTACCCCTTTCTATGGCAATAGTCAAACGTTCCGTGTCAACATAAATGTATCCACATCTGTCACCGCCCTCAAATTGGGATTCGGCAGCAGCCTCAACGAATCAGTTGACAACGAATCCTACGCGATTGATAACATTAAGGCCAAAACAACCCTTGGCCAAGTTCTGATGGATGAAACCTTTGATTCCACCCTAGGCGGCTGGCAGCGGCCCAGTTCTGAACATAGCTCACCGATCGTGCGCCATGGTTCTACGGTTAGTTCCGACTATGTCGTGGGTGGCTTTGCTAACGGCATCAAAGACAGTCTCGGACGGGATATTTGGCGCGATTTAAGCCTTGCTGGTGATGGTGCCAGTATTAGTTTTGATTTTCTACGCCTAGACACTTGGGATGGCGAATCATTCAAGATCTATGCCAACAACGAGGTGATCGCCTCAATTCCGTTCCTCTATTCACGCAATGAATCAACACCGATCAGTGGCACTACGGCCAGTGGCTATCGTTACGCAATGGTGCCCTTGACGACTTTGGCTTTGGACCTGAATGGGAACACTCTCGTTGACCAAAAATTCAAAGTTGTTATCGATGTGCCCGTTGCGGTTACAACGTTAAGGATCGGTTTCGGCAGCACGCTTGACCAAAATGCTGCCGACGAAAGCTGGGCTATTGATAATTTCCGCGTCAATGACACGCTGTATGTCTCATCACTTCCCAGCGCGTCTGCCAATCGAGCTGCGATACCGATTGAGATTATTGCCACTGGCAATGTGATGCTACCCAATGGCACTACAAATGATCTCGATTTAAGTAACGACCTGGCAATTTCAGTTCAAACTCGTGGCTCGATTAGCAAAGGGTTGTCCTTCAATCCCCAAACCTCCTCCACACGGTCAACCTCCATTCGCTCAGCTGTCTATAGCGCTGCCCTGGCCTTCACGTCTGCAGCATGGCGTTTGTTGAAACGGTAGTTGCTTAATTGCCCCTGCTCGCCAGCCCCCGCCAGTCCCGCTCCATGGCTTCAATCGCCCGATAGCCCTGGCGACAAAGAAAGGCCCGGCGGGCTAAATGCTGCAAGCGCTCACTACTAATCGCATCAAGGCTGCTGTCCTGGAGCAAGCTCGAAGCCTGCTGCCAACTAGCGGGACTCTCGCCTGGCCCCGGTGGCGGCGGTAAGTCGTCCGGCTGCTCCAGGCAGAGGATCCATTGGCGGAGGCGGTCGGCTCCGTAGCGCAGCATCTCAGCCTCGGCCTGGTGCAGGGCCAGCAGGGCCGCCAGCTCCTGGCGCGGGGTTGGTTGGCGGGCCAGGCCGTCGATGCTGCCGATCAACAGGGAGCCGGTGCGATCGAGCTGGCGCAGCAAGCGATAGAGGGGGTGGAGCTGGGGGTTGCTGCCCAGTTCATTGGCCACCTCCGGCAACAGCCGGCGCAACTGCAGGAGTGCCTGGCGCCGCTGCAACGCCAGTTGGTCAACGCGAAACCTGGCAGGGCTGTGGGTCGGCACTGATCGAACGGTTGCAATGGTTGCAACGGTTGGGGTGAGGTTGCCCCCAGGGCTCGTCGCCGGCTGCCCCGGCTCGGGGTCAAGCCGCAGGGCCGCCTCCTGCAGGTCTCTCGCCAGACCCGCTAACAGGGAGCACCAGAGAGCCCTGGAACTGGCAATCGCCAGGGAGGGCCAGAAGAGACGCAGGCTCCACATCGCCACCAGGATCCCCAGGCAGGTCCAAAACAGCCGCAGGGGGATCCAACTGGCCAGCTGGTCGCTGTGCACCAGCCAGCCCATGATCACGATGAAGCTGCCAACCTTGTAACCCTTGATGCCCAGCCAGCCGCCCAGCAAGCGCAGCAGGCTCAGGGCCACGGCGATCGCCAGGGGGAAGGGCCAACCCTGCATCGGCCCGTAGCCCACCAACACCACGGCCCCCCCCAGCAGGGTGCCGGCGATCCGTTGCCGCGCCATGGACAAGGAGCTGCCATAGGTGCCAGTGCAGACGGCCAAAACCGCCTGGGGCAGGTACACACCAAAGGCCAGGGGTGTGATCGCCGTGAGACCGGTGGCCAGGCCGGCGGTGATGGCCAAACGCAGGTCAGAACGGGTGATCAACATGGGGCTGAAGGCCCTGGGGAGGGCAACCCTGGGGCAATGGCTGGGGCTGAAAGTCCTGGCAGCTGCGACCTGGACTTCGGCTTAGCCATCGCCAGGGCGGCGCCGCTGGAGTCGATCAGGTTGAGGCTGCGCAGGCTGGCCAGCAGGGGGCGCAATTCCTCGCCGATCGCCAACATCAGCAGCTGGGGTAGGGCCAGCTGGCCCGCCAGGGGGCGCCAGGTGTCCGCCTCGCTGGGACCGGCCTGGCGGGCCGGATCCACCCCTGGCCGATCCAAGCCAGACGGTCGCCTTGAAGCAGGGTCGCCCTCCAGAGCCTGGGCCAAGTTGGCCAAACTGGCGGCGAACGGGTCGGGCCCGGCCGGGGCTTCCCCTGGGCCGGCGGCAGGGCCCCCAGTCCAGGAGTGGGGCAGGAGCATCAGCAAGCGCTCCCATTGAATCCAGTGGTGCTGGAGGTGTTGCCAGAGCAGCTGGCGCTGGGGCCAGTGCTGGCGCAGAAGCCGCCGGCCCTGGGGGCCATGGAGTTCCTGCTGCAGCAAGGTCTCCAGTTCCACCAGTTGGGTGGTGAGCTGGGCCGGGGCCAGGGGGTCGGGACGGGTGCCTGCACCGACGAGCCAGCGCTGGTAAGCGCCCACCTGGGCGGCCATCTGCCGCCTGATCTCCAAGGGAATCGCCTCCAGGCGGGCCCCCTGGTTGCGGGGCCAGAGCAGCAAGCCCACGGCCAGGGCTACCACCGAGCCGAGCAAGGTATCCAGGCTGCGGTTGAAGACGTAGTCCCAGTTGAGTTCCTCGTGGCCAGGAATCATCAGGAACATCAGGCCCACCAAAGTGGCCACACCACTGGCCGATTGCCAGCCGGCCAGCCTCAGCACGGGCAGGATCAACAAAAACGACACCATCACGCCGATCCAACCGGAGAGGATCGTGTGCACCAGAAAGGTAATCAGGCCGCCGGCGATGGTGCCCAGTAACCGGGCGGATGCGGACTGCACGGTCTGGGCGTCGTTGTCATCGACAACAAACACCACCGCCATCAGCGAGTACCAGACATAGGTAATGCGCTCGCACCAGATTGCTATGGCCGCCGTAAGGAAGGTGGCGATGCCGATCTTGAGGGCGTTACGGAGCAGCAGGGAGTTCAGCACGGGTCTGCCCTGGAACGGGCGGGGGCCATCGCGGCAGATGACTATCTAAAGGGAAAACAGGCTTAACAGGTGCGGATCCGCAAACCTGGGGGGCCAGAGCCCGAGGGCGGACCCCCTCGGCTCCCGAGCCCCGGCCCTTGGAGCCAGGGGATCCCCCATGGCTGGCTCAGGGCCGTTCGGGCACGCCAAAAGCATGGATCAGGGCATCGCCCCAGCTGTTGATCCCTTCCAGGGCATGGTCATCAGCGCTGTGGATAGCCTTGGCATGCTCCCGCAGCAGGGTGACCTTGGTGAACTGGTGACCACGGCTGGCGGCCAGGGCCACCACCTCGTTGGCCGTGCTGGCACCCTTCACATGGGCCTGCAGTTCGCTGTCGGCGTGGACGAGGGCAGCAAAGGCCTTGATGGCATCAAGGGACACGGCAGAAAAGCAGCGAAGCCCAACCTATCTAGTCGAGTCTCCAGCCCCCGCCACCCTGACGGGTGCCAACAACTGACGTCCCCGCTGGCATCCCCGCTGGCGTCCCCACTGGTGTCCCTGGCTGGGCCCTTGGGCGGGGCACCAGCCCAGGGGCCCGCAGCCGCGCCACCCCCATGACGGGAACGGCCCAGGGGAGCAGGGGCCCGGCGCGGGGCCTGGTCCTGTGACGATCCCCCCACCCTGGCCTTCGCAAGAGCTGAAATGACCTGCAAACAGGGCAAAACCCGATACCTTGACGAGGCTCGACAACAATCACGATGGCAGTGGAACGGTTCTTCCTGGAGTTGAACCCCCCGGACGAGGTGCTCCGCAACCGTCCCCACGTGGTTGTCATCGGTGGCGGTTTTGCCGGCCTCAAGGCGGTCCAGGCCCTGGCCGGCCAGCCCGTGCGCGTCACTTTGATCGACAAGCGCAATTTCAACCTGTTCCAGCCGTTGCTGTATCAGGTGGCCACCGGCCAGGTGTCGGAGGCGGACGTGGCCTCGCCCCTGCGCCTGCTGGTGGGCCAGGCCCCCAACGTGCAGGTCCTGCTCGGCGAAGTGGTGGATCTTGACCCCGTCGCCCAGGAGGTGGTCTTCAACGACCGGCGCTACCGCTACGACCACCTCATCCTGGCCACCGGTTCTGGCAGCACCTACTTCGGCCACGAGGAATGGCGGGCGTTGGCGCCGCCGATGAAGATCCTCGAACACGCCGATGAGATCCGCCGGCGCGTGCTCACGGCCCTGGAGGAGGCCGAGCAGACCCCCGATCCGGTGCGCCGCCAGTTTCTGCAGACGGCTGTGGTGGTGGGGGGTGGCCCCTCCGGCTGCGAACTGGCGGGATCCCTGATTGAGCTGATGCGCCACGCCCTCCAGCGGGATTTCAAGCAGCTGGACATCGCCCACTGCCGGGTGATCCTGGTGGATCCGGGCGATCGGGTGCTGCGGGCCATGCACCCCAGCCTCTCGGCTGCCGCCGGCAACCACCTGCGCGATTGCGGCGTGGAACTGCTGCTCGGCGGTCGGGTCCAATCGATCGAGCCGGGCCGGATCACGGTCAAAACCGACGCCGGCGAACGGGTGCTCGAGGCCGCCACGATTGGCTGGACCGCCGGTGTCAAGCCCTCCCACCTGGGCAAGCTGCTGGCGGAGCGCAGCGGCTGCCCCCTCGATCGCAGTGGCCGCGTTGTGGTGCAACCGGATTTCACAATTCCCGGCGTCCCCAGCATCCGCGTGGTGGGCGACCTCTGCAATTACAGCCACACCGCCGACGCCAAACCCCTGCCGGGCATGGCCGGGCCGGCGGTGCAGATGGGCACCTGGGTGGCCAAAGACATTCTCGCGTCGATCACGGGCACCAGCCACAAGCCCTTCCGCTGGTTTGATTTCGGCAGCATGGCCGTGGTCGGCCCCCTCTATGCCGTTGCCGACCTGCGGGGCCTGCGGGTCTCGGGCCTGTTCGGCTGGCTGCTGTGGGGCGTGGCCCACCTGGCCTTCATGCCCGACAACGAGAACCGCCTCACCCTGCTGACCAAATGGCTCTGGCAGATCGGCACCCGGGAACACGCCTCCCTACTGATCACCGGCCATCCAGACCAACACATGGGGGTGGAAGTCGGCCTTGAGCGGGCCGAACGCTCGCCGGAGGCCAGCGCTGCCCCGCCAGTCCCTGCCGCTGCCGTTGCCCCGGACAGCGCCCCCGGGGCCGCTGAACCAGCCGGCACCCCTCCTGCGGGGCAGGGCTGAGGGGCTGGCCCCCCGGCAGCCGGCGGTGTCAGCCCGCCCAGACCGACTGAACCGGCTACGGGCCAGAGCGCGACCGGCCCTGGGCCTGGGTGGCCTCACCCTGCTGCTGGGCCCCTGGGCCAGCCCTTGCCTGGGCCAGGAACAAGCTCCCAGGCCCAGAGGGTCTGAAGCAGCGCCCGCCTGGCTCGCAGCAGCATCGCCCCCGGCGGAAGCGTCAGGCCAGGCTCAAACCCCGGCGCCCGAGCCCGCCCACAGCTCCACCAGCCCGGCGCCGACCAATGGGGTGATCGAGCTGCCGCGGGGCTGGCAACCCCAACGCAGCCTGCAACCCCAGATCCCCTGGTGGCAGGTGGGACTCAACCTCAGCAACCAACTGATCGCCCCCCTGGGCGGCGCTGGCGGCGCCCCCTTGAATTCGGCCACGGCCATCGATCTGACCACCAGCCTGGGCAGCGGCCTCAATCGCGCCCAGCCCCGGGGGGAACTGGACCGCTGGAGTCTCAATCTGCATCTCACCAACTACAGCAGCTCGGGCAATTTCGGCAGTCAGGCCGGACTGGTCTCGAGTCAGTTCTATCCCCAGAGCCTGTTTCAAAGCCCCTCGGGCCTCTGGCTCCAGGGGCTCTGGTTGCAACGCAATGGCCTGCCCCATGAACGCCTGGCCCAGCTCAAGGTTGGCGATCTCAGTCTCGGCAACAGTTTTCTGCACGGTGCCGCCATCAACCTCTATGTCAACAGCCTGATCAATGGTCACAACGGCCTCAGCCTGCCGGGGGTTCCCTATGGCCCCCTCAATGCCCTCGGGGCAATGGCCACGCTGCGATTGGGACAGTTGGCCCAAAACAGCCCCGAGGCGGCCAAGCCCGGGGTGTTCGGCAGCAGCCTGCGCTTTGGCCTCTTTCAACTGGATGCCGGTCGCAATGACAGCCAGTTCCGCGGCTTCAACCAAAGCATCAGCCCCAGCGATGGCGTGCTCGAACTGATCGAATGGCAGTGGCCCCTGGCCCGGCGCCTCAGCCACTGCGACGGCGGCAAGCCCGCCCCAAGCGGCCCCCAGACCAGCACCGCTACGACCCCGTCCACGACCACGACCACGACCACGATCGTGAAGGCGATCGTGAACGCGGCCGGATCAGATCCAGCCGGCCCGACTGGCCCCACCAGCCCCAGCCAAGCCAGGGGCGCCGGATCCAGGGGGTCAACACCAACAGCAGCGGGCGTCAACGGCCAGCCCCTGCGCTTTGTCGCGCCTTCGGGCTGCCGCAGCAGCCGCCTGCTGCAAAACCAGTTGCCGGAGCCGATGCTGCAGGTCACGGCGTACAACGCCAGCTGGAGCTTTGCCGGCGTGAACGGGACCTCGCTCCAGGGCATGGCGCCAGCCGGCCAGGCGCCGGCCGGCCGTCAGGCCAACGGCATCGCCGCCTACCTGGCCCTGCCCACCCCCCTGCCCCTGCCCTTTGCCAGCCGCCTCTGGCTATCCGGCTCCCTCTCCGGTCCAGGGGCCATCAATCCCTACCCCGGTTACCTGGCGGGGGGCTGGATTGGCCAGGGGGTGCTGGCCAATCGCCCCGAAGATCTGCTGATCCTGGGCCTTGCCGGATCCTCCACCAGCACCGCCCTCCAACCCAGCCAGCCCGGCCAGGCGGTGCTTGAGCTCAGTTATCAATGGCAACTCAACAGCAAACTCTCCCTGCAGCCCTACAGCCAACTGCAAAGTGGCACCCCCGGCCAGGGCCCCCTCTGGACCCTGGGATTGCAGTGGAGCTGGAGCCTGTAAAAGGGGGCCCCTACCAAGCCCCAGCGATGGGAACGCGATCGGCAAGCCAGGCAAAAAGCCTGATCGGATTCGCCCCTAAACGCCATCGCGACAACAGCCGAGGCAAAACCTGACACCTGGAAAAGACTTAGGCCAGGCACACCAAGGCAACTGTGTCAGGAGACAACAACCCGCCAGCAGCCCCCTCCCCCAAACCTGCAACCACACCTAGATTTGCACTAACAATTGACGCAGACATGCAGGCGCAACCAAAACCATCGCTGCTTATTGGCTCGATTTTTATTGTACTAGCCTTTTTTGCCAATACAATCCAGAGCGTTTTTGGCAAGGAGATTAAAAGCCAAATCAGCGTTGAAATGTTCAGCTGGGTCACCTTTACCAGTGCCTTGCTAGTCGTTACAGCCATTGTGGCCTCACGCCAGTTCCGGGATCTCAAAACCAGCGTGCTTCCCATGCACCTGCTGCGTGGCGGCACGGGAATCTCCGGCTTCCTGCTGTTCATCGCCGCCGCCCAAAAAACCAGCTTGATGAATGCCAACGTGTTGCTGAACACAACGCCGATCTTCATCCCGTTGCTGGCCATGGCCGTTCTGCACAACCGAATCAGCAGACAACTCTGGTTTGCCATTGCCCTGGGCTTTGCCGGCATGGTGATTATCGTGAAGCCAAGCGCCACCATCTTCACCGATCCGGGCAACCTACTCGGCTTGCTGGCTGGCTTTGTGACCGCAATTGAATTTCTGGCAGTGAAAAAGCTGGATGACAGCGATTCACCCCTGACCCAGATGTTCTACTTCCTCTTGATCGGCACGGTGATCTGCACCCTGCTTGTGGCCGGCAAGCAGCAAGCCATCTCCATGGCACACCTATTGATCATGCTGGCGACAGGCATCTGCCTGGTGCTGTTCCAATTCCTGCTGATCAAGGCCTACATGTACGCCAAACCCCACGAAATCGGCGCATTCCAATACAGCTCCGTGGTGTTTGCAGCCATCTTCGGCTGGGTGATTTTTAAAGAATCCCTCGACCTCACCACCATCGTGGGCACCATCCTGGTCTGCATTGGCGGCTACCTGAGCATCAGCGGTCGCAAAGACAACGCTCCAGACGAGGGAGATCCAGCCGATGGCGACAAAGCGGTGCTGGTTGAGAGCTGAAGCCAGACCAACCATTCAGACCACTCAACCCCCAGGCTGGTTGGAATTGAGGGGATTTCGAGATCCAGCGCCCAGCCACTGGATCCAAGTCCCATTGGATTCCAATCTCATCGGATTCAAGCCTCAATGACAGCCGCCGCGACCCTCCATTCAAAGCATGGCTCGCCTACAACGCATCAGCAGCATTGGCCACAATTGCCGCAACGCAGCTAGCAGCAGCCACTGGTATGCCCAGGCCCTGGGGTTCAGGGAGTTAGACCGGCAACAGTTCAATGGCCCTTGGCTTGCTGAACTGTTGCAACTGCCCCAGGCTGCGATTGAGCGACGACGGTTGCAGCTGGGCCAGGAGATCCTGGAGCTCTGGCAGTTCGAGCCAGCAGGGCCCGGCGAAACCACACCAGCGGCAACGGGTGCAAGCGCCTGCCCGGCAGGCAATGATGCCAGCTTCCAACACATCTGCATTGTCAGCCGCGATCTCGAGCAGGCCTTTGGCCAAGGGGCCCACCGCTGCCCGCAGATCTCCAGCGCCCCCCAACGGCTACCGGACTGGAATCCCGGGGCGGCCGGCATCTGGGCCGTGAAGTTTCAAGACCCTGAGGGCCACCCGCTCGAACTGTTGCAATTTCCGGCCGACAAGGGCGACCAGCGCTGGCACCAAGGGAGTGAATCTGGCGCAAGCGATCTGGTTGGCAAAGGACAACCCCAAGCCGACCTTTGCCTGGGCCTCGATCACACCGCCATTAGTGTCAGAGATACTGAAAGCAGCCTGCAGTTCTACAGCGGCCTATTGGGCATGACCATGGCCGGCCAGGGGCATAACCATGGACCGGAACAGGACGCCATGGATGGGCTGCAGGGCACCGATGTGCTGATCAGCAGCCTCAGGCCGGCAAGCCCAGGCATGGGCATTGAACTGCTCAACTATCGCCAGCCCAAAGGGGGCCAGGGGCCCCGCCCCAATCCCCGGGCCAATGAGCAGGTGGAATGGCGCATCGGCGCCGTCGTCGATGACTTGGTGGGCCTGCACCAACAGCTCCAGGCGGACCCCAAGGTGGCGCACCTGGGTCCCCTGGTCACCGTGCCGGCTGGGTTTGGCCCGGGCAGCAGGGCCTGCCTCCTGCGCGATCCCGATGGCCATGCCTTGCTGCTGTTCACGGACAGCAACACCTGATCCAAGCAAACCAGCCAGGCAACGCATCAGCCAAAGCACACAAACAGGTGGCAAAAGAGTAACTTCATTAAAGGGTTTTCTATGAAGACTTAATACCCAGGCTGCAGCAAGCTGGCTAGCCTTGGCATGCAAGTTGGCAGCAAACCCTTGACTCGCACCAATCCCCTGGAAGGCCAGACCTTTTCACACCTGCTCCAGGGCAAAGTCGCCATCGTCACCGGCGGCAACAGTGGCATTGGCAAGGCCATTGTGCAATATCTGGCCGAACTGGGTGCCCAGGTGGTGATCGACTACCGCTCCCACCCGGAAGCCACGGAAGAACTGGAACGGGAGATCGGCTCTTACGGCGGCAGCAGCTTCGGCGTTCAGGCCGATGTGTCCAAACTCGACGATCTGCAACGCCTGATCGATGCCGCCGTAGCCCAATACGGTCGCATTGATGTGATGGTTAACAATGCCGGCGTCGAAACCCGCACCTCCGTGCTCGACACCACCCCCGACCAATACGACAAGGTTCTGAATGTGAACCTGCGCGGGGTCTTTTTTGCCACCCAATACGCGGCCAAGCAAATGATCGCCCAAGGGGGCGGCGGTCGCATCATCAACATCTCGTCAGTGCATGAAGACTGGCCGATGCCAGGCAACACCGCCTACTGTCTGGCCAAAGGGGGAGTGCGTATGTTGACCCGCACCGCTGGTCTGGAACTGGCACCCCATGGCATCAGTGTGGTGAATGTGGGCCCGGGGGCCGTCGCCACGCCGATCAACGACTCCACCATGAATAATCCTGAATTGATGGCCAAATTGAATGCCGCCATTCCCCTGGGTCGGATGGCCCAACCGGAGGAAATTGCCAAGGTGGTGGGTTTCCTGGCCAGCGATGGTGCCAGCTATATCACCGCAACCACGATCTTTGCCGATGGCGGCATCATGCAGAGCAGCCCTGGCCTCTAGGCCAGAGGACGCCCGGAGGGCAGGCGCTAGTGGCCTACCCTCCGGGCCCTGCCGAGATCAAGCCAGTGACGATGGCTGCTGGGCAACGTTTTTGGTTCCCCATTTTTTGATTTCTCGATTACTGATTCCTCTGATTACTAATTCCTCTGATTACTAATTCCTGCATTTCTGCTTCACCAAATTGTTGACATCACACACTGATGACTGAACTCACCAACCTCCTCTTTCCCCAAACGCCCGATGGCCTGGCCGCCTGGTCCCTGGTCGTGCTGCGGGTCTTCCTGGGCCTCTGCTTCATTCGCCATGGCTGGCCCAAGTTGCGCAACCTGGACACCTGGGCGACGGCCATGCAAACGCCCAAGTGGCTCTGTTTCCTTTCAGCCTTTTCGATGTGGGGCGCCGGCATTGCCCTCATCCCCGGCGCCTTCAGCACTCTGGCAGCCTTCGCCATTCTGGTGTCGATGGCCTATGCCATGGTGCTTGAGATCTCGGGCGGCACACCCTTTATCGCCCCCGACCCGTATCAGATTCCCAAGGGTGACTACGCCGGACCGATGGGAACGGGCGAACCGCCCAGCTGGGAAAAGGCCGCCATGTATGTGGTGATGTGTCTGGTGGTGATGGCCTGCGGTGGCGGCCTGTTCAGCCTCGACAGCCAGCTGGTGGGCCCCCTGGTCTCAAGCCTGCTGGGCTGAGACCAAGGGGCAACAGCGTTAGCGCTGGAAACGCTCCTTGAGGTGATCCCCCACCCGAATCGCATTGGCAATGGCGGTGAGGGAGGGGTTCACCGCTGCAATGCTCGGGAAGAAACTGGTATCCACCACGTAGAGATTATCAAGGTCGTGGGCTTTGCAATTGATGTCTAAAACGGAGGTGGCAGGATCAGTACCAAAGCGACAGGTTCCCGCCTGGTGCCCCACAGCAGCAATCGCCATGGTGCTCTTGATATAGATCTGGCGCTCCACCAGGTGGTTCTTAAGGTAAAGCTGGTCAAGCACAGACAACAACTTGCCATAGAGCTTGTTGGCGCCGGTCTGATTGTTGGGGGTGTAGTTCAAGGTAATCTGCCCCTTGGCATCCACCGTGACACGGTTCTCCGGATCGGGCAGGTCTTCACTGGAAATCCAGAAATCGACTGCATGCTCAGCGATTTTATCCATCGTCCAACCGGGCATCAGGAAGGTTTCCAAGGGTGCATAGCCCTTCATGATTTCACCATTGGTTTTACCTGTCATTTGAATATTGCCCATGGGATAGTCAAAATCTTCGCTGCCAAAATACCAATCGTTGATGCAAACGGTTTTCTGGAAGGTCGTCAGATTTGGCTCATGGGAGAGGGCCACCATGGCCTTGCTGTTGTGGAACATATAATTACGACCCACCTGATCGGAACTGTTGGCCAGGCCCTTGGGATGCTGATCGTTGGCCGACATCAGCAACAGGCGGGCACTGTTGGCGGCTCCACAGCTGACCACCACAATCTCGGCTGAGAAGCGCAGCGTCTCGCCATCCCGTTCCAACTCAACGCCCGTGACCTTGCGGCCGCTGGCGTCGGTGGTCAGTCGTTTGACCTGGGAGCGGGTGAGCAGGGAAACATTGCCAGCCTCCAGGGCTGGACGGACCGAACAGACTTCGGCATCGCCCTTGGCGTGCACGAGGCAGGGAAAGCCGTCACAGCAGTTGCAACGGACGCAACGGCTGTAGGCCGGATTGGCTTCATCCAGCATCACGCCCGTGGGCGCGTGGCAGGGGTTCAGGCCAAGGCTGCGCAGGTCGTCCACCAACTTCTGCATGCGCGGCTCATGGGAAATGGGCGGATAGGGATAGGGGGCAGAGCTGGGTGGATCGGTGGGGTCTTCGCCGCGCAGACCGTGCACGTGGAAGAGCGCTTCGGCCCGTTGGTAATAGGGTTCGAAATCGCTATAGCGTAGGGGCCAGGCGGGAGACACGCCATCGTGGTGCTGCAGCTCCTCAAAATCCCGTTGTCGCAGGCGGAAATGGGCCGCCCCATACATCTTCGAAGCTCCACCCACAAAATAGTGACTGCCAGGTTGGAAGGGCTTGCCCTTGCCATCGAGCCAGGTGTCGGCAGAGACGTAACGCCCTTTTTGGAAGACCTCCGTGGCATTCCAGTTTTCAGGCTCCCGCGGCAACCAGTCGCCCCGCTCCAGGATCAGAACCTTGAGACCGGTGCCTGCCAACTGCCGGGCCAGGGTGCCGCCACCGGCACCACTGCCGATAATCAGAACGTCAACATGCTTATCGACGGGGACGCTGAATTGATCTGGACGGGGCAGAACAGAAACCATGGGATTGATGATTGATAAGACAAGGATAGACGCTACCCAGTGTTAAAACCTTATGACTTTCTTTCTTTGGAGCAACAAGTGGGACCAGCCTCACGTCACCGGATAGCGACTCAACTGATTGATCATCTTGCAGACCATGGCGGTCCAGCCAGTCTGGTGGCTGGCGCCAACCCCAGCACCGTTATCACCATTGAAATACTCGTTAAAGAGAATCAGATCACGCCAATGGGAATCCTGTTGGAACAGCTTCTGCTGGCCATTAAAGGGTCTCTCTCCAGCGCCATTGCGTCGGAAGAGATTGACCAGACGATTTTCCAGCTGCAGTGACGCATCCCAAAGGTTGATCCAATTGCCGGAACGGGTGGGGAACTCCACCTTGAAGGTATCGCCGTAATAGTGGCCATACTTCTGCAATGCCTCAATAATCAGGTAGTTCATCGGCATCCAGACGGGGCCGCGCCAATTCGAGTTGCCCCCAAACATGGAGACGGGACTATCGGCAGGGCTGTAGGCAAGAATCTGGGTTTGGCCACCCTCTGTAAAACTATAGGGATTCTCCTCGTACACCTTCGAAAGGGAGCGAATGCCGTAGGGAGACAGAAACTCATCCTCATCAAAAAGGCGCTCACAGATCCGCCGCAGGCGCTTTTCTGGCACCAAGGTGAAGAGAATGCGGTCATTGCACCACTGGCCCAGATTGGCAGCCATCCAGGTTGGCGTGGTGCGCTCATGGATCAGCCATGCCAACGTTTTGGTGACATCTAATACGGGTAAACGCAGCACCGTTTCAACATCGAAGCTGGCCACAGCCAGCAAGGGGACTAGACCCGAGAGGGAGCGGGTTCTGAGGTAGTCAGTCGTGCCGTCGGGGCGCTTGATCACATCATAGTAGAAACCATCCTGCTCATCCCAGCTCACATAGCCGCGGTTCCAATCGGAGTTGAGTGTCAGTGCTAACTGAACGAAATCGACAACAAAGCGCTCGCAAATGTCATTATATTCAGGCTCCTGGAAGCTTAACTCAACACAAATGTTCAAGAGATTCAGGCTGAGTGAGGCCATCCAGGCCGTGCCATCACATTGTTCAATGATACTGCCATCTTGGAGTGGAAAACGCCGATCAAACACGGCAATGTTATCCAAGCCAAGAAAGCCACCCTCAAATACGTTGTCACCAGAGCGATCATTGCGATTCGCCCACCAACCATATTCCAGCAGCAACTTGCGTAACGCTGCCTTCAGGAAAGGGATATCAGCCTCATCGGTGCGGCGCCGATCAATCTGAAAAATCCGCATCGCAGCCCAGGCACCAATCGGTGGATTCGGATCGGAGAGGGCCCATTCATAGGCGGGCGTTTGGGCGTTGGGGGCCGTGTAATGGGGACTGCGCAATAGGAGACATTGCTGCTTTGCCGTGGCCGGATCAAAGATCGCAAAAGCGACGGCGTGGAACATCAAGTCCCATTGGCAAAAATAAGGATATTCCCAGGCATCTGGCATCGAAATGATGTCATGGGCATGCAATCGATTCCAGTAAGCATTGGCCGATTCAAAGCGTTCGGCCGGAGGCTTAGGGCCTGTGGGATCGCCCTCCAGCCAACGCAACACACTCCAGCCATAGTATTTCTTACACCACAGCAAACCGGCAGCCGCACTGCTATGGATCAGGCGATCATCGTCGCGCAATGCCGGAACGGTGCTTTCAAAGAATAGCCTGCACTCGTGCTCACGGGTGCTGAAAATGGCATGAAAATCATCCCCAAAGGGCGGATCCGAATAATGGCTGGCCCGCAGGCGGCATTCGACAATCCATTCTTCGCCACTGGCCAGCGTATGGTGCAAATAGCGGGCTGCCTTGGTTCCCTGTTGAGCGGGATTAATGGCTGCTGTTTCCCCATTCACCACATAGCGATGGAAACCGTCCTTGTGGTATGGGCGTGCATTCGCTTGCGAAAAAAGGCGTTCTCGGTTGGTTTCGTTGTCGGTAAACAGCCACTCTCCCGATGACTTGCAGGCAAAGCGATAGTCCCCCAGGTTGTGGCCCACATCCACCGCAAGCTCATCACCATGGCAGGTGATCGGCCGTTCATGTTCATCGGGATAGCCCCAACTCCAGGTATTGCGAAGCCACAGGGTTGGCAAGAGGGTTAAGGGGGCAGCCGCCGGGCCCCGATTCAGCACACGGATGCGAATCAGAATGTCATCTGTGGCCGCTTTTGCATACTCAACAACCACATCGAAGTAGCGCGATTCTGCAAAGACACCCGTATCCACAAGTTCGTACTCGGGCTGGTCGCGGCCCCGCTGTCCGTTAATGGCGACGAGTTGCTCGTAGGGAAATGACTTTTGCGGGTACTTATAGAGCCCCCGCATATAGCTATGGGTGGGGGTATTGGCCTGATGATAGTAATAATCTTTTAGGTCTTCGCCGTGATTGCCCTCCGGGTTACCCAGCCCAAAGGGACGCTCCTTCAAGATGGGATCGGCACCATTCCACAGGGCAATCGCAAAACAAAGGCGGCATTGGTCATCGCAAAGACCCAGCAAGCCATCCTCGCCCCAGCGATACACGCGGGAGCGGGCATGGTCATGGGGGAAATAGGCCCAAGCATTGCCATCGGCGGAATAATCCTCGCGGACCGTGCCCCATTGGCGATCGGGCAGATAGCTTCCCCATAGACCCCAGGGAGCAAGGGCCTTGTCGCGTTCAGCAATCCGCCGATGTTCAGTCGTCTCAGGCAGCATGGTGATTACAGCAGTTCCTTGAGGTGGTCAGCGATGCGAATGGCGTTGGCAATCACCGTGAGGCCGATGCCCACGCTTGGGCAGCTCGGCATGACACTGGCATCGGCAATGAACAGGTTGTTGACCTCGTGACATTGGCCCTGCAAATTGACAACCGACGTGGCCGGGTTGCTGCCCATGCGACAGGTGCCCAGGGCCAGACCCAGCACCGAGAGGGGGGCCTGGCCCCGGGGATGGGTCGGGGCCGCCTTAACCACCTGGGTGAGGGGATCACTCTCAATCGCCTTCAGGCAATCGATCCAGCGATAGACAAGCCGATCATGGGCCTCGAGATTATTCGCCTCGTAATGAATCTGCACCTGGTCACCACGCAAACTGATGCGATTGTGGGGATCGGGCGCCACGGCTGTCATCGCCCACCAGGTGATTGAACGGCCAGCCAGCTGTTCGAGCCCGAAGTCGGGCATCAACTTACTGACTAAAGACAACACCGGCGGCGACTCAGCGAACAGGGCATCCTGCAGCACGCCACCGCCACTCTGGATATGGCCGAGCGGGAAATCGACATTTTGATCGCCCCAATAAAAATCATTGATGCCAAGGCTTCGTGCGTCATGACCACGGCCCGGACGGGCGGCGAGTTGCAGGATCGAGGTGAGTTGGGGCTTCATCAGGTTGCGACCCACCTGATCGGAGCCATTGGCAAGCCCATGGGGGTGGCGGCCATCGGCAGAACGCAACAACAGGGCTGGCGTATTGATGGCCCCGGCAGCCAACACCACCAGGTGGGACCGGAACAGCCAGCGGTCCCCATCAATCTCAGCCTCAACGGCCTTCACCTGGTTGCCACTGGGGTTGGTGTGCAACTGGCGCACCCGGGCCCCGGTGCGAATGGTGATCGCAGCATTGGCCTGGGCAGCCGCGACGCCAAACTGGTCCGCATCACCGCAGGGGCTGGTCTTCGAGTCTGACCAGCTCAAGGGCAGGTCATAGGAGCCGATGCCCTGGCGCGTCAACGCGGCCCGCAACTCTTCCATCACCGGCTCAATTGGCCGCGGGGCAAAGCCATAGTCGGCCTGGCGGGCTGGTTCTGTTGGGTCGACGCCCGCCTTGCCATGGACTTGATACCGCTGCTCGGCCCGGTCGTAATAGGGAGCAAAATCGGCATAGGTCAATTCCCAGGCAGGGGTTGAACCCTTCTGCAGGCGCAGGGAACCGAACTCCCGTTCGCGCATGCGCTCCAGCACGCCGCCCCAGATCTTGGTATTGCCGCCTAGGCCATAGAGCATCTGGGGCGGGAAGGGATCACCATCGGTGCCAAACCAAGATTCCTTGGGATGGAAGCGTTCCTTGCGAAACAGTTCTGTTCCGGTGTTCCTGAGATCCTCCGGCGGGATCGCCTGACCCCGCTCAAGCACCAGCACAGAGCGGCCCCCATCGGCCAGTTCGGCAGCGAGGGTGGCTCCGCCAGCCCCCGTGCCGATCACGATGACGTCAAAGTGGCGATCCTCAATGATCATGGCTTAAAAGGGCAACAGCGCAGAAAGGGAAGAGTTCAAGGCGAATGGGCAAGCGGTGGATCGCCCCATCGAGAAGCGACATGCCTAGGCAATCAACCTTGCCATACATAAATCAGCAGAAAAAGCACGACCCAAATCACGTCAACGAAATGCCAGAACAGGGACGTTGCCTGAACGCCCTGCTCGCCTCCCTCGTAGTTACCAGGCACAAACGATTTGACCAGCATCAGACCCATCAGGAAAATCCCCGTAGCCACATGCAGGCCATGGAAACCGGTGAGCAGATAAAAGGTGCCGCCAAACGTGCCGGAGGTGAAACCAAACTCTAGGCCGCTCCATTCAACGGCCTGCCCATAGAGGAAATAACTGCCCATGGCCATGGTGAGAAGCCAGAAGCCACGGAACAACCAGATCTTCTCCTTGGCCTTGAAATGCTCGGCCAGTACAATCGTGCCAGAGCTGGACAGCAGTACCACGGTGTTGACCAGGGGTGTGCGCCACTCAAGCCCCTCGACCCCGGGCGGCAACCAGTTGAGGGCGGAGAGCTTCAACAGGGCATAGCCACTGAAGAACGCCAGAAAGATGACGCTCTCAGAACAAAGAAAAATGATGAAACCGGTGAGGTTGTGCTTGACATGGGCGCCATGGCCAGCGGCATGGTCGGCCAAGGGTTGGGGTGTGGTGGTGGTCATGCGGAGGCCTCCTGGAGGGTGAGCTGGCGTTCGATTTCGGCCTGGTGTTCAACCAATGGCAGACCACTGCCATAGCCGTAGGGGCGACTGATGACGGTGGGCACCTCCTCTTCAAAATTCTCAACCGGGGGGGGCGAAGGCAGCAACCACTCCAAACCGATGGCATTCCAGGGGTTGTGGGTGGCCTTGGGACCCCTGGCCCAGGAGCTGATCATGTTGAGCAGGAAGGGAATGATCGACACACCCAACAGGAATGCTCCCAGGCTCGCGAGCACATTCCAGAAGGCAAACTCCGGGTCATAGGAGGACACGCGCCTGGGCATGCCCATCAAACCGAGGGGATGCATGGGCAGGAAGTTGAGGTTGGCACCGATGAAGGTGAGGACAAAGTGGAGTTTGCCCAGGCCCTCGTAGGGCATGCGACCGGTGAACTTGGGAAACCAGTGGTAGATCGCCGCAAAAATACCCATGACAGCGGCGCCATAGATCACATAGTGGAAGTGACCAACCACGAAATAGGTATTGCTGACGTGAATATCGATCGGCACGGTGGCCAGCATGATGCCGGTGATGCCAGCGAACACGAAGTTGATCAGGCCGCCCAGACAAAACAGCATGGGCGTCGTCAGCTGCAGCTTGCCTCGCCAGAGGGTGCCAAGCCAGGCAAACACCTTCACACCGGTTGGCACGGCGATCAACATGGTGGTGAACATGAACAGATTGCGCATCCACATGGTGACGCCACTTGGGAACATGTGGTGAACCCAAACGATCAGGCCCAAGCCAACAATGATGAAGGAGGCCAAGCACACATAGACATAACCAAACAGCGGCTTGCGGGAATAGACGGGGAACAGTTCCGAGAAAATTCCAAAAACCGGCAGGATGATCACGTAGACAGCCGGATGGGAATAGAACCAGAAGAAGTGTTGATACAGAACCGGATCTCCACCCCCTTCAGGTCGGTAAAAAGACGTGCCAACCGTGAGATCAAACAGCAACATCACCGCCCCACCCGTGAGGGCCGGCAGGCCAATCAGCTGCAGGGACTGGGCTGCAAGGGCTGTCCAGCAGAACACCGGCATGCGGAACAGGGTCATGCCCGGGGCCCGCATCCGCAGGATTGTGGTGACGAAATTGATGGCCCCCATGATCGAGGACACCCCCGAGAGAGCCACCGCCAGCAACCAGAGGCTTTGGCCACTGATCAGGTTGCCAAGGGGGTTCTGGATACTGACCGGCGGATAGGACCACCAGCCCGAGTAGGCGGGTCCGCCCGGCACGAAGAAGCTGGCGATCAACAACAGACCAAAGACCGGCACGAGCCAGAACGCGGCTGTATTCAGACGGGGGAAGGCCATGTCGGGGGCACCGATCATGGTGGGAATCAATAGATTATTGAGGCCGTTGAGCACCGGAAAGATAAACAGGAACAACATGATTGTTCCGTGCATCGTGTAGAGGCCGTTATAGACGGTGCGATCGACCAGATCGGCTGGCGGTGTGATCAGCTCGCCGCGGATGATCATGGCCAAAAAGCCGCCGATCAAAAAGAAGAAAAAGGCGAGAACGATATACTGGATGCCAATCACCTTGGCATCGGTACTGAAGCCGAAATAGCGGGTCCAGCTCAAACTGGCGTGGCCGTTGTGCAGGGAGGGGGTGGTGGTTGTCATGGCCTCAGGCGTCGTGGGGGAGGGCATTGGATCCGGGCACGTTCACCTGGGGGGGTGGTGCGGGCTTGACCGTCGCCCAGCCAGGGGTCGGGCTCTGGCGCAGCCGTTGGGCATATTCGAGCGAGGCATCGCTGATGCCGGGCTGCAGGGGCAGGGTGGCCGCCAGCTTGAGCCAGGCCTGGTAGTCGTCTTGGCTGTCCACAACCACATCAGCCTGATTGGCGGCAAACCAGGTGCCACTGAACTGGGAATCTCGCAGCCGATAGCGGCCGATGCGGGTGGGGGTGAGGTTGAAATTGATGGACCGACCCGGAATCACGTCCTGCTTGAGCCGAAAGGCCGGAATGTAGAAACCGTGCAGCACATCCTCCGAAACCAGCCGGAAGGTCACCGGCTGATCGAGCGGCAGATGGAGCTCGGTGGAGGACACACCCGCCTGCGGGTAGCGAAATTCCCAGGACCACTGGCGTGCGACCACCTCAATCGATTCCGCGGGCAGGCGATCGCCCGGATAGCCCCCCTGCTGCTCCGTGGCATTGCCCAGGTGGATGTGCTCCATGGGCCCGAGCACCCCGAGGCTGGTATTCACCTTCATGGCATAAACGGCAATGGCCATCACCAGCACCAGCGGAATGGCCGTCCAGATGACCTCCAACTTGGGATTGCCTTCAATGGGTTCGGCATCGGTGGCGTCATATTTGTCGGCCCGGTGCCGCAGGATCACCCAGACCATCACAGAGGCCACCGCCAGAAACACAAAGGTGCCAAGGCTGGTTTCAAAGCTGAACAGGCCATCCACCAGGGGGGCGGCGTTGGAGGCCTGAACCGGAAGCCAGTGATAGGACTGCAGGCCAACCCAGCGGCTGATCAGGATCAGCAGGCCAACCCAGAGGCTGACCCCAATCACGGCAGGTCGATTGATGGAGCTTGGAGATGCGGTCATGAAGAAACAGCAACAGGCGCGATAGGAAGCGACCCGGGGCGATTAGGGCAGGGCGGTATGGAGATCGGCCCCTGCTTCCAGCAGTTGGTCGGCCGCAATATGAACACCGAACTCGGCAGCCAGCTGGGCTCCGAGGGTGCCATGCAGGGCCAGCAGCAGGCAGATGGCCGCTCCGGCAACCAGGTAGATCCACTGAACCTGACGGCCCATGTCCTTGCGCCAGCGAAACCGCTGGAAGCCGCGCCAAACAGTCATGCCAACAATGGCCAGCAGCAGGACGACACCGCCCACCCCATGCCAGAGCATGGTGACCATGCTCTCCAGCCCAAAGGTGCTGGTGATTCCCGGCAGGGGAACGGCCAGAAGCATTTCAAAGAAGCCGGCAGCCACCGTGAAAAAGGTGACGAAACAGCAGGCCAGCAGGTTGTACCAACCGACGTCATGGAAACCGGAACGGGTGACCGGCAGGGCCAGGAAGCGGAACACCCGCTTCTCCAGGGGATACAAGGCGCCAGCGCCATCAAAGGCGATGGCGATCGCGAACAGACCGATGGTGAGGTGCACCAGGTTGGGGTGGATCGGCAGGCTGTAGGGCAGGCCGTTGGCCCCCAGGGAGGCAGCAATCTGATCGATCGGTGAATCGGCGGGAATGGTGCTCATCGCGGCGTCCATCAAACGATTCCCTTCCGGATGGCCGAGACAACCTTGACCGTATGCAGGCCGTAGGTCCAGATCAACTGGTCCCCCAAGTAGATCTGGACCAACACCAACAGGCTGAGCACACCGCCCGCGCCCAGGAAGGCGAGGGGAATTTGCTGGCTGTCCCGGTTGCGGATCACATAGCGCCAGCCGGTCATCAGCGACAGGATGCCTGCCAAGGACCAGCCGATCGTGCTGTGGATGTTGAGGATTTCCCGGGCAGCGCCATAGGGAAGGGCCAGGCCAGCCTCGACCTCACCAAAAATGATGGCCACGAAGATGGCGGCAGTGGCAAAGAGCAGGTTCCAGAAGCTCACCTCAAAGAGCTGGGGCTTGCGCAAGACGACACCAGCGAGGTCAAAGACAAACGTGATCAACGCCATGGCGATCACAAAATGGACCACGATGGGATGGATCGTGTCCATCCAGGGCAAGTTGTGGTCGTTCAGGGGCGGGAGCAGTTCCAGCATGGAGGCCCTTTGGCCAACTGTCATTGATTGGGAAAGTCTCTTCGCGGCGCTGGGAGCGCGCCTCTTTTGTTGCGGATTGCGATCAAATGTTGTCGTTTACTAGTAATTCCCCCGCCTCTGGGGCGGCAGCTAAGGTCAGATCCCTGTTTTGACCGCAGTCGGCATGGCCGCCAACCCCACCCTTCGCTGGATCACCGCCGGGCTTCTGCTGCTCGCCGCTGTGCTGGCCATCGCCCTGCCCTTCGTCTCCGCCACGGTGCTGACCCTGGCCATCGGTGGGGTAGCGATCGCCGCCGGCATCGCCCAGCTGCTGCGCATTGGCAGTGCCGCCCACGGGCGCAGCAAGCTGTTCCGTGGTCTGGCCGGCCTGTTCTACGGCGGCAGTGGGGTGTGGATCCTGCTCTACCCCGTGGCCAGCGAAGTGAGCCTGACCCTGTTTGCCGGTCTGCTGCTCCTGTTTGAAGGGGTGATGGAACTGGCTGGTGCCGCCGCCAGTTCTTCCCCCGCCAAGGGCCTGGTCCTGGTGGATGGGGTGGTGACGGCCGTGCTGGGGGGCATGTTGGTCCTGGAATGGCCCAGCGATAGTCTCTGGGCGGTGGGGACCCTGCTGGGGATCTCCCTGTTCTTCTCAGCGGTCAACCTGTTCGCGACCCCGAGCCCAACCCAGTCCTGATCGAAGGCCAAGGCCCCAAGCAGGGCCTGCAGCCGATCCTTGTCAGTTGACCTGGTGATCATTCATCTCTGGGGCCCTTCGATGTAGGGCAACGGCCCCTGGGATCAACAAGGGCCCAAGTCATGGCTTCACCAGGGTTCCAACAGAACGAGAAACAGCTCTGCAGCGGCCCATTCATCCTGTCCTGAGGAGGATCCCTTTGAGCCCTACTAAAATCTCTGCGCCCGCGGCTCTCGCCGAACTGAAGGCCGGCCATGATCGCTTTGTCAAAGGGATCTCCAAGCATCCCCACAGCAGCCAACAGCGGCTGAATCGCCTGATCAGCGGCCAACATCCCATGGCCATGGTGCTGAGCTGCTCGGATTCACGGGTGCCGATCGAATTGCTGTTTGATGTCGGCTTCGGCGATCTCTTCGTGATCCGCAATGCCGGCAATGCTTACACCGCCGGCAGCCTGGCCTCGATCGAATATGGCCTGGAAGGACTGGATATTGGCCTGCTTGTGGTGTTGGGCCATGAGGGCTGCGGCGCCGTGGGTGCTGCCTGCTCGGACCATGCCAGCCTCAGCCCGAGCCTGAGCCAGCTGGTGCTGCACATCCGTCAGGGGTTGGTGGAGGCCCAGGTGCCCCTGGATCCGGAGCAGGCGGTGCGCCGCCATCCCGTTCTCACCGCCCAGCAATTGATTGCAAGCAGCGCCCTGGTCCGGGAGCGGGTGAGCAGTGGCGCCCTGATGATTGAACCTGCCTGCTACACCTTTGACCACGGCAGGATTGAGTGGATGGGCACCACTGGGGTTGCCTAACCTGGCCGCGATTGCTGCTGGCCTGTTTGCCAACCCGGACAGGGCCAGGACCCAGGCACCATCGGGCCTAATCTGCTGGCACAGCAATAATTGCCTCGCAATGTTTGAACTGGAAACCCTGCTGGCGTTCGGCATCGGCGCTGGGCTTGTCGCCCTTGCCCCGGTGGCCACGGCGGTGCTGGGCAAGGAGAATGGATTGGCCACCTCGATGGGCTCCACCGGCCGCAAGCTGACCAAAAGCAGCCTTAAGGTTGGTTTGTTTGTCGTCGACAAAACAGCGTCGGCTGTCAAGGTGGTGGGAACAGGCTTGGCCGAAGTGGGTGAAACCTTCGGCGACATCCTGGCCGAGGCCAAAACCGAGTTGAGCCAGGCGAAGGACGGGAAGTGATCCTGCGATGAGCCCCGTCAGGGTGGCCGCCGTTCAGCTGGAGCCGCAGGGCGAGCTTGATTGTCCCCGGCCAGGGGACCAGCCCAATCCTTGGGAGGCCCAGATGTCTGGGCATGTCACCCCAGCCGACAGGCTCACGATCCAGCTCTGCCACCAGTTGCCCCGGCGGCTGCGCTTCGCCTTTGAGCCCCCCCTCGCTCCCCAGGAGTGCGCCCAGATCCATGCGGCCCTCGACCATCTCGGGCTGCCCCTGCAGATCCGGGAGATCAACCAGGGGCAAGGGCTGGTGATCCGATCGGAGCAGTCCAGCCTCTGCCCCGATCAGCTGATGGCAACCATGCGGGCTGCCCTGGACGAACCCCGGGTCCACCGGGTTGCGCCCCCTCCCAGCCGCTGGCAGCGGGCCCAGGAGCAGCTCCGCCAGGGCTCGATCAAGCTGTTTCTGGGCCTGGCCGTGGCGGGATGGGTGCTGCCGATCCTGCCGGGAACGCCCTTTTTCCTGGTGGCCTGGTGGTTGGGCTGGCGTCCGCCAGCCGACGCGGCGGCAGCTGCCAAGCAGGACCAGGATCCGCTGGCGCTGGCGCCGCGACCTCCCTCGGGCAATGAATCCTGATAACCAAGCCCAAGAAGCAACTCAGGCAAGCAGGCCCGCGAATCCCGGCGACCCTGTCCAGCTCCCCGAGGGGGCAAGGCCAGCAGGCTGCGGGTGGGGCCCGGAGGACGCCATCAAATCCCAAACCGAAACCCGCCAGGCAGTGAGACCTGCCTGGGCCGCGGCACCCGCAATCGCGGCTCGCGCTGCCTCCTGCGGCCGCGAGGTTTTCCGGGCGAATTCTCCTTACTGGAATTGCAATTGCAGGTGCCGGCCGGAGAGCTTGGCTCCTGTGCAGCGCTGGCCCGCCAGGGCCGCAGGCAGGGGCAGAAGGCAGCTGGATCCCCCCACCGCAACCAGCAGGTCCCGATCGATCTGCTGAACCTGCAGCAGCTGCTTGCGCAGGCCTGGCAGCAACAGGCTGCAGCGGGCTGGCTCCGCCTGCAACTGCCATTGCAGCCGCGGCTCCGCCTGCCAGGGCCGCGCCAGCCAGGCGTCGACCTGGGGACCGCCCGCATGCAACTGGGGACCATGGCCGATCACCAGGGGGCCTCGGATCGGGGCCAAGGCCTGCCGGGCCTCCTCGGTTGCCGCACCAGCCAGCCAGAGCCGGGCCGGTTGGAAGCCCTTCACATAGACCTGGCAGAGGCGATCACAGAGGGGAATGGCCATGCCCGCCCCCCCATCGAGGACGCAGAGCCATTGGTGGCGTTGCGGATCGGCAAGCAGGTCCGCCAGCTGCTGCAGGCGCTGCTGCCAGAGGGGAGCAAGCCGCAGGGCATCGCCCTCGGGCAGGCTGAGGCGCAGCAGCAGATCAAGACGGCTGAGGCTCTTGCGGGTCTCCTGCCACCAGAGCAGCAGGGGCTCGAGCCATTGGTCCAGCAGGGCCGGCCCCATCTGGGCCAGCTCCAGCAGCTCCAGCGCCTGATGCAGGGGCGGCAGCAGCACCAGCCGCTCCCGGTCCCCCCCCGGCAGGCAGGCGGACGTGCCTGGGGTGGCCTCCCCAAAAGCGGAGTCCACCGGGATCCCGTCGTCGCCTGGCTGGGCCAACCACTCGGCCAGGGCCACCACTTGCAGCAGCTGGCCCAGGCCCGGCACCGGAGGGCAGCGTTCGGATCGGGCCTCCTCCTGCTGCAGCAAAGCCAGCCACTCGCCCAGACCGGGCCTGACCCGCTCCCAGACCTGGCGCTGGCTCTCCCCCCGCCGGAACACGGTCACAGCTGAAGCCCCCCAATCCCGGTGGGCCAGCCACGCCTCGCCGCTGAGATCGAGCAGGGCCGGCGGCGGTGCCTGGCCGGCACAATGGCCCTGGAGCTGCCCCACCAGGGCCAGGGCATCACTGGGCAGGTCGGCCGTGATCAGATGCAACATCCGCGCTGGCCCCTGGCTGGCCTGACCCCGCCGCCAGGCTGGCACAACAGCCAGGGCCCCGGGTTCCGCCACCGGAACGGGGGGACATCTGGACAACCAGGCTATTCTGATCGGAATTGATTCACATTTACAGATGTTTGAGCTTGAAACGCTGTTGGCCTTCGGCGTGGGCGCTGGCTTGGTGGCCCTGGCCCCGGTGGTGCGTCGCATGGGCCACGCCAGCCTGGGGGATTCCATGGGCCAGGCCGGGCGCACCATGGCCAAAGGCGGGATCAAGGTGGGGGTGACCGTGGCCGGGGTGGCCGGCACCGCAGCCCGCAGCGTCGCCAAACATGCGGCCGAGGCCGCCGAAAGCCTGGTGGACCTGGTGGCAGAAGCCAAGTCGGAAATGGAATCGGCGCCGATCGACGCGAAGGCCACCAGCAAGCCGGCCCCTACCAAGAAAGCAGCCAAAACCGTGGTGAGTGCCGTTCCTGTTGATTGATCCGATGGATTGATCCCAGCAAGGGGTCGCAGAGATTAGTCTTGAAGATTAGTCATGCAGATTCATCCTATTGATCGATCTAGTGATTGATCACCGGCCCCAGATTTTTCATTAATCAAAAATCCTCCCGCTCCCCCTATTCGTGTTAGCCCAGTCCGTATCACCGAGCCGGATTCCTGACCTGATCGTCGTAGCGGATCGTCAGG
This sequence comes from Synechococcus sp. UW140, assembly GCA_943370565.1. Lineage (GTDB taxonomy): Bacteria > Cyanobacteriota > Cyanobacteriia > PCC-6307 > Cyanobiaceae > BAIKAL-G1. Next base: position 141,833 of record CALRRL020000003.1, on the reverse strand, counting down.
ACACCACCCCGCCTGCCTATCTGGTAGCCATTCCTTTTCAGTCCCCCGGGCGCCTGCGGCTACGGCTGTCGCTTGATGCTGACGGGCTGACGGCCCTGGAAGCCCACCTCATCACTCGCCAGGAGGTCCACCAGGTCCGCATCAATCGGCTGGCCGGCAGTTGCGTGGTCTGCTTCAAACCTTCGGCGCCGATCGAGCTGGAGCCCTGGCTGGCCCAGCTGCCCAGGGAGCCCCAGTTGGCGCAGGCGGCAAGCGCTGGCTCCAGCCCCGTCAGCCAGGCCAGCGCCAGCTCACCCCCCAGCCCAGCCGCATCGGAGGCCGAGGACGAAGAACCCTTTGTTCCCACCCGCATCGTTCTGCCGGTGGCATCCCTGGGCCTCGCCCTCCTGGCAGGCCCCCTGGCGCTGCCGCCCCTGGCCGTGGCCGGATTCATCCTGGTGGCGGCCCAGCTGAGCTTCCGCCGCGCCTGGCAGGGCCTGCGCGAAGACCGCAAGATCAACGTCGATTTCCTCGACAGCCTGGCGGTGGTGCTGCACAGCCTTGATGGCTTCCTGGTGGGCCCGGCGATGATGATCACCATGATCGAGGGCGGCGAAGCGGTGCGCGATGCCACCCAGCGCATTGCCCATTCCGCCAATACCGATCTCCTGGCCAGCCTCCAGACGGACGTGCGCCTGTTGCGCAACGGCGAAGAGGTGATCGTGCCCAGCACCCTCCTGGAAGCTGGCGACCGTATTCTCCTGTTTGCGGGCGATCAGATCCCCGTTGATGGGGTGATCGAGAGCGGGGAAAGCTCGCTTGATGTTGTCAAATTAACCGGTGAATCGGTCCCCCGTGAGGCGGGGCCTGGCGATGAAGTCCTGGCAGGGTTCATCCTATTGGAAGGCTCCTTAATCATCGAAACGTCGGCCGTGGGAGAAGCCACCCGCATCGGCCAGATCACCTCGATGATCGAATCGGCCCCAGTGTTTGATACCCGGGTCGGCAACTACGCCGGCAAGATTGCCAATCGCTTTGTGTTGCCCACCCTTGCCCTGGCCGGCCTCTCGCTGCTGCTCAGCGCCGGCAACATCGCCCAGGCGGCCTCCCTGTTGATGTTCGACCTGGGGACGGGCCTGCGGGTGTCGGTGCCGACGGCAATCATGGCGGCCCTGACCAAGGCCGGCAGCCAGGGGCTGTTGATCCGCAGCGGACGGGCCCTCGAGCAGCTGGCCGATGTGGATGTGGTGGTGTTTGACAAGACGGGCACTCTCACCCAGGGCCATCCCTCCGTGGTGGAGGTGGAACTGCTCGGCAAGGGCGATCGGCAGCAGCTCATTCGCCTGGCGGCATCGGCGGAGCAGGGCCTGAACCATCCCGTGGCCGAAGCCGTGATCAACCATGCCGCCGGCCTGGGCCTCGACACCCTTCCCTGTGACCGCTGGGACTACCGCATCGGCCGGGGCGTCAGCGCCGAGATTCAGGGTCAGACCGTGTTGGTGGGCAATGCCCGGCTGCTGCGCGAAGAGGGCCTCGAGCCTGCGGACGCCAGTCAGGATCCACGCCTGGCCACGGCCACACCGGTGTATCTCGCCGTCAATGGGGTGCTGGAGGCGGTGATCTATGCGGCCGATGCCCTACGGCCCGACAGCCGCCAGCTGATCGCCGAACTGCACCGCCGCGGCATCCAGGCCCACATGCTCACGGGCGATGTGGCGGCCGTCGCCCATGCCGTGGCCGAACGGCTGGGCCTGGCCCCCGAGGAGGTCCATGCCGAGGCCCTGCCCGATCAGAAGGCCGAACTGGTGAAATCCCTGGCGCAGCAAGGGCACAAGGTGGCCTTTGTTGGCGATGGCATCAACGATTCGGCAGCCCTGGCCTATGCCGATGTCTCGATCTCGTTTGCCTCCGGCAGTGATCTCGCCCGCGAAACGGCAGACATCGTGCTCACCAACGACAAGGTGTCCGGCCTGCTGGTGGCCCAGGACCTGTCGCGACGCACCTTTGAGCTGGTCAAGCAGAACATCGGCATCGTTGGGGTACCGAACCTCTCCGCCCTGGTGGTGGGCACCTTCCTGCCGATCAGCCCGATTCTGGCGGTGCTGCTGAACAACGGCTCCAGCCTGGTGGCGGCGGCCAACGCCATGCGGGTGCTGGGCTTCCGTGCCAAGGAGCTGCCGCCGGCCAGCCAGCCCACCAAGACCACGGCAACGGTGGACCAGCCCACTGCCGGCCAGCCGGCCAATCGCCCAGGCGCAGCCACCCCCGGGCCGCAAGCGCCAGGGGGTGGCTGCGCGTCCAATGGCAACGGGGCTCCGGGCAACCCCAGCAGCGCGGCCGCCCTGGAAGTGAGCCTGGTGCAACTCTCCAGCCGCCTCAGCCTCAGCCATCAGACGATCACGGCCCGGCGGCGGCGCCCCGATTTCTGCCAATGGGTCCGCAGCCAGGACCCCGAAGGCCATGGCTGGAGCTACTGCAGCCAGACCAAGCTGTTCCGCAGCGTTGTGGCCTAGATGGCTGGCCATCCCGCTGCACTCCAGCTCGAGCGTTGTGCCCAGCTGGTCCATGCCACGCCCCTGCGGCGGCGCTATCTGTTGCGCTCCACAACCCGCCTGGATTGGGCCCAGGTTGCGCGCCACCTGGAGGGCCACCTGCCCGGCCGGGGCCTGGACTGGCGGCTGAACCCCGCCGCCCACTCGATCGTGATCTCAGGCCGGGCGGACGGCAGCTCCGCTCCCCTGGAGCAGGGTCTGCCGATCCTGCTCGCCGCCCTGGCCCGGGGCGGGGCCCGTCCCCCCGCCGCCGAGGTGGTCCGCATTGCCCTCGCCAGGGCCAAGCCCACCCCTCGAGTCCGGCGCGCCGGTGGCCCCTGGCGCTGGTTGCTGGTTCCCGTCAATCTGGCCAGCCTGGCCTTGAGCCTGTCCTTGCTTGCCCTGGCAGCCCTGATCGCCCTCCTGGGCCTGTTGGGCCTGCTGCTCCCCCTGGCTCCAGGCGCCCCCCTGTTGGTGCTGGCCGGTCTCGCCGTGGAGCTGGCCCTGCTGCTGCGCCTGCCCTTTCTGGCCCAGCCCGCCGCCTGAAGTCTCCCCAGGCCAGGCACCCCCTGACCCGGGCCAGGCCCCTGGTGAGCCCAGCTCCTCCCTGAGCCCAGGCCCACCGTCCGTCACCGGAGCCCAGCGCCTCCCCCCACAGCATCCACCTCAGCATCCCCGCCAGCAGCCGCCATGCCAGCCAGCCGTGGCCAGGTTGAGATTCCCAGCCAGTGCCGCCTCGTCAGTGATCTACCCGGGCGCATCAGGCTGCGCTGTGACCTGCTGATCGGCTCAGCCGACCTGCGGCGCCACTGCCGGCTCACCCTCTACAGCTGCCATTGGCTGCTGTCGTTTCGGATCAATCCCCTCAATGGCTCCCTGAGCATCTGCTTTCCCGATGGCCGGCGCCAGGAGCTGGGCCTGCTGCTCAAGGATGCGTTCGAACCGCCGGAGCTGCGGCCCTGCACCCCGACCCCGGAAAGCCAACTCGGCCCGGGCGGAAGCCTCAGGCGGCTGACCAGCCGCCAGGCCCTGCGCCATGGCGGGGTGGCGGCCCTGCTGGTGGGCTTGGACCTGCTTGTGCCGATCCCAGCGCTGCTGCTCTCCGGCGCAACGGTTGTGCTGCTGCTGCCCCTGCTCGGCGGTGTCGTCAGGCACGTGCGCCATCGCCACGAATTGCCGATGGATGGCCTGGATCTGGGCTTTTCGGCCGTGTTGATCAGCCAGGGACTGGCCGGTGAGGCCCTGGTCGACCTGGCAATCGGTGATGCCAGCACGGCCCTCCAGAGCGTGTTCCTGCAGGGGGGCCTTGACCCCGTGGCCCGGGGCCTGGTCGATCGCCTGGGCCATGCCATCACCATCCCCGTCACCGCCCCCTGGGCGGGGGACAAACCCCTGGTGGAGATCAGGGTTGGCGATCGCTACAGGGCCGAAACCCAGACCCTGATCTATCTGAACAGCCGCATTCTCTCCGGCGAACTGACGGTCTTCAACCGCCTGGTGGATGGCGAGTGGGCCCCTCGTCTGCTCAGGGCTGGCGACCATCTCGAACCGGGCTCGTTTGTGATCCGGGGCCAGGCGGAATTGGAAGTGGAACAAGCGATGCTGACCCATGCCATCTATGGCCAATCGCACCGACCCTCTGGCGCCAGGCTGCAACAGTCCCGCTTGCAGAAAGGTCTTTGCCTCTACCAGAAGCTGATGGCACCGGCCCTGTTTGCCTGTGGCACCTACTGGAGTCTCACCGGCGCGGTGCAACGCTCCTTGAGCGCCTTCCAGTTCAACCCGCTCAATGACTGGCAAACCAGCAATCTGGCCTCCCGGCTCACGGCGATGGCCGAATTGCGGTTGCACAGGCTGCAGATCCGCGACCCCGATTCCCTCTCCATCCTCGGCAAGATCAGCCATCTGGTGATCAGCCGCAGTTGCCTCGACCAGATCGGTGGCATCCAACCGATTGAACACCCCCTGGCGGACTGCCCCCTGCCCGAGCGCAGCCTGCTGAGGCTCCTGGCCGGCATGCAGCGCTATCTGGTCACTGAAGACAGCATTCCGATCTGGTCGAGCGCCCTGAGCCTGGGCGAAGACGCCTTTGCGGTGGCCGCCCTGGATCTCGACAACGGCGCCGGTGGCTGGCGGGTGCAGCTGGCCGATGGCCGGGTGTTTGACGTGGCCCGCCAGCCCCATCCCCCTGCCTCAATCCCCCAGACCCACCTCGATGCCCTTGAGATCCGCCAGGGCGACCAGGTGATGGGCTACATAGAACTGCGCACCTCCCCTGATCCCAGCTGGATTGAATTGAGTAAGGCCCTCAGGGAATTGGGAGTGGCCATCCACATCGTGGGCTCCGATCCCCACGAGCGCATCGCCAGGATGGTGGAGGCCCTGGCCCTGCCCGATCCGGCCTGTATCCACGGCGGCTGTGGCTGGTCGGAGCGCCTGGATCTGGTGCATGAGCTCCAGGCCAATGGCTCCGGCGTGGCCTATGTGGGCTATGTGCTCAATGACATGCCCGCCGCCTTCCAGGCCGATGTCTCGATCAGCATTGATGTGGACGACGACAGTGCCTTCAGCGAACGGGTGTGTGATGTGGTGATCGATCAAGATGCCGCCTGGATTGCCCGCCTGATTGACATGAGCCGCCGGCTCGAGGCCACGGCAACGAGCAATTTTGGCCTGATCGGCATCACCCACCTGCTCTCAGCCGCCGCCACGGCCACGGCCCTGATCAATCCCCTGCAAACGGTACTGCTGGCCGATCTGCCCCTTGTGCTGGCCGAATTGCGCAATCTGGCCGTGATGGCCAACCTTAAAGGCCGCAAACGCTTCAACTCTCCTACAGCCGTTTGAGAGAACCGCCCACAGGCAGAACGACCCTCTGAAACCGCTACCCAGCCGGGTTATTTCGCCTCCATCCAGTTGGGGCCCACCCCCGTTTCCACCTTCAGGGGAACGGCCAGCTGCACCGCCGTTTCCATGGTGCGGCGGGTGAGTTCCACCACGGCAGCGAGCGCGTCTGGAGCCGCCTCCAGCACCAATTCATCGTGCACCTGCAACAACAGGCGAGCGGGCAGTCCTGCTGCGGCCAGTTCCCGCTGCAGCTGCACCATGGCCAGCTTGATGATGTCGGCGCTGGAGCCCTGGATCGGCGCATTGGCAGCGGCCCTGAGTTGCTGGGCCTCCATGCCGGCGCGGCGGGCCACCTCCAGGTCGATCTCGAGGGGATCCTTGCCCAGCAGGCGGCCGAGGCCATTGGGATCAAACCCAAAAGGGCGGCGCCGGCCCAGGATCGTTTCCACATAGCCGCGGCTGAGGGCAAGGCGCTCCTGCAGTTCCAGAAAGGCGAACACCTGGGGATAGCGCTGTTTGTACTTGGTGAGAAACTCCTTGGCCTGGGCCTGGCTCACCCCGGTTTCGCGGGCAAAGCGCTGGGCGCCCATGCCATAGATCACCCCGAAATTGATCGTTTTGCCGAGGCGCCGCTCCTCGGCGCTCACCTCGTCTTTCTCCAAGAGCAATCGGGCCGTGAGGGCGTGCACGTCATCGCCGGCCTGGTAGGCCTCCACCAGCACCGGTTCGCCCGAGAGGTGGGTAAGAATGCGCAACTCAATCTGGCTGTAATCGGCACTGATCAGCTGCCAGCCGTCCTGGGGCAAAAAGGCCTTGCGAATCCGCCGGGAAAATTCCGTGCGGATGGGGATGTTCTGGAGGTTGGGATTGCTGCTCGAGAGGCGTCCAGTGGCGGTGACCGCCTGGTTGAAATCGGTGTGCACCCGGCCCGTTTCCGGCTCCATCAGGGCCGGCAAGGCATCCACATAGGTGCTCTTGAGCTTGCTGAGGGTGCGATGTTCGAGCACCAGGGGCACCACCGGATGGGCGTCCTCCAGTTTTTCCAGCACGGCCGCATCGGTGCTCCAGCCGGTCTTGGTCTTGCGGGATTTCTTGCGATCAAGGCCCAGGGTATCGAACAGCAGTTCCCCCAGCTGCTTGGGGGACGCCAAATTGAAGTCCACGCCAGCGGCGGCGCGGGCGTCAAGCTCCAGCCGGGCCAAGGTGGTGGCCAGCTCGGCGGAGAGCTCCGCCAGGTAGGCCGTATCAATCCGGATGCCGGTGGCTTCCATCAGGGCGAGCACGGGCTCGAGGGGCAGCTCCACCTGGTCGAGCAGGGCGGGCAGGGCCGGCCCCAGGTCGGCCAACTGCTGGCGCAGCAGCCCCGTGAGCCGCCAGGTGAGGTGCCCATCCATGCCGCAGTAGAGAGCCGCCGCCTCAATCGGCACCGAGGCAAAGGTCGCCCCCTTCGGAACGAGCTCGCCAAACCCAGTGGGCGTGAAGCCGAAGTTGCGCTCCGCCAGGGCATCGAGGCCATGTTTGGCATTGGCATCGCGCAGGTAGTCCGCCAGCAGGGTGTCCATCACCACGCCGGCGAGCGGCAGGCCGTGGCGCATCAGCACCAACCGGTCGTATTTGGCGTTTTGGAGCGTTTTGGGGTGGTCGGCGCTCGCCAGCCAGGGGGCCAGGGCGGCCAGCACCTGCTCCAGGGGCAGCTGGGGCGGGGCCGGCGGCGGCGCGCTGAGCAGGTCGGCGGCGGCGGGCGGATGGTGGCCAATCGGGATGTAGGCCAGATCGGCGAGCCCCTCTCCCCAACAGACACCAATTCCGACCAGCTCCGCTTGGAAGGGATTCAGGGCAGTGGTTTCAGTATCCAGAGCGATGGGAGAGGCCGGATCGGTGCTCGCCCACAGACGCGCCACCAGGGCTTGCAGGTCGCCCTCGGAGCCGATCAGCTGGGGAGCCAGGGGGGGGAGCTGGCCCGGCTCGCTGGTCGGTTCGGCGGGCATCAACGCCGGGTCCGGGGGGTTGGCCTGGGTCCCGGAAGGGGGTCCTGGCTCCGGTTGGGCGGCGGCCCTGCTGCCTCGGCCAGGGGCCCCGGCCCCCTTCAGCCCAGGGTCTGCCGGGGGGTGATCGCCACTGGCGTCGGGCGGCGGCTCCGCCGAAAAAATCCGCGCAAAGGCACCCACCTGTTTCACCAGGCTGAAGAGCTCCAGCTCCTCCAGGCTTGTCGCCAGGCTGGGGGCATCCACCGCCCCCAGGGCCAGCCGCGGTTCGCTCGGCAGGGGGATGTCCACCAGGATCTCGGCCAACATGCGCGAGCGGAAGGCGTTCTCGCGATCGGCGCTGAGCTTGGCCTTCAAAGCGCCCTTCAAGGCTCCCTTGCTGTCCTTTTCCCCCAGGCCATCGAGGGCGGCATAGACCCCATCGAGGTCGCCGTTCTCCTTCAGCAAGTTGATCGCCGTTTTCGGCCCCACGCCCTTCACGCCGGGGATGTTGTCGGAGCTATCCCCCGTGAGGGCCTTGAGATCCACCACCTCCTCGGGGGGAACGCCCAACATGGCGATCACCCCCTCCCGCTTGATTTCGAGCGGGCCACTGCTTTTGGCATAGGGCCCGCCGCCCATGTAGAGCACGGCGATGTCGCGGCCGTCATCCACCAGCTGGAAGAGGTCGCGATCGCCAGAGAGGATCCGCACCCGCCAGCCGGCATCGGCCGCCCGGTTGGCCAGGGTGCCGAGCACATCGTCGGCCTCGTAGCCCGGGGCCATGCAAAGGGGCAGATCAAGAGCCGTTTCGAGGATCTGCTGCAGATTGGCCAGGTCGGCAAAGAAGTGTTCTGGCGCTTCATCGCGGTGGGCCTTGTAGGCGCTGTCGGCCTCATGGCGGAAGGTGGGATGGGCGGTGTCGAAGGCGATCACCACCCCCTGGGGCGCCAGGCCCTTGCAGGTGTCGAGCAGGGCCTTGAGGAAGCCGTAGGTCACCGAGGTGGGCACCCCCTCCTTGGTGGCCAGCCCCCCTTCGCCCCCCTTGGAGAAGGCATAAAAACTGCGGAACGCCAGGCTGTGGCCATCCACCAGCAGCAGCAGGGGCGCGGCAGCGCCAGGGGCAACCGGACCCCCGGCTGCGCCGGTTCGGGGGTTCGGGGGCCTGCCGTCTGCTGTCATGGCCTGCGTCCGGAACCGCCTCAGATTGGCAGAGGGGCCAACCCCGTCCATATCGTGGGCCTGCGATCCCGCTTGGCGCCAACGCCCATGGCCCGTACGCCCAACCATTACGCCATCCACCTGCTCCTGGCCGGCGGTCACCACCAGGTGATCAACTTCCCCGACCTGGCCTCCTTCCAGCAGTGGTATGGCAGCGTGCTGAACGCCGGCCCGGCCGATGCCTTTGTGAACGTGCCGATCAACGACCTGCAGGGGGAATATCTGGTGGTGCGTCCCAGCGGTGTGGTGGGAATCCGGGTTGAGCCCCAGTTCGCCTCCTTCGACGAATGATCTCGATGGAGCGGGCCCTTTGAACCGGCTTGAGCTGCTCTGGAGCGAATCCTTTTTTGCCGGCTCCCTGGCCCAGTTGATCGCCAGGCTCACGGGCCTGCCGGCGGTGGTGCTGTTGCTCACGGTCGGGCTGGTGATCGGCCGCGCCGGCTTCAACCTGGTGGAACCGGAAAGCCTGGGTCGGGGCCTGGAGCCCCTGGTCGGCCTGCTGGTGAGCCTGGTGCTCTTCGATGGCGGCCTGAACCTGCGCCTGGCCGGCCGGGATCTGCAACGGGCCGTCATCCAGCTGGTGGTGGTGCGCGGAGTCCTGGGCCTGCTGGGCGGAGCATTGCTGGCCCACCAGCTGGCCGGGCTGGCCTGGCCCCTGGCCTGGGTGTTCGCCGCCATTTCCCTGGCCACCGGCCCCACGGTGGTGACACCGATGGTGCAACAGATGCGCCTGCTGCCCGGCCTGGGCCAGATCCTCCAGGCCGAGGGCCTGATCCTCGAGCCCGTGGGGGCCGTGCTGGCCCTGTTGCTGCTGCAGCTGGCCCTCGGTGACCTGGCCGGTTGGGCCGATGTGGTGTCCCTGCTCGGGTTACGGGTGGGCGGCGGCGTGGCGATCGGTGCCGCCGGCGGCCTGGTGCTCAGCCTGGTGCTGGAACACCTGCCCCGGGGATCGGGCACGGAGCAGGAGGACCCCCTCCCCCTGCAACTGATTCTCGGCGCCCTGTTCCTGCTGGTGAGCGGCACCGAGTGGCTGTTGCCGGAGGCTGGTTTTCCTGCGGCCGTGGCAGCCGGCGTGGTGGTGGGTCTGCGGCTCGACAAGGAGGCCAGCCAGCTGGATGAACTGATCGCCCAGCTGGCCCAACTGGCGATCACCGTGCTGTTTCCCCTGCTGGCCGCCGACCTGTCCTGGGGCGAACTGAGCCCCCTGGGCCTGGGCGGGGTGGGCTGTGTGCTGGCGCTGATGCTTTACCGCTGGCTGGTGATCCAGCTGGGAGCGATCGGCCTGCCGGGCCTGGGCTGGAGCGAAAAGCTGATCCTCAGCTGGATTGCCCCCCGGGGCATCGTCACCGCTGCCGTGGCCAGCCTGTTTGCCCTGCAGCTGGAGGCCGCTGGCGTCGCAGGAGCTTCAACCCTCAAGGGCCTGGTGTTCCTGATGATCCTGCTCACCGTGGGCCTGCAGGGGTTCACGGCCCCGAGCCTGGCCCGGCGCCTCGGGCTCGTGGAGCTCCCGGATGTCAGCGCGCCGAAGCCACCCGCTAGTTCAGGGCTTCGCCCGGAGCCCAGCCCCACCGAAGCGGCGGTTGCCGAGGACCCCGGTGCCAGAAAGCCCGCTGACCGTGCAGCGAGTTCCCCTGATGCCAGGGTTGGTCCAGCCAGTGACAGCGCGCCTGGGGGCGACGAACCAAGCCCAGCTCCCCCGGTGGCTGACCCCCTAGACCCCGCGGGCTGAGGAGCCCCTCCCTCTGCGAGGTCCTACCCAACCCAGGGATTGGCGCCAACGCCCAGCGGCGAGCGGGTCAAAGGCAGCGGCGGATGCGCGCGGCGGCCTCGCCGCTGGGCTGCAGCAACAGCCAGGTGGTGAGCAAATCCGGGCCCTGGAGACTGCCGAGCAGGGCGGCCCGCAGCGATTTCATCAACACCCCCTTTTTGACCCCGGCCACGGTGCAGGCTTCCCCCAGGAGAGCCTGGGCCTGGTCAGCGGCCAGGGCGCCCTCGCCGAGGCGCTCCAGCAGGGCCTGGAGGGCTGGGCGTGCCCCGGGGCTGTCCAGTTGGCTGAGGGCGGCCTCGCTGAGGGCGGGGCGGCTGAAGAAGGGCCTGGCCTGGTCGATGCCATCGCGCAGGGTGACCAGGGAGGGGCCGATCAAGCCACACAACGCCTCCACCCAGGCCCGGTCCTGGCCGCCAGGGGCAGCCGCTGCCGGGTCGCCCCAGCCCTCGGCCTGCCAGAGCGGACCCAGGACATCCAGCAACGCCGCCGGATCGAGGTCATGGAGCACCTGGCTGTTCAACCAGTTGAGCTTGTCCCAGTCAAAGCGGGCTCCGGCCTTGTTGACCCGGTCAAACGCGAAAACGGCGGCGGCCTCCTGCAGGCTGAAGCGCTCCCCCATGCCCTCCGGCGGCGACCAGCCCAGCAGGGTCATGTAGTTGACCAGGGCGGCGGCGGTGTAGCCCTGGGCGCGGAAATCACTCACCGAGGTGACCCCATCCCGTTTCGAGAGCTTGCGGCCCTCCTTGTTGAGGATCAGGGGCGTGTGGGCAAACAACGGCAGGTCGAGGCCGAGGGCTTGGTACAGCAGGATTTGCTTGGCCGTGTTGGCGATGTGGTCTTCGCCGCGGATCACATGGCTGATCGCCATGGCCGCGTCATCCACCACCACCACCAGGTTGTAAAGGGGATCGCCGATCGTGTCGGCCGGGGCCCGGCGGGCAATCACCATGTCGCCACCCAGGTCGGACCCGGCCCAGGCCATCTCACCGCGCACCAAATCGTGCCAGCCGATCCTGGCGCCATCGTCGATGCGGAACCGCACGGTGGCCTGGCGCCCTTCGGCGATGAAGGCCTGTTCCTGGTCGGGGCTGAGGTCCCGGTGGCGGTTGTCGTAGCGGGGGGGCTGGTTCTCAGCGGCCTGACGCTCGCGCATCTCCTGGAGCTCGGCCTCGCTGGCATAGCAGCGGTAGGCATGGCCGGAGGCCAGCAGCTGGCCGATGGCGGCACGGTGGGCCTCGATCCGTTCGCTTTGGACCACGGGCTCCCCGTCCCAGGTGAGCCCCAGCCATTGCAGGCCTTCGAGAATGTTGGCAGTGAACTCGGGCTTGCTGCGTTCGCGATCCGTGTCCTCAATGCGCAGCAGGAACTGGCCGCCGTGGCGCTTGGCGAAGAGCCAGTTGAACACCGCCGTACGGGCGGTGCCGATGTGCAGGGTTCCCGTAGGGCTGGGAGCCAAACGCACACGCACCGAACCCAAGTTCGCCATGGCGCTGCGGCTCCTGCTGGGGGAAACAGATGGTTGGAACGGGACTGACGGGGCTCGAACCCGCAACTTCCGCCGTGACAGGGCGGTGCTCTAACCGATTGAACTACAGTCCCAAGTTGATTGACTTGCCTAAAAGTTGGTTTTTCAACCAATTTGATTGGGCTTGTCACCAAATCACAGAACGGCCATCGGCCAGTTCCGGATCGCCGAGGCAACGATCGCTGCCCTGCGCTTTGATCAGTATCCGCTGCGACGGGCCCCGACGTCAACCAATCGGTGCGGGTTGGGGCCCCTCACCAGCCAGGCCGCTCCGCCAGCAAAAATCCCCCGGCCGAGCTCCGAAGAAGCACGATCAGGGGAGGGAAAGGGACCGTGGATGGGTCCGACGATTGAAACAGAGATTAAGGGCGGAACCCGGCCGGTTCAATCAGGCGAACCTGATTGCCCCGGGCCGTGAATTCCCGACCCTGGTCGCTTTGGACAACGACACGTCCACCGGATTTGACACGGATCACCCGAGCCCGAACCCAGCCAAGGGCTGCGGACTCGAGAACCTTGACCACATCACCAGGCTGTAGATCCAACTCCATGTCCGGAACCACGAAACTGCAGGAGGGGAAATCGGACGCGCCGTGGAGGACTTGAACCCCCGACATCAGGTTTTGGAGACCTGCGTTCTACCAACTGAACTAACGGCGCAAGGCGATTTCCCCTCGGTCCCGATCCATGCAAGCAGGATCGGGACCTGGGCAAATGAGGCGTAGGCCTCAGCGATCGAAGCGCTGCTTGACGCGGGTGGCCTTGCCCACCCGGTCGCGCAGATAGAAGAGCTTCGCTCGACGCACCTTACCGCGCCGCTCCACCTTGATGGAAGCGACTTGGGGACTGTGCAGCATGAAGACACGCTCCACGCCGACCCCTTGGAAGATGCGACGCACGGTGATGGTCTCATGGAGACCGCCATGGCGCTTGGCAATCACGACGCCCTCGTAGGGCTGGATGCGCTCCTTGTTGCCCTCGGAAATGCGAACGCCCACCCGGACCGTGTCGCCCACATAGATCTCAGGCAGATCGCACTTGAGCTGATCGGCCTCGAACGCCCGGATCAGATCCTGGGCACTGAGCTTGCCCGTGGTGGCCTTCACAGGCTCCAGGGTTGCCACGGCAGGGGCCTGATCCCCGGTAGCCGCCGTCTCCAAGCTGGTCTCCACCGTGGTGGCCTCCATCTCGCTGGTCATGTCATTGATCTCGTTGGAATCCGCTGCCATCCCAGCTCCGAAAGACGCCTGGCCAAACAACAAGTGTACCGCTCAGTCCGACCCATCCGGCCCGATCGAAACGCCAGGATCGGCCGGGCGGGCCCGGTCAACCGGCCGGGCGGGCCGCTGGCCCGGGCGCCAGCGTTGCAGCACCAGGGCAGCCCCCGAGATCAGCATCCACAGCAGGCCCAGGCCGTTCACCAGCACATAGACGGGCTCCAGCTGCTTGCCGAGCCACTCGCCCTCGTGGATCACCATCAGCCAATGCACCTGATCGCGGCCCAGGCCGGCCCAATCCTTGAGGAGCCGGTAGGCCATGCCGCTGGTGGCCGTGATCCCAAGGGGAACCAGCACGAACGGGGCCACCGTCCCGTGGAGCCGGCGCAACTGCTGGACCCTCTGGGGCGTCAGGCCAGGCAGCGGGACCATGGGTCAGAAAGACAGGCGGACACAGAGACAGGCGGACAGGACGCTCAGACGGGGAGACAGGCAGCGAGGCAGAAAGGCAGCCAGGCAGAAAGGCCGTGGGGGAAATAGGCAGTGGGGACAGAGTCAGTCGGGCAGGAGGCAGCCTGACAACAGGGAAGCGGTGCTCCGTTCTACCTTGACAATCGGCCTTGGACGTTTCGATGAATCTTTTTGCTGATCTGCTGGCCAGCACCAAACGTCAGGCGGCCGCCAGTGCGTCAGCAGCGGCCCAGGCGGCCGCCACCCAGACGGGCCCCCGCATCCAGAAGGGGCGCCGGGGGGTGGAAATCAAATCGGCGCGGGAGATCACGATCATGCGCAAGGCCAGCCGCATCGTGGCAACCGTGCTGAGGGAGATCAGCGAGCTGGCCGCACCGGGCATGACCACCGCCGACCTGGATCGCCATGCCGAGCAGCGGATCCGGGAGATGGGCGCCACTCCCAGTTTCAAGGGCTACCACGGCTTTCCCGCCAGCATCTGCGCCTCGATCAACCATGAGGTGGTCCATGGCATTCCCAGCAGCAAACGGGTGATCCGCGCCGGTGACCTGGTCAAGATCGACACCGGGGCCTATTTCGAGGGGTACCACGGCGACAGCTGCATCAGCCTCTGCATCGGCGAGGGCGCCAGCGAGGAGGCCAAACGCCTCAGCCGGGTGGCCCAGGAGTCGCTGATGAAGGGCCTGGCCCGGATCAAAGCCGGCAACAGCCTGCTCGACATCGCCGGCGCCGTGCAGGACCACGTCGAAGCCCACGGCTATGCGGTGGTGGAGGACTACACCGGCCATGGCGTGGGCCGCAATCTGCATGAAGAACCCTCCGTGTTCAACTTCCGCACCAGGGATCTGCCCAACATGACCCTGCGGGCCGGCATGACCCTGGCGGTGGAGCCGATCCTCAATGCCGGCAGCAAGGCCTGCCGCACCCTCAAGGACCGTTGGACCGTGGTGACCGAGGACGGCAGCCTCTCGGCCCAGTGGGAGCACACCATCGCCGTGACCAGCGATGGCTGCGAAATCCTGACCGACCGAGACTTCTAAGGCGCAGCGCCCCTGGGCCCCGGGCGGCTGAACAGCCCCAGGTAGGTCCAGCGCAGCAGCACCACCAGGGGCATCAGCCCATAGGTGAGTGGATTGGGGCTGACGATGATCAAGCCCCAATCCCAGGCCGCCAGCTGCAGCACCGCCCTGGCGACGAAGCCAGGGCCCATCAGCCCGATCGGGTTGAGGCTGGAGCGGAAGGGACCCAGCACCAGGCGGCGGATGCGCAGCTCCGGACCCGCCAGATCCAGGGCCCTCAGGCTCAAGAGCTGGCCCAGCAGACGCTTGCTGATCTCGTAGAGGGGGCTCACCGCCGGCAGGATCTCGGCTTCGGAGGTGTTGATCCAGACCTCCCGGCGGGGCCGGTGGCCCGGGGCAGGCCGCCCAGCGGCGAGCGCATCTCCAGCAGCACCCGCCTGGTCCGCGGCAGCGAAGCACTCCAGCAGGCGCACACAACTGAGGGCATTCACCTCCAGGCAGCGCTCCAGGGCTGCGGCACTGCGATCGCCATGGGGATTGAGCCCATGGTTGATCACCAGGATGTCCACCTGGCTGAACAGGCCAGCGAGCGCCTGTTCGTCGCCGCAGCGCCAGTTGACCTGCTCCAGGGGAATCGGCTCACCGCCCTCAGCCACCAGCTCCAGGGGCTCCGATCGGGTGGTGAGGGCCACCAGGCTGGCCCCACAGCGGTGGAAAGCCCGCAGCAGGGCGATCCCCAGGCTGCCGCTGGCCCCGGTGATCGCCACCCGCCGGCCCGCGAACGGACTGGACCTGCCCGGCTGCATCGGAGCGTCCCCCAAACGGCCCTAAGCATGCGCCATCCTGGTCCCAGACAGCGTCCAGACCCCATGGAGACGGTTCTGAAGGATCGCGACGCCATGGTTGCCCTCTATGCCCCCTACTGCGAGGGCTACGACCAACCCCAGCTGCTCGACCAGGCCCTCGAGACCCTGGGCAACAAGATCCTCCATGGCAGCCGCCGGCTCAAACCGGAGGGCAGCCACCCGTTCGAACTGACCTGGGAGCCGGGCGAATCCCCCCAGGAGCCCAGCTCCTGCGAGCTGAGCTTTCCCCTGGTCGAGGCGGTGACCTACCGCTTCTCCGTGCCCACGGCCCAGCTGGTGCTCTGGCTGATGGACATCCTTGCGCCTCAGACCATCCAGGTCACGGCGCCTGCCCTGCCATCGATCCTGTTTCCAATGCCGCCCCTGCCCGCCCCGGGTCTGGGCCTGCAGGCACCGGGGGGGGCTGCGCCCGGGGCGCCGGCGCCAGCGTTGCCGCCGCTGCCGTTTGCCCCCCTGGGCAAACCCCCCAGCCCGATGACCAAGGCCCCGGCCGCCGTGGCCGGTCCCCTCGATCTGCCCGACAGTTTCTGGCGTTGGTTGCTGGTGGGCGACGTTCCGGCCGGCCACTCCGCCTAGATTCGCGCGATCGCAGCTGCGCCCGGGGCAACCGCCATGCCGTCGACCAGGGTTTCCCCTTCCGCAACGCCCGAAGCGGGCCCTGGATCGGTGTTGCTGGTGGGCTCCTGTGAACCCTTCAGCGGCAAATCGGCCCTGGTGCTGGGCCTGGCCCGCCACCTGATCAACAAGGGGGTCCAGATCCGTTTCGGCAAACCCCTGGCCACCAGTGACGAAGCCGAACGCCAGGCAGCCGGCGCCGACGCGGAGCGCAGCAGCGCCCCTGGGTCTGCCCTAGGGGAACGGTCGCAAGACAGCGCGCCAGCCCCCAACCAGCAGGCCGGGGAGGGGCTGGTGCTGGATGCCGATGTGCAGTTCGTCGGCGACATCCTGGGCCTGAGTCCCGGCCAGCTGCTGCCGTCCTTGCAGCTCTCCGATCCGGGCACGGCCCGGCAGCGGCTGCTGGCAGGCGAGCTGGATGCGGGGCCTGGCATCAGCCAACTCCAGGCCCAGCTGCAGGGCCCTGGCGCAGGCCAGATCACCCTGCTGGAGGCGGCGGGAAGCCTCTCTGAGGGTTTGCTCTATGGGCTGAGCCTGGCCCAACTGGCCCACCGGCTCCAGGCCCCGGTGGTGCTGGTCCACCCCTGGATCGATGGGCGCAGCGTCGATCCCCTGATTGAGGCCCAGGGCCAGCTCGGCCCCCTGTTGGCGGGGGTCGTGCTCAACGGCGTTGCCCCGGAGGCCGTTGCCGGCCTGCTCGAGGCGGAAGTGCCGGCCCTGGAGCGGCTTGGCATTCCGGTGCTGGGCGTCATGCCCCGCAGCCCCCTGCTCCGCAGCGTCACGGTGGAAGAACTGGCCAGGCGCCTGCAGGCCCGGGTGCTGTGCTGCCGCGAGCGGCTCGATCTTCTGGTGGAAACCCTGAGCATCGGCGCGATGAATGTGAATTCCGCCATGGAGTTTTTCCGCCGCCGCCGCAACATGGCGGTTGTCACCGGAGCGGATCGCACCGACATCCAGCTGGCCGCCCTGGAGGCCTCGACCCAGTGCCTGATCCTCACCGGCGCCGGCGAACCCCTGCCCCAGCTGATCTCCCGCGCCGAGGAACTGGACGTGCCCCTGCTCAAGGTGGACCACGACACCCTGACCACGGTTGAGGTGATTGAGCGGACCTTTGGCCATGTGCGCCTGAACGAAGCCGTGAAGGCCACCTATGCCTTCCGTCTGGTGGAGGAGCACTGCCAGTTCGAGCGCCTCGATGCGCGCCTGCGCCTGCCGGTGACGGCCTGACGCCAGCGGGATCCTGCAGCGTGGTGGCACCACCACTGCTAGCTTCAATCTGCAAGTCGAGGGCGTTTGGTGACCCGGTCCCTAGATCTGCCCGCCCTGGACCGCATCGACACCCTGGCCCAGGAGCTGGCCTTGCTGCAGGACCGGGGCAAGCGCCGCATTGCCATCCTGGGCAGCCGCCATGTGCCGGTGGTGTCGGTGCATCTGGTGGAACTGGTGGCCCGCTCCCTGGCCCAGGAAGGCCACAGCCTGGTGACCTCCGGAGCCCTGGGCGTGAACTCGGCCGTGATCCGCAGCGTGCTGGATGTGGATCCTGCCCGTCTCACCGTCTTGCTGCCCCAGAGCCTGGAACGGCAGCCGAGCGAATCCCGCGACCAACTGGAGCGGGTGTTGAACCTGGTTGAGAAACCGGAACACGACGAGTTGCCCCTGCCGATGGCCAGCAGCCTCTGCAACCAGGAGATCATCAGCCGCTGCGACCAACTCATCTGCTACGCCTTCCACGACAGCGAAACCTTGCTCGCCAGCTGCCGCATCGCCGAAGACATGGGCAAGGTGGTCAGTTTGATGTTCTTCGACTGAAGATCAGCCCTGCATGGTTGGTCTGCAACACACAAAATTGAGTCGGACCCTGCTGAAGCCGAAGTCCTCCAGCGGGGTCCGACTCACCAGAAGCAGCATCCGCTCGATGCTGGTGGAACGGGCATCGATCCTGCGCTCCGAGGGCGAGCGGGACTCCCAGGTCAATGCCGCCCGGGGCCGGGCCGAGGCCCTCGTGCTTGACGCCAAGGCCAAGCAAGAATCCCTGTTGCTGGAAGCCGAGGCCCAGGCCAAACAGCAGGTGTTGCTGGCCAGGGCCCGGGCCGAGGCCGCCAGCCAGCTGGCCCAGGCGATCGAGGCCAACCCCGCTGCCGCCGAAAGCCTGCGCCTGCTGTTGGCCAAGGACTGGATCGCCATGGGCGAACAGCTCTCCAAGGCCCCAGGGGGCTCGGTGCTGTTCGTCGACCCCCAGAGTCCTGCCGCCTTACTGGCGGCCCTTCAGGGCCTGCAACGGCCCAAGGCTTGAGGAGACGTTGATCAGGGGCCCGGGGGGTTGGCTGAGCCAGGGCAGCCGTCCGGCCATGCCGTGGGACTTAATAAGGGACGGGCCTGGACGGACTGGCCTGGATGGACTGACCTGGATGGTCTGGGGGACGGACTGGGCTCGACGCCCTGGCCCCGCTGGGCTGGCCAGGGCAGGCCGGCTCGATCCCGGCTGGCCCTTCCTGGCTGGGCCAGGGCAGAGCTCCTGGGAGGGAAGGGTCCGCTCAGCCCGCCAGCACCACTGACAGGCCGGCGCCATAGAGCAGGGTCGTGCAAAACAGGGCCGTGGCCCAACTGAGGGAGCGCAGCAGGGGCCTGTTGGCCACATAGGCGCCCACATAGATCAGCCGCAGCAGGGGGTGGAGCAGGCCTGCCGCTGCTGCCCAGGGTGCCGTTGCCCCACCCAGCAGGCAAAGCAGGGCCGCAGGCGCATGCAGCACGAAGGCCTCAAAGCAGTTCTGATGGGCCCAGCTGGCCCGCTGGCCCCAGGCCGGCAAGCGCTCGAACATCGCCCGCGGGGCAGCGATATCGGCCATCGTGAAATTGGATTGGGAGCGGGCCGCCCCCAGGGGCACGATGCTCACCACCACGACCGCCGCCGCCAGCACCAGGGACCAGGCGAAGGGCGCCGCAGCCGGGGCTGCCAGCAGGGCCGGCGCGGCGAGGGCGAAGGGTGTCAAAGCAAGGAAGGCGGCTGACTCTTTCTAAAGCGCCGGTGGGGGAACCCTGTTGCCCGCCCCTGGCGACGGCGCGCCCCCACGCCCAGGCCAGTGCTGCCAAGGGGCGCCCCCCGACCCATTGGCAACCCTTGCCCTGGGGCAACCATCGATAAGCAACGCTGTGGCCCCGAGTTTTCCCCGACTGTCCAGGTTTTTCCCCAGAAATGGGCCGTTTTTCCCCCAAGGCCGCAGCCGAGACCCGGCCCGGGCTGCTGGAGAGGACCAATCCCTGGGGAATGGGCCCCTTCCCCTTGACGCTCCGGGCCGGATGCCCTCGCCCGGATCCTGAAAAAAACCTGAACGCCCAGAGGGCTCATCCCGGGGACAGTCCCGGAAGTTGTCCCACGGGTCCAGGCCGCCAGGGCCGCCTGGGCCGGCAGGGGATTGTTAGGGAGTCCACGGCCTTGAGGGCAGCACCGCCGCATGAACCCAATCCCCGACCACGCGCCCCGCAGTGTCTCCGTTGAGAACCAATTCCCCGAGGACCTGTTCGATGCCATGCGCGAGTTCGTGCGGGTCCATCCCCAGTGGGACCAATACCGGTTGATGCAGGCAGCCCTGGCCGGCTTTCTGTTTCAACAGGGCTGCCAGGACCGGGCCGTGGCGCGCCACTACCTCGATGGACTGTTCCAGCGGGAGGGCAGTCCCCAGGGGCGGCCCGGCTAGGCCTGGCCGCTGGCCACCCCCCGAAGCGGGCAACGAGCGGGGCCCCTGGCCCGTGAAAAGCCCCGATCGGCCGGTGGGATTGCTGAGCGTTGATCCCCTGCCGTTCACTCCAGGCGATCGCGACCGATCCCCCCGCCGCAGCACAGTTCAATCGAACCAGCGCTCCCCAGCGGCCCCGCACAACCGCCAGACGCCGCCGGCAGCAGCACCAAGGGTTCCGGCGGCATCCGGGCCCGCTCCCACCACCAACCCGCAGCCCGATGGGGCTGACAGGAACTGACTAGAACAGGGGCCCATGGATGGCTGAGTCCCGATGCGGTTGGCGGTGAGTGGGGCCTCTGGCAAAACGGGCTGGCGGGTCGTGCAGGAGGCCCTGGCCCAGGGCCATCAGGTGCGGGCATTGCTGCGCCCGGGCTCCGCTGTCCCGGCCGGCCTTGAAGGGGCCGAGCTGGTGCGCCTGGAGCTGGGCGACGGCCCGGCCCTGGCCCAGGCCCTCAGGGGCTGCCAGGCCCTGGTGATCGCCACCGGCGCCCGCCCGGGCATCGACCTCACCGCCCCGTTGCGGGTGGATGCCTGGGCCGTCGGCAGCCAGATCCGGGCCTGTGAAGCCGAGGGCGTGGAGCGGGTGCTGCTGGTCAGCTCCCTCTGCGCCGGCCTCTGGTGGCACCCGCTCAACCTCTTCGGTCTGATCCTGGTGGTGAAGCGGCTGGGCGAACAGGCCCTGCAACGCAGCCGCCTCGCCTGGACGATCATTCGCCCCGGCGGCCTCAGCGAAGCGGAGGACGGGGTGGACACGGAGGTGGTGCACTACTCCCAGGCGGACGCCCAACAGGACGGCCGCATCCCGCGCCGGCTGGTGGCCCGGGTCTGCCTGGAGGCCCTGGCGACGCCCTTGAGCCAGGGGCGGATCATCGAAATCACCAGCGGCCCTGGCGATCGCGACGTCCCGGGGGCGAGCCTGGCGACCTGGCTCGCGGCCAGCGCCTGAGCCCAGGGCGGCCCTCGGCCCGGCCCCGATCCGGCCGGTCGGTGCGCGCCCGGGCGGGTGGGACACTGATCCCAGCAGTTAGGACCCCATGGTGCGCCCCGACATCGGAGAGGGGGTTGTGGTCGATGTTCCCGCCACCACCGCCAATCTCGGCCCGGGATTTGATTGTTTGGGCGCGGCCCTCGAACTCAACAACCGCTTCGAATTGCGCAGCATCGAAGGCGATCAGGAACGATTCGACCTGATCATCGAAGGCAGCGAAGGGTCGCACCTGCGCGGCGGCCCGGACAACCTGGTGTATCGCGCTGCGCAGCGGGTCTGGAAGGAGGCGGGCGTGCAACCGATGGCGATCGAGGCCCGGGTGCGCCTGGGGGTGCCCCCGGCCCGGGGCCTGGGCAGCAGTGCCACGGCAATCGTGGCCGGCCTGATCGGCGCCAATGCCCTGATCGGCGAACCCCTGAGCCGCGAAAAATTACTGGAACTGGCGATTGATATCGAGGGCCATCCCGACAATGTGGTGCCCTCGCTGCTGGGGGGCCTCTGCATGACCGCCAAGGCGGCCTCCCACCGCTGGCGGGTGGTGCGCTGTGAGTGGTCGCCGGAGGTGAAGGTGGTGGTGGCGATCCCGGCGATTCGCTTGGCCACCAGCGAGGCCCGGCGGGTGATGCCGAAACTGATCTCCGTTGCCGATGCGGTGGTGAACCTGGGCTCCCTCACCCTGCTGCTGCAAGGGCTGCGCACGGGCAACGGCGACCTGATCGCCGATGGCATGCACGACCGCATCCATGAGCCCTACCGCTGGGGGCTGATCCAGGGGGGCCAGCAGGTGCGGCGCGCTGCCCTGGAGGCGGGGGCCTGGGGCTGTGTGATCAGCGGCGCTGGCCCGAGTCTGATGGCCCTCAGCTGCGAAGCCCAGGCCCAGGCCGTGAGCCGGGCCATGGTGCGGGCCTGGGAGGCGGAGGGGGTGGCGTCCCGATCAGAGGTGCTGCCCCTGCAGCAGAGCGGCAGCCATTGGCGGCCCCTCTCAAGCCAGGCCCCTGGCCGGACCTGAGGCCTGGCCCTGACTTGGCCTGGGATTTGGCCTCGGGCCCGGCGGGCATCCAAGAGCCAAAGCTGGCCCCATCCCCGGCCTGACAGCCGGGCGGAGATTTTTCACTGATCTGATCAAAAAGAGCCAAACTGTTAGATTTGTTTGATCTTGGGGGTGGGGCTGGGTATCAGCCGCCCCCTCCTTTTCCCTGCAGACCAGTTGTGATGGACGCGAATTTGCCCCTGTCGGCCGCGTCGTCGCTTCCTGGTGATTGGCCCTGGTTGAGCCTGATCTGCCTGCTGCCGGCGGTGATGGCGCCCCTGTTGATGCTGCTCCCCGGCGACGCCAACGATCCGCGCCTGCCCCGCCGCCTGGCCTTCGCCGTGCTGCTGGCCGATCTGGTGCTGATGCTGTGGGTGTTCAGCCAGCGCTTTGATGGCACCAGCAGCGCCCTGCAACTGGTGGAGCGGGTGCCCTGGCTGCCATCCCTGGGCCTGGAGTGGTCGTTGGCGGCCGATGGCCTGTCCGCCCCCCTTGTGGTGCTCTCGGGCCTGGTGACCCTGCTCTCGGTGGCCGCCAGCTGGAACGTTCACCAGAAAACCCGGCTCTACTTCGCCCTGCTGCTGCTGCAGGCCTCGGCCCAGGCCCTGGTGTTTCTGTCCCAGGACTTCCTGCTCTTCTTCCTGTCCTGGGAACTGGAACTGGTGCCCGTGTATCTGCTGATTGCCATCTGGGGCGGCAGCCAGCGCCAGTACGCCGCCACCAAGTTCATCCTCTACACCGCCACGGCCTCGTTGCTGATCCTGCTCAGCGGCCTGGCCCTGGCCCTCTCCGGCGACCATTTCACCCTCAACCTCTCCGAACTGGCAGCCCGCTCCCCAGGGGGCACCTTTGGTCTGCTCTGTTATCTGGGCTTCCTGGTGGGCTTTGGCGTCAAGTTGCCGATGTTCCCGCTGCACACCTGGCTGCCCGATGCCCATGGCGAGGCCAATGCGCCGGTGTCGATGTTGCTGGCGGGGGTGCTTTTGAAGATGGGGGGCTATGCCTTGCTGCGCTTCAACGTCCAGATGTTGCCCGAAGCCCATGTGCAACTGGCTCCTGCCCTGGTTGTGCTTGGCATTGTCAATATTGTCTACGGGGCCCTGAATGCCTTTGCCCAGGACAACGTCAAACGACGAATCGCCTGCAGTTCCGTGAGCCACATGGGCTTCGTGTTGTTGGGCATCGGTGCCGTCGACAGCCTCGGCCTCAGTGGGGCCATGTTGCAGATGATCAGCCATGGACTGATCGCCGCCGCCATGTTCTTTGTTACCGGTGTGTTCTACGAGCGCACCAAAACCCTGTCGATCCCCAACATGGGCGGCCTGGCCAAGGTGCTGCCGATCACCTTCGCCTTTTTCCTGGCCAGCTCCCTGGCGTCCCTGGCCCTGCCCGGCATGAGCGGCTTTGTCAGTGAAATCACCGTCTTCCTGGGGGTCACCAGCAACAACGCCTTCACCGTCCCCTTCCGGGTGATCGCGGTGGTGCTGGCGGCCATCGGCCTGGTGCTCACGCCGATGTATCTGCTGTCCCTCTGCCGCCGGGTCTTCTTTGGCCCGCGCATCCCGGCCCTGGCGGTGGTGGGCGACATGAAACCGCGGGAACTCGTGATCGGCCTCTGCCTGCTGGTGCCCACCCTCACGATCGGCTTCTGGCCCCGGGTGGCGATCGACTTCTACGAAGCCAGCACCTCGGCCCTGGCCACTGACCTGGCCCGCCACAGCCTGGTGGCCCTGGGCCGGCTTCCCGCCCTGGGCTGAACCACAGCGGCTCCGGGTCGCGGGTTGGAATGGGGGCCAGTGAATGCTCCCAGGCCATGACCGGCACGTCCTGCATCGAGGTCGCCCCCCTACTGGCGGGCGAGGGCCTGCCGGCCTTTGAAGCGATCACCGCCGCCCAGGTGGAGGAGCAGATTCCGGCGCTGCTCTCCCGGCTCAACGCCGCGCTCGATGCCCAGGAAGCGCTGCTTGAGCAGGCCTTGGCCCCAGGCCGGCGGCTGGAGTGGGCCGAAGTGATGGATCCCCTGCAGCGCCTGGGCGAGCAGCTGCGCTGGAGCTGGGGGGTGGTGGGCCACCTCAATGGCGTCTGCAACAGCCCAGAGCTGCGCCTGGCCCATGCCAGCCAGCAGGCGGCGGTGGTGCAATTCGGCAGCCGGGCCGGCCAGAGCCAGCTGATCTACCGGGCCCTGCAAACCCTGGAGCGCCAGCACCAGGAGGCCGGACCCGGCAGCCCCGGCCACCTTGATCCCACCCAGGAGCGGATCCTGGCGGCGGAATTGCGGGACATGCAGCTGCGCGGTGTCGGTCTGGAGGCTGATGTCCAGGCCGCCTTCAACCAGGCCAGCCAGGAGCTGGCCGAACTCTCCACCCGCTTCAGCAACCAGGTGCTCGATGCCACCAACGGCTGGACCCTGACCCTGGGCGATCCAGCCGAGACCGAGGGCCTGCCACCCAGCCTCAAGGACCAGCTGGCCCAGGCGGCCCGCAGCGCCGGCCTGCGGGCGGCCGATGGCAGCGAGGCCAGCTCCGAGGCCGGCCCCTGGCTGCTGGGCCTCGACATGCCCCGCTACGCCCCCGTCCTCAAATACAGCCGCAACCGGGCCCTGCGCGAACAGCTTTATCGCGCCCATGTCAGCCGGGCCTCCGGCCAGGGCCAGGCCGGCGACGACCGTGCCGACGCCACCCCCAGCGAGCCGACCGGCGCCCTGAACAACTGGCCCCTGATCGAGCGCATCCTCACCCTGCGGGGCGAGCAGGCCCACCGCCTGGGGTTTGCCAACTGGGCCGAGGTGAGCCTGGCCGCCAAGATGGCCGACTCGGTTGCCAGCGTCGAGGCGTTGCTGGAAGAGCTGCGGGCCGCTGCCTACCCCGTGGCCCAGGCCGAACTGGAGCAGCTGCGCCAGTGCGCCGGCCGCCATGGCGCGCCCGAAGCCGGCGACCTCCAACCCTGGGACGTGAGCTACTGGGCGGAGGTGTTGCGCCAAGAGAGCTTCTCGCTGGATAGCGAAGCCCTGCGGCCCTACTTCCCCCTGCCGGCGGTGCTCGACGGCCTGTTTGCCCTCTGCGGCCGCCTGTTTGGCATCCGCATCGAAGCCGCCGACGGCCAGGCGCCGATCTGGCATCCCGACGTGCGCTTCTTCCGGGTGCTCGAGGCCACGGGGGAGGCGGCATCCGCAGCCGACCAGGCCCCTGGGCCGGGCGCGCCCCAAGCCCCCTCAGCCGGGGCGGGCCAGCCGATTGCCGCCTTTTACCTCGACCCCTACAGCCGTCCCGGCAGCAAGCGGGGTGGGGCCTGGATGGACGAATGCCTGGGGCGCTCGCTGGGGCCCGATGGCACGCCCGTGCTGCCCGTGGCCTACCTGGTCTGCAACCAGAGCCCGCCGGTGGGCGCCACCCCCAGCCTGATGACCTTTGAAGAGGTGGAAACCCTCTTCCACGAGTTCGGCCATGGCCTCCAGCACATGCTCACCACGGTTGAGCGACCCCAGGCCGCCGGCATCAACAACGTCGAGTGGGATGCGGTGGAACTGCCCAGCCAGTTCATGGAGAACTGGTGCTATGACCGGGCCACCCTGCTGGGCATGGCCCGCCATTGGCAGAGCGGCGAGCCCCTGCCCGAGGCCGAATTCGCCAAGTTGCAGGCGGCTCGCACCTTCATGGGCGGGGCGGCCACCCTGCGCCAGGTCCATCTGGCCCTCACGGACCTGCGCCTGCACAGCGAGTGGTCGCCCGACTGCGGCGAAACCCCCGAGCAGCTGCGGCGCCGCATCGCCAGCGGCACCACGGTGCTGGCCCCGATCGATGCCGATGCCTTTCTCTGCTCCTTCGGCCACATCTTTGCCGGCGGCTACGCGGCCGGCTACTACGCCTACAAGTGGGCGGAGGTGCTCAGCGCCGATGCCTTCAGCGCCTTTGAAGATGGCGGCCTCGACAACGAAGCCCTGGTCCAGGCCACGGGCC
The DNA here is from genome assembly GCA_943370565.1 of Synechococcus sp. UW140. Taxonomy (GTDB): domain Bacteria; phylum Cyanobacteriota; class Cyanobacteriia; order PCC-6307; family Cyanobiaceae; genus BAIKAL-G1. The sequence continues at coordinate 116,099 of CALRRL020000003.1, read as the reverse complement.
GCCGCTTCCGCGCCACGGTGCTCAGCCTGGGGGGTAGCCGCAGTCCCGCCGAGGTGTTTGAAGCCTTCCGGGGCCGCCAGCCCTCCAGCGAAGCCCTGATCCGCCACTCCGGCCTGGTGGCCGCCTGAGCCTAAGGCCGGATCCCGATCCTGGTGTCAGGCCCCGTATCAGCCCCTCTCCTGCAGATCCATCCATCTGGCCGGGCCTGCCTGGGAGGACTGGCCTGCTTAAAACCGGTCGCTGCCGAAGACCCTGCGAACCATTGCCCCGGAGGGTCCTTGATGGGATGCCGACCCAGCTCGCTGGCTTGGGGGCCTGCCGTTCCCGGCCCGATGCCCCAGCGCCCGGGGACCTGAGCCAAGCCCCGGGGACCTGAATCAGGCCCCTTTCAGGGAACCAACAGGTCGGCCACGATCGGGCCCAGGGCCCGGGGTTTGCTGATCAGGTGCTGATGGGCCAGCACCGGCAGGGCCCGCACCGTGCCCACCGGCAACACCCCTCGCCAGGGGGGGATCACCATCTGGTCGGTGGGGCAGTAGTAGCTGTGGCAGTCAATCCCCTCAAGCGTGCTGCAATCGCGATTGAGCTGGCGCAACAGCGGACTGCCCAGTTTCATGTCGGCCACCGTGGGCAGGCCCCAGCGGGGCCAGGGCTGGGCCGCGAGGGTGCCCCGCTGGGGGCTGCCGACACTGAAAAACCGGCGGGTGCGCCGATGGCCCCCAAGCAGCTGGATCCAGACCCGGCCGATCACCCCTCCCATCGAAAACCCCAGCAGGTCAATCGGCTGGTCGGGGGGGAAGCTGCTGGCAATGATCTGATCCAGCTGGACCGCCATCTCCTGGAGGGGCCGAAAGCCCAGGCCATGGGGCAAATGGGGCATCAACAGGGGAGCGCGGCGCCCGGCCAGGGCCGCCTCCAGGCGCCGAAACAGCCGCGGCGTATCCCAGATGCCATGCACAAGCACCAAGGGCACTGGCTCAGCCATGGCCAGGGGCGAGGCGGCGGCAGGGGAATCGGGGGGCACGGCAGCTCTGCAGCAGGACCCTGGTCCAGCAGCACCAGGCAGCAGCCACGGGGACCCTCAGGACCGCCATGGCGCAAGCTCGATCATGGCCAGAACCTGGCCAGGCCCCTGGCGCCGTGGGCTGGTTGCCGGCCTGGTCCCCTTGCGGCCCGGCTTGCCGCACCCTGGGCCCTGGCGGAGCGCCGCTCAAGGCGGACCTAGCCGTGGCGCAGGTGGGCCATGGCGCTCGCGCGCAGGCGCCGGGCCTGGGCCTGGCGCTTGGCCCAGGCCTGGACCTGGCCCGCCACATCGCCCTGGTCAAAGGGGTCGGGATGGCTCAGAAGCTGGGCAGAGAGGGCCGCCTGCAGGCGCTTCTGGCGCTGGTGGGTCCTGGCCCAGGCCAGGAATTCCGGATCCACCGGATGGCGGGATGGAACGGGGCTCGGCACAACCATGGCGATCATAGGGGCGAATCAGCTGCCCTCATTCTGTAGCGGTTGCTACGAAACTGCCGAAGGCGCCATGAATCTTCGTCATGACGGGCGGAGCTGCCTGGTCAAAACCAAGGTGGCCGGTCCGCCGAGGACCGGATGGACGGAGTCGCGCGGCCGTGGCCGCGCAGAACGGACCTGGCCTGGCTGGTGCACCGGCGGGCCGAAGGAGCGCTCTGGCGGCTGGCTCGGGCTTGGTGCGGCCCGGCAGCGGATTGGTCAAACGCGGTTGCTGAGCGCTTGAACGCCGAAATTCGACGGGGTGACACGGCCCGATCGATGGCGGATCGAGCGAGGTGAGTTGGGCTCCGCGCCTGGGTGGCTCCGGGGCCTGGCTGCAGCGCGCGCCCCGGTCCAGCACCGTTGCCTGCAACCCCGAAGCCACGCCGGGGCGATCCATCCGTTGGAATGGGCGCAGCAAAGGCCCTGGTGACGCACGATGGCAGCCCCCTTGACCCGACTGGCCTACCAGGCCCTCCAGCAGGGCAAGAGCCTGATGGGTCTGGCCCACAAGGAAGCCAGCCTGCGGCTGATGGGCGCCCTGGCTCCGGAGGGGGCCCCCAGCACGGTGACGGTGCCGCCCGAGATGCTTCAGGCCATGCAGGCCTCTTTCCAGCAGCTGCTGGATGTGGACTGGCAGGACGCCGAGCAGGGCCTCTACCCCGCCTCCCTGCTGTTTGATGCCCCCTGGCTGGACTGGGCCAGCCGCTACCCCTTGGTGTGGCTGGACCTGCCGGCCACCTGGAACCGCCGCAAGCAGCGCCGGGTGGACGACCTGCCCCAAACGGTGAACCGGGACGCCTATCCCAGCTACTACCTCCAGAACTTCCACCACCAGACCGACGGCTACCTCAGCGACCACTCCGCCTCCCTCTACGACCTGCAGGTGGAGATCCTGTTCAACGGCACCGCCGATCCGATGCGGCGGCGCATCCTCAAACCGCTGGTCTGGGGTCTGCGGGCCTTCGCCGATCGACCCGCCAGCCAGCTGCGGGTGCTGGACGTGGCAACCGGCACGGGCCGCACCCTGCACCAGATCCGCGCCGCCCTACCCCAGGCCCAGCTGGTGGGACTCGACCTCTCCAGCGCCTACCTGCGCCAGGCCAACCGCTGGCTCAGCCAACGTCCCAGCGAACTTCCCCAGCTGGTGCAGGGCAACGGCGAAGCCATGCCCTTCGCCGACGGCAGCATGCAGGCGGTGAGCTGTGTGTTCCTGCTGCATGAACTCCCCGGTGAAGCCCGCCAGAACGTGCTCAATGAGTGCTGGCGGGTGCTGGAACCGGGCGGCGTGCTGGTGCTGGCCGATTCGGTTCAACTCGCCGATTCGCCCCAATTCCGCCCCGCGATGGAGAACTTCCGCCGCATGTTCCATGAGCCCTATTACCGCGACTACCTCGGCGATGACATTGACGCCCGCCTTGGGGAGGCTGGCTTTAAGGCTGTCCGGGCTGAATCGCACCTGATGACCCGCGTTTGGACGGCGACGAAGTCCTGACCCGGCCCTTGCGGGGCCCCAGCTGGCTTCTAGGGTTTGCTTACTTTGCGACAACGGTCGAATGGCGAATCCGTTCAGCGTGAGGTGGTTGGAAGGCTGGACCTTCCAGACCGTGCTGATGGAGGGTGCTGTTCAGGTGGAGGCCCACGGCTTCGGCATCTGTTTGCGCACTCCCGTGCTGCCCGGCGAAAGTCCCGTCACGGCCGCCGATCGGCTCGTGCTGGCGGAAGACCGGCGCCGCAAAACCCTGCGGGCCGCCTGGCTACGCGGCCGGGACCTGCCCGCCACGGCCGGCGCCCCGGATCTGGAGGGGGCGGCCCCAGAGTTGGCCCCGATCATCCGGGTCAAGGCTTGAGGGATTAGGGGATAAGGGCTTAGAAGGGCCGCCAATCCCTGCCCAGGACTGGGTCCGGTTCCGTTAACCCCCTGCGCAGGGGCCTGCCCAGCGCTTTTGGTGCTGCTGCAACGGGTCAGCAGGCAACGATCACCCCAACCCACCTGGGCCCAGCCAGGGACCGGGTTGATCTGGGCAGGCCTGGGATCAGCGCCGCAGCAGCAGCGCCAGCACCAGGGCCGGCCCGCCCCAGCGCAGGGCCGTCCACACCACTTCCTCCGGCCAGCGCTGGCTCCGCAGGGGCTTGGGCAGGGGATCGAACAGCCGTTGGGCCAGCAGCATGCGTTGGCGCAGGCGGCGGCTGGCCAGGCTGCCATCCCCGTCGGCCAGGCGTTCGGCCCGGCTCACCTCCGCCAGCAGGCCCGCCAGTTGGTGAAACCAGCGGATCGGTTGGGCCGGAGGGGATGGGACGCGGGAACGGCGGACTTTGGCCATGGCGCCAGGATGGGCCCAACCCCCGTCCGCCGTCCAGTGGTTGCAGCCAGGCCCGAACCGCCCCAGCCCAGCCCCTGGCCCGAGGGCAGCACCGCCGCTGCCAGGGCCTTGCACCAGCTGCTCACCATCAGCGATCGCCAGTGGCATGCCTACAAGGGCCAGCCCCAGCGGCGCGCCGCCGAACAGCTGGCCGCAGCCCTGGTGCTGCTCCTCGATCCGGCCAACCCTCCCCAGGCCCCCCTGGCCACGGACCAACGCCGCGCCAGCATCGCCCTGATCGAAAGCAGCCTGGCCTGGTTGCGGGGGGAGCAACGGGATCCGGGCTGCCCAAAGCACGGCCCCGCCGCCAAAGGGATCCAAACGGCCCCAGGGGCCAGCCCCAGCGCTTGAGGCTCGCGCTGCAGCGCCTGGAGGGCTCCGCCCCCCGGCTGTTCCAGCCATGGCGAGCTTGCTGCAGCGGGCTTCCCGGAAACAGCTCCCAGGGTCCGACTGGCGCGACTGGACGTCCCTGGCTGGGCAGCAGGTTGCCGGGAGGCATCGACTAAGCCCCGTTAAACCAGCGATCACCCAGGCCACGGGCGCACCTGCGAATGCCACCCCTAGGGCTTGCGCCAGGGCTGCGGCTGACGCCTGGGCCTTAGCCGTGACTTCCACCGCACGGCTGGTAGGAGTAGGGCTCGTACAAGTAGGCCTGATCCGTCAAGGACTGCTTCATCCAGGGCTGGGCCGACCTGGGATCAGGCCCGGCCCAGGGCTGCCGTCCAAGCGCTGCGGCGCACCGACACCTGCACCCGGTTGCCGCGACGGCTCCAGCGCACGTCATCAAAGCAATGGTGAATCAGGAACAGGCCCCGGCCGCCCAGGGCATCGCACTGGGCCGGCAGGGTGCCGGCCCGCTGCTGCGTCGAGACGCCCGGTCCCTCGTCCTGCACCTGCCAGATCAGCCAGCGGGGCGTGAGGATGCGGCGCACCCGCAGGCATTTGCGCGGATCGTTGCCATTGCCATGGCGCACCGCATTCACCAGCACTTCCTGGAGCCCCAGCTGCAGGGTGGCCACCTGGCTGTCGCCCTGGATCGGTTCAAGCAACAACTCCAGAAACGGCGCCAGTTGCAGCGTCGAAGGAGTGATGAAATCAGTCCAGCGCAACAGCATCGCCGCTTGGTATGGACCGGTCCCAACCCTACCCCGCCTGCCCTGGGGCGCCAGGTTTGCTGCAGCTGGAGCCTGCACGGCACCCGGGGAGACCATTCGCTGCGGACCCCCTTGAGACGCCCCCGAAACCGCCCCTGCTGAACCGATGCGGACCGGGCCAGAGCCCGGCGGCGGGGACGCAACGGCGAAGCGGAATGAGGCGTCAGCGGCACCAGCCGGGTGCCGGGCAGGAGCCGCGCTGCGGCTCGCTCAGGAGCGCAGCCGACCCTTCAGGCCCGGATGGCTGAGCAGGGCATCCATCAGCCGCACGCCCCGGAGTTGGTTGACCAGGGGCAGGTGCCCCTCTGGGGCCGCCAACGACCAGGTGAAGGAGCCCGGATAGCGGGTCCAGGTGCCATTGAGCTTCCAGCCCAGCTTTGGCCAGAGCAGGTCCCAGCGGTCGCCGCAACTGCGCAGCAGGCGCAGCTGCACCGAAAAGCCAAAGCGCCCCTGGGAATAGGTGAGCCAGAGGCGATCGAGGCTTTCCAGGTCCACCGCGGCGATGGGCGGCACCTCGCTGTAATACACGTAGCCGCGGCTCACGGCTGCCGGACCGGCCAGCTGGCGCAGCAGGTCGCTGGTGAGGCGATCCGCCAGCTCAAAGTCCTTGGCCATCAGGGCCCGCTCCAGGGGGGCGTAGTCCAGGCCCCGGGCGCTGGTCACGGCCAGCCAACCGGCCCCATGGCGTTGGCGGAACGCCTGGCTGAGGCCGTCCTCCTGGCCGAGCAGCAGCTGGATCAGGCTGCCAGCCACCCAGTCGTCGCCGGTGGCATCGAGCCGATCGAGGCAATCGCCGATCAGGGGGCGGATCTGCTCGGCCTGCTGCTCGATCGGGGCCAACAGACTGCGGCGCTGGCGGGCCGGGCTGTTGATGAAACGGTCCAGGAGCTGGTCGGGGCTGGCCGTGGTGATGGCGGGTGGTCCGGAAAGCATGGGCACGGGCCGGCCTGACGGTGCGCCAGCGTGGGGACACTATGTCAGGCCAGGCCAGGCGCCGATGCCCCAGGCACCCCAGCAGATGCGGCTTGCCGTCGAGGCCTTTCTCGGTGGCCCGGGCCCCGTGGTCGATGTACGCAGCCCCGGGGAGTTTCGCCAGGGCCACATCGTGGGCGCCCACAACCTGCCCCTCTTTGATGACGACCAGCGGGCCCAGGTGGGGACCACCTACAAGCAGCAGGGGCGCCAGGCGGCGGTGCTGGAGGGGCTGGGCCTGGTGGGCCCCCGGCTGGACTCTCTCGGCGAAGCGCTGCTGCGCCTGGCCGGGCCAACGCCCCAGGCGCCGCTGCGGCTGCACTGTTGGCGCGGCGGCATGCGCTCCGGGAGCGTTGCCTGGCTGGCCGCAACCCTCCAACGTCCCGTGGTGCTGCTGGAGGGGGGCTACAAGGCCTACCGCCAGTGGGTGCTGGCCCAGTTTGAACGGCCCTGGCCCCTGCGCCTGCTGGGGGGCCGCACCGGCAGCGGCAAGACCGAGCTGCTGCTCGAACTGCAACGGCGTGGCGTGGCCGTGGTCGACCTGGAGGGCCTGGCCAACCATCGGGGCAGCAGCTTCGGCGGCCTGGGCCAGGGCGAGCAACCGAGCACGGAGCAGTTCGAAAACCTGCTGGCCACGGCCCTCTGGCCGCTTGGCACGGCCCAGACGATCTGGCTGGAGGATGAAAGCGCCCAGGTGGGCCGCTGCCGCATTCCCGCCGCCCTCTGGCGCCAGATGAAACAGGCGCCCCTGCTGGCGGTGCAGCGCCCCCTGGACGCGCGACTCGACCACTTGGTGGCCCTCTACGGCAACCAGGGCCGCTCGGGCCTGGCAGATGCCACCCAACGGATCGCCAAGCGGCTGGGCCCCCAGCGCACGGCCCTGGCCCTCGAAGCGATCGCGCAGGAGAACTGGCGTGAGGCTTGCCGCCAGATCCTCGACTACTACGACCGCTGTTATGACCACGGGCTGCAGGCCCGACCGGCCCTGGCTGGCCCCCTCAGCAGCCCCGGCCAGTCGGGAGGCGTTGCCGGCCCCCAGGCCGGGGTCGCCCCAGCGCCCCGCCGCGAACCGCAGGCCGAAACGGCAGCACTGGCGGACCCAGGCCTTGACGGGGGTGGCCCTGCCGGGTTGCCAGCACCGGGGAACGGCGTTGGCCAAGCCGCTGCCAACAGCGATCCCCCTGGGCCCCTGGACATCGGCCGCGCTTCCGTCCCTGAGGCGGCCGAGCTGCTGTTGGCCACGGGGCTGATCGGCCCCGTTCCGCCCCGCCTGGGCCCCCTCTAGGATCGATTTTTACGGGCACCGGCATGGCCGCCATTCAGTTCTTCCCCGGTGTGGACGAGCCGGTGGTGCCAGACATCCGGCTCACCCGCTCCCGGGATGGCCGCACCGGCCAGGCCCTGTTCGTGTTTGAGGGTCCTGAGGCCCTGGCCCCCGAAACCCTGGGTGACATCGGCGGCATGTACCTGGTGGATGAGGAGGGCCAGCTGGTCACCCGGGAGGTCAACGCTCGCTTCGTCAATGGCAAGGCCAGTGCCCTGGAGGCCACCTTCACCTGGAAAACCACGGCCGATTTCGAGCGCTTCATGCGGTTCGCCCAGCGCTACGCCGATAGCCACGGCATGGGCTTCGCCGGCAAGGACGACGAGGACAACGACGGGGCAGGCCAGGAGGAGGCTTGAAATTCGGCCACTGGCTCAGCCTTCTGGGCACGGCAGCCGCCCTGATCCTGCTCTGGAGCCTGCGGGACGTGCTGATCCACGTCTTCGCCGCCATCGTGCTGGCCATGGCCCTCTGCACGGCCGTGGGCGTGGTCAGGCAACGACTGGGCTGCGCCCGGCCCCTGGCCCTGCTGCTGACCCTGCTGGGCCTGGTGGGCCTGGGGCTCGGCCTCGGGGCCCTGCTGGTTCCCCCGTTCCTGGAGCAATTCAGCCAGTTGCTCAGCCAGCTGCCCAAGGCCTTTGCCCTGTTGGCCAAGCTGCTCCAGCAGGGCTTGGACCAGACCACCCACCTCATCGATGGCCAGAGCCTGGGACTGGACTTCGGGCTTGGCGGGCCAGCGCCAGGCCCGTTGCTACCCCAGACCGAAACTGGGGCGGCCCCTAGCGGCGGCCTGCTGGCGGCCGGCCTGGGGGGCGGGGCCCTCAAGGTGCTCGGAGTTGCCGGCAGCCTCGGCAGTGCCCTGATCCAGGTGCTGTTCGTGCTGGCAGTGAGCCTGATGATCGCCGCCCAACCCACCGCCTACCGGGAAGTGGCGATCCTGCTGGTGCCGTCCTTTTACCGCCGGCGCTTCCGCAAGGCCCTGTTGCGCTGCGGTGAGGCCCTCAGCAGCTGGATGGGTGGGGTGTTGATCAGCTCCTGCTGCGTCGGGGTCCTGGCCGGCATCGGCCTCTCCTTGCTGGGCGTGAAGTTGGTGGTGGCCAATGCCCTGCTGGCCGGGCTGCTCAACGTGATCCCCAATGTGGGGCCCACCCTGGGCACCCTCTTTCCGATGGCGGTGGCCCTGCTGGTCTCCCCCTGGAAGGCGGTGGCCGTGCTGGGCCTTTATGTAGTGATTCAAAACCTCGAGAGCTATGTGATCACGCCCTCGGTCATGCACCACCAGGTCAAGCTGCTGCCCGGACTGACCCTGATCGCCCAGTTCGGCTTCACGGTGGTGTTCGGCCCCCTGGGCCTGGTGCTGGCCCTGCCCCTGGCCGTCTGCCTGCAGGTGCTGGTGCGGGAGCTGCTGATTCGTGATCTGCTGGACCCCTGGACCCAGCAGCGTCTGGCAGCATCCCCTGGTGCGGCGCGCCTGAACTGAGCGCCGAGCCGCGGCTTTGCCGCTGCCGACGGCCAGCAGGCCCTGGCCAGCCCAGGCCTGACCGCATCGCCAGCCCCGATCCCCCCGCCATGCGCCGGCTCCCATGAACGGAAGAACCCTGCTCGGCCTGCTGGCCCTGGTGGTGCTGGGGCTGCTGGCCTGGGAACTGCGCTGGGTGCTGCTGGTGCTGTTCGGCGCCGTGGTGGTGGCGGTGGCCCTGGATGTGCCCGTGAGCCTGCTGCGGCGCCTGCTGCCCCTTCAAAGACCCCTGGCCCTGCTGATCGTGATCGCCCTGCTGGTGGTTCTCGGCTGGAACCTGGGGGGCGTGTTGCTTCCCGACCTGATTGACCAGGCCCAGGAGTTCACCCGCCTGGCCCCGATTCTGCTGGAGCGGCTCAGCCACTTCGCCAGCGCCGTGCCGGCCCTGCGCAGCCTGGAGCTGCAAATCACCTCCCTGGCCAGCTGGGACAAGCTGCAACCCCTCGGCAGCCAGCTGCTCGGCTTTGCCGGAGGCGCCGCCAACAGCACCGTCCAGCTGCTGTTGATGGTGTTGCTGGCGATCCTGCTGGCCCTCGATCCCCGCAGTCACCAGCGCCTGGTGCTGGCGGCCACCCCCAATGCCTACCGGCCCCTGATGGCCGACCTGCTGCGGGACTGCCGCCAGGCCCTGGGGGGCTGGCTGGCGGGCATGACCATCTCGGCCAGCAGTGTGTTTCTGTTCACCTGGGCTGGCCTGGCGGCCCTGAAGGTGCCCCTGGCCCTGCTCAGTGCCCTCGTCTGCGGCCTGCTCACCTTCGTGCCCACGATCGGCCCGACGGTGGCCAGCCTGCTGCCTATGGCCATGGCGCTGCTGGTGTCGCCGGCCAAGGTGGCCCAGGTTTTTGTGCTGCGGATGGTGCTGCAGAACGGCGAGGCCTTCCTGCTGACGCCGATCCTGCTCAGCCGCACGGTCAATCTCTTGCCCACGGTGGCCCTGATGGCCCAGTTGTGTCTGGGAGCCCTGCTGGGCCTGCCCGGCGTGCTGCTGGCCCTGCCCGGGGTGGTGGTGCTGCAGGTGATTGCCCAGAAGGTGCTGGTTGAGCAGATCATGGACAACTGGTAGGCGGCCCCTTGCTGCTGAAGCCAGGGGCCCGTTGGCAACCCCGCCCCAGGCACCCAGTTCAGGGCGGCCCGCCCCAACAACGCCTGGTCCTCCAGCGCTCCAAGCCCCTTAGCGCGACTGGACAGTCAACCCCGCTTAACCAGAAGCAACCGCATTGCCTGCTGGGATCCAATCGCCGCCCATTGCCAGGGGTGAACCCCCTCGCAGGTGCCATCAAGCTGGACGACAGAGTGCAACCCTTGACTCCCACCGCCCGCTGCATTTGATTGGGTCCCCGCAACCGGGACGGGCGGCCGACCAGCCTGCCGGCAGGGCTGCTCAGCGCAGGCGTTTGGGCACGACGATCAACAGCAGCAACACCGCCACCGCCAGGGGGTGCTGACCTACGGCATAGCCCAACGACGACCAGGTGAAGTGGTCCACCAGGATCATCAGTTCGGTTCGGAGATCAACAACCGCTAAAACAGCCAGGACAACAACCAGCCAGGAGACTTGCCCCATCAGCGCCGGGAGAGCACCGGCAGCAGCGTGGGAGCGACGCCGATGCTCGACCAGCTGCCAACAGCAATGCCCACCGCCAGGGCCACGGCAAACCAGAACAGGCTGGAGCCCCCAAAGAAGATCAGGCCCAACAGGGGGAGCAGGGTGGTCAAGGAGGTGTAGAGCGACCGGGTCAAGGTGGCATCCACGGCCACATCCACCTGGTCGGCCAAGGGGAGATGGCCCAGATTCTTTTTCTGCTCGCGGATGCGGTCAAACACAATCACCGTATCGGTGACCGAATACCCCGCCACGGTGATCAGGGACACGGCAAACAGGGAATCCACCTCAATGCCAAAGAGCAGCCCAAGCCAGGCAAACAGGCCACAGGTGATCACCACATCGTGGGCCAGGGTCAGCAAGGCCAAAAAGGCGAAGATCTTGTCGTAGCGGAAGCTGATGTACACGGCAATGGCCGCAAAACTGACCAGCAACGACACCACACTGCCCTGCAGCAACTGGGCCCCAAGAGTGGGGCCGATCGTGTTCACCGAAGCACCGCTGCCCTTGAGGGGGCCAGCCAGGCGATCGATCGAGGCAATCACCACCTGGCTCTGTTCGGCAGACAGGGCCGGCAGCCGCAGGAGCAACGACTGGCCGCCATCAAGAATCTGGGCCTTGGCGCCAGCCAGGTTGGGGGCCTGGTCCTTGCTGCCGACCGGCACGGACAGGGAGGCCAGCCGCGCCTCGACCTGGGATGCCGTGATCGGCGCACAGGCCTGGGGGGCACACTGGCGTTCCAGCTGGATCTGGGTGCCGCCGGTGAAATCCAGCCCAGGCCGCAGCGGCGAACCGATCGCCGGGTTGAGCCAGCTCACCACCAGACCCACCACACTCAACAGGCAGGCCAACCCCGAGCCCCACCAGGCGATGCGCCGGTGCTGACTGATGCGGAAGTGGGGGGAGGGGCTCACGGTCACAAGGGGGATCTCGAGGCGGGATCGAAGACAGGGGGCTCAGCTGGCAGCCGGGGGCAGCTGGGCCAGCGGCAGGAAGTAGGTGCTGCGGCGCAGGGCCGGATAGCTCATCAACAGCCGCAGCAAGGCCCGGGTGCAGGTCAAGGCGGTGAACAGGCTGAGCAGCAGACCGATCGCCAGGGTGACGGCAAAGCCCTTGACCAGGCCGGTGCCCAGGGCAAACAGGGCGATGCAGCTGATCAGGCCGGTGACATGGCCATCGAGGATCGAGGAAAAGGCCAGGGCAAAGCCCGTATCAATCGAGCGGATCAGGCTGTTGCCGGCGCGCAGCTCCTCCTTGATGCGCTCGAAGATCAGCACGTTGGCATCCACGGCCATGCCGATCGAGAGGATGAAGCCGGCGATGCCAGGCAGGCTCAAGGTGACCGGAATCAGGGCATAGATGCCCAGGTTGAACAGGGAGTAGAGGGCCAGGGCCAGCACCGACACCAGCCCGGGCAGGCGATACATCACCACCATGAACACTGCTACCAGGGCCAGGCCCGAGAGGGCCGCCAGCAGGGAGGTGCGCACGTTTTCAGCGCCCAGGGAGGGTCCGATGCTGCGCACCTCAATCACCTTCACCGGCAGGGGCAGGGAACCGCCGCGCAGCTGCACTTCCAGGTCGCGGGCCTCATCGGCGCTAAAGCGGCCGGTGATGCTGGCCGACCCGCCGGCGATGCCGGCGGCCTTGAATTCCGCTCCGACGCTGGCCTCACTGATCGAGCGGCCATCCAGCACGATGCCGAGCAGTCGCCCGGTGCCGGCGATCGATTGGGTGAGGGTGGCGAACTTTTCGCCGCCCTCGCGGTTGAAGGCCAGGGTGACATCCCAACCGCTGCCGCTGCGGTCCTGCTGGCGGCCAGCGCTGACCAAATCCTTGCCGGTGAGGGTGGAGGGCTCAAACAGGGCCACCACCCGGCGATTGACATCTTTTTGAAGCAGCTCCAGTTGGTCCGTCTCCGAAGCCCCGGGGGGCACAGTTAGCCCCAGGGAGGTGAGGGCCTTGGCCAGATCCTCGGCCGAGAGGCTGGGCTTGGGTTCGGCGGGCTTGTCAGCGCTTGTGGCCGCGGCGGCGGCCGCCTTGGCCTTGCGCAGGCCCAGCACCGCCTCCACCTGGCGCTTGAGCTTCAGCAGCCCCTGCATTTCGGCTTCGCTGCCCGGCTTCTGCACCCGGAATTCGAGCAGGGCCGTGGTGCCGAGCACCTTGGCGGCCCGGCTGGGGTCCTGTTCACCGGGCAGCTGCAGCACCAGTTCGTCATTGCCGACGGTCTGCAGGGTGGATTCGGCCACCCCCAGGCCGTTGATGCGCCGCTCGAGCACATCCTTCACCGCCTCAAGCTGCTCCTTCTCCACCGTCTTGATGCGACCGCTGGGCAACACCTGCAAGGTGAGCTGGCTGCCGCCACGCAGGTCGAGGCCCAGCTGCAGGGGGAAGCTGGCCAGCAGGGCACCGGCGGCGATCGCCAGGGCCAGGATTAGGGCAAACCACCCCTGTTGACGTGCCATTTCAGAGTTGGCCGGCCTGAAGTTGTTTGGCCGCCGCGACGATCTGGTGGGGCTGGATGATCGTGAGGTTTTCGAGGGTGCCGTTGTAGGGGGTGGGAATGTCCTGGCTGGAGAGCCGGATCGGCCGGGCCTCGAGATCATCGAAGCAGTGCTCGGTGATCAGGGCGATCAGTTCGGCGCCGATGCCGCCGGTCTTCATGCACTCTTCCACCACAAGCACCTTGTGGGTCTTGCGGATCGAGCGGGCGATCGTCTCCATGTCGAAGGGCTTGAGGCTGATCAGGTCGATCAGTTCCACATCCACCCCATCCTTGGCGAGCTGGTCCACGGCCTTGAGGCAGTGGTGGCGCATGCGGGAATAAGTGAGGATCGTCACGTCCTTGCCTTCGCGCACCACATCGGCCTGGTCGAGGGCACAGGTGTAGTCGCCGGTGGGGATCTCTTCGCTGAGGTTGTAAAGCAGCACATGCTCAAAGAAGAGCACGGGATTGTTGTCCCGGATCGCCGCCTTCATCAGGCCCTTGGCGTTGGTGGGGGTACTTACCGCCACGATCTTGATGCCAGGCACGGCGTGGAAGTAGGCCTCGAGGCGCTGGCTGTGTTCGGCGCCAAGCTGGCGACCCACGCCGCCGGGACCGCGCACCACTGTGGGGATGGTGTAGTTGCCACCGCTGGTGTAGCGCAACATCCCCATGTTGTTGGAGATCTGGTTGAAGGCGAGCAGCAGAAAGCCCATGTTCATGCCCTCCACGATCGGCCGCAGGCCGGTCATGGCCGCTCCCACCGCCATGCCGGTGAAGCCGTTCTCGGCGATCGGGGTATCGAGCACCCGCAGCTCGCCGTACTTCTCGTAGAGATCCTTGGTGACCTTGTAGGAGCCGCCGTACTGGCCGACGTCCTCACCCATCACACAGACGTAGGGATCGCGGGCCATCTCTTCGTCGATGGCTTCGCGCAGGGCGTTGAAGAGAAGCGTCTCTGCCACGGCGGGGTTGCGGTCCCGGCCGCTGCCGGGGGAGCGGCCAACCTATCTCAACCCCCATCCGCCGCGGCCATCGGCTCGCCCAGGCCCAGGGTCAGCCGCCGGCGGCGAAGGTGGCGAGCAGCAGTACCGACAGCAGCATGCCAGGGGAGAGCAGCAACACCAGCAGCTCCAGGTCGTGGACGGTCATGGCTGCCGAAGGTCGGGAAGGCTTGGCCTGAGGCTAGGAAGCCTCCGGGGCCTCGGCCCGCCTGAGACTGCGGATGAACACCAGAAACAGCCCCAGGGCCACGAAGGCGCAGGAGAAGGTGGACAGGAAGCCCATGCCCACGATCAGGGTCTTGAGGGCCGTGGCGATCGACTGGGCGATCCGGGCCGAGTAGTGGGGGGGATGCAGGCTGAAGTGGATCACCACCCGCTGGGAGAACAGCAGGCACAACCAGGCCATCAGGGCACTGGTGAGCGACCCGGAGAGGTAGACAAACGGGGGTTTGGGGCTGGGGCCGGCGGCGGCGCTGGCGGTGCTTCCTCCCGGACTGGCCTGGGGGCTGGCTGCCGGCTGGCTGGGGCGCCTGGTCATCGGCAGGGGCACGCTTGCCCCCCGGGCGGTGGGCTCATCGCCGGGCTGGCTGGGGGCCGGGCCGCCGGCAGCGGCCGAAATGGGGCTGGCGGCTGGGCCAGCGACCGCGCCCCGCTCAGCTTTGCCATCGCCTGCACCCAACGGCCCGGGCGAGGGCCTGGAAGGGATGTCACTCACAACGGGGCCGCAGCTGGCACAAGGGTGGCACCCGAGCCGCTGCAGCGGCAGCACCAGGAGGCAAAGCCCGCCGCCGCCAGGGGCTCCGCCAGGGCGGCCTGGGCCGCTGCAGCGGCCGCCGGGTCGGGGAACAGGGCAAACAGGCTGGGGCCTGAACCACTCATGGCCACGGCCAGGGCGCCCTCCAGGCTGCCCAGCAGGGCCAACCCCTGGGCCACACTGCCAACCTCCGGTTCCACCACCGCCTGCAGGTCGTTGCGCAGGCGTGGCAGGGGGCCTGCGCCAGCCAGGGCCGCCAGCAGGGGGCTCTGGCGCAGGACCGCCCGCCGCTGGGCGAAATCGGCCTCGTGCTCCAGGTAGAAATCGCTGCGCAACTCCCGGCAGCGGCCGTAGGCCCAGGGGGTGGAGACACTCGCCTCGGGGTGCTTGATCAGGAGCACCCCAAAGCGCGGAGGCTCCGCCAGGTTGAGGGGCTCCAGCCGTTCGCCGCGGCCAAAACAGAGCTGGGTTCCGCCCTCCAGGCAGAAGGGCATGTCCGACCCCAGGGCCGCGGCCATGGCCTCCAGTTCCGCCATCGAAAAGGCGCAGCCCCAGAGGGCATTGAGCCCCACCAGGGCGGCGGCGCCATCGCTGGAGCCCCCCGCCAGCCCCGCCCCGATCGGAATGCGCTTCTGCAGATCGATGCGGGCGCCGAGTTCTGGTAAGCCTGAACGGGCCCGCAACAGCTCGGCGGCACGGATGATCAGGTTGGAGCCATCCGTGGGCAGATCGGCGGTGTCACAGCGAAGGCTGATCTGGCCATCGGCCGTGGGATTGAACACCAGGGTGTCGGCCAGATCGAGGCTCTGCATCACCATCGCCAGCTCGTGGAAGCCATCGGCGCGCAGGCCCAGCACCTCCAGATGCAGGTTGATCTTGGCCGGGGCCACAACGGTGAGTTCGGGCATGGATCAGGCGGGGGATGGGGCTTGGCTCCCCAGGCGCTGATTCAAGCCGGCCGCCAGGTCCACCCATTGGGCCGGGGCCAGGTCCTGGGGCCGCTGCTGCAGGGCCACCCCAGCGGCGGCGGCCAGGATCTGCAAGTCCGACTCCGGCACCAGACCCGAAAGGGTGTTGCGCAGCATCTTGCGGCGGGAGGCAAAGCAGCGGCGCAGCAGCTGCTCCACCGTGCGGGCCAGCTCCGGGGCCAGCCGCTGCTCGGGGGGCAGGGGGTCGAGCCGCACCACCTCCGATTGCACCTTCGGCGGCGGTTGAAAACAACGGGGCGGCACGGGGCACACCGGCACGCAACGGGCCAGCAGCTGCATGCGCACGCTCAGCGCTGAAAAGGCACTGCTGCCCGGTCTGGCGCGGATGCGTTCCCCCACCTCCTGCTGCACCAGCAACACCAGCCGCTGGTAAGCCGGTTGCACCGGTTTCTCCAGACGCCCCACCAGGCGCTCCAGCAACGGGCCGGTGATGTTGTATGGGATGTTGGCAACCACCTTGTCGGCGGCGGGCAGGGGCAGGGCGAGCACATCCCCCTGCAGCAGGCTGAAGCGGGGATCGGCACCGAAGCGCTCCTGCAGGCCCGCCACCAGGTCCCGGTCCAGCTCCACCGCCGCCAGGGAAGCGGCCTTGGATGCCAGCAGCCGCTCGGTGAGGGCCCCCCGACCCGGTCCCACCTCCAGAACCCGATCGTCGCCCGTGAGCTCGGCGGCGGCCACGATCCGATCGAGCACGCCGGCATCGATCAACCAGTGCTGGCCGAATCGCTTTCGGGCGTGATGGGCCGCAAAGGTCATGGCGGGGCAGACGGGGGGGATCGCTCAGGCATCCAGATTGCCCGGGCTGCCGTCCGGCCATAGACAGGGTGCAGCGATCCAGCCGCCATGGCCAGCCAGGAAGCCCAGACCCGGGCCAGAAAGCCCTGGGCGCGCACCGGCCCAACCCCGCTTCACCCGCGCAACCCAGGCCAGGCCCCTGCCCAGGGGCAAGCCAAAAACGAGGCGTCCCCACGCCAGCCGGGGCCCCTGGCCGCTGGGAGCCAGCCAACCAGGGCGAGACCCAATCGCCAAGGCAGGGGGATGGCCGGACGGGCCCGGGGGCTGCTCCTGGCGACGGGACTGCTGCTGGCCAGCCAGGCTCCGGCCCAGGCCGGCTCGGTGACGGCCGAATCGATCTGGGACCGCAGCAACGCGATCGAGCGGGCCACTAGCCAGATCCCCAAGGGGGCCACCCTGACGGGCAGCCGTTGCCAGGAGGTGGATTTGCGGGGCGGCAGCACCCGCTACATCTGCACCGTCACCTACGGCCCGGCCCCGGCCACCCAGCCAGCGGCCGCGCCCACTGCTGGGCCGGCCGCTGGTCCTGCAGCTGGGCCGGCCGCTGGTCCTGCAGCAGGCCCTGCCGCTGGGCCAGCAGTGGGGCCAGCTGCAGGGCAAACCGTTAGCCCCTAGCCCTGCCAACAGCCCGCCAAACGGCCCTGGCCCGACCCCGTTGAGCCCCCGTGAACCCCAGGGGAGCCCTGAGCGGCTTGCCAGGCGCGGCCAGGCCCGGCCGGGGGGCTGGCGCCCGCAGCCCTAGCCCCAGCGCAGCCAGCGCACGGGACCCCGACGCGGCGGCAGGGGTACCAGGGCACAGACCAGCTCGACGCTGCACTGGTGCCAATCGGGGTGATCGGCCAGCCAGCAGCGCCAGGCGCGACTGACCCGCCGCCGTTTGCGTCCATCGAGGGCGGCCCTGCCCCCCAGGTCCACACCAGCCTGGCTGCGTCCCTT
The DNA here is from genome assembly GCA_943370565.1 of Synechococcus sp. UW140. Classification (GTDB taxonomy): domain Bacteria; phylum Cyanobacteriota; class Cyanobacteriia; order PCC-6307; family Cyanobiaceae; genus BAIKAL-G1. The sequence goes on along the minus strand of CALRRL020000003.1, from coordinate 98,707 downwards.
GACCTCCACCAACAGCAGGCGATTGCCCTTGGCCACCAGCAGGTCCAGCTCACCCCACCGGCAGGACCAGTTGCGCTCCACCAGGCTCCAGCCCCGGGCGCGCAGGAGCCGCAGGGCCCGCTGTTCGGCCCAGCCGCCCAGCCGCTGTTCGCTTGTGCGGGCCATGGCATCTCCCTACCGAGGGAGGGTTCCCCAGGCGGGCCCCCCGCACCCTGCCGGTCCAGCCGGCCAGGAATTGCGGCATGGAATTGGGCTTGGAATTGGGCCAGGAATTCCAGCCGGAAAGCCGATCCGGCCAGCCAACCGATCCGCAGCCCGGCCCCCAGTAAGCAACTGGTCCTGCCAACGGTCCAACCAATCAGGATGTCCAGCCCACGGGCCGATCCACCCGGCCCGTGGATCCGACCACCCTGCCGATCCGGCCAGCCAACAGTTCTGACCAGCCAACTGTTCTGGCCAGCCAGCAGGTCTGGCCAGCCCACCGATCCGCCCGCCGGACGATTCCGCCAGCCACCCAATCGGTTCAAGCGGCGGCTTGGTCCCTGCGCGGCAGCGGGCGGATCTCAGAACCGCAACAGGGCCACCAGCCACGGGGTCCGGCGCCACGCCCAGGCCCAGGGCACCCTCCCGATGCCCCCCTGGCTCCGGCGCCGCTGCTTAGGCTCCCTTCAGTGCCATTGCCGCCATGCGTCGCCCCCTCCAACAGCGCCCAAGCCGGCCCTGGCGTCGCCCCTGGAGCCTGGCGCTGGCCCTGGTGGGGGCCCTCTCCTGCCTGCTGCTTGCCGGTCCCCCGGCCCAGGCCGCCATGGACTACGCCAAACAGTCCCTGATCGGGGCCGACTTCTCCGGCGCCGACTTGCGCGGGGTGACCTTCAACCTCACCAACCTGCGCGAGGCCAACTTCCGGGGGGCCGACCTGCGCGGGGCCAGCCTGTTCGGCGCCAAGTTGCAGGACGCCGACATGGCTGACACCGACCTGCGGGATGCCACCCTCGATTCCGCCGTTTTTGAAGGCACCAACCTCAACAACGCGGTGCTGGTTGATGCCTTCGCCTTCAACACCAAGTTCCGGGGGGTCAGCATCGAAGGCGCCGATTTCAGCAACGTGCCCCTGCGGGCCGATGCCCTCAAGGCCCTCTGCGCCACGGCCAGCGGCACCAATCCGGTCACCGGTGTGGCCACCCGCACCAGCCTGGGCTGCAGCTGAGATGGCCTTTGATCCCCGCAGCCTGGAGCGTCTCAAGGAACTGGGACGCACCCTGCCCAAACCGCTGCCGGCCGTGGAAGCCTCAAGCCCGCCCTCCGGGCGAGCCAGCGAGCAGCGCCACCGGGTCGAAACCGAAACCAACCCGGAAGCCCTTTTCCACGAGCTGATCACGGTGAGTGCCGATGGCAGCGTGCCCCCCCACCTGCTCGATCGCCTGCGGCAGGCGGAAGCCCAGCAAGCAAGCCAGGCCAGGCCCAGCAACGGCGTGCTGCCAGGGCGCCAGGGCCGCCAGGAGCCGTCCAGGGGCTCAGCCGCCCTCCAGGGCCTAGGGCAGCAGGGCGCAGGCTCCACGGGAGCGGGCTCAAGCGGCAGCCCTGGGCGCCGCCCCCAGGCCAACCAGAGGCAGGCCAAACGGGGCCTGGCCAGGGGCAAAGCCCTGCAACCCAGCAGCGCTGCCGAGGTGCAGCTCTACGCCGACTTCCAGGATCTGCTGCATCTCGATCCCCTCGACGAGCCAGCCCCGGGCCCGAAACCCAAGCCCCGGCCCGATCCCAGCGACCGCCTCAAACCCAGGCCCACAGATCACCGGCGACTTCCCTAAGCCCCCTGTCCCCCTCCAGTCGCCTCAGAGGAGCAATCGCGGCCCCCTTGCACGGCGTCTCTGGCCCGGCCAGCTCCCCTGTGGAGCCGCCCCCTACCCCAGACCCAAGCCAGGTACCGTCCTGGCGGACACCAGGGACGCCATGGGGCCTGAAGGGCACTATTGTTCTGGGCCGCCAAGGGCCCGATCCGCCTCAACGGAAGCTGAATGGACGGCTGATGGGGTGGAGATCACCCAAGGGGTCCAACAACAAGATCGAGGCACCCACTTAGGCGATTAGAACTGCCAAGGGCCCCATCACAACAGATCGGCAAGTCCGTTCAGGTTTCGATCGCCAGCTCGGCTGGGGCAGGCGGCATGGTTTTGGCCAGCAGGTCTGCCGCGGCGGGCAGAAAGTAACCCTGGAGCACAAGGCCAACCATCACAACCCCCAAGGCGAAGGCCGGCATCAGCGGGCCCCAGGCCACCGAACTGGCAGCTGCCTGCAGGGCGATGGCAATCGGCACGGCCCCGCGCAATCCCGCAAAGGTGGAGAAGAGCTTCTCTGGGGTGCTGAAGGGAGAGCGATGCAGGGTCACGAAGGTCATGGCCAGGCGGCCCACCATCGTGATCAGGAACACCAACAGAGCGTAGCCCTTGATCACCCAGACGCTGGCGGGGAACACCACCAGACCCAGGCAGATCAGGACGACAAACTCGCTGGCCCGATTGAACACCGAGAAATCGGTGGCAATGATGTCCACATCCACCTTGCTGGAATTGCCCAGCACACACCCCATCACGTAGGCGCACAACAGGGGACTGCCGCCCAGGTGGAAGGCCGTGGCCGTGGTGAGCATCAGCAGGGCAATGCTGACCGCTTCGCCGCCGGCTCCATGCTTGGAGTAGTTGTCACGGCAAAGGATCCGGGCCCCCAGCAAGGCGCCGCCCCAACCGACAACGGCACCAACGAGAAACTCAAGACCGACATCACGCAACAGCAAAAGCGGATCTTCCAGCTGACCCTTGGCGAGAGCCAGGGCCAGGCCGGCAAGAATCACGGCAACCGGATCATTGAAACCGGATTCACACTCAATCAGGTTGAGAAGTCGCCCCGGAATCTTGTGGGCGATGGGACGCAGCAGGGCCAATACGGCGGTGGCATCCGTACTGCAGAGCATGGCGCCAATGAACAGGGCCAAGGGCAAATCCGCCACAATCCTCCGGCCCGTGATCCCCACCAGAAAGGGCTGCAGCTCGCTGCTGAGCTGGAGATGGGACAGGCCATAGATCATGGCCGTGACGGTGCCGGCGGTGATCAAGCAGCCCAGGGTGGCCATGCGCAGGCCCGACCAGATCACCTTGCGCATCACATCCCAACGGCTGGTCATGCCGCCATAGAAGAGGATCACAACCAAACCGAGACTGGAAATCCCCTGGGCCTGATCAAGCGTGATCAGGGTTTGGTTATCCCCGAGAAAGTCAGGGAACAGCAAGCCAAGGATCAGAACCAGCAACATGCCAGGCAACTTGATTTTTTCGGCAAGCCCCTCAAGCAACAAAGAGAGCAGCAACAAGCCGCCAAATACAATCATGTAATTATAGGTTTCCTGTTCCATTACTTCATTCGGCAAAATTATTCACCTCCAATTCTAATCGATAACCCCAGGCTCCTTGCCCCACCCCGGCAGCCGCTGTGGGAGCTTGCTGACGCCTGAGGATCGGCAATGCGGAGTGCCTGGGGCAATGGCCAGGGGCTCGGCAGCAAGCAAGGAGCCCGGGCAGAGCGAGGCTCCCTGCCCGGCCCGCCAAGCCGCGCAGGTCGGAATGGCTGGTTGCTCAAAACCATCGGCCCAAAGCGGGCAAGGCCTGCAATCTCCCGATCAAGGACGTTGCAGCCAGGCGCGCCCCGAGGGGGCCATGGCCCACGCGGATCTCAGCCTGAGGAGGTCCCAAGAGGAGGCCCTCAGAGGAGACCAAACCATTGCCGGGCCCAGGTTTCCATCTGGCTGATCTCCTGGCTCTGGACACGCACCATCGCCTGCTCCAGCTCGAGCAACTGGGGATGGCGGGTGTGGATCTGGGCCATGGCGGCCATCATCACGCCCATGCGGTGGTGGGCCACCATGGCCGCCAGGAAGGCGCGATCGAAGTCCTTGGCCCGGCCGAGGGCGGTCCACTCCGTTGCCGCCATGGGCCCTCCGGCCAGCCCCCTGCCATGGCCGCCCATGCCCATACCTTGGCCATCGGCACCGAGGACGGGCACGGGGGTGCCGTACCACTGCTGGTACCACTGGCGCATCTGGGCGATCTCCTGGCCCTGGCTGGAGAGGATCCGCTGGGCCAGGGCCCGGATCTCGGGGCGACGCGCCTTGTCCAGGGCCAACTCGGCCATGGCGATGGCCCCCTGATGGTGTGGAATCATTGCGGAAATGAACCGCTGGTCCGCCATCCCCATCGCCATCCCCCTCCCCATCGGGCAGCCTCCCCAACCGGCGGGGGCCTGCCCAAGCGAAACCTGATCAGGGGAAGTCGGAACTGGACTCGACGGAGCAAGCCCCTGGGCCCGGGCGCCTGGCAGGGCCCACGCGAGCCCCAGCAGACTTCCCGCCAGCACCAGCGCCAAGGGGGTGCGGCTGATCCGGCTGCCCCACTGCGATTGCCGCCCTATGGCCATGGCGCCCTCTAGCAAGCCTGATCTGGGTCAAGCCTGGCAGCGCTGGCCGAGGCTGGAGGCGACCCTCTGCGGCGCATCCACGGCATCGACAAGGCGGCAACGGCAAGGCAGCTGGGGGCCATCAGCCAGGGCCCCGGACCCTGAAGCTCGCGGGTCGCACCTCAGGCCAGGCCCACCAGCTGCATGGAGCTGTCCCAGACGGCGGCGGCGGTGGCGGGATTGCTGGCCTGATCGGAGAGTTCCTGGCCGAACTGCTTGCCGCCCCGTTTCTGGCGATTGCCCCAGCTCCAGTGCACCCCCGACACCGCAAAGGCCGGATCATCGACCACCTGGGCCAGGCGATCACCAGCCAGGGCCTGGCTGACATAGCCGCCGGTGACATTTTTCTGGAACCACGGGAAGATGGTCTGGAAAGCCCGCGGCGTATTGCGGAACAGGGGCGTATCCGCCACGCAACCGGGATAGAGGGAACTGAACACAATCCCTGTGGAGGCGTGCAACCGCCGATGCAGCTCCTGGGTCGTGATCATGTTGCAGAGCTTGCTGTCCTTGTAGGCCTTGCCGGGCTTGAAGGCCTTGCCACTGGCCATGGCAATCGGGGCCTTGAATCCCGCCTTGAACCCGGAGAGATCGCCCAGGTCGGCCGGGGCCGGAATCGGAATCTTGCCGCCCAGTTCCTTGGAATTGGCGGTGACCGTGCCCATGATCACCACCCGGCGGGAGGGGTGGCTGGAGCGCTTGAGGTCGTCTAGCAACAACTGGATCAAGAGAAAATGGCCGAGATGGTTGGTGGCCATCGAGATTTCATAGCCCTGGGGGGACCACTCCGGCTGCTTGAGGCGGGGCTTGTACACAGCCGCATTGATCACCAGGGCATCAAGGGCCAGGCCGAGGGAGGCCACCAGCGTTTCCACCCCAACGCGCACGCTCTCGAGGTCTCCCAGGTCCATGCGCAGGTGGTGGACCCGGGAGCCATCCACGCCCAGGGACGTGGCTGCAGCGGCAGCCCGGACTGGATCTCGGTTGGCGGTCACCACGGTCCAGCCGCGATCCACCAAAGACTTAAGGGCGTGGAGTCCAACTCCCGACGTGGTTCCGGTGATCAGGACCGTGCCCGGGGTGCCACTAGCTGGAGGCACGGGTGGTTCGGAAGCGGCTTCGCTGGGGGAGGGTTGCTTGGCGGGAACCATGGAGCCGGGCACTGAACGCCGACCAACCTAGGGATGGGGCATGGCCTTGATGGCCTTGGCGGTGGGGGGCTCAACAGTTGGCAATCCATCGGCCCGCTCCCAGACGATCCGCAGCCGGTCCGGGGCAATCCACTGGTCCTGTTCACGGATCAGCCGCTGTTCGCCGCCAGTGGCGAACAGGCGATCGAAATGATCTTCGGCTTTGTTGAGCTTGGCCTGCTCAATGGCCAAGATGGCGGTGATTTCGCCATTGCGATCGAGACGTTCCTGGTAGGCGCCAGCCAAGCGCACCAGGCTCACGGCCGCCACCAACGACAGACCGAGCTTGAGGCACAGGCCGATGGCGCTGCAGATCTTTTCCTGCTGGTCGCTGGATGGGTGCACCAGGGGCAGGACCCCCTTGGCGGCAGCCGCGGAGGCCGTAGCGGTCGTCAGCCCAGGGGCAGCACCGCCAGCCAGGCCGGGGAAGGCGAACAACCTGCCAAGGGCACCGGGGGGCTTGGCGCTGGACCGGGATCCCGATCCCGTTGGGCTCGCGTCGGAACGCTGGCGGGACCAACGGCCTGGGGCCTGGGCCTGGGCGACGGCCTGGGAGCGGCTGGATGCAGCGGAGCTCCCCGGGGCTGATCGGGCGGGCCGGCGATTGCTCAAGGCTCAAACGGGTCGGGATTCCTCGCTTGTAGCAGGCCGGAGGGGGCCTGCCAAGGGGATGGGGACGGGATCAGGACTGATGCAGGGAGACGGCCAGGCGCACGGCCAGGACACCGGCATGGGCAGCAACCACCAGGGCAATCGCCATTTCGGCCAGGGTGAGGGTGTGGGCCATGGAGGCATCCCGCAGAGAAGTCGCCTCCATTGTTTGCCTCAGTGGCCGATCCGACCAGGGCCAAGCCCCTGGCTGTCACAGCTCTTGATCCCCAAGGAGCCGCCGGGCAACGCTGGCCCCCGGGCGGATCCCGTTGGTGTCCAAGCCAGATCTGCCGAAGCCAGAGTGATCCAGGCCAGAGTTGCCGTCGCCAGAGTTGTGCCAACCAGCCACGCCAGGCCCCGGACTGCCCGATCCTGGGAGGCCAGCCCCAAGCACCCAGGAGTCCATGGCACCAGAGCCCATGCCGGCGGAACCGGCTCCCCCTGCCTCCGACGCGCAGCCAGCCCCGCCGCAGGGCTCGGTGCTGGTGGGCGCCGACCAGGTGCGCCAGCTGGATCTCTCGCCGCTGGACCCCTGGCTGGAGCTGACCCCGGCCGAGCTGGTAGCCCGCAGTGGCCAGCTGAGCCTCCGCTTTGCCTGGCCCCAGGAGCCGGAGGATCCTCGCGAGCTATCGGAAATTGCCGAATTGCGGCTCTGGAGCCTGCGGGCGGACGCCCTCCACCCCTGGTTGGCCCTGGTGCTGGAGCGCAGCAGCGGCCAGCTTTGCCGCCACGTGGCCATGCAGCTGCCCCACAGCTTCAGCCGCCAAGACGGCATCCGCTTCGCCCCCGCCAGCCTGGAGCTCTGGATCACCCATCGCCTCGTCCTGTTGGACCACTGGGGCCGCCAGCACGGTGTGGCCTGCCGCGGCCAGCTCACCGCCATGGCCACCGTGCTCGGCTATGAGCTCGATCCCCAGTTCTGGAGCTGCCTGGACTAGGGCGCCGGTCCAGCTCCAGGCCCCTACCCAGGGAATCCCCCCAACCTGATCCCGTCGCGGTCAGGTCAGGCCAGGCCAAGTCAGGCCAGACGTGCCGACCGCAGCTGGATCGCGCTCAACTGCCCAGGGCAACCGGATGCACGAGCGCCAGGCCCAGGGCCCGGCGTCCGGCATCGAGGGCCAACAGCAGGCAGAACAGCCGCAGCAACCACACCAGCCGGGCCTCACTCACCCGTTGCAACCGCTGGGCCGACCAACTGGCCCCCAGGCCGGCACTGAGGCCAAGCACGAGGGCCATGGCCAGGTTGCCCCGACCATCGGCCAGGAAGGCCAGCGAGGACACGGCCGCCGAGGCGAACACGGCCAGGGTGCTGAGCCGTATCGCCGTGTACACCCGCAGGGCCAAGCCCCGCACCATCAGGGGCACCATCACCAGGCCGCCACCAACGCCGAGCATGCCGCTGGCGCAACCGGCAACCAGACCCACCAGGGCCAGGGGGCCGAACGGCAGGGGGGCGGCCGGGGCGGCCTCCCCCGGCAGGGGACTGCGGGGCTCGATCACCAGGCTCAGGGCCAGATACATCAAGGCCTGCAGACCCAGCAGCACCCAGCCCTGCAGTCCACCCCCCAGATGACTGAACACCAGGCCACCCGCCAGGGCCCCAAGGCCGATCGCGGCCGCCCCGCCCAGGGGCAGGGTTCGGTTGCGCAGGTGGGTCCAGCTGCCAGCAAAGGTGGTGGGCAGGATCGCCAGGGTGCTGGTGGCCAGGGCCTGGTGGGGGGGGAGGCCCAGCCCCAGCAGCAGCGGCGAGAACACCAGCCCACCGCCGATGCCCAGCAGCCCGGCCAGCAAGCCGGCAATGATGCCCATGGGGATGAGCAGCAGCAGCTCCCAGGGCATCGCGTCCATTCCCGGCAGCTGACAGAAGCCCCCAAGCATCTCCCATGCCCCTGCCGTCCCTTCCGCTCCGGCCGTGACCACGCCCTGGCGCTGGATTCCACCCCTCAACGGCGACGGCCCCTTCCAGATGGCCCTCGATGAGCTGCTGCTGGACCAGGCCGTGGCAGCCAGCGCCCCACGGGCCAGCCTGCGGCTCTACCGCTGGAGCGGCCCCTGGCTGTCGCTGGGCTATCACCAACGCCATGTGCCCAGCCACTGGCAGGACCTGGCCCAGCAGGGGCTGGTGCAGCTGGTCAGGAGGCCCAGTGGCGGCCGGGCCGTGCTCCATGGCGGCAGCCTCACCTACGCCCTGATCCAGCCCAATCCTGGCCGTGATCGCTGCCAGGCCTACCGCCACCACTGCCGCTGGCTGCAACGGGCCTTCGCCGACTTGGGCCAGCCCCTGCAGTTCGGCCCTGGACGGGCAGCAGCCCAGGGCAGCAGCTGTTTTGCCCTGGCCACGGGCGCCGACCTGGTCCATGCCAATGGGGCCAAACGGATCGGCAGCGCCCAGCTCTGGCGCCGCGGGGTGCTCCTGCAGCACGGCTGTCTGCTGCTCGCTCCGCCGCGGGACCTGTGGTGGCAGCTCTTCGCTGAGGCCCCACCGGAGCTCCCCGCCCTGCCCGTGACGGATGGGGCGTTGCTGGCCCAGCTGCGCCAGGCGGCCGAAACCGAACTCTGCGGCGCTCCCCTGCAGGATGGGCCGCTCAACAGCCAGGAATGGGCGGATCTGCAGGGACGACTCGTCTCCCACCCCGCCCTGACCCTGACCAAGGCCGCTGCACCCCAGCGCCCCTAACCAGGCCTCTTGATCCCAAAAACCAAGCCAATCGATCGCCATCGTTCAGGCCCCAGGCCCGAACAACATCACCCCCACAGAAGGAAGTGATGGTCGCGTCGACCCGAACTCCCGATCAGCCGGGGTCCGTTGGGTTGGACCCCCAACGGCTTGCTGGGGCATCGCCCGCCCTGGAACTGGCCAGCATCCCCTCGGCCACGGCCGCCAGGGGCAAGCCCACCGGATAACTGCCCTGGCGACGAGCGGCCTCGAGCAGGGGCGCCGGCAGGCGCACTCCCAATTTGGCCAGCACGGCCTCGGCCAGTTCGGGGCGTTCGATCGTGCCGCAGGGGAGGCCGGCAGCACTGAGCACCAGCAAGCGCGGCGGACTGGCCGCCTCGAGCTGCAACACGGCCTGCCAGAGGGGCGCGTCATCCCGGATCGCGGGCAGGTCGCTGAGGGGGCGGAGGTGGTCGCCGATGCGCTCCTCGTCCCAGCGCTGCACCGGCAGGCTCTGCAGGGGGGCGTCGTCGATCAGGCCGCGCCAGCGGCCGCCATCACAGACCAGCAACCAATCGGCCAACCCCTCGGGATCCGCCAGCCGCAGGCGACTCAGTTGGCGCAGGCTGGTGGCGGGCTCCAGCACCCGGTAACGCCGGCGGGCGCCATCGCGCACCTTGAGCTCCCGCAACACCCTCTGCAGCGACTGGGACTGGGTCTGGTTGCGGGCGGCGCCGAAGCCAAACCAGCCCAGCAGCATCAACCAAAGGCCGCCGATGCTGCCGCTGCGCAGGAACACCACCGTGCCCAAACCCAGGGCAACCAGCGACAGCAGCAGACCCGAGGCCGTGGCCACCTGGAGACCGCGACGCTGGCTGCCGGTCCATTGCCAGACCAGGGCCTTGAGGATCAGGCCGCCATCGAGGGGCAAGCCGGGAAGGAGGTTGAACAGACCCAACACGAGATTGAGCTGCCCCAGCTGGCTGACCAGCACACCCAGGGCCGGGGCCAGGTGGCTGGCCGGGTGGCTGGCGCTGATCAGGGCAGCAGCCAGCAGCAGGCTCACCGCCGGACCGGCCGCCGCCACGATCAGGGCTCCCCGGGCCGTGGTTGATTCCCGTTCAATGCTGGCCACCCCCCCGAGCAGGAACAGGGTGATGCTGCGCACCTTGACCCCCTGGGCCAGGGCGGCGAAGGAATGGCCCAGCTCGTGCAGCAACACCGAAACAAACAACAGCACGGCCGTGGCAAGGGCCAGCAGCCAGACCAGGGGCTCGGATCCATCCCCACCAGGCCCCTGCAGTTGCTCGCTGTACTGCTGCCGGAAGGCCAGGGTGGCCAGGGCGAGGATCACAAACCAGCTGGGATGGATGCGCAGGGGGATGCCCCGGATTCGAAAGAGCTGGAAACCTTCACCCACACCGAATCCCCTGGAGGCCCGATCCTAGAAAGACCTGACCTGGCCCCTGCCGGCCCGAGCGGGTGGGGCCAGCTCCCTGCCGCGACCCGCCGTGACCCGCCGTGACCCGAGCCCCTTCGGACGCTGACCTGCCCGCCGGCCAAGGCCAGGCCCGGGGTCCAGCCCACCCACCCCCGGCAGAACGGCCCTGGCTGAAAATCTGCGGCCTGCGCCAGGTGGACCAGGCCGCCGCGGTGGCCGCCCTGGGGGTTCAGGCCCTGGGGGTGATCGGCGTGGCCCGCTCGCCGCGCTGGCTGGAGCCATCCCAGCGTCCAGCCCTGTTTGCCGCCATGGCCTCGGCCAATCCCGCCTGCCTGGGGGTGCTGGTGGTGGCCGACCCCCCCGATGACGACCTGGAGGCGCTGGCGCCGGGGCGGGGCCACCAGGTGCTGCAGCTCCACGGCCAGGAATCGCCGCAACGCTGCGCCGAGCTCCGGGATCGCCTGGGCCTGCCCCTGTGGAAAGCCCTGCGCATCCGCTGCGCCGCCGATCTGGAGCGGGCCCAGGCCTTTGAAGGGGTGGTGGATGGCCTGCTGCTCGATGCCTGGGTGGCAGACCAGCTCGGCGGCACGGGCCAGGCGATCCCGATCGAGCTGCTGGCGGGTTTCCGGCCCGCCCTGCCCTGGTGGCTGGCGGGCGGCATCGGCCCGGAACGGGTGGCGGCGATTCTCGAGCAGGTTCAACCCGACGGGCTGGATGCCTCGAGCGCCGTGGAGCGGGCCCCCGGCGACAAGATCCTCACTCGCGTCGCCGCCCTGGTGTCTGCCGTGGCCGCCCAGCGCCAGGGCGGCCGCCCCAGCAAGGAGCCGATGGGCTGATCGAGGGCCCCTGCGACCGGGACCAGCCAAGGAGCCTGACCAGCAGCTTGTCGCTGGATTTGGGCGAACGGGCTATCACCGATTTGAGGCTTGGATCAGGGCTCGCCAGACGATGGGCCCCAGAGTTTGGCCTGAATGGGGTTTGGCCTGAATGGGGTTTGGGCGGAATCGCTGGGCTGACGCTTCTGCGCTGTGGGTTTTGGGCTGAAGCTTTTGGGCTGGGATGAATTTGGCTGAGCTTGTTGGAACTGAGCTCGCTGGAACTGAGCCTGTTTGGACTGAAGTTGTTTGGACTGTGGTTCTTCTCAGAAGCTCCCACCTGGGCTGGCCAGCCTGGGCAACCAGCCAGGGATTCAGCCAGCGCTGCCAGCTGCCAGGATCCATCCAGCCGCATTGCCCTGCCCATGGCCCGTTTCCGTTCCTCCCCCCTCTGGCTGCTCCTGCTGGGGGCGGGGCTGCTCGGGCAGGCTCCGGCCGGGTGGGGTCAGGACCTGGTCGGCTGCCAACTGGTGGGCGCCAGCCTGCAGTGCGTGCCTGGGGTGACCGCCGATCCCCAGCAACAGATCAAGATCATGCGCCAGGAAATCTCCAACGACATCCAGTTGGAGGGCGCGGTGCAACAACAGATCAACGGGCTCCAGCAGCTGGCGCTTCAGGGCAAGGCGGAGGCAGGCCAATTGCTGATCGCCACCGCCCAGTTTGATGCCGCCCTGGCCGTGCCCCAGGCCAACTACCACTGGTACCGCCTGGCCCCCGGCCAACGCAGCTGGGTGCTGATCGAGGGGGCCACAGGCACCACCTACGTGCCTGCCCCGATTGACATCGGTCAGCAGGTGATGGTGGTGGCGGTGGTGAATCAGAACGGCACGGTGAAACGGGTCTCGTCGACACCCGTGGGGCCGATCCGCCCTGCCGCGCACTAGAGCAAAAAAATGCCTGGAGCCATCAAATGACTCCAGGCACCCCCATCAGTTCTGATGGTTTTGGCCTAGGACTGCAGCAGATGCACTGCGGCAAATGCGCTTGGGCCCTAGGCAACCCAGGTACTGAATCAGTAGAGCATCGATTCCTGTTGCTTCACCAGCTCAAAGAACTCCTGCTTGAGGCTGGGGTCATGGCGGAAGTCGCCACGCACCACCGAATTCACCATGCTGGTCTGGGGTTCCTTGACCCCACGCCACTTCATGCAGTAGTGCTGGGCCTTAACAAGGATGGCCAATCCTTCCGGCTTGCAGAGCCGTTCAATTTCATCGGCGAGGATCATCACCGCCTCCTCCTGGATGTGGGGGCGGGAGAACACCCAATCGGCCACCCGTGAAAACTTCGAGAGGCCGATCACCCGCTCGCCGGGCTTGATCCCAATCCAGCAGTTGCCCAGAATCGGCACCAGGTGGTGGGAGCAGGCGGAGCGAACCGTGATCGGGCCAACGGTGTAGATCTCGTCCAGCTTTTTGACGTTGGGGAAACTGGCGATCTTGGGCTGGTGGTGATAGCGCCCCTTGAAGACCTCATGGAGGTACATGCGGGCAACCCGCTCGGCGGTTTCCTCAGTGTTGTGGTCGTTATCGATATCAATCACGAGGCTGCGCAGCAGTTCGCGCACCTTGCCGGCCACCTCCACCTCCAGCTGGTCCAGTTCGCCGTCCTGGAGATGCTCGGAGATGTTGTCGTTGGCCAGATAGGCCACCCCGGCGGCATCGAGGCGCTGGCGAATGCGCAGGCTGATCGGCGGGGGCGCCGTCTCAGGCGAGCTGCTGACGCGGGCCGTGATGCTGGTGGGCAGGGTGGACGTCATGGATGGGACTCAAAGGGTGCCGGCGGACGGCATAAGGGTGAGATCCTCCACAACTTGGGAGGGGGGCTGCTGGGCCAGATAAAGCAGGGCTTCAGCCGCACGGTCAGCGCAAAGCATGGCACGGCGATCGAAGGAACTGTGAACGGTCTCGCTGTCCCAAAGGGGCGTATTCACCGCACCAAGGGTGAGGGTGCTGACCCTGATCCCGTGGGCCCGTTCCTCTTCTGCCAGGCAGCGACTGAAGGAGGCCAGGGCCGCTTTGCTGGCGCAGTAGGCGCCCCAATCCGGGAAGGCCTGGCGGGCGGCATGGCTGCTCACATTGATGATCAAGCCGCCAGCGCGGTGGCGCAGGCCAGGTAGAACGGCCTGACAGACCTGAAAGACACTGGTGAGGTTCAGTTGAACCAGCCATTGCCACTCGGCCAGGGGCATCTCGGCCAGGGACGCTGTAGCAGCAACCCCGGCATTGTTGATCACCACAGTGGGCTCCAGGCCCCGCTCGAGCAGCTCGGCCAGGGCCGGAGCGATCGCATCGGCAGCCCCCAGATCAATCGCCGCCGTTTCGACCCGAACCCCGAGGGGCGACAGGTCGGCGGCCAGGGCGGCCAGGGCCTGGCTGTTGCGGGCCACCAGCAGCAGGTCGTAGCCAGCCTGGGCGAACAGGCGGGCCGAGGCCGCGCCAATGCCTTTGGAGGCTCCGGTGATCAGGGCAACGGGCAAGGCCTGGGGAGACGCCGCGCCAGCGGTCGCCAAGATTGGAAGACAACCTTAAGAGCCCAGGTCCACCTGTGGGGGATTCCGGACCCGAACCAGGCGGGCAACTGGCGCACCAAAGCCGATCGAGCCGCCCTGGCAGGGGGCGATCCGACGCCAGGGGCCTGGCAGCAACGGCCTCGCTGACTAGCCCACCGCTGCCGCACCGGTTAACACGCCCCCATCGAGGAACTGGCCCATGCGCCGGAACTTGGCGTAGCGCTGGTCGATCAGGGCGGCCTCACTGCGCTGCTGCAGGTCGGCCAGGTGCTCGAGCAGGGCGGCGCGCAGGGTTTGGGCGGCCTGCAGGGGGGCCCAGTGGTTGCCTCCGGACGGTTCCGGCAGCACCGCATCGATCAGGCCGAGGCGCAGCAGGTCGGCAGCGGTGATCTTGAGGGCCTCGGCGGCCACCGGGGCCTTGCTGGCATCGCGCCAGAGGATGGAGGCGCAGGCTTCCGGGCTGGCCACGGTGTAAACGCTGTGCTCGAACATCAGCAAACGGTCGGCGACGCCGATGCCGAGGGCGCCGCCGGAGCCGCCTTCACCGATCACGGTGGCGATGATCGGCACCCGCAGCCGGAACATCTCGCGCAGGTTGACGGCAATCGCCTCGCCCTGACCCAATTCCTCCGCTGACACGCCCGCATAGGCGCCGGGGGTATCGATGAAGCTGATGATCGGCAACCGGAAGCGATCGGCATGCTCCATCAGGCGCATCGCCTTGCGGTAGCCCCCCGGCGAGGCCATCCCGAAGTTGCGGGCCACGTTCTCCTTGGTATCGCGACCCTTTTGCTGGCCCAGCATGACCACCGCCTGGTCACCGATGCGGCCGATACCCCCCACCAGGGCCTGGTCGTCGGAGCCACGGCGATCGCCATGGAGCTCGTACCACTCATCGGTGAGCACCTGGATGTAGTCGAGGGTGCTGGGCCGCTGTGGGTGGCGGGCCACCTGAATTTTCTGGGCCGGACTCAGGTTGCTGAAGATCTCGACCCGCCGCCGGGCCGCCAGGGTTTCCAGCTGGTGCAGCTGCTGGCTGACGTCCACCTCGGAGTCCTTGGCCAACTGGCGGATCTGCTCGATCTGCTCCTCCAGTTCCACCAGGGGTTTTTCGAACTCCAGCAGCGGACGGCGGGCCATACGACGGGACGGTTGGGAGATGGGAAACCAGGGGGATCGGGAAACGCCAGCCAGGGGCTGGGTTCGGCAGGCGTGGTCCTAGACGGCGGCGAGCACCGGACCGGGGCTGGGGGGGGCAGGCAGCTCCAGACCCAAGGCCCGGAAGCCATGGCGCTGGGAGGCCTCGCCGATCCAGTCCATCGCCTCGAGGCTGATGTTGTTGCGGCCCCAGGAGAAGTTGCTGTGGCGGCCTTCGAAATCGAGAATCATCGCCTCGGCGAAGCAGGCAAACATCTGGCGCTGGGGTTTGGCCATTTCGGCCACCTCCATCATCTGCCAGCCGATGTCCTGCCAGAACTCCACGATGCCGCCCTTGAGCACGTGCACGCCCTCGCTGACGACCTTGCTGTCGAGGTTCTTGGGGTAGCCGCCATCCACCATCAGGCAGGGCTTGCGCAGGCTGCCCACATCAATGCTCAGTCCCTGGGGCAGGCTCGCCACCCAGACGACCACATCGGCCTCGGCCAGGGCGTCCTCAAGGGCAAGGATGCGACCGCTGCCCAGGGAGGCCTGCAGATCAATCAGGGGCTGGGGCCGACGGGCCACCAGCAGCAGTTCGCCAACGCCGGATCGTTGCAGCCACCGGCAGCAGGCGCTGCCGATATCGCCACTGGCGCCCACCACAGCCACCTTGGCCCTTGACAGATCGATGCCCAACTTGGGGGCGTTCTCCTCAACCTGGCGGCAGATCACCCAGGCGGTGTGGGTGTTGCCGGTGGTGAACCGTTGCCAGTCCAGGGCAGTGGCGCTGACCCGCTCCTCCTTGAGCAGGTTGAAGTCCTCAAAAATGATCGAGGTGAAGCCCCCGAGGGCGGTGATGTCGATGCCACTCTTCTGGGCCAACTCCATCGCCTTGATCACCTTGCGCTTGGCCGTTTTGAAGCGGCGCAGCATCTCAGGCACGAACACCGAATCGATGTAGGCCCCCTCGATCGTCTGGCCGGAGGGACTGGTGACCGAAACGCGCTCCACCAGCTGGGGGGGAGCGCTGCACCACATGTCGAGATCTCCATCGGCGTACTCCTCGAAACCCAGGCTGCGGGCCTTGGCACGGGCCTCTTCAAAGCTGGTGGAATGACCGATCAGACCGAACATGAAGCCGTCAGGGAGGGGGGCGTAATGGCTGCGGATCCGGGCCAAATCCCGGCAGGTCCGGCCATCTTGCCACTGGTCCTGACCCGGGGAGCGCCGCTGGGGAGCTGGTGGTAGCAGCCTCAGCCCACCAGAGCGGCAGCGGCCATCTTGGCGATTTCCCGGTTGGTGAAGCCCACCTCAACCAGGGCTTCTTGGTAAGAGGAGAGGAAATCGGCCATCAGATCCTCCTGGTCCATCTGCAGAACGGCGGCATCGCCAGCCACCTGCTCAAGCATCTTGCGCACCAGGGGGAGATTTTCCCGGTTCGCCTGCTCCAGCTCTTCCCGGGCGGTGGCGAGGTTGGCCTTGAGCCATTCCTGGCCATAGTTGAGGTGGGTGTATTCGTCCTTGACCACGCCTTCAGTGATCTTGCGGGCGAAGGGATCGGCCACCGGGATATAGATGTGATAAGCCGAGATGGCAAAGGCTTCAATCAAAATCGCCTGGATCAGCAGGCAGGTCACCACCTTGCCTTCGGCCAAGGCTGCCTGGAAATTGCGGTGCAGGGGCGAAAAGAACTCCTTGGCGAAGGGCATGTCCGCGGTCACACCCAGATTGTTGGCACAGGCGGTGAAGCCGCGCATGTGCTTGAGCTCCATGCGGGCCAGCCGGGTCAGTTCCTCGGCCTGCTCAGGAATCAGGCTGCCGATGGCGATGTAGTTGTCGTGGGCTTCCTGTTCGCCTTCGATCACGATGGCGTTGATGCGGCTGTAGGCGTCTTTGTAGGTGTCGCTGCTGAAATCCGGCAGGCCAAGGCTTTCGACATCAACCGCTTGGGTGCCGCCGGGGCTGGCCACTGCGGTTTCAAGGGTTGCCATGGCTACCAGAGTTGGGATGGGAGTGGCGTCGACTGTAACCACTTCGGGCGGAAACGGTTCGGCCCGGGGCCCGATCGTCCGGCCGGTCCAGCGCCCCCCCCCCCTGCACCCAGGTCCCCAATGACAAAGCCAGGGAACGGGCTGGCGATCTCGCCACAAGCGGCCACCAGCGGCCCGCCAGGGTCAGCTCTGGAATCACGGGCTAGCGGCCGGTGGGTGGCCAGGCGCTGCGCAGCAGGGCGGTGAGCAGGTCGCCCCAGCCCGCCACCAGGCCGTTGAACAGGGCCTCCCCCAGGGCCCCATCGGCGCCGCTGGTGTCGCCGATCACCCCGGATTCGGACAGGTCGGCCATGCGCCAGGCCGCGGGAACCGCCCCCTCCAGGCTCCAGCCCCGGGGCGGTGGGGGACCCGCCAAGCCATCGCAGGGCCGCTCGGGGCCCACCAGTTCAGGGGCCAGATGCAACATCAGGCTGGTTTCGGCCAGGCCGGCATGGAGGCCCTGGTGGCGCTCCGGTTGGGGCAGCAGGGCCGCCACCCCCGGGGGACCGCTCCAGAGGAAACAGGGCAGCACCGCCAGGGAGGGGTGGCGGGCGCGCAACTCCCGGGCCGCCACCTGCAGCAGGGCAATTTGGCCGCCATGGGCGTTGAAGAGCACCAGGCGCTGGAAACCGGCCTGGGCCAGCTGGCTGCCCACGGCCACCACCAGGGAAACCAGCAGCTCCGAGGGCAGGCTGAGGGTGCCGGCAAAGCCCTGGTGCTCGGGCGAAAAGCCGAGGCTTTGGCAGGGCAGGCGCCAGATCGGCAGGTCCTCCTCCAGCCCGCTCAACACGGCCGCCGCCACCCGCTCGGCGAACAGGGCGTCGGTTGCCAGGGGCAGATGGGGCCCGTGCTGCTCGATGGCCCCCAGGGGCCAGAGCACCGTGCTGCCCGGCCGGGCGGCCGCCTCAGCCACCGCGGGCCAGGCCAGGCGATCAAGACACCGTTGCACCGGCATGGGCCAGCTTGATCAGGCGTCCCTACAGTGTGGCGCTCAGCGCATGTCCCTGGTCATGGCCGGATCCGGCACCCCCCAGCCCCCCCAGCCACCGGCCAAGTCCGCTCCGTCGTTGGTCACCCGGCCCGCCCCATCCGGCCGCACCCCGGCACCGGCCCCGATCCGCAAGCCACCCCAGGTGGTGCACATCAGCAAGAAAGAGGAACAGCTCCGGCTTGAGCAGCAGGCCAGCGAGGCGCGCCTCGCCGCCGAGGCCGCCCTGCAGCGGGCCGCCGAACTGGAGGCCGCCGCCCGGGCCGCGCGCGGAGACGCGCCCCTCCCCCCGCAACGGCCGGCCGCCCCGAGCAGTGATGCCGCCGCCCCGGCAACCGTGAGCGATGCCGAGCGCTTCGACATGGGCAGCTTCGAGGGCCTGACCATGGCCGATCTGCTGGGTCCCGAGTCCACCCGCCAACGCCGCTCCAGTGGCGGCAGCAGCGGCTCGGCCCGCATGGTGGGCACCGCCCCAGCCAGCGCCCAGCGCAGCCCGGAGCGTGCCACAACCCCGGCCCGCACCGTGGACGATTTCGATTTCGACGAGGAGGCCTTCCTGGCCGCCCTCGATGAAAACGAGCCGATCGGCACCACCGGCGAGGTGGTCAGCGGCGTGGTGATCGGCGTCGAGAGCGACGGGGTTTATGTGGACGTGGGCGGCAAGGCCCCCGGCTTCATGCCCAAGGCCGAGGCTGGCCTGGGCGTGATCACCAATCTCAAGGAGCGCTTTCCCAAGGGCCTGGCGGTGCAGGTGCTGGTCACCCGCGAGCAGAACGCCGATGGCATGGTGACGATCAGCGCCCGGGCCCTGGCCCTGCGTCAGAGCTGGGAAAAGGTGCGTCAGCTCGAGAAGGACGGCAAGGTGGTGCAGGTCAAGGTGAGCGGCTTCAACCGCGGCGGCGTCACCGCCGACCTGGAGGGCCTGCGGGGCTTCATCCCCCGCTCCCAGCTCCAGGAGGGCGAGAACCACGAGGCCCTGGTGGGCAAGACCCTGGGCGTGGCCTTCCTGGAGGTGAACCCCGAAACTCGCAAGCTGGTGCTCTCCGAGAAGAAGGCGGCCACCGCAGCCCTATTCACCAACCTCGAGGTGGGCCAACTGGTGGAGGGCCAGGTGGTGGCGGTGAAGCCCTACGGCCTGTTCGTGGATCTCGGTGGGGTGAGCGGCCTGCTGCATCAGTCGGCGATCACCGGCGGCACCATGCGCGACCTGCGCGAAATCTTCGACCAGGGCGACCGGCTCAAGGCCCTGATCACCGAGCTCGATCCTGGACGGGGCCGCATTGCCCTCAACACGGCCCTGCTGGAGGGCCAACCGGGCGAATTGCTGATCGCCAAGGACACGGTGATGGCCGAAGCCGCGGACCGGGCCAACCGGGCCCGCAACATGCTGCGCCACCAGGAGCAGGCCGCAGGATGAGCCTGGTTGCCGCAGTCCCGCTTGAGGCGGACTGGGAGCTCGACTTCTACTCGCGCCCCGTTCTGGAACCCGACGGCAAAAAGCGTTGGGAACTGTTGATCTGCTCCAGCCAGGGGCTGGACCCCAGCCAGGCCCAGTTCCGCTGGGTGCTGCGCTGCCCGGCCACCAGTGTCAATTCGTTGTGGCTGCGCGACGCCCTGGGCGATGCCCTGGCGGCCGCCGCCGAGCAGGGCTTCGCGCCGCCGCGGCGCATCCGCTGCTGGCGATCCTCCATGCGCGCGATGGTGCAGCGGGCGGCTGAGGCCCTGGCCCTCGATGTGCTGGCCAGCCGCCGTTGCTATGCGCTGATCGAATGGCTGCTCGAGCGCCAGCGGGAGGTGTATCCCGCCGAGGAGGGCTACCTGGCCGGTCCCCTGGCGCCGCCACCCACCCCGATCCAGCCCCTGGCCGTGCCCCTGCCGGAGGCCGCCCGGGGCGAACGCTGGAGCTGGGCCTCCCTGCCCCTGGGCAGCCTGCGGGATGCCGACCAATGGACGATCGATTTCCCCGGCCTGGTGCCCCTGCCGGCGGGCTTGGACGACGGACGGATGGTGACCGGGCTGCGCCTGTTCAGCAGCAACCGGGCCCTGGCCATTGCCGGCTGGTTGGCCGGCCTGGAGCCGGTGCGGCTGAGCGTGGCCGGCCAACAGCTGGTGCTGGAGGCGGGCCTGGAAGACCGCTGGCTCCTCGGCAACCTGGCGGCCGAGGAGGCCGCGGCCGCAGCCGATGCGCTGGAGCAGGCCCGCCTTCTCGCCGGCGGGGTCCAGTTTCTGGCGGTGCAGGCCAGCGAAGACCAACCGGGCTTTACGGGCTTCTGGCTCCTGAGGGATCTTCCCGAGGCCTGAGGGCCCCAGGTCCACCCCATGGCTGAAGCCGTTGACGCCCCCTTTGATCGACCCGATGCCGGCTTCAACGCCCTGCCGGGGTGGACCTGGGTGGGCTGCTACGGCGGCTACTTCCTGCAATGCGACCTGCTGGCGGAGTTTGAGCATGGCTTCTTCACCCGCCAATGGCAGGGACGGGGCCCCCAGGCCCTGGCCGGCTACCTCAGTGCCGGCGTCAGCGTCCACCGTTTGACCCAGGTCCACGGCGCCACGGTGCTACCAGGCTCGGCCTGCGCCGCGGAGCCCTGGCCGGAGGCGGACGGCCTGATCAGCGATGGCGGCGGCCAGAGCCTCTGGGTGTGTGGGGCTGATTGCACGCCGGTGTTGCTGGCCGATCGCCGCAGCGGCCGGGTGGCGGCCTGCCATGGGGGCTGGCGCGGCGTGGCCGGCGGCATCCTGCCGAAGGCCATCGCCCAACTGGAGGCCGCCGGCAGCCGCCGGGACGACCTGGTCGTCGCCCTCGGTCCGGCCATCTCCGGAGCGCGCTACCAGGTCGAGCGCCGCGTGAGCGCCAACGTCGCCCTGGGCCTGGTCAGCGGCGCGGCCGATGGGGACAGAACCGATCCGGCCAAGGCCTCCAGGGCCCTGGAATCACCCAAGCTGGCGGAACTTCTCGAGCAATTGATTCACTGTGGCGCCCTGCTAGCAGATGACGAGCCCGGCCGAGATCGGCTCGACCTGCGCGCCGCCACCTGCCTGCAGCTCACGCTCAGCGGCCTGGCGCCTGAACAGATCAGTTCCTGCCCACTCTGCACGGCCAGCGAAGAGTTGCTGTTCCATTCCTGGCGGCGCGACCAGGTACGCGCCGTGCAGTGGAGCGGTATTGTGTCGCAGGCTTGACTTAAGCCGCCCAGGGGTTGCGAATCAGCTGCCGTAGATGTGCAGGGGGCTTGCAGATGGTCTGACCCCCATGTAAGAATGCAGTTGCTGCACAAAACAATCCAATGAAACTGCTGTCCGGTCCTGATTTGCTCGCCAAGGTGAAGGAGTTGGGAGATGCCAGTAAATCCGATGTGGTCCGCGCCTGCGGCTACGTCACCACCAAAAAGGATGGCACCGAACGGCTGAACTTCACGGCCTTCTACGAAGCCCTGCTCAATGCCAAGGGCGTTGACTTCGGTGGCAACTCCAAGGTGGGCAAGGGCGGCCGCAAGCTCAGCTTCAGCACCAAGGTCCAGTTCAACGGCAACCTGATGGTGGGCAAGGCCTACACGGCCATGCTCGACCTCAAGCCCGGCGACGAGTTCGAGATCAAGCTGGGGCGCAAGCAGATCCGTCTCGCTCCCCTGGGTGCTGAAGACGAAGAGTGAGGGCCACGGCTTCGGCCACCCGAATCCCATCAATGGCCGCTGAGAGGATGCCGCCGGCATAGCCGGCCCCCTCTCCGGCCGGGTACAACCCTTGCGTGTTGAAACTTTCGAACCCGCTGTTGCGCGGCAACCGCAAGGGCGATGAAGTGCGCGTTTCCACCCCGGTCAACAGGGCGTCGCCCATGGCGTAGCCGGGGATGGTGCGATTGAAGGCCGGCAGCGCCTCCCGCAGGGCTTCAATCACAAAGGGCGGCAGGGCTTCCTCCAGGTTGGTGAGCGTCACCCCCGGCGTGTACGACGGGATGACGCTGCCCAGGGCAACCGAGCTGCGCCCGGCCAGAAAATCCTCCAGCCGTTGACCAGGCGCCGCATAGTTGGCACCCCCGAGGGCAAAGGCCTTTGCTTCCCAATGGCGTTGGAAGGCAATCCCAGCCAAGGGGTCCCCCGGACCTTCGCCATAGGGCTCCACATCGGCCGGTTCAATCGACACCACGATGGCGCTGTTGGCATTGCGCTCGTTGCGGGAATGCTGGCTCATGCCGTTGGTGACCACCCGACCCACTTCCGAGGTGGCCCCCACCACCAGCCCCCCCGGACACATGCAGAAGCTATAAACGCCCCGGCCATTGCTGGCATGGTGCACGAGTTTGTATTCGGCCGAGCCCAGGCGTGGGTGACCGGCGCAGGCACCCCACCGGGCCTGGTCGATCAGGGTCTGGGGATGTTCGATGCGCAGGCCCACGGAGAAGGGCTTCAGGGCCATGGCCACGCCCTGCCGGTGCAGCATCGCGAAGGTGTCCCGGGCGCTGTGGCCCACGGCAAGCACCACCTGGTCGGCGGCGATCCGGCTGCCATCTGCCAGCAGCACGCCGGTGACGCGCTGCTGGCGGGGGCTGGGCGGGTCCGGGGCCGCCCCAGCCGGCCCGATCGGTTCCACCTCCAGGCGATCAACCCGACTGTGAAAACGGATCTCTCCCCCCAGGGCCTCGATCTGGGCCCGCAGGCCCCGCACCACCGTGGCCAGCTTGTAGGTGCCGATGTGGGGCCGGTGCAGCACCAGGATTTCCGGGTTGGCTCCAGCAGCAACTAGCTCCTGGAGCACCTTGCGGCCCCGATGGCCGGGATCGCGCACCTGGCTATAGAGCTTGCCATCGGAAAATGTGCCGGCTCCGCCTTCACCGAACTGGGCGTTCGATTCCGGATTGAACGGCACACGGCCCTTCCAGAAACCAAAGGTGTCCGCGCTGCGCTGTTTGATCGCCTGGCCCCGCTCCAGGAGCAGGGGCTTGAGACCCATCTGGGCCAGCAGCAGGGCCGCGAAATACCCACAGGGCCCGGCGCCGATCACCAGGGGCCGGGGCCGGTCGCGGCCCAGGCACTCGCTGAATCGGGGCGGAGCCTGCCAAGGGGTCTCGTAGTGGCTGTCCGGGCTGGACGTGAGGTGGGAATCATGGCGGAAGCGCTGCAGCACCTTCACTTCCAGCTCCGGGGCCAGGTCCAGATCGAGGCTGTAGGTGAGGTGGATCTGGCCTGATTTGCGGGCGTCGATGCTGCGTTTAACCAGCTGGTGGCCCCTAAGGGCCGCCGCCGGCAGCCGCAGCCGCCTGGCGATCGCCGCCACCAGATCGGCCTCGTCGTGGTCGAGCGGCAACTTGAGTTCGGTCAGCCGCAACACGGGCCCACTCCAGCGAGAACCAGCCGCCAATCCTGGCTGGCCCTCCAAGCTTGGAGGGCAGCCCCTGGGCGGTCAACGCAGGGCGACGCACCAGCCCTTGCTGGCGACCCTGGGCGGGGTCGCGAGGGCGGACCAGGAAGGCCTGGCCAACAGGGCTGAGCAACAGGGCCTGGAGCCCAAAGCCCATAACGACGAAAGGGGACACCCCAGGCATCCCCAAATCAGGGACCCTGACCAGGCCAGCTCCAGCGTGGATCGCGGCAACCCGGGTATCGGGACGACCCGGTTATGGGGGTCACCCACGGTTCATGTCCACAGCCTTGCCCAGGCCAACCAGGGCGATGGCGAACCGGGCAGATCACAGATCCCGGAATTGTCAAACCTGACGATGGCGAACCTGGCGATGTCGAACCATGGCGCTGGCGGGTGCAGCGGCAGCAACGCTGCCAGACTTCCAGCACCAGGGGCCGGTGCGTCGTGTCAATCACCCATTGCCCGCTCTGTGTGGCCCTGGCGGTGTTCTCCGTGCTGCGCAGCGGCGCCCACCTGCTCCTGCTCTGGCAACTGTGGGGCCGGCGACCGGCAAGCAGCCTGGTGCTGCAGTCCGCCTGAGTGGGGCGGCCCAGGGCCTGAACTCCCCCAGGCCCCTCGGCTCGGGACCGGCCAGCATCCCCCGATCGGGAGCAGACGGCCCGGGCTTTCATCGCCGCCACCCTGGCTGCGGCCGGCATCGCAGTCCGCCCGATGGACGTCCGACCTGGCTGTCGAGGCCCACAGGATCTCAAGCCTGGCGCTGAGTCTTGGGCAGCGGGTTGGCCTTGGGACCCGGCCTGGCCCCGGGGGCCCGCCACGGCCCGCATTCAGGCCTGGGCCGCCAGGTCTGCTTCGATCTGGGCGATGGCCAATCGGGTGGCGATCGCCACATCGGGATTGAGGCTGATCGAATCGATCCCCTGCTCCACCAGAAAGCGGGCAAAGTCGGGGTAATCGCTGGGGGCCTGGCCGCAGATGCCGATCGGCCGGCCGCAGCGCTTCGCCGTCTGGATCGCCATGGCAACCATCGCTTTCACCGTGGCGTGGCGCTCATCAAAGAGGTCGGCCACCAGGGCTGAATCCCGATCCAGGCCCAGGGTCAGCTGGGTGAGGTCATTGGAGCCGATCGAAAAGCCATCGAAACGCTGTGCAAAGGCGGCAGCGCCGATCACGTTGCTGGGCAGTTCGCACATCACCAGCACCTCCAGGCCGTTCTCGCCCCGCACCAGGCCCTGGCGGGCCATTTCGGCGAGCACCCGATCCCCCTCCTCCGGCGTGCGGCAGAAGGGCACCAGCGCCTTGGCATTGGTGAGCCCCATGACCTCGCGCACCCGCTTGAGGGCCTGGCATTCCAGGCCAAAGGCCTCGCGGAAGCCCGGGGCGGTGTAGCGGGAGGCGCCGCGCCAGCCCAGCATCGGGTTCTCCTCCTGGGGTTCAAAGGCATGGCCGCCGAGCAGGCGGGCGTATTCATTGCTCTTGAAATCGGAGAAACGCAGCACCACCGGCCGGGGATGGAAGGCCGCCGCGATCCGGCCCATGCCCTGGGCCAGGTGATCGACGTAGTAATCGGCGGGCCTGTTGTAGCCGGCGCTGAGGGCGGCGATGGCCTGGCGCTCGGCCGGATCGCTGAGCCGCTCGGGCGCCAGCAGGGCCATCGGATGGACCTTGATCTGGTTGGCGATGATGAATTCCAGGCGGGCCAGGCCGACGCCATCGCAGGGAATCGCCGCCAGGTTGAAGGCCTCAGCGGGATTGCCGACGTTGATCAGGATCCGGGTGCGGGTGGCCGGCAGATCCGTGAGCGGCTGCTCCTCAACCCGGAAGGCCAGCTCGCCCCGGTAGACCCGGCCCTCGTCGCCTTCACAGCAGCTGGCGGTGATTGCTTCGCCATCGGCGATCACGGTGGTGGCATCGCCCGTGCCGACGATGGCGGTGATGCCCATTTCGCGGGCAATGATCGCCGCATGGCAGGTGCGTCCGCCCTGGTTGGTGATCACGCCACTGGCCAGCTTGAGGATCGGCTCCCAATCGGGATCGGTGCGGTCGGCCACCAGCAGATCCCCCTTCTGGAAGCTGGCGATCGCGCTGGGATCGTGGATGATCCGGGCCCGTCCCGAACAGATGGAGGCGCCAATCGCCCGGCCGCGGGTGATCAGCCGGGCCTGGTGGGGCTCCAGGTGCCAACTGCGCAGCAGGGTGGCGCTGCGCCGGGACTGCACCGTTTCCGGCCGGGCCTGGAGGATGAACAGCTCGCCGCTGGGGCCATCCTTGGCCCATTCGATGTCCATCGGCGTGGGTTTGCCGCGGCGGGCGCTGTAGTGGGCCTCGATGCGGCAGGCCCAGCGGGCCAGTTGCAGGGCCTCGGCGTCGCTGATCGCAAAGCGGGCCCGCTGCGCGGGATCCACAGCCAGGGTGCGGGTGCGGCCCAGGCCCAGTGCCTGGGACGGCGCCCGCTGCCGGGACCCGGACTCGCCTGGGGCGGTCCCGACCGTTCCAGCGGCAGTCGCCGGGGCAGGGGGTGAAGCGGTGGCATCAGGACCAGGGGGGCCATCGCCATCTGGGGGGGCATCGCCGTAGTGGGGGCCATCGGCAAGCACCATGCGGATCGCCTTGCTGCCCAGGCGCCGGCTCAGGATTGGCGCAAACCCCTGCTCCAGGGTGGGCTTGAAAATCAGATATTCATCGGGGTTCACGGCCCCCTGCACCACCGTTTCGCCCAGGCCGTAGGCGGCGGTCAACAGCACCGCATCGCGAAAGCCGGTTTCGGTGTCGATGCTGAACATCACCCCGGCGGCGGCCAGGTCGGAGCGCACCATGCGTTGCACCCCGATCGAGAGGGCCACGTCCCGATGGTCGAAGCCATGCAGGATCCGATAGGAGATGGCTCGATCCGTGAACAGGGAGGCGTAGCAACGCCGGCAGGCCGCCAGCAGCTCCGCTTCGCCCGACACGTTCAAGAAGGTGTCCTGCTGGCCGGCAAAACTGGCCTCGGGCAGGTCTTCGGCGGTGGCACTGGAGCGCACCGCCACCGCCACCTCTGGCCTGGCCCCCCCCCTGGGCCGGGACTGGCCAGGGGTGCTGGCGCCCAGCTGGCGGTAGGCGCCAAGGATGGCCTGCTCCAGGGCGTCGGGCAACCGGGCCGCCAGGACCAGGGCCCGGGCGGCGCTGCCAGCCGCCTGGAGGGCCGCCAGATCCTGGCCATCCAGGCCAGACAGCAGGCGCTCCAGGGGCTCCCTGAGCTGGTTGGCCGCCAGGAAGGCCCGGTAGGCCGCGGCCGTGGTGGCAAAGCCCCCCGGCACCCGCACCCCGGCGGAGCCCAGCTCCCGCAGCAGTTCGCCCAGGGAGGCGTTCTTGCCCCCCACGGCCCCAATCGCCTCCAGGCCGGCCGCCTCCAGGGGCAGCACCAGGGGCGCGTTGGGGTCCTGGGATGGGTCCCCGTTCGGGCCATCCGTTGGGACCCCGCTGGTGCCCCCGGATCGGGCAGCGGATGAACCGTGAGGGGGATCAACGCTGGGGTCGCCTGGGGGCTGAGCGGTGGGGCTGGCCGTGGGAGGTGTTGTTGGCTCGAGAGCTGGACCAACAGCTGGATCACCGGCTAGTGATCCAGGGGGCTGAAAAGCTGGCTTGCCAGCTGGATGGCCCGCGGAATTCCCAGCGGAAGGAAGCACGGGCTGGCCTGGGGAATCCACCGCTGGATCGCCGGCGGAACGGGGGGAAGGGCTCATGGGCTTGGGGGGAGGGAACGAAGCCGCAGCGCGGCGCTGGGGGCGCTGCCGGCAGCGCCATCGAGACGACTGGCGGCGCCCTTGGGCCGCACCGCCAGCCCCCGGCGCCGGGTCGCCAGCGCCGCGCAGAGGTCCAGGGGCTGGCCTGGGCCGTGCAGCCAGCCCAGATCCCAGCCCGCCTGGCCCTGGACCCGCACCGCCGCCAGGGCGGCGAGCTGGCCGGCGTCATAGCCAGCGGCCTCGGCCAGGCCCGGGCCGTAGCCCCAGCGGCCCTGGAAGGCTCTGGCGAAAGCTGGCCAACCCTCGCCCCGGCCGAGGGGATCCACCCCGATCTGGGGATTGGCCAGGGGCTCCAGCCCGGCGAAGGGCCAGGCCAGGGTCAGCACCGCCGGCCAGGGGCTGGCCCGCACCGCCTGGGCCAGGGCACTGCGGGGGGCCGTGAACAAGGCCAACACCTGGGGCCCGATCCAGTCCACGTCGCGGCGCAGCTGGGCCAGGGCCCCCGGTTGCTGGGGATCCACCACCGGGGCCCCAGGCCCCAGGCCGGCGCTGGTCCCGCCAGCGGCCCGGAGGCTCTCAAGGAAGCGCTCCGCCAGGGCTTTCTGACCAGGGCTGCCATCGCGCACCACCAGCACCCGCCGCAGCCGGGCCGCCAGCAGCCCCTGGGCCAGCCGATCGACCGCCAGGCCCCGCGGGCCCAGCAGGGGCCAGAGGTGATCCCCCCCCCGCAGCTGGGCCAGGCGGCCCAGGCTGGCGCCCCGCAGCAGGGGCAGGACGACCGTCCACTGGTAGTGCTGCGCCAGCCAGGCGTAGTTCTCCAAGGGCGCCGCCACGGGAGCGATCACCAAGCGGATGCCGGGTCGCCTGGCCAGGCCCTGGGCGGGCCCGCTCCCGAGCGGGACCCAGGCCATCGCCAGGGCCGGACTGCTCTGGCCGCAGGTTTCAGCCTGCTCACTCGCCAGGCGGTAGCCGCGGCGCAGGCCATCGGCTGGGGCCCTCCAGGGGTCTCCCGCGGCCAGGAGCAGCAGCACCTCCGTTCCCTGGGGGCTGCTCGATGCCAGGACCTGGCTGCCCACCAGGCTGGCCAGCACGCCCGATGCGCTCAGCCAGCGGCGCAGTGGCTGCCGCCAGAGCGCCGGCCCCGGCCAGGGCCCGAGCCAGGGCCAGGGCCCTGGTCCCGACCAAGACCTGGACCAAGGCCCCAAACGTGCGCCAGCCCAAGGCCAGGCCCTTGTGGCCAGCCGCGGCCTGACGCCGGGCTGGCGAAACCCCCAGGGCCGGATCCAGCCCTGGGGCCTGGCCCCAACCGGGCCCCAGGCCGCTGGAGCTGGGCCCACGGCCCCATCGGCCCCAGGTGCGGGAGAGCCTGGGCTCCCGCGACAAAGCCCTCCACCCTGGCCGTCAGCCGCGGGCGGTTCAATCCCTGAAACCCTCTCCCGGGCCTTAGCCGAACCGGAGCGCTGGGATGGAACGGTGCCAGGACTGGCCATGCCCCTAAACCGTCCAGGACTGTCAGATTACGGAGATTCCTTTGACACGCTTGCGGTGATCAGGTTTGGGATCCCATCTGCAGCATCACCGCAGCGCCTGATGCCAGCGTGGCCGCGTCGTTCTAATCCATGGCGGCCCAATCGGGCCTGGCAGCATCCGATTGCCAAGGGGCTACTTGTCACTGCCAGCCTGCTGCTGGCCCTTGCGCCGGCCCGGGCCATCCCCGAGGCCGAAGCGCTCAAAAAACTGGCGGTGGTGCCGGTCTTTGTTCTCACTGACAGCAAGGGCGTGCCGTTGCCGATCCCCAAGGACAAGGCCCTCGTGTTACCCCTCTACCTGGAGAGAAGTCGGGCCGAGGCGGAACTGGCAACCCTGCAAAAGGCCAACCCCGGCCTGTTAGCCAGGCTGGTCGCCGTTCCCCTGAACACCATGACCGTCAAGATCAAGCAGTTGCAGCTGCAACTCAAGGACCGCAGCCGCACCCTGGTGGCCCCCGTGATTGCCAAAGCGGCCGATCGTCAGCAAGCCATCCTGCTGCTCAAACAGCAAGGCCTCACCGACAAACAGATTCAGGAGGGTTTGACGGTGCCGGTGTTTTTCACCAAGCCATTCCTGAGTTTGTCCGCTCCCCAGACCACCGGCAAAGCCGAGCCCAAGCTGCTGTTTTTCATGAGCTACGCCTCCCTGCAGGAGGCGATCGCCAGCCTGCCCAGGGACAGGCGCTCCAGCCTTAAACCCCAGGTGGCCGACCTCTCGGCCGTGCTGCGCCAGATCATCCAATCCCCCCAGGATCGCTATGGGATCGTGCCTTCGGCGGACTACGACCGCCTGGTGCAGCAGCAATCCGCCAACCAGCACCGGCCTGGCACGGGCGCCCAGGCACCGATCCAGCTGCCAGGCCCGGCCTCAGCCAGCGCCAAAACCGGCGATCCAGCCCCCTCCCAGCCCGGCACGCCCTCGACAGGACCGGTCGCGCCCCAAGCGACACCCCAGGCCCCAGCCCAGCCCAGCCGCTAGTTGACCGGCTGGCCAACGCATCAAATCACCTGATGAATCCACCTGATCAATCCATGGGGTCAATCGGCTGGATCGATCCACGTGGTCAATCAGCGCAATCAATCCGCTTGATCAATCCACCAACCCAACTAACTGATCAAGCGTCCTGATCAGCCCACCAGGCTGCCCACCGATCAAGCCACCGGTCAGGCAGCCAGGCACGCCATCGGGCCATTTCTGGCTGCTATGGGAAGTCACACCAGCGTAACGGCCCCCCGCCGCGTCAACGGAGCCCCGATCGCTTTGCACCCCCAGGTGGCGGTAGAAGCAGAAAGGGAGGGAGGCTCAGTCCGGCTCTTCCTTGGGGGATTCCGGTAACAGCTGGGCGAGCAGCCCAGCCCCGATCAGCACGCCCCCCAGACCCAGGGCCAGGGGCTTGTTGGCGGCGGCCTCCCCATCCAGCCAGGCGGCTGCCGAGAGGAAGGCGGCGCCAAGCAACAGGGTTGGCACCAGCACGATGCCCTTGGCGGTGCGATTGATCCCCATGGAATGGCCCTGCCAGACCGGCAACATCTAGGAGCTGCAGTTTGGCAGCCAGCTGGCCAGACCGGCGTCCACCAGACCCTGGCCCAGATCGGAGCTGGGAGGCTGAACTCCAAGAGTCAGGCCCCCAGGGGGCTGGACCCCGGTTGGCTGGACGATGGCCCTGGGGGACGCAAGGGCAGGGGAACGCGCCGAGCCACTGGCCCCGCCGTCAAGCCGACTGACCCGGGCCACCAGCAGGCCGTCCTCACTCCCCACCGGCCGCAGGTTGACGCGGCTGCGACGCGGAAGCTGCTGGCGCAACCAGGCCACGGCCTCGGCATTGGTCTCCGGGCTCACCGCCAGGCAGGCCAGGCGCACGGTGTAATTGCGGTTGCCATCGCCGATCTGCAGCACCGTGCCGCTGCGCACCTGCAGAACCTCAGCCGCCTGACCGGCCTCCGGCAAGCCGAGCAGCAGGGTGACGGCCAGCACAAGCACGAGCGCCAGCCGGCCCGCCAGGGCGGCCCAGCCAGAAGCCCACCCTGCTGATGGCCAGCCCTGGACGTCTGGGCGGGACAGGAAGGCTGAATTGCTGCGGGACAGGGCGTTCAGAGCTTCGCCCCACAGCTGGGGCAATAGTGGTGCGCGCTTTCGGTGGTGCTGCCGCAGGCATTGCACTGGCGCGTGGTGTCGATCGCCAGTTCCGGATGGCTGGGCAAGCCGACCATCTGGGCATTGCTGGCACCGGGGGGCACCATCGGATAACAGTTCTCCCCGCGCCGCACCACCACATTGACGAAGGCCGGACCTGGATGGGCCAGGGCCTGGCGCAGGCCGGCGTGCAGATCCTGCCGCTCGGTGATGGTGATTCCCTTGACGCCGAAGGCCTCAGCCAGAGCTTCAAAGTTGGGCATGCCGCCGGTCATTTCGGAGGCGGAATAGCGCTCGCCATAGAAACTTTCCTGCCACTGGCGCACCATCCCCTGCCAGCCGTTGTTGAGGATCACCACCTTTACGGGGAGCTGGTACTGGGACAGGGTGCCCAGCTCCTGGATGTTCATCAGGATGCTGGCATCGCCAGCCACACAGATCACCTGCTCCTGGGGGAAGGCGGTTTGCACGCCCAGGGCGGCGGGCATGCCAAAGCCCATGGTGCCCAGGCCGGCGCTGCTGATCCAGCGCCGTGGGCCGGTATGGAGGAATTGGGCAGCCCACATCTGGTGCTGGCCCACGTCCGTGGTGATGTAGGCCCTGGGGGCCAGCTCCTGCAGGGCGATCACCACTTCCTGGGGGGCGATGTCGCCGTCGGGGGTGGGAATCACCAGGGGGTAATGGCGTTTCCAGCTGGCAATCCGCTCCAGCCAGGCCTCGGTACGACCCGACGCGGTTTCCCCGGCG
Organism: Synechococcus sp. UW140; assembly: GCA_943370565.1. Taxonomy (GTDB): domain Bacteria; phylum Cyanobacteriota; class Cyanobacteriia; order PCC-6307; family Cyanobiaceae; genus BAIKAL-G1. Next base: position 67,231 of record CALRRL020000003.1, on the reverse strand, counting down.
GAGGACGCCACCAGGGCCGCGACCGCCTGGTGCACATCGGCCACGATCGGCACCTCGGGGACCCGGTTCTTGCCCACTTCGGCCGCATCGATGTCGATGTGGATGACCCGGGCCCGGGGGGCAAAACTATCGAGCCGTCCCGTGACCCGATCATCGAAGCGGGCGCCTGCGGCGATCAGCAGATCACACTCGGTGACAGCAAAGTTGGCGTAGGCGGTGCCGTGCATGCCGAGCATGCCCACGGAGAGGGGATGGGTTTCATCGAAGGCCCCCTTGCCCATCAAGGTGGTGGTCACCGGCAGGCGGAAGCGTTCGGCCAGCTGGTGGATCACCCCATGGGCACCGGAACTGATCGCCCCACCGCCCACGTAGAGCAGGGGACGGTGGGCCTGGCGGATCAACTCCAGGGCCTGGGCAATCGATTCCGGGTGGGCCAGGGCCGGCAGGCGATAGCCGGCAGGCATGGCCGTGCCGGGCTCCACCGGGGTGTAGTCAAACTCTTCCAGGCCCACATCCTTGGGCACATCGATCAACACCGGACCGGGCCGGCCGGTGGCGGCGATCAGAAACGCCTCGGCGACGATCCGGCCGATATCGGCGGGATCGCGCACCACCCAGGAATGCTTCACGATCGGCAGGGTGATGCCGAAGATGTCGGTTTCCTGGAAGGCATCGGTGCCGATGGCGGAGCGCGGCACCTGGCCCGTGATCACCACCATCGGCACCGAATCCATCTGGGCCGTGGCGATGCCGGTGACCAGATTGGTGGCGCCGGGGCCTGAGGTGCCGAAACACACCCCGACCTTGCCCGTGGCCCGGGCGTAGGCATCGGCAGCGTGGGTGCCGCCCTGTTCGTGGCGCACCAGGATGTGCTTCAGCCAGCCCCGGGATTCGGCCTTGTGCAGCTCGTCGTAGATGGGCAGGATCGCCCCACCCGGGTAGCCGAAAATGTGGTCAACGCCGTGGCGGTGGAGGGCATCCATCAGGGCATAGCCCCCGTTCACCCGCGCCGGGTAAGAGGAGAGGGCGGCCTCAGCCGCCGCAGATACGGACGTCAGGGTCACGACGACAGCCAGCACCGACAACAGCGAACCCCAACCCTAAGGGCTTGTCTCCGCGATGGGGTCCGCTGCGACCAGCTGTTGCAAGCATCCCCCCATCCCGACGTCCCTCTGCAACCGACCGACCCGGGCGACGGGCCCAGCCGGATCTGAGCCGGATCTGAGCCGGACCCGAGCAGGACCTGAGCCGGACTTCAACTGCCCTGGCGGGCCTGGGCCATGGCCCGCAGGATCAGGGCCGGATCGAGCCACTGGCCCCGGTAGCGAAGGCCCCAATGCAGGTGCGGCCCGGTGGTGCGGCCACTGATGCCGACATGGCCGATCAGCGCACCGGCCTGGAGCCGCTGGCCTGGAGCCAGCTGCACGGCCCCACTGCGGTAGACCCCAGCGCTGACCTCGCCCGCGAGGTGGCAGTAGAGGTGCTCGTAGGGGCCTGAGCGGATCACCAGGCCGTTGCCGCAGGCCCCCCCGGCCAGGACCTCGCTGACCTCGCCGCCCCACCAGTTGCGGATCGGCGAGCCCAGCGGAGCGGCGATGTCGAGGCCGTAGTGGGGCTCCTCGCCGCCCCCGGGACCGGCCCGCAGGCCAAAGTGGCTGGTGTAGCCGAAAAAACTCACAACCGGAAACACCCCGCGCCGCCAACGGGGTTCGGCCTGGGCCCAGGGCGCCAGCGGGGGGGCGAGCACCGCAGCCAGAAGCCCGAGGTAGGTGAGTGAATGAGCCAGGCGCCTCAACCCATGAAGGGACTTGGGAGGTGTCCGCAGCCGGAGCGCTCGAACTGAGCGCAGGACCAGCCTGGAGACAACCCGCAGGGACTTGGGAGGTGTCCGCAGCCGAAGGGCTCGAACTGGTCGCAGGACCAGCCTGGAGGCAACCCGCGAGGGGGAGCTGGCGCCCTCAGAGCAGGCCCAGGGCATGGAGGGGGCCCTGGCCGCTGATCAGCTCCAGGAGGAAGGCGGAAAAGCCGAGCATGGCCAGGCGGCCGTTCCAGACTTCCGAACTGTTGTTCCAGCCCCAGGCCCATTTGTCCTGGGGGTAGAGCTTGATCGCCCGCGAGAGGGCTGCCGCCTGGTCGAGGTTCACCTCCGGGCCCGCCAGGGACTGCTGCACGAGGTCAGCGAGGCCCATGATGAAGCTGGGGGTGATATCGAGGGCGGGCACCCGGCGGAAATTGGTCACCCCGGCTTCGGTGGCAATTTCGCGGTACTCGATGTCGATTTCTTCGAGGGTTTCAATGTGCTCACTGACGAAGCTGATCGGCACCACCACCAGGTCCTTGACCCCATCGGCGCCGAGCTGGTGCAGGGCATCGTCGGTGTAGGGCCGCAGCCATTCGACCGGACCGACCCGGCTTTGGTACGCCAGGGTGAAGGGGTTGGCATGGCCCAGTTGGGCCTGGAGCCGCTCCATGATCAGGCTGGCGCAGGCCTCGATTTCAGCCTGGTAGGGGTCGCCCGCCTCCTCCACGTAGCTCTTGGGCACCCCATGGGCACTGAAAAAAACGTGGGCGGTGCTCGGCACCTCGCAGGCCTGGATTTCCTTGGCGATCAGCTCCGCCATGGCGCCGACGTAGCCGGGGTCGTTGTAGTAGCTGCGGATGCAACGGATCGGCAGGCGCTGGAAGTCGGGATCCCGCTGGCGCAGCCGCTGCAGTTCCCGGAAGCTGGACCCGCTGGTGCTGATCGAGAAATGGGGGTAGAGGGGCAGCACCACCACCTCCTCGATGCCATCGGCCTTGATGTCGGCCACGGCCGATTCGGTGAAGGGGTGCCAGTAGCGCATCGCCACATAGGTGGTGGCTTCGATCTGGCGATGGCGCAACTCGCTCTGAAGCTCCCGGGCCTGGTGCTCGGTGATGCGGCGCAGGGGAGAGCCCCCGCCGATCGAGCGGTAGGCCGCCTTCGATTTGCCACTGCGCAGGGTGCTGATCAACCAGGCCAGGGGCTTCTGCAGGGCCGGGATCGGCAGCCGGATGATTTCCGGATCCGCAAACAGGTTGTAAAGAAACGGACCAACGTCCTCGATGCGTTCCGGGCCGCCGAGGTTCAGCAACAGCACGCCGACCTTGGTCATGCCCCAGGCTTCTGGACGAGAATGCCCCCGAGCGTAACGCTGCAGGGCCGGTTCCTGGCTGGACAGACCTTGGCTTGATCGAACGCCGTTGGGGCCTGCCTGGTGGGGCCTGCCTGGGTGGATGGCCCAGATCCCCGGGGCTGATCGAGTCCCAGGCAGGGATGGCTGGGGTCCCGATCCCCCATTCGGGGCAGCTCGAACCCTTGCCGCCTGCCGGACGGGCGCAATGGCTGGGAGCCAATCAGCCCACCCGATCCCCTAACGGAATCGCGTGCGCAGCTGGCATTTCGAAGGGCCTTCGAGCACCAGCGGGCGTTGTAGGTGCCCTGGCAGCGGCGACCCGGCATCGATAGGGTCGGCCCGCCGTCGGGACCGGAGCAGCAGCGGCGATGACCGAGCCCCAGGCCGCCGTTCGCCAAGCCCCCGAGGCAGCCCAGGCCCAGGAGCTGAACCATGGGTCCGAAGGGGCCAACGGGGCCAATCCCGCTGCTAGCCAGGAGGCCCACCAGGACGGCGCCGGGGCGGGGCTGGCGACGGCCGAGCCCGGGCCGAATATTTCTGGCGCCCCGGGGGCTGACCCTGGGGCCGCCCTGGATGCGGAGATCCAGCGTCAGAACAGCCTGCTGGCCGCCACCGGCATTGCCCTGCGCCTGGAGCGGCGCGGCAGCCGCCTGGGCCTGCGCGGGCCCTTGCCCTGTCGCCGCGGATCTGGTGCCCATCCGGTGCAGCGCCTGAGCCTGGGCCTCAGCGCGGACGCCCCGGGCCTGGAGCAGGCGCGGTTGCAGCTGCGCCGGGTGGTGCAACAGCTGCAGCAGCAGCGCTTCCGCTGGGAGGACTGGGGCCAGACCTCGGCCAAGCCACCGGGGCGGCTGCCCCGTGGGACGGCCCCGCCAACGGCTGCGGCCGCCCATCCCCAAGGCCCCGCCAGTCCCCTACCCCGGTCCCAGCGCCGCCAGGGCAACAGGCCAGCCCCGACCCAGCGGCCCGGCCAAGGGCAGCCAGCCCCGGCGCCACCAAGCCTTGTGCGACCGTCCCCGGTAGCCCAGGTCACCAACGAAAGTCCTGAGCTGGCCCCGGTGCTGGCGGCCTTTGAGCGGCAGTTTTTTAGCGATCCTCGCCGCCGCCGCAATCCGGCCGGCAGCCGCACCACCTGGACCAGTGCCTACCTGCCCTACCTGCGGCGGCTGCACCAGGCCGCCGCGGCACTGGACCTGCCCCTAAGCAGTGCGCCACCGCTCTGGCTGCTGGAGCAGGTGCTGGAGAGCTATCCCACCGCCAGCCGGGGGCGGCAACAATGCGGCACCACCCTGGCGGCCCTGGCCGAGGCCCTCGGCATCGGCCTCCCTGCGGATTGGAGCGAGCGGGCGGGCGGCTATGGCCTGCATGTGGCCCAGTTCCGCCAACTCCCCAACGACGGGGAGATCCTGCGCTGGTGCGAGCGCATCCCCAATCCCGGCTGGCGCCTGGCCTATGGGCTGATGGCCACCTACGGCCTGCGCAACCACGAGGTGTTTTTCACGGATCTCTCGGCCCTGGCCAGCCGCGGCGATCGGGTGATCCGGGTGCTGCCCACCAGCAAGACCGGTGAACACCAGATCTGGCCCTTCCAACCGGAATGGGTGGATGCCTTTGCCCTGCCGCAGCTGGCGGAGAACCGGCAGCTTCTGCCGGCGGTCTGCACGGACCTGCGCCGGACCACCCTGCAGCAGGTGGGCCGGCGGGTGGCAGAGCAGTTTCGCCGCTACGGCCTGCCCCTCACCCCCTACGACCTGCGCCACGCCTGGGCCGTGCGCACGATCCACCTGGGCCTGCCCGACACGGTGGCGGCCCGGATGATGGGCCACTCCGTGGCGATCCACACCCGCACCTATCACCACTGGATCACCCGCCGCGACCAGCAACAGGCCGTTGATGCGGCCCTGGCCCGGCGCCGGCCTCCGGCCTGAAGCCCACCCGACCCGCTTGCGGGCACCAAGCACCGCCCGCAGAGCAACCGCCCTCTCCTGAAGGACACCAGCCTGGTCCAGGGCAGCCGCCAGTGGCCGGGGGGCGCCAGAGTGACAGACCCGTAGCAGAGCCCCCTTGAGCCAGAGCCCGAGCGCCAATCCCCCAGACCCAATCGGCCCCGAGCAGCCAGGTCCCGATCAGAGGCCTGAACAGAGCCTGGACCAGGCCGCCGCCGAGCTCGGTCCGGGCGGCGACCTGGCCCCGGAAGCCGATGCCGAGGGTTACCGCAAGCGCATGGCCCGGCGCCGGGAGGTGCAGCAGCAACGGGTGGGCGAACGCAACCTGGAGAAAGGGCTGGTGCTGGTGTTCACCGGCGACGGCAAGGGCAAAACCACGGCCGCCCTGGGCCTGGTGCTGCGCAGCCTGGGCCATGGCGACAGCGTGGCGGTGGTGCAGTTCATCAAGGGGGGCTGGCAACCGGGCGAGGCCCGGGCCCTGGAGCTGTTCGGCGAGGCCCTGGCCTGGCATGCCCTTGGCGAGGGCTTCACCTGGGAAACCCAGGACCGGGAACGGGACCGCCAGCTGGTCCAGCAGGCCTGGCAGCAGTCCTGCGCCTACCTGGCCGATGGCAGCCGCAAGCTGGTGGTGCTCGATGAGGTCAACGTGGCCCTCAAGCTCGGCTACCTGGGCCTCGATCAGGTGCTGGAGGGCCTGGCCCTGCGGCCACCCCTCACCCATGTGGCCCTCACCGGTCGCGGTGCCCCGGCGGGGCTGATCGAGCGGGCCGACCTGGTGACGGAGATGAAGCTGGTGCGCCACCCCTTCCGCGAACAGGGAGTCAAGGCCCAGGCCGGCATCGAGTTCTAAGCAGACTCGGATCGGTCCTGGCTGGGCGCTTCCGGGCTGGTGGCCCAGAGCCGGCCCAACTGGGCTGGCTGGGCGTTCCGCCTGACCCCCTGCCAGCCCAATCGGGAACGGGCAACTCTCCCCACGCTTGCTACTGTTCGGCCGACTGCTTCCCCAGGAACCCGATGGGCTACCGGCGTGTCCTGCTCAAGCTCAGCGGCGAAGCGCTGATGGGGGACCAGGGCTACGGCATTGACCCGGCGATCGTCCAATCGATCGCCACCGATGTGGCGGCCGTGGTGGCCTCGGGCACCGAACTGGCGATTGTGGTGGGGGGCGGCAACATCTTCCGCGGCCTCAAGGGCTCGGCCGCCGGCATGGACCGGGCCACGGCCGACTACGTGGGCATGCTCGCCACGGTGATGAATGCGATCACCCTGCAGGACGGCCTTGAGCGGGCCGGCGTGCCCACCCGGGTCCAGAGCGCCATCAGCATGCAGGAAGTGGCCGAGCCCTACATCCGCCGCAAGGCGATCCGCCACCTGGAGAAAGGACGGGTGGTGATCTTTGGCGCCGGCTGCGGCAATCCCTTCTTCACCACCGACACCACCGCCGCCCTGCGGGCTGCCGAGATCGGCGCCGATGTGGTGATGAAGGCCACCAAGGTGGATGGGGTTTACGACAAGGACCCCACCCTCCATGGGGATGCCCGCCGCTATGACACCCTCACCTTCCAGGATGTGCTCAGCGGTGAACTGGGCGTGATGGACAGCACCGCCATCGCCCTCTGCAAGGACAACGCCATTCCGATCGTGGTGTTTGATCTGTTTGGCCCGGGCAACATCGGCCGGGCCGTCTCCGGCGAGGCGATCGGCACCCGCATCACCCCCTCTGCCTGAGCCCCCCTGACCCCGGGACAGCCTCCCGGCCCCTCGCCTGCCGGAGACTCTCCCTCGGCGCCCATCACCGCTGCTATCGCTGCTCTCGCCACCCCAACCTCTCTAACCGTTTCCGCCCGTTTCCCTGCCTGATTCTTTCGCCATGGACCTCGAAGCCAGCATGCGCAAATCGGTGGAAGCCACCCAGCGCACCTTCAACACCATTCGCACCGGCCGGGCCAACCCGTCCCTGCTCGACAAACTCAGCGTTGATTACTACGGCGCCGACACGCCCCTCAAGGCCCTCGCCACCCTCTCAACCCCCGATTCCCAGACGATCCAGATCCAACCCTTTGACCGGGGCTCGATGGCCCTGATTGAAAAGGCGATCGCCATGAGTGATCTGGGTCTGACGCCCAACAACGATGGCAAGGTAATCCGCATCAATATTCCGCCGCTGACGGCCGATCGCCGCAAGGACTTCGTCAAGCTGGCCTCCAAATATGCCGAAGAAGGCAAGGTGGGCTTGCGCAACCTGCGCCGGGATGCCATCGACAAGGTGAAGAAGCTGGAGAAGGACGGCGAGCTTTCGGAAGATCAGAGCCGCGACGAACAGGACAAGATCCAGAAACTCACCGACCGCTACATCGCCCAAGTTGAAAAGCATCTGGCCGAGAAGGAGGCCGACATCCTCAAGGTTTGAGCGGCTGCATTTGCAGTCCTGCGATCCCATGGGGGCCGGCCAGGCCGGTTCCCCCGCCGGCTCAACCCTGCCGGCCACGCCAGGGCATCAGGGACCCAAAGCCCATGGAGTGCCTCTGGAACCCGGTCGTCTGCAGCGCCCCCCTAACTGAGATCCCTAACGGCGATCTCCAAACCAAGCGTTTCCTGCTCACGCGATGCGGACTCTGGTCATGGCGCTGGGCCCAGACAACAGCCTTGTCTTTGGGGCATGCCCCCGGGGCATGGAGCCGATAGGCCGGGCGCCGGCCCTGGCCTGAGCCTGGACTCGGCGCCGTAGGCGACCCTCACCCAAGCGTCCTGAGCCCGGGTCCTGCCCTGGCCCGCTCCCCCGACCCTGTTCACCCGGCCGCCCCGCCATGCCAGACCTTGCCGATGTGATCGTGGTGGGCAGCGGCGCCGCCGGGGCTTCGGCCGCATTCCACCTGGCCGCCCGGGGCCGCCGGGTCACCCTGCTGGAACGCCAGACCCTGCCGCGGTCCAAACCCTGTGGCGGCGGCATGGCCGCCTCGGTGCAGCGCTGGTTTCCCTTCGATCTGCGCCCCGCCGTCGACCAGGTGATCGACCAGGTGCGCTTCACCTGGTGCCTGCAGGACCCGGTCACGGCCGTGCTGCCGGGCGATTCTCCCTTCTGGATCGTGCGCCGCTCCCAGCTCGACGCCTACCTGGCCGAGCAGGCCAGCGCCGCCGGCGCCCAGGTGCGCAGCGGCGAAGCCGTGGAGCAGATCGAGCGCGATGGCGACCACTGGCGGCTGGTACTGGCCGGCGGCCAGAGCCTGATCAGCCGCAGCCTGGTGCTGGCCGATGGCTCCAGCTCCCGGTTTGCCCAACCCCTGGGCCTGGGCCCGGCCCGGCCCCGCTATGCCTCCGCCGTGGCGGTGGAGGTGGAGGCCGAGCTGCGCGATCCAACCACCGCCCGCTTCGAATTTGGCCTGGTTCAGCACGGGTTCTGCTGGGCTTTTCCGCGCCAAGGGGGCTACAGCATCGGCGTCGGCACCTTCATCGGCCGCAACCCGGCCGACAGTGACGCCGTGCTGGCCCAGCTGCTGCCCAGCCTGGGCCTGGCCGCCGACGCCGGCGAACGCTTCAGGTCCCCTTTGCGGGTGTGGGATGGCCACCACCCCCTGCATGGTCCCGGCGCCGTGGTGGTGGGTGATGCGGCGTCGCTCTGCGATCCCTTCCTGGCGGAAGGCCTCAGGCCAGCCCTGCTCAGCGGCGTGCGCGCCGCCGAGGCCCTCGACCTCTGGCTGGGCGGCGACAGCCAGGCCTTGGCGGGCTACAGCGCCAGCATGCGCCGCGAATGGGGCGACTCGATGGCCTGGGGCCGGCGCATCGCCCAGGTGTTCTATCGGGTGCCGAAGGTGGGCTATCAACTCGGCATCAAACGCCCCACCGCGCCCCAGCGAATCGCCCAGATCCTCTCCGGCGAACTGGGCTATGGCGACATCGCCCAACGGGTGATCCGCCGGCTCCTGTTTCAGGGCAAGTAAGGGGGATGCATGGGTTGAGAGGTCAATGAATCGGTGGTGCCAGCCGGACGCTGGCGACCTCACGCCCGCTTATCAGCTGGACAACCGGGTGGGACGACACAACTGGGGTGCTCCCATACGGGGCGCCCTTTTCAATGGGAACGCCTGGCTGAGTCCTGCTCAGTCAGGCTGCAGGTCATGACGTCCATTCCATGAGCCAGCGCCCCAGGCCACCGAAACAATTCCCTCAGGACCCGATCGACCCAGAGGGCTGGGACGACGATCCTGGCCGGCCGCTTGGTCTGCGCCTGCTGGCGCTACTCGGCGCCCTCTCCTTCCTGGCCCTGGGCATCAGCAGCCTCCTGTCGATCCTGCAGGGGCCTGGCCCAGGGCCCCAGCGCAATGAACGGATGAGCAAACCGTTCCCTTGATTGGGGCACTGGGCGTAATGGGTTCCACGTTTCAGGGGCTTCTTTTTAATTCAACCGTGACTCAATTGGAATGGCAACAAGACCAGGTTGTTGGGTGACCTGTCGATCAAGGCTCTCGCTATCGTTCGTGGTGTCCAGGAGTTCCTTGGCAATGCCGACATCAAACGAGAAGCGGCCAGGGCCAAGCAATATCAGGGCAGCACTGCCCCCCAGGTAAAGCACCACCAACTCCAAAACGTAAATATTCAGGCCGCTTGTGAGGATGTGGTGGTAGGCCGCAACAGCCATCGTGCCCGTCAAGGCCAGGGCTCCAAGGGGAGTCAAGAGGCCAAAAATCACCAGCCAGGACCCGAAAATCTCCGCATATCCGGCTGCATGGGCCATCAGCAGCGGAAAAGGAAGATGCAGGGGGATGACGTAATTAGTGGCAAAGCCCTGGGGATCGGCAAGCTTGTCCTGGCCGTGGTGAATCATCATCAGGCCGATTGCCAGTCGCAAAGCCAGCAGGCCAAGGCTCTGGACCTTCCCGGGGCCAAACAGATAACCCTTGACCCCGTCGCCGATCGCTTGGGGCAGGCGCCAGGCTCTGGCTCCCGTCTGCCCTGAGGAGCCAACGGCCTGGCTGGCTCCGCCCCCACCACGAAGCATGGCGATCGTCAAGGTGGCTGCGCAAATGCCAGCCACAACTTCAAGGGGGAGCGGCGTCGCCATGGCCCGAGCAGCAAAGGCCAGAGTCTGGCAGCTCTCGTAACGAAGCGTGAAGAACATGAGAGGCCATGGGGTCGCGCCCTGTCTCCCTGCTGAGCACGTCCCGTGGCTCAGCGCCCGCAGCCGGACCAATGCCGATCGCCCCAGAACCGGCAGGCCACCCAAAACAGGCCCCACTCCTAGGCCGTTGCAAGGATCAGGCCGGGCCGCTATGCGGTCCTTGCAACGGCCTGCTGGTAGGCCAATGCCATTGAACCGGAAATCAGCCTGGCCCTCAGGTGGATTGAACGCAATCCTTCAGCTGGCGCAGCCGTTGATCGATGGAGGCGAGCAGCTCAATCGCAAACATCGGCGATTCCTGCACGGCAAATAGAAATTTCTCCCTGTTCATCTCCAACACCCGGCAGGTGGTGATCGCCGTGGCATCGCCATAGCGGCGATGGTCCTGGGTGACCAAAGCCCCGGCACCAAACACATCGCCGGCCTGGATCAGCTCCTGGCCGGCGTTGCCATTCCAGGTCAACTCCACCGTGCCCTCGAGCAGGCCATACATGCAGTCGCCCGTTTCACCGGCACGGAAGATCAGCTCTCCCGGTTCAAAGGTATGCACTTCGCCCTGGATGGCCAGGGCGCGCATGGTGTCGAGGGCGTTCAACGGCAGTACAGACCAGTAAAAGTAATTCTGGCCTAGCGGGGTTAAGGGACGGTAAGGGCGAGGGGGGCTCCCAGGCCGCCGCGCACATCAGCCGGCACCAGGCGACCGTCATGGTCGGTGTCGAGGGCATCGAACACCGCATCGCTGCCGAGCCATTCCTCCCGGGTGATGCAGCCATCACCATCGAGATCATTGAGCAGGAAGATCTCCTGGGCAGCGTGGGTGAAGGCCGCCGCCCCCTCCAGCACGGCCAGGCGGTGGGCCAGCTGGGCCTCCAGGGTCTCGATCGCCTTGACGAAGCCCCGGATCCCCTCATCCAGCTTGTCGGTGGCCATGGCATCGGCGGCCATCATCGTGTCGAAGCCGGCGCGATCCAGCTGGATCCGGGGCCGGGTGGCTGCGGGGGCGGCTGGATCAAGCTTGCGGGGCAGTGCGGCTTCGCTGCTGCGCAGCTGGTCGAGCAGTTTGGGCGAAATTGTCAACAGATCGCAGCCCGCCAGTTCGATGATTTCCTCGATATTGCGGAAGCTGGCTCCCATCACCTCGGTGCGGTACCCGTAGGTTTTGTAGTAGTTGAAGATCTCGGTCACCGACATCACGCCCGGATCCTCGGCGCCGGGGTAGTGGTCGCGGCCGGTGCTGGCCTTGTACCAATCGAGAATGCGGCCCACGAAGGGGGAGATCAGGGTGACCCCGGCCTCGGCGCAGGCCACGGCCTGGGCAAAGCTGAACAACATGGTGAGGTTGCAGTGGATGCCTTCCTGTTCCAGGGCTTCGGCCGCCTTGATGCCTTCCCAGGTGGAGGCCACCTTGATCAACACCCGATCGGTGCCGATGCCGGCCGCCTGATAGAGGCCAATCAACTTCCGGGCCTTGGTGATCGTCGCCTCGGTGTCGAAGCTGAGGCGGGCATCCACCTCGGTGGACACCCGGCCGGGCACGATCTTGAGAATTTCGCGGCCAAAGATCACGCAAATTTCATCCAGGGCCTCCAGCACCACGGCTTCGGCGGGCGCATCGGGGCCGATCACGGCCCGGGACTCGCGCAGGGCCGTATCGATCAGGTTCTGGTAGGTGGGAATTTGGGCCGCCGCCAGGATCAACGAGGGGTTGGTGGTGGCATCCCGGGGGGTGAATTGCTTGATGGCTTCAAGTTCGCCGGTGTCGGCGACCACCACCGTCATGGCGGCGAGTTGGTCGAGCAGGTTGGCCATGGGGTGGGCTTGGGCGGACGCCGGCAACGGCCGGACGATGTCGTCAAGCTAGCCAGCAGGATCTGAAGCGAAACCAGGCGGATGCTCCCTGTTTGTGGGAATCCCCATGGGGCCTGGGCTGGCCAGGGCAAGGCCTGGCAGGGCCCTCAGCAGAGGACCGGCTCAATCCCGGCCGGGGTGGGGACGGCCGGCGGCGGCAGCAGTGGGGCCAGCCGGCGGGCCGGCAGCGGGCTTGCTCCCCAGCACCGGCTTGGAACGGGCTCCGGGCTGGGCGCTGGCGAGGGTTTGCAGCCCCAGCTGCTGGGCCGCGGCCTGGGGCGGCAATTTTTCCAGCACCAGCAGCGCTTCGATGATCTGCTTGGCCACCGGCACGGCCACGGTGGAGCCGTAGGCGTTGCCCCCCTGGGGTTCATCCACCACCACCAACACCACATAGCGCGGATTATCGGTGGTGAGATTGGCGATGAAGCTACAGATGCGTGCGCCAGGGATATACACACCATTGAGGGCCTTCTGGGCCGTGCCGGTTTTGCCGCCAATGCGATAGCCGGGGATGCGGGTCCCCTTGCCACTGCCCTTCTGCACCACGGTTTCCATCCACTCGAGCACCTGATGGGCCACCTCCGGCCGCAGCAGCTGCACCCCGGATGACCGGGGAGGGGCGGCCAGATCGTCGCCGGAACGCAGGCCCCGGGTGATGTGGGGGCTGACCAGCCGACCGCCATTGGCGATCATCGCGTGCAGCTGCAGCAGCTTCAGGGGCGTCAGTGAGAAGCCCTGCCCGAAGGCGGCGGTGGCGGGTTCGATCGGTTGGGTGAGGAAATCGGTGCGGCTCTTGAGTTCGCCGGCCACGGCCCCGGGCAGGTCCGTGTCGGGGATCGTGTCGATGCCAATGGCATGGAGCCAACGCCAGTACACCGCCGGCTTGAGGTGGTGCATGGCGTGCACCATGCCGACGTTGCTCGACACCTGCAGCACGGTGGGCAGGTCCAGCACCCCGTTGGCCCGGTGGTCGTGGTTGAAGATCGGCCACCCCCCAATCGTCACCGAGCCGGTGTCATTCACCGTGGTGTGGGGATCGATCACATGCTCCTGCAGGGCCAGGGCCAGGTTGATCGGCTTGAAGGTGGAACCCGGTTCGTAGAGATCCTGCACCGACCATTCGCGGAAGAGACCGGGCGGATACTTCCAGAATTTGTTGGGGTCATAGGAAGGGGTTGAGGCGAGGGCGAGCATCTCGCCATTGCGCACATCCATCACCAGGGCCACACCCCGCTTGGCATGCCATTGCTTCACCTGCTTGGCCAGGGCCAGCTGGGCCACCTGTTGCAGGCGGGAATCGAGGGTCAGTTGCAGGCGCAGGTCGTCGCCGTAGAGCACCCCCGCCCGCAGCCCATCGGGCAGGGGGGTGCCATCGGCCCCACGGCGCAGCTGGCGCGGGGTTTCATGGCGGCGCAGATCGGAATCGCGGCTCTGCTCCAGCCCCGCCTGGGGCACCCGCTCGAGATTGAGGAAGCCCACCACATTGGCGAACAGGGGGCCCAGCGGATAGATGCGCTGGGGGTAGGACTCCAGATCCAGGCCACTGATGCCCAGTTTGCGGATGCGATGGGCCGTTTCGGGGTCCAGTTCGGTGGCCAGCTTCACGCCGGTCTGGTGGGAGCCGATCGTGGCCATCAGGGCCTCCACCGGCAGGCCCAGGATCGGGGCGAGCTTCTGGGCCACATCCAGGGGCGGGCGCTTGCTGTTCGGTTCGTCGCCCGGGAAGTTGAAATAGCGGGGATGGGCCCAAACGGTGAAGCGCTCTTCATCGAGGGCCACCATGCGGCCATTGCGATCAACGATCGTGCGGCGCTTGCCGATCGGCGCGATCGTTTGGGTCTGGACGGCCCGGGCCCGGTTGAGCAGCTGGGGGCCCTGGACGATCTGCACCCAGGCCAGTCGGGCCGCCAGGCCGACCAGGCCGGCGCTGAGGATCAGGTAAACGGCCAGCAGCCGGGCCGAGGGAACGGGGCGAAAATCGAGCACCCGGCCGCCACGGGCAGCGCCGGAACGCTGGGGCGGCCGTTGCCGGGGCCTGCTCGTCACCATCTCAGCCCCCCGCCCTTGTGCCCAGTCGGCCCAGTGTGCCCAACCGGTGGCCTGCCAGGCCCGTGGCAATCGCCATGGCAACCGTGCAACCGCTCGGACTTGACACTGACGCAATTACAACTGGAGGCTCCAACGCCATGGCCAATGGGATTGCCAGCAGGGGTGCTGGCGTTTCGGCGAAACCGGATTGCGGAATTGCTGGGCTCAGAATTTCAACTTTAATCAATGCTTTTGGTGGGGCTGCAATCCCTGAAGAAGGACCCCATGGCCGGGGAATCTGCCGGCCCAGCGGCTTGGATCGACAGCGGCCAACGAAGGAGCTAAGAACGGCAACCGGCTGGTGCCAGCAGGAGCCCTCAATAGCCAGCAAGGATCTGGCGGGGGCTGACGCCGGCAAGCAGGGTGATGATCGAGGCAGACGGCTTGGCGCTGGGGGCCGGCACGTAAATCAGCTTTTCACTGCTGGTAGGCACCAAGCGACCGGGCTTGTGGGCGACGCCGAGGTGGTGCTGCTCCAGCACGGCCGTGGATTCCTGCAGCCGATGTTCGAGCAGCTGGGAGGCCTCGAGATTCTGGTAACTCTGGGTCCACTGGCTCTGCCAGTGCAGGGTGAGGGCGCTCAGGCCCACCACGGCCAAACCCAGGCCCACCAGGCTGCCATCGGCGACGCGATGGAGGCCGGCCAGCCACGGCGCCGTGCGCTCAACAGTCCTGGCGGAAAGGGATCCCTGGATCAGGGCCAGGGGGCGTTGGCGCTGGCGCTGACCCCTGGCGCTGCGGGACGGGGATGGGGCAGGGGCGGCAACCACGGAGCCGAGGAGCAACTTTGCAAGTGAACCATGGGGGCGAGGCCCCAGCAAGGCGGCGCGTCCGGCATTGCGCACAGTTCAAGAATCGGCTGGGGGGCAGGCCGTTGGCTGGCCTGGTCTGGGGGCCCCGATCAGCTGCCCAGCAGCACCAGATTGGCGAAGGTCATGGCATTCCAGAGGCTGTGCATCAGCACTGAAGCCCCCAGCCGGCCGCTGCTGAGGCGCAGCCAGCCGAGGCCCAGACCCAGCATCAGCAGGGCCGGCAATTCGCCCAGGCTGAGGTGGGCGATCGCAAAGACCAGGCCGCTCACCAGCACCCCAACCCAGGGGCCCCGCTGGCGCGCCACCACCGGCAGCAACACCCCCCTGAAGATGGTTTCCTCGAACAGCGGTGCCAGCACGATCGCCGTGAACGCATAACAACTGAGGGGCGCCAGTGCCCCGCCCTGCAACACCAGCTCCAGCAGGGGGTTGCTGCCGCCCGGATCGCTCCAGAGCTGCTCCTGCAGCCAGCTCACCAGGCTCACCAGCGGCAGCACGATCAAAAAGCCCTTCAGGGCCCGGCCCGCCGGCAGCCAGGGGGGCAGCCAACCCAGCTGCAACCAGCCGCCCTGGGGTGCGGGGCCGAGGCCGCGCAGCATCCACCACAGAATCAGCAGCGGGCCAGCCATCAGCCCCAGATAGAGCAGCAGCACCGACAGGGCGCTGTGCAGGGCAGGCGGCAGCTCCACCAGGGCCAGCAGGCTCTCGACCAGGGGCCCCAGGAGCCAGGGGGTGAGCAGCTCCCCCACCACCACAAAGCCGCCGCCCACGAGCAGCACCGCATCGAGTTCTGCCAGGGCCGGCCCCACCAGGGGCGGCAGCGGCAAGGACCGACCACGCCAACGCAGCCACAGCTCCCGAATCAGCAGACCCAGGCCGGCCAGCAGCGTCAGGCCGGGTAGCAGCGTCACCAACGCCAGGCGCAGGGCTGCGCGCTGGCTGGCTTGGGGTTGGCCGCAGGCCTGGGGAGAGGCCGTCAGGGCCTCGCAGGTCCATTGGCGCAGCAGCGGCACCGGCGCCAAACCGGCAGTGAGGCGCTGGGCCTCCGCGGGTGCCAGGGGCTGGGCCTGCAGCAGGGCCGCGGCCACGGCGGACTGGTGGGCGCGGGCCTGCTCCAGCAGGGGCAGGGCCCGCTGCCGCTCGCCCTGGTGAATGGCCACCAGGGCCTGCTCCAGCAGGAGGTCGGTGGCCAGGGGCTGGCCGGCCTCCCCTTGGCTGCGGCCGAGTGCATCGAGGTGCTTCTGCAGCCGGCCGAGGGGGTCCGGTCCCGCAAAGGCCTGGCCCAGGGCGGGGGGCAGGCTGGGAGCGGCCAACACGGCCAGTTCCAGCTGGCGCCGTTCCAGGTCATTGGCCACGGACGGCCGCTTGAGGCTCTCAAGCAGGCCGTTCGACCAGAGCATCAGGCTGATCACCACACAGAACAGGGCCACCAGCACCCTCCAGCGGGCCGGTTCAGGCCGCTCCCCCGTGTTCACCCGTTTGCTCCATCGGTGGCCCGATTCTCCCCCGTGGCGCTCCCATACGATGGCGTTCTGCTGTGGCGAAACGCCTGTGTCCCTGAGGCTTCTGCTCGTGCGCCATGGCCTGAGCAGTTTCAATCTCGAGCAGCGCATCCAGGGCCGCGACGACCTCTCCGACCTCAGCGCCGAGGGCCACCGCCAGGCCCGCGCCACCGGCGCAGCCCTGCGGGGCCTGGCCATCGACCAGGTGTACGCCTCGCCCCTGCGGCGGGCCAGGGACACGGCCCTGCAGCTGCTCGAGGCCCATGGCAGCGGCCTGGCACCCCACCTGGATGACGACCTGCTCGAGGTGGACCTGGCCCCCTGGACCGGCCTGCGGGTGGCGGAGCTCAAAGAGCAGTTCCCGGCTGACTATCGGCTCTGGGCCAGCGAGCCCCAGAATCTGCTGCTGCAGCGCCCCGATGGCAGCACCTATGCCCCGATCGGCGCCTTGATGGACCAGGCCGGCCGCTTCTTGGAGCGGCTCCTGCTCCAGCACCCACCCGCAGCCAGCGGCAGCCAAACCGTGCTGGTGGTGGCCCATAACGCCATCCTGCGCTGCCTGATCCTCAGCCTGCTGGGGCTGGATGGCTCGGGCTTCCGGCGCCTGCGCGTGGATAACGCCTCCCTCTCGGTGCTGAACCTCAGCAGCGGCGCCGATGGCCAGCTGGCGGTGCAGATCGAATCCCTCAACGGCACCAGCCACCTCCAGGACGATCCCCAGGCCACGGCGTTGCCGCCGAAAGGGGCGGGAGCCCGGCTGCTGCTGGTGCGCCACGGCGAAACCGACTGGAACCGCCAGGGCCGCTTCCAGGGCCAGATCGATATCCCCCTCAATGAGAACGGCCAGAGCCAGGCCGCGGCGGCCGGTCGTTTCCTGGCCGGGGTGAGCCTGCAGCGGGCCTACACCAGCTCGATGGCCCGCCCCCGCCAGACGGCGGAGGCGATCCTGCGCTCCCATCCGGGCGTGCCGCTCACCAGCGTTCCCGCCCTGGTGGAAATCGGCCACGGCGAATGGGAGGGCCGGCTGGAGCAGGAGATCGCCGAAGGCTGGCCGGAGCTGCTGGCCGCCTGGAAGGTGGCGCCCCACACGGTGCAGATGCCTGGCGGCGAAACGATTCAGGACGTCTGGGAGCGCTCGCTGGCTGGCTGGCAGACGATCGCCACCAGCCTGGATCCCCAGGAAACGGCCCTGGTGGTGGCCCACGATGCCGTCAACAAAACGATCCTCTGCGCCCTGTTGGGCCTGGGGCCGGCCGACATCTGGGCCGTGAAGCAGGGCAATGGCGGTGTCACGGTGATCGACTACCCCCAGGGGGCCGAAGGGCCGCCCCTGGTGGCCTGCCTCAACCAGACCGCCCACCTGGGCGGGGTGCTGGACCGCACCGCCGCAGGAGCCCTCTAGGTGGCGGGGGCTGCTGGGCAAGCGCACGGTCCCTCCGCCGGCAATCCGATCGGACGGTGGCCGTCATGGTGCTGAATGGATCGAGCCTGTTCCTGGACCAGGTGCAGGTGCTCTCAGGCCCCGACCAACCGCCCCGCCGCTGGGATGCCCTGATCGAGGCGGGTGCCCTGGTCGCCACCGGCCAGGAGGCACGGCAGCGGGCCGAGGCGCTGGCGGTGCCCAGCCTTGACGCCAGCGGTTGGTGGCTCGGGCCGGCCCTGGTGGATCCCCATTCGCTGCTGGAGCAGCCCCTGGGCGGCCAGGCGGAAACCCTGCAGAGCCTGGCCTGCTCCGCCGCCGCCGCCGGCTACGGCACCGTGGCCTTGCTGCCCCAGGCGCGCCCCTGGCGCGACCGGGCCGAGGCCCTGCAGCTGCCGCCCCTGGCGGGGGACCAGGCCGAGGCCCGGATGCTGGCCTGGGGAAGCTTCAGCAGCGGCGGCGCTGGCCAGGAGCTCGCCCCCCATGGCGACCAGCTCGCCTGCGGCGCCATCGGCCTGGCCGAAGCGGCGACCATGCCGCCCCTGGTCCTGCTGGAGCGGGGCCTGCGCCTGGGCGAGATGGGCGACCGCCCGGTGCTGATCGCCCCCCGCAGCGAGGAGTTCAGCCAGGCCGGCTTCGTGCGGGAGGGGGTCGAGGCCCTGCGGCTGGGCTGGCCCCTCGATCCGGTGCTCAGCGAAACCCTGCCCCTGGGCAGCCTGCTGGCCCTGGCCCAGGGCCTGCCCGGAGCCAGGCTGCGCCTGATGAACCTCTCCACCGCCGCTGGAGTGGCCCTGCTGGCCGACCTGCCGGCCGACCGGCGGCCCCTGGCCACGGTGAGCTGGTGGCATCTGGTGGCCGACTGCAGCAGCCTCGATCCGGTGGCCGAAGGCTGGCGGGTGCAACCCTCCCTGGGCGGCCGGGCCGATCGCGAGGCCCTGATCCAGGGCCTGGCCAGCGGCGTCCTGACTGGCGTGGCCGTGCAGCACCAGGCCCTAGACGCCGAAGAGCAGCTGCTGCCCCTGGATCAACGCAAGCCGGGCGTGGCCGGTCACCGCTACGTGCTGCCGGCGCTCTGGCAGGAGTTGGTGGTGCAGCGGGGTTGGGCCCCTGGCGATCTCTGGCGGGTGCTCTGCTGGGGACCGGCCCGGGTGCTGGGGCTCCCTGCCCCCCTGCTGACGCCGGGCTGCCACGACTGGATCCTGTTTGATCCCGCCCAGCGCTGGCGCCCCGCCCAGCAGGCCGATGCCTCCCTGGCGGCCAACCAACCCCTGCGCAGGGAGGAGCTGGTGGGCCGGGTGCTGGCTACGGGACTGGCTGGCCGGCCTTAGCCGCGCTGCTGCTGCTGGGTTGAGCCGGCTCCAGGGAGCCGATGGCATTGAAGGGATAGAAGCGCCAGAAGGCCCGGCCGATGATTTCGCTGCGCGGCAGGAAAGCCCCACCGGGCCAGAAGCGGCCATCCCAGCTGTTGGCCCGGTTATCCCCCAGGGTGAGCACGTGGCCGGCGGGCACCACGGCATTGAGGGTGCGGCAGGGACCCATGCCCTGGCTATCGACCGGGCACCAGTTCTTCACATAGGGCTCGCGCTGGCGCTGGCCATTGAGGGTGACCTGGCCGCGGGGATCGACGACAACGTGATCGCCCTCAATGGCGACGACCCGCTTGATGTAGGCATCGCAGGCGGGATTCTGAAGACCGGGGATCGAACCCACCAGGGGCAGATTCACCAGCAGGCAGCCCAGGGCCGAGGGCCGGTGGTTGGCCAGCAGCACCGGGTCAAAGTGGTAGGGCGCATGGAACACGACAATCTCGCCGCGGCGGGGGCCCCGATTGCGGTAGCTGAGTTTTTCCACCAGCAACCGGTCCTGGATCTGCAGACCCGGCAACATCGAGCCCGAAGGGATATAGCGGGCCTCAAGGAGGTAATGGCGAATCCCCAGGGCCACCGTCAGGGTGATCAGCACCCCCCGCCAGAACAGCCAGGGACTCTCCTGGGGCGGCTGGTCCGGGGATGCGGCGGCGGCCCCGTCAGCAGAGGGTGGCCTCTCAGGGGCGTGGGGATCGGGGCTCAAGAACCTCCAAGGCGGGCCTGCTGGGCAGGTAGGGCAGATTAGGCAGTCGCAGGTCCCTTGAACGCCCCTGGGCGGTTGCCATGGTTCGTCCCCGCTGGCTCTCGCCCCCACGGGTCCCCCCCGGCCGGGGCTGGCGCCACTGGGACCGGTTTGTGGCGCTCTGGGCCAGCGTCAACCTGGTGTGGGTGGGCTTCGATCTCACCTATGTGCCGCTGCGCACCTTCTGGTTGCAGCGCACCCTCTATCCCTTTCCCTCCCTGCCCCTGGCGGTGCCGCTGACGCTGCTGCCGTCGATCACCCCCTACTACGACCCGGTGAAGGGCATTGAGCCCCACCGCCAGACCCAGGCCTACCTGGCCGCCTTCCGCCAGCTCGATCAGCAACTGCTGCTGGACCCGGCCGCCCCGGCCGCCGAAACCCTGCGCCGCCGCCAGCTGGCCCTCACCGACCAGATCATCGATGAAAACCCGTTTCTGGTGTCGGGCCAATCCGGCAGCCTGGAAACGGTGAAAAACCGGCTGCGCCAGCGGGCCGGGCTCGATTCGGCCAAGCGCTCCAACGCCCGCCTGCTCAGCAACGACTGGCTGCAGCAGCATCCCTGGCAGCAGGAACGGCGCTTCTGGCAGCAGCAGGTGCTGCCCCTGATCGACAGCTGCTACTGGCGCTCGATCGACGAAAACGGCCATCCCACCGACCATTTCTGGTGGTACGACCTGGTGCTGTTCCAGGGCCTGTTCGTGCTGGACATCGGCCTGCGGGTCATCCGCCTGCGGCGGCGCCTGCCGGGCCTGGGCTGGCGCGATGCCCTGCTGCGCCGCTGGATCGACCTGCCCCTGCTGCTGCCGATCTGGCGTTGGTCGCGGCTGCTGCCGGTGGTGGAGCGGCTCAGCGGCGCCGGCCTGATCAACATCGAACCGCTGCGGGCCGTGGTCAGCCGCGCCGTGGTGTCGCTGCTGGCCCTGGAATTGTTTGAGGTGCTGGCCCTGCAACTGGTCGATGGCACCCAGTCCCTGATCCGCTCACCCCAATGGCCCCGCTGGATCCGCAACCTGCGCAGCCACCAACGGGCCAGCCTGGGCGATGGCGACAACTGGGTGGAATTGCTGCGGCTCTGGGGCCCCTTGGTGCTCGGCCAGGTGGCACCGCGGTTGTCGCCGGAACTGCAGGCCGTGCTCAGCCATGCCCTGCAGCAGAGCTTCCGCGGCGGTGTGATGGGCAGCCAACTGAGCAGCCAGCTTTCGGCGGCTGTGGTTGACAGCCTGCTGGACCTCTCGCGCAGCACCGGCAAGCGGCTCTCCCAACCGGACACCCGCCAGGTGGAACTGTTGCAGCGCTTTTCCGACCGCTTCCTCGATGAGCTGGGCGGCGCCCTCGAGGCGGGCGGAACCCTGGAGCGCAGCCAGCAACTGCTCTGCAGCCTGCTGCAGGACCTCAAACTCACCTACCTGGCCCAGGTGAACCGGGCCGGCATCGATGCCCTGATGGAAGAGCTGGACGAGCTGACCAGCCCCGTGCCCGGCTCCCCGGGCGCGGCGGCCGCGCCACCGGAAGGCACCTGATCGGGCCTCCCCAGGCCAGATGGCGCCCGGCACGAGCGATCGGGGGTCAGGCTCGGGGGCTCAGGCCAGCAGCACCGCGCTCCACTCGTCGGGCTTGAACCCCACAAGCACATCCCCCGTGGCGGTGAAGACCAGGGGACGCTTGATCAATTTGCCATCGGCGGCAAGGGCACCCAGGGCCTCGTCGTCGCCCATGGCAGCCACGGTGGCCGCCCCGAGTGCCCGGTAGCTCTGGCCACTGGTATTGAAGAGGCGCTTGATCGTGCCCAGTGCCGCCAGGGCCTGGGCCAGACCTTGGATGGACGGCGGATGGGTGGTGATCTCAATCACCTCCAATCCCTCGTCCGTTACAAGGCCCTGCTGGGCCAGCCAGGACAGGGCCTTGCGGCAGGTGGAACAGCGGCTGTAGGCGTAAACCCGCAGCGGCAGATGCTCCGCGGCAATCGCCATGGGACGGCTCAGCGGCCGAACAGGTTCTTCAGGGCACCCAGCAGGCTGTTGGACCCCTTGCCCACGCCGTCCTGGGGACGGGTGCGGATCGTCACGTCCCCATTGACGGTGGTGCGGCAGCTGAGGCGATAGCTGGCGGGGCGGTCGGCCAGGTACACCTGCTCCACATCGCTGCGGGGGGAGAGGTTGCGGGCCCCTTCCACCACCTCAATCACGCAGGTGCCGCACTGGCCGACCCCGCCACAGTTATTGAGGTTGTTGAGGCCGGTGTAGGGGTTGATGCCCGCATCCAGGGCAGCGCGGCGCAGGTTGGCCCCCTCGATGCAACCGACCTGCTGGCCTTCCTTTTCGAAACGGATGGTGGGCACGGTCGGCTAGGGATCATGGCGCCGACCAACTTACCTGGCGATGGCGACCCTGCGCGCCCGGACCGGCAGGTTGCCATGGGAGTTGCAATGGAGTTGCCATACGGAGTTGCATTACGGAGTTGCGAGACAGCTGCAACACCAGCAGCACCCGGAAGGGCCCAGCCTGGGGTCCTGCAGGGGCAAGCGCCGCTCCAGGGCAAGGGCCTCGCTGGAGCGACGATCCGATCCGCACCGGGGCCAACCCGGCCGGATCAGGCCATGGCGGGCCAGCGCCCCGGGGAGCAGGAGGGTCTGGCCAGCCAGGACGGCCCCGCCGGCGCCAGCCCGCCCGGGGAAGCCGGGGCCGAGCGGGCCTGGAGCAGGCCCTGACTAGCATTGGCATTCCTTGGCGGGGTTGCTCCGCTCCCGATCCATGGCTTCGGCGCCCGAGTCCCAGTCCAGCGATTCCCCCTCCCTGGAGGACCCCAGCAGGGGCTTGGCAGCCGATCGCTACGACCTGATCCAGCAGCAGCTGATCCCCGGCTACGGCAGCCTGGCCCGCCTGGCCGTGGCCCTGCTGGCGGCCTCCCCCCTGGCCTCCCAGGCAGGGGCTGCGGTGCTCGTCGCCGGCTGCGGCACGGGCGCCGAACTGCAGGAGGCCGTGGCCCAGCGTCCCGACTGGCAGCTCACGGCCATTGATCCCTCGGCGGCAATGCTCGCGGAAGCCCGCAGCCGCCTGGCGGGGGCCGCAGCGATCGACTGGCAGCAGACCACCGTTGAAGAGCTCAGTGGGGCGCCGGGCTACCAGGGCCGCTTTGCCGGAGCCCTCTCGGTGCTGGTGCTCCAGTCCCTCGCCGATGACGGCAGCAAACTGGCCTTCCTCACCGGCCTGGCCCGCAGCCTGAAACCGGGTGGCCAGCTGGTGCTGGTGGACCTGATGTCCACGTCCCTGCCCTCCCTGGAGGGCCAGCTGGCCGAGGCCTGGCTGGGCTTCCAACGGGCCAGCGGCCTCCAGGCCCCCGCCGAGCAGCTCGCGCCCCTGACCCAGGGCCTCCACCCCGTTGGCATGGCCCGCTTGACAAGCCTGGTGAACGCGGCTGGCTTCAGCGATCCGGCCCGGATTTTCCAGGCCCTCGCCTTTGAGGGCTTTCTGCTGCAAAAGCCCAGCTAACCCTTACCCAGCAATCCGCATTCAAGGGTTCTCAACAACCAGGCCGCCCGGGGAAGGACAGGGTCGCCCAGGCCAGGGGCCTGGGGGCCAGAGTGTTGGGGCCGCTCCAGCGGAAGGGAGCTAGGGGGCTCCTGGGGCGGCGAAGGCCGACCCGCTGCCAGAACCCAGCGACGGCAGCGACGGCGTTGCAACCTGGCGCAGGGGGTGGCCCGGCCGATCGTCCAACACGGCGAACAGGGGCACCACCAGGGTGAGCAGGCCAATCAGGCTGCCGATCAGGGGGGCGGCCAGGCCCAGGCCTGGGCCCCCATCCCCAAGGCCCGGGGCCGGGCTGGATGGGACTTCGTCCAGGGCTGGGAGCGGGAGCTCACCGAGATCCTGGGGCAGGTCCAGGGGCAGGCTCCCTGGGGTAACGGCAACGGGGCCTGGGCATGGGTCCTGCAGCGGCGGGCCGGCCCCGGGCTCGGGGCCCAAGGGCCCCGGAAAGAGAGCTGCTGACCGGCCAAGGCCAGGCGAGGGTTGCGGGGATCGGGGAGGGGGGTCGGAATCCATGGAAGCGAGGATGGGACAGGTTCCAGGGCGCTGCCGGCGGGGATACGGACCGGGATGGGGCGCCGTGAAACGGCCTGTTGAACATCCAGGCCAGGTCCTGGGACTGGCCTGACCCTGGCCGATGGATCGGCTGGAGAGTCCAACGGGATCGAGCAATTCTGGCATCGCCATCCGGGCTGCGGCGAAGACCTGGGCTCGCAGCCTGGCCTGCGGACTGGGTCAGCGGGCTGGGCCAACGAGCGGGTGAACCGGGCCTAGTCCCCGGATGGGTCGATCGGATCGGGCCACTGGCTTGGGCTGGCTGGCTTGGGCTGTCTGACTTGGGATGTCTGACTTGGGCTGGCTGGATTGAACTGCCTGGTTCCGGCAATTTGGATCGGGCTACTGGATCGAACCCGGACCCTCAGGGGCGCCACCACATGGTGCCCATGGGAACGGTGAGACCCAGGGCGAAAGCCCAACCTCTCGAAGCAGGACGACCGAATCAACGGGGGATCGGGATCAACGGGGGAGTCGGGTCGGCACCGCTTCCCGGACCGGGTTGGCGGGCCGCAGCCCCTGCGGGGTTCAGGCCGCCGGCCGCGCCGCTTCTGGCTGGTCCCGCAGGCTGGCCAGGGGGCTGGGGGGCTGGTTCGTCTGCTGGAGCAGGCCGCGAATCTCCTGGAGCTCGGCCAGGATGGCCTGGAGCAACTGCTGGCTGGCGGTGGCGGGCGAATGGAGCACCTCCACGGTCACCTCCTTGATCCGCAGCACATCGCGGGCAAAGCGGGCCACCTCATTGGGGTGGAAGAGCAACGCGTCCTTCTGATCGCTGCGGTACTCGGGATTGAGCCGCTTGGGGTTGAAGGGGGGATTGAGGTTGCGGGGATCGGTGTTGGTGTAGCGATAGACCGACGCCCGCGAGCGGTTCAGGGTGCGTTGCACCTCATCAATGCCGATCAGGCCATCGGCGCCCTGGGGCTGCAGCCCCAGGGTCTGACGCAGGGACTCGCCATCGCCGACCAATCCCCCTGGCCCAGACGGGAGGGGGCCCGGCGCAGCAGCGGAGCGCCCATCGCCGCCCAAGGGATGGCCGATCATGTGAGACGGATCTAAGACAAGCGGGATCGAAATTAGCAGCCTTTGCGGCGCCTGACCTTGCCGTTTCGGTGCAGTTCTGCGCTCCAGCCAGCGCAGGGATGGCCCTGGCGCCCTGGCTGCGGTGATAGGTTCCGCCCCAGTGCTCCCTGGGTTCCATGCGCGTCTCCCGCCTGATGCTGGTGACGTTGCGGGACGACCCGGCCGAAGCCGAAATCCCCTCCCACAAGCTGTTGCTGCGGGCTGGCTACATCCGCCGAGTGGCCTCGGGCATCTACGCCTACCTGCCCCTGCTGTTCCGGGTGTTGCAGAAGATCTCGGCGATCGTGCGCGAGGAACTCAACGCCACCGGGGCCCTCGAAACCCTGCTGCCCCAGCTGCAGCCGGCCGACCTCTGGCAGCGCAGCGGCCGCTGGAGCGGCTACACGGCCGGCGAGGGGATCATGTTCCACCTCAGCGATCGCCAGGGCCGCGAGCTGGGCCTCGGTCCCACCCATGAGGAGGTGATCACGGCCCTGGCCGCCGATCTGTTGCGCTCCTACCGGCAATTACCGGTGAATCTTTATCAGATTCAAACGAAATTTCGCGATGAGATCCGGCCCCGCTTCGGGTTGATGCGCGGCCGCGAATTCATCATGAAGGATGGCTATTCCTTCCACGCCGATGAGGCCAGCCTGAAGCAGTGCTATGCCGCTATGGATGGGGCCTACCGGCGCATCTTCAGCCGCTGCGGCCTGCGCACCGTGGCCGTGGAGGCCGACAGTGGCGCCATCGGCGGCTCCGCCAGCCAGGAGTTCATGGTCACCGCCGAGGCCGGCGAAGACCTGATCCTCAGCAGTGGCGACGGCCGCTACGCGGCCAACCAGGAGCGGGCCGTGTCCCTGGCCCCCGAGGCCCTGCCCCTGGCGGCCCAGCCCTGCCAGGACCTGGCCACCCCCGGCCAGACCAGCATCGAGAGCCTCAGTGCCGCCCATGGCTTCGATCCGACCCAGATCGTCAAGGTGTTGCTGCTGCTGGCCCGCTGCGCCGATGGCAGCCGGGTGCCGGTGCTGGTGAGCCTGCGTGGCGACCAGCTGCTCAATGACGTGAAGCTGGCCAATGGGGTGAGCGCCCGCCTGGCCCCCGAGCAGGGCGCCCTGCTCTCGATTGAACCGCTCACGGCCGAGCTGGTCCGCAACGAGCGGCTGCCCCTGGACATCAGCGCCATCCCCTTCGGCTACCTGGGCCCCGACCTGGACGAGGCGCTGTTGGTGGCCACCGCAGCCCCAGCCCCGGGCCCCGGGGCCAAGCCCCAGCCCAAGCTGCTGACAAAGCTGCTGCGGCTCACCGATCCCACGGCCGCCGAGCTGGATTGTTTTGTGTGCGGTGGCAACAGCCCCGACCTGCACCGGGTGGGGGCCAGCTGGAGCGGCCTGGGCCTAACCCCCGACGTGCTGGACCTGCGCGCCGCCCAGCCGGGCGATCGCTGCCTGCATGACCCCAGCGAGACCCTCTCGGCCGCCCGCGGCATCGAGGTGGGCCACATCTTCCAGCTGGGCCGCAAATACTCCGAAGCCCTCGGGGCCCGCTTCACCAACGAGAGCGGATCCGAGGAAGCCCTGTGGATGGGCTGCTACGGCATCGGCGTCTCCCGCCTGGCCCAGGCGGCGGTGGAGCAAAACCACGATGGCAACGGCATCTGCTGGCCGGTGGCGATTGCCCCCTATGAGGTGATCGTGGTGATCGCCAACCTGCAGGAGCCGGCCCAGCGCCAGCTGGGTGAGGAGCTCTACGCCAGCCTGCAGGCCGCCGGACTCGATGCCCTGCTCGATGACCGCGATGAGCGGGCCGGCGTCAAGTTCAAGGACGCCGACCTGCTCGGCATCCCCTGGCGGGTGGTGGTGGGCCGCGGCGCCAAGGACGGCCAGGTGGAACTGGTGCAGCGCCAGGGCAGCGTCAGGCGGGAGCTGGCCGCCGCCGACCTGCTGGAGGAACTGCCCCCCCTGATCGCCGCGGCACGCTCCGGGCTGCTGGCCTGACGGCCGCTAGGGAGGGCCGATCTGGCCCTTTGCGCCAATCACCCCAAGCCCCCATCGCCAGGCGTCAGGGCGGGGTTTGGGAAGGTTGTTTAGGACGGTTGATCGTTGGCTGGCTCAGGGCTCGATCGACCAGGCCCCAGGGGCCTGGTCGTGGAACTGTCTTGGTCTCGAAGGCCCCTTATCGGATGGCACAGTCGCTGAAAGGCCTTCCTGTTGAAAAGCTCTGCTGTTGATGAGCACGGCTGAGGTGGCTTTTCCAGGGATGGGGCCTGGACGCTGAGGCTTGATGGCTCAGGCTCTGGGGATGGGGATGGATCCCTGGTGGCCCCTGCTGCGGGCCAGGGAGCTGCAGGGTCTGGGGCGAGGGGGTCCGGATCGAATTGGGCGGGCCAGCCCTGGCACGCCCTGGTCCTGGAATCGGGGCTGGGGGCTCCCAGAGCCGGGGCCGTCCCCTTGCCGGCTCCTGGAGCCCTGGCTCCCTGAACCCCTGCCCGCAAGCCCCCTGTGGGCCTTGCCCCGGGGGCTTGCCTAGGATTGGGCCCTTCTCCCCCCCCCAATTCCCATGGCTGCTGGTTGGCGTCGTGTGATGGCCGCCCTCGTTGCGGTATGCCTCAGCCTCAGCCTGGGTCTGGCGGCCTGCTCCTCCGCCGGTGGCCCCCTCAGCGGCAACTACGTGGAGGACACCATGACCGTGGCGGAACGGCTGATCGCCACGATCGCCATCAGCCCCGAGGATCCCGATCGCCTGGCGGCCGAAACCGAGGCCCGGTCCCTGATCAATGCCTACATGGCCCGCTACCGGCCCCAGGCCAAGGTCAATGGCCTGGCCTCCTTCACCACCATGCAGACCGCCCTCAACTCCCTGGCCGGCCACTACACCAATTACGCCAACCGCCCCGTGCCCGAGGCCCTCAAGGCCCGGCTTGACAAGGAACTGAAGCGGGCCGAGGCGAGCGTCGTGCGCGGCGCCTGATCGGGCCGACTGGCCCCAACCGGGGCCCCATCGGCCCCCTGGGCGGTCCCGTGGGACCGCTTTTTATTGTCATCTTTTTGACGAAGGGACCGTCGATCTGAGAAGCTCCCACATTGTGCTCAGTTGCGGCTCCGGGCCGCCTTGTCCTTGGCCAACGTTGTCGTCATCGGTGCTCAATGGGGTGACGAGGGGAAGGGCAAGATCACCGATCTCCTCAGCCGTTCGGCCGATGTGGTCGTGCGCTACCAGGGCGGCGTCAATGCCGGTCACACGATCGTCGTGGACGACAAGGTGCTGAAGCTGCACCTGATTCCATCCGGCATCCTCTATCCCGACACCACCTGCCTGATCGGCTCAGGAACGGTGGTTGATCCCCGGGTGATGCTGGGCGAGCTGGACATGCTGGCCGAGAACGGCATCGCCGTGGACGGCCTCAAGCTGGCCTCCACCGCCCACGTCACCATGCCCTACCACCGCCTGCTCGATCAGGCGATGGAACAGCGGCGCGGCGACCGCCGCATCGGCACCACCGGCCGCGGCATCGGTCCCACCTACGCCGACAAGGCCGAACGCAACGGCATCCGCGTCATCGACCTGCTCGATGAGAACCGGCTGCGCGATCGCCTCGCCGGCCCCCTGGCCGAGAAGAACCTGCTGCTGGAGCGCGTCTACGGGATCGAACCCCTCGATGGCGAGGCGGTGATCGCCGAATACGCCGCCTACGGCCAGCGCCTGGCCCCCCACGTGGTGGACTGCATCCGCACGATCCACCAGGCGGCCCGGTCCCGCAAGAACATCCTGTTCGAGGGCGCCCAGGGCACCCTGCTCGACCTCGACCACGGCACCTACCCCTACGTCACCTCCTCCAACCCGATCTCCGGCGGGGCCTGCATCGGCGCCGGTGTGGGCCCCACCCTGATCGACCGGGTGATCGGCGTTGCCAAGGCCTACACCACCCGGGTGGGCGAAGGGCCCTTCCCCACCGAGCTGCAGGGCAGCCTCAACGACCACCTCTGCGACCGGGGCGGCGAATACGGCACCACCACCGGCCGGCGTCGCCGCTGCGGCTGGTTTGACGGGGTGATCGGCCGCTACGCCGTGGAGGTGAACGGCCTCGACTGCCTGGCGATCACCAAGCTCGACGTGCTCGATGAGCTCGATGAGATCCAGGTGTGCGTGGCCTACGAACTCGATGGCCAGCGCATCGAGCATTTCCCCAGCAGCGCCGAGGATTTCGCCCGCTGCACGCCCATCTTTGAAACCCTGCCCGGCTGGGAATGCTCCACCGAGGAATGCCGCCAGCTCGATGAGCTGCCCGCCAAGGCCATGGCCTACCTGCGCTTCCTGGCCGAGCTGATGGAGGTGCCGATCGCCATCGTCTCCCTCGGCGCCAACCGGGACCAGACCATCGTGGTGGAGGACCCGATCCACGGTCCGAAGCGGGCCCTGCTCAGCGCCTGAGGGGCTGTTGACCGGCTCAACGCCTGGAAGGCTCAACTGCTGAGTGACCCAACTGGTGAGTGCCCCAACTGCTCAGCGACTTGCTGAGCGACTGAAGAACCAGGCGAGAGGACCTTGGCCGATCGCCTGAAAGCTTCTGGTCGTTTGGCCGATCCCCATTCCATTTCTCCTGTCCGTTGCCCGTGCCTGACTCCGCCCCATCCAGCCCCAGCGCCGGGCCCCGCTTCGATGTCGTCGGCATCGGCAACGCCATCGTCGATGTGCTGGTCAAGGCCGACGACGATGTGCTCGACAACCACGGCCTGACCAAGGGCACCATGGCCCTGGTGGATGAAACCCAGGCCCAGCGGCTCTACGCCAGCGTCGGCCCGGGCCTGGAAACCTCCGGCGGCTCCGCCGCCAACACCCTGGCCGGCATCGCCCAGCTGGGCGGCCGGGCCGGCTTCATCGGCCGGGTGCGCGATGACCAGCTCGGCGCCATCTTTGCCCACGACATCCGCGCCGTCGGCGCCAGCTACCAGACCCCGCCGGCCCGCAGCGGCCCCTCCACCGCCCGCTGCCTGATCCTGGTCACCCCCGATGCCCAGCGCACGATGTGCACCTATCTGGGAGCCTCCGTCGGCCTGGATCCCGCCGACCTGGACCTGCAGATGGTGGCCGACGCCAAACTTCTGTATCTGGAGGGCTACCTCTGGGACAGCGAGGCGGCCAAGCGGGCCTTCATCGCCGCGGCCGAACTGATCCGCGCCCAGGGGGGCCAGGTGGCCCTGTCCCTGTCGGATGCCTTCTGCGTCGAACGGCACCGGGACAGTTTCCAGGAGCTGGTCGATGGCCATGTCGATGTGCTGTTCGCCAACGAGATGGAGATCACCGCCCTCTACAAAGCCAACAGCTTTGAGGAGGCCTTGGACCAGGTGCGCGGCCGCTGCCAGGTGGCGGCCCTGACCCGCAGTGAGCTCGGCTCCCTGGTGCTGGCCGGGGACGAGAGCCACCCGATCGAGCCCTTCCGCCTCGGCGCGCTGGTGGACACCACCGGCGCCGGCGATCTATATGCGGCCGGCTTTTTGCATGGCTACACCCGCGGCCTCGACCTGAAGACCTGCGGTCGCCTCGGCTCCCTCTGCGCCGGCCAGGTGGTGACCCAGCTCGGCCCCCGCAGCCAGGTCAGCCTGCGCCAGCTGGCCGCCGACCATCTGGGCCTGGCCCTCTAGAGCCGCCGGCCTGGGTCCGCAGGCCCCCCATCGGGGTGCCCCAAAGCCGCCAGCAGGGCCGCGAGTTCCAGGCCCGGGGCCCCCGGGCCGGCCTGGGGCTGGCGCACCACCAACAGCTCCAGACCCAGCTCGGCGCAGAGGTCGCTCCAGAGGGTCTCGGTGGGCCCGCCGGATTGGCGGCAGAGCACCGCATCGATGGCCCAGCGACGACAGAGGGCCCGCTCGATCGCCCCGGGGCGGGGGGCGCCAGGCAGCAGCCCCTGATGGGCCCCCGGCCCAGATCCGGTCCCCGTGCCCGTCCAAGGGCTGTCAGACCCCCTGGCCATGGCCGCCGAGCGGGGGTGCAGGCAGGCCAGTCGCCCGTCCGCCAGGCCCGCCGCCCGGGCCTGGGCCAGGCCGGCAGGGGTGGGCAGGATGCGGGCGAAATGGATGGCGCCCGGGCTATGGGCCCGGGCCTGGCCCAGCCGCCGGGCCCCGATCGCCAGCAGCAGGTGGCTGCCCGCCAGTGCAACGGCGGAGAGCTCCTCCAGGCTGGCCAGCAGCCGCACCTTCAGCCCGCGGCCCACGGCCTGGCTTGCCGGCTTGACGGGCCCTGGGATGGGGCCCATTGCCGGCGTGGCACCAGCAGCGGCTCCCTCTGCCGGGCCCACCAGGGCCAGGGCCGGCCGTTGCAGGCGCAGCAGGGGCTGGTTCTGGCGCTGGCAGGCCGCCTGCAGGTCGGCGCTGATCTGCAGGGCAAAGGGATGGGTGGCATCCACCACCCAGCGGAAGCCGCCCTGGCGCCGCGCCTGCCGCAGGGCGGCTTCGATCGCCCCAGCACCGGCCAGGGCCCCCACCTGGAGCTCCTGGGCCGGGTGGGGTGGGTAGGCCCGGGCGGCGCTTTCACTCACCACACTCACCCGCAGCCGCCAGCCCCGCGCCAGCAGCACGGAAGCCAGGTGGGGACCTTCGCCAATGCCACTGAGCAGCCAGATCGCCGCTGGCGCCGGCCGGGGTCCCTCGTGCGGCTGAGCGCCTGGGTCAGGGCCTAGCCGCTCCCCCTGGTGGATTTCGGGGCGGTGCATCAGGATGGGGCCCCCTGGTGATCCCCTGTTCCGTGAACCATTGCTTGCTGGAAGTGGAGGTGATGGAGGCGCCCCAGGTGCGTTACACCCAGGACAACCAGACCCCCGTGGCCGAGATGGCCGTGCAGATCGAAGGCCTGCGCCCCGATGATCCCCCGGGCCAGCTCAAGGTGGTCGGCTGGGGCAGCCTGGCCCAGGACCTGCAGAACCGGGTGCAGGTGGGCCAGCGGCTGGTGCTCGAAGGCCGCCTGCGCATGAACACGGTGACCCGCCAGGACGGGGTCAAGGAGAAGCGGGCCGAATTCACCCTCTCGCGCCTCCATCCGCTCGCCGGTGCCGCTGCGGCTGCGTCCGGGGCGGCGCCCGGGGTTGCCAGCGCGGCCCCCGGCCAGGCCGCTGGCCCAACCAGTGGCCAGGCAGCCGCCAGCTACGCCGGCGGCGGTGGCGCACGACCCGCCGGCCGGGCCGCGGCGCCAGCGCCGAGCCGCCGTCAGGCAGCCGCACCGGCGGCAGCAGCCCCGGCGGCAGCGGCCAGCGAACCCCCCACCTGGAACGCCTCCCCCCTGGTGCCCGATTTGCCGGAAGGCGACGACGACATTCCCTTCTAGCGACACTCCGTTCTGGGGCTCTTTGCCATGACCCTGCCAGGGCCGCGACCCTGGCTTCGTGCGGCCCTGGCTTGCCGGGACCCGGGCTTGACCGGACACAGGCTTTCCGGGAAACGCGCTTAGTGCGGAACCGATTTCCCGGGGCCCCACTGTCCAGCAAAACCTGCCTCTGACAGGGCTCGCGTCGAGTGGGAATCCCTTCTGAGGCGCCGGCAACTGGATTCCCGGAGCCAGCCGGGGGGAGCAAACTCCCCTTAATGGCCCACTGACCAGGGGATCGACCTACAGCTGGGGAGTCCTCCAGGGGGCGCCACCCGTAGCCAGGGGCGCGCTGGTGGCGCCTGGCTGGGCTGCCCAGGAGGACGGCAGACGCCGTCAGATCCCCTTGATCCGCTGGCTGGCCTGCTCCAGCACCTGGCCCAGTTCCCGTTCCAGGGCGGCCAGATCCAGGCGCAGGTCACTCCAGTGGCCGCCATCGATCTGCTGCAGCAACCAGAGGCGGTCGGCAGCCAGCCGCTCCAGCAGCTGCTCGCTGCTCAGCTCCGACCCAGGACGGGGGACTGCCCCGCCAGAGGAGCTGGCCTGGTCCGCAGGCCCAGGCGCGGATTCGCCTGGCACCTGCTCCGCGGAGACTGGCTTGCCGGGGGAGGGATCCCCTGGGCGTGGTTCCGTGCTGGAGCCGTCGCGGTCGCGATCGGGCACCCCGTTGGCCGAAGATGGCGCCATGCAAGCAATCGCATCGCCCGGAAGCCTAATCACGATCGCCGGCGCCGCCCTGACGGTGGTCGGATCGATCGCCTACGTCACCGACAGCCCCACCTTGAGCCTGGCCGGGGTGTTCTACGGCGTGCCCGTGCTCCTGGGCGGCCTCGCCCTCAAATCCTCGGAGCTCCCCCCCGTTGAGCTGGTGCCCCCCTCCGCCGAGGCCCTGGCCCTGCGCGAGGCGGAGGCCAGCCAGCCCCTGCGCAAGCTGGTGAAGGACGTGAACCGCTGGCGCTACGGCCAGAAGGCCCACCTGGAGAGCTCCCTCGAAGCCCTCAAGCTCTGGGATGAGCAGGACCCTCCCCAGCTGCTGCGCGTCGCCGAACGGGCCGAGGACGGCGGCTATGGCCTCGATCTCACCTTCCAGTGCCAGGCCGTCGGCCTGGAGCGCTGGCAGGCCCGCCAGGACCGGCTCGGCCGCTTCTTCGGCCCTGGGCTGCGGGCGGAGGTGAGTGCGCTGGGCAAGAGCAAGGTGCTGATCCGCCTGCGACCCCAGGGCTCCACGGCAGTGGTGGCTGGGGCTGGTGATGGGACTTCTGGCTCCTGAGCCCCGCGGCTGCGGGGGCCCGGCTTCGGGGCTGATCGGCCCCCAGCCTTGCGGCCAGCGGCCCGCCCCCTCATCCAGCCCGCCCGACTAACAGCGTCCTGACCAGCACCGCCCCCATCAAAAACGTTCCGAACAAATTCGTTCCGATCAAATTCGTCCCGATCAAATTCGTCCCGCGCCAAATCGCCTCGAGCAAAACCGTCCCGAGCAAGTCCGCCTCGAGCAAATCCGCCTCGAGCAAAATCCCCGCCTCCCCATAACCGTCTCGACCCAGACCCGTATCGACTACCACTTTCTCCACCAAGACACTCTCCCCCCAATCCATTTCCACCCCAACCGGCTCCACCCAAAAGCCGGCCCGACCGCCCCGTCCCCTCGTGGCCAACGCTTCCGGCGCCTCGCCGAACGCCGGCGCCACCCCGGCCCCTTGCCCCCGGCGTCGGTGACACTGGTTGGGCGGCCTGCGGTTCGTCCCCTCCAGGCCTGCGGCCCCTCCCCGGGGGCTCCTGCCTCCACCGCCACCCCGAGCGGCCCAGCGCCGCAACCGCACCCCCAGCCCCTTTCGCCTTGAGCACCGATCCCGCCATCTCCTCCGCCGACAGCCTGCGCGTCTCGGTGTTGAGTGAGGCCCTGCCCTACATCCAGCGCTTCGCCGGCCGGCGGGTGGTGGTCAAATACGGCGGCGCCGCCATGGTGCGCCAGGACCTGCGCGAGGCCGTCTTCCGCGACCTGGCCCTGCTGGCCTGTGTGGGCGTGCAGCCGGTGGTGGTGCACGGCGGCGGGCCCGAAATCAATGAGTGGCTGGGCAAGCTGCAGATCCAGCCGGAATTCCGCAACGGCCTGCGGGTCACCACCCCGGAAACCATGGATGTGGTGGAGATGGTGTTGGTGGGCCGGGTCAACAAGCAGATTGTCAATGGCCTCCACCAGGTCGGGGGCCGGGCCGTGGGCCTGTGCGGCAGCGATGGCGGCCTGGTGCTGGCCCGTCCCTACGGCGATGGCTCCAATGGCCTGGTGGGCGATGTGGCCGCCGTGAATCCGGCCGTGCTGCTGCCCCTGCTCGACAACGGCTACATCCCGGTGATCTCCAGCGTGGCCGCCAACGCCGAGGGCCAGGCCCACAACATCAACGCCGACACGGTGGCGGGCGAACTGGCCGCGGCCCTGCAGGCCGAAAAGCTGATCCTGCTCACCGACACCCCCGGCATCCTGCGCGACCGGGACGATCCCGGCTCCCTGATCCGCCAGGTGACCCTGGCCGGCGCCCGGGACCTGATCCGCACGGGCGTGGTGGCCGGCGGCATGACCCCGAAAACCGAGTGCTGCATCCGGGCCCTCGCCCAGGGGGTGGCGGCCGCCCACATCGTCGATGGCCGCACCCCCCACGCCCTGCTCCTGGAGGTGTTCACCGACGACGGCATCGGCACCATGGTGGTAGGCAGCCAGCGCCAGATCAGCGCCTGAGCCGTGGCGGACCGGCAGCCCATTGATCCGTCAGCCAACAGCTGTTCTGCTGACAGCCATCCAGCTGACAGCCGCTCAGCTGACAGCCGTTCAGCCGACAGCCATCCAGCTGACAGCCGCTCAGCCGACAGCCGTTCAGCCGACAGCCAGGCTGGCCCCGACCCGGCTGACCCGTCGGACTCGGCGGAACTGGCCCGGGCCCAGGCGGCCCTGGAACGGGGTGACTATGGCGGCGCCCTGCGGGTGCTGGCGCCCCTGGCCGAGGCCCATGCCGCCAGCACCGCCCTGGGGGGCCGGATCCGCTTGCTGATGGCCACGGCCCTGATGGGCCAGGGGGAGTCGGCGGCGGCCGCCGCCTGTTGCCGCAGCCTGCGGGGCTGCCGCGATCTCACCCTGCGCCAGCAGGCCCGGGATCTGGAGGAGGTGCTGGAGGCCCCGAGCCTGCAACGGCCGCGCAACTGGTCGGTGCAGCTGCCGAGCCTCGGGGACCTGGAACGGGTGGAGGGGCGCTCGCCGCTGCAGAGCTGGCGGCGACGCCCCCGGCCCGAGCCGCCACCGCCGCCGCCCGTGGGGCCCCCCAGGACCCCCTGGGGCTTTGCCCTGGTGGCCGTGGCCCTGTTGCTGCTCACGGTTTTTTTGGCGGGCTGCGTCGCGGTGGAAACCAGCCTCCAGTTCCCGGCGCCAGGGCGTCTGCAGATCACCCAGACCAGCACCAGCGCCAGCGGCCAGCCCCTGCCCTGGCAACGGGACCTGGCCGCGGCCCTGGGCGGCGGTTCGGTGCTGGTGGAGCAGGACCACGGCCGCCAGAGCCTGCGCCGGGCCAGCCAGCCTGCGGCGCCAGCCCTGGCCTGGCTGGGCCAGAGCCTTGAGCGGGCTGCGGCCCTGGCCGGGGTGGACCTGCCCCCACCCCGGCTGACCCTGCGCGAGCGCAACTGGCTGATCGGGGTGCAGCAGCAGCTGGAGCTGGTGCTCGACCTCCGGGGCCTGAACGCCCTGCCCGGCCTGGAGCTGGGCTTCCGCTTCGCGCCCCTGGATCAGCAGGCCGTGCAACAGGCCGCCCCCAACCCGGTGCAGGCGGGCCCGGAGGCCCGGACCGTCCGCTGGCGCCTGGAGCCGGGCGCCTTGAACCGGCTGCAGGCGCGCACCTGGCGCTGGAGCCGCCTGGGCCTGGGGGCCGTCGCCGTGGCGCTGCTGCTGGCCCTGGCCCTGCTGCTGCAGCGGCTGCGCCTGCAGGCCGGCTTCGGCTTTCCCCAGCTGCCGGCCTGAACGGTTCGGCAGCAGCGGGGCGGCCTGGCGGCTCCCTTCGCCTGGGCCATGGCGGGTGCGAGGCCGCCCACAGCGGCGCCACTGCAGCGCCACTCCGGCGCAACCCCGGCGCCACCCGGACGGGCCGTCAAAGCTCCAGGGGGTCGGGATCGATGCTCAGGCTCACATCCCGGGGCAGGCCCTCCCGCAGCACCGCCTCCGCCGGCAGGGGCAGGGTGCTGGCGGCGGGACCATGGAGGAGCAACTGCCAGCGGCTACGACCCGCCACCCGGGCAACCGGGGCCGGCGCCGGGCCGATCAACAGCCAGCCGTTGGCCTGCACCGGGCCCCGGATCCGCTCGGCCAGGGCGGCGGCGGCCGTGGCGGTGCCGCTGGCCGAGGGCCCGGCCAGGCGCAGCAGGCAGGCGCGGCTGAAGGGCACCAGCCCGGCGGAGCGGCGCAGGGCCAGCTCCTCGCCCAGAAAGGCCTCATAGCGGCCATCCACCAGATGGCGGATCACCGGATGGTCGGGGCAGTAGGTCTGCACCAGCACCTCGCCGGGCCGGTCGCCGCGGCCTGCCCGGCCGGCCAGTTGCAGCAGCAATTGCAGGCTCTGTTCACCGGCGCGCAGGTCGGGCCGGTGCAGCAGGCCATCGGCCGCCAGCACGGCCGCCAGGGTCACGGCCGGCAGGTCCATGCCCTTGGCCAGCATCTGGGTGCCCACGAGCACATCGGCCTCCCCGGCAGCAAAGCGCTCCAGCAGGAGGCGATGCCCGTTGCGGCCCCGGGTCGTGTCCCGGTCGAAGCGCAGCAGCCGCAGGCCTTCGAGTTCCTTCTCGAGCTGCTCCATCACCCGCTGGGTGCCGGCGCCGAAGGGCTTGAAGGCGGTGGAGCCGCAGTGGGAGCAGCGGTCCGTCACCTCGGCCCGGTGGTCGCACCAGTGGCAGCGCAGCCACTGGGGCCCATCGCTGCGGCCGTGAACCGTGAGCGCCACATCACAGTTGGGACAGAGCACCACCTCGCCGCAGCTGCGGCAACTGAGGAAACTGCTGTGGCCGCGGCGGGGCACCAGCAGCACCGCCTGGTCGCCCCGCTCGGCCAGGCTGCCGAGGCGCTGCATCAGGGGCCGGCTGATCAGGCGACGGTGGCCGTCCTCCAGCTCCAGGCGCATGTCCACCAGCCGCACCGGCGGCAGGGGCCGACCGCCGATCCGCTCCGGCAGGCGCAGCAGGGTGGTGGTGGCCGCCGGCCCCTGGCAGGCCTGCCAGGTTTCCAGGGACGGGGTGGCACTGCCGAGCAGGAGCCGGGCGCCACTGCGGCGGGCCCGGTGCCGGGCCACCTCGCGGGCGTGGTAGCAGGGCATGGGACTGTCCTGCTTGTAGGAGCTGTCGTGCTCTTCATCCAGCACGATCAGACCCAGGGGGCTGAGGGGCAGGAACACCGCCGAGCGGGTGCCCACCACCAGCAGGGGCTCGCCGCTCGCCGCCAGGCAGCGGCGCCAGGTGGCGATGCGCTGGCCCTCGCTGCAACCGCTATGAAATTCAGCCACCGCCGTGCCAAAGCGCTGGCGGCAGCGATCGAGCAGCTGGGGCACCAGGCCGATTTCGGGGGTGAGCAGCAGCACCGCCTGGCCCGCCGCCAGGCAATCGGCGGCCGCCTGCAGGTACACCTCGGTTTTGCCGGCGCCGGTGACGCCCCAGAGCAGCAGGGCCTGACCCGGTGCCGCGCGGCGGATCTGCTCCAGAGCCCGGGCCTGGGCGCCGCTGAGGGTTTGGGGCGGAGCCAGGTCGAGGGGTTCGCCGCCAGCAGGGACCGGGGCCTGGGGAACGCGGGCCTGGCGCGTCACCAGGCTGCGCCGCTCCAGGCCGTCGAGCACGGAGCGGCTGCAGCCGCCGCTGGCCAACAACTCCGCCTGCCAGGCCCCACCCCCCAAGCGAGCAAGCTGCTCGAGCAGGCCCTGCTGCCGGGCGGTGAGTGCAAGCTCGCCTGGGCTCGCGGTGAGCGCAAGCTCGCCTGGGCTCGCCGAGGCCGCGGCGCCGGCCAGGGCCACCCAAACCCGACGCTTGGGGGCGGCCGGTGCCCTGGCGGCGTGTTGGCCCAGCCAGCCGGGCGGCAGGGCGCTTTTGAGGGTGCGAAACAGGCTGGTGTGGCAATCGCGGGCCACGTCCTCGATCAACCCCTGCCACTGGCCATCGACCGCCGCCCGTTGCTGCAGCGCCTCGATCGCCAGCAGGGTCACCCCTTCCAACCCGGCGGGCCGCTCCTCCAAGCTGGCGACCACCAGACCCCCGTGGCGGCGCCCCCGCAGGGGCACCCGCACCAGGTCGCCACTGGCCAGCTCCAGCCCCGCCG
Organism: Synechococcus sp. UW140; assembly: GCA_943370565.1. Taxonomy (GTDB): domain Bacteria; phylum Cyanobacteriota; class Cyanobacteriia; order PCC-6307; family Cyanobiaceae; genus BAIKAL-G1. Next base: position 28,413 of record CALRRL020000003.1, on the reverse strand, counting down.
GATTGGCATAGGTGAACACCTGCCCCTCGCGCCCGGCCTCCACCCAGACCTGCACCCAGGGCGCCCCAGGCCTGGCCTGGGGGCCCACATCTGAAGCAGACCTTTCGGTTTGGGGGGCCACGCTTGCAAAGCTCACAGCTCTTTCTTAAGATGTGAGGGTTGAGCAGCCGTAACTGGCTGCTGTCGGAACCCGGCAGAGTTCCGTCCAAAGGGAAGATCGAAGCCCGTGTTCTGGGAGTTTCCAGCCCCGAACCGCCGATCTGTGAACTCCCCTGACAGCCCTGCCGGGGCCTTGCCCACTCCTGTTCTGTTCTGGTCGGGTTTCTGCCACACGTCTTTTGTCAGTTGCGTTGCCTCCGCGGCGGGCCTGCCTTGCGGCCCAAACGTGGCTAAGGGTTGGACGTGCAATGGCACTGCCAATCCCCCTTACGGCACCGCTTTTCTGGGGCGGCTCCCTTTGAGCCCGCGTGAAGCTTGATGGGTTTCTTGTTGAGTATTCAGGATTCCGTGGCCCCCCCGGGCTCCAGGCCTGAAGCGTTCTAGCCGTAGCCCAGATCGGCCGACCGCAGCGCCGGCCCCCCTCCCCACCAGCTGGCTTTCACCCCGCGATACCTGCGTCACCCCTAACGCCTTCCTCCGTCGTCCAACCCCATGAGCCCTGTTGCCGCATCGGCCAAATCCGGCCTTCCCGAGATCCTGATGGTGGCCACCACAAGCGGCGAGACCATCCAGGTCGCGACCCGCAAGGCCCCCAGCAAGGCCAAGGCGTCTGCCCAGGGCACCGGCAGCACGACTGCCCCTGCAGACGGCAGTGACGCCAAGCCGGCGACCAAGGCCAGCAAGGCGAAGACGACGGCCAAAACGGGCGCAGCTGCCAAACCCAAAGCCCCCCCCAAGGCCAAGGCGTCCGCCGAAGCCGGCAGCGGCAAGTCCACCGCCCCGAAACCCGCAGGGGCCAAGGCCGGTGCAGGCAAGACCACCACAGCCAAGGCCGGCGCCGCCAAATCGGGAACCGCCCAAGCCGCTGCAACAAAAACAACCTCCGCCAAGTCGGGGGGAGCCAAGACGGCCGCCCCCAAAGCGGCCAGCAAATCCCCTGCCAAAGCTGCAGCCCCGAAGGCTGCTGCCCCGAAGGCTGCTGCCACCAAGGCCGGCAGCAAGGCCAAGGGCGAGGCCGACCTAGACCTCGAGGTGGATCTCAGTGCCGCCGCCGATGACCTGCTCGATGGCATCGACTCCGCCGCCGCCAAGGCCGACAAGGATGCCAAGGCCAAGGCCCTGGCCAGCATCAAGGTGGGTCCCAAGGGTGTTTACACCGAGGATTCGATCCGGGTGTATCTGCAGGAGATCGGCCGGATTCGCCTGCTGCGACCCGATGAGGAGATCGAGCTGGCCCGCAAGATTGCCGACCTGCTCCAACTCGAGGAACTGGCCGCCCAATTCGAGGTGGACCACGGCCACTATCCCGACACCAAGGAGTGGGCCGTGCTGGTGGAGATGCCCGTGATCAAGTTCCGGCGCCGCTTGATGCTGGGTCGCCGCGCCAAGGAAAAGATGGTGCAGTCGAACCTGCGCCTGGTGGTGTCGATCGCCAAGAAATACATGAACCGGGGCCTCTCCTTCCAGGACCTGATCCAGGAAGGCAGCCTCGGCCTGATCCGCGCCGCCGAGAAGTTCGACCACGAAAAGGGCTACAAATTCTCCACCTACGCCACCTGGTGGATTCGCCAGGCGATCACCCGCGCCATCGCCGACCAGAGCCGCACGATTCGCCTGCCGGTTCACCTCTACGAAACGATCTCCCGCATCAAGAAAACCACCAAGGTGCTCAGCCAGGAATTCGGCCGCAAACCCACCGAGGAGGAGATCGCCGAAAGCATGGAGATGACCATCGAGAAGCTGCGCTTCATCGCCAAATCGGCCCAGCTGCCCATTTCCCTGGAAACCCCGATCGGCAAGGAAGAGGATTCACGTCTCGGCGACTTCATCGAAGCCGACATCGAAAATCCGGAGCAGGATGTGGCCAAGAACCTGCTGCGCGAAGACCTTGAAGGCGTGCTTGCCACCCTCAGCCCCCGGGAGCGGGATGTGCTGCGCCTGCGCTACGGCCTCGATGACGGCCGCATGAAAACCCTCGAAGAGATCGGCCAAATCTTTGATGTCACCCGCGAGCGCATCCGCCAGATCGAGGCCAAGGCCCTGCGCAAGCTGCGGCACCCCAACCGCAATGGGGTGTTGAAGGAATACATCAAGTAAGGCCCCATGCCTGAGTCGTCCCCCCTGGGGGCAGCCCCTGCTGTCCCCAGGGTTTCGATCGTTCTGCCCACCTACAACGAGCGGGGCAACATCGAGCCCCTCCTGGCCCAGCTGCTGCCGCTCAAGGCCAGCTTCGACCTGGAAATCCTGGTGGTGGATGACGATTCCGCCGATGGCACCGCCGAACTGGTCCGCCAACTGGCCCATGGCGAACCCTGCCTGCGCCTGATTCGCCGGGTTGGCCGCTCCGGCCTGGCCAGTGCCATCAAGGAGGGCCTGCTCGATGCCACCGGCGACCTGGTGGTGGTGATGGACAGCGATGGCCAGCACCAGCCCAGCGCGGTGCTGGAGGCCCTCACCACCCTGGAGAAGGGCGACTTTGACCTGGTGATCGGCAGTCGCTTCCACGCCCAGGCCCAGATCCAGGGCCTCAGTGGCCGGCGCGAAACCGGCTCCACCTGGGCCAACAGGCTGGCGCGGGCCAGCCTGCCCCGCTACCGCCAGCTCAGCGACTACATGAGCGGCTTCTTTGCCCTGCGGCTGGATCGCTGCCTGCCCCTGGTTCGGGCCGTGGATGTGAACGGCTTCAAATTTCTCTTTGAATTACTGGCCCACAGCCGGGGCCAGTTGCGGGTCTGCGACATCCCCTTGCAGTTCCAGCCCCGGGGGTATGGCAGCTCCAAGCTGGATGTGGCGATTCTCTGGGATTTTGGCGTTTCGATCCTGCACAGCCTCAGCCTGCGTCTGCTGCCCCGCCGGGCGATCAGCTTTGGCCTGGTGGGGGCCTCGGGATTCCTGGTGCAGGTGCTGGTCACCCAGCTGGTGATGCTGCTGCCCGGGGTGGCCTTCGGCCAGGCCCTGCCGGTGGCGGTGGTGGCGGCGGCGAGCTCCAACTACCTGGTGAACAACGCCCTCACCTTCCGCTTCCAGCGCCAGCATGGCCTGGCCCTGCTGCGGGGGTTGTTCAAGTTCCTACTGGTGGCCTCCCTGCCGGTGCTGGCCAATGTGGGGGTGGCCTCCGCCTTCTACAGCTACGTCTCCCACAACACCTTCTGGGCCCAGTTGGCGGGGATTTTGGTGGTGTTCGTCTGGAACTACGCCGCCTCCTCCCGCTTCGTTTGGAACACGCCTTAACCGGTCAACACCCTGACGACGCCCTTGCCCCCAGGGGCCTGGGCCCGATCGCTGGCCGGCTCCAGCGGGGTCAGGCCTGGCCCCCGGGAGCTGGGGCCAGCGATTCCCCGATCCGCCTCCCTCCTGCGCCCCATCGGCCCCATCCATGAGCACCACCCCTGCCCCCCACCCGGCCCCCCACCCGTTCAACGCCCCCGGCGCGACCCCGCCCGCACCCCAGGCTGCCGGGTCCATCAGCCTGGCGGATCTCGCCCAGCTGCGCACGGCCCCGGCCCTGGTCCCCCACCAGCGCCCAGCCCTGATCGCCGAGCTGCAGGGGCGCCTGGCGGCCTGTGACTGGTTCACCCTGGGGGTGATGGCCCCTTCAGCGGCAGCCGCCCTGACAGCCCTGCGGGCCTGCGAGCGGGCCCTGGGTTGGCCGGCCCTGGAAGCCCACGGCCAGAACCCGGAGCCCGAGCAGGTGCAGGGCCCGGTGTTCCTCAAGGGAAACCAGCACACGGGGCACTACCTGCTGCGGGCCGAAGCGGGCCTGGGCGAGGGACTGCTGATCAGCGGCCACCTCGCTGGCGCCTCCGATCCCGCCGTGGAGGGCACCTGGGGCCCCCTGCCCCTTGACCTGTTCGACAGCTGAGACCGGGACGGGGCCCTGGAGGGGGCGATCTGCCACCCCGATGGAGTGACCATCTCGATGGACTGCCGATCCCCGTGGGCTGCCGATCCCGGTGGACTGACCATGCCCGCCTGGGTGACCAGATCCCTTCAGGGCAGGTCCTGCCGGGGCCCTTTCAGCCAGGGCTTCAGCAGCCAGGGGCCTTTCAACAGGTCAAGAGTTACCGCGGCGCCGGGGAGCCGGACCGGCCACTGCCTAGACTTGTCCGCTGTTATCTGGCAGCAGGCGCTGCCCCTGAAGGTGTCTGATGGCCGGTTCCACCCTGCGCATTGCCTCCCGTCGCAGCCAGCTGGCCATGGTCCAAACCCATTGGGTGCGCGATGAGCTGGCCCAGGCCCATCCCGGCCTGGAGATCAGCATCGAAGCCATGGCCACCCAGGGGGACAAGATCCTCGATGTGGCCCTGGCCAAGATCGGCGACAAGGGCCTGTTCACCAAGGAACTGGAGGCCCAGATGTTGCTGGATCGGGCCGATATTGCCGTGCACAGCCTCAAGGACCTGCCCACCAACCTGCCCGAGGGCCTGATGCTCGGCTGCATCACCGAGCGGGAAGACCCGGCTGATGCCCTGGTGGTGCACGAAAAGCACAAGGACAAGACCCTGGCCACCCTGCCCGAGGGCGCCGTGGTGGGGACCAGCTCCCTGCGGCGCCTAGCCCAGCTGCGCCACCACTTCCCCCACCTGGTGTTCAAGGATGTGCGCGGCAATGTGATCACCCGCCTGGAGAAACTGGATTCCGGCGAATTCGATTGCCTGATCCTTGCGGCCGCGGGCCTGGGACGCCTGGGCCTGGCCGAGCGCATCCACGAGCGCATCGATCCCTCCATTTCCCTGCATGCCGTTGGCCAGGGGGCCCTCGGCATCGAGTGCCGCCAGGGCGACGCCACGGTGCTGGCCCAGATCAAGGCCCTTGAACACCTGCCCACGGCCCGCCGCTGCCTGGCCGAACGGGCCTTCCTGCGCCAGCTGGAAGGGGGCTGCCAGGTGCCGATTGGCGTCAACAGCCGCTTTGAGGGCGAGGAGCTGGTGCTCACCGGCATGGTGGCCAGCCTCGATGGCCTGCGGCTCGTGCGCGATGAGGCCCGCGGCCCCCAGCACGACCCCGAAGCGATCGGCGTCGCCCTGGCCCTGGCCCTGCGCGCCCAGGGGGCCGGTGAAATCCTGGAGGAGATCATTGCAAGCGTCCGGCCCCAGGCCTGAACTGCCCGTTCCCCCCAGCCCGCCGGATCCCAGCCAGGCCGAGCTGCCCGATCCAGCTGATCCGGCCCAGCCGGCGCTGGATGCGGCTGAAACCAATCTGGAGGCCAATCTGGCCGAAGCCAATCCGGGCGAAACCACTCCGGTTGATGCCGAGGCCCGGCCCCTGGCCTTTCAGTGGAGTCTGCTGGCCTGGGCCGGCCTGGTGGGGGTGCTCACCGGCTTTGCCGTGGTGGGCTTCCACGAGCTGCTTGGTTTCATCAACAACGTGCTGTTCGGCCCGGGTGTGGAGCTGCTGCTGCACCTGATCGGCGACAGCCAACCCCAGCCGCCGCCCGTGGAGGTGGTGGCCCTGCCGGCCGACAACGGCACCCCGCTCAAGGCCCTGCTCCAGATCGGCCTGGGCGGCCTGGGCTTTGTGCCGCCGCCGCCGCCCGCGCCGGTGCTGCCCGAACCCCTGCCGCCCCAGCCTGTGCTGCTGAACTGGCTGGCCTCCTGGCCCGTGGTGCTGGTGCCCCTGGTGGGCGGCCTGGGCGTGGGGCTGTTGCGTTTCGTTGGTGGCGACCTGGGTCCGAGCCTGCCCAGCCTGATGGCCATGGCCGATGGGGCCGTGAAGGCGGCCCCAAAATTGCCGCTGCTGCGCCTGGTGGCGGCCTCCCTGAGCCTGGGCAGTGGCGCCTCCCTGGGACCGGAGGGCCCGAGCGTGGAAAGTGGCGGCAACATCGGCCTGTGGCTCGCCAGCCGCTGCGGCCTCTCGCCCAGCAGCCAGAAGGCCCTGGTGGCCGCCGGCGTGGCGGCGGGCCTGGCCGCCGGTTTCAAGGCCCCGATCGCCGGCGTGTTCTTTGCCTTTGAGGGCAGCTACAGCACGATTCCGGGCCGGCCCAGTGTGCGGGCCGTGCTGGTGGCGGCGGTGGCCTCGGAACTGGTCACCCAGCTCTGCCTCGGCGATGAACCGATCTTCCGCCTGCCCGCCTACGAGGTGCGCTCACCCCTGGAGCTGCCCCTCTACCTGGGCCTCGGCCTGGTAGCCAGCCTGATGTCCTGGGCCCTGGTGTCGGTGTTGGCGGCGGGGCGCAGCGATCGGATCCAGCGCCTGCTCGCCCGCCTGCCCAGCTGGCTGGTCACGGGCCTGGGGGGCCTGGGGGTGGGGCTCCTGGCCCTGGGCTTTCCCCAGGTGCTGGGGGTGGGCTACGACACGATCGAAGCCCTGCTCGGCAGCAACGGCGGCATCGCCCTCACCACCCTGCTCGCCCTGCTGCTGGTCAAATTGCTGGCCACGGGCCTGAGCAGTGCCACCGGCTTTGTGGGCGGCGGCTTTGCCCCTTCGTTGTTTCTGGGGGCGGTGCTCGGCAATTGCTACGGCCAACTCCTGGGCGACAGCGGCTTCCAGTTGCCGGTGGCCGAACCACCGGCCTACGCCATGGTCGGCATGGCGGCAGTGCTGGCCGGCAGCGCCCGGGCGCCCCTCACCGCCCTGCTCCTGCTGTTCGAGCTCACCCATGACATCCGCATCGTGCTGCCCCTGATGGCGGCGGCCGGCCTCAGTGCCGCCCTGGTGGAGCGCTGGCAGGGGCTTGCCGATCCGGGTCTGCTCGGACCCGATCCCCTCGAGGAGGAGCGGCGCCGCCACCTGGCCGGCCTGGCCGTGACCGAGGCCCTGGAGCCGGAGGCGCCCCTGGTGCTGGAAGCCGGCACCCCGGCCGCCAGCGCCCTCGACCAGCTGTTGGCGGCCCATGGCCACTGCCTGCTGGTGGAGGAGGACGACTGGGTGATCGCCCTGGTGACCCTGGCCGATCTGCAGCGGGCGCTCAGCGCCCCCGGCGAGCAGGAGCTGGTGCTGGGGGCCTGCCGTCGATCGGATCTGGTCTGGTTGCCGAGCGGCGCCAACCTGGCCCAGCTGGAGGACCAGCTCAGCCCCAATGGCCTGCGCCAGCTGCCGGTCTTTGCCCTCAATGCTGCCGCTCCGGCCGTGTTGCCGGTGGGACTCCCCAGTGGCGGCCTGCCCGTTTCCGGGCTGCGGGGCCTCGCCAGCCGCGATGGCATGGCCCGGGCCCTGGCCCGCAGCCGCCGCCAGGGCCCGCAGGACGACCCAATTCCCGGGATCTTGGCCGAGGGTGCAGCCCTCCCAGGGACTTAGCCCTGTGGGGGGCTGCACCAGGGCCCGGGCAGCCGGGTTGGCAGCCGCGGGCTCAGCAATTAGTTAACGAGCTTGGCGTCGATCGTGTCGCGATAGCGCTGCTCACACTCCTTGATGATCTTCACGGCAGCTGCCACATCGAGGAAACCATTCACCTTGCAGGTGCCGGGCTTCTTGAGGTCCTTGTAGTGCTCCCAGTAGTACTGGGTTTCGGTTTTCCAGTGGGCACCGAGTTGCTCAAAGCTGGTGATGTGGTCCATGCGCTTGTCATCGGCCAACACGGCGATCACCTTGTCATCGACTTCGCCGCCATCATCAAAGGTCATGATGCCGATGATGCGGGCTTCCACCAGGGAACCGGGCACGAGCGGCTCGCTGACGCCCACGATTTCAATGTCGAGGGGATCGCCATCCTCATCCCAGGTGCGGGGAATGCAGCCATAGGCGAAGGGATAGGCCAGGGAGGAATAGCCAACCCGATCGAGCTTGAGGTGACCGGTTTCGGTGATCAGCTCGTATTTGTTGATTGTGTTGGAGTTCAGCTCCACGATGGCGTTGAGGCGCAACTCGCCCTCATCGGCGAAGGCCGGCAGCACGTGCAGCAGGTTGAGCATCGTGCGGCTGGGGGCGTGGTCGATGTTCGCCATGGCGAGCGGGGGCCTCAAAAGAGCTGGGCGGCATCCTACGGAGTGCCCCAGGGCCCTCCAGCCCAGGCGGCGAGCGGCTGCCGGCCAGCTGCCAGCCCTCAGCTCCAGTGCAGGTCCATCGCCACGGCCCCCTCCAGGCTCTCCTTCACCGGGCAGCCCTCGGCGGCGCGCTGCAGCACGGCTTTGGCCTGGTCGCTGAGCCCATCTGGCCACTGGATCCACACCTCCAATTTGGCGATCCTGCGGCGGCCGCTGCTGGTCATCGTTTTCTCCACCCGGGCGCTGCATCCCTCCAAGGCCCAGCCATGGCGCCCAGCCGTGATCCCCATCACCGTGAGAATGCAGGTGGCCAGGGCGGTCGCCACCAGATCGGTGGGCGAAAAACGCTCCCCCTTGCCCTGGTTATCGAGGGGGGCATCGGTTTCCAGGCGCGAGTGGGAGGGCCCGTGCTCGGCCTGGCAGCGCAGGGCACCGGTGTAGTCGCAGACGATCGAAACCATGGCAAGGGCGGCCAAGCTGGCGGGGTGAGAGGCAGGCGTGATCCCCAGACTGGCAGGAGCGCAGGGACTGGCCCAGGCAGCGGGCTCCGGCCCCGGTTGCCTGCAGGTGTGGGGGGCTCCGCCCTGGCGCTTTCTGACCCACCTCCCATGGATGCGCGGTCCTGCCTGGGCGAGCCCAGCGTTCAGCCAACCCAGGTCCGTTCCGCCCACCTTGGGGCCATTCCCTCGTCAACCTGCCCGTGTCCCCCCTAACCCTGCACCCGCTCCTCAACGCCGAAGCCCTGGTGGCCCTGGTCAACCTGCCTGCCCCCAGCGGCGCCGTGGCCGTCTCCGCCGGGATTGAGCACGCGCCGGTGATTGGCCTGGCTCGGGCGATCCAGTTGTCGGTGGCGCCGGTGTTTCTGGTCACGGGCATCTCCGGCCTGCTGGGGGTGCTCACCAACCGGCTCTCCCGGGTGATCGATCGGGCCCGCACCCTCCAGGACCAACAACTCGACACCCACCTGGCCCAGGCCCGCCGCCTCGGCCAGGACCTCAAGATCCAGAAGCGGCGCATGGGCCTGCTCAACCGGGCGATCCAGGCGGCCACGGTCACGGGCCTGCTGGTGGCGGCCGTGGTGGCCGTCACCTTCGTCAGTGCCATGGCGGCCCTGGACCTGGCCGCGATCGTCGTGCCCCTGTTTGTGATTGCCATGGGCAGCCTGATGGCCACGTTGCTGCTGTTGCTGCGCGAAACCCAGCTGGCCACCGGCCAGATCAACCGGCGTTTCTAGGTCCTGGCTCACCATCGCTGGAACGCGATGGCTGGATCACGAGCACCAGCCGAGCCCTGAAGAGCCCCCCGCCCGGGGAGGCCGGGCCGGGCGGACCCGGACGCCCCTCAGAACCCCCTGTTGTCAGGCCCTGGGCTCGTTTCGGGGACCTCGAACACCTGCCCCATGCCGGCTGGTGGCAACAGGTGCGACCTGTTCAGAACGTGCGTCTCATCGGCTGGTTGGTGCGCGGAGCTGGCTTGGGTCGTGGGGTCCTCGCGGGCGTGATCGCTGGCTTGCGGCTCAGAACGACGACCGAAGCCTGCCCGATTGGCGCCTGAAGCCGTAGGCGCGAACGGATCAACCAGATGCCATGGGCCCAAACCAAGGGCGGCCCAGCCATGGGACCGCACCAAGGGCGTCCCAGCCAGGGGCCCAGCGCCCTCAGACCAGGGCCGCCTCCAGCTGGGCCAGCAGGTTGTGGATCAGGCGCCGGCCGCTGCTGGCCGCGGCCTCGCCCCAGCGGGCGGCCCCCTCGCGGATCCAGCCAGCCCCAGCCGGGCCCAGGGCTGCGCGCACGTAATCGGCGTCCTCCGCAAGCCAGGCCTCGATGCCGGTGGCGTCCATCTCGACGTGGAACTGCAGGCCCCAGGCGTGCTGGCCGATGCGGAAGGCCTGCTCGCGGCAATGGAGGCTGGAGGCGAGCAGCACGGCCTGCGGCGGCAACACGATGCGATCGCCATGCCAGTGCAGCACCAGCTCACTGGCCGCAAGCCCGGCCACCACCGGTTCGTGGGCCGCCGTGGCCGTGAAGGTCACCGCCCCCCAGCCCACCTCCCGCAGGGGCCGGGGCGGATCCCCCACCAGCAGGGGCTCGGCGCCGCCGCCAGCGGCGGCCGCCAACAGCTGGGCCCCCAGGCAGATGCCCAGCACCGGCGCCCTCAAGGCGAGCCGCTGGCGCAGCAGCTCCACCTCCGCGGCCAGCCAGGGGTAAGCGGGATTGGCCAGATCGCCCACCCCCATCGGTCCGCCCATCACCACCAGGATCTGGCCGGGCACCCGGGCGGGCGGCAGGGGCGCACCGCTGGAGAGATCGAGCGTGCGGAGCGTGTGGCCCCGCTCCTCGGCGCAGGCGGCGATCAGCCCCGGCCCCTCCAGGGGCAGGTGCTGCAGCACCAGCAACTCAGCCATGGCGATCGCCCCCCGGGGTCATCCCTCGAACATTCAGGCCATCGAAGACCAGGGGGCCGCCGCGGGCAAGCCCCCTATTTGCGGCGGCAGTAGCCGCCCCCCACGTTCATCCAGCCTTCCGGGCAGGCCTTGCCCCGGGTCGGCGCCACGGTGTAAGTCATCAGCCCGAAGGTGGAGCACTTGCCGTTGAAGGTGTCCACGTAGCCCAGGGGACACATCCCCTGCAGCTTGGGCACGACCCGCTGGGCCCGGGCCGGCGGCACCAGGGCCAGGGCCCCAAGCGTTGCCACCCCCAGGGCGGCAACGCAAGCAGCCCCATGGGCAGCGACGCTGCCGGCCAGCAACACGGCCAGGGGGGGCAAGGATCGGCGGCCCATGGGGTGGCAAAGCGCTGGTGCAGGCCGAGTCTGGCCTGGGAGGCGGATTCGGCAAGGGAGCGGGCAACCAGCCCTCCCCAGAGCCCCCCCCCACAAGCCCCCAAGCCAAGCCTCCCAACCCAAGGCCCTCAATCCCAGGCCCCCAAGCCCAGACGCCCGAGCCCCAACGCCCCCAGCCGCCAGGGTCAGCCGCAGCTTGCCCGAACCGGCCAGGCAGGATGGCACCAGTCGCGAGCTGGTGCCATGGCGCAGGGGTGCCCCGAATCGCCAGCGCCTGGGCTGGGGGATGCCCAACTCGCTGCGGAGCTGGCGGGCCTGCGCCAGGAGCTGGCCGAGCTGCGCCGCACGGTGGCCGAACTGGTGGCGGCCTTGGCTCCCGCTGGACCCCTTGCCCCTGGGACCCAGCCCCCCGGAAGCCCAGCACCCTGGGGCTCGGTTCCCTGGGACTCGGTTCCCTGGGACTCGGTTCCCGTCGGCGGGGGCCCAGACCCCGCCTCGACTGCGGACCTGCCGCCCGCCGCCGGCGCGGGGCCTGAAGTGGAGCTCGCCCCGGGCGAGTCCAGGGCCCTGGGGTCCAGTCCCAGCGCCCTGCTGGCCCGCCGCAACGCCGAACGGCTGGCAGGGGAGGTGCAGCGCCGCCTCGCCCTGGCCCCCGATCCCGGGGACGACACGGAACTCGACCTGCTGATCGATCGCCTGCATGACCTAGCCCTGGCCAGGGGCCCGGGGTCCCCGCCCTAGCCGGCGGTTGCAGGATCCCGTGCCAGCGTTGCTGGGTTCCCCCCAAGCCGCCGACACGCCATGGCCAGCCTGCTCAGTGCCGAATCGCTGGCTGACCTGCCGCAGACCCTGCCCGGCTGGCAACTGCAGCAAGGTCACCTGCATCGGGAGCTGATCTTTGGCGATTTTGTAGCCGCCTTCGGCTTTATGGCCCAGGTGGCCCTGGTGGCCGAAGCCCTGGGCCATCACCCCGATTGGAGCAACAGCTGGAACCGGGTGGCGATCACCCTCACCACCCACGATCTCGGCGGCCTCAGCACCCTCGACCTGGCCCTGGCCCACCGCATCAACCAGCTCCTGGAAGCCAGCCGCGGCCAGGGCCCCCATTGATCCAGGACGGGCGGCCGGGCCCCTTCAGGCAGAATCGTTCGGCGCTCCCAAGGTGGAGAGGCTTGGATCCAGGCTGGCCAGGACTGATTCACCCTGCCGATAGCTGAGCCGGGCCCCGCTCGAATCATTCCCTGTCCATTTTGTTGCCCTGGCCATGCCGTCGCTCAAAACAGCCCTGATCACCGGCATCACCGGCCAGGACGGCAGTTACCTGGCCGAGTTGCTGCTGGAGAAGGGCTATGCGGTGCATGGCATCAAACGGCGGGCCAGCAGCTTCAACACGGCCCGCATCGATCACCTCTATCAGGACCCCCACGAACTGGATCCGCGCCTGGTGCTCCACTACGGCGACTTAACCGATAGCACCAACCTGATCCGGATCATCCAGCAGGTGCAGCCGGATGAGATCTACAACCTGGGCGCCCAGAGCCATGTGGCCGTGAGTTTTGAGGCCCCGGAATACACCGCCAATTCCGATGCCCTGGGCACCCTGCGCATCCTTGAGGCGGTGCGGATGCTGGGCCTGAGCGAGAAAACCCGCATCTACCAGGCCAGCACCAGTGAGCTCTACGGGCTGGTGCAGGAGATTCCCCAGAAGGAAACCACCCCCTTTTATCCGCGCAGCCCCTACGGGGTGGCCAAGCTGTATGCCTACTGGATCACGGTGAATTACCGCGAGGCCTACGGCATGTATGCCTGCAACGGCATCCTCTTCAACCACGAAAGCCCCCGGCGCGGTGAAACCTTCGTAACCCGCAAGATCACCCGGGGCCTGGCGCGCATCGATGCCGGCCTCGACCAATGCCTCTACATGGGCAACCTCGATTCCCTGCGCGATTGGGGCCACGCCCGCGACTATGTGGAGATGCAGTGGCGCATGTTGCAACAAGAGACTCCCAGGGATTTTGTGATCGCCACGGGGCGCCAGGAGAGTGTGCGGCGCTTCATTGAACTGGCGGCCCAGGAACTGGGCTGGGGCGGCAGCGAAGGGGCCAGCCCAGGGTCCCCTAATGGAGTGGCGATCCTCTGGAGCGGCGAGGGCCTGGAGGAAACGGGCCGCCGCGCCGACACGGGCGCCGTGGTGGTGCGCATCGATCCCCGCTACTTCCGGCCCGCCGAGGTGGAAACCCTGCTGGGCGATCCCACCCGGGCCAAGGAGGCCTTGGGCTGGACCCCCACCACCACCTTGGAAGAGCTGGTGGCCGAGATGGTGAGTTGCGACAAGGAGGAAGCCGCCAAGGAAGCCCTGCTGCGCCGCAAGGGTTTCAACGTGGTGGGTTCGATGGAGAACCCCCCCACCAACCCGGCCGCCGTGGCAGCAGCGGCGGACCGCAGCGGGGGCCAGCCCTGATGACGATCGCGTCCGCCCAGGCGCCAGGGCCGGCGCCGGAGCACCCCCTGATCCAGCCCGGCGATCGCATCTTTGTGGCCGGCCACCGGGGCATGGCCGGCAGCGCCATCGTCCGGGCCCTGGGAGCGGCCGGTTACCGCCACCTGCTCACCGCCGAACGCAGCAGCCTCGACCTGCTCGATCCGGCGGCGGTGAGCCGCTGGTTCCAGACCAACCGGCCCGACGTGGTGGTGCTGGCAGCCGCCAAGGTGGGCGGCATCCTGGCCAACAGCACCTACCCCGCCGACTTTCTCCTTGACAACCTTAAGATCCAGAACCATGTGATCGAAGCGGCCTGGCGCCATGGGACCAGACGCCTGCTGTTTCTTGGCAGCAGCTGCATCTATCCCAAATTCGCCGCGCAGCCGATCCGCGAGGAGGCCCTGCTCACGGGCCCGCTGGAGCCCACCAACGAGTGGTACGCGATTGCCAAGATCGCCGGCATCCAATTGTGTCGGGCGCTGCGCCAGCAGGAGGGCTTTGATGCGATCAGCCTGATGCCCACCAACCTCTATGGCCCCGGCGACAACTACCACCCCACCAACAGCCATGTGTTGCCGGCCCTGATTCGCCGCTTCCAGGGGGCCCAGGCGGCTGGCGAGCCGAGCGTCACCTGCTGGGGCACGGGCACACCCCTGCGCGAATTCCTGCACGTCGACGACCTGGGCGAGGCCTGTGTGTTTGCGCTGGAGCGCTGGCAGCCAGGCAAGGATGACCTGCAACACCTCAATGTGGGCACGGGCCTGGATCTGTCGATCAGGCAGCTGGCCGAAGCGGTGGCCGAGGCCACCGGCTATCGGGGCGAAATCCTCTGGGACCCGAGCAAACCCGATGGCACCCCCCGCAAACAACTGGATGTGGGCCGCCTCGCCGCCCTGGGCTGGCGGGCCCGCATCCCCCTGGCGGAGGGGTTGGCCAGCACCGTGGCCCTCTTTCAGCAGCAGTTGGCCAGCGGCGAGCTGCGGCTCTAGCCAAACCCCGACACAATCCTCACCGGGCCTGGGAGCCCAGGCCTGACCATTGGCACCCCGCTGGCCCCAGCAGCCCCCCAACCATCCACCCAGGTGGCACCCCAGGCCGGCCCCCTGGGGCCCAGCGCCTGATCCAGACCCGTTCCACCAACCCCCTCGCCCCTGTCCCGTGGCATCCCCCATGCGCAACCTGGTCACCGGCGGCGCCGGTTTTGTCGGTTCCCACCTGGTGGACCGGCTGATGGCGGCTGGTGAAGAGGTGATCTGCCTCGACAACTACTTCACCGGCCGTAAGGCCAATGTGGCCCAATGGATCGGCCATCCCAACTTTGAACTGATCCGCCACGACGTCACCGATCCGATCCGGATGGAGGTGGATCGCATCTGGCACCTGGCCTGCCCGGCCTCGCCGGTGCACTACCAACACAACCCGATCAAGACGGCCAAAACCAGCTTCATCGGCACCTACAACATGCTGGGCCTGGCCAGGCGGGTTGGGGCGCGCCTGCTGCTGGCAAGCACCTCGGAAGTGTATGGCGATCCCGAGGTCCATCCCCAGCCGGAGAGCTATCGCGGCAACGTCAACACCCATGGCATCCGCGCCTGCTACGACGAAGGCAAACGGGTGGCCGAAACCCTCTGTTTCGACTACCAGCGCATGCACGGCGTCGAGATTCGCATCGTGCGCATCTTCAACACCTACGGGCCGCGCATGCTGCCCGATGACGGCCGGGTGGTGAGCAATTTCATCGTCCAGGCCCTGCGCGGCCAGCCCCTCACCCTGTATGGAACCGGCTCCCAGACCCGCTCCTTCTGCTACGTGGACGACCTGGTGGAGGGCCTGATCCGCTTGATGAACGGCAACCATCCCGGGCCGATCAACATCGGCAACCCCGGTGAATTCACGATCCGCCAGTTGGCAGAAAAGGTGCGTGATCGCATCAATCCTGCCCTGGAGCTGATTGTCCAGCCCTTGCCCGCCGATGATCCGCTGCAACGTCAACCGGTGATCGACCTGGCCCGCGACCAGCTCGGCTGGCAGCCCACGGTCAGCCTCGATGAGGGCCTGGAGCCCACGATCGCCCATTTCCGCGCCGCCCTCGCATGAGCAGCCCCAGCCTCGATGCCGCCGCGATTCAGCCGGCCCAGGCGGTTCCGATCCGCTCGATCTGCTGCCTGGGTGCGGGCTATGTGGGCGGCCCCACGATGGCGGTGATCGCCGACCACTGCCCAGCAATCACCGTGACGGTAGTGGATCTCAATGAAGCCCGCATCGCCGCCTGGAACGATCCCGATCTGGGCCGCCTGCCCGTCTATGAACCGGGCCTGGATGCGGTGGTCGGCCGCTGCCGGGGCCGCAACTTGCACTTCACCACTGCGGTGGAAGCGGCGATTGCCAGCGCCGACATGGTGTTCCTCTCGGTGAACACCCCCACCAAGACCCGGGGCATCGGCGCCGGCCAGGCCAGTGACCTGCGCTGGATCGAGGCCTCGGCCCGCCAGGTGGCCGCCTGCGCCCAGGGCCACACGATCGTGGTGGAGAAAAGCACCCTGCCGGTGCGCACGGCCGAAACAGTGAAAGCAATTCTCACCGCAGCCCAGGGGGCGGGGGGGCAGAAAACCTTTGCGGTGCTCTCCAACCCGGAATTTCTAGCCGAAGGCACGGCGATCCCCGATCTCGAGAATCCCGATCGGGTGTTGATCGGTGGTGAGGAGCCGGCGGCGATCGATGCCCTAGCGGCGATCTACGGCCATTGGGTGCCGGCCGAGCGAATCCTGCGCACCAACCTGTGGAGCAGTGAGCTCTCCAAACTCACCGCCAACGCCTTTCTGGCCCAGCGCATCAGTTCGATCAATGCGATCGGCGCCCTCTGCGAGGCCACCGGCGCCGATGTGCGCGAGGTGGCCAAGGCCATCGGCAGCGATAGCCGTATCGGCTCCAAGTTCCTGGCGGCAGGGCCTGGCTTTGGCGGCAGTTGCTTCCAGAAGGACATCCTCAATCTGGTGTATCTCTGCGGCCACTACGGCCTCCAGGAGGTGGCCCGTTATTGGCAGCAGGTGGTGGAACTCAACAGCTGGCAGCAACACCGCATTGCCCGGCTGGTGGTGCGCTCCCTGTTCGGCACGGTCACGGGCAAACGGCTGGCCGTGCTGGGCTTTGCCTTCAAGGGCGACACCAACGACACGCGCGAATCCCCGGCGATTCGCATCTGCCTCGACCTGATCGAGGAGGGGGCGCAGCTGGCGATCTATGACCCGAAGGTGTCCAGCGCCCAGATCGCCAGCGATCTGGGCCAGGCCGAAACGGCCCCGGGCCTGGGCCAGCTTGGCCAGGGCGAGGGCCACTGGTCCCAGGCCGCCAGCGCCGGCGACGCCGCCCGGGGCGCCGATGCCGTGCTGATCCTCACCGAATGGCGCGAATTCCGCCAGCTCAACTGGGCGGCCCTGGCGGCCTCGATGCGCCAGCCCGCCTGGCTGTTTGATGGCCGGGCCATCGCCGATACTGCGGCTGCCCGGGCCGCTGGCCTGAATGTCTGGACCGTGGGGGAGGGCTGAAGCGATGCAGGTTCTGGTAACGGGCGGGGCTGGCTACATCGGCAGCCATGCGGTGCGGGCCCTGCAGCGGGCTGGCCACCAGCCCGTGGTGCTCGACAACCTGGTCTATGGCCACCGGGACATCGCTGTGACCCTGGGCGTGCCCCTGGTGGAAGGCCAGGTGGGCGATCGCCCCCTGCTCGATGCCCTGCTCTCGGGCCAGCATCCCCAGCTGGCCGGCACGGCTGCCGAGGGCCAGCCCATCGGCGCGGTGATGCACTTCGCCGCCTACGCCTATGTGGGCGAATCGGTGGCCGATCCCGCCAAGTATTACCGCAACAATCTGGCCGACACCCTGGTGTTGCTCGAGGCCCTGATCGACCCGCGCCACCACCGGCCCCGGCCCAATCAGGCGGGACTCGCCAGCGGCACCCAGGCCAGCGGTCCGATGCCGATCGTGTTTTCCAGCACCTGCGCCACCTACGGGGTGCCCCAGGAGATCCCGATCACCGAAGACCACCCCCAGGCGCCGATCAATCCCTACGGCCGCAGTAAATCCATGGTGGAGCAACTGCTGCGCGACTTTGGCCGTGCCTATGGGCTCCCCAGTGTGATCTTCCGCTACTTCAATGCCGCCGGCGCCGATCCCGATGGCGATCTCGGTGAAGATCACAACCCGGAAACCCACCTGATTCCGTTGGTGCTCGATGTGATGGCGGGCCGCAGCCCCTACCTGCAGATCTTCGGCGACGACTATCCGACCCCCGATGGCACCTGCATCCGCGATTACATCCATGTCAGCGACCTGGCCGAAGCCCATGTGCTCGGCCTCGGTCGGCTACTGAACCAGCCCCCCCAGGCCGACCCCCTCGTTTACAACCTCGGCAACGGCACCGGCTACTCGGTGCAACAGGTGATCGAAGCTGCCAAGGCCGTCACCGGCCGGGGCCTGCTGGCCCATGTGGCCCCGCGGCGCAGCGGCGATCCGGCCCAACTGGTGGCCGGCGCCGAAAAGGCCCGCCGGGAACTGGGCTGGCTGCCCCGCTATCCCCAGCTGGATGTGATCCTGCAGCACGCCTGGGCCTGGCACCAGGCCCGCCACCGCAGTTAGGCGCTTGCCTGCGGCTTCCCCCAGGGGTGCCATCCGCCCCCTGGCCATCGGCAGGAACAACCCAATTGTCGAGTGGGGAAGGGGGCTGATGCCAGCGGCTGGCGTTCCACAAGGATGTGCTCCTGAAAACGCCTGAGGGCTCCGCCTTCCTGGTCCATGGCCATCCAACGGCACGTCACCACTGGGAGTAGCCCCGAGCACCCTGCACAGCCGACCCAGCTGTTCCGAGATAGGCTTCGATGGCCGGTTTGTTTAGATCGACAGCCCAACTAATTGTTGCAATCACAACAAAGCAAGGCCCTCCCCCGCCATAACGTTCGGGCCCCTTTTGACGGCTGAACGGCCATGGCCATGGACGCACCTCCAGGTCAAGCGGATGCCATGGACCCCGGGCCTGGCCCCCTGAACCCCCAACCACCCAGAGCCAACCAGGCGAAGGGGGTGCAGCTGACGGCAACGCCTCCGGGCCCCGGCCCCCTGGGCCCCTGGCCCCTGGCCCTGGCGGGGCTGGTGTTCGGCGTCCTCGCCGACCTGCTGCTGTTTCAACCCGGACCTGGACTGGGAGCCACCCTCTTCCTGCTGCTGCTGCCGGCCGCCTTCGGGGCCCTCCTGCAGGTCTATGGCCTCCGGCCCCACGTCAAAAGCCTGGGGCCCCTGCTGCTGGCCTATGGCTTCTTTGCCACCATGCTGTCGGTGCGCGCCAGTTTGTTTGTGACCAGCCTCAACGGGCTGGCCTGCCTGGTTCTGCTGGCCCTGCTCGCCTGCCTGGCCCTGCCGGGACAGTTGCTGGACATCCCTTTGACGGCCCTTGTCGCCGCTCCCTGCCGGCTGCTGGCCGCCAGCCTCTACCGGGCGGCGCCGATTGTGGAAGCCACGCTGACTTCGGCCCTGGCCCACCTAAGAACCAGCGACAAGCGCAGCCTTTTCTGGCCTCTAGTGCGCGGTCTGCTGCTCAGCATCCCCGTGCTGGTGGTTCTGGTTCCCCTCCTGGCTGCAGCAGACTCGATTTTTGCCGATCGCCTCCAAGCGCTGGTTCGTGCATTCAACGCTGCCCAGATTTTTGAGACGGTCTGGCGACTGGAGCGCTCTGGAGTCGTGGCCTGGCTGGCCCTTGGCGGACTCAGCTTTGCCTTAACCGCCAGGCCGGTTGCCCGCAGCAGCGGATCCCAGGAGGCCAGGCCCCTCGGCGCGATCGAAGCGATCACGGTGCTCTCCAGTGTGGCCCTGGTGTTTGGGGCCTTTCTTTCCATCCAAGTCACCGATCTGTTCGGGGGAGCCTCCAGGGTTCTCAGCGTTCCTGGGGTGACCTTCGCCAAATACGCCCGCCGCGGTTTTGCGGAGCTGGTCGTGGTCGCCCTGCTGACCCTGGTTCTGGTGCTGGGACTGGCAGCGGTGACGCGCCGGAGTGGACACCAGGCGCTTGGATTCTCAGCCCTTTCAACGGCGATTGTGGCCGAAACCCTGGTGCTGCTTGGCTCCGCCTGGAGTCGAATGGCCGCCTACGAGGCGGCCTATGGAGCCACCCAAACCAGAATCCAGGTGGATGTGTTCATCCTCTGGCTCGGGGCAGCCTTGCTCTGGCTGCTGCTGACCCTCTGGTCGCGCCGGTGGGCGCCCCGCTTTGCGATCGGCGCACTGGTGTGCGGCCTTGGCTATGTCACCAGCTTGAATCTCCTCAATCCCGATGCCCTGGTGGCCAAGCGCAACATTGAGCGCTGGCAGGCCACCGGCAATCTCGACACCAGCGCCCTTTGCAACCTCTCCGACGATGCCAGGGAGCTGGTGATTCCCCTGGCCGGCAAGTTAAAAGATCAGGACGCCCGCCAGCGCATCAACAACTGGATTGCGTCCCACAGCAACCCTTCCGCTGCCTGGCAAAGCTGGCACTGGGCAAAGCGATCACAACAACAACCATGACAACAACCATGACAACAACTACGACGACAACCACGCCAACACATCCCTGGGCGCCAGGAACAATTTCCCCGCAACGCATCAACAAGACCCCACCACAAAAGCCCAAGCAAGCTCGACCCGCCAAAAAGTTCAATCGAGCCAATCACTGATCGCTGAAAGCCGAAACCGACACACCCAAAGCCACCTCAACCCCCCGCCGACCCCCGGTAGCGGCTGATCAACACCCCCATCACCAGGGCCAGATAGGTGGTGCCGATCAGGGATACCGCCACGCTGAACATCTGGGCCTGGGGGGTCGTCGGCACGATGTCACCAAAGCCCACGGTGGTGAGGCACACGAAGGCAAAATAATTCAGCCGCATGAAATTAATCTTCCACACCGAGCTGAACACGTTCTCCGAGCCGGGGGCCACGCTGATGGCCGCCCCACCCGAGCCACCGGCACTGGCGAAGCTGCCTGGAATCACCGTTTCCAGGGCACTGAACAACAGGCCAGCGGTCAAGCCCACCAGCAGGTAGCCCGCCAGGGCGCCCATCAGCACCCGCTCGCTCACCTCCGGCTCCTGGGCCAGGCCCCGCACCAGCCTCTGGCTGCTCCAACCGATGAAGGCCGCCCACAGCACCAGCATCGGCACCCCCGTGCCACGCATGGCCACAGGCGTCAGGGTCCATACCACCGACGAGACGAAGGCCGCCAGGCCCAGCAGGCGAAACAGGCGGTGCGGAACCCGGCCGAAGGGCACCCGGCCAAAGGGTTCACCCAGGCCGCGGATGATCACCAGGGGCAACAGGTTGTACCCCACCATGCCCAGCCAGTTGAGCCCCTTGGGCAGGGCAAACGTGATCATCACCCCCAGGCACACGGTCAGCAGTTGGCTGTAACAGCGATGGCGCCGCCCCACTCCGTTTGGATCTGCCGGCACCAGGGCCCCCATCCCACTGGCGCCGATTGTGACGGAATCGCCCCGGAGCACCAGCCCGCCGATACCAGGGGGCCCTCAGGGCTCCGGTCCCAAGGGGACCCACAGGCCTCCACAGGCCGTCGATCCCATAGGCGCCGCGCCAGGCCAAGCCTCTGCCGTCAGGCCACCTGGACCAGCGCCAGCCTCCCCTCAGCCAAACAGGGGCAGCTGCTCCGCGGCCCGCTTGCCCGCCGGGGCAGGCAGGGGCGGCAGGATCTCCCAGCCGGCCGGGTCCCACCCGCCCAGCAGCGGTTCGAGGGCCCGCAGGCCCGGGCCATCCGCGGGGGCCAGCCAGGCCTGCTCCAGCCCATCGGGCAGGAGCACCGGCATGCGGTCGTGGAGGGGACGAATCAGGCCATTGGCGGCGGTGGTGATCACACAACAGCTCTCCACCTCACTGCCATCGGCGCCAATCCAGCGGTCCCACAGACCCGCCAGCCAGAACGGGCCGCCATCGCGGCGGCGAATCAACCGTCGATTTTCAAAAAAGCCATCGGCCGGCAGCAGGCAGCGGCGGTGGCGCCAGGGGCCGCGGAAACTGGCCTTCTGGGGCACGGTTTCGGCGCGGGCATTGAAGGGGCGATGGGCAGCCAGGGCATCCTTGCTCCATTCCGGCAGCAGCCCCCAGAGCACTAGGGCCGCCTGGGGCTGGCCGTGCTCTTGGCGCAGAACCAGCACCGGCTCGCCGGGAGCGATCGTGCTGCGCGGGGAGTAGTGGGGCTCCAGGCCCGGCGGCAGGGGCACCCCAAGCCGGCGGCGCAGGGGCCCGCTGGCAAGACTGAGGCTGAAGCGACCACACATGGCTGAACCGGTTTCGGGCGGCGAAGGGTCGTGGATCCCCCGGCGCCGATCAGCAACGGGGCCAGGGCGTTCGGTTCTCACCCTTGCAGGGGGGCGCCGCCGGGGGATGGGCCCCTTAGTTTGGGCCCACCGACCCGCCACCCCGCCGCTCGCCTTATGGCCATTCGTCAGGACGACACGCCCCCGAACAGGCGTTTCGGGATCATCAACCTGGTGTTGATTGGTTTTGGGGTGCTGCTGCTGGTGAGCAGCTTCCTGCCCAACCAGGCGATCCAGCAGGTGCCGCGGGTCCCCTATTCCCTGTTCATCAGCCAGGTGGATGACGGCGCCGTGAAGCGGGCCTTCATCACCCAGGACCAAATCCGCTACGAGCTCAACAACGCTGAAGAGGGCGCCCCCTCGGTGCTGGCCACCACGCCGATCTTCGACCTGGAGCTGCCCCAGCGGCTCGAACAGCATGGCGTCGAATTCGCCGCCGCCCCGCCGAAACGGCCCAGCTTCATCACCACGGCCCTGAGCTGGGTGGTGCCGCCCCTGATCTTCATCCTGGTGCTGCAGTTCTTCGCCCGGCGCTCCATGGGCGGTGCCCAGGGGGCCCTCAGCTTCACCAAATCGAAGGCCCGGGTCTACGTCCCCGATGAGGAATCCCGGGTCACCTTTGCCGATGTGGCCGGCGTTGATGAGGCCAAGGACGAACTGACCGAGATCGTTGATTTCCTCAAAACCCCGGAGCGCTATACCGCCATCGGGGCCCGCATCCCCAAGGGTGTGCTGCTGGTGGGCCCCCCCGGTACCGGTAAGACCCTGCTCTCCAAGGCGGTGGCCGGCGAAGCGGGCGTGCCCTTCTTCATCATCTCCGGCTCGGAATTTGTGGAGCTGTTTGTGGGCGCCGGTGCGGCCCGGGTGAGGGATCTGTTCGAGCAGGCCAAACAGAAGGCTCCCTGCATCATTTTCATCGACGAACTCGATGCCATCGGCAAGAGCCGGTCGGGCTCCATGGGCGTGGTCGGCGGCAACGATGAACGGGAGCAGACCCTCAACCAGCTGCTCACCGAGATGGATGGCTTTGCTTCCAAGGACAAGCCCGTGATCGTGCTGGCGGCCACCAACCAGCCCGAAACCCTCGATGCCGCCCTGCTGCGCCCCGGCCGCTTCGATCGCCAGGTGCTGGTGGATCGGCCCGACCTCTCCGGCCGCCGCACGATCCTGGCCATCTATGCCAAGAAGGTGAAGCTGTCGGAGGCGGTCGATCTGGATCGCATCGCCCAGGCCACCAGCGGCTTTGCCGGTGCCGATCTGGCCAACCTGGTCAATGAGGCGGCCCTGCTCGCCGCCCGGGCCAAACGCACCACCGTTGAACAGGGCGACCTCAACGAAGCGATCGAACGGGTGGTGGCGGGCCTCGAGAAAAAGAGCCGCGTGCTGCAGCCCGATGAGAAGAAGGTGGTGGCCTACCACGAAGTGGGCCACGCGATCGTCGGCCACCTGATGCCCGGCGGCAGCAAGGTGGCCAAGATCTCGATCGTGCCCCGGGGCATGAGCGCCCTCGGCTACACGCTGCAACTGCCCACCGAGGAGCGCTTCCTCAATTCCAAGCAGGACCTCGAAGGCCAGATCGCCACCCTCCTGGGCGGCCGCTCGGCCGAGGAGCTGATCTTCGGCGCGATCACCACCGGCGCCGCCAACGACCTGCAACGGGCCACCGACATCGCCGAGCAGATGGTGGGCACCTATGGCATGAGCGAAACCCTCGGCCCCCTGGCCTACGACAAGCAGGGCGGCAGCCGGTTCCTCGGCGGGCCCAGCAACCCCCGCCGGGTGGTGAGCGATGCCACGGCCCAGGCGATCGACCGGGAAGTGCGCACCTTGGTCGACCGGGCCCACGACCGGGCCCTGGCGATCCTGCGCGGCAACCGCGAGCTGCTCGAAAGCATCGCCGAAAAGATCCTCGAAAAGGAGGTGATCGAGGGCGACGACCTCAAGGCCCTGCTGGCCTCCAGCGTCATGCCCGAGGAGGCAGCCGCCTGAGCGGTTGCCCCAGAACCCCTTGACGGCGGGGCCCCCGATCCCGGATAAGGGTTCTTTGAGATGGGTCAATGGGCTCCCAACTCAGCGCCTACCCCGATCTGGCCGGCCTGGCCGGTCGCGATCTGCTCTCTTCCGCCGATCTCAGCGCCGCCGAAACCCGGGCCCTGATCCAGCTGGCGGCTGACCTCAAGGCTGGCCGCTGCCAGGTGCGCCTCGATGGCAAGGTGTTGGGGCTGGTCTTCAGCAAGGCGTCTACCCGCACCCGGGTGAGTTTCAGCGTGGCCATGGCCCGGCTCGGGGGCCAGACCATCGACCTCAACCCCCAGGTGAGCCAGGTGGGGCGCGGCGAACCCGTGGCCGATACGGCCCGGGTGCTCAGCCGCTATGTGGACGCCCTGGCGATCCGCACCTTTGCCCAGGCCGAGCTCGAGGAGTACGCCCATTGGGCCTCGATTCCGGTCGTCAATGCCCTCACCGACCTGGAACATCCCTGCCAGGCCCTGGCCGATTACCAGACCCTGCATGAGGGCTTCGGCCAGCTCCAGGGCCTCACCCTGGCCTACGTGGGGGATGGCAACAACGTGGCCCATTCCCTGCTGCTCTGCGGCGCCCTGCTGGGTGTGAACGTGCGGATCGGCTGCCCCGAGGGCTTTGAGCCGATCCGGGAGCTGGTGGAGCAGGCCCGCGCCCTGGCCCCCGCCGGCTGCTCGCTGGAGGTGGTGCATGACCCGATCGCTGCCGTGCGCGGTGCCCAGGCGCTCTACACCGATGTCTGGGCTTCCATGGGCCAGGAACAGGAGCAGCGGGAACGGGAGCAGGCCTTTGCCGGCTGGTGCCTCGATGAGGCGCTGCTGGCCGAAGCCGACAGCCGCGCCATCGTGTTGCACTGCCTGCCCGCCCATCGGGGCGAAGAAATCAGTGCCGGCGCCATCGAAGGCTCGGCCAGCCGGGTGTTTGACCAGGCTGAAAACCGCCTCCACGCCCAACAGGCCCTGCTGGCCGCCCTGCTCGGCGCCTGATCCCTTGGCCTGACTGGAGCCAACCAGGGCGAAACGGACCGGTCCAGGCACTGGACAAATGGCCGCCGCCATGCCATCAATGGGGCAGTGGTTCATCCGTATTGCCGGTGATTGCCAGGTCTCCCCGCACCAGCAGCCCCAGGGCCGCTGCCCAGGCTGCCCCTGCCCGCCCGGCCCTGGGCAGCCGCAGCTCCCGGTCAGGCGCGGGCCTGGCAGCGGGCGGGGGGGCTGAGCTGCGGGCGGGCCCGGGCCCCGACGCGGAGGAGCTCACCCCGGCCCAGCAGGAGCTCTACGACTGGCTGGCCGACTACATCAGCAGCCATCGCCACAGCCCCTCGATCCGCCAGATGATGGAGGCGATGGGGCTGCGCTCCCCGGCGCCGGTGCAGAGCCGGCTGCGGCATCTGCAACAGAAGGGCTGGCTCACCTGGCAGGAGGGCCAGGCCCGCACCCTGCAGCTGTTGGGGGGCCCGGCGGCGGGCATCCCCCTGCTCGGGGCCGTGGCCGCCGGCGGCCTGATCGAACCCTGCGCCGACCTGCAGGAGCGCCTGGACCTGGCGCCGGTGCTGGAAACCCGCGGCCTGTTTGCCCTCACGGTCCATGGCGATTCGATGGTGGACTCCCACATCGCCGATGGCGATGTGGTGTTGCTGGAGCCCGTGGTCGATCCCCAGCGGCTCAAGGACGGCACGATCGTCAGTGCCCTGGTGCCCGGCAGCGGCACCACCCTCAAGCACTTCCACCGCGAGGGGGCCCAGGTGCGGCTGGAGGCCGCCAACCCCAGCTACGCGCCGATCCTGGTGGATGCCGAGCAGGTCAGCGTTCAGGGCCGGCTTGTGGCGGTATGGCGCCAGGTCTGAAGGGACCCGACCCGCTGCGGTGTAAGCTTTCCAAGTGCTGAGGCGGGGCCCACAAGCCCAACCGGACCACCAAGTTCCGGGACGTCGATTGCATCCAATGGGGCCATAGCTCAGCTGGTAGAGCACCTGCATGGCATGCAGGGGGTCAGCGGTTCGAATCCGCTTGGCTCCATTTAGAGAACCCAGGCAATGCCTGGGTTTTTTGATGTCAAAAACCACCGCCCGAACCGAGCTGCCCCCAGCGGAGGCGAGCAGGGCAGTGGCACCCAGCCGCTGAATGAGCCGCCCCCGATAGCCCAAGGGCGAGGCTTCTCCATGCCCCCAGGTGAACTGGCCCTAGCTGGGACAATCACTAACCTGACCCCGCAAGAGCACCTCCGCTGCAGGACCCGAGCCGACCCAGAACAAAGGTTGTTGCAAAATTTTACAATAGGCCCTGGCGCTGACTTGCCTGTAAAATTGCTGCAAGGGAAATTTCTCTCCCAGACAAGAATTATTTTAACAATGCCCACACCAAATCCCCCTATCACTAAAGTAGATAGCGTCAAGGTCACCAGCCTGAGAACTTCTACAGGGCGAATCGTGTCAAAGGGGGATTTCCTCTTAATGCGCTATCAAGGCAATTTAGTCAATAGCAATGGAAGCATCGGCGCCGAATTCGATGCAAACTATAATTTCTCGACCCTAACCGATGTAACAGGAAGGACCCCCTTTGAGTTCGAGCTAGGCGCAAACATGGTCATTCAAGGTTGGGAGCAGGGCCTGCTTGGCCGACGCGTTGGCGAAGTTATTGAACTCACCATACCGCCCTCCCTCGGCTACGGAAGCACCCCCACCCCTGGCGGCAAGATTCCCGCCAATTCAACCCTGCGCTTCAAGGTTGAAATCCTTGGCGCCTTCTCACCCGATCTATTCACACCAGAATCTACAGCCGGCTACTCGTTTGCAACCCTTCAAGATTTGGGGATTAAGCCTGCAGAGCTCGGATTAACCACTGCTGACATTATGAATGTGTCAGCATCCAGAATTGGCCTCGATGGAGCTGATGATCTGATCGGCAAGGACATTGCCAACACCTCCCAGCCGACAAAATCGCAACGCGATTTGATCCTGGGCCTGGCCGGCGATGACAAACTCACTGGGGGCCTGGCGGGAGATTTCCTGATTGGTGGCTCAGGAAAAAATACATACATTTACAAATCAGTCAAAGATTCAACTCCGATTGATGCCAAAGGCAGCGATGCCGGACGCGACAAGATCTTTGGCTTCAGCAAGGATGACAAGATCGATCTATCTGCCATCGATGCCGATCCCAGCAAAGCGGGCCGTCAGGCGTTCACGTACATCAGTGCAACAACGGCTTTCACTAAAACCCTCAGCCAGGTCAAGTATCTCGCAGCCACAGCAACCTCCCCAGGGATCCTGCAAGTCAACATCATGGGAGACACCACTGTCGATATGGAAATTGCTCTAGTCAAACCAACATTCACTTCCTTCCTCGCCCAAAACATAATTCTCTAAGCCTTGCCAACGAGCCTGCCGATATAAAATTTATTTTCAATACATTTAGCCTTCACTGCCATATCATAGCGATTAACTGTTGATTTTGAAGTCGCCATTTCCTCAGCCTACGCTATTCAATTTATTGAGGCGATGCTACACAGCCAGCATTCCTCTTGACAGGAGCGCTAGGCATGACTACTTGAATCGCAATACTGTTAACTATGAAAGCAAATATCAAACATTTATCTCTAAACGTCGAGACAGAAGGTCTGCCCAAAGTGATTTGGCTCTGTATCCGCAAAACAATCAAAATCCTGAGACGGCCGTATTACCAAAAAATCTGAGGGCCGCCGCTATGGGCGTCCCCCAGATCATCATCTTGAAATTCTTGGACGCCGTTCAATCGGCGCCCAACCCAAATAAACCTGTCCTATCAGGCAGGAAGCGAAGGCTGGCAGTACAGCACAATCAACCAGATCGCGCCAATGATGGGGACAAGTCCGATCAGGATCCAGGCCCAAGCCTTGCCCGCATCGCGCAGACGGCGAATCGCCAGAGCAAGCCCGGGAATGATCGTCGCCAAGCTGTACAACGTTGACAGCGCCTGAAAGGCTGCCACCTGCGAAGCAATCACCGCCAACAGGATCGTGACAATGAAGTTGTCCAGGCAGGCATACCAAAAAGCACTTCTGGTCGAACGACCAGAAAAATCAAAAGCCCGCGTCCAAAAGGCCTGGTAGGCAGCAATCATTGGCAACAATTAATGCCCCTTAAGGGCACCTCGAATAATTGGCACTCTACAGAATTTTGGTGGACATAAAAATGCCCCAAGGAGGCGGCTGCGTAAGAAAATATTATATCGACTATTGACGAGTTTCGCTCAACCTTGACACTTCTATGAGTGACTCATGCAACCGCTGCTACGCTGGCAGAGCGCTGGAGAAAACGAAGGAAGTTGAATGTCAGGTTTTTGAGGCCCCACCAAGCCTCGATCCTTTCTAGCCCAATCTTTCTTGTCAGCTTTCCACCCATGGACATGGTCATGCAGCCAAAGACATGCTCGACACAAGCTCTGATTGACGACTTGAGACGATTTAATTCCTTGGCTGCGTCGCTAAGCGGATGATTGCGAGCCCCTTTTTCGTGGATCAGGCTTTCGAAGCCACCGAGACTCAGAAGAACATCAAAGCATTCGCCGGAATATGCTGAGTCTGCCCAGACATAGTCATGCTCGTTTTCTGGATCAAGCAGGAGTGGAAGCATCTGGCTGTCGTGGATATTGGCAGGAGTGACAGCTGGCGTCCCCTGCAGTGGTGTAAATCCCCGGCACCCCCACCCCGGCGT
>CALRRL020000002.1:0-240746 GCA_943370565.1 Synechococcus sp. UW140 | reverse complement strand
GTCGCCGATGCGCTTGGTCAGAAAGGCGTCGCGGGCCCCCTTTACCACCAGGGGCTGGTTGTACCAGGTGCCAACGATTAAATAGGTGCCCAGGGTGAGCAGTTCCAGGATCACGTAGCTGAAAAAAATCGAATCTGTGAGCACCAAGGCACACAGACCGGCCTCAAAGAAGCTCAGGGCACCGAAGAAGCGCGGCCAACCCCAGTCCATTTCCAGGTAGCCGATCGCATAGATCTGCACTAGCAGGTGCAGGCCCGTGATCAGGGCCATGGCGATCAGGGCCGGCTCGGTCACCAGGCCATCGAAGCCCACCCGCAGGCCGCCGCTGTTCAACCAGGTCCAGCCGAAGCTCAGGGGTCGGTAGAGGGCTTCAGCGCCGGCTTGGGCGTTGGTGTGCAACGCGATCAACGCCACCACGCTGTGGCCGAAGGCCACCGCCACCATCAGCAGATTGACGTAGCCGGAAGGCCTTGGGCCGGTGCGAGAGATCAGGCCCGGAGACCACAACAGCGATAACAGGGCCGCCAGGAGGGGGTAAAGCGGCACCAACCAGGCCGTTTGCAGGAACGCAACGGTCATCGGGAGATTGGGGAAGCGGGGTGTGGCCGCAAAGCTTAAAGATCACAGCTTCAAACTGACGAATCGCAGCAATCCCCTTGCCTATGGCCTTCACAAGCAATGCTGATCAGTGCAGCCCGTGCCGCAGATACGCCCTGTCTGGACCAGGCCAGAGGCCCTAATCCGCCGGTGGCCGTTGGCCTGCCGCAGGCAAGATTGCGGTTTGTTACTGCCTGGCCGGGGCCTGCGGCTTGCATCGCTGGGCTGGATGGGATTGACCGGACCCGCTCCAGGATCTGCGGCCCGATCCCCGGCTGATCCCTGGTCCGAACCGTGCCCATTGCCGCGGCAGGCCCGCTTGCCGCTCAACCATCAACGCGTTCTTCTGGCTTTTTTTCGGCGCTTTTTTCAGGGCTTCCCCCAGCGCATCCCCTGGCGAGTTTGGTTCCTGCCTTTTGGACGTTCCCTGGCCCGGGGCAAGCCAGCCTGGAGTTGGGAGCTCCCCTTTTTCGACCGGGCTGCCGCCCGAGCTGCCTTCCGGCCAGCCCACCCGCCGCGGCGCCATGCTTGCGGTCCTCCTGTTGCCCAGCGATGGCCGCCCCGGGACCCGCCCACCAGCGCCTGCGGGATCACCTGCACCAGACCCGTCTGCTGGGGTCGATCAGCAGTGTTCTCTACCAGGACCAGAACACGGTGATGCCTCCTGCCGGCGCCCCCTGGCGGGGCGACCAGCTCGCCTGGGTGGCGAAGGAGTTGCACCAGCGCCAGAGCAGCCAGGCCTACGCCGAGCTGCTAGCGGCGGCGGAAGCCGAGCTGGATGCGGGCTCCGCCCCCGAGGCGCTGCATAACCTCCAGTTGCTGCGCCTGGAGCTGAACCGTCAGCAGGCCCTCGATCCCGACCTGGTGGCGGCGATCGCCCAGGCCCAATCCAGGGGCAATGCCCTCTGGCAGGAGGCCCGCCGCCGCAGCGACTTCGCCAGCTTCGCGCCCGCCCTCGAGCGGCTGGTCCAGCTGCGGCGCCAGCAGGCCAGCCAGCTGGCTGGCGCCGAACCGGTGGGGCGCAGTCCCTGGGAGATCCTCGCCCAGCCCTACGAGCCCGACGTCAGCAAGGCCAGGCTCGACGCCCTGTTTGCGCCGCTCAAGGCCCGGTTGCCCGCCCTGATCGCCCGCCTGGCGGATGGGCCTGCAGCGCTGCCAGCCCCCGGCCAGTCGCGGCCAGGCCCAAACAGCCTTGCCGCTTCAAAGGCTGGCGGCCGTCACCAGCCAACCCCCAGCAACCAGGTCCAGGGGGAGCCCGCCGCAATCCCGGATCTCCTGCAGGAGAGCCTCTGCGACCAGCTGCTGGCCAGCTGGGGCTACGACGCCCGCCGTTGCCAACGCTCCCGCAGCGCCCATCCCTTTTCCTGCACCCTGGGACCGGCCGATTTCCGCATCACCACCCGGGTGGTGCCCGGCCAGCCCTTTTCCGCCTTCCTGGCCACGGCCCATGAATGGGGCCACTCCCTCTATGAGCAGGGTTTGCCTCGCCTCGGGGATCACTACTTCCCCTGGCCCCTGGGTGAGGCCACCTCCATGGGGGTGCATGAAAGCCAGTCCCTGTTCTGGGAATGCCGCGTGGCCCGGGGCGAAGCCTTTGCCGGCCGCTGGTACCCCCGTTTCTGCGCCGGCCTAACCGCCGATCCCTGGGGCGATGCCCAGGGGTTCTGGCGTGCCCTCAATCCCCTCAGGCCTGGCCTGATCCGGGTGGAGGCCGATGAATTGAGTTACTGCCTGCACATCGTGCTGCGCTACGAGCTGGAGCTGGCCCTGATCGAAGGCGACCTGCCGGTGGCCGATCTGCCGCAGGAATGGAACCGCCGCATGCAGGAGCTCCTGGGCCTGGAGCCCGATAGCGACAGGGAGGGCTGCCTCCAGGACATCCACTGGGCTGAAGGACTGTTTGGCTATTTCCCCTCCTATGCCCTCGGCCACCTGATCAGTGCCCAGCTGGCCGAGGCGATGGAGCGTGAGATCGGGCCGATCGAGCAGCGGCTTGCCGCGGCCGATGAGGCCAGCCTGGCCACCTGGCTGGGCGAGCGGGTCTGGCCCCTGGGCCGCCGCGTCAATGGGGAAGCCCTGGTGCAGCAGGTTTGCGGCGAGGCCCTCAGTCCAGAGCCCTTTCTGCGCTATCTGGAGGCCAAGTTGGAGCGGTTGCAGACGCCCTGAGGCGGGGCATCGGGGTGGGGCAATCGGACTGCAACCTGCCCTCAGCCCCTTTCGATGATTCCGCGGCCAAACTGGGCCCAGATCTGCGGTTGCTGGGCCTCGCTCTTGGGCGGTGGCGTTCCTGGGCCAGGGTGCTGGCAAGGGCCAGGGGGCTAGCTGCTGATCTGGCCCTGCCCCCTGGCGCCGGGCCCCTGGAGCCGGTTCGATCGGGGCGCTGATTTCTGGTGCCGATGTCCGAGCTGGATCACCAATGCCTGGTCCTGGCGCTGAACGATCTGCGCCATCTTCCGACTGAGCGGCGGCAACGGGCCCTGCGCCAGTTCTGCGCCATTGATGAACGCCTGGGCCAGCGATTGATGCTGGAACTGTGCTACCTCGGCGATTATTCGCTGACCTGTTGAGCGGCCGAACCGCCGGCACGCCAAGCCTTTCAATCGCTGCTGGCAGGGTTGCGTCCTGGGCGAGAGCGACTCGTTGCGATGCCGTTATGCGTGGCTGCTGCAGATTGCGGCCCTGGCGCCATCCTGCCGGCCCGCGTCTTTGGGCCTAGGACGGGTGAATGCCCCGGAGGTTGCCATGGGTCTTGAGATCCCCAAGTCGCCGAGTCCCCACCCCGCCCGCCGCGAAGGGCTTGAGGAGTGTCACCAGGCGGATCCCTACCGGTCCAATCGCAAGTTTGCAGAACCGTCCGCCTGTCCCGATTGCCAGGCCAGCTATCACCGGGGGCACTGGAGCTGGCAGCGGCCCGAGCCCGCAGCCCAGCAGCACCGTTGTCCAGCCTGTGCGCGCATCCGTGACCGGGTTGCGGCCGGTGAACTCACCTTGAGCGGCCCGTATTTGGCCCAACACTACGGTCAGATCCTTGCCCTGATTGACCACACCGAAGCGCGGATCCGGGCCGAGCATCCGCTCGAGCGCCTGATGGCAATCGCCACCGCTGATCAGCCCCGCCAGGCGACCCTGACCTTTACGGGCACCCACGCCACCCATGGGGTGGCGGAAGCCATCCATGGGGCCTTCGGCGGCGAACTGGAGGCGACGTACCCGGAAGGAAGTACGCCCCTGCGGATCCGGTGGCGGCGCTGATCTGCCTTGTATTTGAGCTGCATCTGAGCTGAATCTGCAAGTCGTTTGCCCCGATGGGGCGAATGCCGCTGTGACCTGAGTAAACCAGGCTTGCCGATTGCCAGGTCCTGCATGTTTCTCAGCCACCGCGATGACAACAGCCTGGTAGAGGTCTTGAATCTCACCCAGCTTTTTGATCCCTTCAGTGCAACGGTTGAGGCCAGATTGCATGCCGGTGAAGAGCTCCAGGATGCGGCCCCGTTCCGAAAAGACGAGCTCAGCTTCCCCTCCGGCGAGACCCTGCCCCGCTGTTGGACCACGCCCAACTACCGCTGAATCCCCCGCAAGCGGCCCTCCCCTCCTGGCCGCCCATCCAGGTCAGATCAGGCGGGGAGCAGCCCCTGGGGCCGGCCGGCTGGAGTTGGTGGGGCCCTGGCTGACGATCCGTGGCAGCCAGCGCTTAACCCACCACCAACAGCAGCAGCCGGTTGCCCTCGGGATCCAGCAGCCAGGCCTCGGCGCCGAAGGGTTCCATTCTTGGCGGCTCATCGAGGCTGGCTCCAGCCACCAGGGCCGTGTCGATCCAGGCCTGCAGCTGGGCCATGGCTTCGCGCCCCAACCCGTCTGCGCAGGAGCGATCCCGTAGCAGGCAGAGGGAGAGCCGCCCGATCTGGCGGGGCAGGGGCCGGGCCTTGGAGGGCTGGTAGATGTCCAGGCGCCCACCGCCAGGCCAGGCCAGTTGCCAGTGGCTGGCGCTTGCGCCCATGGCGGGCTCACAGCCCAACAGGCGCCCGTAGAAGCGGGCGAGGCTGGGGCTGTGATCGGCCGCCAGCACCAGGCTGGCCTGCAGGGACATCGGTGCGCTCCCGATCGGGGTCTGGCCAGGCCAGGGGCCTGATGGGGGCATTGTGCGGCCCGAAGCGCCGCTCTGGCGTCGGCCTGCGCCTGGAGCGCTGCTGCCCCGCCGGTGGGAAAGGACGACGCCGAGGCAGCCACCACGCTCCTGCCACGGCCCTGTCTTGCTCTGGCCAGGATGGCTGCCGTGACTGGTGTTGCCATGGTGGTTCGGGTTCTGGCCGAGGCGGATCGCCGCAAGATCGATGGCAGCGATGACGCCCTCTTCTATGCCGCGCCCCGGTTTGTGCAGCACCTCGATGGCGGGTTTCGCGCCAGGCTCACCGCCCTCTACCGCGAGCGCCTCGCTGCTGGATCCGATCTGCTCGATCTGATGGGCAGTTGGGTCAGCCACCTACCCGAAGACATCCGCTTCGGGAGCGTGATCGGCCATGGCCTCAATGCCGATGAGCTCCAGGCCAATCCGCGCCTGGATCGGTTCTGGGTTCAGAACCTCAACCGGGACCAGATCCTGCCCCTGCAGAGCGCCGGTGTGGATGCGGTGTTGATCACCGCCGGCTGGCAATACCTCCAGCAACCGGAGGCCGTTGCTGCTGAATTGCTGCGGATTTTGCGGCCCGGTGGCCAGCTGATCGTGGCGTTTTCCAATCGCATGTTTGCCCAGAAGGCCCCTCGGATTTGGCTGGAGGGCAGTGATCAGGACCACCTCAATGATGTGGCGCGGGTGCTCGTGGCCCAGGGCTGGCCCCAGCCAGAGCTGCTGGCCGAAACCACCCGACCCCCTGGGCCCCTGGGCTGGCTTGGCGGCCAGGG
This sequence comes from Synechococcus sp. UW140, assembly GCA_943370565.1. Taxonomy (GTDB): domain Bacteria; phylum Cyanobacteriota; class Cyanobacteriia; order PCC-6307; family Cyanobiaceae; genus BAIKAL-G1. The sequence continues at coordinate 235,250 of CALRRL020000002.1, read as the reverse complement.
TGACCCGTTTTTTGCCGTGATTGCGCGCAAGCCGACTGCGTGAGCGCTGCGGTTTGCACAGTCAGGGGATTTGTGGAGAGACGGACTTGTCCCTGCTGGCTGCATGCCCCGTTGGCAGGCACTTTGGCAAGGACTGAATGGCTGCCCATCTGCAGCTGATTGCCAGCCTGGCTATTGCATTCATTGGCAACGGACTTTCTAGGCTTGGAATCCGGTGGAATGGTTTCTGCCATGACCTTCAAGATCCTGAGTCTGGATGGGGGTGGCTATCGGGGCTATCTCGCCACGATGATGTTGTGTGAGCTGCAACAGGTTCTCGATCAGCACTGTCAGAGTCGCGGCCTGCCCTCCACCCCCTTGGTGCAATGCTTCGATCTGATCATTGGCACCTCCACCGGCAGTCTGATTGCAGCGGCCCTTCGGGTTGGTCTGAGCTGTCAGGAGGTGGCCTCCCTGTTTCTCCAGGAAGGCGCCAGGATTTTTCCCAACCAGTCCCTGGCCGATCTGTTTGTCAAAGGGGCCAGTGGGCCGCTCTTTGATGGTGTGGAACTGGACCGTGCCCTCCAGGCCTGTTTGCAGGATCTCCGCTTGGGCAGCATCAGCAAACCCCTGGCCATCACGGCCTACGACCCCTGGAACAATCGTTCGCTGTTGTTTCGCAGTTACGATCGCGCCCACGCCCGCATCCGTCTGTTCGATGCCTGTCGGGCCTCCTGTGCCTATCCCGGTGGCTTCCCGGCCCACCTGCTCCAGGAGGGCCCCGATACCACGGATTTCTTTGCCGGCTTGCAGCGCAGCCGCAGTTATTTTTCGTTCGATCACAGCTGCGCGCAGCGTGATGGCATTCCCCTGATTGATGGCGGGATCGCTGCCAACAATCCTGCCTCCCTTGCGGTGATTGAGCGTCTCACCAATCCGGCCTTGGCCACGGACGCACAGCAGCCGTTGCTTGTGGCCTCCTTCGGCACGGGCCAGCTGCCACCGCAGATCAATTACGCCAAGGCCCGTCATCATTCGGCTCTGCAATGGAATGGCAACTTGGGCAATCCCCTGTTGGAGATGTTGTATGTGGGCAGTTCCCGCTTGGCTGATGACACCTGCCGGGCCCTGGTTGGCGATGCCAATTATTTGCGGTTCCAACCCGTGTTGCTGTCCGATCAGCTGGATCAGCCGATGATCAATAAGAACAGTGTGGTGCGTGTTGATGCCGATGAGATGGCCCTGTTTGGCAGCGCCACCTTCCAGGCCAATGATGCGGTGAATGGTCTGTTTCGCCGCCTCTGCCACGACTATTTCTTCGATAACACGATCACAAGCGACCCCGATTCCCCTGACAAACAGCTGCATCGCCTAGCCAGCCTGCTGCTCTGAGTCGTCCATGGCCTGGCGCTGTTCTGCGCGATGGCTGCGCGCCGCTGGATGCGCACCGATGGGTGCGGCTTGAGAGGTGTTGGCCGCGATGCTGCTGGCCATTTGCTGGAGTAGGTCGCCGTCGTCGTTAACAGCATGAGCCGGTGTTCTGCTGTAAATCTGAGGGTGTTGACTGCCAGGCAGGTGTTCATCGTCAGCATGGAGTCACACTCGCCTTTGGGCACCTGGGGGTTGCGATGAATGTGCTTCTGCTCTATCCCAGGTTTCCGAAGACCTATTGGAGTTTCCACGGCGCCCTGGAGTTGCTTGGGCGCCAGGTGCTGCTGCCGCCCTTGGGCTTGATCACCGTGGCCGCCCTGTTGCCAGCGGAGTGGAGTCTGACCCTGGTGGACTGCAATTGCCGCGAGGTGAGTGCGGCGGAATGGGCCTGGGCCGATCTGGTGATCTGTTCGGCCATGCTGGTTCAGAAGCAGGATCTGGCCCACCAGATTGCCTTGGCCAAGCGCTTTGATCTGCCTGTGGCGGTGGGTGGCCCCTTTGTCAGTTCCACGCCGGATGCGCCGGAGCTGCTCGCCGCGAACTATCTCATTCTTGATGAGGGTGAAATCACCATTCCCCTGTTCCTGCAGGCGCTCGCCAGGGGCGAACGCTGCGGACGCTTCAGCGCCGAGGGCGAGAAACCGGATGTGGCCCTCTCACCCATCCCCCGCTTTGATCTGTTGGATCTGGGGGCCTACAGCCTGATGGCGCTGCAGTTCTCGCGCGGTTGCCCTTTTCAGTGTGAGTTTTGCGACATTATTGTGCTGTATGGCCGCAAGCCCCGCACGAAGTCTCCCCAGCAGCTCATCGGTGAATTGGCTGCCCTGTTGTCACTCGGTTGGCGTGGTGAGATCTTCCTGGTGGATGACAACTTCATTGGCAACAAACGGACTGTCAAGTTGCTGCTGCCAGCCCTGCTCCTCTGGCAACACCACCATCATTTCCCCTTCACGTTCACAACCGAAGCCTCGATTGACCTGGCGACTGATCCGTCCTTGATGGAAGCGATGCTGGCGTGTGGATTTCGGCGGGTGTTCCTCGGCATTGAAACCCCCGACCAGGCCAGTCTGCTGGGGGCCCAGAAGCACCAGAACGTGCGCTCTCCCCTGGTGGCGGCGGTGGACACCATCACCGCCGCGGGCCTGGAGGTGATGGCCGGGTTCATCCTCGGCTTTGATGGCGAAGCGGCGGGTGCCGGCGATCGCATTGTCGCGTTTGTCGAGCAAACGGCCATTCCCTTGGCCATGGTGGGCATTCTTCAGGCCTTCCCCAATACCGCTCTCTGGCAGCGCCTGGCTCGCGAAGGACGGCTGATTGAGGCTGGCGATGGCTTTGATCAGGGCGTGCAAACCCACCTGCTGAACTTCAGGCCCACCCGGCCGATGCCAGAGATTGCCCAGGAATTCCTGGCCGCCTTCGCGGCGCTCTATGCCCCAGAGGCCTACATGCGCCGGGTTTATCGCTACAGCCTGAGGTTGGCCGAGGCGCGCCAGTCGTTGCGGCGCCCAATGCAGCAGCGGCGCCCCTGGAGCCAGAGCAAGGACCTGCTGCGGGGCCTCGGCATCCTGATCTGGCGCCAGGGTCTGCGCCGTGACACCCGTTGGCTGTTCTGGCGCCAGCTGGCTGCCCTGGCCTGGCGCTTCCCCTTTGACCTCGATAACTACCTGTGGCTCTTGATGCTCAATGAGCACTTCATGGATTATCGAGCCGTGGTTGAGGAGCAGATCACAGCGCAACTGCGCAGTTCCCAACTTGCAGGCCCCGCCCCGGCTGACGCCGTTCCGTTGACGGCTTCTGAGCGCCAGCTCTCCACTGTTCCGTAACTCCTCTCCCCGCGCCGGCAGCCCATCTGTAACGGGCGGTCACAGGGCCCCCGGTCCTGGGGGGAGTGGGCTTGAGATGTCGTCTAAACTTTTATGCAGCCTGCAAAACCGAGTCACCACCATGGGAATCGACTTTCATCTGATCGCCAATTTCGCCGCCCTGGCCCTGATCACCCTGGCTGGCCCAGCCGTGGTTTTCATCCTCTTCTATCGCCGCGGCGCTCTCTGAAGATCGGCAAGGGCGTGGTAGATGGGGCGATCCAGCAGGAGTCGCCCCGCCATCGCCCCCACCACCGCAGCGATCAGCAGCCCCGCTCCCAACTGCTGATCGCCAGCCAGACGGATCGCAAAGGCGATCGTCATCACGGGAAGCTGGGAGATGCCGGCCAGGGTTGCCGCCATGCCAAGGGCCAGGCCGAGCTCGGCCGGTCCGCCCACCACATGCATGAACCCGTGGCCAAAGACGGCGCCCAGGGCAAAGGCCGGGTCGATCAGGCCGCCCGGTACGGAGGCGCCCAAGGCCACCACCGGCCCCAGCAGCCGCACCACCAAAGTTGACAGTCCCGTCCCTGGCCAGGCCGATTCATTCTGGATCCAGGTGGACATCAGGGCCTCGCCGTCACCGCCGCTGGCCCCACCACTGACCAGGGCGAAGGCGCTCAACAGGCCGCCCAGGGCCAACCCGATTGCAATCGGTCGCTTCTTGGCGATTGGGCCCACCGCGGCCGTCACCAGCAGCAGCAGGCGACCGAACAGGCCGCCGAGCAGCCCCCCGAGGATGCCGATCGGAATGGCCCAGAGGTACTGGTGGATTTCTTCGGTTTGGTTGGTGATCAGGCCGAGGGCAAACATCGGTTGGCCTCCGATCTGGCTGATTCCCGCCGCAGCCCCGCAGACCAGCAGGGCTGGCCAGATCAGGGTGGAGTTGAACCGGCTCATCAGCTCCTCGGCGATGAACACCACGCCCATCAGGGGGGTGTTGAAGCCCCCGGCCAGGCCAGCCCCGGCGGCTACGGCGAGCACCTCCTGGGGCTTGAGGCCGCCGAACAGGCCCGGCCAGCGGCTGCGCAGGGCCTGGGCTACTGCCGCCCCCACCTGCACCACCGGGCCCTCCCGGCCCAGGGGAAAGAGGGCCAGGCTGGCCAGGCTCCAGAGTCCCAGGCGCAAGACAGTCGGTTTGGGGCCCAGCAGCTGCTCCCCCTGGTTTGGATCCTCAACGCAGGCCACGGTTTGGGGGATGCCGGATCCCTTGCCCCGGGCAAAGGCCCCGCTCTGCAGCACCAACAGCACCGGCATCACCAGCAACGGTGCCAGGGCCAGGCCCAGGGCGAGGGGTGTCCAGCCTCCCGCTTGGTAGGCCGGCAGGTGCCTGAGCAGCAGGTCCTGCCAGTGGTCAACCAGGTTGAGGGGCCAGCAGGCCAGGCCCACCAGAACACCCAGGAGAATCAGGGAAAGCAGTTGGCGCATGGCGTTGGGGGTTAGGCCACCAGGCCCAGGGCCATGGCGGCGTCCTGCACCAGGCTGCGCAGGTAGGGGTGGGCCGCCTGGGGGTGGTCAGGACAGGGTGCCAGGGTGCCGGCCTCGCCTGGAGCTTCTGCCGGTCTGGCCAGCAATTCCTCACCGGCCCCGTTGCGGATCAGCAGGCCATCGCCATGGCGGCGGCACCAGTAGCGCCGGGCCCGCCGCTGCAGGCACACCTCCTCCGCGCCGCCAGGTCTGACGGCCACCAGTTCCAGCTGCAGCCGTTCCTCCCCCTGCCAGCGGTTGTTGCGCAGGCGGAAGGCCACATCCACCTGGGCGGGCAGTTGGGTTTGACCCTGCCAGCGCCAGGCGATCGCCCTGATCCGGCCGTCCCCCTGGGCCAGGGTCAGCTGCAGGTGGCCGCCGCGCAGCTCGCGCTGCTCCACCACCTCACAGCCATGGCTCCAGAACAGGGGCGCCGGCATGGCACTGCCAAAGGGCTCGAGCCGTTGCAGCTGCTGCCAGAAGTGTCGGTCGATCTGGCCGATGGGCAACAGGGCTTCCGGTTCCACGATCGAGCCCTCGCCGCGCTGCTCCAGCCAGGCCGCCGCCAGGCCATTGAGCCGCTCATGCAGCTCCGCCACCCGTTCTGCCAACACCGTGAACCCTCCGGCCGCCGGGTGGCCGCCGTAGCGCAGCAGCAGGTCGTGGCAGTGCTTGAGGGCCTGGTCGGCGGCAAAGCCTGCCGGCGCCCGCACCGAGGCCCGCAGGCGCCCATCCCCCTCGGAGGCGAGCAGGGCGACGGGCCGACTGAAGCGCTCCACCAACCGGGACGCGACGATACCGATCACGCCGTGGTGCCAGTGGGTTTGGGCGAGCAGCAGAAACGGGCTCTGCTGGTCGCCGTCGGCCTCCACCAGGGCCACGGCTTCGGCCTCGATCGCTTCGCACAACTCGCGCCGTTGGCGGTTGTAGCCCTCACAGGCGCGCGCCAGCTCCAGGGCCTCGGCCTGGTCGGCGGTGGTGAGCAGGTCCACCACCAGCTGGGGGTCCCCGAGCCGGCCCACCGCATTGATGCGCGGTGCCAGCTGAAAGCCCACACTGCCGGCGTCGATCGGGCTGTCATCGAGCCCCGCCACCTGCTGCAGGGCCTGGAGGCCGGCCAGGGCGCTGCCCTTGAGCCCAGGCAGGCCATCCATCAACCAGCGCCGGTTCACCCCCGTCAGGGGCGCCATGTCGGCAATCGTGCCAATGCAGAACAGGTCGCGGGCATTGGCCAGCCCCTGCTGGTCGCCCAGGTCCCGGGCCAGGGCCTGGCCCAGCACGTAGGCCAACCCCACCCCGGCCAAGCCCCGGTAGGGGGAGCCCTCCGGCGTGCAGGCCGGATGGAGCAGGGCCAGGAAGGGGGGGAGTTCGTCGGGCAGGCTGTGGTGGTCCGTGAGGATCACGTCAAGGCCCAGGGCCTGGGCCCGCAGCAGGGCCTCCCGGGCGGCCACGCCGTTGTCCACGGTCACCAGCAGGCCGATGCCCTCGCCGTGGAGCCGCTCCACCATGGCGGCATTGAGGCCGTAGCCATCCTCCTGGCGGCTGGGGATGGCGGCCTGGGGCCTGGCCCCCAGGCGCCGCAACACGCCCACCAGCAGGGCTGTGCTGGTCATGCCATCGGCGTCGTAGTCGCCGCAGATGGCCACGGCTTCGCCCCGCTGGCAGGCCTGCCGCAGCCGCGCCACGGCCTTGGCCAGGTCGGCGAAATGGTCCGCTGGCTCCGGGGCCGCCGGGGGATCGAGCAGCTCGGCGATCGCCTCGGGGGTGTCGAAGCCGCGGCGCTGCAACACGGCCAGCAAGGGCACGGGCAGACCGAAGGGGGTGGACCCTGGCGCTGACGATCCTGGGGTTGGCTGCTTGATCGCTGCGTCGTCCTGGTTCGGCGTTTTCTGGCTTGGCTTCGTCTGGCTTGAATTCGTCTCGCCTGGCTTGATTTGGCCTGGATTCGTCTGGCTTGGATCGGTTTGGTCTGGCTTGATTTGGCCTGGCTCGGACTGGCTTGGACTGGTCTGGCCAGGGCTGGCTGCTGCCGGGGCCTGCGGCTCTGGTGCCTGGGCCAGGTCACCGCTGCCTTGTCCCTTGCTTCGTCGCCCCTTGGCCCGTCTGCCCGCCGGCCGCTGGGGGGAGGGATCCAGACCGGGCTGGGTCAGCCCTGGATCGGCCAGGGGCCGGGGCTTGGCAGGAAGCGGCGCCGGCAACTGCCAGCGGGGCTCGGTTGGCAAGGACGCCAAGGGGGGGATCCGGCAGGAGCCCATTGTGCTCGGACTTCGTCGCCCTGCCCATGGGCCCGGCCCTGGGTCCGGGGGATCCGCCTGGGGTGGGCCGGAGCGCGGCGATCCTGTGGGCCCTGGCTGCGGTTCTAGCCTGGGCCGATGCCCGGATCCGTTTGCGATCGATTGCCCGCGGCCCTGCTCTGGGACGTGGATGGCACCCTGGCGGAAACCGAGTTCCATGGCCATCGCCGCGCCTTCAACCGGGCCTTTGCCGAGGCGGGCCTGAGCTGGCACTGGGATGCGCTCACCTACCGCCGGCTGCTGGCGATCAGTGGTGGCCAGGAGCGCATGGCCCACTACGCCAGGGTCCAGGAGGGCCTTGCGCCCGATCCCGACCGGATTGGGGCCCTGCAGCGGGCCAAGCAGGGGCACTACCGCCAGCTGGTGCATTCCGGTGCGGTGCAGTTGCGTCCCGGCGTGGCGCGGCTGATGGCCGAAGCCGCCGCCGCCGGCTTGCCCCAGGCGATCGTCACCACCAGCGGCCGCGAGGCGGTGGATGCCCTGGTGCAGCAGCTGTTGCCCGACCTGGGCCCGCAGATCACCGTCCGGGTCTGTGGGGGGGATGTGGCGCGCAAGAAGCCCGATCCCCAGGCCTATCGGCGCGCCCTGGAGCTGCTGCAGCTGGCTCCTGAAGCGGTTCTGGCGATCGAGGATTCGCCCCAGGGGTTGGCGGCGGCCGCCGGGGCGGGCATCGCCACCCTCGTGACCCAAAGCCTGGCCAGCGCCGACGAACCGATCGCCACCTTTGCTGGGGCCGCCGCCCTGGTCAGCCACCTGGGCGAGTCCGACCACCCGGCCCTTGTGCTCCATGGTCCCCCCTGCCCTGGCGGTTTGGTGTCCCTTGGCTATCTCCACCAGCTGTTGCAGCCATGACGCCCCCGAAGCTGCAGAGCACCCGCTTTGAACGGCTGCTCGGCCAGCTGGTCAGCGCCCTGCTGGGCAACTGGCGCGGCAACTGGCGGCGGCGCAGCCTCGGTTTGCTGGCCCTGTTGTTTGGCCTGTATGCCGGCAACAACCTCACGGCCTACTACCTGCAGATGGTGGGCCACCGGCCCGTGGTGGTGGTGCTCTGGTTGCTGGCGATCGAGGTCGTGGTGCGGCTGCGCAGCCGCCTGGTCACTGACGATCCTTCCCTCACCTGGATCGTGATCGACAACCTGCGCATTGGCCTGGTGTACGCGGTGGTGCTGGAGGCCTTCAAGCTGGGGTCATGAGTGTGGAAGCCGCCCTGCTGGCCCGGATCGCTGCCCTGGCCGGCCAGGGACACCGCCCTGTGATCGGCCTCAACGGTCCGGTGGGCGCCGGCAAATCCACCCTGGCCAGGCGCCTGGCCCAGCAGGCAGCTGGCCAGGGCCTGCGCCTGGCCGTGGCCTCGATCGATGATGCCTACCTGCCCTGGCAGCAGCGGCTGCAGGCCTTGGCCGGCAATCCCTTCGGTGTAGACCGGGTGCCGCCGGGAAGCCATGAGCCCGGCCTGCTGGTGGAGGCGATCGATCACTGGCGCCGGTCCAGCGATGGCCAGCTGCGCTTGCCCCGTTTTGACAAGCGCCTGCGCCAGGGGGCCGGCGACCGCAGCGGTTTCAGCCATGAACGGGCGGATGGCCTGTTGCTGGAGGGCTGGTTGATCGGCTGCCAGCCCCTTGGCACGCCGTCGAACGGCTTCCCAAGCCTCCTGGGGCGGGCTCCTGCCTCGCCAACTCTGGCGACGCCAACCCTGGACGCTCCAAGCAACGACCCGTCAAACGACACTGCGCTAACAGGGTTCGCGCCAAATGGGTTCGCAGCAAATGGATTTGCGCCAATGGGGGAGGCGCAAGGGACGGATGCGCCACAGCCGGATGCCCCGACTGGGCCGGTGCCAACGCAGCCAGGGCCCTGGCAGATCGCCCTGATGAAGCCTTGGCCAGCGGAGGCAGGTCTCACCCTGGCGGGTGCTCCGCTGTTGACCAGGGCTGAGCTGGACTGGCTTCCCCACTGGGACCGGGCCCTTGGCGGCTATCAATCGCTTTGGCAACGCCTCGATGGGCTCTGGCTGCTCTGGCCGATCGACTGGCGGCTGCCGCGGCGTTGGCGCTTCCAGGCAGAGGCCCAGCAGCGGCGGGCCGGTGGGGGCTGGCTCAGGGCTATCCAGCTCGATGGCTTGGTGCGCGCCAGCCTGGCCTCCCTACCGCCCCAGCTCTACCTGCAGCCCCTGCTGGCCAGGGCCGACCAGGTGCTGTGGCTCGATCGCCGTAGGCGGGTTCAATGGCAAGGGCCCGGCCCGGATTTCCATCCAGGCCAGGCCCCAATCGATGCTCCAACTTTGTCAAAGCAAAGTTTGTCAAGGCAATCCATGCAGGGAGAGGCGTGACCCTTCTGGGACTCCTTTCCCCGTCCACCTCGTGGCTCCTCAGCCCAGGTGTTTGGTAGTGATGCCCAAAAGACGCTGAACGAGATCACCCAGACCGGGTACAGGGAGAGGGGAGCAGCTCGTACCAACCGTCTGCCGCCCCCCCCTCCGGTGGGATGGCGAGGGCAGGGTCTGGCCCAGGGCGCTCAGCTTTCGCTGTCGTCCTCTTCGGCGATCGGGTAGACGAAGCCCTGGGCGCGACCGCTCAGCACGGCCTTGCCGATCGAGAGGGCCTTCTGGGCCGCAACCCGGGCCTTGCCCTTCCAGGTGGCGTGGCGCTGATTGCGCTTGCCTTTTGATGTTTTCTTCTTGGGGACAGCCATCCCTTTCGCACAACCAAACAGCAATCTTCCGTTGCCACCTGGCCTTTCGTCAAATCGCTAAGCTCCAAACCATTGACTGGGTCATGTGAGCAGCAGCGTTCCACAGCCAGGGCCCCAGCCTGGTGCTCCCTCGGGGCAGCGCCCCGCCGAGCCCCTGTCCTTGCTGGGCAACCTCGGCCTGGCCAAGCCGTCCCCGCCGAGCTACAGCGACCTGCTCACCCAGCTGCGCCAGTGCCAGGCCAGCCCACCCAGCCAGTCACCCCGGAGCACCTGTTCCATCACGGACCTGGAGCTGTCCCTGCTGCGCCGGGAGGTCACCGTCACCCATAAAGACGGAACCCGGGTCCAGGTTCCCGTTTTCAATAACGACCAGACCCTGCTTCGTACCGCCCAACAGGCCCGGGTGCCCCTGACGGTGCGGGACGATCGCCGCGACGAGGCCACCGCCAGCCTGATCGGCAACGTGCTGTTGATTGTGCTGCTCTTCGGCGGCTTGGCCCTGCTGATCCGCCGCTCCTCCCAGGTTGCGAACCGGGCCATGGGCTTTGGCCGCAGCCAGGCCCGCATCCAGCCCGAAGGCACGGTGGATGTGCGCTTTGAGGATGTGGCCGGGATCGCCGAGGCCAAGCAGGAGCTCGAAGAAGTGGTGACCTTCCTGCGCCAGCCGGAGCGTTTCACCACCATCGGCGCCAAGATTCCCAGGGGTGTGTTGCTGGTGGGGCCGCCGGGTACGGGCAAAACCCTGCTGGCCAAAGCGATCGCCGGCGAAGCTGGCGTGCCGTTCTTTTCGATTGCCGCTTCTGAATTCGTCGAGATGTTTGTGGGGGTGGGGGCATCGCGGGTACGCGATTTGTTCCGCCGCGCCAAGGAAAAGGCACCCTGCATCATTTTTATTGACGAAATTGATGCGGTGGGCCGCCAGCGCGGTGCCGGTATCGGGGGTGGCAACGATGAACGGGAGCAAACCCTCAACCAGTTGCTCACCGAGATGGATGGCTTCCAGGACAATTCTGGTGTGATCCTCCTGGCGGCCACCAACCGGCCCGATGTGCTCGACACGGCCCTGATGCGTCCAGGCCGTTTCGATCGCCGCATCGTGGTTGATCTCCCCGATCGCCGCGGCCGCGAGCAGATTCTTTCAGTCCATGCCCGCAGCCGGCCCCTGGATCCCCAGGTGTCCCTGGCCGACTGGGCCTGTCGCACCCCAGGCTTTTCCGGTGCCGATCTCTCCAACCTGCTCAATGAGGCGGCCATCCTCACGGCCCGCCGCGACAGGGCAACCATTGACGACCAGGCCCTGAGCGATGCCCTCGAACGCATCACGATGGGCCTGGGCGTTGCCCCCCTCCAGGACAGTGCCAAAAAGCGTCTGATTGCTTATCACGAGATCGGCCACGCCCTGCTCACCACGCTCCTGCCCCAGGCCGATGATCTGGACAAGGTGACCCTGCTGCCACGAGCTGGTGGTGTGGGTGGGTTCGCCCGCACCCTCCCCGATGAAGAAATCCTGGACTCGGGATTGATCAGCAAGGCCTATCTGCGGGCCCGTCTGGTGGTGGCGATGGGCGGTAGGGCGGCGGAAGTGGTGGTGTTCGGTCCTAGCGAAGTCACCCAGGGGGCTAGCGGTGACCTGGAGACGGTGAGCCGGATCTGCCGTGAGATGGTCACCCGCTACGGCTTCTCGAGCCTGGGGCCGGTGGCCTTGGAAAGCGATGGCGGCGAGGTGTTTCTGGGTCGGGATTGGCTGCGGTCTGAAACCCCCTATTCCCGGGAAACGGGCAATCGCATTGATGCCCTGGTGCGCAGCCTCGCCCGGGAATCCCTGCAGCAGGCCGTCGACTTACTGACGCCTAGACGGGCGCTGATCGATCAGTTGGTGGATCTGTTGATTGAGAAGGAAACCCTGGGCGGTGACGAGTTCCGCGCCATCGTCGAACGCCATGAACAGGTGAGGAAGCCCCTGGCCGCCGCGACCGGAATCTGATCCTGCGTGCCTAAGTGTTCAGAATCATTGAGATGGATCCAGAGGACTGCTCGAGGCACTCCTCTGGAACAGCTTTATGGTGCGATCTAGCTTGTGAAACGAATATCGAGGCTGCGAAGATAGGTGTGCAGGCCGGCGTCCTGAATGGGGAGCAGGTGGGCCACCCGGCCGCTTTCATTGACATGGGCATGCCAGTGCCCCGGAGGGGTCACAAACACCCCTCCCGGCTCCCAGTCGATGCGGGTTGGATTGTGGATCGCCCCGTCATCCTCCAGGGCCGTGCCCACCAGGGTGTAACAGCCTGGATCGCAGTCGATGATCAGGTCGATGGCCACGGATTGGTGGCGATGGGGCGGCTGGCAGGAGCCGGAGCGCACGGCTCCGTACATGGCCCAGAGGGTGTGGCTCACCGTGCGACTGGCGGGCAGGTCGGCGTTGGCCAGCAGGATGCTGAGCCGGTTGCTGCGCTGGGAGCTGGGATCCTCCATCAGGCTGCTGAGCTCCTGCTCAAGACGTTCGCCCCGGTAGAAGGTGGCCTGGAAGCGGGGTTCACTCGGTTTCACCCCCAGGTAGCTGAGCAGGGGACCATCGTGCACCCAGTAGAGAACGCTGTCGCCGTCGGCGCTGAGGGTTGGCATGGCCCCGGCCGGCAACACGAACAGATCGCCCTTGCTCCAGGATCGCCGCAGGGATCGCCCCAGATCGGAGCCCTGGCGCTCCACATGGCCCCGGCCTTGCAGCACGTAAAAGAGGGAGCTGGTGGCTGTGGCAGCTGCGGCGAGCCGATCGCCTGAGCGCAGCCGGATGAAGCTGGCCGCCAGGCCGGGGCTGGTGGCCGGAGCCGGGCAGCCCAGTTCGACGCTCGTATCGAGCGGCAGGATTGCGGTGGGGCCGGAGCGGTGCAGGGCCGGTCCCCATTGGCGGTAGCCGATGGGATCGGTGAGGCCTTTGCGGACCGGGTTGGCCGCTTCCCGGTAATCAAAGAAACGGGCCTTGTCATCGCTCGGTTGCCGCCGCTCTGCCAAACCTGGGCGGTCGGGCTCCCGGGCGGGCAGGGGATCGCTGTGATCCGGCGACTGGGAGGCAAGGGGGCCGATTGCCTGGGTCATCGTCGCAGCGGGGGGTAAGGGGATAGGGGGGCGATTAACCGCCGGCTACGGCCGGCACGATCGAGACCTCGTCGCCATCGGTGAGCGGGGTCTCCTGGTTCTGCAGGAAGCGGATGTCCTCACTGTTGACATAGACGTTAAGGAATCGACGCAGCTTGCCGCCTTCATCACAAAGGCGCCCCAGGATGCCGGGGTAGCGACCCTCAAGGGCCTGCAACAGGCCATCCACACTGGTGGCCTCTACCTCGACGCTGGCCTCGTCGGCGGTGAATTTCTGCAGGGGGGTGGGGATCAGAACCAGAACTGCCATGGGAAGAATTGGTGAGGAAAGTCTAGTTGGGGACGCGAAAGGGGGGCCGGCTAAGTCTAAGCGTCAGCTGGTTGCCCGACCCAGCTTTCGCCAGTGGGTTGCTGGGCTGAGCCGGCCAGCGGCAGGGGAAGGTCGCCCGATCGCCGGCCTGGGGGGCTGGGCGGCAGCCCTCAGGGCAACGGTTCCCAGCTGGCCCGCTGCAGGGACTGGGCCCGCTCCCAGGCCGCATTGAAACTGGCCAGCTGCGGTTCGATCGTGAGGGGCTCACCCACGGCGGCACTGACCGCCTCCAGGGTCTTGAGGCCGTTGCCGGTGATGTAGGCAACGGTGGTTTCGTTGGGATCAATCTTGCCCTGCTCCACCAGTTTCTTCAGCACGGCGATGGTGGTGCCGCCGGCGGTTTCAGTGAACACCCCTTCGGTTTCAGCCAGCAGCTGGATGCCGGCCACGATCTCCTCATCGTTCACCGCCGCGATCGTGCCACCGGTGCGGTTGGCGATGTCGATCGCATAGGGGCCGTCGGCAGGGTTGCCGATGGCGATTGATTTGGCAATCGTGTTGGGCTTCACCGGTGTGATGAAATCGCGCCCTTCGGCGAAGGCCTGGGCGATCGGCGAGCAGCCTTCCGCCTGGGCGCCGCTGAAACGCACCGGCTTCTCATCCACTAAACCCACCTTGATGAACTCATCGAACCCCTTGCGGATCTTGGTGAACAGGGACCCGGAGGCCAAGGGCGCCACGATGTGATCAGGCAGGCGCCACCCCAGCTGTTCAATCACCTCGTAGCCCAGGGTTTTTGAGCCCTCCGAGTAGTAGGGGCGCAGGTTGATGTTGACGAAGCCCCAGCCATAGGTGTTGGCCACTTCCGAGCAGAGGCGGTTCACCTGGTCGTAGTTGCCCTTCACCGCCATCAGGGTGGGGTTGTAGATCAAGGTGCCGAGCACCTTGCCCAGCTCCAGGTCGGACGGGATGAACACACAGCAGTCCAGGCCGGCATGGGCGGCGATGGCGGCGGTGGAGTTGGCCAGGTTGCCGGTGCTGGCGCAGCTCACCGTGCTGAAACCGAGTTCGCGGGCGCGGGTGAGGGCCACCGACACCACCCGGTCCTTGAAGGACAGGGTGGGCATGTTGACGCCGTCGTTCTTGATGTAGAGATTTTTGAGACCCAGGCGCCTGGCCAGCCGGTTCGCCTTGAGCAGGGGCGTGAACCCGGTGCCGACATCAATCGGATCCCCCTCGATCGGGAGGAAGTCTCGGTAGCGCCAGATCGAAACCGGTCCGGCCTCGATCGTGGCGCGGGTGACCCGGGATTTGATCGCCTCGTAGTCGTAGACCACCTCCAGGGGGCCAAAACAGACGTCTTCGCAGACGTGCTTGGCGCCGGCCCCATAGGGATGGCCGCATTCCTTGCAGCGCAGGCCGGTGAAGGTGGAGCGGGACAGGGTGGCCGTCACGGCGCAGGCACAGCAGTCGCCACAAGCTAGCAGCGGCTTTTGACCCGTTCTTAAATACCCGATTTCAAAAGTCGGGATTGAAAGAGGGCTCCCTTTGGCCCTGGCCTGCCGACGCCTGGCCGGTGGTGGCGAGCCCATGGGGATCCTGGCCACCAGCTCATATTCCCCCGGGCGCCTCGCTGCCTGGACCCCAGTTCAAGGGGGTGCCTAGCCTCGCTGGTGAGCATTTGCCGTCCGCCGTTCCGTTGAGCCGCCTTCCTACCCTGCTTCGTTTTGGTGCGCTCCTGGCCCTGGCAGCGGGTCTGACTATTGCCGTGAGCCGCCTCGGGATCGAATGGCTGTGGTTCAGCCAGTTCGGCGCCCAGGCGGTGGCCCTCAAGCGCTGGCTGATCCAGCTCCTCACCTTTGCTTTGGTGGTGGGTTTGGGTGGCATCCTGCAACTGAAGCAGTTGCAACGGTGCTGGCGGCTCCGCCGCGTCGTGGATCCCAAGGACCTCCCCCCGGCTCCGCTCGTGGCCCTGCGGGGGTGGTCGTTGGTGGCCCTCTTCGCGCTGCTGCTGGTGGTGATGGCCACAGGGCTTACCTACCTGGTGATCCAGGCCCAGGACCTGATTGATGCCCCGTTCAGTGGCCAGGTGATCACGGGGATTCCCCGGATCGTGGATCTGCCCGCCGCCCTGTTGCTCGGGCTGGTGGCTGGGCTGACGCTGCCTTTGTTGCTCTGGCCCCTCACCACGCTTCGCATCACCCTGGCGGTGGCCCTGGTCGGTTCGGCCACCGCCCTGGCGCGGGGCTGGAGCCTCTGGTTGCCCGCCCTGCTGGCGGTGCCCTTTGGCCAGGCCGATCCGGTTTCCGGGCTCGATCTGTCCTTCAGTGTGCTGCAGCTGCCGGCCTTGCGCCTGTTGCTGAGTGTGGTGCTTGCCCAGGGCTTGGTGGGGTTGGCGGGCTGCTTCTGGTTGACCTTCAGCGAACGCAGCAGCCTCACGGATCTGGCCTTTCCGGGGTTGACCCGCGCCCAGCAAAACGTTCTCCAGCCCCAGTTGGCCCTGTTGGCCTTTGTGGCCGCCTTGCGCCAATGCCTGACCCCTTTTGATCTGATGGTCAAGGGAACCGGGGTGGCTGCCGGGGCCGGCTTCGTGGACCTGCACGTGAGCATGCCCCTGCGGCTGCTGCTGGCCGGGCTGCTCCTGGCGATCGGGATCGGCCTGCTGGTGCCGATGCCGGCCGGTTGGCCGCGACGGCGGCTGTTGATTCCGCTGCTGGCCTCCGCCCTGGGGGTGCCGGTTGTCCAGGCCCTGGTAGCACCGCTGGTGCAGCGGATCTGGGTGCAACCCCGGGAGTTGGCAGTTGAAAGTCCTTACTTAGCGCGCAGCATTCAGGCCACCCGCGCCGCCTTTGGCCTGGAGGCGGTCTATGAGCGCACCCTTTATCCGAAACAGCACCTCACGGCCGCAGACCTGGCCCAGGATCCAGGCACCCTGGCCAATATCCGCCTCTGGGATAGCAAGCCCCTGCTCAGCACCAACCGGGAATTGCAACAACTTCGCCTCTACTACCGCTTTCCCTCGGCTGCGGTGGATCGCTATCCCCTGGCCGCCGATGCCAGCACCAAGGGATCCCAGCAGGTGTTGATTGCGGCGCGGGAATTGGATACGGCCAGCTTGCCGAAGAAATCCCGCTCTTGGTTGAATCGCCACATGGTGTTTACCCATGGCTATGGATTTACGGTATCGCCAGTCAATACGGCAGGCGCCGATGGCCTGCCCCTCTATTTTGTCAAGGACATTGGTCGCAGTGCCAAGGTTGAGGGGATTGCCAAGTTGGGAATTGATACGGCCTCGGTTCGCAAGGCCCTGCCCGTTGGCCAGCCCCGTTTTTACTTTGGCACCTCGAAAGAGCCGTTTGCAATTGCACCCAGTTTTGTCAAGGAATTTGATTATCCTGACGCCGAGCTCGGCACGGTCCATACCACCTATGTGCGCCGCACGGGCATCAATCTTTTTCATCCGTTCAATCGTTGGATGGCGGCGGTGTACCTGGGTGATCCCCGCTTGATGTTTCTCTCCACCTTGAAACCCAGCTCCAAGTTGTTGATCCGCCGCCAGGTCAACGATCGGCTCCGGGCGCTGGCGCCATTCCTGCACTTCGATAGCCCTCCCTATTTGGTCACGGCCAGGGTGCCTGCTGGCCAGGGGTATCGTCCGGAGCAGCATCAGTACTGGTTCTTGGATGGCTATACGAGCAGTCGGAGCTATCCCTACTCGGATCCGAGCCCCGGCGGGCTTCGCTATTTCCGCAACCCAGTCAAGGCCGTCGTTGATGCCTACACGGGTCAGATCTGGCTTTATGTGAGTGACCCGCAGGACCCGATCCTGCGCACCTGGCAGCGGGCGTTCCCGGAACTCTTCAATCCGCTCTCGGCCATGCCGGTTTCCTTGTTGAGTCATATCCAGGTTCCCCAGTATCAATTTGAAATTCAGGCCGAGCGCCTACTGCAGTATCACGTTAAAAATGTGCGCACCTTTTACGATGGCGATGATGCCTGGTCGTTGCCCCTGGAAATCTATGGCTCAACCAATGTCAAAGTAAAGCCTTACCACGCCACCTTGCAGCTGCCAGGGCAGAGCAAGCCCGAGTTTGTGCTGCTGGTTCCCTTCACCCCTTCGAAGCGCTCCAACCTGGTGGGCTGGCTCGCGGCCCGCAATGACCCGCCCAATTACGGCGAGCAATTGCTGGTTCGCTTCCCCCAGCAGCGCCTGCTGCTCGGCACCCAGCAGGTGTCAGCGCTGATCGAGCAGGATCCGGCCATCAGCTACCAGTTTGGCCTCTGGAACCGGGAGGGATCAAAGGTTGTGCATGGCAACATGTTGGTGTTGCCCGTAGGTGAGGGGCTTCTTTATGTCGAACCCATCTATCTTCAGTCGAAAAACAGTGAGCTGCCTACGTTGGTGCGCGTCGTTGTCACCGACGGCCACGTTTTTGTCATGCAACGCAACCTCAAAGATGCCCTGGAGCGCCTGGTGGCCAGAACCGGCAAATTGGTGGCTCCGCCCCTGCAGCCTGGCGCCGGCTCTTGAGCCAGGCGCCGGCCCCAGTGCTGCGTCCGGCTTTGCCGGCGAGCCAGCGGGGCTGATCGGCCCTCGAGGCTGCAAAACTGCATCCGTTTTGACCACAGGCCCTGGCCAGCGGCCCTTTGATGGGAGAGTGATGTTGATTCTGAGCTCGATTCGGAGCACTGTCCTATGGGTTACGAACCAGGATCCAGCGAGTGCCGTCTGCTGATCGATAGCAAGGCCCAGATTGAAGCCGTGCTGCTTAACCTCGATCGGCTTGAGAACACCGATCACATCCGCCGCCAGTTGGTAGCTGTTTATAACCAGCTGGAAGGTCTGCACGACCTGCGCCGCACCCAGCGGCCTGCCTCTTCCTTGGCCCAACCTTCCCTGCGCTGAGGCCAAGGTCCTTGCCCGCATCCCCCCCCATTGGCGCCCTGGCGTCAATGGGGGGAAGTTCCTTTAGCAGCGGCTTGCTTTCGCCCATCTGGCGTAATCGGTAGGGGCGCTAGATGGGGTCCAAATCCCGCTTCACTCCTGGGCTGGCCGAAGATCGATCCCCTATCCAGTCCCTGGAAATCCATGGCCCTGGGCTGGTCCCCTGTTCAGGGTCTTTGCGAAGAGAACCACCGGCTTTGTATGGACCTGATCTCAAACTCCAGCCCCCTGGACGGCCCTGGAATGGCCCCTGGGGCTTGGTAAACGCTGAGCCCATGCCCTTGAGCATCCAGCCCGGCCTGCCGTTTGGCCCATTGGGAGTGCAGGCCTTGCTTGCCTGTAGGAGCAGGGATCCATCCCCCTGGCTGAACGCTGCCAGGGCTCGTGGCAGGGCCTTCTGTCTCCCGGGTTGAGATCCCCGAGCTAAGGGCCGTGGCTGTCCATGCCGTGGCTGTTCATGCCGGGGTTGTCCTTGCTCTGGGTGGACGCCCTGGTTGGCTGGTGTGCCAGGTGCGCCTGCGGTGGCGGGGTGGCCTGGGGGCTGGCTCGAGCGATCGCGATGGCGAGACCCCCCAGGGGCGGTGACCATGGCAGCGGCTGAGAGGATGGGGGCTGATCCGCGGCTGGGGATGGCGGCGACAGTTCCAATCCCCGCCGGTCGGCCAGGGCTGGCCACCTTCTTCAAGGTGTTGGGTCCGGCCTACCTGGTGGCCGTGGGTTACATGGATCCGGGCAACTGGGCCACGGACCTGGCGGCCGGATCGAGCACGGGCTATGCCCTGCTGTGGGTGGTGGCCCTCTCCAGCGCCATGGCCATGGTGTTGCAGTCCCTCTCCTGCCGACTGGGCATTGCCACCGGTCTCGACCTGGCCCAGGCCTGTCGCCGGCTGCTGCCGCCCGCCTGGCACCTGCCCCTGTGGCTGTTGGCCGAGCTGGCGATCGTGGCCTGCGACCTGGCAGAGTTGATGGGGAGTGCCATTGCCCTGCAATTGCTGTTTGGGCTGCCCCTGGCCTGGGGGGTGACCCTCACGGCCGCCGACACCCTGCTGCTGCTGGGCCTGCAGCAACAGGGCCTGCGCCGCCTGGAAGCCCTGGTGATTGCCCTGGTGGCCCTGATCGGTGCCTGTTTCCTGGTGGAGCTGGTGTTGCTCAAGCCCGACTGGCTGGCCGTGGCCCATGGCTTGATTCCCAACCCGCTGGCGATCGGCAACCACCAGCAGCTGCTGCTGGCGGCAGGCATCCTGGGGGCCACGGTGATGCCCCACAACCTCTATCTGCATTCCTCCCTGGTGCAGAGCCGCCAGTGGCCAGACCATCCCCAGGCCCGCCACTGGGCCCTGCGCCTGGCCACCTTTGACATGGCGATTGCCCTGGCCATGGCTTTCCTGGTCAATGCGGCGATCCTGGTGCTGGCGGGGGGGGCCTTCCATGGTCGCGGTCTGGTCACGGTGACGGACCTGGGCCAGGCCTATCACCTGCTCACCCCCTTGCTTGGCACCTCCCTGGCGGGCCTGGCCTTCGGCATCGCCCTGCTGGCGGCGGGCCAGAGCTCCACGATTACCGGCACCCTGGCGGGCCAGGTGGTGATGGAGGGCTTCCTCGACCTGCGCCTGCCCCTCTGGCAGCGGCGCCTGCTCACCCGGGGCCTGGCTCTGATCCCCGCCCTGGCCACCGTGCTGCTGCTCGGCGATGGGGCCACCAACCAGCTGTTGGTGCTCTCCCAGGTGGTGCTGAGCCTGCAGCTGCCCTTTGCGGCTGTCCCATTGGTCTGGTTCTGTGGCCAGGCCCGGGCCATGGGCAACCTGCGCTCACCCCTGGTTCTGCAACTGGTCAGCTGGCTTTGCATTGGCGTGATCGTTTCGATCAACGGGTCCCTGCTGGTCTCCGTGGCCGGCTCCCTGTCGTTCTAACCTTTAGTCATGAACGTCGATTAGGCATGAACTTCGATAACAACCAGCGCCCCCCGTGGCTCAACTGGCTCTTTCTGGGGATCTTCCTCTGGAGCAGTTGGCAGTTGGCCGGTTTCTGGTTCCAGCAGCTGCACCATTGAACGGCAGGCCTGGGATCTGCCGGGGAGACCCAACGGCATCGGCTCCTCGGTCGTTGCCCGGGCCTGCCAGGGACAGGGCCTGCCATGGATCGGGCCTGCTACTGGTGCGATCACGACAGCCAGACCTGCTCCGGATCTGGGCAAGCTGCTTGGCGCCGATGCAGTGGAGACCGGGCTCCATCGTGCCGGCTTTCCTGATGGTTAGGGGTAGGCGTTGGGAACAAAAAACTGCTCGTGGAAGGGGGGGCGGATGTAGCCCTTGGCCGGTTTGCGGGGCGGTAGTTTCAGGGCCGGGGGCGTCATGTCGCGGTAGGGGATCTTGCTGAGCAGGTGACGGATGCAATTGAGCCGGGCCCGCCGTTTGTCATCGGCGTCCACCGTGAACCAGGGGGCTTCGGGGATGTTGGTGTGGGCAAACATGTCATCCTTGGCCCGGGAAAACTCTTCCCAACGATCCCGCGATTCCAAATCCATGCTGCTGAGTTTCCAGCGCCGGGTGCCATCGGCGATGCGCGCCTTGAAACGGGCCTCCTGCTCGCCATCGCTCACTGAGAACCAGTATTTCAGCAGCGTGATGCCACTGCGCACCAGCATGCGTTCAAATTCGGGGCAGGATTGTTCAAATTCCCGCAGTTCGGCTGCTGTACAAAAGCCCATCACCCGTTCTACCCCAGCCCGGTTATACCAGCTGCGATCAAAAATCACGATTTCACCCGCCGTGGGGAAGTGCTCCACATAGCGTTGGAAATACCACTGGGAGCGCTGTTGATCGGAGGGCTTGTCCAGGGCCACCACCCGGCAGCCGCGCGGATTCATCGGTTCGGTGATGCGCTTGATTGTGCCCCCTTTGCCGGCCGCATCCCGTCCCTCGAACACCACAATCAGGCGGAATCCTTCCGCCTTGATCCAGTACTGCATCTTCACCAGCTCCTGCTGGAGATGCATCAATTCCTGTTCGTAGAACTGGCGATCGAGCCGGCGGGGGCCTGACGGCTCGCCGGGGGCCTGGGGATCGGGAGCCTGACCGGCAGCGAGATCATCGAGCAGGGCCGACGGCACGTAGCGATCGTCGCTTCCCTGGGTGCCAAGCCCATGGCCCTGGTGGCTGGTCTCCCCCGCACGACTCTCCCCCGCCTGAGCGCTGTCTCCCCCCAGGGGCTTGTGCTTGCCCTTGCGTTGTTTTTTCCCCATGCCTTGCTCGCCTCCCCATGGGCTCCATGGCCTGAGTCCGTTTTAAACCGACGGGCCTGGTTTTGGCGGCAGGGCGGGGAGGCCGTCATGGCTGGGACACCCCAGGGGGTGGGGCGACAGGTTTGGGGCCAAGGAGTGCGGATCCGGGCCTTGTTGCCTTCCCTGTCTCAGGGCTTGGCTTTGCGCGGGCGGGGCCGCAGCAGGGCCCGAATCAGGCGGATCAGGCCGCCCGCCAGCAAGGCCAGGGCGAGCAGCACCACGCCCACCAGCACCAACACACCCAGCAGCTGCAGCAGACCCAGGCCCAGCCGCGAGAGGCCGGCAATCAGGTTGGCGATCGCATTGCTGACCAGCAGCAGGGTGTCGAGCCGATCGGGGAGCCTCAGCAGGGCCAGCAGAACCCCCACCCCGCCAGCGAGCAGCAGCAGGGCCTCGGCCAGCTGGCGGATCCGGCCCGGCGGTCGCTTGGTGCGGCCTCCCGTCCGCCCACTGCGGCCCAGGCGGCCAGGCCGGGCCAGGCCCAGGCGTTTGGGAGCGCGGCTCATGGGCTGATGCTGTGGCCGGCGCCGCGCATCCAGCGCTCGAACTCGATCAGCACCAGCTCATTGGGGCAATCCACCAGCGAGAGGTCGCCCACGGTGCAATCGCCATGGCCGCCATGGTGAAGCGACAACCGAAATGAGTCCCCGCTGAGGCCGCAGACCTCGGGATCACTGCGCACCACCACATCGAGGGAGGCCCCCAGGCGTGTGACGCGACGTCGCAATTCGGGCCAGCTCATCGGAAGGGACATCGCTGCGGGGCTGGTGGAGGGAGGGTTGGGCCCAGGGCCCGGGGGTGCACCAGGGGAAATCCTGCCGGAGCTGGGGCCTGGCTGGCAGCAGGGACACCAGAGGGCGCCTGGGGCTCAGCGCAGCAGCTCCAGTGTGGCGACCGCCTGGGGCGATCGCAACCGGCCCGTCAACGGGCCGTTCCGCCCTGGGTTGGGCTGGCGGCCGGCGCCCGATCCGGGCTGGCTGGCGTCGCACTGGCCGCTGGCTTGCCGCCGGGGCCGGCGCTCTTGCCCGGGGCCGCCGGGGCGCTGCTGGCCTTGGCCTGGCCGGGGCTGCCGCTGCCGGGTCTGGGGGTGGGCACCATCCAGGAGACGGCACCGGCCAGCCCCAGGGCCGCCAGGCCGCAGAGGGGGGCCGCCAGGCGCCGAGCCAGGGGCACCCGCCGGCGCAATTCGCTGCGGCGCAGGGGTTGGGCAGCAGGCGTCTGCAGGGGCAGCTGCAGCCGGGGATCGAGCCGCAGCTGGTCGAGGCAGCGCACCAGGTCCGCCAGTTCGGCGTCGTCCAGGTGCAGGGTGAGGGGCGGGGTGCCTGGCTGGCTGCTGCGCAGTTCGAGCCGATGCCGGCTGCCATCGGGAGCGATCGCCACGGGGGTGTCGCTGGCGCCAAAGGGCCTGGGGACGCCGCTGATCAGGTGACGGGCGTAGGGCACCACCACCTGCAACAGGGCTTCGAGGTGGTTCCGCTTGCCCTCCAGTTCCGTGTGGCCCGCCAGGGCCAGGCTCCAGCCCGTGAGGATGCCGATGGCCTGGCCGCCCTGGCCGCTGGAGACATCGGGCAGCCCCTCCACCGTCAGGCGACAGCTGATCTGTTCGTAGCGGAGGCTGATCTTGTTCACGGCGGACGGCTGGGGGAGGGGCGGGATGGATCGGTGCGTGGGGCCCTGGCGGCTTTGCCGCGGGCCCGGCGGTTCAGGCTTCGGGATCCAACAGGCTGGCCTTGAGCCGCTCCACGCCGCCCGTTCCCGCACAGAGGGCCAGGCTGAGGATCAGTTGGTGGCAGAGCTGGGGGCCTTCCTGGGGATCGAGCAGTTTGCGCACCCCCACCCGGCGCAGGTTCAACCGTTCCTGGATCAGCTCCGCCAGCCGGGAGCGGAACAGGGTCCAGCGCTGGGCGCTGACGGCCTCCGGTTCGGCCGTCGAAAGCAGCTGGCGCAGCATCGGATAGAGCCGCTCGGCCATGGCCGTCAGGATGCGGATCAGGGCATCGGTGTCCTGCACCTGGAGCTGGCCCCGGCGGGTGTGGCGACGCAGGGGGTTATGGCAGCGGCGTTTCCACAATTCGACCCGGTTGGGAAACAGGGTTTGGTAGCCGAGATGCTCGCTCATCCAGACCATGGCCTCGCCGCCGTTGAGGTCGAGGGCCTCGGCGCAGAGCAGCATCAGGTCGAGCCGTTCGAGACCCCGTCTGGGCAAGGGGTTGTCCAGGCTCAAGGCAGGGCTGCTCAATGGGGCAGAAACGTCAGGCATGGCTGCGATACTGCCAGTGCCCCAGCCACTTCGTCATCCGGGGGGGGCGCTGCCCCGACCAGCCCAGCCCTTCTGACGAGCCTTTCTCCCCCATGTCTGCCCTCGATCTGCGCCAGCTGGTGCGGGATGTTCCTGACTTTCCCAAGCCGGGCATCCTCTTTCGCGACCTCACCCCCCTGATGCGCCAGGCCAGTGCCTGGCAGGAAGTGGTGCGCCAGCTGGCGGTGATCTGTGATCGGCTGCAACCGGATCTGATCGTGGGAATCGAGTCGCGCGGATTCATCGTCGGCACGGCCCTGGCTACAGACCGGGGCCTGGGGTTCACGCCCGTGCGCAAGCCCGGCAAGTTGCCCGGCGAGGTGCATGGCATCGATTACAGCCTCGAATACGGCAGCGACCGGCTGGAGATCCTGGCCGATGGCTTTGAGACTGGCCCGCGGGTGCTGATTGTGGATGACCTGCTGGCCACCGGCGGCACCGCCAGCGCCTGCTCCCAGCTGGTGCAGCGGGTCGGCGGCGAGCTGTGCGGGTTTGCCTTCGTGGCCGAACTGGCGGATCTGGGCGGCCGCAGCCGGCTGCCGGAGCACGTGCCCGTGGAATCCCTGATCATCTACGCCTGAGCCAGCCGGCCAGGGTGAGCAACCCTGAGCCAGCAAGCCAAAGCCCCTAAGCCAGAACCAGTCCCTCAGGGTTGGCTGTCCTGCCAGGCGAGCACCTGATCGAACTGTTCGAGGCTGATCAGGCCAAAACGCCAGAGCACCACCGGCAGGGGGGCCTGCTCCAGCTGGGCCTGCTTGAGGCCAAGGCTGAGGGCGTTTTCACTCAGCCCCAGCTCCTGGCGCAGGTAGCGCACCAGCTCACGGGGCGGCAGGGGCTGGGGGGAGGTTGGGATCACCATGGCCCCATGCTCGTCAGCGCCGTCCCAGTCGGCAAGGGCCGTCGGTCATGGCGGCCAGGCTGAGGCGACGCAGCAGGGGCAGGCCGTTGAGCAGGTCGAGGGCCAGGCGCCGTAGGGGCACCAGCAGGGGCGAGCGATTCGAAAACAGGCGCACCAGCAGGTCGGTGGCCACCAGGGTGGCCAGCAGGTCGGGCCAGCGGCGCCAGCGGTAGGCCGCCGCCAGCCGCTCCGGCGCCAGGCGACCGGCCGTGACCCGGGCAGCAAGGCGCTGCAGGCAGTCCACGTCCCGCCAGCCCAGGTTGAGCCCCTGGCCGCCGACGGGATGGCAGCGGTGGGCACTGTCGCCGACCAGCACCAGGGAGCCCTTGGCCAGGGGCCAGGCCAGGCCGAGGCCCACTGGGTAGGCCCGGGGTTGGTCCAGCAGGGCCTCCGGTTGCAGCTGGTCGGGCAGGGCCCCGGCCAGCTGGTCGAGGAAGGCGGCCCCATCAAGACTCTCCAGCCGCCGCAGCCGCCGCGCCGGGGCGCTCCACACCACCTGGTAGGCATCGCCGCCCAGGGGCAGCACCGCGAAGGGGCCCTCCGGGCGCAGCAGTTCCCAGGCCTGGTCGGGGCGACCGCCCCTCAGCCGCACCTGCACCGTGAGACAGGCCTGGCCGTAGCTGTGCTCCAGCCAGGCCAGCCCGGCGGCCCGGCGGCTCCCCGACTGGCTGCCCTCCGCAGCCACCACCAGATCGACCGGGGCGGTGTTGCCCGAGGCCGGGCCTGGTTGACCCAGCTGCAGGGTCACCTGGGGGTGGGCCGTGAGCGCGTCAAGCAGCTGCTCCATCAGGGGTTGGTGGTGCAGGATCCAACCCACGGCTGCGCCTTCGCTGCCGCAGCCGGGGCTTCCGGAACCCGGGCCCCCGGAGCCCGGGCCTGCGGCCCCAGCCGTTGCAACGGGGTCTGCAGCCCGAGGGGGCCAGACCCGCCGCCGGCTGCGCTCGCCCAGGTCGGCGGCGTTGAAATGGCTGCGGCGGCCCGTGCCCAGGTCCCAGAGTTCCAGGTGGGTAAAGGGCACCAGAGCCGCTCCCAGGGCCGACCAGAGCCCGAGCCGATTGAGCAGGGCCTGACTGGAGTGGGTCAGGGCATAGGCCCGTTGGCGGCGCAGCAGGGCAGGGCCCGCTTGGGGGTCGCAGAGCTGCACCTGCCAACCCACCTGGGCCAGGGCCAGGGCCGCCAGGCAGCCGCTGGGCCCAGCCCCTTGCACGCGCGCTTGGCTCATGGGCACTGACCGGGGAGCGGGGATAGGGCGATCGATTCGCCGTGGGAACTGGAGATCAAGGGTGGCAGGAGCAGCACTCGCCCCGGGCGGCAATCCCCAGGGGACTACCGGAGAGTCCACCAAAACAGCAAACAAAAACCGCGGTCCTCGGAGGGTCCGCGGTTTAGATCAGCATTGCATCATTAAAGATGAAAGAGATGCTTCGCTGAGGGTTTTGACTTTGCTGGGCGCGATCCTGCCATCAAAGGCAGGATCCGAATGCGGCCCAGGGCCGAGGGCGGCTCAGCCGATGCCGAGCAGGCCGCGCGTGAAGGACTCGCCGCCCAGGGCGAATTCGGTGGCGAGCAGGGCGATGAAGCCCAGCATCGCCATGCGGCCGTTGAGCATTTCGGCGCGCTCATGGAAACCCCAGCCGCTCTCCACGCTCACCACCTCCATGCGGGGCTCGGTGGCGAAGGCGTTCAGGCGGCCGCCGTCTTCGGTGGTGACGGTGGCGCCGCGGATCACGGCAGGGGCGGAGGCGGTGGCTTGGGTCATGGGACGGCTCGCTTGGGATGGGCGAATTGTAACGCAATATTGCGCCTTGTAACGCGATTGCGACCAATTGGTTTGCTCCGGGTTGGCGGGCGCCCCTGGCGGGCATCCCCAGCCCTGGCTTGCGGCAGGCCCAGGCGCCTGGCCCAGCTGGCCGCTTGCACCCAGCTGATGGCTGATGGCGGCTCGCTTTTAGCGACCGGGAGATGCCGAAGGGATCAGGCAGACCGGCTCAGTCAAGCCAGCTCAGGCAGTCCTGCTTAGACAAGCCGTCTCACTGCGGGCTCTTCCCTGGGTGATGCCGGTTGCCTCCGGGCTCGGGCTTGGCCACAGGACAGGGCCTGATCCATGGCCTGGGGATCCGGCTTGGGGCCCTAGGGCGGCGGCTGCGGGGGGTCGTCAGGGTTGGTGCCGGTTCCCTGGTGGGGCTCTGAGCTCGCCAGGCGGCTGGCGGGGCAGGGTTCAGCGCAGGCGCCGCAGGCAGAGCTCCTCAAAGGCGGGGCGCAGCAGATAGGGGTAGTCGCCCACCCAGAGCTTCAACTGGGGAATCCAGCCATCGCTGAGGGCGCTGATGCGGGAAAAGTCCCGGCGCTCGCTCAGCACCAGGCAGCGGATCACCATCCCGGGGCGGATTGCCTTGTGTTTCTTGTCGTAGGGGAAACGGATCTGGCCCAGGTAGCCATCCTCATCCTCCAGCTCCAGGCAGAGCCAGGTGCGCCGGTTTTCGACCAGCTCCAGCCGACCACTCTTGTCGGTCTGCTCCTGGCGGCCCTCCAGGCGCTCGCGGGTGAAGAGGTCGGCGATGCGTCCCTCAAAGATCGCCGCTGCCGGATAGCGGCGCAGGGCGCTGTTGCGCTGGCCGGCTGCCAGGATCGGCCCCCAGAGCAGATAGAAGAAAAAAACGAACCCCACCACCATGAACACGCCACCCCACTGGGTGGAGAACTGGCTCTGGCTCACCAGCAGGGACAGCACCCCGCCGATCACGGCGATCAGCACCCTTTGCAACACCTGCTGGGGGGTGCCGCTGCAGGCATTGAACTGGGGTCCGGTGGCGATCGCCGGGATCAGGCGCAGCAGTTCGCCGTCCTTCAGGGGAAGCAGCATGGCTCCTCGCTCAGATCCCCATGCTGGCGCCGATCACAGCAGCCGCTCCAGGCCGTAGACCAGACCGCTGAGCTGGCGCACCCGCCGCACGGTGAGCAGCACCCCAGGCATGTAGGCGGAGCGGTCGATCGTGTCGTGGCGCAGGGTGTAGGTCTCGCCCGCGGAGCCGAACAGGACCTCCTGGTGGGCCACCAGGCCGGGCAGCCGGATCGAGTGCAGCCGCAGGCCACTGGGGCGTTGGCCGCCGCGGCAGCCCGCCAGGCTCTCGTGTTCCTCCACCTGCGGGGCGTTGAAGTCCTTGCCCAGCTCTTCGATCAATTCTGCGGTCTTGATGCAGGTGCCGCTGGGGGCGTCGGCCTTGCGGTTGTGGTGCAATTCGGTGAGCTCGGCGAAGTCATAGAAGCGGGCTGCCGCGGCGGCGGCCTGTTGCAGCAACACCATCCCCACGGAGAAATTGGGGATCACGGCCCCCCCCATCGAGGCCTTCTCGGCGAACTGGGCCAGATCCGCCAGTTGCTGGGGCGAAAGGCCGGTGGTGCCGATCACCGGATGCACGCCGTAGGCGATGGCGGCGCGGGTGTGGTCGTAAACGACGCTGGGATGGGTGAAATCCACCAGCACCGCCCCGCCACCAGGACCGGCCTGGCGCACTGCCTGGCTGCTGGCGCAGAGGGCACCCTCGAAGTCGGCGGTGATGGCCACGTCCAGCTCCCCCAGGCCCAACGCCAGCCCCACATCGACCCCCTCCTGGCCGGGGGTTGTGTCGATGGCGGCCACCAGGGTCGTGTCTGCCGCCGCCAGCACAGCCTTGACCACCTCGGCGCCCATGCGGCCCAGGGCGCCTGCCACCACCACGGGAATCGGCGCCGCTGCCACCGGGCTCGGGAGCGTCCCTGGCCCGGCGTCGGGCTGGGGTGAAGCGGCGGGGGCGCTGGTCATGGGGGGGCGCACGGCGTTGGCGCCGAGCCTATGGGGTCAGCCTGCCGGCTCAAGCGGTTTCAGGCCGGGCGATGGCCAGCAGGGCCGCTGGATCCACCGCATCGATCTGGGCGGGGGCCATGTGGCGTTGGGCGTAGCCCCGATACACCTCAGCCTCGACGAACAGGGCGAACAGATCAGCATCGATCTGCTGCCGATGGACCATGCGGGCCATGATCGTGAGAGCCTCCGACAGGGGCAGGCCCCGCTTGTAGGGACGGTCGGGCGCCGTGAGCGCCTCGAAGATGTCGGCGATCGCCATCACCCGGGCCAGCACGCCCATCTGCTCGCCGTGCAGCCGGCGGGGATAGCCCCGACCATCGAGGGTTTCGTGGTGGGCTCCGGCGATCTCCGGCACGGCCGCCAGGTGGCGGGGAAACGGCAGGGCCGCCAGCATCTTGATCGTCTGCACCATGTGCTCGTTGATCTTGAAGCGGTCTTCTGGGCTGAGGGTGCCCCGCTCCACCGTGAGGTTGTGCAGTTCCCCCAGGTTGTAGAGGTGCTCGGGCACCTGCATCTGGAAGCCCCAGGGGTTGGCGGCAGCGATCCGGTCCCGCTCCGGCCGCGTGATCAGGTGGTCGGGCCGATCGGCCAGCAGCGGTTCGCGCACCGGCAGGGCTGGCGCCGGCTGCCGTTGGCGGCGGCGCAATTCCTCAGGCCCCACCCCCAGCCGGTCGTCGAGGCTGCGGCGCCAGGTGCGTTGGGCGATCGCGCCGAGCCGCTGGATCCGCTCCGGCGCCATCGTTTCGCTGCCCAGGTTGCAGGACGCCACGAAGGCGAAGTCCCCATCCAGGCTGCGCCAGCTGGCCTGGAGGGTCTGCCAGCTGATCTCGGCGTCGGCGCCGGCGGCAACCCGGCGCCAGTGCTCCTTTTCCGCCTCGCTTTTGAGCAGTTCGAAGCGCATGCGGATCTCATGGATCCGGTCCTGCACCGTTTCCAACTTGGTGGCCTTGTCGACCACATGGTCGGGGGTGGTGACCTTGCCGCAATCGTGCAGCCAGGCGGCCACATGCAGGGCTTCCCACTGCTCCCCATCCATCTCGAAGCGAGCCAGGGGGCCCTCGCTGGCCCCACAGGCGGCGGCGGCCAGGTCCTTGGCAATCTCCGGCACCCGGGCGCAGTGGCCCCCGGTGTACGGACTCTTGGCGTCAATGGCCGCGGCGATCACTTGGATGAAGGCCTCAAACAGCTGCTTCTGCTGGGTGATCAAGCGCCGGGTTTCCAGGGCCACGGCCGCACTGCCGGAGAGGGCCCGGCTGAAGGCGATCTGGTGGGCATCGGGTTCGCTGTTGAACCAGACCACCAGCACCCCCAGCAGCCCCCCATCGCGCTGGCGCAGGGGCAGGGGCATGCAGGCCCGGGCCCCGGGGCCGAGGGCGTCCAGCAGCGGATCGCAGCTCTGGTGATCCAGCATGGCGGCGAGGTCCGCCTCGGCCAGGGGCGGCAGGGCCCTGGGGTCAGCGCCCTGATCGCCCACCATCACCAGGGCCGGCTGGAACAGGCCGGTGCCAGCACCATCGCCCTCCCGTTGGGCGGCACCCATCTCCCGCTCCCCAGGCCCGGACCGCTCGGGGCTGGCGCCGGGCTCCGGCGGGCTCGAGCCGGATTGGGCGCTGGCGTCCGGGGCTCCAGCCGGGGCGGGGGTCTGAAGCGGGGTCTGCGCTGGCGGCGGCGCCAGGAACAGGGCCCCCGCCCGGGCGGCGGAGGCGCCGATCGACTCCTTCAGCAGCCGGCCCAGCAGGGCCTCCCCATCCGGCTCGGCGCCCAGGGAGCTTGAAATCTCCAGGAAGTGGCCAATCGTGCGCCCCATCCCATCGAGGGTTAAGGAGAGGTCGTCCACCTCCCGCACCAGGGAACGCAGCCGCGGCCCCTGGCTGAATTGGAAGCTGCGCATGGCCGCCGCTTCCCCGGCCAGACGCTTGAGGTCCCTCGACAGGCGACCGGCCAGCGCCAGCAACAACCAGACGCTGACCACCAGGACCACCAGGGTGGACCCGATGATTTCCAGGCGCTGCTGGCGGACCTCGGCCATCAGGTCGGCCTCGGGCACGGCCACCGCCAGATAGAGGGGTTGGCGGCTGAGCGGGGACTGCAGGGCCACCACCCGCTGGAACCAGGTCTGGCCAGCCACGCGCAGCGGATGGAACCCCTGGCGCGCTTCGCCTGGCAGGTCTGGGGCCAGCTGGGCCAGGGCCGGGTTCGGCAAGCTGGCCAGCTGGGGCAGGTCCGGGCGGGCCGCCGCCGCGCTGCGGGCCTTGGCCAGATTGGGACTGGTGGCCAGCACCAGGCCCTGGCGATCCACCACCGCCAGCAGGGTGGCCTGGGGCAGCCGGTGCTGGGCCAGGGCCGCCTGCAGGCTGCTGGGATCGATGGCGGCGCCCACGACCCCCTGGCCCCTGGCCAGGGGTTGGGAGAGGGTCAGGCCCAGGGCTCCCCCCCTGGCCAGGGGGCTGATCGGAGCCATCACCAGGTGGCCATGGCGGCGGGCCAGGCTGTACCAGGGCCGCTGACGGGGATCGAAGCCCGCCGGCAGCAGGGGGGCCGCCGGCGGGGCGGCCAGGGGGCGCAGATCAGGGCCCAACAGCCAGGCCCGCGCTTGGCGCCTGTCCCCCTCCTGCCGCAGGGTTGCCACGCTCCAGGCAGGGCCAGCCCTGGCGGCCTGGGCCGGGGCCCGGCCGCCAGGGCTGGCCCACCCTCGGCGGACCACCAGCAGCTCACCGCGACGATTGGCGATGAACAGGGCTGAGAGGTTGGGGGCCTGGTCCAGGGCTGCAACCAGGGCTGGCAGCTGGGCGCTGGCGGCCGCGATGTCGCCGTCAGGGGCGAGGCTGGCCAGATGATCGAGCTGGGCCCGGGTCAGGGCCGGGTTGAGGGCCAGGGTCATCGAGGCGGCCAGTTCCCCGGCCAGGGCCTCCAGCAAGCGGTCGTTGGCGCGGTTGATCAGCCGCTTGGCGTGGTCCGCAAAGATCAGGGACCGCAGCAGGCCACTGATCAGCAACAGGGGCAGGATCAGCAGCACCAGGGTGACCTGGAAGGAGCGGGGCCGCCGCAGCCCCCAGCCACCGGCGCTCCAGCCCCGGGCCAGCCAGGCTCCTGGGGCCCAGAAGCGCAGGAGATCAGGGCCTAGGCGGGCCATCGGCGGTGCTCGGGCAGGGGAGGGGGCCTGGCTCGCTCCTGGGCGGCCCGGGCGGACCCGTAACGCTCTGACGCATGGGGCCACGCATCGCCATGGTGCTTCGTAGGCTGCTTCACATTGCTCAATCCGACCAGATGTTCACGCAGGTCCGCTCCGCCAGCCGCCGGGTCAGCCCCGAAGCCGTGAACGGTCGTGCCGTGATGAAAGCGGTGTATGTGGTGCTGGAACCCCAGTACCAGAACGCCCTCACCCAGGCCGCCACCTCCCTCAACGACCAGAACGGCCCTTTGGCGATCGAACTGAGTGGCTACCTGATCGAGGAATTACGCCAGAGCGACAACTACGCCTCCTTCTGCGCCGATGTGGCCGAGGCCGATGTGTTCATCGCCTCGCTGATCTTCATTGAAGATCTGGCCCAGAAGGTGGTGGAGGCCGTCGCCCCCCACCGCGATCGTCTCAAGGCGGTGGTGGTGTTCCCCTCCATGCCGGAGGTGATGCGCCTTAACAAGCTGGGCAGCTTCTCCATGGCCCAGCTCGGCCAGAGCAAGAGCGCCATTGCCAGCTTCATGAAAAAGCGCAAGGAGGCTGGCGGCGCCGGCTTCCAGGACGCCATGCTCAAGCTGCTCAATACCCTGCCCACGGTATTGAAGTACCTGCCGGTGGAGAAGGCCCAGGATGCCCGCTCCTTCATGCTCAGTTTTCAGTATTGGCTGGGCGGCACCCCGGACAACCTGCGCAACTTCCTGTTGATGCTGGCGGATAAATATGTCTTCCCCCGCGGCGATGCGGATCGGCCAGAACTCACCGTGGCCGAACCGGTGGTGTTCCCCGATCTGGGTATCTGGCATCCCCTCGCCCCGGGCATGTTTGAGGACCTCAAGGAGTACCTCAACTGGACTGCCAGCCGCAGCGACCTCAGCGAGAAGGCCCGCCGCGGCCCGGTGATCGGCCTGGTGCTGCAGCGCAGCCACATCGTCACCGGCGATGAGGCCCACTACGTGGCCGTGATCCAGGAGCTGGAATACCGCGGCGCCACCGTGATCCCCGTGTTCTGCGGGGGCCTGGATTTCACCAAGCCGGTGAACGCCTTCTTCCGCGATCCCCTCAACCCGGACCTGCCCCTGGTGGATGGGGTGGTCAGCCTCACGGGCTTCGCCCTGGTGGGCGGCCCGGCCCGCCAGGACCACCCCAAGGCGATCGAGGTGCTCAAGAGCCTCAACCGTCCCTACATGGTGGCCCTGCCGCTGGTGTTCCAGACCACCCAGGAATGGGAAGAGAGTGATCTGGGTCTGCATCCGGTGCAGGTGGCCCTGCAGATCGCCATTCCCGAACTGGATGGCGCCATTGAGCCGATTGTGCTCTCGGGCCGCGATGACGCCACCGGCAAGGCCCACACCCTGCAGGACCGGGTCGAGGCGATTGCGGAACGGGCGATCCGCTGGGCCTCGCTGCGGATCAAGCCCCGTTCCGAGAAGAAGCTGGCGATCACGGTTTTCAGTTTCCCCCCTGACAAGGGCAATGTCGGCACGGCGGCCTACCTCGATGTTTTCGGCTCGATCTATCGGGTGCTTGAGGAAATGAAGGCCAAGGGCTACGACGTGCAGGCGATGCCGCGCAGCCCCAAGGAGCTGATGGAGGCCGTGCTCAGTGATCCTGAAGCCCTGGCCGGATCACCGGAACTGGCCATCGCCCATCGGATGAGCGTGGAGGAGTACGAGCGCCTCACCCCCTATTCCCAGCGCCTTGAAGAGAACTGGGGCAAACCGCCGGGCAACCTCAATTCCGATGGCACCAATCTGCTGATCTACGGCCGCCATTTCGGCAATGTGTTTGTGGGGGTGCAGCCCACCTTCGGCTACGAGGGCGATCCCATGCGCCTGCTCTACTCGCGCAGCGCCAGCCCCCACCACGGTTTTGCGGCCTACTACACCTATCTCGAGAAGGTGTGGCAAGCCGATGCGGTGCTCCATTTCGGCACCCATGGTTCGCTGGAATTCATGCCCGGCAAGCAGATGGGCATGAGTGAAACCTGCTATCCCGATTCCTTGATCGGCGCCCTGCCCAACCTCTATTACTACGCCGCCAACAACCCTTCCGAAGCCACGATTGCCAAGCGTCGCGGCTATGCCTCCACGATCAGTTATCTCACCCCTCCGGCTGAAAATGCCGGTCTTTACAAGGGCCTCAAGGAGCTCGGCGAACTGGTGGGCTCTTATCAGCAACTGCGCGAGAGCTCAAGAGGGGTGCAGATCGTCAATGCGATCGTGGAAACGGCTCGCCAGTGCAACCTCGATAAGGACATCCAGTTCCCCGACGCCGATGCCGCCGAGCTGGATCTGGACGGTCGCGATGGGGTCGTGGGGGCGGTGTATCGCCAGTTGATGGAGATCGAGAGCCGCCTGCTCCCCTGTGGCCTGCACACGATTGGCAAACCCCCCACCGCCGAGGAGGCGATCGCCACCCTGGTGAGCATTGCCGCCCTGGAGCGCAGCGATGACGGCCTGCGCTCCCTGCCGGCCCTGCTGGCCGAGAGCCGGGGTCGCACGATCGAGGAGATCTACCGCGGCAACGACAACGGTGTGCTCGCCGATGTGGAACTCAACCGCACGATCACCGAAACCTGCCGAGCCGCCGTCGGTGCCATGGTGCGGCAGGTCACCGGTGCCGATGGCCGCGTCAGCCTGCGCCAGAACTTCGGCTGGTTCTTTGCCCTGCTTGAGCGCTTTGGCATCCAGTTCCCCAGCCCCTGGCTGTCGGCCTGCAAATCCGCCGGTTTCGCCGCCGTGGATCAGCCCGAACTCGACAAGCTCTTCACCTACCTGAGCTTCTGTCTGCAGCAGATCTGCGCCGACATGGAAATGGAGAGCCTGCTGAGGGCCCTCGATGGTGAATACGTCTTGCCTGGCCCCGGTGGTGATCCGATCCGGAACCCCGGTGTGCTGCCCAGTGGCAAGAACATCCACGCCCTTGATCCCCAGGCGATCCCCACCCGTGCCGCGATTGCCGCCGCCAAGGTGGTGGTGGATCGCCTGATTGAGCGCCAGAAGGCGGAACAGGGCACCTGGCCGGAAACGATCGCCTGCGTGCTCTGGGGCACGGACAACATCAAGACCTATGGCGAATCCCTGGCCCAGATCCTTTGGTTCATCGGCGTGCGTCCCGTGCCCGATTCCCTGGGTCGGGTCAACAAGCTGGAGTTGATCTCCCTGGAGGAGCTGGGTCGTCCCCGCATCGATGTGGTGGTGAATTGCTCCGGGGTGTTCCGCGACCTGTTCATCAACCAGATGGCCCTGATCGACCAGGGCGTGAAGATGGCGGCCGAGGCTGATGAGCCCCTGGCCATGAATTTCGTGCGTCGCCACGCCCAGGAGCAGGCCTCGGCCCAGGGCATTTCATTGCGCGATGCGGCCACACGGGTGTTCTCCAATGCCAGCGGTAGCTACTCCTCCAACGTCAACCTGGCCGTGGAAAACAGCACCTGGGAAGAGGAGAATGAGCTGCAGGAAATGTATCTTTCCCGCAAAACCTTTGCCTTCAACGCCGACAACCCCGGTGAGATGAATCAAAACCGTGAGGTGTTTGAATCGGCGATGAAGACGGCCGACGTGACCTTTCAGAATCTCGATTCAGCCGAAATATCTCTAACTGATGTGAGTCACTATTTTGACTCTGACCCTACCAAGTTGATCGCCGGCCTGCGCGACGATGGCAAGGCTCCAGCCAGCTATATCGCCGACACCACCACGGCCAACGCCCAGGTCCGCTCCCTCAGTGAAACAATCCGCCTTGATTCCCGCACCAAGCTGCTCAATCCCAAGTGGTACGAAGGCATGTTGGATTCCGGGTATGAGGGGGTGCGTGAAGTGGCCAAACGGCTCAACTTCACCCTGGGTTGGAGTGCCACCAGTGGCGCCGTTGATAACTTCGTCTATGAGGAGGCCAACGAAACCTTCATTAATGATCCGGAGATGCGCAAGCGTCTGCTTGAGCTTAATCCCCACAGCTTCCGCCGCATCGTTGGCACCTTGCTGGAGGTGAATGGCCGCGGCTACTGGGAGACCAGTGATGAAAACATCGCCCAGCTCCAGGAGATCTACCGGGAGATCGAAGATCGCATTGAAGGAGTCAGCAACCCCCAGGCCTGATCCATGCCCTTGGGGATGGTTCACTTGGCTGACTTGTACATTTTGATCACTTTATTTGTAGCGTAATCGCTTGTTTTTAGTTTGAGTGGCATTGCCGCGAAACCCCTAGTTAATCGATGTAAGCTGCCCGGGGCTTGGTCCCATCCATTAATCACGACGATCCGTTCTGTTGATGGCCGCTCCGGTTGATCTCGCCACGCCGATGCTGGCGGTTGCCGTGATCACGGTGACCGCCCAGTTGTTCGGCACCCTGGCCCAACGCTGCCACCAACCCCGGGTGGTCGGTGAAATTGTCGGGGGCATCGTGCTGGGCCCCAGCCTGCTCGGCTCCCTGGCTCCGGCCCTGGAAAGCCACCTCTTTTCGGCTCCGGTGCGCGGCCAGCTCAACCTGCTCGGCCAGTTGGGTCTGGTGCTGTTCATGTTCCTGGTGGGGCTTGAGCTCAACCCCAACCTGCTGCTGGGGCGCCTGCCCCTGGCCAGTCGCATCACCGCTGCCGGCCTGGTCCTGCCCCTGACCCTCGGCATCGGCCTGGCGGGGGTGTTTGAAACCTGGCTGCCCGATCTCCTTCCCGGCCATCGCCTGCTTTCTGGGGCCCTGTTCATGGGCACGGCCATGGCGATCACGGCCTTCCCGGTGCTGGCCCGGATCCTGCGGGACCGGGGCCTGCAGCACCAGTCCGTCGGGGCCCTGGCGATCACCACCGCCGCCATCGATGACGCCCTGGCCTGGATCCTGCTGGCTGCGGTGGTCGCCCTGGCCCGCTCCGCCTCCGCCTGGGGGGCCCTGGGGTCCTTCATCGGCACGGCCGCCTGGGCCCTGGTGGTGCTGGTCGGCACCCGTCCCCTGCGCCGTTGGCTCGACCACCACTACAAGCAGGGCCGTGATCTCGGCCCCCTGCTGCAATCGGTGCTGTTCAGCGGCGCCCTCCTCAGCGCGGTGGTGACCGAATGGCTGGGTGTGCACCTGATTTTTGGTGCCTTCCTCTGGGGCTTGGCCATGCCCCGCTATGCCCCGTTTCGGCGCAAGTTGGAGCAGCAGCTGGAAACCGTGGTGCTGCGCTTGTTATTGCCCCTGTTCTTTGCGATCAGCGGCCTCAGCACCCGCATCGGCAGCCTCAACAGCCCGGCCCTGTGGTTGGCCTTGCTGGCCGTGTTGCTGGTGGCTGTCTGCGGCAAGTTTCTAGGCACCTGGGCCACGGCCCGGCTGAGTGGGGTGCCCAGCCGCGAGGCCCAGGCCCTGGGCTGGTTGATGAACACCCGCGGCCTCACCGAGCTGGTGGTGCTGAACGTGGGCCTGGCCCAGGGGGTGATCAGCACGGAGCTGTTCACGATTGGCGTGATGATGGCCCTGGTCACCACCGTGATGACCGGTCCCCTGCTGGGACGCTTGGGCTACGGGGTGGTTCAACCGCCGAACCGGCGGGCAGCGGTGGCCGAGCTCTAGGCAAGCCCTGCACGGCTGGTCAGCGATCCAGCCGACCCCTTGAACAGCTGGGTTTTGCTGCCGCCAGCCAGGTGAACGGAGGGTTCCAGCGCTTCCCTCACCAAGGTTCTGGCGGTCACCAGCCCGCTTCGCCCCGCCCCAACCTGTTCGCCTCAGCCAGCCGGCCCGTCTGACCCGGGAGGCTGGGTTGGCTTCCGCCAGAGGGCATCGGCCATGCGGGCGGTCTGCACGATCGGACCGACATCGTGAACCCGCAGGATGTCGGCACCCTGGGCAATCGCCTTGCAGACCACCGCTGCCGTGCCCCAGAGCCGGGCCCGGGGTCGGGGTTCGGCCAGCACGGCCCCGATGAAGCGTTTGCGCGACGGGCCCACCAGCAGGGGATGGCCCTGGGCCCGCAGGCGCCCGAGCCCATTGAGCAGATCCAGGCACTGGCTCTCGGTTTTGGCAAAGCCCAGGCCCGGATCCCAGATCAGTTGGCTTTGGGCCACGCCGGCAGCCCGGGCCCGGCTGCTGGCTTGTTGCAGCTCGGCGATCACATCCTCTACCAGGTCGCCATAGGCCGTGAGGCTGTCCATGCTGTGGCTGTCGCCACGGCTGTGCATCAGCACCAACGGACAGCCCGCGGCAGCGGCCACGGACAGCAGCGCCGGATCATGGCGGCCGGCACTGACATCGTTGAGCCAGTCGGCGCCGGCGGCCAGGGCGGCGGCCGCCACCGGGGCCCGGAAGGTGTCGATCGAGATCAGCACCGCCGGCAGGGCAGCGCGGATCAGGGTCAGGGCCGGCAGCAGGCGCGCCAGTTCCGCCTCGGCGCCGATCGCGGCTGCGCCGGGCCGGGTGCTCTGGGCGCCTAGATCCAGCAGGCTGGCCCCCTGGGCCACCATGCGCCGGGCCACCTGAAGGGCCTGCTCGGCGCTGCGGAGTCGGCCGCCATCACTGAAGGAATCGGGCGTGAGGTTGATCACCCCCATCACATGGGTGCGCCCGCCGAAGCGCAGAGCCGCCCGGGCGGGGAGCGTTACAGCCATCGCCGCGCCATCGCCCGGACCGCCGCCGGGCCGGGACCCTAGGCAGCTACGGCGATCTGGTAATTGGCGATGCGGGCGAAGCCCTCCGGATCCAGCGAGGCGCCCCCCACCAAGACGCCATTGATATCGGATTGGGCCATCAGCTGGTCGATGTTGTCGGCCTTGACCGAACCGCCGTACTGGACGACCACCTCGGGGTAGCCGACCCAGCCCCGGATCAGGCCACAGATGCGGTTGGCTTCGGCTGCCCCACAGGTCTTGCCGGTGCCGATCGCCCAGATCGGTTCGTAGGCCACCACCAACCGGGCGGGGTCGAGGCCATCGATGCCCTGCTCCACCTGGCGGCGGATCACCCGTTCCGCCTCACCCCCTTCCCGCTGGGAATCACTTTCACCCACACACAGGATCGGAATCAGGCCGGCTTTCTGGGCGGTGCGGGCCCGCAGGTTGATCTGCTCGTCGGTTTCGCTGTAGTACTTGCGCGGTTCGCTGTGGCCCACGATCGCGTGGCTCACCCCATGCTCGAGCAGCATGGCCGCCGAGATCATGCCGGTGTAGGCCCCGTACTGGTCCCAGTGCACGTTCTGGCCGCCGATCTTGATGCCACTGCCGGCCAGGGCCTGGGCCAGGGTGGCGATCGCCGTGAAGGGTGGAGCCAGCAGCACCTCCCGATCGCTCGGCAGGGAAGCGACCAGGGGCAGGAAGGCATCCGCAAATGCCTGGGCCTCAGCGCAGGTCATGTGCATTTTCCAGTTGCCCGCGATCACCGACTTGCCCACAGCCTTCCCGAGTGATGAAACCCCAACCTAAGGGTCCACCGGCGACTCTCCCCTGCCCGGCTGGCCTGGGGGCTGGCCCGTTCTCCCTGGCGGCCCGTCGACAATCCACCCCAAGGGGCCTGGCTTCGGGCCTCCATGGCGTCGGTCTGCCTCGGCCTCCGTTCACCGTGTCGGCGGACTCCAGGGGCCAGGCCATGGGGGGAACCAGCCCAGCCTGGCGATGGGGGGGCCAATCGACGGATCGCCCGAGGACTTTCCACCAACCAAAGGCTTTTGCCACAAACCAAAGGCATCTGCCCCTGCCATGGCCAAAGTCCTTGCCAAACCATGACCCTGCGAGTGCCGCAGCTCCTCCAAAGCCCCTGCCCAGGCCCCTGACCGATCGCGCTTGACCCGATCGGGCTTGGTCCGCGCTTGATCTCAGGACATCGCCGGCCCCCACTGCGCCGTTGGGGGCAGGCGGGCCGTTGCTGGACCCGGGGATGGGGTCAGCGGCGCGCCTGGAAGGGCGGCACCACCAGGTCCAGGCCGGCCAGC
The DNA here is from genome assembly GCA_943370565.1 of Synechococcus sp. UW140. Taxonomy (GTDB): domain Bacteria; phylum Cyanobacteriota; class Cyanobacteriia; order PCC-6307; family Cyanobiaceae; genus BAIKAL-G1. The sequence continues at coordinate 195,788 of CALRRL020000002.1, read as the reverse complement.
TGGATCCGGTCGCCTGGCTGCAGCTTGCGGCCGCGCCGTTGCTCCACGGCGCCATTGACCCGCACCTCGCCGCCCTGGATGCGGAATTTGGCCTCGCCGCCCGTGCCCACCAGGCCCTGCCATTTGAGGAACTGGTCGAGGCGCAGCTCGGTTGGCTGGTCTGCGGTTGGCGAATCGGAGGCTGGGGGCTGGGACTCCCCCGGCCCGACCCCTTGTGGCTGCGGGGGGGCGGCGGGGACCTGGGCGGCGGCCCCGTTGCCCCTGCCGTTCCCGTTGTTCTTGGTCTTGTCCTTCACCTTGACCTTGACCTTGTCCGTGTCGCCCTGGTCCTTGTTGCTGTCCGGCCCGACGACCATCCCGGTGCCGTCCCCGGGGATGGGCGTCGGGCCAGGGCTGGCAGGGGAGGACAAAACAGCGCTGATAGCTTGCCTTGATGCTCGCACCCTCCCCGGCCGGCTTCCGGCGCCTGCTGCCGCTGCTGCAGCCCTACACCAGCCAGCTCTGGGCGGGGGGGCTGTGCATGCTGGTGTTCGTGGGCTGCTGGCCGCTCTTGGCCTGGCTGGCGGGCCAGTTGGTGCCGGCGATCGGCTCGGGCGATGTGGCCCGGGTGCTGCAGGTGGTGGGCCTGGCCCTGGGCGTGTTCATGCTGCAGAAAATCGCCCAGTTCGGTCAGGACACCCTGCTGGCGGGCCCCGCCCTGCAGGTGAGCCAGGACCTGCGCCGCCAGCTGTTTGCCCGCCTGCAGCGGCTCGAATTCGGAGCCCTCGAAAAACTCTCGGCCGGTGACCTCACCTACCGGCTCACCGAAGACGCCGATCGGGTCGGCGAGGTGATCTACAAGACCATCCAGGACAGCACCCCCTGTGCCCTGCAGCTGGTGGCCGTGTTCGGCTACATGGTGTGGCTCGACTGGCGCCTGTCCATGGGCACCCTGGTGCTGGCCCCCCTGGTGGCGGTGCTGGTGAGTGTGTTTGGGGCCCGGGTGATGGGGGCCGCCGAACGCAGCCAGAAGCAGGTGAGCGAACTGGCGGCCCTGCTCGGGGAAGCCATCGCCGGCCTGCCCCTGGTGCGGGCCTTTGCGGCCGAACCCTGGCTCCAGGCCCGGTTTGAAACCGAAATCGACCTGCACCGCCAGGCCCGTTTCCGCACCCAGCGCCTGCTGGCCCTCCAATACCCCGTGGTGGGCTTCCTGGAGGCGGCCGGCATCCTGGCCGTGCTGCTGATGGGGGCGGCCCGGATCCAGAGCCACGCCCTCAGCTCGGCCGGCTTCAGCAGCTACGTGGCGGCCCTGCTGATGTTGATCGATCCGATTTCCCACCTCACCACCAACTTCAACGAGTTCCAGCAGGGCCAGGCCTCCCTGCGGCGCCTGCGGGCGATCGAGGCCGAGCCGATCGAGCCGCCCGATCGCCCCGGGGCCCAGCCCCTGGGACCGGTCCAGGGGGAGCTGGTGCTCGAGCAGGTGGTGTACGGCTACGACCCCGACCAACCGGTGCTGCACGGCCTCAGCCTGCGGATTGCGCCGGGCCAGGTGGTGGCCCTGGTGGGGCCATCGGGAGCAGGCAAAAGCACCCTGTTTTCCCTGCTGCTGCGCTTCAATATCTCCCAGCAGGGCCGGGTGCTGCTCGATGGCCGCGATCTCGGCGACCTTCGGGCCGCCGACCTGCGCCGGGCGATCGCCCTGGTGCCCCAGCAGAGCAATGTTTTCTCAGGCACGGTGGCGGAGGCGATTGCCTTTGGCCGGCCCGTGACCCCCGAACAGATCCGTCGGGCGGCCCGCCTCGCCAATGCCGATGGCTTCATCGAGGCCCTGCCGGGGGGCTACGAGGCCCGGGTCGAGGAACGGGGCAGCAATTTTTCCGGCGGCCAGCTGCAGCGGCTGGCAATTGCCCGGGCCGTGCTGGGGGATCCGGCCGTGCTGCTGCTCGATGAGGCCACCAGCGCCCTGGACGCCGAGTCGGAGGAGGCGGTGCAGCAGGGTCTGGAGCAAGCGATGGCCGGCCGCACCGTGCTGGTGATCGCCCACCGGCTGGCCACGGTGCAGGAGGCCGATCGGATCCTGGTGCTCGATGGCGGCCGCCTGATCGACCAGGGCAGCCACGACCAGTTGATCGGCAGGCCCGGCCGCTACCGGGACCTCTGTGAACGCCAGTTGATCCGTGGCGGGGGCGTCAGCCGTTGAGTGGGGGGGGGGCGGGCCCAGGCCCGGGGGTGCGGAGCGCCCCTGGCCCTTGGCCCATCGCTTCGCAGCGGCAGGGGGGGGCCTGCCCAGAGACCTAGCCTGGGTTCCCGCCTGCGCATCGGCAACCATGGCCCAGTGGGAGTACCGCGTCATCCACATCAACCTGGAGAGCGGCACCCCACCCCAGGCCCCCGATCCCCAGGTGGCCAGTGATCGCCTCGGCGGGGTGCTCAGCCCCGAATTCATCGCCCGGGAGTTCCCCGAGCAATACAAGGCCACCCCCCTGCCCCGCCATCCGGCCGAACAGCTGCAGTATTTCCTCAACCTCCTGGGCAAGGACGGCTGGGAGTTGGTGGAAACGGGCCAGGTGGGGCCCCTGTTGATGTTTTTCTTCAAACGGCAGGTCAGGGAATCCGCCCAGTTGATGGGCCCGGAGGACCTAGCAAAAGGGCCGGTTTCTCCCTAATCTGAGGCGCCTACTAATCACTACCAGTGACTGAAGAGACTCAACAGCCAATCCTTACCTTCGAGGGCAAGCGTTACGACCTGAATTCCCTGCCTGATGAGCTCAAGGAGCTCGTGCGCGGCATGCAGGTGGCCGATGCCCAGCTGCGCCTCCACGAAGACACCCTCAAGGTGCTGGCCGTCGGTCGCCAGACCATGGCTGTGCAACTGAACGAACGGCTGCAATCGATCGAATCCCTGCCGGATGAGTGATCCGTACGGAGGGCAGCCCAATCGACCTCACACAGGGTGGGTAAACGCCTGCTACTAATTCTTCTCAAGGCCAGCTCCGATGGGGCTGGTTTTTTTGTTGTCGCTGCTATCTTTTGGGGTTGGCTTTACGGGGGTGTTCTCCCGAAATTAATTATTTAGGTATTAGATTTCCAGAATTGACCTTGAGGAGATTGAGCCTCCAGGATTTTTGCTTCAAAGAATTTGCTTTAAAGGTTGAACGTAATGGTATAGCCTTTTCATTCTTGTCCCTTCAGTTGGGCTCTCCGACCGGTTGGATGGATCCAACCAACTGGTTTGCTGACTGGCCCTGCGGACCGGTTGGCCCCATCTCCGGGTTCGGCTGGGGCGCCGGGCGCCGGGCGTTGTTGGGGGTCTGCCGGGGCCCGGGCCCGGGGCTGCCTGGCCCTAACGCTCCGGCGCCAGGCCCCGTTCGTTGAACACCCCTTCAAACAGCACCGAGCTGAGGTAGCGCTCGCCGGAATCGGGCAACACCACCACGATCGTGCTGCCGGCAAAGGCCGGCTCCTGGGCCAGCCGCACCGCCGCCACCGTGGCGGCGCCGCAGCTGATGCCAGCCAGGATCCCCTCCTCGCGCATCAGGCGCCGGGCCATGGCCACCGCTTCCTCGTCGCTGACCCGCTCCACCCGATCCACCAGGGCCACCTCCAGATTGCCGGGCACAAAGCCGGCGCCGATGCCCTGAATCTTGTGGGGACCGGGTTGGAGGGTTTCCCCGGCCATCAGCTGGCTGATCACCGGGCTGGTTCTCGGCTCCACCGCCACAGACACCAGGGGCTTGCCCAGGGTTTGCTTGATGTAGCGGCTCACCCCCGTGATCGTGCCGCCGGTGCCGACGCCGGCCACCAGCACATCCACATCGCCATCGGTATCGCTCCAGATCTCCGGGCCCGTGGTGTCGTGGTGGATCTGGGGGTTGGCGGGATTGATGAACTGCTGCAACAGCACATAGCGGTCCGGTGCGGAGGCCGCAATCTCCTTGGCCCGGTTCACGGCGCCGGTCATGCCTAGGCGCCCTTCGGTGAGTTCCAGCTTGGCGCCATAGGCGGTGAGCAACTTGCGCCGCTCCAGGCTCATGGTTTCCGGCATGGTCAAGGTGAGCGGGATCCCCTTGGAGGCCGCCACAAAGGCCAGGGCGATGCCGGTGTTGCCGCTGGTCGGTTCGATCAGTTCCTTGCCCGGGCCCAGCAGGCCGTCCTTCTCCGCCTGGGCGATCATGGCGGCGCCGATGCGGCACTTCACCGAATAGGCCGGATTGCGCCCCTCGATCTTGGCCAGCACCCGGGCTCCGCCGGCGCCCACGACCCGGTTCAACTGCACCAGCGGTGTGCGCCCAATGGTGAGGCTGTTATCGCTGAAGATCGCGGCCATGCAACGAATGCCAGGGTGCGGAAGCTGCCTGCACCCTAGGGATGGCCCTCGCCCCTGGCCAGCTCCTGTTGCAGCGATTCCGATCCGCCTGCCCTGACCAGCCCAGGGTATGGGGGCTCCGGGCTGGCTGGCGGCCGACCGTCCCAGCGACGGGCTGGTTCAGGCTGGCTTGAGCCGGCCCGGGCCTGGCGGCAGCGCCGGCAGTTCCACCAAAAAGCAACTGCCCTGGCCGGGCTGGCTGGTGACCCGGATCGTGCCGCCATGGGCCAGGCAGATGCGGTGGGCGATCGCCAGACCGAGGCCGGCGCCGCCCTGACTGCGGTCGGGGCTGGCGCGCCAGAAGCGTTCAAACACCCGCGGCAGCTGGTCTGGGCTGAGGCCGATGCCCGTGTCGGCAATCGAGATCGCCACCACCGATCCCCGCCGTTTGGCCTGCACGGTGACACTGCCGCCGCTGGGGGTATAGCGCTGGGCATTCTCGAGCAGGTTGCGCAGCAGGCGCTGCAGCAGGGTGGCCTGACCCTGCACCATCAGCTGGGGATCCAGCTCGCTCTCCAGCTGGATCTGGCGCAGGCCGAAGCTGTCGCGGTGCAGGTCCAGCTGGTCTGCCAGCAGTTGGGACAGATCCAGGGGCCTGGGATGGTCGAGGCGGCCCTCATCCTGGCGCGCCAATAGCAACAGATCCTCCACCAGATCCTCCATCTGGGCCGTGGCGCTGGCGATCGCCTCGAAGCGTTTGCGTTGTTGCAACGGTTCTCCGCCCCCATCCAGCAACCCCATCTCGGCGTTGGCGGCCAGGGCGGCCAGGGGCCCGCGCAGTTCGTGGGAGGCATCCAGGCTGAACTGGCGCAGCCGCCGCAGGCTGATCTCCAGCGGTTGCACGGCCTTGCGGGTGAGTAATAAGGACGCGCCAGCGCTGAGGGCCAAGGCAAGAACAACCGCGATGGCCAGGGCCAGATCCAGTTGATGCAGGCGCGCCTCGGTGGGCTCCAGGCTCTCACTCACCCGCAGCCAGATTCGCGGGCTGCCATCGAAATCACTGCCGGCCGCATCCACGGGACGCACCACCGCCAACCAATCGGGTCCGTCCTGCCAATAGATCTTCTTGTGGGAATTGCGTTTCGGCAGGGGCCCAATCGTGCGCAGTTCCCCCAGGCGAGCCAGCGGTCGGTTCAGCCGACCGGAGAACCATTCCAGCTGCTGGTGGGTGGCGGCAAAATCCTTGCGGGCCTCCTGCAGGTCAGCCTGCGAGCCGGAGGAGGGCAGGGGAAAGTCGGCGATGCTCTCGGCAATCACCACCAGGCGGCTGCGCATGTCGGCCAGTTCGCCAGCCCGATACACGCCGCGCACCACCGCCGCCACGATCAGCAGCAAGCCGGCCAGGCTGCCCAGGTAGAGCAGCATCAGTTCCAGTTGCTGGCGTTGCAGCGGGTTGGCGGGCCGGGCCGTGGGCCCCTGGGAGTGGTAGGGATCGATCACGGTTCAGGCCGCCGCAGCCGGTAGCCGAGCCCATGCACCGTTTCGATCGGGTCCAGCGCCACGGAGCTGCGCAACTTGCGCCGCAGGTTGTTGAGATGGGTTTTGACCGTGTCCTCGCCGGCGGAGGCATCGAGGGACCAGAGCCGATCGAGCAGCTGGCTGCGGCTGAACAGCTGGCCCGGATGGCGCAGGAACCACTCCAGCAGTTGCAGTTCCTTGCTGGTGAGGGCGATGGGTTGGCCCTCGCACCAGAGCTGGCCGGCCTGGCTGTCCAGCGTCAGGGTGCTCCAGACCAGCTGGCTGGATTGGTAGGGGCGGTCGCTGCGGCGCTCGAGGGAACGGATCCGGGCGGCCAGTTCGCCCATGCGAAAGGGTTTCACCAGGTAGTCATCAGCTCCGCCCTGGAGTCCTTCCACCATGTCGCTGAGGCCATCGCGGGCGGTGAGCATCAACACCAAGGTGGTGTCCCCCCGGCGGCGCAGCTCGCGCACGATTGAAAGTCCATCGCGGCCGGGGAGCATCCAATCCAGCAGGGCCAGCTGGAAGTCGCCCTCGAGCAGGCAATCGAGGGCCTGCTGGCCATCACTCAACCAGGTGACCCTGTGGTGTTCCCGCGTCAGGAATTCACTGAGGGGTTCGGCCAGACGGGTGTCGTCCTCAGCCAACAGGATGCGCATCACGGCTGGGGAGTCGGATGCCCAGCTTTGGTTGGCTGGGCTGGATCGCGATCAGCTCGCCGGCGCTGTTGTGGTGCACGGTGCAGATGCGGGCATGGCGGCCGCGGAACAGGCTGGCCTCATCGATGCCCACCAGGGCGGCCAGCTGCTGACGCGGGGGGTCGCGGTGGAGCGCATCGCCAGAAGTGGCAGCAGGGCCAGCAGCCAGGGCTGGGTTGCCAGTGGTGCCCTTGTCTTGGGCCGGTTGGGCGCTGCGGCCGCTGCGCAGGGCCACCAGGCCGACAAGCGGCAGGCCCGTCAGGCTCGAGACGGCCGCAGCCATGGCCAGGTTGGCGGGCAACCGGCCGAGGGGCATGGCGGCCAGGTAAAGACCCACCCCCCAGAGGCCCGCGGTGAGCAGCCGGGCCGGCAGCCGGGTTCTCCAGCCCAGGGAGGGACGCAGGTCAATGATCGGCTCAGGGCCTGGGCCGGGGATGGCCCCTTGGGGCACCACGGCGGTGAAGGGGCGCTGGATCGGAGTCAGGGTGCTCACGGCAGGCGAAGGGCCCGGTGGTGTTTCAATGGTTACGGACAACTGGGAAGAATTCGGTAAGGAGCCCGTTCAATGGCGCCGACCCCGATCCGGGCTGACCCAGCGGGCCCGTTCGTGGCTGGCACCGGGATGGCGGTGCTGCTGAACCAGCCCCGCCAGCACCCTGGGTAGGGCAACCACGGAGGCAAGGAAACAGAGCAGCCAGAAGGCGAAGGGGTACCAGATCATCCAGACGCTGTTGCGGGCCAGGCCCCGGTCGTAGGGACGATCCAGCCAGAAGCTGACCGTGAATTGCAGTGCCGAAACCGACAGCAGCAGCAGGGCCAGCCCATGGGGACTGAGGGCTGCGCTGAACGGACCGAGGCCGCCGGCCAGGCTGAGCAGCAGGGCCAGCACCAGGGCATAGGCCCAGATCAGGCTGAGCAGCGGTTCGAGCAGCAGGGGCAGCAGGTGCCAATGCCGCGGTTTGAGCAGCAGGTCGGCGTTGGCGACGAGCACCTGCTGGCCGCCCTGGGCCCAGCGCAGCCGTTGTTTCCACAGCCCCCGCAGGGTTTCCGGCATCAGGATCCAGATCAGGGCATGGGGCTCGTAGGCCACCTGCCAGCCCGCCCGTTGCAGTTTCCAGGTGATGTCGATGTCTTCGGTGAGGCAATCGCTGCTCCAGAAATCGACACTGCTGAGGGCGCTGCGCCGAAACAGGCCAATCACCCCCGACACGCAGAACAGCCCCCCCAGCATCGATTGGGCCCGTTTGATCAGGCCGATGATCATTGAAAACTCACCCACCTGCAGGCGTCCCAACAGGCTGGTGCGGTTGCGGATGCGGGGGTTGCCCGTAACGGCGCCGATGCGGGGATCGGCGATCAGGTGACGCACCAGCCAGGCCAGGGCCTGGGGATCGAGCAGGGCATCGGCATCGATGCAGAACACCAGCTCGTGGCGGGCCAGCAGGGCGCCGGCCCGCAGGGCCAGGGCCTTGCCCTGGTTGCTGGCCAGGTGCACCACCCGCAGCCGGGGTTCCCGGGCCGTGAGGGCATCCAGCTGGGCGCCGGTGTCATCGGAACTGCCGTCGTTGATGGCAATCACCTCCCAATCGGGCCAATCGAGGCGGCAGGCACTGGCGATCGTTTCGGCCAGGGTGTCGCCCTCGTTGAAGCAGGGGATCAGCACGCTCACCGGCAGGGCCGGGGCCGGGGACCCGCCGGCCAGGGGCGGCGGCCGTCGCAACCAACGCTCGGGCCGTTCGCGGCTGAGGGTGTAGGCCAGGGCCAGGCTGATCCAGGCCAGGGCCATCACCAGGGGATAGCCCACCACAAACCAGCCGAGGCCGACACCCATCAAGACGCCTTCAAGCGCGGTTCACTGGAATGGCCATCAAACACCGGTTTCAAGGTGGCGGGCACGGGAGTCCCCCGAAAGGGACTGTCGGGGTAATAGCCCAAATGCTGGGCCCCCAGGCGATACAGGGTTTCGAACTGGCGCGCCAATGTGGCGGTGGGAATGTCCTGGCGGGTGCGCCAGTCGGTGCTCTGCAGTTCAAACACCACCTTGCTGAGGCCCTGGGGTTTGTCTTTCACGGCCGCCACCATGCTGTGGAAAAAGGCATCGGCATCGCTGGCCTGTTCCATGTAGGGCATGGCCTCCACGGCCGCGAAGTCGTAGTCGCGCAGGGCGTAATCGAGGGACTGGCTGAACCAGGCCTCGGCATGGGGATTGAGCACCACCTGGGCGTAGAGGTTGCGGGCCGTGCGCAGCTGGGGCTGGTTGGGCCGCACCTTGTTGGCCAGATCCAGGGTCAGCTGCTGCAGCGCCTCCGTCTTGAGGGTGGTCCAGCGTCCGAGCAGCCGGTCATCGGCGCGGATCGCCGCCAGGTTCGTCGGCAGACCCCAGGCCCTGTACTGGGCCAGGGCAGCTGGGCTGGCGTCCTCGTAGTCCGAGAGGGTGGCGTCATCGTGGAAGATCAGGCCATCAAAGGTGGCCCGCCGCGAGAGATCCTCATAGATCTCGCCCACCACCTGCATGGCCTGGGGGGCGAAAGGTGAGAGCCGGTGGTACCCCATTGCCAGGTGACCGTTATGGCTGGGTTGGGTCGCCACGGTCAGCGGGGCCGCGGGTTCCGACGCTGGCAGTTCGAAGGCGAGAACCGGCATCCAGGCATAAAGGCGCCGAACCCGGGTGCGGGTACGGATTTCCCAGGCCACATGGTTGAACAGGTCCTCCTTCAGCGGCAGGTGGCGGTTGGGGAAATAGAGGGCCTCGGCCGAGCCCTTGCCCTTGGGATCGGCAAAGGCCTGGAGGTACACGGTGTTCACCCCCATGGCATTGATTCGCTCGAGCAGCAACTTCAAGTTGCGTTCGGTTTGCTCGGGGTTGGGATCGTGGATCGTGTCCAGGTCCACATGCATCACCTTCACGGCCCGGGCCGTGTCACCCAGGTCGCGGCGCCGCAGCTCGAGTTCCTTGGCCAGGCCCGCGGTGGCGCCCATCTCCTGGGTCATCAGGATGCGGCGCAGGGCTGTGAGGGGAACGCTGCCGCCATTGGCCCCGTCATCGAGGTTGAGGCCCACCGGCATGCCCAATTCCTTGGCAACGGCGGCGGCGGTTTGGTTGTAGCGGCCGTAGGGCCAGATCACGACCCGGGGCCTGCGGCCGAGCTGGCGTTCGAGGTAGCTGCTGTTCTGGGCCAGGTCGGCCCGCAGGCGCTGGCGGTAGGCCGTTTCGCTTTCGTAGCCCTGATCAGCCCGGTACAGACGGGTGGTGACGGCGGGTTCGGAATTGCCCTGGGGGTTGCCGGCAATGCCCTTGTGCAGGTCGTAGGTGTGGCTGGCGGGTTCGATCAGGCCACTGGCCTCCAGGCTGCGCAACTCCTGCCAGCTGAGGAAGCGTTCGCGCTGCACCCGGTCGTCGCCGAACTGGACCAGGCCGGATTCAGGCCGCAGCCAGCTGCCCACCAGGCCGAGCACGGCAGGCACCCGGTAACGCTGCAACACCGGGAAGGCCGTGGTGTACACGCTTCGGAAGCCGTCATCGAAGCTCAGCAACACCGGATTGGTCGGCAGGGGCGCCTTACCGGCCTGGGCAGCAAGCACCTGATCAATGGAGACAAAGTGCCGGCCGTGCTCCTTCAGCCAGACGATTTGCTCCTGGAAATGGGACGGCGTCACTGCGAAATCCGGCATCAGGGCCTGATCCGGTTCAGCGATGTCGTGATAGGCAAGCACCACGAGATTGTGAAGGGGATCTGGGCCCACCCTTGACCCAGGTCCGGCCGAGCTGCTGGCCAGGAGCTTGCCGCTAGCTCCCCAATCCAATCCTTGCAACAGCACGACAAGCAGGCTGCCCAGCACCACCAGCAGGGGCAGGCGGCGGCGATAACGGGTGGTCATGAATGCCATTGTCTCCTGTCTCGGACAAGAAAACGGCAAGGGGAGGCCCCGCCCAGGTGCGCTGCGGCACAGCGGCTTGGCCACCCTGCGGTGACAGAGTGGACTGAGCTTGGCTGGGGGCCGATGGCATTGGAGGCCGGGAGGGTACCCCGCTTTGAACTGGCCGGATCCGCCGCCCGGCCCAGCTCGGCCTCGGCGGTACCGCCGGATCGCACCCGCACGCAGCTGCTCGATTTCGCCCTGCTGCTGGTGGGCCTCACCGTGGTGGTGGGCATCGGCAGCCTCAGCAGCCAGATGGCCGTCAGTTTTCAACCCCATGCCCAGCTCAGCGGGGTAGATCTCAACCCCCTGTTGTTGCCCTACTACGCCGCCCGCTCCTCCCTGCGGATGTTCATCGCCCTGGCGATCTCGCTGACGATTGCGGTGGCGGTGGGGTCCCTCACGGCCCGCTCGGCGGTGGCCGAACGGTTGGTGCTGCCCCTGGTGGATGTGCTCCAGTCGGTGCCGGTGCTGGGTTTTCTGGCGGTGATTGTCCCCTTTTTCATCAACCTGTTCCCGGGCAGTCTGCTGGGGCTGGAATCGGCGGCCCTGTTTGCGATCGTCACCGGCCAGGTCTGGAATCTGATCTTCTGTTATCACCAATCCCTGCGCACGATCCCGACGGAACTGCGCGAGGCATCCCGGGTGTATGGCTTCAGCGGTTGGCAGCAGATGGTGCGGCTGGAGCTGCCGGCCAGCGCCATTCCGATGGTTTGGAATGGCATGATGAGTTTTGCGGGGGGCTGGTTTTTTGCCACCCAGAGTGAGGCGATCAGCGTTAACAATTTGAATTACACGTTGCCAGGAATCGGTTCCTATGTGGCCGCCGCCATTGCCAGCCAGCGGCTTGATTGTGTGCTCTGGGCCCTGTTGATGATGCTGGCCTTGATCGTAGTCACCGACCAGCTTTTCTGGCGCCCGATCGTCACCTGGAGCGAGCAGTTTCGTCTGGATACCAATTCGGCCGCCACCCCGAGTCAATCGTGGTTTCTGGAGATGCTGCAGCAATCGGAGCTGCTGCGCCAGCTGGGGGTCTGGCTGGGATCGGGCCTGCTGCCCCTTTGGGCCGCCCTCAACCGCCTGACCCGCAGCCGCGGCCGGGACGGTCCCGCTCCCCTGCAGAGCCAGGAGCCCCGCTGGCTCGACAACCTGATCCTGCTGGTCGGGGCCGTGGCCACGGTGGTGGCCTGCCACCACAGCCTCCAACAGGTGGGCCTGGGCGAAACCCTCAACGCCTTTGGCCAGGGCCTGCTCACCTTCGGCCGGGTGCTGGCGGTGGTTGGCGGCAGCACCTTGATCTTTCTGCCCCTGGCGGTGCTGATCGGGCTGCGGCCGCGCTGGGCGGCCCTGCTCCAGCCGGTGATGTTGATGCTCGCCAGCATCCCCGCCAACCTGCTTTTTCCCTTCTTCACGGTGGTGTTCCTGCTCTTGGGCACACCGCTCTTCTATGGCTGTGTGCTGCTGATGGCCATGGGGGCCCAGTGGTACGTGCTGTTCAATGTCACCGCCGGTGCCAGCGCCATTCCCAATGACCTGCGCGAGATGAGCCAGGTGTTCCAGCTCAGGGGCCGCCAGCGCTGGCGGCGCTTCCTGCTGCCGGCCATGTTCAGCGCCTGGATCACCGGGGCGGTGACCGCCAGCGGCGCCGCCTGGAATGCCTCGATCGTGGCCGAACTGGTGACCTGGGGCCGCCACAGCCTGCACACCCCTGGCATCGGCTCCTACATCGCCGACGCCACTGCCAATAACGACCAGCCGCGGCTGTTTCTGGGCCTGGTGGTGATGGCCCTGTTCGTGGTGGGCACCAACCGGCTGGTGTGGCGGCCCCTCTATCGCTTTGCTGAGGAGCGCTATGGAAACTGACGCCATGCAGGCGATTCCCCAGGGCGCCTGCCAGCCCCTGCTGAAGGTGCGCCACGTCGCCAAACTGTTTCGCAGCGCCGACGGCAGTAGCCGCGTGGCGGTGCTCGATGACATCGACCTGGACATCCAGCCCGGTGAGGTGGTGGCCCTGTTGGGCCGCAGTGGCAGTGGTAAGAGCACCCTGCTGCGGCTGATGGCCGGCCTGATCGCCCCGAGCGAGGGCCGGATCGAACGGGATGGCCAGCCCCTGCGCGGCGTGAACCGGGATGTGGCGATCGTGTTCCAGAGCTTTGCCCTGTTGCCCTGGCTCACGGTGCTGGAAAACACCGCCGTGGGCCTGGAGGCCCGGGGCCTGGGCGAGAAGGAGGTGCGGCGCCGGGCCCTGCGGGCCCTGGCCATGGTGGGCCTGGAGGGGAGCGCCGAGGCCTATCCGCGCGAACTCTCTGGCGGCATGCGCCAGCGGGTGGGCTTTGCGCGGGCCTTTGTGATGGAGCCGGCCCTGTTGCTGATGGATGAACCCTTCAGCGCCCTCGATGTGCTCACCGCTGAAAACCTGCGCCGCGACATCGATGAACTCTGGGCTGGCGGCACCTTCCCCGCCGGTTCGATCGTGATCGTGACCCACAGCATCGAAGAAGCGGTGCTGCTCAGCGATCGGGTGGTGCTGCTCAGTGCCAACCCCGGCCGCATCCGCGGCGTGGTGCCCAACCCGCTGCCGCGGCCCCGCGACGATGGGGCGCCGGCGTTCCGGGCCCTGGTCGACACCCTCTACAGCTACATGACCGACCCGGACAAGCCGGTGGGCGCCAGCCCCCTGGCGGTGGAACAAAGCACCAGCCAGGACGCCCTGGCCCTGCCGCCCGCCTCCCTCGGCGCCGTGGTCGACCTGCTCACCCTGGTGCCCGAGCAGGAGGGCATCAGCGTGGCCGAACTGGCCGATGAACTGGTGCTGGAACTCGATGACCTGCTGCCGATCCTCGATGCCGGTGAGCTGCTGCAGTTGATGGCGGTGGATGGGGCCCGCCTGGGCCTCAGCCCGGTGGGCCGGGCCCTGGCCGAGGCCAGTGAGGAGGAGCAACAACGGCTGCTGCGCAGCCAGATGTTGCTGCACGTGCCCCTGGTGCGTCGCCTCCAGGAGGCCCTTGACCAGAGCGCCAAGGCTGAGGTGGAGGGCGATTTTGTGCTTGACCTGCTCAGTGAGCAGTTCACCCAGCCCGAAGCCGAGGCCATGTTCGAAACCCTGGTGAGCTGGATCCGGGCCTGCGGCCTGTTCCGCTACAGCCGCGAACAGGACCGGTTCCGGGCGGGCGATGCCCTCGAGAGCGACGAGGACGACCCGGGGTAGCTGGGGCTGGCCGGCTCGGGGACCCGTTGCCGTCAGTTGTAGCCGTAGCGCTGGATGAACCAGGTCTTGACCCGTTGGGTGAGCAGGCAATAGCCCGCCAGGATCAGCCCCAGCCAGGCGAAATAGGCCGGCGGCAGGGGCACCAGACCCAGCCCGGGGCCGGCAGGGGAGAAGGGCAGGGCGATCGCCAGGGCCATCACCGCGGCGCTGATCCAGAGCAGGGGCCAGGAGGCCCGACTCTGGAGGAACGGAATCCTGGGGGTGCGGATGATGTGCACGATCAACACCTGGGTCATCAGACTTTCGACAAACCAGCCGGTTTGAAACAGGCCATGGCGGGCCGGCGTGTTGGCCTCGAAGACAAACCACATCAAGGCGAAGGTGAGATAGTCGAACAGGGAACTGATCGGCCCGATCCAGAGCATGAAGCGTTGGATGTCGCCCACCAGCCATTGGCGCGGTTTGGCCAGGTAATCGCGATCGACCCGGTCAAAGGGAATGCCGGTTTGCGAGAGGTCGTAGAGCAGATTATTGACCAGAATCTGCACAGGCAGCATCGGCAGAAACGGCAGCAATGCGCTGGCTCCCAGCATGCTGACCATGTTGCCGAAATTGGAGCTGGTTCCCATTTTGATGTACTTCACGATATTGCCAAACGTGCGGCGACCCTCCAGGATGCCGGCCTGCAGCACCATCAGATTCTTCTCCAGCAGGATGATGTCAGCCGCTTCCTTGGCGATGTCCACGGCCGTGTCCACCGAGATGCCCACATCGGCTTCCCGCAGGGCGGCCGCATCATTGATGCCATCGCCCATGAAGCCCACAATCGCGCCGCGGCTGCGCAACACGCGGATGATGCGCGATTTCTGCAACGGCGTCAGTTTGGCGAAGATGGTGGTGCCGGCCGCCGCAGAGAACAGGTCCTGATCACTGAGGCGCTCCACCGCATCGCCGAGCAGGATCCCCACCACGGGCAGGCCCACATCCTTGCAGGTTTTCTGGGTGATCACGGCGTTGTCACCGGTGAGCACCTTCACGTCCACCCCGCCCCTGGCCAGGGCCGCAATCGCCTGGCGGGCGGACTCCTTGGGGGGATCTAGGAAGGCGATCAGGCCAATCAGGGTGAGTTCCCGTTCGTCCGCCACCGCATAGCTGCTCTGCTCGGGTGGCAGTTCCCTGTAGGCCACGGCGATCACGCGCAGGCCGTCGTCATTGAGATCGTGGTTGAGCTGGTGCAGCTGGCTGCGCAGCCGGGCATCGAGGGCGATGGTGTGGCCATCGAGGCGCACCTGGGTACAGATCTGGGCAATTTCCTCAACGGCCCCTTTGCAGATCAGTTCATGGTGGTGGCCATCCTCAGCGATCACAACGGACATGCGCCGCCGTCCGAAATCAAAGGGGATTTCATCGATTTTGTGGTAGCGGCGATCCAGATCGAGTTTGGCTGCCAATTCCTGCTGTTCGAGAATGGCCACATCCAGCAGATTTTTAAGACCGGTTTGATAGCAGCTGTTCAGATAGGCAAATTCGAGCACGTCCTGGCGTTCGCGTCCGTAGAGATCGAGCGGAAATTTCAAGACAATGTGGTCCTGGGTGAGCGTGCCGGTTTTGTCGGTGCAGAGGATCTGCATGGCCCCGAGGCTCTGGATTGAATGGATGGTTTTAACGATCACCTGCTGCTTGGACATGGCGATGGCGCCGCGGGCCAGATTGGCGGTCACGATCATCGGCAACATCTCCGGCGTCAGCCCAACCGCCACGGAGAGGGCAAAGAAAAAGGCCTCGCCCCAATTGCCCTTGAGCAGGCCATTGATCAGGAACACACTGGGGGCCATCGCCAGCATGAAACGCAGCAACAGGCGACTCACATCATTGACGCCCCTGTCGAAACCCGTGCACGATTTGGGCACCATCAGCCCTTCGGCAATCGAACCCAGGAGCGTGTCGGCGCCGGTGTGGACCACCACCGCCCGGGCGGCGCCACTGACCACGGCCGTGCCCAGAAAACAGAGGCTCTCGAGGTCCAGGGCATTGCGGCTGGCTGGCTCGCCTGGGCCCTGGCCCTGGCTCCGCTCGCCGGGCAGCGCCCCATCGGCAAGCACGTGCTTGTCCACCGGCATCGCTTCCCCGGTGAGGCTGGCCTGGCTGACAGACAGGTCTTTCGAGTGCAGCAGGCGCACATCCGCCGGCACCATGTCGCCCGCCGCCAGCTGAATCACATCGCCGGGCACCAGATCCTTGATGGGCACTTCCTGCCAGAAGCCGTTGCTTTCTCCGGCCAAGGAATAACGAACTTCGCTCGCCTGGGGAGGGCGCTCCCCGGCCTGGGGGGTGCCGCCTGGCGTAGGCCCGGTGCTGGTGGTGAGGCCTGCCGACTCCTCACCGGGGCCGGGCCGGCAGACCGTGGCCGTGGTGTGGACCAGCTCCCGCAGGGCATCAACGGCGAGGCTGGAGCGATAGTCCTGGGAAAAGCGCAGGCCCACGCTGAAGATCACAATCGCCAGGATGATTCCTGCCGATTCGGCTTCGCCACTGGCCAGGGAAATGGCGGCCAGGGCCGTTAACAGCAGCACCAGTGGATTGTTGACACTGGCGAGCAACTGCAGCGGCCAACCCGGGCTGCCCTGGCGGGGGATCGCATTGCTGCCGAACTGCCGACGTCGCTGCTCCACCGCCAGGGGGCCCAGGCCTGCTTCGCTGCACTGCAGCTCGGCCAACACCTGCTCGGGCGTCAGCCTGCCGATTGCGGCCAGCCGCGCCTCCGCCGAAGCCCGGGCCGGGCCATGGGCCTGGGCCCTGCCCTTTGGCCGGCGTTGCCTTGGCCCTTGATTGGGCCCGTGATCTGGAGCTTGGCCTGGGGCTTGATCTGGGCCTGCAGCGGCTTCTGGCTCGTTTGGCGGCCTGCGGCGGTCTGGGGCGTTGCCCCCGGCAGCCCGCCTTGAGTCGAACCTGGTGCCAAGGCCCATCAGCGGCCTGGAGCCCAGGGGCGCCTGGATCCAACGCAGGGGCCCCTGTTGGCACCATTGCTTGCTCCAGAGCGCGGTCCAGAGCTCAGTCCAAAGCTTGCTCCAGAGCTTGCTCGAAAGCCCAGTCAAACCATCTCTCCACTGCACGCGCCATTGCCCAGCCCCCTGCTGGCTCCACCGCGGTGGCCCCAGCGGGCGGCCTTGCGGGGGCCCGAAGCGCCGATGCCGGGGCAGACCCATGCCGACTCCCCATCAGGACCGATGGTTTAAGGCCAGTCTGGCCCTGGTTCTGGCTTCTGGCCTTCGGGGCTCCTGACCCCTGGCTGGGCTGGGCCGCTGGCCCCTCCGGATCCAACGCGGCCGGCGCTTCTGGCAGTGGCCGTCCGGGTGCCCGCCCGCCTGTCCGCTCGCCAGGCCGCCCCGGAGTCCGCCCCGCCCCAGCCCACAGGGGTCACGGCCGCTTGCGACGATGGGAGCCCGTCGTTGCCCGCCTGTGTGACCAAGCGCAAGATCGGCATCGCCCTGGCTGGGGCCTTGGCCGGGGTGGGTGCCGTCTGGATCGGGGCCAACTGGGGCATCGAGCAGACCGATGACGCCCAGCTCCAGTCCCACCTTTATGAGGTTTCGAGCCGGATTCCCGGCACCGTCGCCCGGGTGCTGGTTGAAGCCCATGACCCGGTGCAGGCGGATCAGCCCCTGGTGTTGCTCGATTCGGGCGACCAGCGCATGCAGGTGCTGCGGGCCGAAGCCGACCTGATCAGTGCCCAGCGCCAGGCCGATGCCGCCAAGGTCACCGTTGGCGCCGATCGCAGCGATGCCAGTGCCGGCGAATCCCTGGCCCGCGGCGACCAGCTCGATGCCCGCGCCGAGGTGGTGCGCACCGCCGCCGACCTCAAGCGTTACCAGAGCCTGCTGCGCCAGGGCGCCGCCACCCAGCAACAGGTCGACCTGGCCCAGAGCCAGTACCAGCAGGCCCTCGGCCGGCTGAGCCGCAGCAGCGGCAGCCAGGCCACGGCCCGCTCCCGGGCGGCCCACATCCAGGTGGATGCCAGCAAGGCCGCCGCCGCCCAGGCCGGCGTGCTCCAGGCCCAGGCGGCCCTGGCCGCCGCCAAGCTCCAGCTCAGCTACACCACCCTGCGGGCCCCGGCTGCGGCCGTGGTCGGCCAACGCCAGGTGGAGGCCGGCCAGGGGGTCCAGCCCGGCCAGGGCCTGCTCACCCTGGTGGGCCGGGAGGTGTGGGTGGAGGCCAATTTCAAGGAAACCCAGGTCAGCCGCATGCATGTGGGCAACCGGGCCGACCTGCGTATTGATGGCGTGCCGGGGGTGGTGTTCCACGGCCATGTCACCAGCCTCTCGCCCGCCTCCGGCGCCCGCTTTGCCCTGCTTCCCCCCGATAACGCCACCGGCAACTTCACCAAGGTGGTGCAACGGGTCACCGTGCGCATTGATTTTGATCCGAGCAGCATCGGCCCCTGGAGCGTGCGTCTCAAGCCGGGGCTATCGGTGGTGACCTCGGTGCACACCTGACGTGGGGACACCTCCCGCCGCCGTGGCACCCGCCGCGGCCCGCACCCCCCTGACACCAGCCCACTGGGCGATCATCTTCACCGCTTCCCTGGGGGGCTTCCTGGAGGTGCTCGACACGAGCATCGTCAACGTGGCCCTCACCAGCATCCAGGCCCACCTCGGCGCCACCCTGGCTGAGGTGGGCTGGGTGGTGACCGGCTACGCCATGGCCAATGTGGTGATCCTGCCCCTCACCGCCTGGCTCGGCAATGGCTTCGGCCGCCGCGGCTATTTTGTATTTTCCCTGGCGGGCTTCACGATCGCCTCGGTGGTTTGTGGCATGGCGCCCAACCTGCCCTTGCTGGTGACCGGCCGCATCATTCAGGGCCTGCTGGGGGGCGGCTTGCTGGCCAAATCCCAGGCGATTCTGTTTGAAACGATCCCCAAGGATCGCCAGGGTTTTGCCCAGGCGGTGTTTGGCCTGGGCATCATCTCCGGCCCGGCCCTCGGCCCCACCGTGGGCGGCTATCTCACCGATCTGTTGAGTTGGCGCTGGATTTTTCTGATCAACCTGCCCTTCGGCATCTTTGCGGTGCTGATGGCCCTCCGGGCCCTGCCACCCGATCCCAAAAAGGAGCCCCCCTCCCTGGCTTCGGTGGATTGGCTTGGTATTCTGTTATTGATCTTCTGGCTGGGATCGCTTCAGATTGTGCTGGAGCAGGGCGAGCAATACGCCTGGTTTGATGACCCGGGCATCGTCGCCCTCAGCCTTACGGCAGCGCTGAGCTGTCCGGCCTTTATTTGGTGGGAACTGCGCCATCCCAATCCGGCCGTGCAGCTGCGGGTGTTGCGCCACCGCAGTCTGGCTGCCGGCAGCGTTCTTTCGATGATTGTGGGGATTGGTCTCTATGGCACGGTCTTTCTGATTCCCATCTTTGTTCAGGGGGTGTTGCAGTTCACGGCCATCCAGACCGGCCTGCTGATGTTGCCGGGAGCCCTGGCCTCAGGGGCCACCATGCTGGTGCTCAGCAAGAAAGTGCAGCAACTCGACCCCCGCCGCGTGATCACCGCCGGCAGCATTTGCACGGCCCTCGTGATGTTTTCCCTGGCCGGCATCAATCCGAATACGGGCGAAGACGCCCTCTTCTGGCCCTTGATCTTTCGCGGTGTGGGCACGGTGTTGATGTTCCTGCCCCTGAGCCTGGCGGCCCTTGGCGATCTGCAACCCGATGAAATCAATGGCGGCAGCGCCTTCTACAACCTCACCCGCCAACTGGGGGGCAGCTTTGGCATCGCCTTGCTCACCTCCCTGCTGGCCCACGGCCGTGATCACCATCGCGCCTACCTGAGCGAATCGGCCGGCAGCCTGTCCCTGGTGTTGCGCATGCGCCTGTTTGAGCTGCAGCAGCTGCTGCAGGCCCGCGGTGTCGACCCCCAGCTGGCCCACCGCCGTGCCCTGGAGATCGTTGATCACCAGGTGGATCTGCAGGCCTCCCTATTGGCCTACGGCGACATCTTTCACCTGCTGGCCCTGCTGTTCCTGGCGGCTATCCCCCTGGTGTTGCTGTTCCGGGCCCCCCGGCCGCGCCAGCCCGCCTGAGCCGCCCCTGCCCCGCCAGGGCCGGCTCAGGCGGGCCAGCTGCCAGCGGCCCTGCGCCTGCGTCAAGGCGGCGCCTGCCTTGCCAAGGTGGACCCAGCTCCAGGCTCCAGCCTCGCCGTTCCCACAATGGGGGGCCGACCAGGCGGAGGGCTGCGGGCTCCCCTGGCCCGGGAGCCGGCTCGGTTCAAGCTCGCCCCCGCCTTCCCCCAACGCCGCCAGTCCCTGCCTGCCCCCATGGGAGCTCACCACCACCCCAGTGCCCGCCAGAGCTGCCATCCGGCGGTGGTGATCCAGCGGCTGCCCCATGCCAGCCAGCACGTCCACCGCTTCGGGGCCGTCACCGCCTTCCGTTGGAGCGTGATCCTCAACAGCGCCCTGTCCGGCCTGCAACTGGTGATCGGCTTCGGCTTCGGCTCGATGGCCCTGGTGGGCGATGCCGTCCACAATTTGGGCGATGTGGCCGGCCTGTTGCTGGGCTGGGGCGCCGAACGGCTCAGCAGTCGCCCGCCCGACCAGCGCTTCACCTATGGCTTTGGCCGCAGCACCCAGCTGGCGTCATTGCTGAATGCCGTGCTGATCCTGATGGCCGCCAGTGTGGTGTTCGTTGAGGGCCTGCAGCGGCTGCTGGAACCGGTGACCCTCCACAGCGCTCCGGTGGCCTGGGCCGCCGCCGCCGGCGTGGTGGTCAATCTTGTCTCGGCGCGCCTGTTCGGCGATCCCCACCAGCACGACCTCAACCGCCGGGCTGCGGTGGTGCACCTGCTCACCGATGCGGCGGTGTCCGCGGCCGTCCTGGTCAGTGCCCTGGTGGTGGGGCTCACCGGCTGGAACCGGCTCGATGGCACCACCGCCATGGCCGTGGGCCTGGCCGTGGCCTGGAGTGGCTGGCAGTTGCTGCGCGAAGCCCTGATCGTGGCCCTCGATGCCGTGCCCCTCGGCCTGGACCTGGAGGAGGTGAGCCAGGCCCTGAATGGCCTGCCGGGGGTGGTGGAGGTGCACCATCTGCACGTCTGGGCCATGAGCACCTCCCAGAACGCCCTCACCGCCCACCTCAGCCGTCGCCTCGGCAGCACCGACGACATGCAGCTGCTGCACCAGGCCAAAGAACGGCTGGCCGAACTGGGCATTGCCCACAGCACCCTGCAACTGGAGCCGGCCGGCGACCAGGCAAGCGGCTGAATTCTGGGGTGATGCCCTTTCAAGGGTGCTCCAACCGCCCTTGAAGGGGCCTGGGATCGGGCCTCAGCCCGCCAGAACCGGCCCATACACCGGCTCCCAGGTGGCCTGATCGAGGCGCTCGATCGCCTCCTGGGGGCTGGTTGCCAGCCGGGCCAGGCCTGCGGCCACGGCCGCCAGGGCCACCGCTTCGGCCACCGCCCGCGACACCGGGCGCACCTGGGAGAGGTCCGGCATCAGGGGCCCCTGGGGATCGCTGGCGGCCGGGATGGCGGCGGCCAGGGCCCGCAGGGCCGCATCGATCATCGCCTCGCTGATTTCCCGGGCGCCCACGGCCACGGCCGCAAAGCCCAGGCCCGGATAAAGGAAGCAGTTGTTGCACTGGCCAATCACCCGCAGGCCGGAGGCCGTGGCCACGGGTCCAAAGGGACTGCCGCTTGCCACCAGGGCCCGGTCCCCGCTCCAGGCCAGCAGATCGGCGGGCCGGGCTTCGGCCAGGGCCGTGGGGTTGGACAGGGGCAGGATGATCGGGTGCTCCGTGGCCGCCGCCATGGCCTCCACCACCGCCTGGTCAAAGGCCCCGGCCACGGTCGAGGTGCCGATCAGCACCGTGGCCCGGCTGCGGCGCACCACCTCCAGCAGGGGAATCCGCCCCTGGCCATCGCGCTGCCAGTCGGCCACCTCCTGCGGCCGCCGGGCCATGGGCCGGGCCGCTTCGCCCAGGCCCTCCTGGCCCTCGATCAACAGGCCGGGCCGGTCGATCGCCCAGAGGCGCGCCCGGGCTGCCGCCGGGCTGAGCCCCCCTTGCTGCATCAGGCGCAGCAGCCGCTCGGCGATGCCGCAGCCGGCCGTGCCGGCGCCGAAGATCACGATCCGCTGGTCCTGCAGCTCCTGGCCCAGGCCCTGGCAGGCGGCCAGCACCGCCGCCGCCGCCACGCCGCTGGTGCCCTGGATGTCGTCGTTGAAGCTGGGCAGCACCCGGCGATAGCGCTCCAGGTTGCGGCGGGCGTTCAGGGTGCCGAAGTCTTCCCAATGCAACACCGCCTGGGGGAACACCGCGCCCAGGGCCTCCACAAAGCCAGCGATGAAGGCGTCATAGGCGGCGCCCCGCAGCCGCGGCTGGCGCCAGCCCGGGTAGAGGGGATCGGCCAGCAGGCTCTGGCGATCGGTGCCCACATCCAGCACCACCGGCAACACCCGGCCGGGGTGGAGCCCGGCGCAGAGGGTGTAGACGGCCAACTTGCCGTGGCAGATCTCGATGCCGCCGATGCCCTGGTCGCCCAGCCCCAGGATCCCCTCCGAATCGGTCACCAGCACCAGGTCGGGGGGCTCGGGGGCGCACTGGCGCAGCAGCTGGGGCAGCTCGCCGACCTGGGGGGCCGCCAGGTACACCCCCTGGGAGGGCGTGCGGTAGTGCTGGCTGAAGCCCTGGATCGCCGCCCCCACGGTGGGGGTGTAGGCGATCGGCATGGCCTCGGCGATGTGGTCGGCCAGGAAGCGATGGAAGAGGGTGAGGTTGCTCTGGCGCAGGGTCGTCAGGAAGGCGAAGCGCAGCAGGTCGCCATCGAGGGCGCTGAAGGCCTGCCAGGTGCGCTGCACCTGCTGGTCCAGGGTTTCCACCGCCCAGGGCACCAGGCCGTCGAGACCCAGGGTGCGCCGTTCCTCCCGGCTGAAGGCCGTGCCCTTGTTGAGCAGGGGCTGGGCCAGCAGGGCGGCGCCCCGCAGGCGGGTGGTGATCGCCCTGGACCCGGGCCCAGGGGTGGCAGCGGTGGAGGCCAAGGCAGGGCTGGCGGGGGGGGGTAGGCGCCCGCAGGGACAGTCCGCGGCACCATCGCCCATTGTGACCAGGCTCCGGCCCGGCCCCGCTGCAGCTGGGCTCCAGGCCCGCTCCGGCCGGGGGGCTGGCCCCAGGGCTCAGGCCCCCGGTGGCCGCCCGATCGGACAGGTGAGGGAGGCCCAGGAGCGTTGGCCGGGATGGCGCAGGGTGCGCCAGTGGCCCTTGGCGGTGCTCACCTCCAGGCCGAATTCCTCCGCCAGCACCGCCGGCATGGCGTCCGTGCTCAGGCCCCGCTGCTCCAGCCAGGCCTGGACCGCCTCCCAGGCCGCATCCAGGCTGTCGAACTGGTCATCGAGGATCGGGTGGGGCTGGCCGCTGCGATCCACGAACCGATAGCTGCGCTTCAGATCCGGGGCTGAAAACAGGGAGCTCATCAAGCCAGCCACGGGACCTCCCCAGGCTGGCAAGGCCAGGCGGATTTGACCGTGGGCTTCACAACAGCGCGGGGTCGCCCTGATCACGGCCCGCCGCGGGCCAGCCAGCTTCGCGGCCCTGGCAGCCACGCCTCTGGTGCCACGTCCCTGCATCAACGCCCTGGCATCCAAGCCCTGGCATCGACGGCCCAGGGGCTCCTCCCCCCGGCAACCCCCCATTGGGCTGCTCCCTCCCGGCTTGCGCCAGGGGCACCCGATCGGGCGGCCTGCCCGCGCCCTGGTGGCGCTAGCGCCCGTCCTCGCCAGGCCCTGGCGAGCCTCGGTTGTCGCGCTTGAGCAGGGGACTCAGGCCCTGGCCAGGCGACGCTGGGGGATCGCGCTGGTGGCCGGGTTTGCAGCGGCAGCGGTGCGGGGTCATCGTCCAAGCCCCTTGGCCAGCATCGAGGCCCTGATCGGAATCGGACTGGCCAGGTCGGCCCTGGGGGACTGCTTCGGGGCAGGGCCATCGGTCCGACTTTGGGCGCGCCGCAAGCTCCTGGCACCGGCCTCCCGGAGCCCCAGGGCCCCGAGCCCCCAGTCCTTGAGCCGGCTAACTCATACTCACTCCGACTTCGTGTAAGCTGCTGCCATCCCCAGCAGTCCCCGCCATGGATCTCTCCAATCCGGCCACCCAGGCCAACCTTGAGGCCGCCTTCGGCGGCGAAAGCATGGCCAATCGCAAATACCTGTTCTTCGCCGATCTCGCCAAGCAGCTCGGCCATGTCGAATTGGCCCGCCTGTTCCGCGACACGGCCCACCAGGAAACCGAGCACGCCTTCGCCCACTTCCGCCTGCTCCACCCCGAGCTGGTGGTGGCCGATCCCACCCGCCTCAGCCCCGACGAGAAGCTGGCCATCCTCAGCCGCTGCCTGGAACTGGCGATCGAGGGGGAAACCTATGAGTACACCACCATGTATCCCGAGTTCGCCGCCCAGGCGAGCCAGGACCGCGATCGGGCCGCCGAGGCCGAGTTCCAGGCCCAGATCGGCGAATCCGAGGACCATGCCGCCATCTTCCGCAGGGCGGCCAGCACCTTCGGCCTGCTGGCCCCAATCGAGCAGCACCATGCCGAGCGCTACGGCATTGCCCTCGAAGCCCTCCACGGCGCCGGCCAGCCTGGCGAGGCGGAGCAGGCGGTGGGCGGCCGATGGATCTGCCGCATCTGCTCGATGATCTACGACCCCGCCGTCGGCGATCCCGACTCCGGCATTGCGCCGGGCACCCCCTTCGAGGCCATCGCGGCCGACTGGGTCTGCCCGATCTGCGGCACCAGCAAGGCCAATTTCATCCCTTACAAGGAGCCGAAGCTGATTTCTGTTTGAACCTCTACCAGATTGCCGGCGGGGCGGGCGGGATTTAGTGTGGGAATCAGGACATGCCAGCCGCTGCATGAACCAGGCTCCCTTCGCCTCCCCCGCCCCAGGCTCCGATCCCCACGCCGCCAGCACCTCCCTGAAGTGGGGCCACGATGGCGAGCTCTCGCCAGTTGACCTGCAGCGGGTGCTTGAGCGCCTCTGTGATCACACGCTCACCGAATGTCAGCTCGGCGAGAGCCCCTGATTGGGGGCTGCCGGCAACGGACGGTCCGCTGTGCCCATCGGGGCTACCAGGTGGGTTGCCAGGGGGCTGGCAGCCCCTCCCAGCCGGCCTAACCTTTGGCCGCTATCAATCTGTTGGTTCATGCTGTCCCGCTCCCTGCTCCTGGCTGCCGCCCCACTCCTGTTCGCCTGGGGCACCGCAGGCCAGGCGGCCCCCCGTTGTCAGTTCCTGCAGCCGATCGGTGGCAATGGTTCGCCGATCGTGGCCAAGTCCGTGGGCCGGGGCCACATCATTGGCCGCACCAACTGGAACACCGATTTCATCGTGAACCAGCCCTACAGCAGCTACAAGTTCTTCTTCACGGCCAACTCCTCCGATCCCGGTGCCCAATATCCCGTCTCGGGCTTCATGAAGTTCAACGATGGCAGCAACCTGCAGGTCATCAACGAAACCATGAACCCGCCGATCGGCACGGGCCGCATGTTCGGTCCTTTCCCGGCTATCCCCGGCAAGGTGGCCAGCCAGATGAACTTCAAGGTGGGCAACAGCGATGATCCCGGCGCCCTGGGATTCAGCTACCGAATCTCCGTCCAGGGCTGCAACGGCTATTGAGCCCAAGCCCGCTGGCCTCGCCCGCAGCCAGCCCTGGCTGCGGGGCAACCTTGATGCCAGAAGCAAAATCCTTGCCAGCTGGGGATTCCCCGGCTGGTTTTTTTTGGCGCTGTGTTGGCGCCTTGGTTGTGTCCGCCAGAACCCTGGCCCCGCGGCCTCGCTGCCTAGGGTTGGCCAGTGACGACCCTGACCCGACCCCGCAACCTGGCTCTCCTGGGGGGAGGGCTCGTGCTGCTGGTGCTGCTCGCCCGGGGTTTCTGGCCCCAGGGCGATGGCTCTAGCCGCAAACCGGCCCTGCTGGTGTCCGTGGCACCGGTGCGGGTGGGCGACTTCGATGAGACGTTCCCGATCACCGGCGAGGTCAAGCCCCTGGCCTCGGCGGCGATCCGCCCCCAGGTTTCGGGGGTGGTGCAGCGGGTCTATTTCCGGGAGGGCCAGGAGGTGCAGGCGGGCCAGCCCCTGATCGGCATTGACCCCGCCCCCTGGCAGGCGGCCCTCAACCAGGCGATCGCCAACCGCAACCGGGCGATCGCTAAGGAACGGGAGGCCCGGGCCGAGGTGCAGCGCAGCCGGGCCGAAGCGCGCCTGGCCCGCCAACGGGCCAACCGCTATGGCTCGCTCGGGAGCCAGGGGGCGATCAGTGTTGACCAGGCCGAGCAGTTCCGCAGTGAGGCCCTCTCCCTGGATGCCACGGTCCGCAGCCGGGAAAGCGAGGTGCAGAGCACCCGGGCCGACCTGGCCGCTGCCCTGGCGGCCGAGGCCAACGCCCGGCTCAACCTGGAGCGCACCACGATTCGCTCTCCGATCCGGGGCCGGGCCGGCCAGCTGCGGCTCACCACCGGCAACCTGGTGCGCGATGCCGAGGATCGCCCCCTGGTGGTGGTGAACCAGTTCCAGCCGATCACGGTGCAATTCGCCGTGCCCCAGCGGCTGATCCCCCGCCTGGAGCTGGGCCTGGGGCTGCGCCTGGCCACGGGCGATCTGGGTCGGGTGAGCTCGATCGATAACGCCGTGGACCCCAGCACCGGCACCACGGCCGTGAAGGCCACCTTTGCCAACCGCTCCCAGCACCTGGTGCCCGGGGCCTACGTCAAGGGGCTGCTCGAGCTGCAGCGCCTCAGGCAGGTGCTGCTGATTCCCCAGCTGGCGGTCCAGACCGGCCAGAAGGGCCCCTTTGTGTATGTGGCCCAGGCCAAGCCAGCCAGGGACAGGCCGTCCAGAGTCGGGCTTGGCTCAAACAGCCAGGGCTCAGACAGGCAGGGTTCAGCCAGGCTGGCCCCAGACAAGCCCATCGGCCCTTGGGTCCAGCGCCAGCCCGCCGAGGGCAAGAAACCCGAGGCGATGGTGGCCCATCCCCGCCAGATCCAGCTCGGTCCCAGCGGTGGCGAGCTGGTGGTGGTCAACGCCGGCCTTGCGGCGGGAGAGCTGGTGGTCACCAAGGGCCAGTTTGCCCTCAGCCCAGGGGCCCCGATCCGCCTGGCCGGGCCATCATCCGGGCACCGCTCGCCGTGATCGGCTCCTTCAGCGAGCGGCTCATCCGCCGCCCGGTCACCACCATCCTGTTGATGGTGGCCCTGGTGCTTGTTGGAGTGGTGGGCTACCTGCGCCTGCCGATCAGCGATCTGCCCAGCATCGATTTTCCCACCCTGCAGGTGAGTGTCTCCCTGCCGGGGGCCAGCCCCACCACCATGGCCACCTCCGTGGCCACCCCCCTGGAGCAGCAGTTCTCCAGCATTGCCGGCATCGCTGAGATGAGCTCCAGCAGTGCCCAGGGCAGCAGCCAGATCACGCTCCAGTTCAACCTCGAGCGCGACATCGATGCGGCTGCCCAGGACGTGCAGACGGCGATCAGCCAGGCAGCGCGCCAGCTGCCCGCCGATCTGCCCACACCGCCCTCGATTCGCAAGGTCAATCCGGCTGAGCAGCCGATCCTCTATCTGGTGCTCAGCTCCGACCTGCTGCCCCTCTCGGAGGTCACCCAGCTGGCCCAGGTGCGGGTGGCCCAGCGCCTCTCCAGCCTGGATGGGGTGTCCCAGGTGCAGCTCTACGGCGCCCAGAAGTACGCCGTGCGCATCCGCGTCGATCCCCAGGCCCTCAGCGCCAAGGGCATCGGCCTCGATCAGGTCAATGGGGCCGTGCGGGCCGGCAATTCCAACCAGCCCACCGGCAACCTCTATGGCAGCAAGCAAACGGTCAGCGTTCAGGACAACGGCCAACTGAACGATGGGGCCGCCTACCGCCAGCTGGTGGTGGCGTATCGCAATGGCTCCCCCGTGAAGCTCGGTGAGGTGGCCGAAGTGCTCGACAGCGTCGCCAGCGATCGCAGCGCCAGTTGGTACAACGGCAGCCGCTCGATCGTGGTGGCGGTGCAACGCCAGAGCGGCAGCAACACCGTGGCGATCGCCGATGCCATCCACGCCCTGCTGCCAACCCTGCGCGCCGAACTCCCAGGGGCGATCGATCTGCAGGTGTTGTTTGACCGCTCCGAGGGCATCCGCGAGGCGATTCGCGATGTGGAACTCACCCTGGTGGTGACGATCGCCCTGGTGGTGGGCGTGGTGGCCCTGTTCCTTGGCACCGGCATCACCACCGCCCTGCCGGCCCTGGCGATTGGGGTGTCCCTGATCGGCACCTTCGGCGCCATGGACCTGTTGGGCTACTCGCTCGACAACCTGTCGCTGCTGGCCCTCACCCTCAGTGTCGGCTTTGTGGTCGATGACGCGATCGTGATGGTGGAGGCGATCGTGCGCCGCCAGGAGGAGGGCGACAACCGCTGGCAGGCGGCCCTGCGCGGGGCCCGGGAGATCGGCCCCACGATTCTTTCGATGACCGTCTCCCTGGTGGCGGTGTTCATCCCGATCCTGTTTCTCGGCGGGCTGCTGGGTCGGCTGTTTCGCGAATTTGCCGTCACCCTCAGCCTGGCGATCCTGCTCTCGGGCCTGGTGGCCCTCAGCCTGACGCCGATGCTGGCGGCCCGGCTGCTGCCAGACCCGGGTGTTGCCCTGCGCGGCCATGCCCTGCTGCAGGCCTTCGATCGCCTGTTCGCGCGGCTCAGTCGGGCCTATGGCCTCAGCCTGGCGGCAGCCCTGCGCCGGCCCGGCCCCGTGCAGGGCCTCTCCCTGGGGCTCCTGGTGCTCACCGTGATCCTGTTCCTGCTGGTGCCCAAGGGCTTCATCCCCGATGCCGACACGGGCCAGCTCACGGTCAACACCCAGGCGGCCGAAGGCACCTCCTTTGCCGAGATGGCCGCGATGCAGACCCAGCTGGCCCGCACACTCCAGGCCAACCCTGCGGTGGCTGGCGTCAACAGCACCGTGGGCGCGGGCGGGCCCAATGCCAGCGCCAACAGTGGCCGCCTCTTTCTCAAACTGAAGCCCCGCGCCGAGCGAAGCCAATCGGCCGCCCAGCTGGCCCAAAGCCTCCGCAAGCCAGTGAATCGCGTTGCGGGACTGCGCGCTTTTGTCAAAGTGCCGGCGGCCGTGACCATCGGGGCCGTGCAGGGCCGCGCCCAGTACCAATACGGCCTGCAGGCCATCGACCAGGACGCCTTGCTGGCGGCCGCCCCCGAATTTGAGCAGCGCCTGCGCAGCCTCAAGGGCCTCAGCGATGTCAGCAGCGACCTGCAATCCCACAATCCCCAGCTGGAGATCACGGTGGATCGCGACCGGGCCGCCAGCCTGGGCGTGGATGCCACCGCCGTGCAGGCCGCCCTGCGCAGCGCCTACGGCGACCAGCAGGTGTCCACGATCTACCGCTCCGATGGCCAGTTCCCGGTGATTTTGGGGGTTGATCTGGCTGCCCAGAACAGCCCCGCCGATCTGGATCTGTTGACGGTGCGCAATGCCCAGGGCCAGCTGATTCCCCTCTCCACCCTGGCCGACAGCCGCCGCACGGCAACGGCCCTCACGGTGAACCACACCGACCAGCTGCCCTCGGTCACCTTCTCGTTCAACATCAATCCCGGCGTGTCCCTCGCCGCGGTGACGGCCGAGATTCGAGCCCTGGCCGAGGAGTTGCTGCCCGTGGGGACCACGGGCGCCTTCCAGGGGTCCGCCAAGGTGTTCGAACAATCGGTGGCTGGCCTGGGCTGGTTGTTACTGGCTGCCGTGCTGGTGATCTATCTGGTGCTGGGCATCCTCTACGAGGATCTGATCCACCCGCTCACGATTCTCACCAGCCTGCCCTCAGCGGCGGTGGGGGGGCTCGCCACCTTGCTTCTGTGTGGATCGGAATTGAACCTTTACAGCACGATCGGCCTGGTGTTGCTGATCGGCATTGTCAAGAAAAACGGGATCATGATGGTGGATGCTGCCATCAGCCAACGCCGCCAGGGTGCCGGCCTCAAGCAGGCCATTCACAGCGCCTCCATGCTGCGCTTTCGGCCGATCATGATGACCACCCTGGCCGCCATCGTTGGCACCCTGCCGATTGCGATCGGCTGGGGAGCGGGCGCCGACACCCGCCGCTCCCTCGGCCTGGTGGTGGTGGGGGGGCTGCTGCTGTCCCAGCTGGTAACCCTCTACATCACTCCCGTCTCCTATGTGCTGGCCGAACGGATCGCCAGGCGGCTGGGGTTGAGACGGCCGCCGGTGGCTGGGGCTGGGTGAAGCCCACACCTTGCAGAACAGATTGCTTGCTGAGCAGATGGGAGGGGTTGGCTGCCAATCGATGGAATGGCCAGATTCGAGAGCCGCTTGGATGATCCTGATCGTGGATAGTCATGCGACAACCTGGAGTCTGGGCGTCTTGGGGCCCGTCTCCAGAGCGTTAAGCGGCAGCAATCGGGTGATGGCGTAAGGGTGTTAGACCCCCGATGCCCCAAAAAGATCGGCCTGTCCTAGCAACGGCCTAGTGGCCCCGGATGGGCTCCCTTCAAGGACGCTCCTGGCTAGCCCCTACCCAGCCCTCATTGGCAGGATTTCCGGGAGATGGATGAGTGCTACGACTGGTTGAAAGTGGCTCTCTAGAAGTGTTTGATTGGCCATGCTCTCGATAGTCATGGAACTCTTCAGTGCCATGGGTGCTTGAGGCCCACGGGGCAATCAGCTGTCGGATTGCTACGAGGGCGATCAGTTTTTTCCGTTCTTCCCTTCCTGCCCATCCTGTGCGCCTTGCCAGGTTTACCCCTGCAAAGACATTCACAAAGGAGTTGCATTACCCTGAATCCTTAAGGGCAATCAAAGCGTTATCGCTCTCAAAACAGCCTGTCAATGTTGAAGAGTTCAGGCTGCTTGTTGATTGCTTTGCCCTGGGGGGTAGCCCTCTGGCCTGCTCCCCTGTCTTCTCCAGGCACCTGGGGAAAACCTGCAGTCCTGGTCTGGGACTGCAGAGTTTGACTGGAGTTGGGGCTTAAGTTCGGTAGCTCGGTGGGCTAAGCGTTGTAAATGTCAAGTCAGCGAGCCACCTGCGCTGTTGGCGGCTACCACCTCAAGGGGCCTGCTGCTCCATCACCGTTGAAGGGTACGAGAGTCCATCGCTCCCCCACCCTGACGATGCAGCTGTTCTGGTTCATACCCCTCCACGGCGACGGCCATTACCTGGGCACGGCAACCGGGGGACGGCAGATCAGCTTGCCCTACCTGCGCCAGATTGCCCAGGCCGCTGACTCCCTCGGCTTCTCGGGGGTCTTGTTGCCCACAGGTCGATCCTGCCATGACGCTTGGGTGGCCGCCTCCATGTTGGCCAGCTGTACTGAGCGGCTCAAGTTTTTGGTGGCCATCCGCCCGGGCCTGATGTCTCCAGGGGTGGCGGCCCGTATGGCGGCCACCTTTGATCGACTGAGCAATGGTCGCTTGCTGATTAACGTGGTCACCGGTGGGGACCCGGTTGAAAATGCTGGCGACGGCTTCCATCTCAGCCATGATGAGCGCTATCGGCTCACTGATGAGTTCCTCACCATCTGGCGTGAAGTCATCCAGGGCCATCGTACCGATTTTAAGGGCGAGTATTTCAACATTCAAGATGGCAATGTCATCCATAGGGGTGTGCAGCAGCCCTATCCACCTCTGTGGTTTGGCGGGTCATCTCCTGCGGGCCAGGCGGTGGGTGCCCGCCATGCTGACACCTATCTCACCTGGGGTGAGCCCCCAGAGCAGGTGCGTGAAAAATTAGTGGGAGTGCGAGAATTAGCACTTCGCCAGGGACGCAGCTTGGAGTTTGGGATCCGGCTCCACATTATCGTGCGCGAGACCAATCAGCAGGCTTGGGATGCGGCCGAAGAATTGATTCGCTATGTCGATGATGAGACAATTGTAGCGGCTCAAAAGGTTTATAGCCGCATGGATTCCGTGGGCCAAAGTCGCATGACTCAGCTCCATGGTGGTAGTCGGGAGTCTTTGGAGGTCAGTCCAAACCTGTGGACCGGCGTCGGGCTTGTGCGCGGCGGCGCTGGGACAGCCCTCGTCGGCGATGCCGACACGGTGGCCCGCCGCTTGGAGGAATACGCCGATTTGGGGATTCAACATTTCATCCTTTCGGGTTATCCCCATTTAGAAGAGGCCTATCGGGTTTCTGAATTGCTCTTCCCGAGATTGCCAATTCAGCTGCCAGATCGGCCCAACCACGACCAACTGGTGCTCGCCCCATTTGGAGAAATCATTGCCAATGATCGGATCCCCACCAGCGCCGGAGGCCAAGGCTGATGGCCCGGTTCGGTTCCCCTCGCAGTAACCGTCGACTCAAGATCCTTTTGGTGCCCTGGCTGGTGCCTGCCCTTTTACTTCTGTTTTGGCAGGGTCTTTCGATTCTGGGCTTGCTTCCCACTCGAATTCTGCCGGCTCCCACGGCCATCGCCCAGGCGGCCTTTCTACTGGCTAAATCTGGTGAGCTCTGGACTCACCTCAGCGTCAGTGCGGCTCGAGCAGGAACTGGGTTTGTCATCGGAGCCACCCTTGGCTTGTCCTTTGGGGTCCTTACCGGCCTGTTACGCCGTGCTGAGCTTCTGCTCGATTCATCGTTCCAGATGTTGCGGAATATTCCGCCACTGGCAATGATTCCTTTGGTGATTCTTTGGTTTGGTATTGGGGAGGAAGCTCGCGTTTTTCTTGTGGCGATTGGGGTGTTTTTTCCGGTATATCTCAATACTTTCAATGGCATCCGTTCGATTGATCCGGGCCTGTTGGAAATGGGCAAGGTCTATGGGCTCAGCACCTGGCAGATCATTGCCGACATCGTGTTGCCAGGCGCCACTCCTTCCATCCTGGTGGGAGTGAGATTTTCGCTGGGAGTAGCCTGGATTATTTTGATTGTAGGCGAGCAGATAGCAGCCAATAGCGGCATCGGCTATTTGGCGATGAATGCGCGCGAATTTATGCAAACCGACATCATTGTCTTTAGTATTTTGCTCTACGCCTTATTGGGTAAATGCTCCGATTCGCTCGCCCGTTTCCTTGAACTCAAACTGCTGCCCTGGCATCCCAATTTTCAGCGTTCGCTCAAGGATATAAAGACTAATTCCGTTGCTTTCTGATTCCCATGGCCATCGCTGAGTTACAATCTGGCACCAGTTTGCAGCTGAACAAGCTCACCAAGGCCTATGCGGGCCGAACAGTGCTTGCCAGCGTTGATCTTTCTATCCCGGCCGGTCAGTTCCTGGCCATTGTTGGCCGTAGCGGATGCGGCAAATCCACCCTGTTGCGACTCCTGAGCGGTCTAGAGCGTCCCAGTGATGGATCCGTTGCCGTGGATCAGGTCCTGCTACGAGGTGTGAATCAACAGGCTCGGATCATGTTCCAGGACGGTCGTTTGTTGCCTTGGAAGACGGTCCTTGAGAATGTGGGCCTTGGTTTGCGGGCTGATTGGCGCTCCAGGGGGCTTGAGGTTCTTAAGAATGTGGGCCTCATGGAGCGCTGCCATGACTGGATCGCCAAGCTCTCTGGCGGCCAACGTCAACGGGTGGCCCTGGCCAAGGCCCTGATCACCCGCCCCCGCTTGATGCTTCTCGATGAACCTCTTGGGGCCCTCGATGCACTCACCCGCATTGAGATGCAGCAATTGATTGAGGATCTCTGGTTGGAGCAGCAGTTCACAGCGATTTTGGTGACCCATGACGTTGAGGAAGCAGTCACATTGGCCGATCGCATATTGGTATTAGAGGATGGACAAATTGCCCAGGACATCCATAATCCATTGGCACGGCCCCGCCATCGTGGCGAACCTGCCTTTGCCCATCTTACCGCTGCGATTCTGGAGTCAATTCTCCACCAAGATCACCGGTCAAATGTAGGGCCGTCAAGACAAATTTTGGCGTCCCAATTATGCAATAGCGTCGCTTCCACGTTTGCGGCAGCTCCTCATTGAGGTCTGGTCATTCTCTGGCTTGAGGGTGAAGTGCTTGTTTGGTTGTAACCCTCGCCACGTCGTTATTGCTTTCGTTTGAATATTATTTTAACAGCACTCGCCCTCGGGCAGGGCGAACCCACCTCCCTTCTTCCATGGCAATCCCCGTGTTCAAAACATCCAGACGATCTCTGCTCGGTTGGCTCTTGGCCGCAAGTGTTGGCGCCGTGACGACCGCAACGTCGGCCTTCGCGCAGCCTAATGGTGCTGGCACCGTGAAGCTCGACTATGCCTACTACAATCCCGTAAGCTTGGTGCTCAAGGAGAGGGGGATTCTCGAGCAAGAACTCAGGAAAAAGAATATCAAAGTGGAGTGGGTTCTTAGTCAAGGTAGTAATAAGGCCCTGGAATTTCTTAACGCCCGCAGTCTGGATTTCGGCTCTACGGCTGGGGCGGCAGCCCTGATTGGCAAGGCTAATGGTAATCCGATTAAGTCGATATATGTTTACTCTAAGCCGGAGTGGACTGCCATTGTGGTCGGTAAGGATTCCAAGCTGCAAACTGTTAAAGATTTGAAGGGCAAACGGGTCGCAGCGAACCGGGGTACCGATCCGTACATCTTTCTTTTGCGCGCACTCTACAAAAATGGTATCAATCCTCGTAGTGTTGAAATCATCCAATTGGCCCATGCTGATGGTAAGGCAGCGCTTGAAAAGGGGGATGTGGATGCCTGGGCTGGTCTCGATCCTTTGATGGCAAAATCCGAACTGGAATCCAAATCACGTCTTCTTTATCGCAACCCAGCCTTTAATTCCTATGGGGTGCTGAATGTGCGTGAAGACTTTGCCAAGCAGAACCCAGATACCGTTCTTGCCGTTCTCCGCGCCTACGAGAAAGCGCGGCTCTGGGCGGTCCACAATCCCGATGGTCTCAAGCAGGTGCTGATCAAAGAGTCCAAACTCAGTGATGCGGTGGCCAGCCGCCAATTGGAACGCACTGATCTCTCCAGCTCTAGCATTGGTACAGCCCAGAAGGTTGTGATTCTAGCCGCTGCGGATGTGCTGCGAAAGGCCAACGTGATCCCTGCGGATACTGATATTCAGGTTGTTGTGAATGGCCTGATTGACCCCAGCTTTATTGACCGCCTTAAAAAGCCCGTGAAGTAGTTTGCACAGGTAGGTCTGTTTCGTTCTTCCTATGGGGGATGTCCCAATTGTCCGTGACCATTGCTGACCTGAAATCAGTTTTACGTTTTCCTCCTGCCTCAGTGGACAAAACAACGCGGCGCTGCAATGGTCAGCCTTGGGCGTGGACCAGTCCCCTGAAGCCATTCCTGCGTCACAGCAGGGGCGTTCTGCTGCCACTGCTGATTTTGCTGGTCTGGCAACTCATCCAGGCCCGGCATCTGGTCCCGGCCAACCTGCTGCCCACTCCCCTGACAGTGCTGCAAACCATCACGATGTTGGCCAATTCGGGTGAATTGTTAGACCACATCACCACGACCAGCTGGCGGGTCGTCCAGGGATTTGTGCTGGGTGGGGCAGCAGCAACAACGCTTGGGTGTCTTACAGGCGTGTCTCGCAGTGCCCGGGCTTACCTTGATCCGCTCCTGCAATCGTTGCGCAATATTCCCTCGCTGGCCTGGGTGCCCCTGTTCATCCTGTGGCTAGGGATTTATGAACCATCCAAGGTGGCTCTGATTGCCGTCGGAGCTTTTTTCCCCATTTATCTGACCCTGTCTGAGGCCCTGTTGAATGTGGATCGCAAGTTGGTGGAGGTGGGTCGGATGGCTGGTTTTCGGCGACCTGAGTTGGTGCTTCGGATTTTGGTCCCTGCAGCTCTGCCGGACTATGTGACCGGCTTGCGGGGCGGTTTAGGACTGGCCTGGATGTTCGTGGTGGCGGCAGAAGTGATGGGTGCCAGCAAGGGCTTGGGGTTTTTGCTTGTCGATGGCCAGACCACAGGCAGGGCCGCCCTGATTCTGGCAAGCATTGTCCTGTTTGCCGTTCTGGGCAAACTGAGCGATGGCCTGCTCTGGCTGCTCTCCCACCGCTTTCTGCAATGGCAGGACAGCCATTCCTTGCAAGCACCGTAAGATGCTCGTTCTAGACGCAATCAGCAAGACCTATCCCAACGGTCTGACGGCCCTCACTGGCATCAACCTGGAGTTACAGGCAGGTGAACGGGTGGCGATCGTAGGTAGCAGCGGATGTGGAAAGTCCACCCTCTTGCGTCTGGTTGCTGGCTTGCTTGCCCCCAGCGAAGGCAGGGTCATGCTGAATCAGGCACCGGTGCTGGGGCCCAATCCCCGGGTGGGTTTTGTTTACCAGGAGCCGCGGCTGATGCCCTGGTTGCGGGTGCACGACAATGTGGGTTTTGCCCTACGGGGAAACAACCGGTCCCGCCAGGAGGCCATTTGCTCGGCTCTCTTGCGCGTGGGTCTGGAGGCCTATGGTCAGTATTACCCGAAGCAGCTCTCCGGCGGCATGGCCCAGCGGGTCGCCATTGCCCGAGCCTTGGCGCCGGCTCCCAATTTGATTCTGCTTGATGAACCCTTTAGTGCTCTTGATGCCATCAAACGGGCGGAATTGCAGAGCCATTTTTTGGCCTTGTGGGAACGGGAGCGCCTTACGACTCTGTTGGTTACCCATGATGTAGACGAGGCGATTGTGCTGGCTGATCGCATCGTCATCATGCAGGCCTACCCAGGTCGCATCATCAAGCAACTGCAGGTTGACCTTCCCTGGCACAACCGTCGTTCAGCACCAGGCTATACAGCCCTCAAACAGCATCTGCTAGCAAGCCTGGGACCGACCCATGATCAGTCTGTATCGGCAGAGGTCTGATCGCCATGGCGAGGGTTTTATGGTGATCGGGGGATGAGTTTGAGTGTTTCGCCCCTCTTTACAAGGCTGTAGATGCGTAGGTCGCTCCGGCTGGCGCCATTTTCTGTGTCCGTGCCAATTCGAGACCCGCAGCTGAGCCGCCAACGCCAGAAATGGTCCAGGCAAATCACCTCTTCACCCTGAAGAGCCCCATGGCAGAGGGGGACACCCCGGTGGGGGCAGTCGGCCTGGAAGGCGACCAGGCGGCCATCGTCCAGGCCCGCCAGGCAGACCCGTTGGCCCTCACAGGTTTGGGCCTCCAGGATCTGGCCCTTCGTGGGTAGCCCTACGGCTGCGTCCAGAGTCCAGGCCTGATGTCGGTCATCGCCAGTAAAATCAGGTGCGCTTTGGTGGCTCATCGCACTTTTGCCGCCAGAGCCAAGGCCTCAATCGCGGCACCGGAGAAAAAATGATCGCGATTCTCTTTGCTGATCTCCGGATAGGTTTCCAGATAGCGAACCACTCCTGAAACTCCGCTGGAATCCCAGTGGGGATAGTCGCTGGTACAGGCCATGTGACGCCCATCCAACCAGGCCATCGTTTCTTTGAGTAAGGCCTCTTCCGGTTCAAATGAGCAGATCACACATTGGCGCCGAAAGTAGGCTGATGGTGGGATGGTTAAGTCATAGCGTTCTGATGGTCTCGATTCATAGTGATTGTCCAGCCGGAACAGCATGTAGGGTACCCAGGTTGCTCCTCCCTCGCAGAAGAGCACTTTCAGGTTGGGATGGCGCTCCAGCACGCCGTAACCGATGATCGCCGAAAGGGCAGTGGCCATTTCCAGCGGATGGGATACGGCGTGGGCTAGCCAGTAGCGGTCAAATTTGTAGTCGGTGCTGTAGGTGGCGTTATAGGTGCCAGTGGCCTCGTGAAACACCAGGGCCATCCCCAACTCGGCCATGGTTTGCCAGACCTCGTCCCAGGCGTTGGTCCACCAGCGAACCCCCTGCATCACGTTGGGACGCATCCACACTGCTGTCGCCCCTAGGCCATGGCAGCGGCGAATTTCAGCCACAGCCCAATTGGGTTTCAGGGGGATGGACACGCACCAAAGGTGACGCTTGCCGGTTGCCCATTCTCGCGCAGTCCAATCGTTCAGGGCTCGCATGATCGCGTATTGAAGATCTGCATTTTCAATATCGGGTGTAAACAGGCCCAAGGTAGGGATCCAGAGGGCGCAATCAATGCCCGAAAGATCCATATCCAGATCCCGATTTTCGAAGGCATGGCGATGGGCCTGTTCATAGGAGAGGCCATCGCCTCGTGGCCGCTGGTCGCCGCATCCTTCCGGCCGACCCGGGCCAAAGCCTGAGGGTTTCTGATACAGGCGACCTTCCACCATCAGTCGTGGCGCGCCGCTATTATCAGTAATCAGCTGCGGTGCCTGGTCCTGCCATTCTGAATCGAGATAGAGGCTGAACGCTTCTGGCGGTTCAATAATATGCCGGTCGCAATCGATCACGAAGTAGGACCTGCCAAGGGCCTTGGAGGCTGATCGGAAGTAATTCACCACGGCGCCATGATCATTGGCCGTTGATTGATCCGCTGATGGCCCGGCTGCCTCTGTTAAAGACACTGCAGTTGATCCCCATGCTGATTGATTAGCTGCTTGGTAAACTGATCCCACGCTGGCCACCACGCTGCTAGAAAGTAGACGACAGTGTTCTACCGTGCTGTTTGGCTGGGGTCATGTGTTCGCGACCACAACGCCCTTTGCCTTGGCCGTGCATGGTGGTCATGGCCAGCTTGGTCATGCGTCACTTCAGCAACCAGATTGTTGGATTGCAGACTCCCCTGGCCAAGCCATCGACCCTATCCCAGCAACGGTTTCATGCCCCAGCCTTTCAGCTCCAGCACTGGCGTTCCGCGTCTGTCACGGCGTTTGGTGCTTTCGGCCCTGATGGGATTCAGCCTTGCAACAGTTGCTGCGGGTCTTCCAGCAGGGGTTTTCACCTTGCCTCTGCGTGCAGCTGAGCAGGCCACCCCGTCGACAAAGCTGCTCCGCATTGGCCTCCAAAAGTCCTCCACCTTTAATCTCTTACGGGCCCGTGGAGACTTGGAGCGGCGGCTGAAGCGCCAGGGCATTGCGGTGTCCTGGTCGGAATTCACCTCGGGACCGCCCCTGTTAGAGGCCCTCGCTGCCGGCAAGATTGATGTGGGCGAAACGGGAGACGCTCCAGTCATCTTCGCCCAGGCCAAGAATCAGCCGATTGTCTATTTCGGTCAATCCCAGCCAAACCCTGAGGCCGTGGCTCTCCTGGTTCCCCAGGGTTCTCCAATTCGAACTCTTGAGGATCTTAAGGGCAAGCGATTAGCCTTCGCCAAGGGTTCCAGTGCTGTTCCTTTGGTGGTGAATTCGCTCGCCAAAGCTGGCCTGAAACTCTCTGACATCACCCCGGTCTATCTCCAGCCTCCCGAGGGTCGAGTGGCCTTTGAATCCGGGAAGATCGATGCTTGGGCCGTCTGGGATCCGTTTTATGCAGCTGCCCAGGCTGGCGGCAATGCTCGGGTTCTTGTCAATGGCCGTGGGCTCACCAGCTTTCGCCTTTACTTCCTGGCCCATAGGGACTTTGCTGCTGCCAATGGTGCTTTGCTACCGGGCCTGATCCGTGATCTTCGCGCTGCCGGTCAATGGGCTCTCAAGGATCCCAACCAATCTGCCCGTTTCCTGGCGTCAGTCACGAAGGTGCCTGTTGACGTTCTCGCGATTTCTGAGAAACGTCGACTGGGACGTTATCAGGTTTCTCCGATTCAGGCCGGCGGCCTGCGCGACCAGCAGAAAGTGGCTGACACCTTCGTTAAATTGAAGTTGATCGCCGAACCGATCCGCGTTAACGACATCGTTGTCAAGGTTGGTCCCTGATGGTCCCTGAACCAGTTAAATCTCTAACGGCTCCCGCGACCAATCCAGCTAACTGGGATCCGATGCAGCAGTTGGAGCCCTTACTCGAGGATTTTCGAAGGAGTGCCGTTGCCCGCGATCACCAGGGCGGAACCCCGAAGCAAGAGCGCGACCAAATCCGGACCACAGGCTTGCTGAGCCTGTTGATCCCCCAGGCCCATGGCGGCCAGGGGGACCGTTGGACGACTGCTTTTGCGCTGACACGCCGCTTGGCCAGCGTTGATGCATCCCTGGCCCATGTGCTCTCTTACCACTACCTTGGTGTCATGATTCCGCGCATCTTTGGCAACAAAGAGCAGCGCCAGTATTACGAAACCACTAGCGTTCAGCAGGGTTGGTGGTGGGGCAATGCTTTGAACCCGCTGGACCATCGCTGCCGGCTGCATGCGGACGGTAGCCATTACCGACTGGATGGCTCCAAGCGCTTTTGCTCCGGGTCCCACGATGCTGAAATTCTGCCCGTCACTGCTGTGGATGAGTCCAGTGGCGAACTAGTGATCTTGGTGGTGCCGGTGAACCGGTCCGGCATAGGCATCAGTGATGATTGGGATGCAATTGGTCAGCGCCAAACCGACAGCGGCTCTGTGCACTTCAGTTCCGTCAGGGTTGACCGCTGGGAAATTCTTGGCCAGCGCTCAAGTGCGGCTAACCCGTTTCAAACGATTCGGGCTTGCCTGACCCAACTGAGTATGGCCCACATCTTCTTGGGCATTGCTGAGGGGGCCTTTGCTGAGGCCAAGCAGCTTGTCTTGGGGCAGGCGACATGGGGGGGGCGCCGTAGCGAGGATGGGCATGTCATTCAGCTTTTCGGTGAGTACTGCTTGCAGCTGCAAGCTGCTGCGGCCTTGGTGGAGCAGGCCGTTTCTCCGCTGCAAGAGGCCTGGGATCATGGTGATGCCCTCACCGCGGAGCAGCGAGGGGCCTGTGCCCTGCAAATCTCCGCCGCCAAGGTGGCCGCCTCCCGGGCAGGTCTAGCGATCAGCAGTGGATTGTTTGAGTTAGTTGGAACTCGCAGTGTGGACCGGGGCCTGGGCCTCGATCGCTTCTGGCGTAACCTGCGCACCTTGAGCTTGCACGATCCCGAGGCCAAAAAAATTGAAGCCCTTGGCCAGGGCGCCCTTAACGGGCGCCTACCTGAACCTGGGTTCTATCTTTGAGGCATTTCCACTTGCTGCTTGATTGCCGTCACCAGATACAAGTATCGCTCCAATTGGATCCCCTCGCTGGTTCGATGGGCTTCCAGAGTGCGTTCAGCCTGGGCCCAAAAATCTGCGGTCTGCCTTGGCGACACATCGGCTAGAAAGTTGCCGAAAAAGGAACTAGAGTTCCATTCCAACAGGGCAGCTAGATCGGCAAAGTGATCCACGAACGTGTGCTCATTCAGACGAATGTCCTTCAAGCCTGCGCTGGTAAGTTGTTGTTTGAGTTGTTTCCCCTCAGCGCGGTGGGGTGGTGAAAGCAGGCCCTCAGGGGCCCCACTGCTAGCTGCCAGGAGTGGAGCCAGCAAGACCGCCTGCTGGTGAGGGCGATCGGCGATGCCCGTGCTGATGCCAAGCCTGCCGCCTGGCTTGAGCAGGCGCGCCAGATCCATCAGAAGCCGTGGCTGGTCAGCGATCCAATGGAAGACACTGTTCAGCACCACCACATCCACACTGCTGGCGTCCAATCGGTAGAGGTCGTCGGAGCCCCCCAGTTCAAACCTCAGATTGGACTGGCTAGGGGTTTGGGCCTGGGCCAGGTTGACTCGCTCAATCAGGGGCTCGAGGGCCAGCACTGAGCCGCTCGGACCCACCCGCCCAGCGGCGAGCCTGGCCAGCTCCCCCGTGCCGGCCCCAAGATCAAGGACTGATTCGCCCCTGCGTAGATCCAGGGAGTCGAGCAGCAATTGGCCATGGCCAAATTGGGGGCCGCTGCTACGGGCATAGGCCTCGGCGAGCCCAGGAGTGTCTTTGCAGAAGGTGACGGAGTTGATGGTGGCGATGGCGGAAACGGGACCAGCAGCTGGAGCCCGGAATACTGTTGTTCCTTTTAAACGGAAATGGGATTCACC
The DNA here is from genome assembly GCA_943370565.1 of Synechococcus sp. UW140. Lineage (GTDB taxonomy): Bacteria > Cyanobacteriota > Cyanobacteriia > PCC-6307 > Cyanobiaceae > BAIKAL-G1. The sequence continues at coordinate 154,395 of CALRRL020000002.1, read as the reverse complement.
CCTGTAGTTTCAAGCACTCACCCCTGGGATTGGAACTGAAAGAATCAAAGGATCATGGCGATACGGGGCTGCGAAACTGTTCGCGGTGTCGCAAGAACCATTGAAGGCTGTTCTGATTTCTCAAGATGACTGTTCCAAGCCCTCGCCGCTTGACTCGCCGAGCTGCCCTTTCTGCGGTCTTGCTCAGCAGCAGTGCCGCTTATGTAGGGGCCAGCTTGCTGGCACTGAGCCAGCCCCGTCCGGTCCTGGCTGGTAGCAAATCGATCGTTTTACGGATTGGTCATCAGAAATTTGACCCCCTGACCCTGGTTAAATTCCGTGGTGATCTTGAGGCAAAGCTTAAGCCTCTCGGTGTCACAGATGTGAAGTGGGTTGAGTTTCCTTCTGGGCCTCCCATCCTTGAAGCCCTCAATGTTGGCAGCATTGACATTGGCAGAACGGGCGACACGCCCCCAGTGGTGGCCCAGGCTGCAGGTGTGCCCTTTGTTTACATCGGTACTAGCCAGCCTAAGGATAAAAGCTCGGCGATCTTGGTGAAGAAGAGCTCAACCATTCGTAGTCTTGCCGATCTTAGGGGTATGAAAATTGCCCTTGGCAAAAGCACTAGCGCCCATTACCTCACCCTCAAATTGTTGCAATCCGCTGGTCTGGGCCTACAGGATGTCGACGTGGTTTATCTGGCCCCAGCCGATGCCAGAGCTGTATTTCATCAGGGCTCTGTGGATGCCTGGGTGATCTGGGATCCGTTCAATGCCTCTAGCGCAGCCCAGCCTGATGTTCGGGTGCTTCGCAGCAGCGAAGGTCTGGTCACCAACCGTGATTTTTATCTGGCGAACCGCACCTTTGCCCAGGAGAATCCAGAGGTGATCAAGGCTGTCCGCAAGGAGGCCCAGGTGGTGTCCCGTTGGGCGAATCGCAATGATGACGCTGTCGTCTCCTTCTTCTCGCCGCTGCTCAAGATTGAACCCTCTATTCTCTCAGTTGTGACCCACCGACGCGACTTTTCATTTATTCCCCTTACTCCCAAAGTTGTAGCGGAACAGCAGGATATCGCCGATCTCTTCTACAAGCTTAAGCTAATTCCCAGGCCCATCAAAGTTGTTGATGCCGTTGATCGACAGTTCCTGCGCTAAGCATGCGCTAATCCAACCCCCTTGGTGCGCGCTTAGACCAGCTGTTGGCAGGCGAGTTTGGCGAGGCCGATTAGGGTCGCCAGGCCGATCACCCGGGTCATGGACCAGCGCCATCGCAGCAGTGCCCAACTGGCCGCCACCATGACGAGCAAGGCGATGCCATCAAAGCCACCCACCAGGCCCCAATCCTGGCTACTGACGCCCTGCTGGGGCCAGAGCACATGGGCAGCGAAAAAGACCGCCAAATTGGCAATCACACCCACGACGGCAGCAGTAATGGCGGTGAGTGGCCCTTCCAGGCGAATGTCTTCTCGGCTGGCCTCCACCAACGGTCCACCCGCCAGGATGAATAGAAAGGAGGGAAGGAAGGTGAACCAGGTCACCGTCACCGCCGCTGCTACGGCGCCGAGCCAGTTCTGGCTTGTGCCGAACACCGGCGCGGTCCAGCCGCCCATGAAACCGACAAACGTGACCACCATGATCAATGGCCCCGGGGTTGTTTCCCCCAGAGCTAGGCCATCAATCATCTGGCTCGCCGTGAGCCAGTGGAACTGGTTCACGGCCTGTTCGGTGACATAGGGCAACACCGCATAGGCCCCCCCGAAGGTGACCAGGGCCACCCGGGTGAAAAACCTGGCCATGGTGGCCAGCACCCCATCCCAGCCATTCAAGAGACTGATCGCGGCGAGGGGCAGGGCCAAGGCCAGACCAGCAGCCAGCAGGGTGAGGAGCCAACTGCGCCAGTTGAAGCGGGCATGGATCGGCGTCGGGGTGTCATCCCCATGGATTGCTTCCCCTTGCGTTTCATCCTGATGGATGAAATCGCGACGCTTCTCCGCCCCAGCGCTGGCATTGTTCTTGGTTTTACTCGTCCTTGTTGAGTGGGTCGATCCCCGGCCTTGGCCGCTGCAGAACAACTTCGGCCAGAACCGCCCCCCCACCCAACCGACCAGCCCTGCGGCGGTGACCAGCAGGGGGAATGGAAGGTTCAACAGGGTCAGACCGCCAAACGCCGCGAGGGCCAGGGCCACCAGGAGGCCGTTATGCAAGGTGCGTTGGCCCAGCCGCCAGGCGGCCTGCAGCACGATGGCTGTCACGGCCGGCTTGAGGGCCCAGAACACGGCAGCCAGCAAGGGCAATTGGCCCCAGAGGGCGTAGAGGCTTGCCAGGCCAATCAGCAGAACCAGGGAGGGAAGAATGAACAGGCTGCCCGCCACCAGGCCCCCTGGCACCCCATGCATCAGCCAGCCGATGTAGGTGGCGAGCTGCTGGGCCTCTGGCCCTGGCAGCACCATGGCGTAATTCAAGCCATGCAGGAAACGCCGTTCTGACAGCCAGCGTCGCCGTTCCACCAATTCCCGATGCATCAGGGTGAGCTGGGCGGCGGGTCCGCCGAAACTGATGCAACCAAGTCGCAACCAAAACCAGCTGGCCTCACGAAAGCCGATGGAACGGGCCAGGGGTGGGAGGGCAATGCAATGCCACTTAATGACAGTCCAGGTGCCAAACCCTGTTGTCTGAGATACTCCTACTCGGCTGATCCATGGCAACAGGGTTTGGTTTCTTTGATTGCCCCAATGGCCTGTTTTGATGATCTCTAACGGCCTGCTGGCTCTTCCAGGATGGGCGGACGCTGAGACACCAGCAACCAGGCTGACAATCGCGTTCCTTGCTGAATGTAGCTCCTTTATGCTGGGAAGATGTGTCCGCTACTACAGGGAATGGCGCTTGAAATGTAGGCGCAGCTGCGCAACCTGTTGATGGGTGTCCATAGTGTCATGACGTTGATCAGACCTTGCTTTCCTTTGCTGCCAAGCTCCGGACCCATGACTCACTCCCGTCCCATCCTGTCCCGCCGTCGTGTCCTCTCTGTTGCCCTTGCTGCCTTGACATGTGGTTCGGCGCTTGTGCTTGTTTCAGAAACCCTGCCCCCTGTACAGGCCGTTGCCGGAGGCACGTTGGCTGGCCCTGTGCGGATAGGCTTTCAGAAATCAGGTACCGTGCTGGTGTCCTTGAAAGCCAAGGGGATCCTGGAAAAACAACTCCAGCCCAAGGGAGCTTCGATCCAGTGGTCAGAGTTTCCTGCAGGTTTGCCCATGGTGGAGGCCCTCAATGCCGGGGCGATTGACATCGCCTATGTGGGGGAAGCGCCGCCGATCTTCGCCCAGGCCGCTAATGATTCAGTGACGCGCTATGTCGCCTACGATCCCTATGGCCTTGCTGCCGAAGGTATTGTCGTGCAAAAGGATTCCAGGATCCGTAAGCTTTCTGACCTACGCGGTAAGAAGATCGCTGTTCAGAAAGGGTCGAATGCCCATTACCTTTTGATCAAGGCCTTGGCCGCAGGCAAGTTGTTGCCCTCCGATGTTGAGATCGTATTCCTCAAGCCCGCGGATGCCCGCGCTGCCTTCGAACGTAGGGATGTGGATGCATGGTCGATTTGGGATCCCTACCTCGCCGCTGCTGAGACCCTTCCCAATGCCCGCCTGTTGACAACAGCCAAGGGGCTTGCTCCCAATAAGGGCTATTACCTGGCCTCAGCTAGTTTCATTAAAAATCGACCTGATGCCCTCAAGGCTGTTCTTGGTGACATCAAGAAGGAAGCGGCAGTTGTGGAAGCCAATCCTGCTGCCACCGCTGCTTTGCTGGCACCCAGTTTGGGTCTTGATGTCAAGGTATTGGAGACGGCCGAGCGGCGTCGCAAACACAACGCCCTGGCGATCACCCCGGCCATCATCGAGAAGCAACAGGATATCGCTGACACCTTCACCGATCTGAAGTTGGTCCCCCATGCGATCAAGGTGAAGGATGCGGTCTGGATCTGGAAATAGATCCAGGTGCTGTTGGTTTAGGCCTTGGTTTAGGCCTTAGTTGAGTCCTTGGTCTAGGCCTTGGTAGAGGCCTTGGTCTAGGGATGATTCTGATCCAGCACTTCGAGCCCATGGCTTGTCTTTCTTGCCGCTCAGGTTACTGGCGACGCCGGTATCGTTAACGTTGCTTGTTGTGATTCGCTCGGTCTTTATGCCATGGCGAAGCTGATTGGGGGCTAGATGTCCCCACATCTTTTCTAGCGAATACGTGAGTTGACCTGGCCAGGTTGATGATCCCCACTTTCTTGGTTGCTCCCCCTGTCCATGACTCAAACATCTGATGGGAGTTCTCAGCAAGCTCCTCAAAAGCGTCCTAATATTGTATTGATCCTGCTTGACAATCTTGGTTTTGGCGAGCCAGGTTGCTATGGCGGTGGTGCGCTGCGTGGTGCCCCTACTCCCCGCATGGATGCCCTTGCGGCTGAAGGATTCCGCTCGACCAATTTTAATGTGGAGGCCCAATGTACTCCCAGCCGCTCTGCCCTTCTTACTGGGCGCTATGCCTATCGTTCGGGCACCCTTACTGTGCCAATTGGCAATCCTGCGATTGCCGATCCCGAGGCTGAAGGGCTCAACCCCTGGGAAATTACCCTTGCCAACCTTCTTTCGGAGCACGGTTATGCCACGGCCCACTACGGCAAATGGCATCTGGGTAGCATCGACGGCCGCCTGCCCAATGACCAGGGTTTTGATGAATGGTGGGGCATTCCCCGCACCACGGATGAGGTGTTTTGGCCCGATAGCAGTCAATTTCAGGACTCGGGCGTGGAACCCCAATATGTAATGGAGGGTGTGAGAGGAGAGCCCAGCCGTAGGGTTTCTCTCTACAATCTTGAGCAGCGCCCATTGCTGGATGCGGAAATTACCCGTCGCACCATCGACTTTATTGAACGCCAGGCGGCAGCCCAGCGTCCTTTCTTCGCCTATGTGCCCCTTACCCAGGTTCACCTACCGAGCCTGCCCCATCCGGAATTCAAGGGCCGAACCGGTCAGGGTGATTTTGCTGATTCGGTTGTTGAAACAGACCACCGACTTGGCCAAATTCTCGACGCTCTCGATCGCCTCAAGCTCCGCGACGACACGATCGTGATTTTTACCAGTGATAACGGACCTGATCCCACCTGGCCTTGGCAAGGCAGTTCCGGCCCCTGGCGCGGCTACTACTTCACCCACATGGAGGGATCGCTTCGGGTCCCTTTCCTAGTGCGCTGGCCCGGGCGGATTCCGGCTGGTTCGATCAGCAATGAGATCCTGCACCAGATCGACCTATTCCCCACCCTGTTAGCCATTGCCGGCGCCAGTCTGCCGACGGACCGGGCCATTGATGGCGTCGACCAGAGTGATTTCCTGCTCGGACGTCAGCTTCACTCCAATCGCGAGAGTGTTTTGGCCTTTGTCGCCGAACGGCTTGAGGCGGTGAAGTGGCGCGATTGGAAGTTGGCCTTCTACGACGAAACCCGCGATTGGTTCAGCACTCCAAGCAAACTCACCCTGCCTAAGTTGTTCCATCTCACAACGGATCCGAAGGAGGAGTTTCCCGAGGAGACACTACGCAACACCTGGGTAATGAGCCGGGCCCTGGCGGCGATCCGGGCTTTCAACGACAGCCTCAAGCGATTTCCAGCCATCCCCGAAGGCACGCGAGGCACCTGGAGCCCTGCCGGTGCTGATGCCGGTGTCGGGCAGTACGAGCCAGCGCTACCAAACTCTTCCATTTTCCCCACCCCTGATTGACCCCATGACCGCCACGTCTTCCCCCACCAGCTTGCACTGGCGTGACCTGGACTTTGATACGACCGATGCTGAGGTTTATGCTCCCAAACCCGCCAGCCTGCTGCTGGCGGAGTGGGCGATTCAACGGATTCAGCCCGGCGAACGGCTGTTGGATGCTTGTACGGGCAGCGGTGTGGTCGGGCTCGCCGTGGCCCGCCATGTCGCTGGCAGCCATGTCACCGTGGCCGACCTGGCCGAAAAGGCCTTGGCCAGCGCCAGCCGTAATGCAGCCGCCAATGGGCTGAACCTGACGGTGCAGCGGTCGGATCTCTACGCCGCCTTCCAACCGGCCAGTTTCGATGTGGTTACCGTGCACCCTCCGGCTGTGCCCTATCCCAGAGGTGGCGATTGGGGCCTGACCCATGGCATGCGAGTTGCCACCGATGGCGGTGATGACGGTTCCGAGCTGGTAATTCGCTCGATCGTCGAAGCCAGACCCCTGCTTCGACCTGGTGGGCGATTGCTGCTCCTCTTGCCCCATTGGTCCCATCTCGGCAAGGCCCGTGAGGCGCTCTTCGCCACCTATGGCCAGGTGGACGAGCTGGCCCGCCTCTCGGTTGAATTTTTCCCTGCCCGGGAGGGCCAGGCCGATCAGCACCTACTCGATCATCTGCGTCAACTGGCCAGCGAGGGCAGTATCGAAATGACCTTTGACAGCGAGATTCCCCTGTCAGTGGTTTCGGTGGTGGAGGCCCGCCTTGATTGAGTCCTGCCCGCTGGCAGCGCCCTTGCCACTCCATGACTAACCAGTCGGGTTCAGCAGCACCCCCGGGACTGGCTCACCGATTGGACAAGTCAACCCCTGTTCCGCGTCCGTCAGGTCCCCCGCCGGCGTCAGGCATGGCCTGGATTCCAGGCGGCAGGTTCTTGATGGGCTCGGATCACCACTACCCCGAGGAGGCTCCGGCCCATCCCGTGTGGGTGGACGGCTTTTGGATCGATCGCCACCTTGTTACCAATGTCCAGTTCCTCAGGTTTGTCAAGGCGACGGGCTATCGCACCCAAGCCGAACAACCAGCTGATCCCGCCCTCTATCCAGACGCCCCGCCTGAGCGGTTGCTACCGGCATCAGCCGTCTTTATGCCACCGCCATGGCCGGTGCCCACCACGAATCACTACCGCTGGTGGCAGTCCGTGGCCGGCGCCAACTGGCGCCACCCGGAAGGGCCCGGGAGTTCCATCCGGCACCGGCAGCACCATCCCGTCGTCCACATCACCCATGCCGATGCGAGTGCCTATGCCGCCTGGATCGGTAAGGCCCTGCCCAGCGAAGCGGAATGGGAGCGGGCCGCCCGCGGTGGCCTGGAAGGCACCGAATATGCCTGGGGAACCGAACTGTATCCAGGCGGACGGGCGGTTGCCAATACGTTTCAGGGCACCTTCCCCCACCACAACAGCCGCCTTGACGGCTATGAACGCACCTCTCCGGTGGGTTCTTTTCCTGCCAACGGCTATGGCCTGTTCGATGTCATCGGCAATGTCTGGGAATGGACCGATGATTGGTTTGAGCCCTATGTCAGTCCCCAAGAAGCCAAGCCTTTGCGCGGTTGTTGCGGCCACTCCAATCTCCCCATAGGCAACGAGCAGGGCAGCTTTGAGCGTCGAAGCCAGTTCGGCACCGGGACCCACCGGGTGATCAAGGGAGGCTCCTTTCTCTGCGCCCCTGGCTACTGCCGCCGCTATCGCCCAGCTGCACGCTTGGCCCAGGAGATCGCCACCTCCACCTGCCACCTGGGCTTCCGCTGCATTGTGCGTCCCTGACGGCGGGGCGGCCACTCACCCCTTCTGAACCACTCCCAAAAGTTCAGGTTTCCGTTGGCACGCCTGGATGCTGCTTTCATACCCAAAGATCCCAGATCACCATGGCCTCGATGATGGCGGTGCCAACCGCGATGCTGCGGGATATCAGCACTTTGCCGCTAATCTGGGATCCTTGCCGATCGTCTTCGGCCGAGTACGGGGCCTCCGGATGGATCCCATTATCCTCTCCCATGATCGGATGGCGGGGCTGTTCTTCGATTCGCTGACCCTGTTCATCGAGCGCTAAGGATTTGGAGCCAAAGGCCATGGCTTGATAGGGGCGCACCCGATCTCTGAAGACGGTGTGCCCCCAATCATGACCCGGTTCTGTGGTGGATGAAGACGCAATCACCAATCTTCGTTTCGGAACGTTTAGCCACCCCCGTGGCTGAATGGGACAGTGTGCCAGTCCTATAGGCCCCCACTTGCCCCCAGTGGCCCCCAGGCCATCCAAGCCATGGGTATGGGGTGAAAGGGGATAGCCTTCAGCCTTGGCAAGTCAACCAGCACACCTGGCAGTTGGGAGGTGAAGGGGACGGTCATTCGGTGGCTTCGCCATCGCGTTTCGAAAGGCAAACGGCGTCAGAGCCGTTTTCCCCATCCCTGGACGTTCTAGCCCTGGTTACCGGGGAGCTGGTTTCCTGCCGGGCGCCAGTTTGATCGGGATTTGATCAGGAAACGACCGCTGCTACGCATCTAGGGAGAGCCCGCGTCATAGCCGCTGGTGGGTCCGGGCCATTCCTGGATCGGCCATCCAGGCTCTGCTAGGTCCGGCCGCTAGGGATGCAGGCACGCCCTACTCATTTCCATCTGGACAGCGAGAACCTGGCTCGACGGCAACTGCACCCGCTTCGGCCAGCCCGGGCGATTGCGGGAGCAGGTGGTCTCCCAGGCTGTGTGGGGAGGCAACCAGGTCATCACGAATCCAACCATGCCGGTTGAGGGCACCAGGCCTTGGGTTGTCGGTTCTCGCGAACTTTTAGGCTCTTTTTTCGATGCGTGACCCTAACCCATTAGTCCTGGGCATTCTTCAGTGGCACAGATAGCTTATGCCCACCAGAAATCCCAGGGTTACCACCAACAGCCTTAGGGTTTCGGGATTGATCCAGCGGGCGATCAGGCCTCCCAGCAGACCTCCGCCAACCGCGCTGATCGCCATCAAGCCCACCAGTCCCCAGGACACCTGGCCAGAGCCCAGAAACACAAGGGCGGCCATCAGATTGGCCACAAAGGCAACGACCTGCTTCAGGCCGTTTAACCGCGTCAGGCTTTCATCAAGAAAAAGTGACAAAATGGCGAGCACAATCACGCCAAGACCGGCGCCAAAATAGCCGCCATAGAGGGCTGAAACAAACACGGGGCCACTCAGCCAGTGTTCTCGAGATTGGTGCTGTGGGCTCTTTTTGATTGACGTCAGTCCTTGCTTTAAGGGCGCCTGAACGGCCAGTAGGCCCGATCCCAGCAAGATCAGCCAGGGCACCAAGGCAGCAAACAGACGTTCGCCCGTGTGCAGCAACAGCAAGGCACCCATGACCCCGCCGAGGGCCGACGCTGGGACCAGCCAAAGCAGTCGCCGCCCTTGGCCCCTCAGGTCCTGGACTTGGCCAAAGCCTCCGCCCAGATAGCCAGGAACCAGGGCCACGGTGTTGGTCACATTGGCGGCCAAGGCGGGCAGTCCCAACCCCAGCAAGGCTGGAAAGCTGACCAACGATCCCCCACCCGCTAGGGCATTGACCATGCCGGCGGCAGCTGCCGCAACCGCCAGTCCGGTTGTTTCAAGACCCGTCATCAGGGACCCCGGTCATTGGTCGCGGCCATCGCTTCTCCCAGATCTCTGTTCCAGAGGAATCGACATGGTTGTACCCATCGATCCACTCCTGGTTCCAGTCCTGGTCGCAGTGACCACGGTTGCGAACTCTCAAGACCTCTTGGGCCCCCTCTTTTTTCTGGGTGTTCAAACAGGGAGGGTGATCCGATCGCTCGGAGGGGTGAATCTGTTCTGATGAAAATTCCTCCAGGCTTGGGGTATTCAAATCATATTGGTCATGCTCAAATCTTTTAAGCTCAAAAGCAGGACTCCAATGTAATATATATTTTACTCTTTAATGAGTCGTCGGCTTGTGTGCTGGGTTGCATGGCTCGCCCCCTTGCTGTAAAGCCGGCTACAACACCAGTGACCACTCAGACTGTTTTTTGAGTCAGGTTGACGGATGCCGGCATCCTGTAGTCGGATTCTGGCTGCCGGTACTCCTCGCCTTTGGGCTTGGCCTGTGCTTGGTTGCCCTGGAAATGGTTTGTCCGTCAGTGATTGGGTGTTCGTCCATTCACGTTAGGCGCTAGTACTGCCTGATTTTTCCTGTTCTCGCCTGGTCTGTGGACCCGTGCCATGTCCTTCCACCGTGTCGGGCCTCATTTTGATGCATCACTTATTTTGATTGATCAGCATCATATGCCTGTAGTGTTGACTACCTCCTTTCGTAATTTCGCATCACTTCCGCTAGCCTTAAGTCTGCAACTATTGATCAAGGCTTAGGCCTTTAACCCCTCAATGGTGTGAGGACCATGAAAGTATTCCAGCAACTTCTGCTGGCTCCGGCTGCTTTGGGCTTTTGGGTTCCCTTGGCTGGCCAGGCTGCTGATGTTTCGTCGTTGAGTGGCGTTTCCGCCGCTTCTGTCTATTCCGCCCAGCAGGATGCGGATGCCTTCCGCACCTGGCAGTCCCAGAACCAGGTAACCAGCGTCTCCCAGTTCTCCGACGTCCAGCCCACCGACTGGGCCTATCAGGCCCTCTCGAACCTGGTTGAACGCTACGGCTGCGTTGCCGGCTATCCCGACGGCACCTTCAAGGGCAAGCAGGCTCTCAGCCGCTTTGAGGCTGCCGCCCTGCTCAATGCTTGCCTCGATCGGGTCACGGAAGTGACCGATGAACTGAGGCGTCTGCAAAAGGAGTTCTCCAAGGAGCTGGCCGTTCTCAAGGGGCGGGTTGATGGGCTGGAGGCGAAAGTTGGCAAGTTGCAAGCCACCCAGTTCTCTACCACCACCAAACTCCAGGCTGATTCCTACTGGACCCTTGGGGCTGTCAACTATGGCGGTGACAACAACGCTGTTAATGGTTCCAATAAGGTGAATGGCACGAATCTCAACAATGCCAAGTATGGAGGTACCACATTCAACTATGATGTGCGCCTCAACTTAAACACCAGCTTCACCGGAAAAGATCTGCTTTTCACTCGCCTTCGGGCCGGCAATTTCATCGGCAGTGCTTTTGCCGGCAGTCCCTATACTCTCAACCGGCTGGATCGTGCCTTCCCTGGATCGACCACTTCAGGTTCTACCTCGGCTAACGACGTTTTCTATCTTGATCGTCTTTACTACCGATTCCCCGTCGGTAAAGAGTTGACTTTTGTGGTGGGACCCAGGTTCCGCAACACCGAAACGTTGGCAATCTCGCCCTTCTATTATGCCGATGTCAATGCCCTTGAGGCCTTCCAGCTTTACGGTGCTCCGGTTACCTATAACCGGGCTACCGGTGCTGGAGCCGCGGTGATCTGGAAGCAGAACGTCAAGAAGGGGCATCCTTTCCTGGCTGCTTCGATCAGTTTGGTGGCCCCAAATGGCTATTCCGCTGATACCAATGCCAGCCTGGCGGGTAATGCTTCAGGCGGCATTCTTGGCAATGGTTCTGCAACCAATCTCACCACCCAGATTGGGTATCAGGCCGACCAATGGAAGGCCACCTTTGCCTGGCGTTATGGCACTTGCGGCCAGGCTGGCAGCCGCAATGGCACCCAGGCAGCCGTTGCCGCTGAGGCCTGCCCTGGTTCCGCAGCAAGTGCAACCCAGCCGAATGCGGGCTGGAATGGCAACACCGTCGAGTCCAATAACTTTGCCCTCGGTCTGGCCTGGACACCCAAGCAGAATGGCACCATCGTTCCTTCGATCAGTGCCGGTTGGGGCTACTCGGCCTATAACCAGAGTGGTCTTGGTACTCCTTCGACAACCAGCGTCGGGGTGAATCCGCTGACTGGCATCGATAACCAACTCGCTGCCGTCAACATTGCGGCCACCCAGTCCTGGACCGTCGCCCTGCAGTGGAAGGATGCCTTCGTCAAGGGAAATACGGCTGGTTTTGCCGTGGGACAACCCACCTTTGTGACCTCGCTGCGCAACGGTAATACCGCCCAGGATGGCAACTTTGCATGGGAGTGGTGGTACAAATTCCAGGTCACAGATAACATTTCTCTGTCGCCCTCTATCTACTACCTGAGCAATCCATCCAGTGCTGGTGTCAATGCAGCGAACAACACTGGGGCGAGTGCCTTGGGCGCTTTGGTTGTGGCCCAGTTCAAGTTCTGATTATGCGATCAGCTCCCGAGCGGGTTTCCCACGCCTCGATGCCTATGCAGTTTAGTTAGCTACAGTTCTAGTCTTCATTTCCTCAATACACCTTCCCAGCCTCCTGTCCCCAGGAGGCTTTTTCTTGGGATACTTGCTACTAGTAGGGGTCAGGCCTTTTCATGCCTGAATGCTTACAATTGGGAGATTCAAGTTGCATGGTTAATCATTACTGTTTACGGCAGCCTGGGTCTGTCCCCTTTTTTCTTATTCGCCTTCAGGGGCGTTAGGCCAGCCGTCGTTTCGGCAGGTTGGCCACCACAAGATGGCGCTCGCTGTCGATCTGCAGCCAGCCCTCATCGCGCAGCTGGCCGAGCACCCGGGTGACGGTGACGCGGGTGGTGCTGAGGGCGCTGGCGAGATCCTGGTGGGTGAGGCGCAGATTCAGCTTCAGGCCTGCTTCGCAGGGTTGGCCATAGTCGGCGGCCAGCAGTTCGAGGAAGCCGCGCAGGCGCTCCTCCACCCGGCGCAGGCCGAGCAGGCCCAGCAGGGCTTCCGATTGGCGCATGCGGCTGGTGGCCGAGCGCAGCAGGGCCATGGCCAGGTGGGGCGTCTGCTCGATCTCCTCGAGGCTGAAGCAGAGCAGGTCGCTGTCGGCCAGGGTGGTGGCTTCGTAGGCCTCCACATTGCTCATTGGTTCCCCGAAGGGTTCATTCGGCCCGGCCAAGCCAAGCAGCAGCTCATCGCCATGGATCGAAATGGCACCCAGTTTCACCATGCCCCGCACCACCAGCCAGAGGTTGTTGCGCAGCAGCGGCACGGCGCTGCCGGCCGAGAGGTGCACCAGATTGCGCTTGTGATAGGTGTCTTCGAACAGGATGCGCAACTTGTCGTGGCGGCTGGAGTCACGGGGTGGCGTGAACACCATGGCGCATCCTTGCAGTGGGATCTGCCCACTGTATGGAGCACTACTTTGAACCGGGCAAAGCCCAGGTAGGCGCTTGGTTAAGTTCTGGTTAGCGCTGGCAGCACATTGCAGTTCGTCATCAAAAAAAGAGCCCCGTTGGGGCTCCCTTTCGGTTGGGCTGAAGGCTTTGAACCAACCCCACCGTTGATTGTCGTGGCCTGATTGGCCGAGCGTTGAGCTAATTCGAAACCGAGAGAACGATGCAGTTGGAAGCATCCAGTTGCATCATCACGAAAAGCTGCCCAACGGGGAGGGCTAGGCAGGCCCCGATCCCGTTGGGCAGCCAATCCTGAGTCGAACTCAGGAGCCGACGTTGCCGATGGCGGCCTTGGCTTTCTTGTAGATGTCGCCGCGCAGTGGCACGTAGCCGAGGTCATCAGCCAGACCCTGGGACTTGTTGCTGAGCATGTACATGAACACTTCGCGCAGATCGCCCGCCTTCATACCGTTGCCGGTTTTGTAGGCCAGGATCCAGGTGAGGGTGCTGATCGGATAGCTCTGGGCGCCGGGGGGATTGGGCTCCTCACCAGCCAGGTTGGCATCGAGCACGATGCTGTTCAGCGCTGAGGTGCCAGTCTTGAAGCTCGGCTTCACGAAGTTGCCGGCCTTGTTCTGGAGGGCCGCTGCCTTGAGCACCCCTTTGACGAAGGCCTGGTTGACATAACCAATCGAGCCAGGGGTGTTGGTGAGCACGCCGGCCACGCCGTCATTGCCCTTGCCGCCCACACCCACGGGCCAGTTCACCGACTTGCCCACACCGAGCTTGGTTTTGAAGGCCGGTGAGAAGGCCGAGAGCGAATTGGTGAAGGCAAAGGTGGTGCCGCTGCCATCGGAGCGGTGGGCCACGGTGATCTTGCCTGCCCCACACTTGAGCTGCTTCCAGTCCGTGATCGTGCCGAGGAAGACATCGGCCAGCTGCTTCTGGGTGAGCTTCAGATCACAACCCGGCTTGTTGTAGGCGATGGCAATCGTGCCGCCCACGGCCGGGAACTGCACCACACCCCGCTTCACCTTGGCCGCCTGGGCGCTGGTGATCGGCTCGTCACTGGCGGCAAAATCAACGGTGCCAGCGATGAACTGACGGATGCCGGCGCCGGAACCCACGGCCTGGTAATTGGTTTTGGGGCCACCACCTGCGGCCAGATCAGCGAACCAACGCTGGTAGATGGGGGCCGGGAAGGTGGCTCCCGCTGCATTGAGATTGCTGGCTGCGCTGGCGGTGGCACCGCCGGCGATGGCAGCCAGTGCTGTCAGGGTCAGGGCCTTCTTCGCGAAGGTCATGGATTCGGCCTTTTGTGAGCACAACCTGTTTACCGTTGGACCCTGGCCGTTGTCGTTATGGCTGGCTTAAGACGGCTTCAAGGTCAAGCTTGAACCGGCCCGTTTGTTGGCTTCACGGCCTGCCATCACCCCCACCCGCCCTTTCCGGGCCGCCCTTGGGTCGCTGCTGGGCATCGCCCTGGGGATCCACGGGCCCCGATCAACCCGGGCTGAGCAGGCGATGGAAGCTGCTGCGGCCGGGCTCCGTCCGCATCCAGCGGGCCTGCTCCTGCCAGCGGCCAAAGCACTGCTGTCTCTGGTCCGCCATCTGACTTGCGAGTTCAGGGAGCAGCAGCTGCGGATCACCGGCCAGCTGGTCGCCAAGGGCTTGGGCAAGCACCTGAAGGTCGTTGAGCTGGCCGAGGGTGGTCTGCATGGCCTTGAACCGTTCCAGCCACGGGTCCAGGGGCTGGGGATCCAGGCCATCAAGATTGGTGAGGCCGTAGCGGGCCTGCTTGATGCGCTTGCGCAGGTCGTGAAGGGCCTGGGCTTCGCCGGGGGCCTCGCTGGCCCACCAACCGCCATGGCTGAGCAGGCCAGCCAGCAGGGGTGCCTTCCATTCCACTAGCCAGTTCTGGGCCGGTTCCTGCCCCAGGGGTGTGAACAGCGGTTGGCGCAGCCAGCCCTGCAGCTCGGCCAGGAGCCGCAGATAGCGGCGGCTGCGCAGCTCCTCGGCCAGCTCGGCAAAGGCCCGCTTGCGGCCCCGCCGCAACGCCTTTAGCAGGGGCTTGAGCTGCTGGTGCTCCTGGCTGGGTAGCGACGGCAGCTGCTGGTGCTCCAGCTGGTCAAGCAGCACATCGAGGTCGCGGACCAGGCCCAGCCGGCGGCCGGTCTTGGCCAGCTGCTGGTCCGTCACCCGCTCCGGCAGGACCAGGGCGGGGCCAAATTGCAGCACCAGGGTGCGCAGGCGGCGAAAGCGCACCCTGAGCTGGTGCAGGGGTTCGGGGTCGTGATCCTTGAGCACGCCGCTCTGCAGGCCCACGATCGCCTTGAGCAGCCCCTCGATCAGGCCGGCTGCGTAGCGGCCACCACTGGGATCGTCAGCCATCTGCCCCCCGTTGCTGCCTGGGCCGGATGGCCACGGCGGCACCTGTCGTTGACTTCACTCTGGGCCGCCAGGCCGCTGGCTGGATTAAGCCGGGGTTATCGGACGGTTGCGTCTTGAGGGATTGCGTCTCGCAGGGTCACGTCTTGCAGGGTCACGTCTCGCAGGGTTGCGTCTCGCAGGATGGCCGCTTGGACGGATT
The DNA here is from genome assembly GCA_943370565.1 of Synechococcus sp. UW140. Classification (GTDB taxonomy): domain Bacteria; phylum Cyanobacteriota; class Cyanobacteriia; order PCC-6307; family Cyanobiaceae; genus BAIKAL-G1. The sequence goes on along the minus strand of CALRRL020000002.1, from coordinate 138,950 downwards.
TGCCTCGCTCGGATGGGTCCAGGGACGGTGGATGGTGGACGCTGGGGGTTGGATGGATGCCCAAAAGGGTTCCGGTCGCCAGGATGGTGGCCTGGATCGCCAGGCAGGAGCCCACAGCTCTTGGCCAGTGCTTCGCGCCAGTTCCCATCGCCAAGGCTTCCAGGATGGCCAGTTCAGGTCCATTCGGCTGCCAGGTCTGTCGCGGCCCCAACCAGGCCCCTGTTGGCCAGGGCACCTCAGGGCAGCCCGTGGGGCCAGACGCCTGGTGCTCAGGGCGTGGCAGGCCCGGGAAGGGGCTTGGCCAGGGGGCCGAAGGCCACGAACTGCAGCCGCACCGAGGGCAGGCCGCCCCGCTGTAGCTGCACCGAGCCCAGGGGTTGCAACGGTCCCACTTCCTGGGGCCACTCGATCCGATCCTCGGGGTGGCTGGGATCCTCGAGGGCAAAGATCACGCCGCGGGCTCCCTGGTAGCCATCGGCGGGGAGCCAGTAGCTGAAGCCGCGCGGATCGCCGCTGAAGCTCGTGTAGGCAGCCCGGCTGTGGCCCTTGAGGGCCAAGGCTAGAAAGCCGGGCAGTTCGTAGCGGCGGCTGGCGATCACATCGGCCGAGCCCAGGGCCGCCCAGACGCGGGGATTGGCCTGTAGGGCCTGGCGCAGGCTGTCGGCCGGCAGCAACTGGTTGGAGGTGTCCACCCCTGGCGGCAACAGCCGATCCAGCAGCCCGAAGCGCACCTGCAGGGCCGCCAGGGCCAGCAGCGGCGGCAGCAGGCCCAGGGTCAGGGCCCGGCTCCAGGCCAGGCCCCTGGGCCAGGGGGTCGGCCGCCGGGCTAGCCAGTCGCCGGCCAGGGGCAGTAACAGCCACCAGGCCGGCACCAACCAGCTGGAGAGCACCTGCATGCGCCCCGACAACAGTGAAAAGGTGATCAGGATCGGCAGGGCCAGGCTGCGGAGCAGTTGGCGCGCCTGGGGATTCGGGGCGCCCTGCCCCTGGGGGGCCAGGGCCACCCAGAGCAGCAGCCCGATCGTTGGAAACAGCAGCAACAGCTGGGAGAGCAGGAACAGGGGGGGGGCCGAGACGTTGTAGCTGTGCTCCGCCAGGGTGCGGCCGCCGTGGAACAGGAAGGAGGCCCAGTGGTGCTGGAGGTTCCAGATCCAGAGTGGGCTCGACACCGCGGCCCACACCGCAACTCCCAACCAGGGCCAGGGCCGGGCCAGGGCCGAGCGCCGTTCGGCGTCGGCCAGGCTCCAGGCCAACAGGGCCAGTAGCACCAGCAGGGAGTGGTACTTGCAAAGGGTGAGCAAACCCAGCAGGGCCCCAAGGCTGGCCGCCTGCCTGGCGTTGGTGGGAACGGCCAGGGGATGGCGGGACAGCCACCACATCAGGGCCGCCAACACCAGCAGCAGGGGGCTGTCCGGCAGCAGCAGCAGGCCGCCGCAGGCCAGCAGCAGCGGCGACAGGCTCGCCACCGCCACCGCCCAGAGGCCGGCCCTGGGTCCGAACCAGCGCCCCGTGGCCGAGGCCAGCAGGGCCAGGGCGGCCGTGTAGGCGAGCAGGGAGGGCAGCCGCAGGGCCTGGATCGAGCCGCCCAGGGCGTTGCCGATCAACGACCAGAGGCCAACGCCGACGGGATGGTCGAGGTAGCTGAGGTTGGGATGGCGGCCATAGAAGAGGTAATAGGCCTCGTCGTAGCCCGGCGGCAGGACCCAGGCGAGCAGGCCGCGCACCAGCAACCCGGCCAGCAGCAGCTGGCTGAGGGGGGAGAGGCGCCGCAGAACATTGTCCATGGGGGAATCCTGCCAAGCCGCAGCGCCCAGGGGCCCTGGCCTCGGCCCCCGGCTTGGCCTTCCTGGGCCGTCCGGCGCCGGGATCACCCAGCACGGCCCCGATTCTCTACCGTTTATGGGCAAGCCAATACTGCACAGGCCAACGGCCCCGGACGGGCGTCCGGCTCGGGCGCTCGTCCGTCTGATCGCCACGCCCGCCAAGGGGGTTTCAGGGTGATGGCCGATGGCTGATGAGCAAGGGTTCGAATGGCTGGAAAGACTCCATCCCACGAAATCTTGCGATCATGCCTTGTGATGAAGCCAGGCGATTAAGCCAGGCGATCAACCCAAACTGATCCAACAGGCCACGACTTCACGTCATCAAGTCAGGGGGTCAAGTCCCGTGCAGAAGTCACATCCATCAGCCCTGCCAAAGCGCGACTGGTTTGGGTTGCGAGCGGTGATCGTTTCACCCAAGCGCCGTCGGGAGTGGGGAGCTTCCCTTGCAGGATGTCGCTAAAGATGCCGGAACCCTTCAGACCCGCCCCGCTGCCAACCACCAGCCTGAACCCCCATTCCGGCGCAGGCCCCATGGGCCCCTAGGGCCAGGCCTGGGTTGCCTGGCAGGACGCGCGGCCTGGGAGGGAGATGCTTGGCGGACCTGGCTGGGAGCCTGTAAAGTTGATTCAACGGACACGGCCTGTTTCGAACGACTCTCAACCCTCGGGGCCTCTACGAGTAGCTATTCGGTTGCAAGCCGTAGTAATCAATCCAGGAACTATTGATTTAATCGGGACATGGATTGGGCTCTTGATAGAGTCCTCAAATGTGTTCTTATTTGGGCTATTGATCGGCTCATGGATCGGACCCTTGATTGGGATGCTGATTAAGCCATCCATTGGGCGATTGATCAGTCCATTGGGTGACCGATCCCACGAGTATTAAGGGCGGTTGAGGATCTCCCTACCGATTCAGGGAGTCTTCTTGCCCAATTCAGCCTCTTGTTGTTCTGTTCCAAGCAGCCCATGAAGAACCGCGTTCCTCCGCTGGCGGCTGTCGCCGCCGTTCTCCTGATGGCGATGCCTGTGCTGGCAAAGCCCGGCTACCTGGGTGTCTCCCTGAAGGTCAGGATTCGAAGTCTTTCCCTGAATCCCATGATTAGCCAGATCCTGGTGAATCAAGTCGCACCGGGTTCGCCTGCCCAGCAGGCCGGCATTGGCCAGGGAGATCAGATCCTGGAGCTCGATGGCAAACGCATCGATGGCGCCAGGGCCAATGATCTCAAGCCTGCCATCGACAAGGAGTCTGGCAAGGTGATCGGCTTGCTGATCAGGAAGCCCAATGGCGATGAAAAGATGATCAACGTAACCCTGGCGCCAGCACCATAGGCCCCATCGCCGGGGCTTCGGCCACCAACTGGTTCCTGTCTCCTTAGCCATGTCAAGGTTTTGATCGCGAGTTTGCCCTATTGGTTGACCTGGCAATTTTTTATGGTTGTTGTTTTTACGCGGTTGGTCATCACAAGAGGGGTTATGATAGGTGCTGATTGAAGTTGGTTTTTCTCAGCTTTAGTGCCATGTTGCTATAGGCCAAGCGGGATATGGTATTGGTAGTTGATGCATGGTCGGGTGAGCTCTGCCGTATGCTAATCCCCTTGCGTAGATACCGAGCTGAGAAGTGAGCTTTGGTTGTTCATGGCCTCGTTCAGTGTTCATCTGTATCTGTTTCAGGCTCCTCCCGATGTCGCTTGCGCGATCGCTGTGATCGCTGTAGCGTTTCACTGAGGCCTGAATGTATTGGCCTTTCTGGTTATCGCTCCGCCTCGCTGGCGATCTCCACAATCTGGTAGTAAGGCCGATCGTCTGAGCAGCACAGATCGGCGTAGAAGCGCTCAAGCACGGCATGGGCCTCGTCGTAGCTGGCGAACCATTGGCCGGCCAGGCCATCCTTCGGACCCGCTGCGCTCCGTTTGCCCTCTCCAGCCCGATCCCCGGCCCCATCCGCTATCCCTTTGCCTATCCGATCGCCCATCGCATCGGCCATCCCATCGGCCTCCCCATCGAGTCGCTGGATTTGATAGGCCATTCCCTGGCGCCGTAGCCTGCCGCAGCCTATGGCGCCCTTCGGCCAGGCTGGGCATTCGCTGCCTGTTTGGATGCCATGGCTCTTGGGGCGTTGCCAGTGGCTTGGAGCACTGGCCGATGACGGAGGACCAGCCCCTGCCCCCTTGGCGGCCCCTGCTGCGCGCTGCCCGCCAGCGGGAAGGCCGCTCGGGCCAGGCCCGTTGGCTGCAGCTCGCCACCGTGGCGGCCGATGGCACGCCGCGCCTCCGCACCCTGGTGTTCCGGGGCTGGGCCGGGCCCGCTGGCCTGGATCTGCTCACCGATGGCCGCAGCGCTAAGGCGGCCGAGTTACAGCACCAGCCGGCCGTGGAACTGGCCTGGCTGCTGCCCCGGGCCCGCTGCCAATTCCGGCTGCGGGGATCCCTGTTGAGCCTGCCCGCTGGGCTGGAGGCGCGGGAGCGTCAGCGCCATTGGCAGCTCCTCTCCCCCTCCGCCCGGGCCCTCTGGGCCTGGCCCCAGCCCGGCGCCCCGCTCGCCGGCAGCCCCGCCTCCGAGCCCCCGTCCTTCCCAGCGGCCCTGGCAGCCGATCAGCCCCTGGCGGACTGCTTCCAGCTGCTGCGCATCGGCCTGGTGCAGGTGGAGCTGCTCGAACTCACGGGCCATCCCCACCGCCGCCGGCGCTGGCGCCAGGAGGATGGCTGGAGCGAGCAGGCCCTCAATCCCTAGGCTCCGCTTCCCAGCGCGGCTCCGATGCCCCACCATGCCGACCGGCCCACCAAGCTCTGTGCCGTCTGCGGTCGCCCCTTCCAATGGCGCAAGAAATGGAAGGCGGTCTGGGATGAGGTGCGCTATTGCTCCGACCGCTGCCGCAACCGCCGCGGCGAGCAGCAGGGCGGCACTCCCGCCTGACCCAGGGCCCTGGTGGTCCAGGAGGGGTTTGGCGGAGGCCTGGTTCGGCTCCCTTTGCCCCCCTGGCCTGCAGCCCAGGTTCACCGGCCCGTCCCGGAGCCATGTCCCCAGCGGAGCTTGTGTCCGGCCGCCAACGGGGCCAGGCTGCCAGCAGCGTCCTCCCCGAGCCGCCCTGATGCCCAACCCCGCCCTTTCCGACCGTTTGGAGGCGCTCGGCCGCTTTGGGTTGAGGGCCCTGCGCATCGCCGCCAGCACCGCCTCGATCGTGGAGCTGCTCCGCAGCGACTGGACCGGTGGCCTGGGTGCCGGCCTGGCCTGGCTGGTGTTCCTGCAGGTGGAGCGGCGGCTGCCACCAGCACCGCCAAGGTCGACGCCCTGAGCCGGCGGGAAGCACCGGCCGATGGCGCCAGCGGCGTGGCCTCCAGCGGCGTGTCCGCCAGCGGTGTGTCGGTGCTGGGCGGTGCCGCCCTCAGGCCAGCAACATCCGGGCGCGGCAGGCGGCGCTGAACAGGCCGGCCTCCGGGTCGATCAGGGCCCGAATCGGCACCTGCTGCACGATCGATCCCATCCGGCCCTTGGCCAGCAAGGGATCGAGGAAACGGGGCGTGGATAGCTCCGCCAGCAGTTTGGCCGCGGTGCCGCCTCCCACCCAGAGGCCCCCCAGACACAGGCTTTGCAACACCAGGTCGCCGGCCGCCGAGCCGTAGGCCCCCAGCCAGAGGCCGAGGGCGCGATTGGCAAGGGGATCAGCGGCGGCGGCCGCCTGGTGGGTGCGCTCCGGCAGGTCGGCGAGGGGTACCGACGCCAGGGGGTGGCGATCGCCGCCCGGCTGGCTGTGCAGCATCCAGCGCATCACCTCGCCCAGGCCCGTGCCGCTGACAATGCGCTCGATCGACACCCGCTCCAGCCCCTGGTCGGCGAGCAGCCATTGCTTCAGCTGCCATTCCTCCGGGTTGCGGGGGGCGAATTCGGCATGGGAGGCCTCGGTGGCGAGGGCCACCAGGCCGTTGTCCGTGGGAACCCCCAGGGCCACCCCCAGGCCCGTGCCCGCCCCCAGGATCGCCACCGGCGCCTGGGGATCGCCGCCGCCGGCCGGTTCGCGCAGGGGGGCCTGCTGATCGCTGGTCAGGTGGGGTAAGCCATAGATCAGCACGGCGAAATCATTGACCAGCTCCAGCCGCTCCAGGCCACAGGCCTGGCGGAGGCTGTCCTCGGCCAGGGCCCAGGGCAGGTTGGTCAGCTTCACCTGGCCCTGGCGCACGGGTCCGGCCACGGCCAGGCAGCCGGCGCTCGGTTGCCGCTCGCAGCCGGCCAGGAAGTGGGCCACCAGGGCCTGGAAATCCGGCCACTGGCCGGAGGCATAGCGCTCCGATCGGGTCTTGATCAGGCGGGATCCCTCCACCTGATAGGTGGCCAGGAGGGTTTTGGTGCCGCCCAGATCTCCGGCCAGCAGGGTGATGGGGGCCATGGGGGGATCGGACTCAGGGGATGGGGCCCAGCTGGTGGTGGCCAGGGCAGGCCAGGAACCGGGCGACAGGGCCCGGCGGGCCCACGGCCGCTGCCAGGGGCCTAGGCCGGCGGGCGGGCGGCAAGGCCCAGGCCGGCCGCCCGCTCCCGGTTGGCCCGGGTGGCGGCAGTCAGCAGGGTCTCGAGGGCCACGGCGCCGAGGTCGCCCTCGCGGCGGCTGCGCAGGCTCAAGGTGCCCTGCTCGGCCTCCTGGGCCCCGATCACGGCCAGCACCGGAATCTTCTGCTGTTCGCCCGTGCGGATCAGCTTGCCCAGCCGGTCGCCGCTGTGGTCGATGGCGGCGCGCACACCAGCGGCCTTGAGCTGGGCCAGCAGGCCCTCGGCGTAGGGCCGCACCTCGTCGGTGACCGGCAGCAGGCGCACCTGTTCAGCGGCTAACCAGAAGGGGAAATCACCGGCATAGTTCTCGGTCATGATTCCGAAGAAGCGCTCCAGCGAGCCGAAGATCGCCCGGTGAATCATGATCGGCCGTTGGCGACTGCCATCGGCGGCCACATAGTCGAGGTTGAAGCGATCGGGCAGGTTGAAGTCCAGCTGGATGGTGGAGCATTGCCACATCCGGCCGATCGCATCTTCGATCTTGAGGTCGATCTTGGGGCCATAGAAGGCGCCACCGCCCGCATCCACCTTGTAGGCCCAGCCCTTGCGATCGAGGGCCTCGATCAGGCCCTGGGTGGCCAGCTCCCAAACGCCGTCATCCCCAATGGATTTCTCCGGCCGGGTTGAAAGATTGATCTCGTAGGTCCTGAAATCAAAGGCGCTGAGGATCGTTTCGGTGAGATCGAGGATGCGCAGGATTTCAGATCCGATCTGGTCTGGCAGGCAGAAGACATGGGCGTCGTCCTGGGTGAAGCCGCGCACCCGCATCAGCCCATGCATCACGCCGGGGCGTTCGTAGCGATAGACGGTGCCCAGTTCGGCCCAGCGAATCGGCAGTTCGCGGTAGCTGCGCAGGGTGCTCGCATAGGTGAGCACGTGGAAGGGGCAGTTCATCGGCTTGAGCTGGTATTGGCGCTCATCCACCTGCATCGGTCCGAACATGCTTTCGGCATAGAAATCCAGGTGGCCCGAGGTCTTCCAGAGGCTGATGTCGGCCACGTGCGGGGTGTAGAGCAGCTCGTAGCCATCGGCAAAGTGGGCCGAGCGCCAGAACTCCTCGATCAGCAGGCGCATGCGTGCGCCGCGGGGGTGCCAGAACACCAGGCCGGCGCCAGCCTCATCCTCGATCGAGAACAGGTCCAGGTCGGTGCCGAGGCGGCGGTGATCGCGGCGCAGGGCCTCTTCCTTACGGCGTTTGTATTCGGCCAGTTGTTCCGGGGTTTCCCAGGCGGTGCCATAGATGCGCTGCAACTGGGCCCGGTTCTCATCGCCGCGCCAGTAGGCGCCGGCCACGCTCTCCAGATCGAAGGCCTTGGGGTTGAGTTCGCTGGTGTTGGCAACGTGGGGGCCGGCGCAGAGGTCCCACCAGTCCTCCCCCAGGGTGTAGAGGCTGATCGGCTCCTGGATGCCGGCCAGGATTTCCAGTTTGTAGGGTTCGTTCTGGGCCTGGATGCGCGCTTCCGCTTCGGAGCGGCTCACCTCCAGCCGCTGCAGGGGTAAACGCCGGCCGATGATTTTGCCCATCTCCTTTTTAATCGCCTTGAGATCGGCTTCGGTGAAGGGTTCCGGGTTGTCGAAGTCGTAGTAGAAGCCCGATTCGGTCCAGGGACCGATCGTGACCTGGGCCTTTGGGAAGAGGGTTTGAACCGCCATGGCCAACACGTGGCTCATCGAATGGCGGATGCGCAGCAGCTGGGGGCTGTCGCTCGTTTTGGGCAGGCTGATGGCCACCGCCGCCTCGCCACCGGCCTGGGGTGCCGCGCCCTGGGCCCCTGGGCTGGAGCGCTCCGCTGAGGCCGTGGTGGTGGTGCTGGCCGCGCCGTGGCTCAGGGCTGGATCGGCGGAGCGGCTGGCGGTCACGGCAGATGGGAGGGGGAATCGGGATCCTACGCAGGGCGATTGGCACCAGCCTCCGCCGGGTGATTGTCTCCAGGCTCCGCCTGGTGATTGGCTCGATACAGTCGCCCCGTGGACCGCTCCTCCCCCGCCCCGGATTCAGGCCAGCTGCTTGAGGAGCTGCTCGACTCCCTGCTGGCCGATTTCGACCACTGGTTCCATCGCGGCCTGGAGCTGCTGGAGCTGGCCCCTGCCTCCTTGCTGCCCCCAGCCGAACTGCGCCGCCTCGACACCGCCCTGCGCTCCGGCCTGGCCGAACTGGCGGCGGCCCGGGCCCTGCGGGAGGCGAGCCCCTGTCCCATGGCCCTGGACATGGACGCCATGGCCCCCTGGCACCAGCTGATGCTCCAGGTCTGGAGCCTGTCGAGGCTGTTGCGCCAGGCGGGGGTGGTGGTGGCGGAACCGGAGTGATCGGCCGAGCTCGTCCAGTCGGTCCAGTCGGTCCAGTCAGTTCAGGCAGTTCAGTCGCTGCAGTCGCTGCAGTCGGCCGATCCTGCTGAGCCAGCTGACCTGGCTGATTCGGGTCTTCGGGTTGATCCTGGTGACCTGGTGCTCTGGTTGATCCGGTGGAATCGGATTGATTCGGCTGTACCCGCTGGGCACGCTTGGGTCCCGGCCCTGGACCTGGGCGGGCCGCTGCGGCCGCTGGGCTTCCAGGGCCGGCAGGCGCCCCAAGCGTCACCCGGCAGCGATCGGCTCAGCTGGCCGCCAGAAACCCCAGGGCGGCCTTGGTGCGGGCCAGGGTGGCCTCCGCCACCGCCGAGGCCCGTTCGCGGCCGCTGGCCAGCACCCGATCCAGCTCAGCCGGATCGGCGGCGAGGTCGGCGTAGCGCTGCTGGAGCGGTTGCAGGGCGGCCACCGCCGCCTCGGCCAGCAACGGTTTGAACCGGCCCCAGCCCATCTCGGCGCATTCGGCGGCCACCGCTGTGCGGCCCTGGCCGCTGAGCAGGGCGTAGAGCCCCAGCAGGTTGTCGGTTTCGGGACGCTCGGGATTGCCGAATTCCAGGCCCATCTGCGGATCGGTTTTGGCCCGCTTGATCTTTTTGGTGATCAATTCGGGCGGATCGAGCAGGTTGATGCGGGAGCCCTCATTGGGGTCACTCTTGCTCATCTTGCTGCGCCCATCGGTGAGGCTCATCACCCGGGCCCCCTCCTTGAGAATCATCGGCTCGGGAACCTTGAGCACGGGACTGGTGTCGCTGCCAAAGCGGCTGTTGATCCGTTGTTGGGCGATGTCCCGGGCCAGTTCGAGATGCTGCTTCTGGTCTTCTCCCACAGGCACCAGATCGGCGTCGTAGAGAAGGATGTCGGCCGCCATCAACACGGGGTAATCGAGCAGACCCACCGAAACGTTGTCGCCCTGCTTGAGGGCCTTTTCCTTGAACTGGATCATGCGTTCCAGCCAGTTGAGCGGCGTCACGCAGTTGAGCAGCCAGCAGAGTTCACTGTGGGCGGCCACCTGGCTCTGCACGAACACCGTGGCCTTGGCGGGGTCAATGCCACAGGCCAGGTACAGGGCCGCCGTGCTGCGGGTGTCGGCCGCCAGCCGGGCGGGGTCGTGGGGCACCGTGATCGCGTGCAGATCCACGACGCAGAAAAAGGTGTCGTGGCTGTCCTGAAGGCTCACCCAGTTGCGGATCGCCCCCAGCCAGTTGCCCAGGTGCAGGGATCCGGTGGGTTGCACCCCTGAGAGAACCCTTGCGCGTGCCATCGAGATCCAGTGCGTTCGGCGGATTCTGCCCTGCCGGCCTGGCGGTCCGGACCGTCAGCCTGGCCCCCGCTGCACCACTACAAAACCCCACCCCTTGGCCGAGGCCAGGGGGCGGGGCACCTGGGATGGGAGGGCGATCGCAGGGACCCTGTCTGGGGTCGGGGATCGATCAGCCCCAGGCCCCAGGCCCGGGCCGGCGAGCATCCCTGGCGACCCCGCTGTTGGTCAGGCCTCAGCCGGGGCGGTCTCCTCTGACGAGGCAGCAGCATCGGCTCCCTCAGTGCCGGCCTCGACGGCCAGCGCAGCGCCTGGCTCTTCGGCGGCAGCGGCCTCTGGGGCCGCCTCTTCTAGCGGAGCCTCCACCACGGCGACGGGCTTGCTGGGACGGGCAAAGGGGTTGGGGCGGGCGTTGCCAGGGGCTGGGCGGTCGCCCCGGCCGCCAGCGCCGCGGGGCTCGCGGCGCAGCTCGGAGCGACCGCCTTCGGGCCGCGCCCCGGCCTGGGCCCGGTGGGCGGCGACAACCTCGTCGAGCTGGCCCTGCTCGAGCAGCTGGGCCACGGTGCGCAGCGACAGACCCAGGGCCGCCACGGTGGAGCGCAGGCCAAAGGCCTCCTGGATGGCCCGGGCGGCCCGCATCTCGTTATCACTGAGGCGGATCCGGAAGCCACCGGGTTCCCGGTTGCCGCCCTCGCGTCCCCCACCCTGGCGACCGCCCTCCCGCTGACCGCCCTCGCGTCCGCCACGCCCGCCGCGGAAGCCACCATCCTGCTGGCCCTGGGGGCTGGCTGACTCGATGGATGCGTTCGTCTCGTCCGCCATCACCGCAGCACTGGAAATCAAGGGTCAGTGTGACGCATGGGGGTTGGTGCGGGCCAGCACCAGGCGATGCGATGGGGCTCCGGGGCGCCCTTGCGGGCCAGCACCACCAGGGGAATCGGTTTGGCGCCATCGGCCTCCATCCAGCCCCGGTAGTCGGCAAGCACGCTGAGGTAGCGCTCCAGGGTCCAGCCGTGGTTGCCGGCCTCCTGGGCGCTCCAGTAGCGGCGCAGGGCCTGCTGAACGGCGTCGCGACCGAACTCCTGCCAGCAGAGCTGCTCCGCCAGGCAGGCCTCGAACCCCGCCTGCTTGAGCTGCCGGTAGCGCTCCAGCTCGGGAGCCGCTCCGCTGGCATCGGGCGGCAGCACAGCCGCCAGCCCCTGCACGCTCACCGCCACCAGCCGCAACCAACAGCGCTCCAGCAGCAGCACCGGCAGGTCCCCATGCCAGCTCTGGCCCTGGTGGGGCAGCAACAGGCGGTCGATGCGTTGGCGCTGGCGCTCACTGAGCAGGGTCCGTCCATCGCCGCCGGCCTGGGTGGGCGGCGCGGACCGGAAGCCGTGGTGGGGCATGGCGACGGCGGGGTCTGGCCACACCCTATGGGCCCCAATCCCGCCCTGATGGCTGCGAATCCCGCGGTTGTGCTGCCGCAGGCCCCGATTTGGTGTCGGAGGCCCCGCCCCGCCGATCCTGTCTGCAGCGGCTGAGCTAAACAGGCTGGATTGGAGCCCGTCCTGCCTTGAGCGCCCAAGCCGATTCCAGCGTGCCTTTTGGGAGCGGCACCGAATCCTCCGCAGGATCCTGGGCAGGGGCGCCTCCAGGGGCCAGCGGCCCCTTGCAAGGCGATCCTTTCCGGGGCGTTTCCACCCAAGAAAACCCCCCCGAAATCAATTCTCCCCAGGGCAAATCTCTTCAAGCCAAGCCTTTCCAAGGCAACCCTTTCGAGGGCAACCCAATTCAGGGCAACCCAATCAAGGGCAACCCTTTCCAAGGCAATCCTCTTCAAGCCAACCCTTCCCCTGAGGGTGCCGCCGCCGGATCGGCAGAGGGGCAGGAGGCCGCCAGCTGCAGGCCCCAGCCCCGCTCCGGTGCCGAAGCCTCAGACGTCCTGTCCCTTTGGGGCGGCGTCCAGGGCCTGCCAGGTGAGGGCCTGCCCCTGGCCCTGGTGCGGCGGTTCTGGCCCCTGGCCGCCACCCTGGCTGGCGGCTGGGTGGTGGCCGACAGCCTCCACCTGTCCTCGCTGGTGCCCCTGGCGGCGGCCGGGGCTGGCCTGTGGCTGCTGGCCAGGCGCCGTCCGCCGCTGACCAGCACCCCCCTGCCCCGCTCCAGCGAGGGCTGGTTGCAACGCTGTGAAGCGGTGTTGGCCCAGTTCGAGCGCCTGGATGGGCCCGAAGCGGCGGGCCAGCTCCAGCGCCGCACGGCGCTCGCCGACCTCAAGGGCCAGCAGCAGCGCCAGCGCCTCGATGTGGCCCTCAGTGGCTGCCGCCTGCCCCAGCCGGAGCAGCAGGCGGCGATCACGGCGGCGCTCACGGCCAACCAGGGCAGGCGCCTGCCGATCCGCCTGCATTGGAGCCACCCCCTGCCGGCCCACAGCCCCGATTGGCGCTGGCCCGAGGCCTTCAGCCTCTGCGACCACCTGCTCTATTGCGTGGAGCTGCCCCTCCAGGCCGCTGATCTGCGCTGGCTGGAGTCCTTACCCGCCAACCAGTCCACCTGGCTGCTGGTGAGCCCCGGGCCTGATGGCCTGCTGCCGGAACGCCAGGCCGAACTGGAGGCCCAGCTGCCCGCCGGCCTGCGCCACCGCTGGTTGGCCTGCGCTCCAGCTCAGGAGAGCCAGCCTTCCCTGGCAACCGCCCTGGCCCCCCTGGTCCAGGCCCTGGAGCGCAGCGGCCTCTCCCAGATCGATGCCACCCTCTGCCGCTGCCTGGAGGACCTGCATGGCCGCTGGCAGGCAGAACTTGAGGGCCTGCGGCGCCAGCGCCTCCAGCAGCTGGTGGCCCAAACCCAGTGGGCCGTGGCCGCGGGCGTGGTGCTGGCACCCTTGCCCAGCCTCGACCTGTTGGTGCTGGCCGGGGCCAATGGCCTGATGCTCCAGGAGATGGGCCGCCTCTGGGACAGCCCCTGGACCCTGGACCAGCTCCAGGCCGCCGCCCAGGAACTGGCCAAGGCCGCCCTGCAACTGGGGGTGGTCGAGTGGAGCAGCCAGGCCCTGGCGGGCCTGATCAAGTGGCATGGCGCCACCTGGCTGCTCGGCAGTGCCGTGCAGGCCCTCAGCGCCGCCTACCTCACCCGGGTGGTGGCCCGGGCCATGGCCGACTACCTGGCCCTGGCCTCCGGCGTGGCCGAGGCCGACCTGGCCCTGCTCAAGGCCCAGGCGCCCCTGCTGGTGGCCCGGGCGGCGGAAACCGAAAAGCTGGATTGGTCGAGCTTCCTGCAGCAGGGCCAGCAGTGGCTGCGCCAGCAGGCCGCCCTGGGGCCGGCAACGGCCTGAGCCACCCCGGGGGCCATGGTGCTGGCAGGGACTACTGGGGGGACCGGTGCTGGTGGTCGCTCTGAAGGGGTCTGCAATTCAGCGTGGCGAGACAGTTGGTGAGACAGTTGGCGAGACAGGGGACCCCATCGCTTCTGGAAATCCCCCGACCTTGTCATCGAGCGGTTGTCGCCTTGGCGGCGCCGGCTTGGGCGGTTGGGTCGTCACCTGGCCCCGGGTGTTGTGACTATTCCTTGCGAGATCAGGTTGTCGTTGCAAAGAAAGGTAAAGGCGCCTGAAGTTTGTTGAAGGGGTTTGACGTTTGGTTGCGCCCTGTTGTGCGGGGGAGGGCCGTTCTTAGCGTGATGGGGCCGCTTTTGGCGGCGACCCCGTTCTCTTTCCTTCCATGACCACTGCGCTTCGCAGCGGCCGCCGCAGTAGCTGGGAAAACTTCTGCCAGTGGGTGACCTCCACCGACAACCGCATTTATGTGGGTTGGTTCGGTGTGCTGATGATCCCCTGTCTGCTGACGGCGACCATCTGCTTCATCATTGCCTTCATTGCCGCTCCCCCCGTTGACATCGACGGGATCCGCGAGCCTGTTGCCGGTTCCTTCATCTACGGCAACAACATCATCTCCGGAGCGGTGATTCCCTCCAGCAACGCCATCGGTCTGCACCTGTACCCGATCTGGCAGGCGGCCAGCCTGGATGAGTGGCTCTACAACGGCGGCCCCTACCAGCTGATCGTGTTCCACTTCCTGATCGGCATCTCGGCCTACATGGGGCGCCAGTGGGAGCTCTCCTACCGGCTGGGCATGCGCCCCTGGATCTGTGTGGCCTACAGCGCGCCGCTCTCGGCCGCCTTTGCCGTGTTCCTGATCTATCCCTTCGGTCAGGGCTCCTTCTCCGATGGCATGCCGCTCGGCATCTCCGGCACCTTCAACTTCATGTTGGTGTTCCAGGCCGAGCACAACATCCTGATGCACCCCTTCCACATGCTTGGGGTGGCTGGTGTCTTCGGTGGCAGCCTGTTCTCCGCCATGCACGGCTCCCTGGTCACCTCCTCGCTGGTGCGTGAAACCACGGAAACCGAGTCCCAGAACTACGGCTACAAGTTTGGCCAAGAGGAAGAGACCTACAACATCGTGGCCGCCCACGGCTACTTTGGTCGTCTGATCTTCCAGTACGCCTCCTTCAACAACAGCCGCAGCCTCCACTTCTTCCTGGCCGGCTGGCCGGTGGTGGGCATCTGGTTCACCAGCCTGGGTGTCAGCACCATGGCCTTCAACCTCAACGGCTTCAACTTCAACCAGTCGATCCTGGATTCCCAGGGCCGGGTTGTGAACACCTGGGCCGACATCCTCAACCGTGCCGGCCTCGGCATGGAAGTGATGCACGAGCGCAATGCCCACAACTTCCCCCTCGACCTGGCCACCACCGGGTCCACCCCCGTGGCCCTGACGGCTCCCGCCATCGGTTGATCCTTGGTTGATGCCCCATCGCTCCGAGCTGGAGCGGTTGGAGGGGGGATGGCCCCATCCCCCCTGCTTTCCCCCAAGCCCCCTTGCCTGGCAAGGGGGCTTTTTGACTGGTGCCCTGCTGTCCATACCCGGCGCCCTTACCCGGCGCCCGGGTCCGCCAGCAGGGCCTGGCTCCAGGGCTCGGGGCCAGCCTCGGGCGACGGTTCCGCTTGCGAGGATGGCGGTCCTGCGTGCCTGCCCTGGTGGATCAGCACTGGCCCTGGTGGCCCCTGTTGCCCCTCTATCCCTATGGCCGGCGCCGCACCCTGGTGCGGGAACTGGTTCCTGGCCAGGTCTGGAGTTTTGAGCAGCTCCAGGGCATCTTCTACGTGGCCGTGCCGATCCGCATGACCGTGCTGCGCTTGCGCGAGGGCCTGCTGCTCTATGGCCCGGTAGCACCGACCCGGGAGTTGCTCGACCAATTACGCCAACTGGAGGACCGCCATGGCCCCGTGGTCACGATCGTGCTGGCCACCAGCTCCGGCCTCGAGCACAAGCTGCCCCTGCCTGCCCTGGCACGGGCCTTCCCCCAGGCCCAGGTGTGGGTGAGCCCCGGTCAGTGGAGTTTCCCGCTGCGCCTGCCCCTGAGCTGGCTGGGGTTCCCCCCGGGTCGCACCCGCAGCCTGATCGAGGACGGCCTTCCCCATCCGGACCAGCTGGTGTGGGAATCGCTCGGACCCGTGGATCTGGGCCTGGGCCGGTTCCAGGAACTGGCCTGCCTGCACCAGGCCAGCGGCAGCCTTCTGGTGACCGATGCCCTGGTGGCGATTGGCGCCGACCCGCCGGAGCTGTTTGAGGCCGATCCCACCCCCCTGCTCTTCCATGCCCGCGAGCGGGGCGATGAGCCGTTGCTCGACAGCCCTGGCCAGCGCCGCAAGGGTTGGCAGCGGCTGGTGCTGTTTGCCTCCTACTTCCGGCCGGCGCCCCTGGCGGTGCTGCCCCTGAGCCAGGTCTGGTCCCAGGCGTTTCGGCCGGGCCTGCGCAATCCCAGGAGCTATTTCGGGCTCTATCCCTTCCGCTGGCAGGAGGGCTGGCAAGGGGCCTTCGCGGCCCTGCTGGCCGAGGGCCAGCCCAGGCTGCAACTGGCGCCGGTGCTGGAGCGGCTGGTGTTTCCGCGTCAGCGGGGGGTGCTGCTCGATTGGCTGCGGCGCCTCTCCCGCCTGCAGGGGATCCGCCAGCTGATCGGTGCCCATTACCTGGCGCCGTTGCCTTGCACGGGCGCCGATCTGGCCAGGCTGGCCGCCGAGCTGGACGCCAGGCCCTGGGCCCCCAGCGGCGGCGATTGGTCCACTCTGGCGGCCATCGACGACCAGCTGCTGGCCTGGGGACTGGTGCCGGGGGGCCGCTCCGACTAGGGCTCAACAAAACAACCGCTGGGGCATTACGGCCCCAGCGGTTTTGAAGGCACTCTTGTTGCCGTCAGGGTGTCTGCTGGCCGAAATCAGCACGTCAGGGTGCCATTGCTGGCAGGTGGTTCAGCGGTGAGACCCCTGGGCTTCAGAGTTCGAGCTCGCCAGGATCGGCGTCCAGGTTGTCCTCGCTGAACAGGCTGGCTTCCAGCTCCATGCGCTGTTCCATCTGGCGCAGGAAGTAACCGGTCATCATGGCGGAGGCAAGCAGGCCGGCGAAGTTGTCGCGGCTGGCCTGGATTTTCACTTCGAACTGTTCGCCGGGCAGCATGCCCAGCAAACCATGGACGTTATGGCGAATGATGTCCTGGATTTCGGAACTGGCGGAGCGGGCCACCCGTTGAAGCACGTCCGGAGATTGCTCCTGGAGGTACTGAATCAGCGAATTGCCGTTGGCGGATTCGCTGTCCGTCGTCAGGAACTCCGGGTTGAACATCTCCGGGCTGCTCCGTATCACGCGAACAACCCTACCCCAGCTGTTCGCGTTGGGCTGCGGGGACGCCGGCGGAAAACCGAAGCGGGCCGATCCGCTGGGGGGGCCAGTAGCGCAGCACGGCCGTGCCGATCACTTCGCCGGCGGGCAGCGTGCCCCAGAGGTGCGAATCCAGGCTGGCATTGCGGTTGTCTCCCAGCACCAGCAGGTGGCCGGCCGGCACCGTGACCGGGCCAAAGCGGTAGTGCATCGGTTCAGCCAGCCAGGGTTCGGCCACCCGCTGGCCATTGCGATAGAGCTGGCCGTCCTTCACCTCAACCCGATCGCCGGAGCGGGCCACCACCCGTTTGATCAGGGCCGCCCTGGGGTCGTAGCCCGCCGCCAGCAGGGCCTCGGGGGGGTGGAACACCACGATCGTGCCCAGGGGCAGGGGCTGGCCCAACTTCGGCCGCAGTTTCTCCACCAGCACCCGGTCCTGGAGCTCCAGGGTGGGCAGCATCGAGCCCGAGGGAATCCAGCGGGGTTCAACCACGGCCCAGCGCAGCACCAGGGCCAGGGCCAGCCAGACCAGCAGGGAGGCCCACCAGGGCCTGGGCGGGGCGGGTGGGGCTGGCGCTGAGGCAGCCCCAGCTGTTGGGGACGAACCTGCCCCCGGGGACGTCGTTGCCCCCCAGGGAGCCCCTGCCGCCGAGG
Organism: Synechococcus sp. UW140; assembly: GCA_943370565.1. Taxonomy (GTDB): domain Bacteria; phylum Cyanobacteriota; class Cyanobacteriia; order PCC-6307; family Cyanobiaceae; genus BAIKAL-G1. The sequence goes on along the minus strand of CALRRL020000002.1, from coordinate 121,639 downwards.
AGGACCCTGGCTCCACCGAAGGCCTTGGTACCGAGGAAGTCAGGGGTGCCGAAGAAGACAGGGGTGCTGGGGACGTCACTGGTTCCCCAGAAGGCCTTGGGTCAGGCGAAGACATGGGTGCCGGGGAAGACAGGGGTGCCGCCGGGTCGGCTGGCTCGGGAGGAACGGCGGCCATGGGGCGGTTGGGCTCGAAGGAGGGGGTGGACTGGCGCGCCCGGGGGCGGCCCGCGGCAGCGGACCCCGGCTCCGAAGGCCCGGGCTGGCCGGCGCTTCAGCATGATCGGCTGGTCCCGACCACCCTCCGCCGTGGTGCTGGCTGCCCCCACCCCCCCAACGGCTGAGGCCAACCTGCGGGCCGCCCTGGGCCTGGTGCTGGCGTTGCGGCGCCAGGGCCTGGAGCGGCTTGTGCTCTGTCCGGGCAGCCGGTCGGCGCCCCTGGCGGTGGCGGCGGGCCTGCTGGAGCGCTCGGGCCTGCGCCTGTACACGGCCGTGGATGAACGCTCGGCGGCCTTCTTTGCCCTGGGTCTGGGCCGGGCCGCTGGCGTGCCGGCGGCGGTGGTCACCACCTCGGGCAGCGCCGTGGCCAACCTGCTGCCGGCGCTGGTCGAGGCGGATCGGGGCGCCATTCCCCTGCTGGTGCTCAGTGCCGATCGGCCCGCCCGGCTCAAGGAGCGCGGCGCCAACCAGACGGTGAACCAGGAGGCCTTCCTGGCCCCCTGTTGCCGGCTGGTGCTTGAGGCCAGTCCCTACGGCCTGGCCCAGGAGACCGCGGCCAGCCTGGAGGCCCTGGCCCGGCGCGCCTGGCAGGCCTGCCTGGCCAGCCCCCTGGGACCGGTGCACCTAAATCTGCCGATCGAGGAGCCGCTCCATATCGAGGCCGCCGCCCTGGCGCGCCTGGCTGCTGGCTTGGCCGGCGAGCTGGAGGGGGGACAGGCCAAAGATGGCCAGGCCAGGGTGGCCGAGGTCCCGTTTGGGCTGCCCCCGGTTGGGGTGGCCTCAGCTGGGCTGGCGCCTGGGCAAGGGGCGCCGGCGTGGGGCGCACCCCCTCCCCCTCCCCGGCTCGATCCCGACCAGCCCGGGGTGGTGGTGGTGGGCCCCTGGCGCGGCACGTCGGCCCAGCTGGCTGGCTTTGCTGCCGCCCTGATCCGTTGGCAGCGCCGCAGCGGCTGGCCGGTGCTGGCCGATGGCCTCTCGGGCCTGCGGGGCTGGCCGGGTCTGGTCACCCTGGCGGCCTACGACCTGGTGCTCGATGCCCCGGCCTCCAACCTTGGCCCCGGCCAGCTGTTGCGGCTGGGACCCATGCCCGCCAGCCGGCGCCTGCAGCAGTGGTTGGCGGCGGCGGCCGGGCCCCAGCTGCTGATCAGCGAAGCCGACCCCCGCAACCTCGATGCGGCCATCGGCAGCCCCCGCCGCTGGAGCCTCGGCCTGGCGGCCTGGCTGGCGACCTGGCCCCAGGCGCTCTGGCACGGGTCGCCCACGGCTGCAGCCTTAGATCAGGCCGCCCACTGGCTGGCCGCCGAAGCGAGGGCCCAGGCCTGGTTGGACCGCCGGCTGCCGGCCACGGGGGCGAGCGAGCCGGCCCTGAGCCGGGCGTTGGGCCCCCTGTTGCCGCCCGGGCAGGCCCTGATGCTGGCCAGCAGCAGCCCCGTGCGCGATTGGGAGAGCTTTAGTGCGCCGGCCGGCCCCCAGCGGCCCGTGTATGGCTTCCGTGGCGCCTCGGGCATCGATGGCACCCTGTCGATCGCCTGCGGCCTGGCCGAGCTGGAGGGGCGGCTGCTGTTGCTCACGGGCGACCTGGCCCTGCTGCACGACAGCCACGGCTGGCTCTGGCGACCGCAGCTGGCCGGCCAGGTGACCGTGCTGCTGGTGGACAACGGCGGCGGCGGCATCTTTGAACAGCTGCCGATTCGCCCGGGGCTGGGGGCCCCTGCCCCCGATCCCGCCAGCCCGGACGAGCCCAACCGCGGACCCCGGCCAGCGGCTGGCCTGGATTTCGAGCGCCTGTTCGCCATGCCCCAGCCGATCCGCCATGGACCCCTGGCGGCCGCCTTCGGCGTGCCCTGGAGGGCCCTGGAGGGCCTGGAGGAGCTGGCCGCCGGGCTGGCCTGGGCCTCTGGCCATCCCCTGGCCCTGCTGGAGCTGCGCACGGATCGCCGCGCCGATGGCGCCCTGCGCCAGGCCCTGCGCAGGGGCTGGTCCTCGGGCGGATCCTGAGGGTGCCTGGGTCCCTGAGCCGTAGCTAAGGGACAAGCCCCGGTGATGCTCCAGCGGCTGGCCCCCGTAGTCCCGATCCGGTCCCCACGAGGGTGTCGCTTGTCAGCGGGATGGCAGCCGCATGGCAGCGGGGGTCCGCTGCATCAAGGCGGGCGGCGAGGGGGGCTCCAGGCGGCTCGCGGGCTGTCGGCGCCCAAGAGCTGCGGCGCAGAATGGCCGGGCCGTCCTTGCTGCCTTGATGGCTTCCGTGCTGCCGTGGATCCCGCAGGGGAGCTATTCCGACATCCTGTTTGACCTCAGTGAGGAGGGCATCGCCCGCATCGCCATCAACCGGCCCGAGAAGCGCAACGCCTTCCGCCCCCGCACGGTCAGCGAGCTTTACGACGCCTTCGCGCGCGTGCGCGACAACCCGGCGATCGGGGTGGTGCTGTTCACCGGTGCCGGGCCGGCCGCCGATGGGGTGCATGCCTTCTGCGCCGGCGGCGACCAGAGCGTGCGCGGCGACGGCGGCTATGTCGATGACGAGGGCCTGCCCCGGCTCAACGTGCTCGACCTGCAGCGCCTGATCCGCAGCTTGCCCAAGGTGGTGATCGCCCTGGTGGCGGGCTACGCCATCGGCGGTGGCCAGGTGCTGCACCTGCTCTGCGACCTCAGCCTGGCGGCCGAGAATGCCGTCTTCGGCCAGACCGGCCCCCGGGTGGGCAGCTTCGATGGCGGCTTTGGCGCCAGTTACCTGGCCCGGGTGGTGGGCCAGCGCAAGGCCCGGGAAATCTGGTTCCTCTGCCGCCAGTACGGGGCCGAGGAGGCCCTGGCCATGGGCCTGGTCAACAAGGTGGTGCCCCTGGAGGAGCTGGAGGCCGAGGGGGTGCGCTGGGCCCGGGAGGTGCTGGGCCACAGCCCTACGGCGATTCGCTGCCTCAAGGCCGCCTTCAATGCCGAGACCGACGGCATGGCTGGCCTGCAGGAGCTGGCCGGCCAGGCCACCCATTTGTTCTATCGCACGGCGGAAGGCCAGGAGGGGCGCAATGCCTTTCTGGAGAAGCGGCCCCCCGACTTCTCGGCGTCGCCCTGGTTGCCGTGACCTGCTGGGGTGTCCTGGCGTCGCCTCCTTGGAACGGGCTGGCTCCCCAGGGCCCCAGGCCTGGGCTGGGGGGGGTGCTCCCCAGGGGCCTTCCTGGCCGTGGGGGCGCCGCTGGGGTGGTGGCCCTGGCCCTGGCCCTCGCCCCTGCCGCCGGGCTCGCGCGGCCCCAGGGGCTTGCGGGTGCCCCGCCGGCCCCCGATCCGGCCCAGGCCCTGGCCCTGGAGCACCTGCCGCCGTCCCTCCAATCCCAGCCGGGGCGCCAGCTGGTGCTGGAGCGGCGCCAGCGGCGCCTGCTGCTGCTTGAGAACGGGGAGGTGCTGGACCAGTTCCCGGTGGCCGTCGGCCGGCCTGGCTGGGAGACCCCCCTGGGCAGGTTTGCGGTGCTTGAGAAGATCGCCAACCCCAGCTGGAAGCACCCCCAGCGCCCCCTGGTGATTGGCGCCGGCCCCGGCAACCCCCTGGGCAGCCGCTGGATCGGCTTCTGGCGAGGCTGCAGCCTGCGCAAGAGCTGGGACGGGGACCAGACCGTGGCGTCGCCCAGCTGTGCGGCGATCGGCTTCCATGGCACCCCCCAGCGGGCCAGCGTCGGCCGGGCCGTGTCCCATGGCTGCGTGCGCCTTTACGACGAGGACGTGCGGCGCCTGTTCGATCTGGTCGAGTTGGGCACCCCGGTGACGGTGGTGCCCTAGGGGCCTGGCCGGGGCCAGGGGACGGTTCAGGGGCCCCCCGTAGACTCGGGCCCCTTCCGCCAGTGCCGCCATGCGCGTGCTGTTCGCCGCAGCTGAATGCGCCCCGATGGTCAAGGTTGGGGGCATGGGGGACGTGGTGGGCTCCCTGCCTCCGGCCCTGGCCGGCCTCGGCCATGACGTGCGGCTGATCATGCCGGGCTATGGCCGCCTCTGGAGCAAGCTTGAGATTCCGGCGGAACCGATCTGGCGGGCCCACACCATGGGCACCGATTTCGCCGTGTATGAAACCCGCCATCCCCAGAACGGCCTGCCCCTCTACCTGATTGGCCATCCGGTGTTTGATCCGGAACGGATCTATGGCGGCGAAGATGAGGATTGGCGCTTCACCTTCTTTGCCAGTGCCACGGCGGAATTCGCCTGGCATGTGTGGAAGCCGGAGGTGCTCCATTGCCATGACTGGCACACCGGCATGATCCCGGTCTGGATGCATCAGGACGCGGAAATCAGCACCGTCTTCACGATCCACAACCTCAAGTACGTGGGCCCCTGGCGCTGGAAGCTGGACCGCATGACCTGGTGTCCCTGGTACATGCAGGGGGACAACACCATGGCGGCAGCCTTGCTCTATGCCGACCGCATTAATGCCGTGTCGCCCACCTACGCCGAGGAAATTCGCACCGCCGAATATGGCGAGAAGCTCGATGGGCTGCTCAATTTTGTCAGCGGCAAATTGCGCGGCATCCTCAACGGCATCGACCAGGAGGATTGGAACCCCGCCACCGACCCCAGCCTGCCGGCCAATTTCTCGGCCGACGACCTGGGCGGCAAGGCCCTCTGCAAGCGGGCCCTGCAGGAGCGCATGGGCCTGAATGTCAACCCCGGCACCTACCTGATGGGCCTGGTGAGCCGGCTGGTCGACCAGAAGGGGGTCGATCTGCTGCTGCAGGTGGCTGATCGGGTGTTGGCCTATTCCGACACCCAATTTGTGGTGTTGGGCACGGGCGATCGCAACATCGAATCAGGCCTCTGGCAGATGGCTGCCCGCCATCCAGGCCGCTTCTCGGTGTTTCTCACCTACGACGATGCCCTCTCGCGCCTGATCTATGCCGGCAGTGATGCCTTCCTGATGCCGAGTCGCTTCGAGCCCTGTGGCATCAGCCAGCTGCTGGCCATGCGCTACGGCTCAATTCCGGTGGTGCGCCGGGTGGGCGGCCTGGTGGACACGGTGCCCCCCCACGATCCCGCCCACCACAGCGGCACGGGCTTCTGCTTCGACCGCTACGACCCGCTCGATTTCTATACCTCGATCGTGCGCTCCTGGGAGGCCTTCCGCCACCAGGACAGCTGGCGCGAACTGCAGCACCGGGCCATGGGCGCCGACCACAGCTGGACCCGCTCCGCCCGCGATTACGACCAGATGTACCGGGAGGTGCGCGGCGTCAAGGAGCCCACCCCCGACGCCCAGGCGGTGGAGCAGTTCTCCCGCGGCCAGGATGCCGACCCGAGCCGGGCCGGAGCCCTCGGCGACAACCAGGAGCCGATCCAGACCAAGGGCCAGACCAAGGCCGAGGTGGAGGCCACCCTCTCGCGGCTCAACCCCCTGGCCCTGCTGCGTCGCCGCGGCAACGGCTGAGCGGTGGCCTGGTCTGATTAGGCAGCCGCCATGGCGCCGCCGGGGCGCGACCAGAGCGGATCGCCCATGGGCGGATCGGGCCAGAGCAAATCTGACCAGAGCCGATCGAACCTGCCGGCCCCCTACCGCAGCCCCTGGCTGGCCCTGGCGGCCGACCTGGGCGCCGTGGTGGCTGACCTGGGCCTGCGGGCCCGGGAACTCTGGCGGCGCAACCGCCAGGGAGCGTTGCCCCTGCCCAGGGGCTGGCCCCAGGCCCTGGCGGCTGGCTTCTGGCCCTTGGTGCTGGTGGGGGCCCTGGCTCTGCTGGGGCTCGGGCTCGTGTCTGGGGCCCGCCTGGGCAGGGGCTCCCGCCCTGTTCCCACCAACCTGACGGCCCCGCTCCAGGGCGCCGGCGCACCCCCAGGCGTTGTCTCCCCTGCGAGGGCGACCCCGGGCGCGGCCCCGGCCGACGCCAAGGCCAAGGGGGGCCCGGGGGCAGGGCCAGACCCGAGCCCGCTCCTGCCCGGCGGGGGCGCTGGGGAGCAGGCAGGGGCCCCACCCGGCTCTGCAGCGCCTGCCAGGCCTGGCGAGGCGGGGGAGGCCCCGGACGCCGCTGCCCCCCGCCCCGGCCCAGGGAGCCGTTCCGGTTCGGCTGCTGCCGGTTCGCCCCCGGCCTCGGGGCCCCAGGCCCTGGAGCTCCTCCAGGCCAGCGAGCCTCTGCAGCAGGACCAGCCCCCCCTTGGCCCCTCTGGGCCCGATCGCCATGCCCTCGCCAGCCAGGCCCTGGATAGTTGGCTCCAGCGCCCCGAGGCGGCCAGCCTGCTGCTTGCGGTGAGCGGCGATCCAGAGCTGTCCCGGATCCAGTTGCGGGTGAGTGATGCCTTTGGCCAGCTCCCCCAGGCCGAGCAGCAGCAGCGGGCCGACCTCTGGCTGGTCTGGGCCCAGGACTGGGGCTACGAGCAGCTGGAGCTGCGCAGCCCGGCCGGCGCCCTGCTGGGCCGGGAGGCCCGGGTGGGCAGCGGCATGATCGTGGGGTTCTCCCCCTGAGCGGAGCCCCCGCCATGCAGTTGCGCCGCCTGATCGAGTGCTGGGGGCCGGCCCAGGGCGGCCCCGCCCTCGATCCGTTGCAGGAGCTGGGTCCCGTCTGCACCGACAGCCGCCAGCTGCGCCCCGGCAGCCTGTTCGTGCCCCTGGTGGGGGAGCGCTTCGATGGCCATCGCTTTCTGGCTGAGGCGGCCGCCCTGGGGGCCCAGGCGGCCCTGGTGCAGCGCGATCGGGCCCCACTGATGCCAGCGGGCCTGGCCTGCTTCCTGGTGGACGACAGCCTGGCGGCCTACCAGCAGCTGGGCCTGCTCTGGCGCCGCCAGCTGGCCGCCCCGGTGGTGGCCGTCACCGGTTCGGCCGGCAAAACCACCACCCGGGAACTGCTCCGGGCGGTGCTGGCCACGAGCGGCCCGGTCTGGGCCAGCCAGGGCAACGAGAACAACGACATCGGCGTGCCCCTCACCCTGCTGCAGGCCACGGACGAGCACCGGGCCGTGGTGGTGGAGATGGGCATGCGCGGCCTGGGCGAGATCACGCGGCTGAGCCGCTGCTGCGAACCCGACATCGCCGTGATCACCAACCTCGGCACCGCCCACATCGGCCGCCTCGGCAGCCGCGCGGCGATCGGCCAGGCCAAGTGCGAGATCACGGCCGCCCTCAAGCCCCAGGGTCTGGTGGTGATCCCGGCTGGCGATCCCCTGCTCGATGCCAGCCTGGCGGCCGTCTGGGGCGGCCGGGTGCTGCGGGTGGCCCTGGCGGGCGAAGGGTTCGAGGCCCAGGCCGACTGGGTGGGCCAGCTCGATCAAGCCCAGCAGACCCTGGCGGTGGGCGAGGCCCTGGTGCCCCTGCCCCTGCCCGGCGCCCACAACGCCCGCAACCTGCTGCTGGCCCTGGCCGCCGCCGACAGCCTGGGCCTGCCCTTCGATCCCCGGCGTTCCCTGGCGCTGGCCCTGCCCGGGGGCCGCAGCCGCCGCCTGCGCCTCGGTGCCATCGAGCTGCTCGATGAGACCTACAACGCCTCCCCGGAGGCGACCCTGGCCGCCCTGGCCCTGCTGGCGGGCCCCGGACCTGGCCCCGACGCCCCAGCGGTGGGGCCGGCCGGGGCCCCGGGGGATGCTGGGGGCCAAGGCGTGGCCCAACCCCGGCCGGGGCGACGGTTTGCGGTGCTTGGCACCATGCTCGAACTCGGCGAGCAAAGCCTGGAGCTGCATCGCCGCGTGGCCGAACGGGCCCGCGACCTGGGGCTCGATGGCCTGGTGATCGTCGATGCCGGACCGGAGGGGGAGGTGATGGCGGCCGCGGCCCGGGGCCTGCCCCAGCTGGCCCGGGTCGCCAGTCCCGAGGCGGCGGCCCAGCAGTTGCTGGCCTGGCTGCAGCCGGGCGACCGGGTGTTGCTCAAGGCCAGTCGGGGGGTGGCCCTGGAGCGGGCGATCCCCCTGCTGGAGCGGGCCCTGGCGGCGGACCAACCGGCCACCCCCTGACCCGGGCACCCGGAGCCAGCCGAGTGGGGGAGCCACGGCTCCCGAAGCCCAGGCTTTGAACCCATCAGGGCCCGACAGGGCTCTCAGCTTGGGCGCTCCTGGGGCTTCAGGCGGGCCCCGGCCAGTTGTCCTTCACCACCTGGCGGGCCCGGCCCAGGGCCAGGGCGCCGGCGGCCACGTCCCGGGTGATGACGCTGCCGGCCCCCACCGTGACGCCGGCGCCGAGGCTCAGGGGCGCCACCAGGGTGCTGTTGGCGCCGGTTTTGCTGCCGCTGCCGATCAGGGTGCGGTGTTTGCGGACGCCGTCGTAGTTGGCAGTGATCGTGCCGGCGCCCACGTTCACCCCCTGGCCCAGGTCGGCATCGCCGAGGTAGCTGAGGTGGTTGGCCTTGCAGCCCACATCCAGGTGGCTGTTCTTGATTTCCACGAAGTTGCCGACGCGGCAGTCCGCCGCCAGGCGGGTGCCGGGGCGCAGCTGGCTGTAGGGGCCGATGGCGCAGCCATCGCCCACCTGGGCACCGCGCAGCACGGAGAACAGCACCTCCACGCCGGCCCCGAGCTGGGTGTCCTCCAGCAGGCTGCCCGGGCCGATGCGGCAACCAGCGCCGATCCGGTTGCTGCCGCGGAAGTGGCACTGGGGTTCCACGATCACGTCGCGGCCGAACACGGTGCCATCGCTGAGGGTGCAGCTGGCCGGATCCACAAAGATGACTCCCTCCCGCATCCAGTGCTCGCGCAGCCGCTGCTGCAGCACGGCCTCGCACTGGGCCAGTTGCAGCCGGTCGTTGATCCCGTTGATCTCATCGGCGTCGGCTACCTCCAGGTGGATGGCGGAGCCCAGCAGGGCCACGGTGTCGGTGAGGTAGAGCTCGCCCTGGTCGTTGTCGCTGCTGAGCTGGGGCAACACCTGGGCCAGGCGGGCCCAGTCGAAGCAGTAGATGCCGGCATTGATCAGGTTGATCGCCCGCTGCTCGCTGCTGCAGTCGCGATGTTCAACGATGGCGCTGACCTGTCCGGCGTCATCGGCCACCACCCGGCCGTAGCCCGTGGGATCGGCCAGGCGGGCGGTGAGCAGGGTGACGGCGGCGCCGCTGGCCCGGTGGCGCTCCAGCAGGTGCTCGAGGGTTTGCTGGCGCAACAGGGGCACATCGCCGTTGAGCACCAGCAGCTCGCCTTCGAAGCCGGCCAGGGGCGCGAGCAGTTGCTGCACGGCGTGGCCGGTGCCGTTCTGGGGTTGCTGGAGCACGTACTCCAGCTCCGGCCGGGCCGCCAGGGAGGCCTGCACCCGCTCGGCCTGGTGGCCGACGATCAGCACCTGGCGGCTGGGATTGAGTTGCTGGCAGCTGGTCAGCACCCGTTCCACCAGGGTGGCGCCCGCCAGGGGCTGGAGCACCTTCGGGAGGTCGCTCTTCATGCGGGTGCCCTTCCCGGCAGCCAACACGGCAACGGCAAGCATCGGCAGGGGCGGGATCACTGGCCGGGAATCTACCGGCCACGCCTGAGCGCCCCCAGGGGGTGGCCTGGACCGGTCCCTACGGGAAGGGTTTCGGGCTGGCGGCCGAACCGCGTTCCAGCCCCCACTGGCGGCGCCAGGCGCTGGTGCTGGGGCCTGGGTGCCTGGCCTGGGCCCGCTGGCGGGCCGCCAGGATCGTGGCGGCGTCGGCCTGGCCCGTGGGGTCCCGGTAGGGCTCGGCGGCCCGGCTGGCCAGGTGGGCTGCCTCCATGGCGCTGAGCGGCAGCAGCAGCCCCGTGGGATCGGGCGGGAGCGGCCGGGGGCTGGCGACGGTGCCCTTGCTCCAGGCCTTGGCGGAGCTGGGGGCTGCGTTCGGGCCGCGTTCGGGCCTACGGGCCAGGTTGGCCAGCTCCAGGCCGGCCTCGCGCAGGCTCCAGCGCACAGCCGCGGCGCTGCAGTAGGTGAGCAGGCGCCCCTGGGGCTGCAGGGCGCCCGCCAGCTGGCCGAGGAACTCCAGGCTCCAGAGTTGGGGGCAGGAGCTGGGCGAGAAGGCGTCATGGAGCACCAGATCGCAGCGGCCGCGGGCCTCGGCCAGCACCGCCGCCAGCTGGATCCGGGCGTCGCCCAGCCACCAGCGGCCCCAGGAGGGCTGGGGCGCGGCCCCTAACGGCTGGCCCGAGCCTCGCCCCTGGTCGGCAGCCGGCGTTTGGGGGTTCAGGCGCCACTGGCCAGAGGTGCCCAGCTGCTCCAGAACAGCCAAGGTGGCGGGGCGCCAGAGGCGTTGGAAGGCCGGAGCGGCCTGGGCCAGCTGCAGGGGGCGGGGATCCAGCTCCAGGCCCCACCAGCGGATCGCCAGGCCCCGGTCCTGGGCGGCCTCGAGCAGGGCGGCGCTGTTGTAACCGAGGCCGACGCAGAGATCGAGCACCTGCAGGCAGTGGCCAGGGGGGAAGCGCTCCAGCTGGGCCGGGGCCACGAATTTCTGTTCGGCCTCCTGGCGGGCCCCCTCGGCGCTGTGGAAGGCCTGGCCAAAGGCCTCGCTCCAGAGGGTGGGGCTGCCATCGGCGGTGGAGCGCCAGCGCAGGGCCCCTGAAGGGTCAGCCTGGCGTGGATGGATTAGGCCATCTCCTGGTCCTGCGGCAGGCTCGGCCTCGGCACCGCCGTCTCCCAAAGCCCCAGGAGCCGATACCCCTGATGGCGTTGGCTCGATCGATGGCGCCGGTTCGATCACCCCTGGATCAGGCCTGCAGCCGTTCCAGGTCGTCCCAGAATCCGGGGTAGGACACAGCCGCCGCCTCGGCGCGATGGAGCTGGGTCGGGCCATGGGCCCCCTGGGCGGCCACTGCCAGGCTCATGGCAACGCGATGGTCGGTTTCGCTGTCCACCTCGGCTCCGCGCAGGGCCACGCCGCCCTGGATGGCCATCCCATCGGCAACTTCCTCGATCTGGGCGCCCATCGCCCCCAGCTGGCGGGCCATCACCGCCAGCCGGTCCGTTTCCTTGACCCGCAGCTCCTCGGCGCCGCTGACCCGGCTGATCCCCTCGGCGTGGCAGGCCGCCACCGCCAGCACCGGGATTTCATCCACCAGGCGGGGAATCAGCTCGGCGCCGATCGTGAAGGCCTGCAGGGGCCCGTGGGTGACGCGCAGGTCTCCCACCGGTTCGCCGGCCACGTCGCGCCGATTGAGCAGCTCGATGCGGGCGCCCATCTGGGCCAGCACCTCTAAAACTCCGGTGCGGCTCGGGTTGAGCCCCACGTTCTGCACGGTCAGGTCGGCGCCGGGGGTGATCGCCCCGGCCACCAGCCAGAAGGCGGCCGAACTGATGTCGCCGGGCACGATCACGTCCTGGCCCCGCAGGCTGGCGCCCGGGGTCACGGTCACTGCGGTCAGGCCGGGCCCGCCGACGCTGAGCTGGGCGCCGAAGGCCCGCAGCATCCGCTCGCTGTGGTCGCGGCTCTGCACCGGCTCGATCACGGTGGTGCTGCCCTCGGCCGTGAGGGCGGCCAGGATCAGGGCGCTTTTCACCTGGGCCGAGGCCACGGGGGTGTGGATCGTGGCGCCCCGGAGCCGTTGGCCCTGGATCGCCAGGGGGGCCAGGTTGCCGCCGCTGCGGCCCGAGATGGTGGCCCCCATCTGGCTGAGGGGGCCGCCCACCCGGTGCATCGGCCGCCGCCGCAGGGACTGGTCGCCGGTGAGCACGAAGTGGCGGCCGGCCCGGCCGGCCAGCAGGCCCAGCATCAGGCGCATGGTGGTGCCCGAGTTGCCGCAATCGAGGATGTCCTCGGGTTCGCGCAGGCCATCGAGGCCCACCCCCTCCACCGTCACCGGCTGGCCCGCCTCAATGTCAGAGATCGTCACGCCCATGGCCCGCAGGCAGGCGGCGGTGCTGAGCGGATCCTCGGCGGGGAGCAGGCCGGTGATGCGGGTGGTGCCCTCGGCGATGGCGCCGAACAGCAGGGCCCGGTGCGAGATCGACTTGTCGCCCGGCACCTGAACCACCCCCCGGAGGCTGCGGGCCGGCTGGGTTCCCAGGGCGAGGGGCATGGGGGCAAGGCAACTGGTGCGTGAGCGTAGGCAGGGGCCCCCCAAGCCAGCCCCCCAAGCCAGCTCCTTAACCCAGCTCTTCAACCCAGGCGCCCAACCCAGGGCCCCCCGCTCCTGGCCCTCCAGGTGCCGCCTCAGCCCAGCAGCAGGCCGCCATCGTTGCTGAGGCTTTCCTGCCAGCTGCGCAGGTCGTAGTGGAGGTCCTCCAGGCTCAGGTCGCGCAGTTCCCGCTCCAGGGCCCGTTTGAGGCGCCCCTCCAGGGCGGCCAGCACCCGTTCTTCCGCCACGGCATCGGCGCTGGCGCCTGCTTCGGCCTCGTCTCTGGCGTCTGCTTCGGTCTCGCCTCTGTCATCGCCTTTGTCAATGACTTTGAAATCACCTCCGGCCTTGTTTTCGGTCTCCCCTTGGGCCCCCCGGTTGGGCTGGGTTGCAGCGGCAGGCTCGCGCTCCGGGGCCGCCTGCCCGCCAGGGGTTTCCGACGCCAAGCCAGGGGGGGCGGTTGGAGCCAGGCCAGCGCCGCCGGCCACCGCCTCAAGCACCGCGGCCACGGGGATCTCCCGGGCGGGGCGGCCGAGGCGATAGCCGCCATAGCGGCCGCGGCGAGCCTCCACCAGGCCGGCTTTGCGCAGCTGCAGCAGCAGTTGTTCGAGCATCGGCTGGGGCAGGTCCTGGGCCAGGGCGATCGCCGTGATCGACTGCCAGCGCCTGGGGTCGGCCGCCAGTTGCAGCAGGGCCCGCAGGGCCTGGATGCCGCTTCTGCGCAGCAGCGCGCTCAGGGGGTCCCCCCTTGGGCGCCCTGGGCCAGGCGGTTCAACACCTGCTCAAGGGTGTAGCCGAACAGGGCCGGGTCCGGTTCGCCCTGGCCCAGGTCGGCCAGGCCCAGTTCCGCCCAGCGGGCGTCGATGCGGGCCTCCAGCTCGGCCGGGCGGCCCAGGGCCTCGCCCCAGTCGTGGCGCTTTTCCGGCCCCACCTTGGTGGTGGCATCGATCGCCAACCGGCCGCCCAGCCCTAAGCGTTCGCTGGCGAAATCGAGGGAATCAAAGGGGGTGTCCTCGAGCACGAACAGGTCCCGTTGGGGATCCACCTGGGCGCTGATCGCCCAGATCACCTGGCGCGGATCGCGGATGTTGATGGTCTTATCGACCACCACCACGAACTTGGTGTAGGTGAACTGGGGCAGGGCACTCCAGAAGGCCATCGCCGCCCGCTTGGCCTGGCCCGGGTAGGCCTTGTCGATCGCCAGCACGGCCAGCTTGTAGCTGAGCCCCTCCATCGGCAGGAAGAAATCGACGATCTCTGGGATCTGCTGGCGCAGGATCGGCGTGTAGAGGCGATTGAGGGCGATGGCGAGCATGGCCTCCTCCTTCGGCGGCCGGCCGCTGAAGGTGGTCAGGAACACCGGCTTGCGGCGCTGGGTGACGCAGTGGAAGCGCACCAGGGGCGAGGCCTCCTCGCCGCCGTAGAAGCCCATGTGGTCGCCGCAGGGACCATCGGCGCCCAGCTCGCCGGGTGTGATCGTGCCTTCAAGCACCACCTCGCTGTGGCTGGGCACCTCCAGGTTCACGGTCTTGCAGCGGGCCAGGCGCACCCCCTCGCCGGCGTAGATGCCGGCGAACAGCCACTCGCTCAGCTGCACCGGAATCGGCGTGGCCGCCGCCATCACCAGCAGGGGATGGACGCCGATCGCCACCGCCACCTCCAGGGGTTTGCCCAGGGCCGCGGCCTTGCGCAGGTGGCGGGCGCCGCCGCGCACGCTCAACCAATGGACCGTGGCCGAATTGATCGACTGCTTCTGCAGCCGGTACACGCCCACGTTGGGCACGCCCGTTTCCGGATCCTTGGTGATCACCAGGCCCAGGGTGATCACGGCTCCCGCGTCCCCCGGCCAGGGGCGCAGCAGCGGCAGGCTGTCCAGGTTCACCTCCGCTCCCCTGAACACCTGCTGCTGGCAGGGGGGGGTGAGGTCCAGGTCGGGGCGGGCCTTGAGCAGGTCGAGCAGCAGGCCGCCGAAGCGGGTCGCCTCCTTGAGGCCCTTGGGGGGGCGCGGCTGTTGCAACAGGGCCAGCCGCTCGCCCAGGGCCTCCAGCTCCTTCGGGTCCTCCATGCCCATGCTCCACACCACCCGCTCCACCGTGCCGAGCAGGTTCACCGCCACCGGCATCGACGCGCCGATCACGTTCTCGAACAGCAAAGCCGGCCCGCCCAGGGCCAGCACCCGGTCGGCAATGGCTGCCACCTCCAGGTCCGGGTCCACGGGCGCCGTGATCCGGCGCAGCTGGCCCCGCTGCTCCAACAGCTCCAGGAAGCCGCGCAAATCCCGTCGGGCGCGCCGTGTCTGGCCCTTGCCGCCTGTCGCCAGAGCCGAACCCATCGCCGAACCGTTGCGGTGCCTACTGTGACGCACCCCGTCCTGCATCGCGGCCGTGCTGATCTCCTACTTCCCCACCTCTGAATGCGTGCCCGCGGTGGGGGGACCGGCGGCAGATCCCTCCCTGAGCTGGCCCGATGCGGCCGTGGTGATTGATGTGCTACGGGCCACCACCACGATCGCCTGGTCCCTGGCCAACGGGGCTGAGGCGATCCAGGCCTTCGCCGACCTCGACGAGCTGGAGGCGGCCGCCAGGGCCTGGCCGGCCGGAAAGGGCCTGCGGGCCGGCGAACGGGGTGGCAAGCGGCTGGAGGGCTTCGACCTGGGCAATTCGCCCCTGGCCGTGACGCCGGAGGTGGTGGCGGGCAAGCGCCTGTTCATGAGCACCACCAACGGCACCCGGTCCCTGGATCGGGTGCGGCCCGTGGGCCTGTTGGTGACCGCCTGCCTGCCCAACCGCAGCGCCGTGGCCGAGCGCTTGCTGGCCTCCGGCGCCAAGACGGTCTGGATCGTCGGCAGCGGCTGGGAGGGGGATTATTCGCTCGAGGACAGCCTGGCGGCGGGAGCCGTGGCCGCGGCGGCCATGGAGCTGGGGGCCGCCGCGGCGCCCGAGCTCGTCGCCGTAACCAGCGGCAACGACGAGATGCTGGCGGCCCTGGCCCTCTGGCAGCACTGGCGCCAGGACCCCGAGGGCTGCCTGCGGGCCGCCAGCCATGGCCAGCGCCTGATCAGCCTGGGCGACCACGACGCCGATTTCCGCTGCTGCGCCGCCGTTGACAGCCTCCGGGTCGTGCCCACCCAGACCAGCCCTGGCGTGCTCGAAGCCCGCTGAGGCCCTGCTGCGCCGGCCCGGGCCACGGCTCCGGCGGGCGGCCTGGGCGGATCGCCGCACCCCTACAGTTGCCCAGCCAGGGATTTTGCAGCGGTGACAAGCTTTCTGGCGGCAGCCGTCCAGCTCACCAGCACCTCCGACCCTGAGGCCAACTGGGCCGCTGCCGAGGAACAGATCGAGCTGGCCGTGCGCCGCGGCGCCGAGCTGGTGGGTCTGCCGGAAAACTTCGCCTTCATGGGCGCCGATGCCCTGCGCCTGGAGCTGGCGCCGATGCTGGCCGAGCGCAGCCAGAAGTTTCTGGTCACCATGGCCCGCCGCTACCAGGTGGCCCTGCTCGGCGGCGGCTACCCGGCCCCAGCCGGCGACGGCCAGACCTTCAACCGGGCCGATCTGGTCAGCAAGGACGGCCAGCTGCTGGCCCGCTACGACAAGATCCACCTCTTCGATGTGGACCTGCCCGACGGCAACACCTACCGGGAGTCGGCCACGGTGCAGCCCGGCTCCAGCCTGCCGCCGGTGGTGGAGATCCCCGGCCTGTGCAAGGTGGGCCTGTCCATCTGCTACGACGTGCGCTTTCCTGAGCTCTACCGTCACCTGGCCGCCAGCGGGGCCGATCTGTTGATGATTCCCGCCGCCTTCACCGCCTTCACCGGCAAAGATCACTGGCAGGTGCTGCTCCAGGCCCGGGCGATTGAAAACACCGCCTACGTGCTGGCCCCGGCCCAGACGGGACTCCACTACGGCCGCCGCCAGAGCTACGGCCACGCCATGGTGATCGACCCCTGGGGCACGGTGCTGGCCGACGCGGGGGTGGCACCGGGCCTGGCCGTGGCGCCGGTGGACCCCGGCCACGGCTCCCGGGTGCGGGCCCAGATGCCGAGCCTGCAGCACCGTCGTCCCGCCCTCTTCTGAACACGCCGATGGCTGGCCTGGTGTCGCGCCGCCGCCGGGGCGTCCGCTGGACGGCTCTCGCCGCCGTTCAGGCCCTGGCGCTTGCCCTTTCGGCCCTGCCGGCCCTGGCGGGCAGCCCGCTCTCGGCCTGGCGCATCAACCGGGAGGGCCAGCTGGAGCTGCGCACCGCGCCCGATCTGCCCGTGCGGGCTTACTACGAGGCCGGCCGCGGCGCCATCGGTCCGCGCATCTGGTTTGACCTGCCCGGGGCACCCACGCGCACCCGCACGATCCCCGGCAGTGGCCTGGTGCGCCAGATTCGCATCGGCAAGCCCACGCCCGATTCCACCCGCCTGGTGGTGGAGTTCCAGAGCGGCACCCAGCTCGATCCCAGCAGCCTGAAACTGGTGGGCACGGCCCGGGACCGCTGGCGCATGGACCTCACCGGCCTGGCCCCCTACGGCCTGCAGGCCCTGGGCGAAGGCGACATCGAAGCGGTGACGCCGATGGCCACCCCCTCCTGGCGCCAGGGGCCGATCGCCGCCCCCCAGCCGCGGCTGGGTTCGCCCGTGGGCACCCTCTCAGCCACTGGCCTGCCCGAGGTTCCCCGGGGCCGCTTCAAGGTGGTGATCGATCCCGGCCATGGCGGCCCCGACCCGGGGGCCGTTGGCATCAACGACCTGCGCGAAACCGATGTGGTGCTGGATGTGGCCCTGCAGGTGGCCCAGTTGCTCCAGGCCAAGGGGGTGCAGGTGCTGATGACCCGCACCTCGGAGGTGGACGTGGACCTGCCGCCGCGGGCGGCCCTGGCCAACAGCAGTGGTGCCGACCTGTTTCTAAGCATCCACGCCAATGCCCTCACCATGGCCCGGCCCGATGTGAACGGCATCGAGACCTTCTACTTCGAGAGCGCCCGGGCCCGGGCCCTGGCCCAGGCGGTGCAGGACGAGGTGCTGGCCGTGTCCCCCGGCAGCCCCGACCGCGGCGCCCGCACGGCCCGCTTCTACGTGATCCGCCGCACGGTGATGCCCTCGGCCCTGGTCGAGATGGGCTTTGTCACCGGCGACCTCGATTCGCCCCGCCTGGCGGACCCGGCCCACCGCCGCCGCCTGGCCCTGGCGATCAGCCGCGGCCTGCTCAATGTGCTGAGGCAGACCCCGTGAGCAGCCTGCTGGGCCTGTTCGACAGCGGCGTTGGTGGCCTGACCGTGTTGCGCCAGGTGCTGGCCCGCCGGCCCGGCCAACGCTGCCTTTATTTGGGCGATACGGCCCGGGTGCCCTACGGCCAGCGCAGCCCCCAGGAGATCCGTGCCATTGCCGCCGAGGTGATCCGCTGGCTGGCTCTCCAGGGCGTCGATGGGGTGCTGATGGCCTGCAACACCACCAACGCCCTGGCCTTTGATGTGGCCGAAAACCTGGCCGGGGTGCCGGTGCTGGGCCTGATCGACAGTGCCGCCAGCCAGCTGCAGGCGGACCGGGTGGGGGTGCTCGCCACCCCAGCCACCGCGGCCAGCGGCGCCTATGGCCACAGCATCCGCGCCGTCCACCCCGGAGCCGAGGTGGTGGAAGTGGGCTGTCCGGCCTTCGTGCCCCTGATCGAAGCGGGCCAGCTCACGGCCCCGGCCCTGCGCCAGGCGGCCCAGACCTACCTGGAGCCCCTGCTGGCGGCCCAGGTTGAGGTGATCGTGCTCGGCTGCACCCACTACCCCCTGCTGCAACCGTTGCTGCAGGAGCTGCTGCCCGCCGGCGTGCGGCTGGTGGATCCGGCCGTGGCGGCCGCCGCCCGTCTCGATGGCGTGCTGGCGCCCTGCCCGGACCGGCCGGGCCAGCGGCTGGAACGCTGCCACTTCCGGGTCACCGGGCCGGCGGAACCCTTTGCCCTGGCCGCCACCGCCTGGCTGGGCGAGCGCCCGGCCGTGGAGCAGGTCAACCTGGGCGAGGACGTGTCGCGCTCCATCAACAGCTGATTACCGACGCCTGATTGCGGAACCCGCGGCCCTCCGGCCAGCACCAGCCCGGGGGAGGCCTCTAGGATCTGGCCACCGCAGGGGGTCATGGCAACGGTCGCAGAGCTTCTCCAGCCGGTGGAGGTGGATCTTGAAACCCTCCTCAGCGACCTGCGCCACCTGATCGGCGCCGGTCATCCCATCCTCCAGGCCGCTGCCGAACACCTGTTCAGCGCCGGGGGCAAACGGCTGCGCCCCGGCATCGTGCTGTTGATTTCCCGGGCCCTGTCCCCCGACGGCGAGCTGGGCCCGCGCCACCGGCGCCTGGCCGAGATCACCGAAATGATCCACACGGCCTCCCTGGTCCACGACGATGTGGTGGATGAGGCCGCCACCCGCCGCGGCGTGGCCACGGTGCATAGCCGCTTCAATCACCGGGTGGCGGTGCTGGCTGGAGACTTTCTCTTCGCCCAGGCCAGCTGGCACCTGGCCAACCTCGATGACCTCGAGGTGGTGAAGCTGCTCTCGCGCGTGATCATGGATCTGGCCGATGGCGAAATCCGCCAGGGCCTGTTCCGCTACGACACCGGCCAGACCTTCGCCACCTATCTCGAAAAGAGCTACTGCAAAACCGCCTCCCTGATTGCCAACAGCTGCCGAGCCGCCGGTGTGCTCAGTGGCCTGCCCGGCGAGCGCCTCGACGACCTCTACCGCTTCGGCCGCCAGCTGGGCCTGGCCTTCCAGGTGGTGGATGACATCCTCGATTTCACCGGCAGCGACCAACAGCTCGGCAAGCCTGCCGCCAGTGATCTGGCCTCGGGCTATCTCACCGCCCCGGCCCTCTATGCCATGGAGGAGCGTCCCGCCCTGGCCGGTCTGATTGAGCGGGAGTTCTGCGAAAGCGGCGACCTG
This sequence comes from Synechococcus sp. UW140, assembly GCA_943370565.1. Taxonomy (GTDB): domain Bacteria; phylum Cyanobacteriota; class Cyanobacteriia; order PCC-6307; family Cyanobiaceae; genus BAIKAL-G1. Next base: position 102,574 of record CALRRL020000002.1, on the reverse strand, counting down.
GAGCAGGCCCTGGAGCTGGTGCGGGGCAGTGAAGCGATCGCCCGCTCCCGCAGCCTGGCCCAGGACTTTGCCCGGGATGCCGCCGATGCCATCGGCTGGCTGCCCCCCTCCGAATGCCGCACGGCCCTGCTCGAACTGCCTGACTTCGTGCTCAGCCGGCTCTACTGAGTCGATTGCCAGGGCAACTGCCTCCTGGGCTCCCGCTGCGGCTGTTGCCAGCAGGCCATCGCAACCCGGCGCTCGCCCCCTCCCTTCAGAGGGGGACATCCGCGAGAGTGCGGATCAGCTCGGCGCTGTCTGGATAAATCCCCGGCTGCCGGCCAGGATCCAGTTCTGGCGGAGCCAGTACAAACACCCGGCAGCCCGCCCTGGTGGCGGCCTCGGCCCCGGCGGGGGAATCCTCAAAGGCCCAGCAATCGCGCGCTGCCACCCCGAGCCGGGCCGCTGCCAGCAGGTAGACGTCTGGGGCCGGTTTGCCGGCGCCCAGTGCCGGATCATCGCCGTACACCCGGGCTTCGATCGCGCCCAGCCAGGGGTGGGGCTCGGTTTTGAGTGCCACCGCATCCTGTGAGCTGCTGGTGGCCAGGGCCATGGGAATGCCCCCTTGGCGGCAGCGCTGAATCAGGCCCTCTGCCCCGGGCATGGGCGCGGCCAACACCAGCAGCCGTTCGGCGATCGGCTGGCGCACCGCCAGCAGCTCGGCGGCCGTGGGGGGGCTGGCGGTGGATTCGGCAATCCAGGCCAGCACCTTGATCACGCAGTCCTGGCGGCGCCGGCCCCGCAGGGCCAGCAGCTCGGTGGGGTTGAGGCGGCGGCCGAACTGGCTGGCCGCCGCCTGCCACGCCTGGGCGTGCAGCGGCTCGGTGTCGAGCAGCAGACCATCGAGGTCGAACAGGCAGGCGGCGGGCCGGGGCATGTCGCCATCTTCGATCACCGTTGATCGGGCATCCGCCCAGAGCGTCCCCAGCCCGGATCCCGCCCCCGGAGCCAACCCCTGGCAACCGGCCGGGGGCCCAGCCCGACCCTGGCCCTCTGCTGCCGGGCATGGGCGCCGGGTGTGGCCTGGCTGGCCTGGGCTGGCAGGCGGCAGGTCAGAGCTGGCCTGAGCGGGCCGGACGGCGGCAGCAGCGCCCCCCCGTGGCGCAGAAAAGCCGGGACAACGGGACTAGCCTGGGCTTGGCTGGCGATCAAGACTCCTTGACATCAATGCCTGAGATCACCTTGCGCCAAACGCTCGAAGCGATTGCCGATCGCTGGCAGGAGCTTTCCCTTGAGCACCCCCGGGTTCCCACCGCCGAGCTGTTGAGCCAGGCCTGTGCGGCCGCCGGGGTGGTGGTGAATGGCCGCGAAGTCGAGGCGGTCTGCCTGGCCTACCGGATCCCGCCCGATGCCTCCAGGCAGCGGCGCCTGCTGCTGCTCACCGTGTTGCTGGGGGATCAGAATCTGCGGCTCGAGGCAGCCTTCCGCCTGCTCGATCCCGACCAGCGCGGCACGCTGGAGCCGGCCCAGGTGCAGCGGTTGGTCCAGCTGTTCGAGCTGCCGGAGGCGGAAGCCAAGGAGCTGGTGGTGGAGCTCAATCGCGATGGCTCCGGCGAAATCACCCTCGCTGATGTGCTGGCCTTCCTGCCAGAGGATTTCTCGGCCCATCCCAAGGCTTACCACGCCGCCCACCTGGGGGGGCGCCCCGAGGACCATCGCTCCGGTGCGGCGCCAGAAGCCCCGCCGTCCACGCCAGCGGGGTCTCCATCCCCAGCACCGGAACCTGCACCGCAGGCAGCCCCAGAGATCGCCCCAGTGGCAGCCGCGGCCAGTGGCCAGCCCCTGGACACCCCCGCTTCGGACCGCCGGGCAGCCCGCAAGGGGGGCACGTCGCCATTGCAGATGCGCATCGGCCTGTTCCGGCTGCTGCAGGGGGCGGCTTACCGCAGTTTCCGTGAGAACTATTCGGCCAATTCGGAAACCCACCTGCGCGCCTACGACCTTCCCTACACGATTCCCAACTTCGTCCGCTTTGTGAATGCGGCCCTGGATCTCTATCAATCCCTCGGCATTGTCGAAGCCGGTGCCGAGGGCCCCTTGGAGGACCTGCGCCACTCCGTCAACGGCATGTTGGAGCAGCTCCAGGAGCGCATGGCCAACTGGGCCACCCTCACGCCTACAGCCGAGATGGTGGCGGCCGAGCGGGTGATCGAGGCGGAGCTGGATGCCCTTGATCACCACCACCAGGTGTTTGCGGCCGCCATGGAACTGGTGCTCAGTGCGGCCCTCCAGGGCCATGCCCCCGCCGAGATCAGCCTGGAGGATCTGCAACTCCACGAACTCAATCGCCTCCGCCACCAGGAGGATTTCCGCGAACTGTCCGCCCACCGCCATCCGCTCGCCGCCGCGGTCGGGGTTGATGCCGGCGAGGCCACGCCCTTCCTGGAGCGCTGGCAGCGGGTGATCATGGACGATTCCGATACCCGCTATGCCGGCGCGATCGTGCCGACCCGCTACTGGTACGAGGAGTTCATGCCGAAGCTGCTGAAGGCGGCCTCGGTGACCACCCGGGCTGAGCTCGACGGGCTGGCGGCGGAAACGGAAGCGGATCTGGATGCCTGGTTTGGGCGCCGCGACCAGGCCGGCGACTTCGACACCTACGCCCGGGCCCTCAAGGCCCACTTCCTGGGTTGCTCCTTGCCGGTTAAGCAGGAACTCAAGCAGGCCTGGGAATTGAGTTATCACTATATCAATGGCGTGCAAAAAAGGCGGGAGCGCGAAGAATTCGGGCGCGAAACTGGCTTTCTCTCCGAATACGTTGCCTTCATCGATCTCTACCTGGGCCGCGATGATGTGGAGCGTTCGGAGATGCGCCTGAGCTTTCCCTATTACCTCGGCCCCGCCACCTGGCGGTTCATGCATACCAGTGCGGAGCTGATTCATGCCATGCCCCCAGGGGAGCGCCAGAACGAAGCCCTGGCCTGCTTCAAGCGCTTCTTCCCGGCGCTGGCCACCATGTATCCCTGCCCCTACTGCCGCTTCCACCTCAACCGCTACGTGGTCAAAAACCGGGAGGTGACCATGTATCCGATCGAATATCTGCTGCTCGGTCCCCAGTCGCCCACCGAACATATTGAAGTCACCATTGATTCCAAGCTGGCCTCAATCACCGATAGCGCTGGCCTGCGCCTGTTCCTCTGGAAGCTGCACAACACGGTGTCCTCGTCGATTGCCCGCAGTGAGCCCTGGTTCCACCAGGAAAGCGACGCCCACTACACCACCCGCTATTGGCCCAGCCTCGATTCGGAACTGGCCCGGGCCCGGGCCTTGGAGGAGCCGAGCCTGCCCCTGGAGCGGATCGAGCGCATCTACGCGGTGATCAAAAAGGCCAGCCGGCTCTCGATCCTGCGCGATGAGTTGCAGCAGGCCCTGCGTCGCGGCGACAAGCAGGAGTTGCAACGGGTGTGGGAACGGGCCGAAGCCTCGGTGGACAGTGTGGAGCAGGCCCTCCTGGCCTCCAACTTCCTCTCCGCCACCTACCACTACGACCCCAGCCTGGTGCTGGAGCCCCCCCACTTCAGCCCCGAAGAAGAGGCCCTGGCCCGCAGTGGCTACTACGTGGAGGCTTGAGCAACGGTTTGAAGGAGGGGTCTGAGGGAATCGTCTTCGGGACCCGTCTGAGCGACTGACTGGAGGGAGAGGGCCCAACAGCAAGCGTGCGGAACCCGCCTAAGGCGCCAGGGGCCCTTGGCCTGGGCGTTTTGCGGCTGGGTCGCTGCGGCTGCAGGGGTGAGGGGCTGGCGTCTGGCCAGCATCCCGGCCCCGTCCTCTCGGCCGGCTCCGGCTGGGGGTCTGCCTCACGGCGCGTTACAGCCGTCGCCGCCTGACTGGGGGCTCGCTTGAATGGCAGCACTGAAGGGGCCCGGGGCCTTGCCATCCATGGCTGACGTCACGAACTCTGGCGCAACACACTCTGCGGCAACAAACTCTGAGGCAACACCCTCTGAGGCAACGAACTCTGAGGCAACGATTGAATCGGTGTTGCAGGAGCAGCGGGTGTTCCAGCCCCCCGCCGCCCTGGCGGCCACGGCCCGGATCGGTTCGCTGGCGGCTTACCAGGCCCTGGTGGACCAGGCCGAGGCCGATCCCGATCGCTTCTGGGGCGACCTGGCCCGCCAGCACCTGCACTGGTTCGAGCCCTTTGACACGGTGCTCGATTGGAGCAACCCTCCGTTTGCCCGCTGGTTTGAGGGCGGCACCACCAACCTGGCTTACAACTGCCTCGATCGCCACCTGGCAAGTGCCACGGGCGAGAAAACGGCCCTGATCTGGGAGGGGGAACCGGGCGACACGCGCCGTTTCAGCTACCGCGAGCTGCACAGCGCAGTGTGCAAGGCCGCCAATGCCCTCAAGGCCCTGGGCATTGGCAAGGGGGATCTGGTGGCCCTCTACATGCCGATGGTGCCGGAGGCGGCCATCGCCATGCTCGCCTGCGCCCGCATCGGTGCCCCCCACTCGGTGGTGTTCGGCGGCTTCTCCGCCGATGCCCTGCGTGATCGCCTGATCGATGGCCAGGTGAAGCTGGTGATCACCGCCGATGGCGGCTTCCGCAAGGACAAGGCCGTGGCCCTCAAACCGGCCGTGGATGAGGCCCTCGCCGGCGGCGCCTGCCCCAGCGTTGCGCATGTGCTGGTGGTGCAGCGCACCAACCAGGGGGCCGTGATCGAGCCGGGCCGCGACCACTGGTGGCACGAGCTGGTGGAGCCCCAGAGCAGCGACTGCCCCGCCGAACCGATGGCCAGCGAAGACCGGCTGTTCGTGCTTTACACCTCCGGCTCCACCGGCAAACCCAAGGGGGTGGTGCACACCACCGCTGGCTACAACCTCTGGGCCCACCTCACCTTCCAGTGGATCTTCGATCTGCGCGACACCGATATCCACTGGTGCACCGCCGACGTGGGCTGGATCACCGGCCACAGCTACATCGTCTATGGCCCCCTCTCCAACGGCGCCACCACCGTGATGTACGAGGGGGCCCCCAGGCCCTCCAAGCCGGGGGCCTTCTGGGAGGTGATCGAGAAACACAAGGTGACGCTCTTCTACACCGCCCCCACGGCGATCCGGGCCTTCATGAAAGGCGGCCGGGCCGTGCCGGACCAATACAAAATGGACTCCCTTCGCATCCTGGGCACCGTCGGCGAGCCGATCAATCCGGAGGCCTGGATGTGGTACCGCGAGGTGATCGGCGGTGGCCGCTGCCCGGTGATTGACACCTGGTGGCAGACCGAAACCGGTGGGGTGATGATCAGCCCCCTGCCGGGCGCCACCCCCACCAAACCCGGATCCGCCACCCTGCCCTTGCCGGGCATCAGCGCTGATGTGGTCGACCACGAGGGCCACTCCCAGGGGCCCGATCAGGGGGGCTATCTGGCCGTTCGGCGCCCCTGGCCCGGGATGATGCGCACCGTTCACGGCGATCCCGAGCGCTTCCGCAAGAGCTACTGGGAGGAAATTCGCCCCGCCGATGGCAGCTGGCTCTATTTCGCCGGCGATGGGGCCCGCCGCGATGCCGACGGTTACTTCTGGGTGATGGGCCGGGTTGATGATGTGATCAATGTGTCGGGCCACCGGCTCGGCACGATGGAAATCGAATCGGCCCTGGTCAGCCACAGCGCCGTGGCCGAGGCGGCCGTGGTGGGCCGGCCCGATGATCTCAAGGGAGAAGGCATCGTGGCCTTTGTGACCCTGGAAACCGGCCGCACGGGCGATGACGCCCTGGTGGCCGAACTGCGCAGCCACGTGGGCAAGGAGATCGGTCCGATCGCCCGTCCCGATGCCATCCACTTCAGCGATTCCCTGCCCAAGACCCGCAGCGGCAAGATCATGCGGCGCATCCTGCGCTCCCTGGCGGCCGGCGAAGCGGTGAGCGGCGACACCAGCACCCTGGAAGATCGCTCCGTGCTCGATGCCCTGCGGGTCTGAGCCCTAGACCGCCTCGCCGGCAGGCCAGCGGCCGATGCGCTCGGCCAGCTGCTCCAGTTGCTGGCTGCGCCTGGGATCATCGGCCCAGGCGCCCAGCACGTTCTGGCGCAGGCCGGCGCTGGCGGGGGTGAGGTGGTCTCCAGGCAGCTCCACCAGTTCGCTGCGGTCGCCGCTGCGCTCCTGCAGGGCCGCCAGGAGCCTGGGGCTTTGGTCGAGCTGGTCGGAGCGAAAGTGGATCAGCAGATTGCGGGGCTGGCGGTAGCTGCTGGCCACCAGGCGCAGGGTTTCACTGGGCGACGGACTGAACTCGCTGCTGAAGCCCAGCCGGGGCGCTAGCTCCGCCAGCAGCGGAATCGAGCGGTCGGCGGAGAAATTGTTGAAACTGAGTGCCACCAGGGCGCTGCTGCCCCGGCCATTGTCCGGGGCGAGCAGGTGCAGTTTGCAGCCCAGGCTGTGGCCAAGCCGCAAGGGCTTCCAGCCCTGGTCAGTCCCGGATGCCCCATTGCCCAGGGGCCAGGCGTCGCGGGCACGCCGAAAGACCTTCCAGGCCCCATTGGCCTGGTCCTGGTGGTCAAACCCCGGCACATAGCTGAAGGCCCGGATCGCCCAACCCCGGCGGGCCAGGGCTTCCAGCAGGCGCCGGTAGCTGAGCTGGGGCGAGGCGGCCAGATAGCTGCCACCGATGAATTCGACCAGCCCCTGGGGCTTGGGCGGGGTCAGGCACCAGAGGCTGCCTTGCTGCTGCCAGCGGCTCATCGAGCGCCGAGCCGCTGCAGTGCGGTCAGGGCGTCGGCGCCATGGGCAGCGCCATCGAGGAGGTTGTTGAACACATGGCGGATCACACCGCCGCCATCGATCAGGTAGGTGACCCGCCCCGGCACCACCAACAGGCTGTTAGGGACGCCGAAGGCCTGGCGCAGCTGGTTGCCCCGATCCACCAGCAGGGGGAAGGGCAGGCCGTGGCGTTGGGCAAAGCGTTGGTGGCTGGCCGCGTCATCGCCGCTCACCCCCCAGACCACGGCGCCGAGGTCGCTGAAGGCGCTGTAGGAATCGCGGAAGGCGCACACCTCCATCGTGCAGCCGGGGGTGTCGTCCTTGGGATAAAAAAACAGCACCAGGGGCTGGCCTGCCAGTTGGTCACTGCGGCGCTCGATGCCGTCCTGATCCGTGAGGGCCACCAGGGGGGCCCGGTCTCCGATGCTCAGGGCTTTGGCCAAGGGACAAGGACGCGCTGGAGCGAGCCTAAGCAGGGTCGTTGCGTCCCTGGCGCCGGTCGGGGCGAGCTGGGATCATGGGGTCTGGTTCGGCAGCTCCAGGTGGCATGGCGAAGCAGGCGACCCGCAGCGACCTGATCGCCCAACCCTCCCTCTGGCCGGAGTTGGAGCCCGCCCCGCCGGCGCCGCCCCTTCCCCAGCCCAGGGCAGCCAAGGGACCTGCCCGCCCAGGGAATCCCGAGCCCGCAGCCGACACCCCAGGCCTGCTGGCCGCTGAGGAGCCCCTGCATCACCGGGAGGGGGAGGCGGACCCCAGCGGGCTGGACCCCCTGGAGCCGCCCCGGCTGGGCCCGGCCGCTGGAGCGGAAAGCGCTGCTGGCTTGGTTGCTTCAAGGGGCGGATCGGAGCCTGCCACCCCTTCCCCAGGGGCAGCCTCTTCCCCGGGGGCAGCCTTGCCTCCTGGGGCTTCCACCGCCGATCTGGTCCTGCCTGCGGCTGCGGAGCCGCTGCCAACCTTTGCAACCGCTTTGGATCGGCCTGCGACCGCTGATGGCTCCCCTCCCCTAGCGGCCATGCCAGAGCCCATGGCTCCGGCCGCGGTGCACTTGCCCCGGTTTCGGACCACGGCGCCGGGCCCTCCCCTGCCGGAGCGGCTACTGATCCTGGATACGGAAACCACCGGGCTGCAGAGCGGGCGCGACCAGTGCATCGAAATCGGGGCCGTGCTCTTCCACGTGGCGGAACGGGCCGTGCTCGATCAGGTGTCGTTTCTGCTGCCCTGCCAGGAGAATCCGGCCGAACCGATCAATGGCATTCGCGCCGCCGTCACCCGCACGCCCCAGCCCTGGCAGGCGGGCCTGCGCTTTTTCGAGGCGATGCTCGAGGCGGCCGATCTGGTAGTGGCCCACAACGTCAAGTTCGATCGGGCCTGGTTCGGGCGCGACCCCCTGCCGGCGATTGCCAAACCCTGGCTCTGCAGCATGGAGGACATCCGCTGGCCGGCTTCGCTGCGGTTGAAATCCACCCCATCGGTGCGCGATCTGGCCCTGGCCCATGGGGTGCCGGTCTGGGCCGCCCACCGGGCCCTCACCGATTGCATCTACATCTCCCAGGTGTTCGAGCGCTGCGGCGAGCTCGAGTCCCTGCTGCTGGAGGGCCTGGAACCCCGCCAGCTCTACCGGGCCCGACTCAGCTATGCCGAGCGCCACCGGGCCCGGGAGGCGGGCTTCCGTTGGAATGAGCCCCTGCGCGGCGCCTGGAGCCGCCGGCTGTCCCAGCGGGAAGTGTCCCTGCTGCCGTTCCAGGTGGATCTGGCCGAAGCCGACCTGGCCCAAGTCCTGTGACCAGCGGGCTCCGGCCCAGGGATCTCTTGGTTGATCACCCGGCAGCCATGGCAGCCAGAGTTTGCCGAAGGCGCTCAGCTCAAGAATCCTTCCTGCTTGCGGCATGGGTGCCATCAAGCAGCCAAACCCCGTAGCCCTGCCGCGTGCCCATGGCAATGGACTCTTTTCAGGCATTGCTTGCAATGGGAGGGTCAGGCCAGGGCAGATCCACCCCAAATCAGCCTTACCCCAAATCAGCCTTACCCCAAACCAGCTTCACCACAGAGTTCCACGTTTTTGACCAACGGAGCCCCAGGCCGATCAGGCTGGAACCAATCTGGTGGGGTATGGCTTCTCCCGCTGCACCGCGAACTCCCAATGGCGGCCGCCCGTTGCTCAGGCAGCTGCGGGTGTGGCAAGACGCCCGCCAGTGGGCACGCCTGATTCGCGAGGCCGAGACCCTCTGGCACATCGACGTTCGCGACCTGCATCGACTGGCTGCCCTGGAATTGGGCCAGTTAATTGGTGAGGTGCCAGCCCGTCTGCGGCAACGGGTCAATCGTTGGCTGGCTCGCTACCGGGTGTCCACGCGGTTAATGACCCGCCCACCTGCCGATCGCAACGATGGCTCTCGCTTGGATGGCTGATTGATCCTCTACAGGGATGGGGGATGGGGACCAGGGGCCTCGATTGCTTCAATGGAATCAGGGGGCCAGGGTCTGGGTGTCCCTGCCCGAGGGAATGCGATCCACTGGCCGCGAGCGATCTGCGTTGGCCCCTAACCGGCTTCGTTCTCGTGGAGCAGGTCCTTGCTGCTGGCCTTGAGTTGGGACCACAGGCGGCGGATTTCGGCAAAGGCCTGATCCTGGCCGATCTTGCCGTTGGCCTGCAGACCCACAATCAGGCCCACCCGGTCGGCAAAGGTTTCCAGATTCTGGTGAAAAGCGAGGCGCTCGGGAGACCAGTTGGCTCCGCGGTAACCACTGTGGCCCTCCATCGGGGAGTGGATGCCCTCGCGTTGGAATGGGCTGCTGATGTCTTCCAATGGGCGATGCTCCGTTGTCAATGGGCTGGGTGATTGCCCCAATTTGAATTGCTAAACAGTAGCGCCGCTGCAGGCGCTCTGGCGTCCTGCTCCTGAAGGGCAGCACAATCAGGGGCAGGGATTGGGAGGGAGAAGCCCCATTCGTTAGATGCCAAGCAAGGCCTGATATTTGGTATCCAGAGTTACATCCTCAGCTGAAAGGAGCCATGGCGGTAGGGTCGTTTGTGCTTTTGGATTGGCAGGCCCATGCCATCGGGCTCCTGCGCCATATTCCGGCCTACCAGGCACCAAGCAGTCCCTGGGTCCAGCTCTCAGCTTGCAGGAGAATCAGTTGATCGGCCATGGGTGGGAGATGCGTTGGCAAAAACCATCCTGTTCTCCCCTTGCTGGACTAGTCAGCGGAGAGAAGAATTTAGGCTCCAACTCAGCCAAAGCGGCCGGACACGTAGTCCTGGGTGGCTTGTTGCATCGGTGAGTTGAAAATTCGCTCCGTTTCGCCGAATTCCTCCAGACAGCCAACCTTGCCATCTTGATTGGGCAGGTTTGTGACGTTGAAAAAGCCCGTCAGATCCGAAACCCTGGTGGCCTGCTGCATGTTGTGGGTGACGATCACGATCGTGAAGGTTTTCTTGAGTTCATGCATCGTTTCCTCAATTTTCAATGTTGAAATCGGGTCAAGGGCCGAGCAGGGTTCATCCATCAGGATCACCTCCGGTTCCACCGCAATCGTGCGGGCGATACAAAGGCGTTGCTGTTGGCCGCCGGAGAGGGAAAAGCCGCTTTCCTTCAGTTTGTCCTTGGCTTCCTCCCAAAGGGCTGCCTTACGCAACGAGCTTTCCACCAGCTCATCCATGTCGCCCCTGAAGCCATTGATGCGGGCTCCAAAGGCAATGTTTTCATAGATTGATTTAGGAAAAGGATTGGGTTTCTGGAACACCATGCCGATGCGGCGCCGCACTTCCACGGGATCTACCCGTCGATCGTAGAGATCCTGGCCATCGAAGAGCACCCGGCCACTGAGGCTGCAGCCTTCGATCAGATCATTCATGCGGTTGAGAGCCCTTAGAACCGTCGATTTGCCGCAGCCCGACGGACCGATGAAGGCCGTGACCTTGCCCCGGGGGATCTCCATGAAGACATGGTTCACGGCCAGGGTTTTGCCGTGGCCATAGCTGATGCTGACATCCTGGAGCGAGATGCAGGATTCTGCTGAAGTGGCGTACGCGGAAGAGGGACTCGGGGTCATGGTGTTGATCATGATGGCAAGGAGGGGGACGAATGGGTGTGGGAAAAGAAGCGGGATAATTGGGTCGGAACTTGCTCAACCCTGGTTCAGGGCATGCTCAGCATTTCTTCTGACGAGCTTGTCAATTCAGGCCTTGTTGAGACTGCCTACGTAACGCGCCAGGATATTCATCATTAAAATCATCATGACCAGAACAAAGGAAGACGCCCAGGCCAGTGCGATTTGCACATCATCGGGACTGGTGGCAAAATTATAGATCAGAACGGACATTGAGGCAATCGGACTAAACAGCCCTTCCGGCCAGAAGGGCGAAAACAAGGCCGTGAAGATCAAGGGAGCCGTTTCGCCGGCGGCCCGGGCTATGCTCAGCACGATGCCAGTGGCGATCGGCTTGAATGCCGTGGGCAGGGTGATCCGGGTGATCGTCACAAATTTCGAGGCCCCCACCCCAATCGCCCCCCAGCGCAATTCCTGGGGAACCAGCTTTAAGCCCTCATCGGTGGTTTTGATGATGGTTGGCAGCATCAACACCGAAAGGGCGATGCCACCAGCCATGGCGCTGTAGCTCTGGTCATAAAAGAGGCGAGTCGCAACAATCAGGCCATAAATGAAGACACCACAGATGATTGAAGGCACCCCAGACAAGACATTGGTGCCAAATCGAACAAAGCTGGCAAATGGACCACTCTTTGAATATTCCGCCAGATAAATGCCGCCGCCAACCCCCACCGGGATGGCAATCAGGGCCGCAATCAGGCTGACGATCAAGGTGCCGAGGATGGCGTTGCCAATGCCCCCACCGGTCTGGCCGGGGGAGGGGGGCAGTTGGCTCAAGAGCTGCAGACTCATCATCGAGCCTCCTTTTATTAACACATAGGCGAGCACCAGAACCAATGGCAGCACCACGATGAGGGCAAAGAGGGCGGCCAAACCGGTGAACAGGGCATTCCAGGTGTTGCGCGCCAGACCCGGCTGGTGATGCAGAGTGCGTATGGTCAGGTCGGCGGACGAACCTGCCGATGGGGCGATCGGTGAAACAGGCATGTAATTTCAGGTGTAACGTAAGCTGAGCCGCTTGACGATCCACTGGGCCAGGACGTTGATCACAAGAGTCAGCAGCATCAAAATCAACGCTGCGTACATCAACGACGACACCTGGTTGCCGTCGGCTTCACCAAATTGGTTGGCTAGCATCGAGGCAATCGTGTTTCCAGGCGCCAGCAGGGAGAGGCTAAAGTTATTCGAGTTGCCGATGATCATGGTTACAGCCATGGTTTCGCCCATGGCCCGACCCAGGGCCAGCATCACGCCGCCGGTGATCCCCGAGATGGCAGCGGGTAAAATCACCTGAAAGATGGCACCCCAACGCGTTGTGCCAACGCCATAGGCCGCCTGGCGCAATTCAACTGGAACCTGAAGCAAGGAATCGCGGGCGATGGCCGTAATGATTGGCAAAATCATCACAACCAGGATCAGGATGGCCGGTGCCATGCCCGGGCCTTCCGGTTGGGTTGAAAAGAAGGGAAGCCAGCCAAAGCTGCTATGCAGGCCGTTGAAAAAGGGCCTCAGGAACGGCTCCATCACAAAAAATGCCCACAATCCCAGCACCACTGAAGGGATTGCGGCCAGCAACTCAACCATCAGGCCAATGATTTGACGCCCTTTGACCGGGATGAAATTCTCGGTGAGAAAGATTGCGGTGCCCACACCCAGGGGCACAGCGATTAGTAGGGACAGGATTGAGGTGACAACAGTGCCGTAGATGGCCGTAAAGGCCCCGTACTCATTGGTGACCGGATTCCAGTTGGAGGTGGTGAGGAAGCCGAGCCCGTAGGCCGCCATGGCCGAGCGCGATCCCAACAGCACGGTGACCAAAATTGCTGCAAGGATCAGGCCCACCAAGGAGGCCAAGACCACCGAAACCAACCGGAACGACTGGTCGGTCAATTTTTCCGACCAAGGCCTTCGTCGCAACCGGAACAGGTCTGCGTTTGCGATGTCAATCATGAAGCGGGATCCACTGATTGCAACAATTTTGATTGATGCATGCTGAGGGTTGGTAATCTCAAATCACCTTAGGGGAGCCCATCGAGCGCGATATTATGCTTCGGTTAACAGTGGCTTATCTGATGGTTTTAACTGGGTATTCCCTGGCAAGACTAAGTGCTGGAGGTTGCCAGTCTTTTGCGTTTGAGCGGTGAACCGCTTGTCTGTCCTGATTACACCAGCTTCTCAGGGGCAGGGTCCTTCCCAGGACCTCCAGCTGGTGGACAGGGCTTCCCCATCGCATTCCCAGGCCCCTTTGGAGCCTGAATAGGTCCCATGACCCAGGCTCCAGAGGTGCGACGAATGCCATTCCCGAGCCATTGGGTTACTCGGTTGAAGTCGCGCTATGTCGAAGGATGTGCGCTTAAGGGTGCTCTGGAAACCCCCAGTTCGTCTGGCCAGAGCCAAAAAATCCCGGATTGATAAAAGGTGGGCGGCTGGTTTACTGACAAGAGCTCAATGCATCCATCGGGGCTGGGTTGCTTCTGGGTTTTCGGAAAGGGGCCCGATTCGCTTGATTGGTCGCTTCCCGGATCAGCTCTCCTGGGTCAATCAAGGGACTGGACCAATAGTGTGTTCGTCGGGATCCTGGGCCCCAGTTGGGTGTCCTGTCGGCGAAATTTGCATAACCGGCTTGAGTCCTGCGGCCCCAGTGCTAATCTCGGAGTCAATTAACGTGGCTCTTTGAGAGGCCCCATCCAGTCAAGATGTTTTCCCCAGCGTTGAGGTCCCGAGCGGAGCGTTTTGGTTGCAGCTGGTTGACGGCAGCCCTTGTGATCCTGCCCCAGTTCACGCCCCCAGCAGCCTTGGCGGCCTCCCCCGCTCCGGCCGTCAAGCCCCCAGCGCCGGCTTCCCTCCAGCGTGCTCGCATCACCTACGACACCTATTTGCTGGGACCAGGGGACAGTTTGCAAATTGAACTGGAGAACATGCCTGAGCTGTCTGGGGTCTTCACGATCGGCCCAGATGGAACATTTTATTTACCCAGACTGCGGGCCCTCTTCGTTGAAGGCCTGAGTGTGGAGGAGCTGCGCGTATTTCTGACCCAGCAGTTTCGCGCCTTTGTGCGGCAGCCGGAGATCTATTTGCGGCCTGTCGGCTATCGTCCTGTACGCATTTATGTGGGCGGTGAGGTCCGCCGCCCTGGCTATTACACCTTGAGTGGAAGTCAGCAATTGGGAGCGGTGTCCAGTAGTGCTGATAGTTCGATTCGCGAAACTGGTGGTGACCAGATGGAGTCCCGCCCCACCCTCGGTAACGGCCTTGGGACCGACTCGGGTGGCCGGGGGGCCCCCAGTGGTCCCGGTGGTGCGGGCGGCGCCAGTGCCCGATCAGGAGGCTTGACCACCTATGGCGCCTTTTTTCCCACCGTGTTTGACGCCATCCGGGCGGCCCAGGGGATTACTCCTTACTCCAACCTGTCTTCTGTGCAGGTCACCCGCAAGCAACCGCTCAGCAGTGGCGGCGGAAAGTTGAGGACCTCCTTGAACTTCCTCTCCCTGCTGACCGATGGCGACGAGAGCCAGAACATCCGCCTGTTTGATGGCGATGTGGTGAGCGTGGCCAAATCGCCGGTGGTGCTGCGCGAGCAACTGCTCAAGGCTGGCCAAACCAACCTCAGCCCCCAATTTCTGCAGGTCTATGTCAGTGGCCGGGTCAAGACGCCCGGCGCCACCACCTTGCCCCAGGGCTCAAGCCTTAACCAGGCCCTGATCAGTGCCGGTGGCCAACAACTGTTGCATGGCAAGGTGGAGTTCATACGGTTCACCCGCGAAGGTGAGCTCGATCGAAGGGTTTTCAGTTACAACGCCAATGCTGCAGCCGACACCCCCGCAAACCCGATCCTGATCAGTGGGGATATCATTCGCGTGCAGGAATCGGGCCTGTCTGCCGGCATTGGTGTTCTCAATGAACTCACCGGCCCGTTCGTCGGTGTCTATTCGGTTTACAGTCTGTTCAGAGGTGTTCGCTAGTGACAACCCCATCCCTGCAAGCCCCAGGCCAATCGATGCCGGGTGAAGACGAAATCGACCTCGGCCAGCTTGTGGCAAGTCTGGCTCGGCGCAAACGCCTGATTGGGGCCGTCACCGGCGGCACGCTTCTGCTCACCGGCCTGGTGACGATCCTGCAGAAACCCGTATGGGAAGGGGAATTTCAGATCGTGCTCTCCAGTAAGGACCAGGGGCAGAGCTCCGGAGCGGCTGCCCTGCTGGCCCAGAATCCTTGCCTGGCAAGCATGGCCGGCATTGCCGGTGTCGGCAAAGCGGACCAGCTGGAAACGGAGGTGAAGATTCTCCAAAGCCCCTCCGTTCTGAAACCGGTGTTCGATTTCGTGCGCCAGCAAAAGCGTCTGGCCGGCCAGGATGTAGACCAGTTGCGCTACGACGAATGGGTCAAATCTAACCTGGAAATCAAACTAGAGAAAGGTACATCGGTCCTGAACCTGTCCTATCAAGATAATCTAAAGGATCTTGTGCTGCCGGTCATAGATCAAATTTCTCACAAATACCAGGCCTACTCAGGTAGGGATCGGGAGCGTGGTCTTGCCAATGGAGTGGCTTATCTTAATCAGCAGATCGCCTATTACCGCGTGCGCAGTCTGGCATCTTTGCGGGCGGCTCAGCAATATGCTATTGAGCAAGATCTTACGGCGTTGAAGGGGGATGACGAAACAAAAAATTCTTTTAATTTGGAGGCAGTAAGGGTTCAAGCTGCTAATGAAATTCGTAATTACGATCAGCAGCTGAATCAGTTAAAGAAGCTCAGTAATGATCCCGAAGCTATCCAGTTCCGCGGCCTGATGATCCCTGAGTTGGCCAGCAGAGGGGTTCCCCAGCAAATTGAATCCATCAATCTGCAATTGGCATCCCTTCGTCAGTTCTATACAGAGAAGGAGCTGGCTATTAAGAATTTACTTAGGAGACGGCAGTTTTTGATTGAACTCTTTAAGTCAAATACCATTAACTATGTTCTTGCTAAACGTGCCGATGCACAGGCTCGCCTGGCTGCGGCCCAGCGGCCTAAGGGCGTGTTGTTGAAATACCGCGAGCTGCTGCGCATCGCCATCCGCGATGAGGCAACCCTTGACAAGCTGGAAGATGAACGGCGCTTGCTGGCCCTTGAGCAGGCCCGCAAGTCCGACCCCTGGGAACTGATCTCTACCCCCACCCTGCTCGATCGGCCGGTGGCCCCGAAGAAGGGCCGCAACCTGGCCCTGGGCCTGCTGGCCGGTCTGGTGTTGGGCAGTGGTGCCGCCCTGGTGGCCGAGCGACGCACGGGACGCATCCATGGCCAGGAGGAACTGGCCTCCCTCCTGCCCGGACCGCTGCTTGCCGTGTTGGAGGCCGGCGAGCCCGACAGTTGGCGCCAGCCCCTGCAGCTGCTCAGCACTGGTCCCCTGGCCGATGCCCAGACCCTGGCCCTTGTGCCGATCGGCCTGGCTGATGCCGCGGCCGAACCCGTGGCCCAGGCCCTTCAACTGGCAGCCAAGCGCTCGGTTCTCTGCAGCCGCGATCTGGTGGCCACCCGCTCCTGTGATGCCCAGGTCTTGCTGACAAGTCCCGGGGCCGCTGAACGGGAGCAGCTGCAACGGCTGCTTCGGGATCTGGAACTCCAGGGCACCCCCGTGGTCGGCTGGCTTCAGTTGAATTCCGCCCCCGCCCGGGACGATGGCTAAGCGCCTGCGTCCCTGGGGGGTCGGATCGGCCTTGGCCCTTGGCGCCCTGGCCCTGCCGCCGGCCCTGGCCCAGCCCCGTTGGCAGGCCCTTCCCGCCTCAGCCGGTTCTGGCGGACAAGCCCCCCTGAACGCTCCCCAGTGGCAACGGCTTCCGTCCTCGGCAGAAAGCGCTGCCGGCGGTTCGCCAGCGCCCGCCAGCACTGGTGCAGGCGGGCGCTGGCAGCCTGTCCCTGCGGCAGCAGCCTCCTCCAATCCGGTCGTCTGGCGTGCGATTCCGGCCCAGGGCCCTGATGGCAGTTCAGATCTGGATGGACCTGGATCAGCCCGGGGTCGGGGCACTGCTGGCCAGGCCGGCAAGCCAGGTCAGGCCCCTTTGGCGCCGGCAGGCGGGAGCCTTGGCAAGGCCCCCATGCAGCCTGCTCCCCCCACCAGTGCGGCGGAAGCCCAGGCGGTGCTCGATGGCCTCAGGCCAACCGCCATTGACTACACCCCCCAATTGCGCTTGGGAGAAGCGGTTCCGAGCGCCAATCAGCTGAGTGATCAGCAAAGCCAGCTGTCCGTTTTCCAGATTGCGCCTTTCGGCGGTGCCAAGCAGGGGGGTGGCGGCGGCACGGGCAACCAGAACTATGCAGCCCGCTTCGATGCCGGCCTGATGGAGCACCTGCAGCTCTCGGCCTTCTACAGCGTGGCCGATGACCCCCTTTACGCCCCAATCACGGGCAAATCCTCCCAACCCGGTAACTTCTGGGAGAGCTATGGAGGGGCCCTGCAATGGCGCTTGCTCGGTTCAGGCAGGTCCCCCTGGAAGCTGGCCATCGCCGGCTCCCTCGAAGGCTGGACCGTGGGCAGCGGCGGCTGCGATTCCTTCTCCTGCAAGGGGCAGAACAATGCCAGTCCAAATATCTTCAACAATTCCGGCAGCCGGGTGCAGACCACCAATCTGGTGGGCTCCCTGGCCTTGCCGATCACCTGGCAGGCCCTTCCAAGCCTGGCCCTGACCTTCACGCCGGGGGTGAGCTTTCTACCGAGCAGCCAGGGCGCTGGCCAGGGCGGCAGTGGACCGTTTTACGGCAACAATGTCAGCGTTGCCGCTGGGGCGAGCTGGCGACCTATCCCCAATCTCACCCTGTTTGGCTCGGGGTTGGTGCCCCTGGGCCCTGGGAACAACAGTTTTAACGGTAATCTGGTTTTCGCCCGGGTTCCGGTTCTTGCGGCTGGCGTCAATTGGGCCCTGAATCCCCGCATTGCCCTGGAAGGCCAGATCACCAATGGCTGGGGCGCCACACCGGCCACGGCCCTGCTGGCCTTGCCCTCAGACAATCGCCTGGGCTATTCGGGTCGCTTTGTGTTCACTCCCGGGGGTCTGGACACGCCCCAGCCAGAGATGAGCCGCCGCCAGCGCTCCATCGCCCTGGGCGGTTTGACGGTGAATACGGCCCTGGTGCCACCCCGGGGCACGACCGAATTCTGGGCCAATGGCGATAGTCAGGGCAATGGCTTTGGCTACCTGGGCTATTCGCTTTCGAATATTTTTCAGCTGGATGTTTACAAGGGTGGTGTTTTTAATAACGTCAGACCCCTCAATGCCCTGTCTACTACCTATGCCAGCGACGGGGGTTGGAACTTCCGCTATGGCGGCAAAGCGATTGCCATGAGCCAGTTGAGGGGGGCGCCTTTCTCCCTGGGCGGCCGCATCAGCCTGGGTCGCAATACGGCACCCTCCAGTTATCAGGGATACATGTTTGTGGAGTCTGTGTCCACGTGGGAGGCCAATTCCTGGCTGGCATTGAATCTCAATCCCAAGCTGGCCTGGAGTGGGGTGAGCACCCCCTGGGGCGTGGGGTTCAGTGCCAATATTCAACTGGGACGCTCCTTCCAGTTGATCCCGGAGATTAATGTGGTGGGCTCCCAGCTCAGTGCCACCAACGGGACCCTGGCCCTGCGGTGGCTGGCTTCCCGCACTACCAATCTCGAGCTCTACGTGAGCAACGCCGCCGGCCTGTTTGATATCGGCCAGCTGCTGGAGAACACCAATGTGCGCGTGGGTGGACGTTTGTTATTCAATTTTTAGCCAAGGCTGCAATTTTTAAGTTATTTCCTGCTGAAAGATTCACTTCGCTGTATTTGGCCGGGGTTTTGGCGGCGCCGCAAGCTCAGGCGGATTCCATTGCGGGACCGCAGGGTGAGGCGGCCCACCAGATCGGGCTCCTGGCTGGGATCGGGCAAGAGTTCATAGCGGCTCACCAGCTCCGCGAGCACCAGCAGGGCCTCCTGCATGGCGAAGGCGGCTCCGGGGCACTTGCGCGGCCCCAGGCCAAAGGGCAGATAGGCGTCCCGCGCCATGCGTCGGTCCGCCTCACTGGCCTGATCCGCTAAGAACCGCTCTGGCCGGAAGTGGTTGGGCTCGGGCCAATGCTGCTCATGCCGCTGGATCACCCAGGGGGAGATGGCCAGCAGGGCCCCCATGGGACAGCGGCTTTCGCCCAGCTGGCTCGGGGCCTGGCTTTCGCGGATGAAGAAGCTCAGGGGTGGGTAGAGCCGCAGGGTTTCCTGCAGCAGGGCCGTGCCGTAAGGCAGGCGGCGGAGGTCGTCGTAGCCGAGCGGGCGGCGCGGGCCTCCCTCGGCAGCCCGGGGCGATCCCCCCCTCTGGACCGCCTGGATTTCGGCGACGAAACGGGCCTGGGCCTCGGGGTAGCGGGCCAGCAGATAGCAGGCCATGGCCAGGGCACCGGCGGAGGTTTCATGGCCCGCCAGAAACAGCACGCAGACCTGATCCACCAGCTGCTCCTGGCTAAAGCGTCGGCCGTTGCGCCCGGTGCTCGGACCCGATTCAACGGTGGCCGCGCTTGGGTCCTCCCAGCTGGGAGTGGCCCGCCCAGGGACTTGCTCGGGCTCTGGGGCGGTGGGGTCAGCTGGCCTGTCCTCGGCCTGTTCCAGGGCGGTGAGCAGGTCCTGGGGGCCGGAGCCGGCAGCGGCGCCCCCAGCAGGATCGCTGCGGGAGCGTTGGCGCTCGGCGATCGCAGCCCTGAGCCAGGCGCGGATGCGTCCGGCATCGGCCCGGAGCAGGGGTTGGAGCCAGGTTTTGGGCAGCCGCAGCAGGCGCAGCACCATCACCAGGCCGGCGCGGCGTTGGTAGCGGGCAAAGGCGGCAAAGATCTCCCGGGCCTCGGCTGCAGGCAGGGGTCTGGAGAGCATCGTGCGCACGATCACATCGGCCGTCACCAGGGTCATGGCCTCCTGGGCATCGAACGGCAGCAGGTCGGCAGCGTTGCCGCCGGACGGTTGACTGCCCGGGGCTTGCGCTGCCGGCTGCTGCACGGTGACGGTCGTTTCCCCCGGTTGGGCTGCGCTTTCGGCCTCAAGTCGCTCCAGCATGGCCTCCACCGCCCCTTGCATCAGCGGAAAGGCCCGGCGTAACTGGGTGGTCTGCAGGGCCTGATCCACCAGGCGGCGCTGCTGCTGCCATTCGGCCCCATTCACCGCAAACAGGCCCCGGCCAATCAGGGGCTCGAGAATCCACTGGGTGTAGGGATGTTTGGGGAAGGCCTCCGCCCCCTCCACCAGCACCTGACGCACCAAGGCCGGCTCGTTGACCAACACCAACTCCAGACCGAAGCAGCTGGTGCTGCCGCTGCCGATGCGGAAATCCCATTCATTCAGCAGGCCGAACCAGGAGTGCAGGCCCCGGGCCAGGCGTTTGAGCAGGTTGGCGGTGTAGGGCTGGGGCTGGGGCCAGGTCGGTTCGCCGCGATCGCCCGCCACCCCCGCGTCGGTCGA
Organism: Synechococcus sp. UW140; assembly: GCA_943370565.1. Lineage (GTDB taxonomy): Bacteria > Cyanobacteriota > Cyanobacteriia > PCC-6307 > Cyanobiaceae > BAIKAL-G1. The sequence continues at coordinate 82,287 of CALRRL020000002.1, read as the reverse complement.
GTCGGCATCGGCCGGAGCCCTGTCCAGGCCCTGATCGGTCTTGGCGACGGCGCTGTGGGTTTGCTTGGGTGCCTCGTTGGCGCCCTCGATGGCGCTTTCAACGGGGCCCTCAGGGAGGGCCTCAAGGGGGGCCTTAAGGGAGCCATCCCTGGGGCTGGGGTCGGGGCCGCTGTTGGGGCCTGCGGGCAAGGGCCTGCTCATGGCTTCAAAAGCTGGCTGAGGGGATCAAAGCCGTGGCTGACAGGGCTTTGGCGCAGGTAGCGGAAGTGGAGATCGAACTGCTGAAAGGCCAGCTGCAGCCGTTCCAGCCAGCCCTTCGGCCGGGCCAGGGGCACCAGCTGGAGCGTTGGGTAGGGGGCGCCGGCTGGAGGCGGCAGGCCGCAGCTGCGGTAGGGGTCCACGCCGGCAAAGCAGAGCAGGTCATCGCGGCTGGTGATATCGAGCCAGGGCAGCCGCGGCTCGCGGGCCAGCTCCTGCAGATCGGCATGGAAGGCCTGGGCACCGGGGTAAACGGCCAGGTTGGCCAGGTTCTGGCCCAGGCTGAGCAGGCTCAACCGGCTGGCCAGCGCCGAGCCGCCGGACTGGCGGCGCAGCTCGGCGGCCAGCATCGCCATCACGAAGGAGCCGGAGCTGTGCCCCACCAACAGCACCGTGTCGGCAGGGGCCTGGGCCTCCAGCGCCTGGATGCGACCGGCCAGCTCCGCCACCCGGGAGCGCAGCTCACCATCGCGGGCCTGGCCCAGCCGGTGGGTGAAGCGGATCGATCGCCACAACCACACCACCCCGAGCCGATCGGCCAGGGTCCAGGCGGCCAGCAGCAGCAGCCAGCCGGTGGTGACACTCACAAGCGCCCCGGCGCCGAGGGCCAGGCTGGCGCTGGGCAGGGCCCCTGCCGCCAGGCTGCCCAGGCCCGCTGCGCCGCCCAGGGCCAGCACCAGGGCGAGGAGGGTGAACAGGCCGGGATAGGCGCCGCAGAGGGCCACCCCGGGGCACAGCCGGCCGATCCGCAGCAGCCCCCCCTGCAGCACGTACCAGCGGTAGACCTGGGCGATCTCCACCAGCATCCCCAGGGAACGCCGGGGCCAGTGGTTGCGGGCGATGTCGTCCCAGTGCAGAAAGGCGAGTTCGTGGCTGCTGGGAGCTGGCGGGGCTTCCAGATGGCCAGTACGGTCGACAGCATTCTCAGCATCGGGATCTGGGCCCAGGGGCCCCGGCTCGACGCCCCCAGGGTTGGGGATCGCAGATGGTTGGAGTCGCCAGCGACTGAGGAGGCGATCGCGCTCTTGCCTGCGCCGGACCAACCGGATCGGCCCGCCCTGGCCCGGGACTTCCTTGCGAATGCGGCGCTCCACTTCCTCGCCGAACAGCCGGAAATAAAAGGACGCGCCGCGGGGATCGAAGCCACTGAGGAAATAGAGCCGCCGCTGAACGCCTGGCCCTGGCGATCCCGGCTCGGCAGCTGGGCTGGACTGCGGCCCATCTCCCGCCTCGCCTTTGGGGGCGTCCCTGCCGCCAGCCGGCTGCCCGGTGGGGGCTCGCCCACCCATTGATGCGAATGCATCGAGCGCTTCAGCCATCGCCGTATCCACAGCTGCGTCTACTACCGGATCCACAGCTGCATCAACTACCGGATCCCTAGCCGCATCCACCGCCCCATCGATCGCGAACCGTTGGACGGCGGCAGGGCCAGCCTCCAGGGGTCTGGTGTCTTGACCCGGGGAGGCCGCTTGCTCCAGGGGACCTGGGCTCCGCCGACTTCCGATCACAATGGCCGGATTCGGCGCAGAGGCAAGGTCATGGTCGGCTCCGCGGCGTTCGGCAACAAGCCCCGGGGGACCACCAGAGGGTTGCTTGTCCAAGGCTTCCTGATTCAAGGATTGATTTTATCGGCAGCATTTGGATTGGCCGGATCGCCTTCTGGCCCGCGGGCCTGGGCCGGCCCCATGGGGAGCGACACCCCCCGGGCCCCGCTGCAAATCAGCGAGAACCGCAAGGCAGCGCCATCCCTGGCCGGGTTGGCCGAGCCGGTGTTGACGGGCAGCAAGGGGCGTTACACCGCCCGCATGCTGGTGGCCGTGAGCCAGGCCCGGGCCTGGGCCGTGCTGACCAACTACGAAGCGATGGCGGGGCTGATGCCCGACATCAAGCAGGCCAAGCTGCTCAGCCGCCATGGCAGTCAGCTGGAGTTGGCCCAGACCTACCAGGCCCCTTCCACCTTTGGCCTGCCGATCAAGGTGGTGCTCGCCGTGGAGGAAAATCCACCCCAGTGGATGCGCTATCGCCTGCTGCGTGGCGAGCGGATCCTCAGCCTCCAGGGACAGTGGAGTCTCCTGCCGGTGCGCGGTGGGGTGATGGTGCAACACCAGATCGCCCTCGAGCCCGATCTGCCGGCCCTTCTGCGCCCCACCTACGACGAGCTGAATGAGGCCAACCTGCGCCAGTCGATGCAGGTGCTCAGGCGCCTGATGCTGGCCCGGTAACGGGCGTTGGTCCGGCCCTGGCTGCACCTGCTCTGGGGAGGCGGCACGGGATATAGGGGGCAGCCTCAATCGTCCCAGCCAAGGGCTTCCACCCCAGGGCCCCCCGGCTCGCGGCGGCCCAGCACCCGGTAGCGAATGCCGCGCCAGGCCACCTGGCGATGCCAGCAGGCGCGCCAGACGGCGATCGCGTACACCCCCTGGGTGATCGGGAGGTCCCGGAGCCAGCTCCAGGCCCTTTGCCAGGGGGATGGGCTCCGGTGCTGCCCTGGCTGCGCTTCGGATCGGCGCAGGGCGCCAAGGGCCGTGGCTTCGATCACCAGAAGCAGGCCCGCGCAGCCCAGTTCGTAGAGGGCCAGGGCGCCAGCCAGCTCCGGGGAGCGACTGACGAGCAGCCAGACCGTCGCTGCGGCGAGGAGCAGGGCGCTGCCGCCCCCATGCAGGGCCACCAGGGGCCAGGCCGGATGGTGCAGCCGGGCCGTGAGCAGTTGGCGGCCGATCCAGGGGGCCAGCTCCGTCAGGGCCATGCTGTCGTCCTGGTCCAGGGCGATCAGTTCGGGCCGGAAGCTGTAACGCCACCCCAGCTGGCGTAGGGGGCCGATCAGGGAGGTGTCTTCACAGAGGCTGGTTTGCAGTCGCTCGCTCCAGGCGCCGGCCTCGATCACCTGGCGACGCACCGCCAGGGAGCCCCCCCAGGGAATCCCCAGCAGGGTCATCAACACCAGGGCGCCGCCGTTCCAGGCCGCCCGCACCCGTCCCGCCAGGCTGGCGCCCCGGGGCTGGTACCAGCGATTGCCTGAAACGGCGCCAATCCCGGGCTGGCTGCAGGCCCGGGCCAGCTCGGCCAACCACCCGGGCGCCACGATCGCATCGGCATCGACCAGGGCCACCAGGGCCGTGTCGGGGTGCAGGGCAGCAAAGGCCTGGCGCAGGGAGGCGCTTTTGAGGGAGCCCCGGCGGGGCCGCGTCTGCAGGGGGCTGATCGAAGCCTGCTGCCAGCTGGCCTGGCCGGCCGCTGCCAGCGCCGCCAGGCTCGCCTGGGCCCCGGACCAGGCCGGATCGGTGGGCGAGTCCACCACCAGCTGCAGCCGCCAGGCTCCCGGGTAGTGCTGCCGGGCCAGGGCGGCCAGGGCGTCCGCCAGGCTCGGATCGGCGCCCCGCAGGCAGAGCACCACCTCGGCCACGGGCCAGCCCCCGATGGGGACTTCCGGCCAGCTTTGGCGTTGCCGCAGCAGGGCGCGCACCCGCAGCACGAACCAGCCGGTGAGCAGGCTCTGCAAGGCCAGGGTGAGAACCAGGCCCAGGCCCAGGGCCCAGCCCGCTACGGCGCTGGCCAGGCTCATCCTGGGCCAGCGCCCAGCAGGGCCCGTCCGTAGGGAGCGATCAACGCCTCGAAGGGGGGGCATCGCACGCCGAGGGCGGCCAGGCTGGCCGTGGTGGCCTCGGCGCTGGGCCGGGCCCGCAGGCCCAGTTGGTTCAACTCCGGATAGGTGAGCTGGTCGTCGCCCCAACGCTGGTGGAAGAAGGCCCGCAGGGGGTAGAGGGGATTGGTCGGATCGGCCTCGATCGCCTCCAGCCACTGCTGCATCGGCACCAGCTCCAGGGCGGCGCCACCCTCGATCAGCTGTGCCAGTAAATCCGTCAACATCACCGGCTCCGGGTGTTGCAGGTGATAGGCCCGACCCACGGCCTGGGGCTGCCAGGCCAGGGCGGTGACGGCATCTGCCACGTAGTCCACGGGCACCAGATCCAGCTCCCAGGCCAGGTCGGGGGCCAGGCCCAGCGCCAGGCAGCCCTGCAGCAACCGGTGCAGCAGGTCGTCCTGGTGCCAGGCGCCACTGCGGGAATGGCCGCCGATCAGGGGCGGCCGGTAGATGGTGACCGGCAGGCCCGCCGCACCCGCTGCCCGAACCAACCGTTCACTCACCCACTTGGTCTGCGAGTAGCCCAGGTGGATGCCCTGCCATGCGGCCAGGTCGTCGGTTTCGAGGATGGCCCGATTGCGATAGGCCGCGGCCTCGAACACGGCCACGCTCGAGATCATCTGCACCGCCAGGGGCTGGTCCAGGCTGGCCAGGCGCAGGATCTCCCGGGTGCCCCCCACATTGGCGGGCGCCAACTGGGCGTAGCCCGCCATCTGGCTCAGCTGGGCGCCGTTGTGAAGAATGCCGCCCAGGCCCTCGGCCAAGGCGGCGAAAGCGCCCTCTGTCAGCCCGAACCGAGGCAGGCCCAGGTCGGCGGGCACCACGTCTAACCGCTGCTGCCAGCCCTCCTGCCAGAGCTGGTAGCGCTCCAGGTTGGTGCGGATCCGAGCCAGACCTTCAGAGGCGGTGCTGCAGCGCACCAGGGCCCGCACCCGCAGGGCCGGCCAGCGTTCCAGCTGGCCCGATAACAGGTAGGCCCCCAGAAAACCGGTGCTGCCGGTGAGCAGGATCGCCTCGCCTGGAGTCCCCTGGCAGCCCCTGGCAGGTTTCTGGGGATCGGGCCGGGGCCAGTCAGGAGCGAGTTGGGCCTCGCTGCCCAGGTCCAGCACCGTTCTGGCACCGACGCCGGCCTGGGGTTGCCACTCGGCCAGCAGCAGGTCGGCCAATCCTTCGAGGCTGGGGTCGCCGCTGAGGGCGTCGAAATTGAGCGACAGGCCCAGGTCGGCCTGGAGCCCGGCGGCGAATTCCACCGCCATGAGCGAATCAAGGCCGAGGTGGAACAGGGAATCGCTCGGATCGATCGTCTGCCCCGCTTCCAGGCCCATCACCAGGGCGAGGCGCTGCTGCAGCAGCGCCACCATCAGGGCGAGGCGCTCGCTTTCAGAGGCCTCTTGCAGGCGGGCCTCCAGGGCCGCCCGGGCCGCGGCAGCATCCGAGGCCCCATGGCCTGGAGTGCCGCTGCCGCTAGCCGGCAGCAGGGGCGTGAGCCCGGGGCGCTGGCGGGGATCGGCCTGGTCATAGAGCCGCTGCCAGTCGTTGTTGAGCACGGCCACCACCCCGCCTTCCCCGTTCGCCAGCAGCAGCTCCAGGGCCTGGAAAGCTCCGGCTGCCGGCAGGAGACCAATGCCCAGGCCCTCCAGGCGCCGGGTCTTGCCCGCCGCCATGCCGGCTCCCTCCCAGGGGCCCCATTGGATCGCCAGGCGCAGGGGCCGCTCCGGACGCCCGCTGCCTTGGCAGGCCTGCCCCTGGCGGGGCGGCTCCTGGGACCTCTGTTCCTGGGACGTGGGCTCCTGGACCATCTGCTCGTGGGAAGACTGCCCCTGGAACGTCTGCTCCTGAACTGTCTGCTCCTGAACGATTTGCTCGTGGACTGTCTGCTCTTGGACTGTCTGCTTTTGGCTGGGTTCTCCATTAGGCAGATCACCAGCGACGGTCCCCTGGCCGCAGAGGGCATCGAGGCCGCCGTTGGCAGCCCCGTAGGCGGCCTGGCCGGGCGATCCCAACAGGGCGGCAAGGGAGGAAAAGGCAATCGAAAAGTCCAGGCCCCCGGTCAGGGGCACGGCAAGGGCGTTCCCATTTGGGGGATCCGCGGATCCAGGGCTGGGAGTGGCCCCAGGCGGCCTCACCCCAGACCTGGGTCCGCTTGGCCGTGAGCCGCTGAAGGGTGATGGACCAACCACTGAAGCGCTTGGCCGTGATGCGCTGATCGGGGCAGCCCCATGGGATGAACCGCCAACGGCCGCCGCCCCCTGGGCTGTTGATCGCAGCTCCCCTGGGGAGTCGCGATCGGACCGATGGCCTTGGCTGGCGTTGGCTTCAGCAACCGCCGCCTCCAGCAGCTGCCAGCCCGCCAGCTTGGGCGCCAGCACGGCCGTCAGCCGCTCCGGCGTCAGGCCGCTGACCAGGCCATCGTCCAGCAGGCCGGCCGCATGGAACAGGCCCCGCAGGGGCCGCTCAGCGGGCAGGGCGCGGATGGCGTTCGCCAGCACTGCGGTGGCAGCGGGGTCTGGACCGACCGCCAGATCCAGGGCCACCAGGATGCAACGCACCCCCCGGGCCTCCAGGGCGTCGAGTTGGCGCTGGACGTCGGGCGCGGGGGCCCCGGCCGAGCGGCTGACCAACAGCAGGGAGCGGGCCCCCTGGTCGGCGAGCCAGTCGAGCAGGCGCAGGCCGATGCCGCCCAGGGCCCCCGTCACCAGATAGGTGGCCTCGGATCGAATCGCCAGGGGCGCCGCTCGCCGCTGCTGGTGCACAACCACCTTGCCCCGGTGGCGGGCCTGGGCCAGCAGCCGGAAGGCCTCCGGCACGGCCGTGATCGGAAACACCTCGATCGGGATCGGCTGGTAGGTGCCCCGCTCCAGGGCTGCCAGCAGCTCGACCAGCAGCCGGCGCACTGCCTGGGGATCGGCGCTCGCCACCTCCAGCAGGTCAAAGGGCAGGTAGGTGGCATCCGGCCGCCGCTGCTGGGCCTGGGCCCGGCTCCAGATGTCGATCTTGCCGAGTTCGACGAAGCGCCCTCCAGGAGCCAGGGCCCGGAAGCTGGCGTCCACCCAGTCGCCCTTGAGGCTGTTGAGCACTACATCGACACCCCTGCCGCCGGTGTGGGCGAGCACCTGCTCGGCAAAGGCCAGGCTGCGGGAATCGAACACGGCCTCCACCCCCTGGGCGAGCAGGCCCTGCTGCTTGGCGGCACTGGCCGTCGCCAGGATGCGGGCGCCGCACTGGCGGGCCACCTGCACCGCGGCCTGGCCCACCCCCCCGGCGCCGGCATGGATCAGCACCGTTTCCCCCGGCTGAAGCCGGGCCAACTCGACCAGGCCGTGCAGGGCCGTCAGGAAGATGGTGCTGACGCTGGCACCGGTATCTGGATCGAGCCCCGCCGGCAAGGGCACGCACAGCTCGGCGCGGCAGGTGACATGGCTGGCCAGGCTGCCGACGGCCAGGGCCGCCAGCATCCGTTGGCCCACCAGGGCCGGATCCACCCCCGCCCCCACCGCCAGCACCCGGCCGACGCATTCGCCGCCGAAGGGCATCTGCGCCCCTGGGGCCAGGCCCAATTCCTCGGTGTAGGCCGCCAGGAGCCCCAGGGCATTGAGCACGTCGCGGAAATTCAGGCCCGTGGCCTCCACGGCCAGCTCCAGCTCGCCCGGGAGCAACGGGCTCGGCGCCAGCGGTTCGCGCCCCAGGGCCTCAAGCCGGCCCGGGTCACGACTGACAACCCGGAACCGTTCCGGCGCCAGCCGTTGCAGCCGTTGGACCTGGGCCTGGCCCGCCGCCCAGCCCAGGGTTGCCTCCTGGCTGGCCAGGGGCCAGAGCTGGTTCCAGTCATCGGCCTGGGGGTGCTGGCGGGGATCGGCGGGCAGCTGCAGGCGGGTCCAGGCGAGCTGGGGGGTTTCCAGGGCGGCCGTCTGGGCAAAGCCCGCCAGCACGCCGCTCCAGACGCCATCGCCCTCGAGCACCAGCCACAGGGGCCGGGGGGGGACGGGCGCCGCGGATCCGGCTGTTGGCGCTGGCAGGGCGCTGTTGGCGTTTCCCGCGGCTTGGGCTGGCGCGGCCTGGAGCTGTTGCACCAGGGCCAGGAGCTGGCAGGCCAGGGCCTGGGGCTCGGCCCCATCGGGGTCGGGCCAGACCAGCACCGGCCCGCTGCCGGCGGGTAGCGGATCGCCGAAGGCCAGGCGGATCGGCGGCTGCCCCTGGCTGGTGGCCCAGCTGGCGAAGGCCTGGGCCTGCCGGGGACTGGCGCCGATCAGCAGCGGCCGCTCCACCAGCAAGCGGTCGGGGGCCTGGCCCAAGGGTTGGTCGGCCCCGGGCGTCCCCAGGAGCTCTGGGGTGAGCCGGTGCCAGGAGCTCCGGATCAGCCACTGGGCCGGATCGAGGGCCGGCTCCGGCAGGGTCGGGCGGGCCGTTGGCACCATCCAACTGAGGGCCTGGCGCGGCAGCCGGCGCAGGCGGAACCCCCGGATCCAGCCCTTGATCGCCCCGTTGGCATGCCAGACCAGATCGGCCCGCACCTGGGCCGGTTCCGGGCTGGCCTGCAGCCGCACGACGCAGTGGAGCTGCTCGGGCCACTCCAGGGACGCCAGGGCCATGGCCTCCAGGCCCACGGGCAGGAACAGCTGGCCGCCGGCGGCCTGGGGGTCGAGGCTGGCGGCCACCAGCTGGAAGCAGCCATCGAGCAGGCCCTCGCTGCCGCCGCCGGCGGGCCGCTCCAGGGCCCCCCAGACTTGGCCGTCCTGGCGATGCAGCTGCTGCAGGGCCTGAAAGCGGGGGCCGTAGGTCAGGCCGCAGCGGGCCAGGGCTGCATAAAAGCCGGCCGTGTCGAGGATTTCGGCCGTTTCTGGGGCCTCCCCTGGGCGGAAGGGGGCCTCCTCCGGAGATAGGCCAGCCTGGCTTGGGGCGAGCGGCTCCGGGCCCGGGGCCAGCTCCAGCTGGCCATGGCCGATCCAGCCGCTGGCGGCTTCGGCCGGGTTGCGGCTGTGGAAGGCGATCGATCCGTTGTCAAGCACCAGCTGCACGCTGCGGGGGCCGTCATCCAGGCGCAGGGGGCGCTCCAGGCTGAGGGGGCCAAAGCGCAGGGCCCGGCCCTCCTGGGCCGCCACCTGGGCCGCCAGCAGCAGAAAGCCGGCCGCCGGAAACAGGGGCTGGCCGCCGATGCGGTGGTCGGCCAGATCAACCTGCCGGCCGGCATCCAGCTCGACCTGGTAGTGAATCCGGCCCGGGGGCAGATCCAGCTTTTCGGGCCGGCGGCTGGGCGGGCTTGGGGGAGCCTGGGGGGCGCCGCTGGCCTGGGTCCCAGGTCCCGTTGGCGCGGGGTTGGCTGCTCCCTGCGGGCCGGCCCCAGGTCCAGGCTCGTGATGATCCACCCTGACCAGACCCAGATGGTCGAGCCAGCGGTGGGCACCGGGAATCGGGCCGGGGCTGGCGGGCCACCAATGGCGCTGGCGCTCGAAGGGGTAGCCCGGCAGGACGACGCGCCGCTGGCGAAAGGGGCCATGGAATTCGCGCCAATCAATCGCCAGGCCCCGCAGGTGCAGCTGGGCCAGGCTGGCCAGAAGCACCCCCCAGGGGTCCTGATCGGCCAGCAGCGAGGGCAGAAACAGGGTGTCCTGGGCCTGGCCCCCGGGGCCCGGGCCGGATTCGCCGGCCAGGCCTTGCTTGGCCAGGGCCAGCAGGCTGGGGCGCGGCCCCAGATCCACAAACAGCCGGGCCCCCTGGGCCCTGAGGGTTTCCAGCCCCTTGGCAACGCCCGGGGCGGACCCCGCCGCGTTCAGCAGCTGGTCGACCCAGTAGGCCGGCTGGGCAACCTCCGGCCAGGCCAGCTCCCCGCTCAGGCTGCTCACCAGGGCCCGCTTGGGCCTTGAGAAGGTCAGTCGCGCCAGAACCTCAGCAAAGGGAGCCAGTAGCGGGGCCGTGGCCGCGCTGGGGCTGCCGTGGCTGAAGCCCAGGGGCTCGCTGGCCACGCCGGCGGCCCGGGCCCGGTCCAGCAGCGAGGCGATGGCGGCCACCGGGCCGGCGATCACCGGGGGGTGCGGGGCGGCGCAGGCCGCCATAACCAGGTCGGGATCTGGGGCGAGCAGGCCCTGCACCTGGTCCAGGGGGGCGAGCAGGGCCACCTGGGCGCCAGCCGGTGGCAGGGCCGCCGCCAGCTGGCCCCGGGCCGTGATCAGCCGCAGGGCATCGGCCAGGTCGAACACCCCGGCCAGGTGGGCGGCCAGCACCTCGCCGGCGCCGTGGCCGAGCAGCAGGTCCGGCTGCACGCCCCAGCTGGCCCAGAGCTGGCTGAGGGCATAACCGACCACAAACTGAACCGGTTGGGCGAGGGCCGCTTGCTGCTGGGCTTGGGCGGCCTCGGGCCCAGGGCCTGGATCCAGCAGCTGCCTCAGGGGCTGCTCCAGGCTCGGGTCGGCCAGGGCTGCGGCGCGATCCAAGGCCTCCCGAAACACCGGGTGGTCCCGGTGCAGCTCCCGGGCCAGGGCCAGTGGCTGGGACGCCTCACCGCTGATCAGCACAGCGAGTTTGCCCGGCCGGCGCCCAGCGACGGCCCCCAGGGGGGATCGGGCCTTGCCTGTTGGCCACGGGGTTCGATCTGCTGATTGCTCAGGGGTTGGCGCCGTCAGGGGGGTGCCGCTGGCCACCGCCTCGAGCTGCCGTTGCAGATCGGCCCGATCGCTGGCGAGGCAGACCAGCCGCTGCTGGAAGGCGGTGCGGTCCTGGTTGGCGCTGGCACAGAGGTCCGCCAGGGCCAGGCTTGGCTGGTGGTGCAGGAGCTCCAGGTAGCGGCGGGCTGTGGCCCGCAGGGCCGTTGGCGTGCGGGCGGAGAGGCTCAGCAGCTGCAGGGGCAGCGGGGGAGCCAAGGGGGGCTCCAGCGGCAGCGGCGCCTCGGCCAGCACCGCATGGGCATTGGTGCCGCCAAACCCAAACGAGCTCACCCCCACCACCGCCGGCTGGTCCAGGGCGGGAAAGGGCTCCAGGGCCGTTTGCACCTGAAGTTTGAGGCCGGCGAAGTCAATCGCCGGATTGGGGGTCCGGAAGTGCAGGCTGGCCGGGATCTGGCGGTGCTGGACGCAAAGGGCCGCCTTGATTAGGCCGGTGATGCCGGCCACGGTTTCCCCATGGCCCAGGTTGGTCTTGACCGACCCCACCCGGCAGGGCTGGCCATCCGGTCGGCCCTCGCCCAGCACCGTGCCGAGGGCCCGCAGCTCGATCGGGTCCCCCTGGCGGGTGCCCGTGCCGTGGGCTTCCACGTACTGGGTGGCGGCCGGGGCGAGGCCGGCCCGGCCAAAAGCCTCGCGCACGCAGGCGATCTGGGCCTTGAGGTTGGGGGCGGCCATGCCGTTGCTGCGGCCATCGGAATTGACGGCTGTGCCATGGATCAGGGCCACGATCGGATCGCCGCAGCGCTGGGCTTCGGCCAGGGGTTTGAGCAGCACCACCCCCGCCCCTTCCGAGCGCACGTAGCCATCGGCGCTGGCATCGAAGCTTTTGCAGCGGCCATCCGGGGCCAGCAGCCCGGCCTTGCAGAAGCTCATCTGGATCCCCGGATGGAGGAGGGCCTGCACCCCGCCGGCCAGGGCGGCAGTGGATTCGCCGCGCCAGAGGCTTTCGCAGGCCAGATGCACCGCCACCAGGGAGGAGGAGCAGGCCGTGTCAACCGTGAAGCTGGGGCCCTTGAGATCGAGGAAATAGGAGATGCGGTTGGCAGCGATGCAGCCCGTGTTGCCGGGCAGCACGAACGGTTCGTTATCGGGCGTGCCGTAGTGCTCCGGCGCGGCCCAGAGCAGGGAGCTGTAATCGAGGCTGGAGATGCCGATGAACACCCCCACGGGCTGGCCCCTGAGCCGTTCAGCGGGCTGGCCGCCCTGTTCGAGGGCGCGCCAGGCCACCTCCAGCAGCAGCCGTTGCTGGGGGTCCATGCACAGGGCTTCCCGGGGCGAGATGCCGAAGAAGGCCGCATCAAACTGGTCGATGTCCGCCACGAAGCCGCCGCGGCGCACGTGCTGGCTGAGGGGCTTGAGCGGATCGGGATCGAAATGCTGGCTGAGGTCCCAGCGGCTGGCCGGCACCTCCGTGATCGCCTCGCGCCCCTGGCGCAGGAATTCCCAGAACTCCTCGGGAGAGCCGATCCCACCGGGCAGCCGGCAGCCCATGCCCACAATGGCGATCGGCTCAGGCCTGGTGATTGACGGCTGGGTGGTCAACGATGGGACGTTCGAGGGAGGCAAAACGGCGCTGAATGGGCGGTCTTCAACTGAATTGAGAAAACTGCAAGTCCCTGCGGGGTCAGGGTTTTGGCGCCTCCGGTACGAATCGAGCCTACCGAACGCCGGTTCCACTACCCCGGATCAGGCGCCAAACCGCAGTCGGTTCAGAGTGAAGCTGCTCCTGGCCAAGGCGATTGCGCCAATCGGTATAGCCCTCGGGCCTGAGCAGCCATTCCGCCACCAGGCGGGCCAGCTGCTCAGGCCGGTGGATGGGCCGCTCCAGGCCGCGCCGGCAGAAGTAGCGGCGGGCGAGCCATTCCTGGGGCATGGTCGTGCCGAAGCAGTTGAACACCAGGGGGCAGCCCAGCAGCAGCGCCTCGGTGGCCGTGCGGGCCCCGGGCCGGGCCACCATCACCCAGGCGCGGCGGTAGAGGGCTGCCATCTGGTCAGGGCCCTGGAACGGCAGGGCCCGCACCGCCAGCTGCGGGTGGGCGGCCGCCCAGGCCTGCACCTGGTCGAAGGCGCCCTGGCGGCGTCCGGTGAGGGCCACCACCTGGATCCGGCCGCCAAAGGGCCGCAGCACCTCCAGCAGTCGCAGATGGTTGTTGGCCCCATTGGCCCCGGCCCCCAGCACCAGCAGCGGCAAGTTGGAGCTGCCATCCGCCTGCTCGTCCCCATCCGGCGGACCGGCCTTGGGAGGGGCCTCGGGGAGCGTCTCGGCAAGTGTCTCGGCAAGCGTTTCGGGACGAGGTTCGAATCGGGCCTGGGCTGCGGGCGTGACCCCCGGAGCCTGGTGGGATGGCGGCGGCTGGTGGTAGGGGGGGTAGAGCAGGGGGCCGAGGCGGGCGATGCGATCGGCCGGGTAGCGGCGCCGGATCAGCTCTGCTGCCACTTCGTCGGTTTGCACCCAGATCGCATCGGCCCTGGCGCTGACCCAGTTGCGACTGAAGCCAAAGCCCCCGGCCAGTTCGGTGCAGCAGGTGAGACAGCGCAGCTGGGGACCGAGCAGGCGCTTGGCAAAAGCAAAGTGGCCCCGGTTGGTGTGGGGGTGGGTGGAGATCAGCAGCTCCGGCCGGAAGCGGCGCAGCAGATCGCCCACGTAGCGGCGTCCAAACAGCAGCGTGCCCGGTTTGATCAGGTCTTCGAACTCCATCACGCACCAGTAGGCGTGATGGATCCAGGGGGCGTGCTTCTGAATCCAGTTGTAGAGAGCAACCCCGCCCCGGTAGGGGCCGCTGGCGTTTTCGAGCACTTTTTCGATCCTCACCTCGCCGCCCGGATCCCACTGGCGCAGCCAGTCGCGCAGGGCCTCGGCGGCCGCGTCGTGGGCGGTGCCGCCACTGGAGGTGAAGATCAGAACCCGCATCGGGCCATGGTCCCATTGCTGCCCAACCCCTGGGCACACCAGGGCGTTGGGGCCCTCGCCGGAGCTGCCGCCGCTCAGGGGCGCCGCCGCCCCTGCCCTTCCAGGCCAGGCAGGTGGATCGTTGCGCTGATCAGGGCCAGCAGCAGCACCCAGCCCAGGCCCCCCAGGGCCACGGCCATGGGCCGGCCAGGCCCCGTGCCCAGGGCCTGCAGCAGCCAGCTCGGCCCCTGGTCCCAGGCCAGGGCCGGCCGCAGCAGCCGATCCACCACCAGGGCGCAGCCCCCGAAGGCCGCCAATCGGGCGAGCCAGTCGAGGGTGTAGCGCACCGCCAGGAGCCTGGGCAGGTCGGCCACGGGCACGCGCTGCTGCCAGCTGCTCTGCACGATCGCCAGGCACACCGGCAAGGCCAGGGTGAAGCAGCCCAGGCCGCCGTACCAGAGGGGCAGGGTGCTCTCGAAGCGCACCAGCCCCGCCCCCATCAGGGCCAGGCTCTGCAGCACCAGCAAGCTGGCCAGGGCCCCAGCCCAGCGCCGCGGCGGCAGGGCCAGCCAGAGCCGCAGCCCCAGGCCATAGGCCACCCCCCCCACCAGCAAGGCGCCGCCGAGCCGGCCCCGCCCCAGGGCCGTGACCACCCAGGCGGGGAACAGCACCTCCGTGGCGCCATAGACAAAGGCCATCGCCGTGCCCAGCTGGGCCAGTCGGCGCAGGTCCCGATCGCGGGCGATCTCGGCGAGATCGCGGCCAAACCTGCCAAGCCCCCGTGCCCAGGGTCTTGGCAGGTGTCGTTCTCCTGGGCGGCCATGGGCGATGGCCGGCACCAGGGCGGCCTGGGGCCAGGGCGCCAGCAGCACCCCGGCCAGGGCCAGGCCAAAACTCAGGCCATCCAGCACCAGCACGCCCCGCAGGCCGGCGAGGCCCACAAGCCAGGCCCCCAGGAACGGCGCCGCGATCAACACCAGGCCATCGCTGCTGGCAAACAGGCCATTGGCCTGCTGGCGCCCGTCTCCAGCCGGCACCAGCAGGGGAATGAGGCTGGCGAAACAGAGCACCAGGCCGGCCTCCGCCGCCGCCGCCAGCCCCTGGAGTGGCACCAGGGCCAGCAGGCGCCAGGAGTCAACCGTGGGACCCGCCAGCAACAACAGCCCCGCCAGGGCCAAGGTGGCGCTGGCCCCCAGGCCATTGGCCACCACCATCACCCGCCGCCGGCGCCAGTGCGGCAGCCGCGGACCCAGCAGCGGCAGGGCGAGGACCTTGGCCAGCTGCACCACGATCGCCACGGCGGCGAAGGCAACCAGCTGCTGCTGGCGCTGAAACAACCACAGGCCGATGCCATAGAGGCTCACCTGGGTGCCGAGGTTGGAGACCAGCTGCCCCGCCCACAGCCACCAGAAGGCGGACCCGGTTCGCCTGAATTGGCCCCGGGCCCCAGGGGTTCCTGGGCCTGATGGGGGCCTCTCTGGGGCGTCGCTGGGCACCCTCGATGGCTCCGCGGCTGCCTGCTCCGCTGCCCCCCCTGAGGGGTCGGCGGCGGGAGCGGCGGATGGTGCCAACCAGGGGTCTGGCACGGGCGCGCCGGCGGCGGCGCCAGCCTCGGGCGGGGTGCCGCGACGGGCGACCATGGGATGGGCCTTACGGTCCAGCCGTCCTAGCCCTTGATCTGACGCCAGTGACCCTGCGGCTCACCAACTCCCTCACCCGCCGCAGCGAACCATTCGAGCCGCTGCAACCGGGCAAGGTGTCGCTCTACTGCTGCGGCGTCACGGTTTACGACCTCTGCCACCTGGGCCACGCCCGCAGCTACATCGCCTGGGATGTGCTGCGCCGCTACCTGCTCTGGAGGGGTTATGCGGTGACGTTTGTGCAGAACTACACCGATATCGACGACAAGATCCTCACGCGGGCCGCCGAGGAAGGCAGCTCGATGCAGGTGGTCAGTGAGCGCAATATCGACGCGTTTGTGGCCGACATGGCGGCCCTCAATATCCTGCCGGCCGATCGCATGCCCCGGGCCACCCAGAGCCTGGCGGCGATCCGGGATCTGATCGGCGAATTGCAGGCCAAGGGGGTGGCCTACTGCGCCGATGGAGATGTGTATTTCGCCGTGATGAAACACGCTGGCTACGGCAAACTTTCGGGCCGCGATCTCATGGCCCAACAGCAGAATGCCGAGGGCCGGATGTCGGGCAGCGAGGAGGCCCGCAAGCACCATCCCTTCGATTTCGCCCTCTGGAAGGGGGCCAAGCCGGGCGAGCCCAGTTTTGACTCCCCCTGGGGCCCGGGCCGGCCGGGCTGGCATATCGAATGCTCGGCGATGGTGCGCCAGGAACTGGGCGACACGATCGACATCCACCTTGGTGGCGCCGATCTGATCTTCCCCCACCACGAAAATGAGATCGCCCAGTCGGAGGCGGCCACGGGCCAGCCCCTGGCCCGCTGGTGGCTGCACAACGGCATGGTCAATGTGGGCGGCGAAAAGATGTCCAAATCCCTGGGCAACTTCACCACGATCCGCGCCCTGCTCGCCAGTGGCGTGTCGGCCATGACCCTGCGCCTGTTCGTGCTCCAGGCCCACTACCGCAAACCGCTCGACTTCACCGATGGGGCTTTAGCCGCCGCCGCCACCGGCTGGAAGGGTCTCAATGGGGCCCTGCAACTGGCCGCCGAGCTGGAGCTCGCCCCAGAGTCCGGCGGTGATCGGCCCCCGGAGTGTCTGGAGGCGTCGGCAGAGGCGCGGCAGCGCTTCACGGACGCCATGGACGATGACCTCAACACCTCTGCGGCCCTGGCCGTGTTGTTTGACCTGGCCCGGCCGTTGCGCGCCCTGGCGAATCGCCGCGAGCGGGGCGACGCCCAGGCCGCCAGCGAGGCCCGCGCGTTCCGCCGGGAGGCCAGCCTGCTGCTGGAACTCTGCGGGGTCCTGGGCCTCAAGCCGGAAACGCAATCCGGCCCAGGCGGCCCTGCCGCTGGGGGCCCCAGCGACGCGGTGATCGAAGCCCAGATTGCGGTCCGCCAGGCGGCCAAGGCGGCCAAAAACTATGCCGAAGCCGACCAAATCCGCACCAGCCTGCAGAGCCAGGGCATCGAACTGATCGACAAACCCGGCGGCCGCACCGAGTGGCTGCGCAACTGATCGCCTCGATTCCGATCCCCCCTGATCCAAGCCAAGACCCCTGGTCCCCGGGCTCCAGGGACGGTTCCCGGCCTCAGTCCGAATCGGGTTGGCGCTGAGGGGCCTGCTGGCCCGCCATCATCGTTTCGATCTTGCGGATGCGCGCCAGGGTGGTGGTCCACACCTCTTTCTGAAACCCCGGCGGGCACTGCTCCACCATCGCTTCCAGCGGTTCGCCCCGCTCAAAGGCCTCCCAGAGCTGGCTCTCCAGTTTGGCCCGCTCGATGAAATTCCAACGCTGCAGCAGCCCTTGCAGGCTGTTCAGGAACGCGCTCATCCGGGCAGCCCCAACCGGTGGGTGGAAACGGATCCCAGTTAAGCCCCTACGGGGTGAGCGGGTCTGGGAAAGGAACTGAGTTGGGGCCGTTGCCGGCCGGCCTGGGTGGGGGTGCGGGCGGGCTGGCTGGCTCGGCTGGCGGGCTGGCTTGCGGGCCCGGTGGGAGACTGGCCGCCACCGTTGCCGATCCGCCTGTGAAAGCCCTCAGCGTGCTGGGATCCACGGGCTCGATCGGCACCCAGACCCTGGAGATCGTCGAGGACTTCCCTGAGCGTTTCCGCGTGGTGGCCCTCACCGCCGGCCGCAACCTCGACCTGCTGATTACCCAGATCCAGCGCCATCGCCCTGAGGTGGTGGCCCTGGCCGATGCCGAGCTGGTGGCCAGCCTGCGGCAGCGCCTGCTGGCCCTTGATCCCGCAGACTGCCCTTCCCCCCTGCCGGAATTGCTCGGCGGCTCCGAAGGCCTCTGCGCCGCCGCCGCCTGGCCCACGGCCGATCTGGTCGTCACCGGCATCGTCGGCTGCGCCGGCCTGTTGCCCACCCTGGCGGCGATCCGGGCCGGCAAGGACCTGGCCCTGGCCAACAAGGAAACCCTGATTGCCGCCGGTCCGGTGGTGCTGCCCGAGCTGGCCCGCTCCGGCTCGCGGCTGCTGCCGGCCGATTCCGAACATTCCGCCATCTTCCAGTGCCTGCAGGGCACCCCCTGGGCCGACACCGCCCGCCTCTCCACCGGAATCCCCACCCCCGGCCTGCGCCGCATCCAGCTCACCGCTTCCGGTGGTGCCTTCCGCGACTGGGATGCGGCTGATTTGGTGAAGGCCACCGTGGCCGATGCCACCAGCCATCCCAACTGGAGCATGGGCCGCAAGATCACGGTGGATTCGGCCAGCCTGATGAACAAGGGCCTCGAGGTGATCGAGGCCCACTACCTGTTCGGCCTGGATTACGACCAGATCGAAATCATCATTCACCCCCAATCGATCATCCATTCGATGGTGGAACTGGCCGATTCCTCGGTGCTCGCCCAGCTGGGCTGGCCCGACATGAAACTGCCGATCCTCTACTGCCTCAGCTGGCCCGAGCGGTTGGAAACCCCCTGGCGCCGCCTGGATCTCACCGCCGTGGGCCAGCTCAGCTTCCGCCAGCCCGATCCGGCCAAATACCCCTGCATGCAGCTGGCCTATGCGGCCGGCCGGGCCGGGGGCACCATGCCCGCGGCCATGAATGCCGCCAACGAGGAAGCCGTGGCCCTCTTCCTTGCTGAACAGATCGCCTTTGTGGACATTCCCAGGCTGATCGAACGGGTGTGTGATCGCCACCGGGTCGATCTCAAGGCCGATCCCGCCCTGGTCGATGTGTTGGCCACCGATGCCTGGGCCCGCCAGGCGGTGCGGGAAGCTGCAGCCGCATCGGGCGCCCGCCCGCTGGTGACGGCGGCCGGTTAAAGCGCCAGCTCCCGAATTGCCAGTCCGAGGCAGTCCCCAGCCTCACCCTTGCTGCTCGTCGATTGGGGGCGAGTCGCCCAAACCGAGCTTGAGGTCTTCTGTGTATCCCTGAGCCTGTCTGAGCGTGATTGCCCACCACCTGCTGCTCTGCGCCACCCCCAGCAAGAATCTCTGTTGCCCGGCGGATCCGGCGCTGGGGCTGGCCAGCTGGGAGCGGCTCAAGGTGCTGGTGCGGGAGCTGGGCCTCGAGACCCCTGGCCGCCCCGGGGGGATCGTGCTGCGCACCAAGGCCGATTGCCTGCGCATCTGCCGGGTGGGACCGATCCTGTTGATCTGGCCCGAGGGCATCGTTTACGGCGGCGTCACGCCAGAGCGCATTGAGCGGATCGTGAAGGAGCATGTGGTCGGCGGCCAGCCGATCGAGGCCTGGATCGTGCAGCGACATCCGTTCGCGGGCCTGCCAACGCAACCCTGACGCCAACAGGTCAGTGCTCCCTGCTCAGCGTTCAGTCCCGGCGCCGGGTTAGGCGGGGCTTGCGGGCCATGGCTCCGCTAGTCGGCTCCTCTCACCAGCCGGGCCAACCAGGCCAGCACCAGCCGATCGCTCCAGCTGGCCGAGCCTGGATCCCCCTGGCCATGGAAACCGTTGTGGCCGCCACCAGCGGTGATCAACACGGCCCCATGCCCCGGTCCTGCCGTCCCCGCCTTAATCGCCTTGGCCAGGGCGGCACCAAGGGCCTCGGTTCCGTTGGCAGGCACCCAGGGGTCATCTCTGGCGTGGAGCCAGAGGGCAGGCGGTAGGCCGAGCCCCAGGCCGGTTTCGACTCCCTGGAGCAGCCTTGCCAGGGGACTGGCCTCGGCGTAGTAGGCGTCCACCGAGGGGTACCCCCAGCGGGGCGCCGTGATCTGAGCATCAAAACTGCGGATGGATGGTGCCGGCCCGCCTGGGCGGCCATCCAAGCCATGGGGAGCATCGGCTTGGACCTCGCCCCGCACCTGCTGATGCAGCCGCTGCAGCAACCAGCGTTGGTAGAGCCGGTTGCGGGGCTGGTCAATCTGGGCCGAGCAGGCCACCAGATCCAGGGGGCTACTGACGCAGGCCAGCCCATCAAGGCGGGGCAAGCCACCCTGGCTTGGGGATGGCGAGCCCGGGGGATCCTCGGCCAGGCAGCCATTCAGCAACACGGTGCCGCCCAGGGAGAGGCCCACCGCCAGCAGGGGCCGCCCTGCGGCGAGCTGGCGCGCCTGGGCGAGCAAGGGCAGCAGGTCGCGATTGCACTGGGCGGCGTAGGAGCCCCGGGCCAGGGGACGGCCCAGGCCGGCGCCGCGCAGGTTGGGCCGCAGCACGGCAAAGCCGTGGCGCTGCAGCAGCTGGCCGAGGCGACGCACGCCCACGGCCTGGCTGGAGCCCCCGAGGCCATGCAGAACCAGCACCATGGCCTGGGCCCGCTCCACGGCGCTCCCCTCCTGGCGGGCCAGCCCAGGCGGATCGCCCTGCCGCCCCAGCTCCTGAGTCAGGGGAGGATCCAGCAAGGACAGCAGTTGGTCGCCCTGGCCCAGCTCCGTGAGCACCGGCTGGCCCCGTTCGGGCGCCAACTCGCCTGGACGCAGGGTGTCGCGCAGGGTCTGGAGGTCGGCGCCCCACCAGGGAAACCGCGCCCGAAACGGGGGCAGACCCAACTCGGCGGCCAGGGACGACGTCAAGGCAAAACGCTCGCTTCGGGCTGGCAGCTTGTCAGCAAGCCCGCCCGTTGGATCGACCCGCCCAGGCCCTAGACGCGTTGCGCTGATCGCCCTGAGCCAGTCCTGCGCAGATGATCCCTGCGCCATCAAAGCTCCATCAAAAAGGCGGTGCCCCTCGCGAGAGGCACCGCCCATCCAGCGATTCAACGGCTGATGAACAGGCCTGGCCTCGGGCTGCTGAGCGCCCGAGGCTCAGGGCCTCAAACCGTCGCCAGGGCTTTTTTGCCCACGCCCAGGCCGCGCAGCTCGGTGATCAGCCCATTGAGCACCGCCTTGGCATCGCCAAAGACCATGGCGGTCTGGGGCAGCTCAAACAGGCCGTTCTTGATGCCGGCGTAGCCCGCCCCCAGGCCCCGCTTCACCACGTAGACCGAGCGGGCCTGGTCCACCTCGAGCACGGGCATGCCGAACAGGGGGCTGCTGGGGTCGTTCTTGGCCTGGGGATTCACCACGTCATTGGCCCCGAGCACGATCACCACATCGGTGCGCGGAAACTCGGGGTTGATCATGTCCATCTCCACCAGCTGGTCGTAGGGCACATCGGCTTCGGCCAGCAGCACATTCATGTGGCCGGGCATGCGGCCCGCCACCGGGTGGATGGCGTAGCTCACCTCCACCCCATGGCCTTCGAGCAGGCGGGCCAGTTCCCTCAGGCTGTGCTGGGCCTGGGCCACGGCCAGGCCATAGCCCGGCACAAACACCACCCGCTCGGCCTGCTCCAGGGCCATGGCGCATTCCTCGGCGCTGCAGCTGGTGATGCGCCCGTACGACTCCGCCTCCTTCGTCTCGCCAGTGCCGGCGCCAGCGCTGGCCCCCAGGGCGCCCCCGAACAGCACCGAGGTGAGCGAACGGTTCATGGCGGTACACATCACCTGGGTGAGGATCAGGCCAGCGGCGCCCACCATGGCGCCCGCCACGATCAACAGGGCACTGCCCACCACAAAACCGGCAGCCGCGGCGGCCACGCCGGAATAGGAGTTGAGCAAGGAAATCACCACCGGCATGTCGGCCCCGCCGATCGGCAGGGTCAATCCGATGCCCAGCAGCAGGGCCAGCAGCGTCAGGGGCGCCAGGCCCCAGGGCTGGCCCTGCACCACCAGCACGCAGCAGGCCAGGCAGGCCACCGCCAGGGTGATGTTGACGGCGTGGCGGGCCTGGCGCTGGGTCCAGGCCGGCGTATCGAGCCATTCCTGCAGCTTGGCCATGGCCACCAGCGATCCGCTGAAGGTGATCGCCCCCACCACCACGGAGGCCAACACCGACACGGTCGCCAGCAGGCCCATGGGGCCCGGCAGGCCCACGGCCCCCAGGGCCACCAGCAGGGAGGCCATGCCGCCACAGCCGTTGAACAGGGCCACGGTTTCAGGCATGGCGGTCATCGGCACCCGCAGGGCCAACAGCACGCCGATGCCCCCACCCACGGCCAGGCCGCCCAGCATCCAGGGCCAGCCGGCCAGCCCCTGGCTCAACAGCAAACCCACCACCGCCAGGCCGATGGCCAGGGCGGCCAGGCCGTTGGCCATGCGGGCGGTGCGCAATTTCGCCAACCCGCGCAGGCCCAGGGCCAGCAGCAGGACGGCACTGAGATCAAGCAGTAACTGGTTCAAGCGGCACCTCCGCGGCGGCGGAACATGGCGAGCATGCGGTCGGTGACCAGGAAGCCACCGATCACGTTGAAGAGGGCAAAGCCCAGGGCCACGGCCCCAAGCGCCTGCAAGGGCGGTGAGGGGGCCTGGCCAATCAGGGCCAGGGCGGCCAGCAGGGTGATGCCACTGATGGCATTTGCCCCAGACATCAGCGGCGTGTGCAGGGTGGGGGGCACCTTGCCGATCAGTTCAAAGCCCAGGAGGCTGCCGAGCAGCAACACCCAGAGGGCTTCATTCAGGGAAAAGTCGCTCATGCCGCCACCTCCTGGCCCACGGGACTGAGGTCGGCGCGGCGGCACTGTCCCTGGTGCGTGATCAGACAGGGATCGATCAGGGGATCCTCCGGATCGAGCTGGGCCAGGCCCCCCTGCTTGAGCACGAACTCGAGCAGGGCGGCCAGGTTGCGGGCATAAAGGGAGCTGGCATGGAAGGGCACCGAAGCCGGCAGGTTGCCGGCGCCAATCACGCGCACGCCGTCCACCACGGTTTCCCGGTCCGGCTGGCTGGCGGCGCAATTGCCGCCCTGGGCCACGGCCAGGTCCATCACCACGGCCCCGGGCCGCAGCAGGCCGAGCATGTCCCGGGTGATCAGCAGGGGGGCGGGCCGGCCTGGCACCAGGGCCGTGGTGATCACCACATCGGCCTCGGCCAGGTGGGGGGCCAACAGCTGGCGCTGGGCCTCCAGGAACACAGCCCCGGCTTCCTTGGCGTAGCCGCCTGCTTCGCCGGGGCTTTGCTCCATCACCGGCGGTTCAATGAAACGGGCCCCCAGGGATTCCACCTGCTCCCGGGCCGCCGGCCGCACATCGCTCACCTTGACCAGGGCCCCGAGCCGCCGGGCCGTGGCCACCGCCTGCAGACC
Organism: Synechococcus sp. UW140; assembly: GCA_943370565.1. GTDB lineage: Bacteria > Cyanobacteriota > Cyanobacteriia > PCC-6307 > Cyanobiaceae > BAIKAL-G1. The sequence goes on along the minus strand of CALRRL020000002.1, from coordinate 59,677 downwards.
GGCCACACCGGCCCCAAGCACCACCACCTTGGCCGGCTGCACCGTGCCGGCAGCGGTCATCAGCATCGGGAAGAAGCGATCCAGGGCCGCTGCGGCCTGAAGCACCGCTTTGTAGCCGGCGATGTTGGCCTGGGAGGAGAGGGCATCCATGGCCTGGGCCCGGCTGATGCGTGGCAGCAGCTCCAGGGCGATGGCCGAGAGCTTGCGCTCCAGCAGGCTGGCGATCAGCTCCCGATTGGCGAAGGGATCGAGCAGGCCCATCACCAGGGCACCAGGACGCAGCTGGCCCAGGGCGGCCCCGCTGCCGGCCGGGGGCGCCTGAACCGTGAGCAGCACGTCGGTTGCTGCCCAACGATCCGGGGCCTCGGGGCTTGTTCCATCGAACAGCTCGCCCCCGGCTTCGCCAAAGGAGCCATCCGGGTAACCGGCGGCCTCGCCGGCCCCATGCTCCAGCTGCACCTTACAGCCCAGGCCGACCAGCCGTTTCACCGTTTCCGGTGTGGCCGCCACCCGCGTTTCACCGGCCCGCCGCTCGCGGGCAATCAACACAGTTGTCAAACCAAGCTCTCCTTGAGCTGTCTCTTCAGTGATCGTCTCTGGCCTCAGACAAGACAAGCGATCCGGCTCGATTGTGGGCACACCAGCACAATTGCGGCTCCAGTCCCCTGGCCTGTTGCCCGAGGTTGGCGTTCTGGCTATGGCATGGTCAGTCCTTTGCCTTCCTTTCCCCATGGCGATCACGGCGGTCGAATGCCCCGATGGCGTCTGCCACAGTCACCACGGCGGCCATGCGGTGGAGCGCGAAGTGCTGCGCGACAACCTGCACGCCCATGGATCCGACTGGTGCGAGCGCCTGGCCGAACGGGTCTATGAGATTTCTGTCGATAGTTTCTGCCAAACGGTGATGCCCAACCTGCAGCAGCAGGGCTGGCAGCGCCGTCACCTCGACTGGGAGTTCAAGCTCAACGAGGAACCCGCCGAGGTGGAGCGCACCGTCGTGGACGGAGCGATCAATGCGATGGAAAGCTTCCTGCGCAGCACCGAAGTGCAGCGCCTGTTCGTCAAGGAGCTGGTGCAGGGCACCCTGGCGGAAGCCGACCAGAACAGCCTGCGTGGGATGGCCGTGCGCCATCTGATTGAGCAGGAGCTGATCAGCCACCTCAGCAGCCAACGGGAGGCCCTGATTGGGCGCATGGCGGCCGTGCTGAGCGAGGCCGCCGGCGCCTCCCAGGATCTGGCCCATCAGGTGGCGAGCGAAGGGCTGGATGAGGTGCAGCACCTGTTGGTGAACCACGCCGAAGCGATCGGCTGAACACTCCGGGGCGCCAGGGAGATGTCGAGCTCCTGCTGGCGCCCATGGATTGGGATCCCCCAGCACCGAGTTGCTCAACCACTTACCGCAAGCTCATCCATCACCAACATGGCGATGGCCCCACTCCATGTTGGTCGTGCATGGCCAGATTGGAGGGAGGCTCCTCCTGACGGTGCGCCCTTAATCAGCGGGCATGTGTTGAGAGGAGTGACGACCAAAAACCCGAGATATTATTGTCTTTGCTAACTGCCGAACGTTCCGGCTGCTATTTTTTGACTGGCTGAGTTCGTCATCAAGACGCCTAATTGTGATATCTTAGGATCGATCTTAATTGTATTTAGAATGCTTCGTTTACGTTGAGCCTGCTCTGGCTAGGTAGGCTCAGAAAACGTTTCAACGTTTCAGATGGATCCTTGCCCAAAAGGAGATTTTCGGTTTCGAGTAACCGAACGACCAAGGTCTTGTCTAGTGGGTCTTTAGTCCGTCCCATGGCAGCCCATTCCCATGAAATCGAGGCCTAGGGGGCTAAGTCCAGGAGGAATGATGGTTGGGCTGCTGCTCAGAAATAGGGCAGCAATTCCTGATCGAGGCAGCGGGCCTGTTGCCAGCGTCCCTGCAGGCGCAACAGGCGGGTGCGCAAAATAATGGGATCAATATCACAATCCTGCTCCCAGGCCTGCTCGAAGCGTTCACGCCAGTGGTCCACGGCCAGGGAGAAGGGGAAGCTGGGGTCCATGGGCCGGCAGGGCAAGGGCCTGAAACAGGCTGATGCACCGAACGTAGGGACGCCGGCGTTCAAGGGCATGGGCTGAAACACCCATTGGCCAGGGGGATCGGCCCCGATTCGGCGGCGCTCCGGGGCTGGCTGGCGGCGGCGACACAATGGCCCCATGGCAGCACCGTCCTTCACCCTGGCGCCCGGGCCCGCCCGGACGGCCCCGCTCCCCCGGCCGCGCCAGTGGCAGAGCCAGCTGATCCAACTGCTGCGCCGCCGCCTCGAGCGCCAGGACCCTGGTGGCGCGGATGTGCTGATCCATGCCGGGCCCGGCGCCGGCAAAACCCTGGGCGCCCTGCTGGGATTCCAGGCCCTCGCGGCGGCAGGCCGCCTGCAGCGCTTTGTGGTGTTCACCCACCGCAGCTCGATCGCCAGCCAATGGCGCCAGGCCGCCAGCCGCCTGGGCCTGGAGCTGCGCGACTGGGACCCGGCCAGCCCCCTGGAGTGCTCCAGGGCGGACATCTGGCAGGGGCTGCTGCTCACCTACCAGGCGGCCAGCCGCAACCAGGCGGCCCTCCAGGAGCAGCTTCTGGCCGCAGGCCTCGGCGCCTGGCTTGCGATCGCCGATGAGGTGCACCACCTGGGCCTCGATCCGGACGAGCCGGATGCCAGTGCCTGGGGCCAGACCTTCAGCAGCCTCACCACGGGGGCCAGCCTGCGGCTCGGCCTCACCGGGACCCCCTTCCGGGCCGACAACCTGGGGTTCTGCTCGGCCCGCCGCATCCAGGTGGAGGACGCCGGCGAACGGGTCGAGCTGATTGCCCCTGACCTGACCGTGGAACCGCGCCAGCTGATCGCCGCTGGCGATGTGCGCCCCCTGGAATTCCGGTTCCAGGATGGCTGGATCGACCATGGCCGCCAGGAGGGCAGCAACCCCGAGCTGGAACGGTCTCCCTTGTCTGGCGAAGGGCGTGAGAGCTGGCGGGCCCGCAACCTGCGGCGGGCGATCCGGCTGGGCGATGGCAGCAGCATCGCCCTGCGGGTGCTGCTCAATGCCCGCAAACGGCTGGAGCTGGTGCGGCGCCACCATCCGGGCGCCGGCGGCATCGTGATCGCCCGCGACATCGCCCATGCCCGCCGCCTGGGCCAGCTGTTGGTGGAGGAGGGAGACAAGGTGCTGCTGGTGCACTCCCAGGATCCCGAGGCCGCCGGCAAACTGGCCGCCTTCCAGCAGGGCCAGGCCGACTGGCTGGTGAGTATCGACATGGCCTCCGAGGGCTTCGATGCGCCCCGGCTGCGGGTGGTGGCCTACCTGACCACCGTGGTGACCCGCAGCCGTTTCGTGCAGGCGATCACCCGGGCGGTGCGCATGGATGGGCAGCGCAGCCAGCTGGAAGCGGTGCCCCGCCATCCCTCCTATGTGTTTGCGCCAGCCGATCCGCTGCTGATGCAGTACGCCCGGAGCTGGTCGATCAGTGAGCCCTATCTGCTGCGCAGCCGGGCTGGAGCGGTGGACGCGGCCGATCCCCAGGGCTGGGGCCGGGCCGCGGGGCTGCCCCTGGAGGCCATGGCCGAAGGGCCGGGCGAGCTGATTCGCCTGCGAGGGCCCCAACTGCCGGGCTTTCTGCTGCAGCCATGAATACAGTCTGAAAGCAGAAAAAATGCGAACTTCTGCGAACTTGCTGCCCTGGCCAGGCCTTGCGTCGACCAGCGTGGCCCCTAACGGAGCTGAATCATGCACGGTTCGATCCAGCGGCGCCTCTCGGTGGCGATGAACTGGTCGGTCGCCCGGATCGCCAGCCTCGATGCGCGCGAGCGCTACGAGGACAGCTACGCCCTGACCCAGGAATTCCGCGAGTGGATTCTCTGCATTGATGACCAGCCGGAGCTGCTGGCCGAATCCGTGCTGATGGTTCCCAGTCTGGCGCCGAGGGACCCTTTGGCCGATCGCCAGGGAGGCGATGGGTTCGGGGACCGGCGCGGCCTGGAACCGGACGGACGAATCGAAATCTAAAGCATTTTTTCCAATTTGACCCAGTTCGGCGGCCGATTTGTTTCTCGGATCTCCGGTCCGCCCGCCGCGTCGGTCCAATCGCTGTCGGGGATCCAGCCCCCAGCCCACCAGCACGGGACCCTAGATTCAAGGCGAAGTGAGTCCGCCTAACCCGATGGCCTCTGCCGCTACCCCCCAGGTGTCCCCCGAAAACCTGGTCATCGTCGGCTCCGGGCCCGCCGGATACACCGCCGCCATCTATGCAGCCCGGGCCAACCTCAATCCCCTGCTGATCACTGGTTTCCAGGCGGGCGGCATCGCCGGCGGCCAGCTGATGACCACCACCCATGTGGAGAATTTCCCGGGCTTTCCCGATGGAATTCTTGGCCCCGACCTGATGGACCGGATCCGGGCCCAGGCGGTGCGCTGGGGCACCCGCCTGATCGAGGCCGACGCCGATGCGATCGATCTGGGCCAACGCCCCTATCGCATCACCGTGGAGGGCCGGGTGATTGAAACCCAGGCCGTGATCCTGGCCACCGGGGCCAGTGCCAACCGGCTCGGCCTCCCTCAGGAGCAGGCCTTCTGGAGCCGCGGCATCAGCGCCTGTGCCATCTGCGATGGCGCCACACCCCAGTTCCGCAATGCCGAGCTGGCCGTGGTCGGCGGCGGTGATTCGGCCTGTGAGGAGGCGGTGTATCTCACCAAATACGGCAGCCATGTCCATCTGATCGTGCGCCGTGATGCCCTGCGGGCCAGCAAGGCCATGGCCGATCGGGTGCTGGCCAATCCGGCCATCAGCGTCCACTGGAACCGGGATCTGGTGGATGTGGGCGGTGGCGACTGGCTCGAATCGATCCAGCTGCGTGACACGGTCACGGGCGAGCAGGAGAGCCTGGCGGTCAAGGGCCTCTTCTATGCGATCGGGCACACGCCCAATACGGGCCTGGTGGCTGGCCAGCTGGCGCTGGATGGCCAGGGCTATGTGCAGGTGCAGCCCGGCCGGCCCGAAACCAGCCTGGAGGGCGTGTTCGCCGCCGGCGATGTGGCCGACCACGAGTGGCGCCAGGGAATCACGGCCGCCGGCAGTGGCTGCCAGGCGGCCCTGGCGGCGGAACGCTGGCTCACCCACCACCACCTGGCGGTCACCGTCAGCCACGACCCGGTGGACCCCGCCCCCGCCGGTGAGCCGGTGCGGACGGCTGTGAGCGATGAGGCCAACTACGACCCCACGGCCCTGTGGCAGAAGGGCAGCTACGCCCTGCGCAAGCTCTATCACGACTGCGACAAGCCCCTGCTGGTGGTCTATTCCTCACCCAGCTGCGGACCGTGCCATGTGCTCAAACCCCAGCTCAAACGGGTGCTGGCCGACTTTGAGGGGGCTGCCCAGGGCGTGGAGATCGACATCGAAGCCGACCAGGCGATCGCCGAACAGGCCGGTGTCACCGGCACCCCCACCGTTCAGCTGTTCTTCCGCAAGGAACTCAAACAGCAATTCAAGGGGGTGAAACAGCGCAGTGAGTTCAAGGCGGCGATCGGCGCCCTGCTTTAGTCCGGGGGCTTCCTGCCCCAGTTGAAACCCCATGCGGCCCGGGCTTACTCGGCGCCTGGCTCCATGGGGTTTAGAGACACCCGATAGACCCTCGATCAGCCTGGCCGCTCCTATGGCCTTGTTGGTCTTGCTGGGGGAAACTACCCGATCCCCCAGCATGGGTCGGGAGCCGGCATTGGCTCGATCAGCGGCGGCGGGGACCGCCAGGCCGGTTGCCGCCGGGACGGGGGCCGGTGGCACCGGCATTGCGTTCCCGGTAGGTGATCCGCCCGCGGGTCAGGTCGTAGGGACTGATCTCCACCAGCACCTTGTCACCGGCCAACAATTTGATCCGGAATTTGGTCAGCTTGCCCGCTGCCCGGCAGAGGCACTGGTGACCGGCCGGCTGCTCGAGGGTCACGAGGTAAAACCCGTTGCCCTGCTCCTTCTCGATCACGCCGGATGTCTCGATCATGCGCTGCCGCCAGACCATTTCGAACTGCAGCCTCCACCTTAGGTGGCGCCAATCCCACCCTGGTTGCCGAACCCCATCGCCGCGGCCCGGTTCCGGCGTTTAGGGTCACGCCACCTTCCCAGGCGCCGGCCAGGCCCTTGCCCCCATGATCCTGCCTCCGCTCTCGATGGACCTGGGTTTATTGCTGATCTGCATTGGTGCTGTCAACCTCTGGAAGGCCCGCCAGGCCTCCTGAGCCCCTGAGTCTTCGACGTCCCTGACCACCCTGTTGTTCCACAAGCCCTACGGGGTTCTCAGCCAGTTCAGCCCTGACCAAGCCAGCCGCTGGGCCTGCCTGGCCGACCACATTGCGGTGGCGGGCATCTACGCGGCCGGCCGGCTCGATGCCGACAGCGAGGGGTTGCTGCTGTTGACGGACAACGGCCGTCTCCAGCATCGGCTCACCGATCCCACCTGGGGGCACTGGCGCCGCTACTGGGTTCAGGTGGAAGGCACCCCCACGGCTGAAGCCCTTCAGGCCCTCCGCCAGGGACTCCTGATCCAGGGTCAGCGCACCCTGGAGGCCCGAGCCCGCACCCTTGGGCCGGCTGAGCTGGAGGCGGCCGCAATTGCAGAGCGCCAACCGCCGATCCGCCACCGGCTCCGGGTGCCCACCGCCTGGCTGGAGCTGGACCTGCGCGAAGGACGCAACCGCCAGGTGCGGCGCATGACGGCGGCGGTGGGGTTGCCCACCCTGCGCCTGATCCGGGTGGCGATCGACCTGATGGATGGGGGTCCTCCCCTCACCCTGGCGGGCCTGGACCCCGGCCAATGGCGGCAGGTGGACCCCGCTGAAGCCCATCGCCTGGCGACGTTGCTCACCGGCAGCGCCCGCGGAAGGCGCCGAAACCAAGCCGCCCATGGCCCAGTTCTGCCTACCGAAGGCCCTAGTCGCTGGCGTCAGACCCAGTCTCCACCAACTTCCCCCGGTCGGGGCGGCCGTGCCGGTGGGGGGAAGTCGGGTCGGGCCGGCGGTGGCGGGTAGGGAGGCTTGGCCACAGGTTGCGGGGCAAAGAGTTGACTGCCGTGGGGTGATGGCTAGGGGCCCCTGCAAGCTGTTGCAGGCAGGGCAAGACCCACCCTCGCTAGTCACCCGAACTGGTCAGCGGAATGGTGGCGTCTTGGGCCCGTAGCCAATGGCCTGGACCCCAAGGAGGATCCATTCACTCGTCCACCGACAGTCGGGACCCTTCCGCACCGTACCCCGCGTGACTTCGGCAACCAGGTCCACTGGCACTGTCGCCAGCCCCTCCGGCCCGGAGAGGACTGCACCAGGGCAATGGCCCCAATCTTCCTTCTGTTAGCAACAAGGCCAGCAACTCAAGCGCCAGCCTCAACGAGGCCAGCATCAACGCTGCCAGGATGCCGCAAGCAATAGCTTGGCAGTCGTGATTGTTGAACTCCGCCATCGGTTGGGCGGCGACCAGCCTGATGGCCAGGCTCGTCAGTCCAGAAATCGTCGCGGTCCCGCTGTGGGCCGGCGCTGGCGCCTGCTCCTTGTCGCCTGGCTGACGGCCTGCTGCTTGATCCTGCTCCCCCTGCTGCAGCCTTCCCCCTCGGGTGCCCAGTCCAAGGGTGGTTCGCAGAGCTCGGGCCCAGGCCGCAGCCCGCTTGCCGAACCCTATGGCGGCGTGGTTTCCCTGCAGCAGCAACCCTTCTATGCCGATCTGGTTGCCACGGCCCAGGCCTGGGATGAAACCCCAATTACTGATGTGCTCGGCGAGAGTCCCAAGGAAACGATTCTCAACTTCTATGCCGTGATGGCGAAGGTGTCCAAGGAGCAGGATCGGCTGCTCGCCTCGGCCCAGGACCAGACGGGTTGGTTCTGGTCCGCCCAGGATCGCGCCGCCATCACCCGCATTAATCAGTTCTGGGCTTTGGCAATCAAATCCCTGGATCTTTCGGCAGTGCCAGAGAGCATCCAGGATGACATGGGCCATGAGGCCAGCCTGAAACTCAAGCAGGTGCTTGATTACGAGTTCAATAACAGTCGCATTCGCCTTGATCTGCCCAGTCCAGAGGACATCAAACGGCTCAATGAAGTGCGACTGCATGCCGAAGGCACCTGGACCTTGCCAGAAACGTCTATCGAGCTGACGGATCACGTCAGGGGCCAGGCCAACAATCTCGACTACTACTTTTCGAAGGAATCCATCCCGGAAATCCTGCGAATCTTCGATCAGCTTGGCGATAAGGTGAACACGGATCAGCCCTATGCCTCGCCCGACCTCTACCAAAAATACAGCCTGACCCCGGGGGGGCTGGTGCCGCCCCTCTGGTATTTGAAGATTCCCAGCTGGTTGCGTCAGGGGCTGCTCGAAAAAAGCATTTTTGATCAGACTATCTTCCAGATTCTGGCAACCCTGTTTGTCGGCACTGTCTATCTGGTGCTCCTTGCCAGGATCTTGCTGACCATCCATCACTCCTATGGCACCCCCGCCACGGCTTCACCCCAGGACGGCAATCAAGGAACCAGTCAAGGAACCAGCCAGGGGAGCATCCCGGGATCCAGCCAGCAAGGCAGCCAGGCCGTCATCTGCAAAACGGCATGGAAACGGGTGGCTTTGTTGCTGCTTACCTTGCCCTTGACGACTCTTCTGGGCGGCTTGATTACCGAAGCGATCAATATCACAGGTCTTGCCTTGTTTGTGATCACTGAACTGCTTTATATTCTTTTCTTCGTGTTGGCGATGGCGTCGGTTTTCCTATTGTTTGAATCCCTGGGGCGTTCGATCAGTATCTGGTTGTCGATATTAAGGGGTCGCCATAGTGATCTGCACCTCAAGCGCACCACCAATCTGGTGATGCCGATCAGTCGCATGCTGGCAGCCATGGCTGCCATGGCACTGCTCTATCAACTGCTGCTCAAGGTCGGCTTGCCACCGAGCACCGTCCTGGCCTTCTCGGCCGTCCCAGGTTTGGCCATCGGCCTGGGGGCCTCGAAGTTGCTCGGCAACCTGTTTGCCGGCCTCTCGATCCAGAGTGATCGTCCCCTGCGGGTTGGCGAGTTCTGCCGCATTGGCGACAACCTCGGCTTTGTCACCAAGATCGGCCTGCGTTCGGTGGAGCTGGAAACCCTGGAGAGTCGCATCAGCATTCCCAATTCGATCGCCGATGAAGAAACGATCATCAATTACTCAAAACGCAGTGCCAATCCTGCCGATCTGCCGCGCCAGGCCATGGACCTGCATGTGGCCATCGATGCCAAGCTCAGTCCGGAGCAAATGGATGACCTGCTCTATTACGGCAAGGCCGTGCTGGCCGCTTTTCCCGAACTGAGCCATACCCTGGTCAGCCTGGAAACCGGTGGCTCCGAGGCCCTGCAGTTGATCTGCCACGGCGAGGTGGAGTTATCAGATTGGGGTCGCTATCTGGAAATCCGTGATCGATTGCTGCTGCGCTTACGCCAGATCATTGATCAGGTGATTCGCTCCCGGGTGGTGGTCGGGGTCTCCTATGACTGCAGCGAAGCCCAGTTGGCCCTGGTGCCCCAGTTGATCCAGGGCCTGATCGACCGGGAACCCCTGGCCAGTTTCCGCTCCTGCCGGCTGCTGGTGATTTCGGCCTTCAGCTACGACTATGTGTTTGATTACCGTTCAAACCAACCAAGCTTTGCCGCCTTTCTCGATGAACTTGATCGGATCAACAGAGGCGTGATCCAAGCCTTCGCCGCCCACAAGATCGATATTCCCTTCCCCACCACGCTCGAGATTCACAAAGCCCTCCATCCCTGAAACCCCCTTCGGGCCCTGCCCGGCGCGCAGCACCGGCGATGCCAAAGCCCTTGGGATTCCATTGGTCAGACGCTCGGGCTGTGGCACCAGAGCTCGCCTTGCCGCCAGGGGGGGGCCCTATCCCACCACGCCCCGACCCAGGAGCAGGTCGCGGGCCCCATTGATCAACTGCATGGTGTCGTGCAGGCCGCCCCGGTCGGGATGGTGCTCGCCGGCGGCCCGCTTCCAGGCCCGCGTCACCTGGCTTTCCTCCAGCCGACCGGACAGGGGCAGGTGCAGGCGTTGGCGGGCCACGATCGCCTCCAGGTCGGGATGTTTGCCCAGGGGACCCCGATCTGCGGCGCTCAGACCACTGCCCTTCTTCTTGCGGCCCTTGGCACCGGCCTTGCCCGGTTTTGCCCCGCCTTTGCTGGAGCCTGCCCCAAAGCCATTGCGGCGGGGAGTCCCCCCGTCCTTGGGATCTGCTGATTCCCCTTGCCTGGTATCCGGGGAGTCGCTGGCCTCCGGGCGCAGGCTGACCAAGGGGGAGCGGCGCTCCCGCAGGGTTTGGGGCATGGCGTGCTCCTGTCGTGACCCCAGCCTCTCGCACCAGCGGGCCTGGCTCCGGTGCTGGAGCCGACAAGCCAGTCCCAGGTCCAGCGATCTTGGGTCTTTTCAGCTCGATGCCGAGGTGTAGAAGCGCAGGGCATGGCGCCAGAAGAGTCGGCAGAGCAGTAGACACAGGCTGGCCACCAACAGAGAAGCCGCCCCGGTGGCGATCGACCCCCTCCCGAGGATGGCCTCGGCCGGCACCGTCGTCAGGAACGCCACGGGCAGCACCAGGGTGAGCAGGCTGCGCAACCGCACTGGATAGGCGCTGATGGGATAGCGGCCCGCCGTCAGGGCCGCGCGCAACACCTCGGTGGCATTCCAGGTTTTGACGTACCAGATGGAGGTGGTGGCCAGGCCAAACCAGAGGCTGTAGAGGATCACCAAACTTGAGGCCAGCATCAACCCTGCCGTGAGCGCCGCTTGGGCTGTCCATTCAGCGCCGGCCTTGGCAGCCGCCCACAGGATCAGGCCCAGGCCGGTGAGACACTCCGGCAGCCCCGCCGGCGAGACCGTGCGCAAGGACAACCAGAACTGACTATCGATCGGTTTGAGCAGGATGAAATCGAGGGTGCCCTGTTGCACATGGGTGACGATCGCGCCCAGGTTGGGCCGCAGCAGCGAACTGGCTACCCCATCCAGCAGGGTGTAGACCCCGAGCACCACCAGGGCCGACTCCCAGCTCCAGCCCCCCAGGCTGCGGCCCGGTCCGTAGAAGAGGCTGATCACGAACAGGCTGCCGGCCAGGTTGCCGGCCATGGCAAGCAGATCGATCAGCAGGTTGAGCTGGTATTCGAGTTGGCCCGCCAGGGCCGTGCCCCAGAAGCGCCGCAGGGTGAGCAGGTAGCGCGCCATCGTCAGGCCCCCATGGCCGCATAGCGACGCACCCCGGCCCTCCACAGCAAGCCCACCAGCGGCAGCAACAGGGCCACCCAGAGCCCCATGGCGGCAAAGCCACCGTGGATCGTCAGGGGATTGCCCGAGAGCAGTTGGGCGGGAAAGGCCACCAGGTAGGGAAAGGGAGTCCAGAGGGCGAAGGAGCGCACGGCTGGTGGAAAGACCTCCAGGGGCGCGACCAGGCCCGAGAGGAACAGATAGGGGATGGCCAGCAACCGCTCAAGGGCATGGGCCCGTTCGCTCCAGAAACACAGGATGGCGATGGCGCTCTGCAGCAGGAAATGGATGGCAAAGGCCAGCCAGATCGCCACCAGGGCCGTAACGGCTTGGCCAACGGAGGGCAGCCAGGCCGTGGCCGGTTGCAGCAGCACAAACAACCCCACCAGCGCAGCCACAAAGGGCAAGCGGGTGGCCTGTTCGGCCAGATGGGCGCTCAGGTACCGCCAGAGGGGATGCAGGGGCTGCAGCAGCATCGGTGAGAGGCGACCCTGGAGGGCGTCCTCTTCAAAGGCCCACACCACCCAGGCGATCGTGAACTGACGCACGATGAACACTGAGAGGAAGTAGCGACCCAGCTGCAAGCGCGTCAGTCCGAGGGCCTGGGGGCCGCCGCCAACCCCGTCCACCTGGCTCCAGAGGGCCAGCATCAGGAAGGGCACCACCCCGGAGAGGGCCCAGAGGGCGATCTCGGCCCGGTATTCGAGCATGGTGGCGTACTGGCTGGAGAGCAGCACCCGGGCGATGCGGATCGCCTGAGCCGCTCTCACTGCACCACCCCCTGGTGGAAGAGTTGGCCCATCAGGTCGTCAATCGGCGGGTCGGCCACCTCCAGATCCAGCACCTCCAGATCCGCCAGCAGCCGCCCGACGGCGCTGGTGAGCTGCTCCCGGTTGATCAGTAGCTTCACCTCCCGCCCATCGATGGCCTCCACCTGGCCATAGCAGGCCAGGGCCTGGGCCGGCAGCGGCGTTTTCAGTTCCAGGCGCACGAGGCGGAAGGGGGACAGCCGCTGGGTCAGGGACTCCAGGCTGCTGTCATAAAAGAGGCCGCCCTGGTGGATCAGCAACACCCGGGGGCAGAGGGCCGTGATGTCAGCCATGTAGTGGCTGGTGAGCAGCACGGTGGCGCCATAGCGGCGATTGTAGTCGGCCAGGAAACTTCGAACCCGGGCCTGGGCGTTCACATCCAGCCCCAGGGTCGGCTCATCGAGAAACAGCAGTGAGGGACGATGCAACAGGGCTGCCAGCAGTTCGGCCTTCATGCGTTCGCCAAGGGATAACTTGCGCACCGGTCGCCTGAGTTCCTCCCCCAGCTCCAGCATCTCGGCCAGCTCCTGGATGCGTCGCTCGGCTTCCTGGTCATCGAGCCCATAGACCGCCGCATTGACCCGAAAGGACTCCAGTGGTGGCAGGTCCCAGATCAGCTGCTGCTTCTGCCCCATCACCAGGGTGATCGAGCGCAGGAAACTGGCCTGGCGCCGCTGGGGCCGGTGGCCCGCCACCTCCAGGCTGCCGCCACTGGGATGGATCAGTCCGCTGAGCATCTTCAAGGTGGTGGTCTTGCCCGCCCCATTGGCGCCCAGGAACCCCACCATCTCGCCCGGCTCAATGGCAAAACTCAGCTCGCGCACGGCCTCCACCGTGCGGGTTCGGCGCCAGAGGAAATGGCGCAGGGTGCCGCCCAGGCCAGGCTGTTTTTCGGCCACCCGGTAGGTCTTGCTGAGGTGCTCGGCGCGGACGATCAGCATCAGCAGGGGTGGCAGGCGCCTCGATGCTGGCAGGCGCACCGCCCTGGCCAGCCTGGCTGCACGACGGCCTGATGGTGATACCACCCAGGACAGCAGTTGGCGAGCGCAGTGGCAACGCCGTCGGCTGGTGGCGTCAAGGCCGTCGGTGGGCCTTGGCACAGTAAGCACCTTGCAGGCGCCCCAGGTCCGACTGGTTGGGGGTGAGCCCTGGGCCAGGCCCCAGCTCACCCGGTCCCAACAGTGACCGTGCCGTTGGGCGGTTTTCCTTGCTTCCTAACAAGCTCCTGTTCCACCCAGTCCGACACGGCCCCCCCCCAGGCAGAGCCACCAGGCCCACCCATCGGCATTGCTGGTGATCGTTTCCTGGTATTGGCCTGTCAACTCCACAAAACTGGTGTGGGCCTTGCCCGCCTCCATCCCCTTCCAACCCGCGGGGACATCACTCATCAACACCGCCATGGCCCAGGGATGGCAACCCGTGCCAAGGCGGGTCCAGCCAATGCAATGGAAATGGTCGAAACCGTCCCGTTGGGGGCCGTAGGCGCAGGGGCTGCGGGCCCAGAGGAAGCGATCGATCCAATCCTGCTGGCTTCCCAGTTCGATGTTGGCCTTGACGTTGATCGCGATAGTGGGCTCCGCAGTAGGCGGCAAAACAGACGCAGGGATCGCCCTGGTCCCGCAGGAGGATCACGGCCTAGGCAAGGGATTTGAATCAGACTGCTATAGTGGATTCCAGCGATTGCAGCGGTTGGGTGTCGTGGTTGTCCACCAAGGCAACCGCCAGAAGTGGCATGGCCTGCATCAAACTGCCATCCAGCAGCCGCTGCAGATCAAACTGGCCGTGACTGATGCTGACAACGTGGAAATTGTAGTGAAGCGGCGCATCAAACAGGCTCATGCAACCGACCGTATTGGCGGCATACCAGCTCAGGCTTTCAATGGACTGGCTCCAGGATTCGCCGCCCTGTTTGAGCAGGATGCCATCAGGGGCCATGGGTCCGGGGCGTTGTGACCCGGAAACGGGGTCTGCAAGCAACTGTAACGAATGTTGCCATGCCTGGTCACCCTAGTTCACCTAATTCAATCGGCACTTGCACGGCCTCAGTGGATGGGACGACGGCCTTGCGCGGCACATTGATCACCAGCTGACCTTCCTGGGCCGTGGCTTTGAGTCCTGTGGCATCAGCATCCTCAGGAAGGGAAAAACTGCGCAAAAAACTACCGTAAAACCGCTCGATGCGATGAAATCGCTTGTTCTCTTCCTCTTTTTCCTGCTTGCGTTCGCCCTGGATGGTCAGCACCCCATTGTCAAGCGTCACCTTGAGGTCGTCTTTGCTGACTCCAGGAATATCTGCCTTGATCAGGTAATTGCCATTGTTTTCGCTGATGTCCACGCGTGGATTCCAGTCCCCAAGTCCAAGCATGGATTGGGCCCGTCCCAGGGGCCAGGCCAGGGAATGGCCAAACAGCTCCTCGATATCGCGCAGGGGTTCCCACTTGATTAAGGCCATGACAACAAAAGCAATTAGGAATCGATGGGTGAATCGGGCAACCCCTTGGGTTTTTCAACGGAGATGGCTGTAAAAGGGCAGCACAACTCCGTTTGCCGCGACACCACTGACCCTAAGCAGGATGCACCCTAACTCTTGCTGCACGCAAACATCACATCTGCTTCAAAATAGACCATGCCTGGTTTTAACAATAGTGCACAGCAAGCTCAAGTCCTATGGACTGTGCATGTCAGGCCCAAAAGATGGTTCTACAGAGCAACATGCAGGTTCGCCCCTTGGCTGGCAGCCTAAGGGCGCGGAACTAGGCCAGGCTGAGATCCAACTGCTCGTGTTAGATGGGGATGAACGTTGAGCGTGATCTTGAAGCGATTGATTGTGGAGCGATCGCCTTCCCAGCTGCGATAGAGCTTCAGGCTGATGACGGTTTGTCCTGGCCGTAACGCCTTGAAGCGAAACACCACCTGGCCAGCACGACCGACGGGCTGGGGCTGGGATAGGGACCCTGAAGCGTCAACGTTGCTGGGGAGTGCCGTTTCGCTGATCAGCTGAACCACGGTTCGATTGAAGGGCGCCAGGCTCCATCGGTAGCCAGTGGAGGGATTGTCGACCAAGGTCAGCGTGAATTCGCTGCCCGGGGCGATGTCGATGCGGCGACCATGGTCGGCAGAGCTCAGCAGGAGCATCCCAGCAGCTGGCTGGTCCAGGGCAGGCGCTGACCAGGCAAGCGGGCTGGCACCCAGGTTAAGGAGCAGCAGCCCCGTTGCCAGGGCCAGGGTGAAGGGTGGCTTGGACAAGGGGCGTTGGCTGCTCAGAACTCGACCCTACCGAAGAATGAGAATAGGCTGTGACGCCATAGCTTTCATTGAAAAAACCAGCATGGATGTAGGCTTCGCTAGCATAGGCAAATCCATGGTCTCCCCAGGCCGTGCCCCAGCTGTTACGGAGAATGAAGCGTCGATCACTGGACTACCCCACCACGCAGATGGCATGGCCACCACGCACGGTCGTTGGTTGAAAGGTGTCGAGATTGCCATGGGTGGCGCTGGCGTGATCCCAGGTGGCATCGACGCTAAGCACCGCCATGATGGGTCCATGGGTCGCTAACCATTGGCACCACTGGGTGAGGTTTTTACCAAGATTGAAATAGGCGGCGATGCGACGGGAAGCCGCCATCGCAAAGTAGGAATCCCCATCACCTGTGTACATCGTCGTCACAATATGAAAAGGCAACATCGCTTCGGGAACCGTTCCGTACTTGCGTAGAATATCCATGGCAGCTTTCAGGCTCGTCCCTGCCCCTTCCACAAAAGTTTCAGGCCGATTCGTATAGGCATCCGTTTCTTTGGAGGCCATCCAGGTGCAACGGGATGAGAGCAAACCGGGTCCGGCGATTTTGGCGGCTTTCACCAGATGAAAACGGGCGATCCCATCGCTGGAGGCCCAACCCACACAGGAGCCTGTGTCTTCCTGGTCAGCAACCGTCCACCAATCAGCGCGCAGATCCACACTGGCAGGCAGGTCAGCTGGCGGAGCGGCAATGGCACTGGCCTCAAGAGCCTGTTCGATGCCCCAATCCCGCTCAATGGCACGGGAGGGCACCAGGTTGCAAACCTGATTGGCCTGGGGTCGCTTATTTGCAGTGGCTGTCATTGTGAAGGCGATGGCAAGTGTTGTTCCTAGAGCCAAGTTTCTCGATCAATTAGGCCCAGCTGGCCAGATGAACGTTTGCGAGGAAACAACGGCTGCATTGCAATCATTTTCAACTCTTGCCGTCGAACATCCAAAAGGCAAGGAAACTTAAGCTGTAAATTTGCTGCTACAAATTGTCCTAAACTTGTGCCAGTTACAAGAGACCACAAACAAAGTTGTTGTCAATCACTATTACAACCGTATTATCAGAACACGCTGAATGCAGGGGGTCGGGAAATAAAATTAAGGTAGAGTCTATTGAATGATGCAAGCGCGCATCCAACACACCCAACACACCCAACACTATGCGCCATAGTCAGAAAATAATTAAAATGGGAGAATAAATAAATATTAAAAGAAGGCAAATAACTGTAGAACCTAAAACAAATCGCCTGCCTAGCGCTAAATGATACCAATCAATGTAAATCTTTTTTCTATTGAGCTAACAGTGGCGCATAATGAAATGACTTGAGAGTATAATATTGTCACCCAAGAAAGACATGGAAAATCTTTGGCCAGAAAGCCTGTATGCTCCGAAAGCTTCCAGCTATTCAGTGCTGCATGCCGCTGAGACCTAAAAAGCTGCACGTCTGAAGCCAAAAATAATAGAAACAATGAATCAAAATCCCAGCAGATAAATGCAAAGCCATGCCAATGATTCACAGTCAGTATACGTAGTAATCGCAGAAATTGCCATGAAGCTTCAAATTACTGACAATTGTTTGGCTTTCAAAGGTAAAGGCTGGCTAAAATATTTAATTAAAATAAAGAGTAGGGTCCACAATGCGATGGTTGCCCATTCCAGCTGACAGGTCCTAGTAGCCATTCAGACCCAAAATATCCCCGGAGGGGGATTGGGTTACCCCATCTGCCATTCTATTATCAAAATAATAATTAAAAGAACTATGAAGGCAACCAATCAAAAAAAACAGTTGACAATACAATTTTTTAAAAAATCAATAATTCGCGAAAAACATCCATATATCAAATTTTGGGGACGATTGCAAATGCGCAAATATTCATTCGGAATGGCATTTGAAAACTTATTGAAGACAGGGATGAAATCATTTGTTAGTATATCTTCCTCTGGATAATTGTTAATCGCTCTACGCGAAATTTAGGATTGGTCTGGACTCAAACTTCATTAATTAACTTCACAAGGTTTTGGCAATGCAAGGATTTGGATTCGAACCCACTAATGCGAGTGAAGGATACCTTACACGCGATGGTCTATCCATTGACCAGGACGGCCTTTTAGGTCTTCAAGGATCAAACGGGGCTCCAGGGTTCTTCTCTACCCCTTTCGCCAACACAGTATGGCCAGCCAGTCCTTACGACCCAATACCATCAAGTTTTGGTAAGGATATAACTGCTGAGCGCTGGGCGCCCATCTCAGCTCTGAGCAGTAATCTCGATACCGAAAAGACGATTTATGTTGTTACTTCGTCTTCAGAAAGTCTCAATCTGTTAGAAAAAGCACTAAAAAGTCGTGGAGCCCATACCCTACAACTGGATGCTAATGACACCCTTGCAGACTTTGTTGATCGACTAGAGGCAATTAAACCCGCTGGTGGGTTTGATGCTATCCACTTATTAGGTCATGGTGCAGCAGGGCAATTTAATATTGGTAGAGAAAATCTTTCAAGTCGTAATGCTTGGCGACATAAGGCTGAATTGCAACGATTAGGTTATCAATTAGCAGATAACGGTGACTTGTTAATCTATGGATGTGAAACTGCCAAGGGCTCAGCTGGTCAGCGTTTTATAGAAAGTCTAGCAAAATATACAGGTGCAGACATCGCTGCTTCCAATGATATTACCTATTCAAACTTATTAACTCAATCTTCAGATTGGCTTTTAGAAGACCACATTGGCTTAATTGAAAAACACCAGGATATTTTAACTGGCATTAATTGGCAAGGTGCATTAGGTGGTACAGCAGTTATTGATGCTGATGAGCTCAAGATTACCAACGCATCTGGCACTATCGGGATTACAAGAACAAACGCAACTAAAATTGCATTATCAGGAATTAACAATGTCAGTTTTCTTGAGACGACAAATCAAATTAAAACGATATCGATACGAGGTGAAAGCTTCCAAGTAAGTGGAATTAATCTTGATAACAACCCGACAGATACAGTTTATCCAGCTGCCTACGACGTTTACCTTGAAGCGACAGGATCCTATGCAGTAAATAGCACTGCCAATACTGGAGAGCTCAATATTCTCGGCGCCATTAAGACATATGGTGGCAAATTAACTCTAGATAGTCCAAGTAAGATCGCAATTCGTAGCGATGAAATTGACAAAAATGTTGATCGGATTTTGATTGACACTCGCAAATGGGTAGGCAGTGCCTTTACTACAACCGCAGGAGACCTCAAGATCAATCTGAAATCGTCTGGTAAAGACCTACCACTTCTGATATGGCTACCCAAAGTTGAGGTAAATCTTGAAGTTGGCAACACTACAGGTACTGGTAAAACACAAATATTTGCAAACAATGTAACAATAACTGATTCCAGTCTAATTGATGCAAGCTTATTCAATAACTTTGAGTCTGTTTTAAACAAGGGAAGACTGGGAAATATTTTTGACCCAACAGCTGTGGCAGTTAGTTTACAAACAAGCATCCTTCCTTTTATCACAAAAATTGGGACATCAACAGCGAACGCAACTTTCAGAAACTCTACAATTAGTGCTGAAAAAGCGATTACTATTAATGTTGAATCAAAGCTAATTCTTGGCGGAGCCAAGGAGTCAAATGATCATAAATACCGAGCAGGACGAGCACCGAAATCGAAAAACGTTAAAAATGGCATTTTTTCAAAAATTCCAAGTCTTAGTTTATCGGCCGCACTCACCAAAGGAACCACAGACACACAATTAAAATTCCTCAATTCGACATTAACTTCAAAAGATGGCGATGTTTGGTTAACCAATAAAACCACGAATGAGCTTTCAAGTGAATCAACACTTGTCGTAGAGCCAAAGGAAAAAAATGATGGTAGCAACATCCGTAAAAAAGCCCTTAGCGCCGCAGTAACTATTTCAGATACAAAAGCAGAGGTACTAGTAGACGCACAATCAGAAATTCATTCAAAAGGAAGTATTAACATAGCCAATGAAGCAGAAGTTGGAAATGAAGCATCAAGTACAACAACAGTTTATGACGGCGGTCAAGCATCTGTATCTGTTGGTTTTGGGTATGATACTAGTAGCGCAAAAGTACAAATTGATGGCCTAATACAAGCAGATGGTTCTAGTTTTGCAAAACAAACACCTACTGCAGAATACACTATTCCCTGGCAATTTAAACAAATAGTCAATGCAGACTCATCAATTTCAGTAAAGAAAGCTGATCTGACCGATGTAACTAATCCGATATCAATACCAATTGGCACGACCGTTGCTGATCCATTTGGAGTTTTATATAGATGCGTGAAAACATATGAGAATAATACTGACCTTGGCGCTATAAATTTATCAGGGTCACCAAACTTTGTCAGAACAGACTCGAATATATTCAAAGGAAATGCCGACATTAAAGTTGGTGACGACGTTAAACTAGACAATATCAACCCAGTTTATAAATTTGTAGTTCAGACAGGTGTTGATGACAGTAAGATTAAAATCACAGATAGCATAGGCAATATTCTGGCAGAATTAAGTCCAATAATTAATAGCACCACAAAAAAGATTTCTGGTTACAAATATGATAAAGAAAGTAGCGTAAAAATTGCTAAAAATGATCGCATTTTAAGTGCAGACGACAAGACAATATACAATTACACAGGCTCAAACCCCCTGGATTTTATCACGTTTGCGAATGAAAACGATTTGCATACGCAAAATTGGATAAGCGAATCGGTACTTCAAGATAAAGAGGCATATAAAATTACCGCCATTCTAGATAATGTTAACAGTCAATTAGCGGACGCTAAAACTTATGTATTAGCTGCTGAAAGTCCTATTACTATTAGCAAGGAAGTCGCTACAGGGAATGTCCATCGTGCATATCGCATAGGTGATTGGCAGTTCGATGGCAGCTCTGATACACAAGTAGATGTTTTAAATAATGAATTAATATTAACTCCAGCAGATGATAGTCAAACGATATCATTTGCTCCTGGGCAATGCGTTACATATTCTGTGGCAACCGACACTGTCCTGCGCACGGACAGTCAAGCGATTGGTGGTCTTGTTGGTAAGACATCCTATTATCTAATACCTCGTGGGGGTTATCGCTATGCCTTAGCTGCTTCATTAGAAGATGCCCTAGCAAACAATGCTATCGATCTAAATTCGCTGGGTTTTGGTGCTAACCATAATCTCCATTATGAACTTGGAAAAGTTGATACAGTAGGGGCATCATTGCTACCCCTGACAAATAGTGATTATAGGTCTGACAATACAGCTATTAACCAAGTCGAAAGTATTGCCCTCAGTGGCACTTATGAAATAGGTGACTCAATTAAAATTGAAATGCAAGATTTAAGTAATGCTGATGCAAAAACAATTACTATTGATTATGCAGTTGAAACCACAGATCTCAACGCAATTAGGAATAAGCTTGCAGACAAAATCAATACTCTCGAGGATGTTGGCATTGGTAGTAAATCGTTTATTACTGCTGAAAAGCCAACCATCACAGGGTTAACACTTAATGTCAAAGCAAAAGTAGCAGGTCACCCCTTTTCAATTACCGTAAGCACTGCAAATGGCACTAATAATCGCGACAACAATCAAACAGCAAAACTTATTACGATTACCCAAAATTATAATCCACCAAATCAATTAGCCAAAAAGTTAGTATTAGATAGCGTGCCTATCGCAATGACGAAAGCAGCTGTACAATTGATAAGTGGATTACTACAAAAAGCCGACAATTCGCTGATTGGTGCAACTGCATTTTTGACAGGATCTGATGTTCTTATTGATCCCACAGGCCAGATTGTTTCCAGCACAGACGTGCTGACGTTTAAGTCAGGAGATATTGTCTATGTTGAGACCCTAATTGCTGGTAAAGTAGTAGGTTCCTATTATCGTTATGCCGGCAGTTCTGATCTGACAGTTACAGCAGCCGAATTACGCAATTCAACTAGCATAAAAACGAATCTATGGCTTTCTGACGCTGGTCCCTTATTCCAAATTGTTCAACCAACTGCAACCCAAAACGATTTTCGCCTGCAAATAACTAATAATGATACTGATGATTTGGTCGGTGCAAAACTCGTCGCCGCTAGTACATCAGTCTTGAAATTAAAGGTTGAAACTCCTGCCTCAACTTTCAATCCAAGTAACAATGTAGACAATTCAAATTCAATGATAACTTTAAGTGGACTTAATGCCGCGACTGGTGATCTGATTGTAATTCGTCCTGATGTCTCCTATAGTCAAGTAAAGAAAAGCGCATGCTTAGTCGATGTTGCTGGTGATTCTATAGTTGCATCAGGGTCTAATGCTTGGTCTGAAGTCTACTTGCCAGACCAAGCCGTAGCTAATGGTGATGGTCTTATACAAGCTTCATACTTTTCCAAGAATCCCCTGCTTGCCCCATCTTCTGGCCCTGGGAGTATAAGCGATCCGCTAGGTGGCCTTACAGAGGGGCAAACGATCTACCTTCGTAAAGGAAGCAACAGCCAAGTAAGTCTTTTTTCTGATGCAGCTGGAACTAGGCCCATAAATCTCAACAAACTCGACACAAGTGTCAATCAGGATCATTGTTTTAAGATAGATTTCAATTACCTAGAAAATTCTCAACCAGTCGGAGGTATTGAAGAGGGTGCTGAATTATATGCGATAGCGCTAGGGGACGATCGATACCAATTTTCAGATGCCGCATCGATTGATAAATTTCAGGACTATATTCCCTTATCCCTATTAGCTAATCAGGTGAAATCTAGCACCTCACTGCCTCAACTCTTAAAAGTGGAGGATGATAGAGATGCTGGAATATCAATTACATCCACCTTAGGTACTGGAAATTCGGCTGGAAGTTCAACAAGTCTTGGAAAAGATTGGAGGGAAGAAAGGCCAACCGATTATTTGACTGCAAATCCACTTGGCGCGATGATGACAACTGTGTTTACAGATAAGATTGCCGAAGGGATCCAGTCCACGATCGATTATTTCTTCAAAAAATCGGAAAATCCCGCTGCTGAGAAATTAGAACAAGGGAAATCAATTTCAGGGGCTAGTTCAATTAACATTGCAGAGCACTCAGCTTCTGTATCACTTTCTAGTACCGGACGACTCATCAGTCGCCTTAACTCGCCTGTTGCGATAACAAGCTCAATTGAAAGCGATTTTGGTAACCAAACAGCCGCCTCCGTCAGGCAGGATAAGTCGAGCGCACTTACTATGGCTTTTGGACTTAATAAGCTTAGCAATAACGCATCAAATTATCTTGCTGGTTTAATTGATAGCGATGGCGAAGTTACGGTTGACAGCGAAGTGATTTATCCGAACCATTTTGGTGAAAACGAACAATTTGGTAATCTTGATAGGATTAAAGGCAGCATGTTCCACCCAAGAAATATAAATATGGCTTTATCTTTGAAGGATGATTTACTGGGTGACGCAGCGGGTTTATTTATAGAT
Organism: Synechococcus sp. UW140; assembly: GCA_943370565.1. GTDB lineage: Bacteria > Cyanobacteriota > Cyanobacteriia > PCC-6307 > Cyanobiaceae > BAIKAL-G1. The sequence continues at coordinate 36,840 of CALRRL020000002.1, read as the reverse complement.
GGTGGCTTTAATAGCTTCTCGCAAGTAAGTGTTCTGGGCAAGGTTGATGAAAAAACGGGTAAAGTGACAAATTCAGAACTAGGACTGGGTTTTGCCGTAAACGTTAGTCTCCTTACAAATAATGCCACAAATACCACTACAGGTAAAATTATTGCAGCCGGATTTTCGCCTACGGCTACGATTGATACTGACTATGTGCGTGGAAGTGGGCAAATTCACATTAACTTAAACATAGACGATCTCTATGATGCTTCGCAAAAAGGTAAAAACTTTAATAGCAAATCTGTGTCTGGCAAGTCTACCTCTTCTAAGTACAAGAGTATGGCTGGTCACGTTCGTCGTGAAATGATTGACTTTGGTAACATCGCGAAAAATGGACTTGGAGCTTCCCTTTCATTAATTACCCCTATCAATACTGCCAGAAACACATTTACATCCACATCCAACATAACCTTGGCCGGCGGTGCACTTGAGGCTACATCCCTTCAGCTTGCCAATAGTTTGGGGATCGTCGCCGGTTCTAGTTCATCACAGAACCTTGGTTTTAATGGAGGTTTGTTGGTTGATACTAAGGCTAGCAATACCACTGAAAACATTGTTGAATCTGGCGCGCGGATTAGGTCTGCTTCGGCTAATTTTACTGCCACTGACACAATTAAACAGATTGATATTGTTGGTGGGGTGCAGTACAGTAAAGCTGTTGGCATGGGCTTATCGTTGATCATTAACGATATCCAACGTAAAACGCGTAATGTTATTGATCCTTCCGGTTCAATTCAGATTGACCCACCAGAGCCAGGCGCTGAAGAGATTGGCCTCACAGCGAAGGCAATTAATGATGGACAACTCATTACGATTGCCGCTGCTGGTGCTATTACTACAAGCAGTGATGGTTCATCTACAAACAATCAGGCAAACCCTTCTAATAGTGATGCTCTGTCTAAATGGATACCTAACTTCAATAGCATTAATGCGGCGGGATCCGGTAGTGTCGTCATTAATAAACTCGAAAACAATGAGGCTAGTTCTAGTCTTTCTCAGCCTTCAAGCGTCCAGAAAGCAGTAGCTACACCAGCAATTAACTTAAGTGCATCAGACTCTACAAGTGTTATGAACTGGGGAGGTGCAGTCGCCTTTGGTGTTCAGGGTGCTGCGGCGCCTAAGGAAGGAAGTTCACAAGCAAATCCATCAATGGCAAGTTTAGCAGGCAGTGTCAATATAAACATTGTTGGACCTATCGTTACGAGCAATCTCAGCAATGTGAATGTAGGAGCAGCGAATACCAGTATTGTCCTGGCAAGTTCAACTGAAGGAGCCTCAGTAACTGCTGGTGCCATTAGTTTATCGGTAGCTGTATCTAACCGAAGTTTATCAATACCTGGCTCTGTAGCACTTAACATTAAGCCTACATCTGGACCAAACCCCCTTACAAAAGCCGTTGCCAGTAATATTAATGGAGCCAGGATTACTAATCTTGTATTAACTGCTTCGCAGGGGGCTGACGCCAGTGCTTATGCGGGAACTCTCGGCATTGCAGCTAATCCAATGGAATCTAAGGCTCCAGCCAAGGATCCCAATAACAAAGAAACAGCTGATACATTGGATCTTTCAGACATTGCAGTCGATATTTGTTCAGAAGAAACTCCTCAGGAATCAGCAACTCAGTCGTCAGATAGTACGAAGGAATCTGCCGTATCAGCTCCCACATCAACCACAAGTGATTCAACTACAAATCCGTCATCAACCCCTACCCCCACTCCCAGTCCCCAAACGGCTGCTACTTTCGGCTTCTCTGTTGCAGTGAACGATTTATCAGCTGATTCCATAGCCAGCCTCACAAACAGTAATATCACAACAACATCTAATGCGCCAGTTACGCTTACGGCAAAGAGTGTTGACGTTAAACTCCAAACTGTGAGTGCGTCCGGAACGGGTTCTTCAAGCAATGCCCCTAGCACATCGGGTGTAGGATCATATGCCATTGCTGGCGCTGCAGCAGGCGCCGCCAATGTATATACTAGCCCAATTAGTGCGAGTATTTCTAACAGCACGATTGCACCTGTGACGTCTAACAGGGGTGCAAATATTATACTCTCAGCTACCAGTGATGAAAAAATACTTGCCATAACGGGGGGGTTAGATGTCGCGATTGCTACGGGTAGAAGCACTGGTGCATCCGGAGCATACTCTGTGGGCGTCTCTGCCTCTTACAACAAGCTTGCGGGTGCGACCGCTGCAACCATTAGTGGTGACAGTACAATTAGTGCAGATTCAGTTAGTCTCACTGCTACAGATGGCAGTTCAATTGGTGCCTATGCAATTGCAGGGAGTGGATCAATTGGTAGTGCTTCTGGTTCCCTTGGTGCAAGCTTCTCAGGGTCGCTGGCTGGCGCAGGTACCGTCAATGAAATTACCCGCCCTCTGGATGCACGCATCGGCGACCCAAGTGCCAGTACTTACGGTAGTGGTATTTTTAATGTAGCCGATGCAACGATTCTTGCCAATCGAAGTGATCAATCCAGGATTGTTGCCGATGCAGCTGGGGCAGCTTTTCTAGTTTCAAGCTCTAATAGTGGCAAGGCATTTGGAGCTGGTATTGCCGGTGGTTATAGTTCAAATCTCATTTCAGGAGGAGTTACAGCCGGTATTTACAACATTACTGATTTTTACGCCACAGGCAATGTGAGCATAGCCGCTGAAGCCAGACGTGGTCGCACGAGCAGCATTACAAGCTTTGCAGGCGGCTTCGCCGTATCAATCGCAAGTTCTACTTCTAGTAATGGAGGAGCTCTATCTTTAGGTGGAGTAGTTGCCAAGAACGAAATTAATGATCCGCTCAAGGCTATGATCCAAAAAGTTAAAGGCGGTTCCAATAACACAATAAGAATCGGAAATCTCTCGATCTTGGCGAATAACGATCGACGCATTAACGCAGCTGCTGCAGGCGGTTCTCTTTCTTTGGCAAACGGTGGCTCCAAGAGCGGATCGATAGCTGTTGGCTCAGTCGATGGTACCAATGCCATCAGTGGCAACATTTCTGCTGGAGTAGATATTGGATCCAGCATACTCACCATTAGCGGGAATGGACTTAATCGGGATGGCATAAATACAAGCTTAGATATCTTTGCTGTGGATACTTCCCAGATTCAAGTCTTTAGTATTGCAGCTGCCATATCCATGGCCAATGGCAGCAGCAGCCTCAGCCTTAGTGGTGGTGGTTCAGGGTCTATAAATTCGATTGGCTCAAGCCTGCTATCTAGTGTAACTTCATCAGGCCTGAATGGATCCAGTAATGGCCGTCAACGCATCCGCGCCAGCACAACAAAAGGGACTACCACATCAAAAGGAACTAGCCGCAAGATTAATGCAGTTGTAGCTGCTGGTAGCGCAGCAGTCTCTACAAGTAACTCAGGTACGAGTGTTGCAGCTACAATTGGTGTTAGCGTCGCTACTAATACGATAAATTGGGATCCCACTAGTGGGTCTTCAAGTGGAACCGGCGTGAGTAGTCGGATTGACGTGGGAAATGTTAGCGTCGGTGGTACACTGGAAATGTCGACAATCAATGCCGATACAATAGATGCCACTGTCGCAGCGGTTACCATAGGCTTATCAACTAGTGTCGACGGTAATGCAATATCGATCTCTGCTGCCGGCTCCGGTGCTACAAATAGCATTGGTACCGGATCTTCTGTTCAACTTGTCGGTAATAGTAATGCGAATAGCACATTATCCTCGGGCTCACTTCAATTAACCAGTCTAGACATATCCTCAATTAAATCTAACGTCGGAGCAGGTAGTTTTTCTGCCTCGTTCTCTGGCTCTGGTGGCTTATCCGTGGCTCCATCGATTGGCATCGCATTAGCAAATAATACCCTTTCAGGCTCTAGCAATGTATCGATTGCCGGCTACGGTAATATCACAACGACTGCTGGTGATCTCACACTCCGCACTAGTCGCGAGCTGCTCGATCCTACTGGCAATCAGCTGCTTGCCAGGAGGATAGATAGCACAGCCGCTGCTGTAGCCATTTCTGAAGCTGGCGGTAATCAACTAAGTGTAGGTGCAGCTGGAGGTGGCGCCAGCGCATACAATACAATTCTGGGCGATACTACCGCCACAATTAGCAGCCCTGCGGTTGCCAGCGCCGGCAACATTAGTATTAGTGCTAACGCACCTGGCACAATTAAAGCGACAATAATCGGTATTGCTGCGGCCGCATCTGGATCTGCATCCACTGGTGGCGGCGCTGCCAGTATTGGTGCGAGCATCGCTCGTAATCTCATTGGTGCTAAGCAAACTGATACGTCCAAATCTGAGGGTGATCCTGCAATTACGAATAGTGGTGACGGCAATCGCTTGGCAGCTACCATCTCTGGTCCTAGTGCTAATGGCCTCAATGCGTTAGCAGCAAATGGCACCATCACTGTTGGAACCAGCCACAACAGCGCGATCAACGCCTCTGTGATTGCAGTCTCGGCTGCTGCTGCTGCTGGATCGAAGGGTGCTTTAAGTCTAAGTGGCGCCGGCAGTGAAGCCACCAATGTGATTGCCACCAGCAGTAACGCTTCCGTTACAGGTAAGTCGACGAGCAACACTAGTACCTTAAAGTCAACCGATTTAACCATTAAGTCTGTTGATAATTCCAATATTGATGCCGTTGCTGCCGGTGCGTCACTTGCTGCTACTTTTGGCCTCAGTGGATCTGTCGCAGGCTCCATCGGCTTATCCTTGGCCACGAATCGGATCAGTCGTAGTAGCAAAGCTGAACTTACCAATTTCTATTCAGTCCTACCGATTAGTAATCAGTCAATAGGCAACATCTCGGTAACCTCCACAAGCAGTGGCTCAATCACATCCAAATCAATTGCCGCTGCAATATCAGCTGCCGTTGGTAATGGTTTCTCAGCTGGCCTATCTGGTGGTGGTGCCAATAGCTTTAACATTATTACCGGCAATAGCCAAGCTTTGATCAACAATGCCAATATTGGCAATAGCGGATTAACTTGGAACGGTTCAGTTGAAGTGCTGGCCAGCGATTCCACGAACATTGATGCCACTGTTGATTCGATTGTGGCTGGAGGAGCGGTAGGACAGAATGCAGGATCCGTCGCCATTGGCGTTGGACAAGCCCGTAGCTTCATTGGTGAAAGCCAATCGAACAGAACCACACCGGGTGGCTCACCAATTGCATTTAGCAATGTTCTGGGTGGTTTTGGCAATTTAATCCGTGCAGCGGTAACCGATTCAAATCTCTATACAGTTGGAAGCGTTACAATTAAAGGGATTAATAGTTCTACAATCACTAGCAACGTGGTAAGTTCTGCGGCAGCTGTGTCTCTTTCCGCCAGTTCTGGTGGTGCTTTAACTGGCGCAGGATCAGAGGCTACTAGCCGTTCACTGCTGCAGGTCCAGTCTTTCTTAGGTGCATCTGCCAACAAAACAATTAATCTCGATACTGGAGCCCTTAGCGTAACTGGAACGGACCTTTCGTCAATCGAAAGCCTGGCGGTAGGAGCTGCTATGGCCTTAAGCTTTGGGGGAGGTATTAATGTTGCCGCGAGTGTTGGTGTTTCCACAGCTAATAATACTCTCAACAACAGTGTTACGACAAAACTTCAAAATATTGCAACCGGCTCGAAGGCAACTGCCCTAACAGTTAGCTCCAACAAAATGAAGGCATCTGGCAGGGCCTCATCCATGAAAGCCCAATCGGTAGCCGCTGCTGTGTCTGCAGCCGTTGGCGGCGGTGGGTTGGGTTTGGCGGGAGGCGGAGGCGAGGCCAATAACATCATGCTTGGTGATAGTACAACTACGATCAAGGCTGCAAATATTAGCGTAAACGGAGATATAAAACTTGATTCTAGTAACAACCAGAACGCTTATGCAGGCATCGGTGCTGGTGTTGTAGCAGGCTCTGTTGGATCTGGGGGCGCGATTGCTGTGGGGGCCGTAAAGGTTATGAATCTTCTTGGTGTAGCCTCTGCGGATCCAACAAATGCCAACCGGGCAAAAGTACAAACTTCAATTCTTGATTCCAATCTCTGGAGTACGGGATCTAACGCCTTTAATCCTGATTTTGTTGTGACTAGCTCATCTACAGTGAGCTACGGTGCCCAGGCAATTCCCGTCAGTGTGGCCCTAACCTCAGGCCAATTGGCTGGTGCCTTCTCGGGAGCATTTAACGATTCACGGATAGCCTTTGACGTTGGAACTATTGTTACAACGTCAAATCTGATTTCAGCGGGTACTCTTTCAATCACAAGTTATACTGATAACAATATCGATAAAGCCCAAACGGACGCTGGAAGTGTGGCTATGAGCTTTAATCCCACATCCGGTGTTGGTGTGGCTGTAGGCGCAGGCCAAAACAAAAATCGTATTGATAATAATAACGCCGTTACCATTAGTGATGGTAGCTCCAATCCTTCTGGAAACCGCTATACAATTCAATCCTATGGTAATTTATTTATTAAGGCAATAGACACCCGCAGCGCCATTAGCAATGCAAACGCAACAACCGCCGTAGTTAGTGCGGGCCTTGGTGCGTTTTCTGGAGGCGGAGCAGGGATTTATAACACAATCGCTAATAATATATCCACAAGCGTTACTGGTGCTATTGATGTGAGCTCAGGGGTAATCGGTGATGCCAACATTAACGTCGATACCCTCCAGTTTGCGAATAGCACCAAGGGGCAATCTAATCAGTTGACCCTGTCTGGACATTTTAATGTTGGCGATAAAGTTGAATTAACGCTTGTTTCTGGTACATCAGATCCCCAAAAAGTTTCCTATACCGTTTCCAATCCAACAACCAAGTCGATACGTGATGGCATTAAAAATGCTATCCTTGCAAAGGTTGCCGATACCTATAATGCAACAACAAACGAGTCTATTGCTAATATTGTTAATTTATCGTCACGGGCTCCTAATGTTAGCTTTACGAGCGCATCGCTAATCACTACTTTTGGCCGGCCTAACCTGACGTCCAATACTTTGGTTGCAGCCACGGCGTCGCAAGCTCAGATTCAATCTTTTACATTAAATGGTTATTATAACGTTGGCGATGTCATAAGCATTGATTTTGTCAAGAATGGTAATTCTGTCACTGCAGCATTTACTGTAGATTCGTCAATCGCTAGCGATGTGCGGTCTGGCTTGATTGCAGCCATTAACAACAACAATGCTCTTAAAGAAAGCTTTACGGCTGAACCTGTCGGTGAAGCCAATAATGGATTTAGGGTTATGGCTAAACAAGTCAATACCTCCTTCACAAGTCGATCTACCATTAAAACTGCTCCAGGATTTGGTTCCCTTTCGATCGGCTCGGCGTCTAGTAATTCGAATCTAAATGCTGAGATAATTGGCACGAATGTAGCTGCAGGCCTTGGTGTCGCTGTTGGCTACGGGATCGTTGAGAATACCATCGCCAATCGAGTTTCAACCACCACCCAATCCTCTTCGTCTCAGACGATTCCCAGCTTCACCGCTGCCTCTAATATCACTATTACTAGCACAACATTAGACACCATTGAGAAGACTAAAGCGATTACTGTATCAGCATCAGGTTCTTTTGGCTCAGCGGTCAATAGCGCTAACGCCAGCTTGACTTCTACCAGTAGAACTCAAGTTAATGCCGGGTACCTTTATACTCCAAGTGGTACCAGTTTGATTCAGGCCTCAGCTACCAATACAATCAATAGTAGTGGAATTGGCGTCTCCATTGGTGGGTTGGCCGGCGTCGGTATGATGCGGGCTCAATCGAAATTGGGTAGCAATACGGGAGATCCAGAAGTCCAGGCCCTGCTAGGTAATGACGCAAAGATTGATGCTAAGGACGTGGTGATTAGCTCAATTTCTCAGGATAGCGTTTATGCAGATACCACGAGTGCTGCCGGCGGATGGTTAGGTGCTGGTGCTGGAGCTCAATCCAGAGCATCAACAGACCAAACTGTCCAAACCAGGGTCGGATCGAATGCATCCATCAATGCCAGTGGAAGTATAAAACTTTCAAGCTCTATCGACCAAACAGGCGAAGATGGAAACCCCGGCGGTATTGATAGCCGCAGTGAAGGCCTTGCCGTATCTACGGGGCTTGCCGGCGGTGGAGCAAATAGCACTACTGTGATCATGAGCAAGGCCTCAATTGACCTTGGCAATAACAGTACAGTGAATGCCCAATCGATTGACTTCACAGCTGGCAATAGTCTCGCCAAAAATAACTATAGTCAATCTAATGGCTATACCCTTAGCGCCCGGGGAAATGGCAAGGTTGTTGTTTCTGGCTTGGCTGGTGGGGCTGGCATGCGATCCAGCACCACGATAGGCGATGATGCTGGCGCATTTGGAGCCTCCATCAACCTGGGTAGCAATACCACTGTGCATGCTCTTGGTAGTAGAACCATGCCAGGCCTCCTCTGGCTGCGTGCCAATACAGGGGTTTATGGTACAGATGACATTACCCTGGATGCCCTTTCGGCATTGGCTGCAGTGTCTGCCGAAAGTACCGTGATTAATAAGGCCAGAGCTACCGTAGCAGCAGCGAGTGGAGCCAAGATTCTTAATGACACGGGTGATGTGTCGATATCAGCCAAGAGTGATGGCACTGTTAGCAGTTCATCGTCCGTGCTTGCAGGACAATTTGGTTTCGGTAATGCCACGACATCAGCCATCAATCAAGTTACTAACAACATCAGTTTGACGGGAGCTACTGTTAAGGGTCAAACAATCAAGCTCTGGTCGGGTCTTGATGCCAATGGTGTTCCTGACAATCTTAGCAGCACTGCGGATAGCCAAATTAACTCAACTGTGTTAGGAGCACCAATCTCCTATGCCACTGCCACCAGTGTTGACAATAATTTAATTTCCATATCCAACAATTCAAATCTGTCAGCTCGCGCCAATGTCGATATTAAAGCCCAGTCTAAGGATTGGAATGGTAAATCGTCAAAACGAGCTCAGGCAGATGCTACCTCCTATATCATGGTTGCTGCACCGATTAAGGGCAGTGCAACCGCTAGTGATTTAACTAACAACACAGTAACAATCGATACTAGCTCGAATGTGGTTGCCGGTGCTCAACACCAACTCAAGGTATTCACCCTCCGCCATTACAGCGATCTTACAAACCAAAAGGCTGCACTTGGCCTTGATCCTTCTGTTTCATTCGGAACCGATGCCATGGCGGATAGATATCAATTAAGCAATCTTCAACTCGATGCTCTTGGGCTCGATCGTACAACCCCATATAGTTATCATATCTTGGAGAATCCCTATGCAACACTTTCATATTTAAATCAGTTTATAGGTGTTATCTTGCCTGACATCCTATGGAGTGATAACAGCCAACGCCCTTACCTTGATATGATTAATATTGGAAGTTCGCTAGCTGCTCAAGATCGCCAACTGAGTGATTTAATTAGCGCCAATGACAGTTCTCCTTCCAATAAAGCCCTGTATTTATCGCAGCGGGAAGCTCTTCGCCGTCAGGCATCTCAGTTAGGATTGATTGATTTATCTGATAACATTCAGGAAAATCTAGAAGGACTTGCAATCCATCTTCCTGATCTTTATGCTGCACCGGGTTCAGTCTTCTTAGATGCTAAAGGTGGCACATTTAATATTAACAGCACTACTTATTTGAACCCGTCTGCTCCGAGTTCAATTCCATCAAATATTAGAGCTTATAGCAATAGTTCCATTGCCGTTCTTAATACAGCACCCGTAATGCTGTTTGGAGAAGATATGGTTATCGATAATGCGAAAGTTGTCGATATTGTTGACGGCAAATATACAGTTTTTACTCCTGGCTCTGTATACGTAAACCACCAGGGAGGAAACAATGGAGCAAATGTAAGTCTTCCTACAGCTTCTATCTCTATTCGCCAAAATCCTACTGGCAATGTTCCTTTGCCTACCAACTACCCATCAACAAGGCCCCCTGCAGACCTCTACCTCCAGGGTTCTGTCGTTAACGAGATCGGTTCTGTTACTGTAGAAAATCCTGCTGCGAGTATAATTGTTACTGGCGAGCTTCGGGGTAGTACTTTAAACCTTAATTCTGCAGGTAGTTTTTCATTAAATTCTAAGGATTGGTTCCATACCGGTGGTGATCCTCGCCAATATGTTAATTATGATAATTATAGGTCTCAGGCATTTGCTCCAACTCAAGGATCAGTGATGGTAAGTGCAAATCAAACGAATTTTAATAATCAGTCGCTAAGTAATCCTGGTTCAATAATTGCTAGGGGTGATATCTCGATTTCAGCTATCTATTTAAATGTTGATGGGTTAATTCAAAGTGGTACTCAATCCCTCAGTATGACCGTAGATTCTAGCTTTAGTCCAACTTATTCAACTAATTTGATAGATCAAAATGGCATCAGTATTAGTGGTATTAATTTTGGGTCTGTTGGCAATAAGTCTATACCGTTAACAGGTTTTGTTGATGTCAGTAGCCATACAATTATTCTTGATGATATCAAGAGTATGGGTGGCAACATTAATCTTACTGGTCAGATCATGAGTACTGGTAATGGTAAGGTTGTGGCGTTTAATGGCAAACCCACCCTAACTCTCACCAACAATAGTTCTTGGAATTTGGTCACTGGTGCTATTGATCTTTCACCAATCAATGGAAAAATCTCAATCGTAAATACTCCTAGGATTTCTTTTGTGCCAACTCAGGTCAATAATAATACGATCACATTTAATACTCCTCATTCTTTCGTAGAGGACGAGATCATCCAGTATCAATATGCAAACATCACTGGTCCTAACAATTCTATTAATTCCAACTCTCCCCTTTCGGGTTTACAACAGAAAGTGACTTACTACGTTCACCTTATAGGTTCAAATAATCAGATCCAGTTGAAGGAATCAGCCAGGGCAACGACCTCGAATCTCACGCAATCAGCACGCTACAACATCTCTGGTGTTACTTATAGCAATCAAACGGTTTACTATAATGGCTCGGCGGCATCAAGTGCGCCCTCAAATAATAGTGTTACCAGTACACCCACAGAAATATCAAACACTTCAATCTATAGCAATGGCTCTTTGATTACTACAAGAATTTATGCCCTTTCCAATATAACATACACATACCAATCGGGCAGTACATCTACAAATAAGAGAGTTCTTAAGCAATATGCCAACAGTACATATACTGTTGATACAACAGCTGCCCCGCAAATTGTACCAATCAATTCTCAACTTTCTAATTTAACGCAACCCGCTTCATTTATGTCACCCGTAGTCAAGAAAAGCGTTTATGAGTATAATACTTCCAATCAAACTATTGCCCGCACTACGTCACAACTATCGACTGTACAATCTAATTTCTCGCTTCCTGGTCAAGCAAACTCGAGTTGGGTTTCTAATGATCCTAGCTATCTTGTAGGCACGATAGCAAATAGCCCTTCGGGAGATACCCAAACACTGGCATTTAATCCTGATATTGGCCTAACCTATACTTGGACCGAGGGTCAATCCCTCACCACTACGACTGTAAAGAATAAATCTGCGTCAACGTTTAATGTCTTCTACGACTTTAACCAAGGAAGTAACTCATGGGATTCTGTCTCAATTCAACCTACTGATCAGCGACCTTTGCTAGAAGGTCAAGCGTTAATTGCTAGATCTCCCTTTAGTAATAGCAATATTTCCTATCAACTTAATTATTCAAGAGTAACTACTGCTAATTTCTCATCAACTACACGTCAATGGACAACCGGGGGAGGTTTTTTACGTCAGAAAACCTACTATGTTCAGCAAACCTTGGTTCAAGGTCAAAAGGATTATTATACCCATCAACTTAAAGCTGATTATCCAATTAACATAGGCTTTATCACCCCATCTGCTAATTCTCCCTTGCAAGCAGGCTCACTATCAATTACGAGTAATGGCAGTGTAAGCCTACTCAATGGTGTTAATAATGTTTCTAATGTGTCAATTAGTGCTGGCCCAAAGAAGGATGTTAGGATAAGTAGCCTCTTGATTAACAACAATAGTGTTCCTATAAATTTGATTGCTGGTGGTAACATCGATCTGCAGGTGGGTGGTAATTCCAGCGCCACAACCGATCTTCAATTACGAGCCAATGCAGGTGGTAATTTAACGATCGGCACCTTCAGCAAAGATGGTTTTACTGCCAACCTCAAACCCGTCGCTGATCCTTCTTCTGGATTAGCCTTAAATGCTGGCAATACCCTTACTCTCTCGCTTGCAGGTGGTCTCAACCTAGGCAACCAGTTAGCAACTGGTTCGACTGCTTCTAATCCGTTCTTCCAAGCGTCGCGCCTTGAAATGGAAGTAAAAGCAGGGGATATCGGCAGCGTTAGTTCTGCCCTTCGAATCAATACCAGTAGCAATGGACTGAGTTCTACTAGTGGTTTTGCATTGAAGCTAAATGTTTCGGGTGCAAATGCCACCATTAATGAGACAACTGGTCCGTTGCAACTCGTGTTGCCAACTAGTTTTAATTCCTCTAATTCTATCAGCCTAAATGGCTCTCTTAACCTCTCTGTTGCGGATGGCAACCTCTTGGATGCCACTAGTTCAGTAACAAGATTAATGAGTCAAACTGAACTGCAAAAACAAGATACTTTATTTAAAATAACCGGAGATGCAGCTAGACTCGCAGCACAAGATGAGATGATTGCTAGCGATAAAGAACTATATAGTTCCTATTGGAGCTATCGTGGCTGGCAAACAAATTCATTGCCGTCTATTAGTCAGGATTCACTGTTGATTTTTAAAAATCAACTAACAAAGTCTTATTCACTTGTGGTTAATGGTATCGTCAAGCAAATGAAGGTCAATGACCAAGTCCTTACAGATTCTACCTATGCTGGTTACACCATTCTTGATGCTACGATAATTTCTGGTGTCAATACGGCATTATTATACAATGAACAAGCCGCCAAAGTCGCCACTATAATATTTAATAATGACGGTATTTCTACTTCTGCTATCCAAGAGTTCGCCCTTTACTCCTTCGCTGGTATTTCTCTGATCAATCAGTTTAAGAATTCAGCCGCTGCATGTGTATTTGCAAATGAAGACTTTGAGGGAGACCCTGCGATTGCCAACTCCGGCTGGGGTTTTGCCCCCGGTAACGCTAAGGTATCTAGTCGAACTAATTTTGGACAGTTCCTTGGAGCTTTTGCCAACGGTGGCAAGATTAAAGGACAGGATACGTGGAAGTCGTTTGACTTAGATGGCAATCAATCAACCATAGAATTTGACTTCAACCGTTTTGATACTTGGGACAAGGAAACTTTCTCTGTATTTATTAACGATTCCGCCATACTAACAAGTGCTTTCAGCGGGGATATTAATGCCAAGGATACCCTGACCGGTAGTAGTAATGGCTGTAGTTGGACAATTAAACCCAATTTAAATTATACTGTTGCGCCTAGTCCGAGTTCATTTACAACTCAAAGCTTCCATGTTTCAATAACCTTACCGAAAGGCCTTAAGTCTGTTAAACTTGGCTTCGGCAGCAACCTCAATGAAGATAAACTTAATGAATCCTATGGCATCGATTCACTCTTAATCTATAATAAGGCATTATTCTTGCAAGCATTATCTACAAGCACTGCAGTAAATTTTGCCCCTAGTCATGACGAATCTTCCTTTGTGTTAAACCAAGCAGAACGTCAGGCACTTTTGACAGCTGATCTTTCTAGTGAGCAAATTAATAACTATGAGCTACGATTAAATGCTATTCATCAGAAAGTTAGAGAGAATTCATTGGCACCAACGTTTAATTATAGCCGATCAGATGCCGAACGAAGTGCGTATCTTTCTCAGCGTGTTGTAAGTAACAATGCTTTTTATTATCCACTTGCTGGCAGCCTCTACAGGGAGCTTTTCCCATTGCAAGCCAGTTTGATCAATCGTGAATTGAATGCTAATTCAAGCTCTACTACAGGAACTTGTGCACTTAGTATTGGGGGAAATCTTACACTTTCAGTTAATAATGGCATGATTGGCAATACGAGTGCAAATCTAGTTCCTATTGAGATTCCGAATGGAGACTATGAACAGGTTACAGCTGCCAACGCCCAAGCACTGAGTGCAGCCAATACGAATGATGTTGTCGGCCGTAATTATAAAGTATATCAGTATATTGGTGCCAATGAGTTAATTTCAGCTTATTCAAATTCTCCATTATCTTTGGCGGATAGCAATCAATTTAAAACATACAATCCAGATTTCACTGCAGGAACAGGCAATCTTTATCGTTACATGGGTGGCACTGTACTCACAAACTTAAATCTTTCAACAATCGATTTTCAAAGTAAAGATAGTGCCAATAAAAATCTTTGGCAACTCGTCTCAGATGGCAACCCAACGTATAATACATCGTGCACATCTGTAACGCTTTCAGTTGGTGATACCGCTCTAATCCTCGATAGCCGTAAGAGCTTGTCGAAGGGCCGTGTTGTGCTTGTTCGTAATCAGAAGTTTAGTGGTTTCTACACCTATATCGGTAATCCTGCTACGCGAGACCTCTTGGCTGAAGACTTCAATAACACGTCTCTTTGGGCTCCCCTGAACATCGGCTCCGAGGCTGCCGATAATACAATGAACAATCATCCGAATAAGCTGACATACGGCACTTTGATTACGGATACTAGCCAATTGGTTGGTGTTACGCTACGCCCTCAAATACCAATTACCCTAGCAGTTGGTGGTGCTCTGACCGCATCTTCGTCCCAAGGAATTCGACTCTCAAGCTCTAGTAATCTTACGATTAATACAGTTTCGGGTAATGGGGCAATCAGTCTTCAGGCCACTAATCTTAGGCAGTTATCCAATAGTAGCTTTGTTACAAATAGTTGGGGACCATTAGAGCTGCGTGCAGCAGCAAGTATTGGTTCTGCTTCCCAAGCTTTTAATGTGACAACGAGTGGAATTGCTACTCTATCAGCAACTGCAGATACCGGCTCAGCTTATTTAACAAGTCGTTCAAATCTCTCATTAGGCGTAATATCAGCTGCAAGTAATTTAACGCTTTCAACCATCGGATCTGCAATTGATGGTGGTTCCCTTGTAAACGCTGTTAGCCAATCAAGGTTTAATCTACAAGCGCCAAATCTTACTCTTACCGCTAAAAGCTTTGGTTCCACTGTTTCTCCAGTGATTGTTGGTGGTGGATCAGTCCTCAATTTGACTAGCTCAGGTGATGCCAATTCTGCAGTAGCTATTCGTGCCAGGGGTAATCAGCCTGTTGTTATTCAAAGTCTAAGCGCAGCTAACCAAGCAATCTGGCTAAGTGGTGATCTATTTACCTCAGGTACAAATGCCAACGCTGCGATACAAGGATCAACCCTTGTATTGAATGGCCTAAACGGTATTGGCAATAGTTCTGCTAGTGTCAAAACCTCAATGAATACACTTTCTGGTAATGTTGGAATCGCTGGTGCATATTTAGTTAATGCAGGTAACCTTACAATCTCAAGACTTTCGGATGCCACACTGACCTTCAATCATCCAGGCTTGAGTCTTGCTGGCCCTTCAAATATTTCGATTGCATCAGGAATTAATACCACTATGAATATCGATAGTGTATTGAACACTAACTCTAATTTAGTGCTGGCCTCGAGCGGCAACATCAATATTACTCAATCGGGTTCTATAGCGACATCTAGAAATGGTGTTCTGACACTTACCGCAGTTGGACAAGTCAAAGCGAGTGATGGCTCCAAGTTATCATTAAGCAGCACTAACGATTCCGCCATCGTAGGTGCTAGCCTGGTACTCCAAGGCGTTATCAATGTCAACGCCAACTTGGCTCTATCGGCGAATGGCAATACAAGTTTAAATCTTTATAACTATACCAATATGAATCAGCGCAATGCATTGATCGCCACTGGTATGTCTTCGCAGTCGATTGACGGAAACATGACTAATGGTGAGATCAATACAAACTTGATTCTTGGCGGTACTATTAATTCAAGTAGTGGCAATGGTTTCTCTATCGCTACAAACAGAACATTGGCTTTACTTGGTAATATTAATACCAGCTCTGGAAACCTCTCACTGTCTAGTAGTAGTGCTGATGGACTTTGGGTTCTTGGCAACCTTATAGCCAATGGCAGTTTAAATCTCAACGCTAGTGCTGGCACACTGCGTATCGTTGATGATGCCTTGTTACAGACGGCTGGACTTAGCGGCTCTGTTACCTTGGCTGGTTTTGGTGGTGCTTCTATTTATGGAAGCATCCTTGCGGGTGCCAGTGCTAGCAGTACGGGACCGAGTTGGCTTTCTGGATCAAGTAACTTAACGCTGACTAGCAATGGCAGTATAATTCTTGCTGGTGCAACAGCAGTGAGTGGTAACGCTTCAATATCATCTCCCAACCTAACAATTAATGCCTCTGGGGGTGTAATTAGTCGTGGTAATCTTTCTCTGTCATCAACTGGTACTGCGATAGGTCAGGGTCTCTTCTCCGCTGGCTTACTTCTGGCCGGAGGAACCGTTAATACATCATTGAAGAATTTAAAATCATCTCAAGCTGCAGTTGCTACTGGTGGTTCTGGGAATGTTAGTATTAAGAATTCTAGTTTGCTTGAGGAGAACCTTATTTTAGAATCCTCTTCCAACGCCAGCCTGCGTTTGAGTGCCAACAGGAATTCGGCCGACGCATTGGTCTTAGGCGGGATGACTTATTCTAACATGACTAACCAATTTGATGTCATAGTTAGCGGTGCTTGGCTTGCGGCACCTAATGTGGTGATTGAATCTCCTCAATCCCCACGCTTACTTCACGACCTAATCGCTAGAGATTCACTATCAATTACAGCTAACAGTGGTGCCAATTCCAGCATTCGTCTTTCACCGCTTGCCCAAATTTTGCTTGGAAACTCCGATGGTAGCTCCAATCGCAGCCTTCTTACCCTCAATGCGGCTAATCTCACTATTCCTGCAGATACCGATGGTATAGCGATTGAAGCTCTTGATAATGCACCTCAACCTTTTCTTTTAGGAACTCTCACAAGCAATCTCAACCTTAACCTATCGGTGACTCGCTCTAGCCCTGCTTCGAGCACAGGCATAGAGACAAAAGCATTTACTGTTTCAATCACCGCTCAATCCTTCGGATCTCTCTCTAATCTGATCGCAGCGATCAATACTGCAATTACAAATGCTGCACTCAGAGTTGGTCTTGTGGAGGTAAATGGTGAAATTCCAGTATTTGACATGCGTGGCAGCAAAGTAAGACTGGGTTTACGTATCCCCTCTACTTTGCCACGATTAAATTCCAGTTTAACCCTTAGCCTTGACAATGCAACGTCAACACAATTGGATCAGTTGGGCAGATTTTCAAATTTGGCGAACACCATTAATGCGGCGACAACAGCTACGATCATTAATCGTTCACAATCGGCAAACATAACATTTGGAACGGCAAATTCAAGTTTGACTAAATTGCAATGGGACGGTGGCCTGCGTAGTAGTAATAATGACGCGAATAGTAGCGTTGCTTGGACGTTGAATCCAACAGCCAATGCTACAATTAATTTAAATGCGACTATTGATTCCCCGGTTATTAATTTGAATTCGAATCAGATAAGCGGTACGATAACAACAAATCCACTTGGCAATTTATTCTTTACTGGCCGCACTACTTCACTTACCTTGAGTCAAAGCGGAGATATTTCGCTCAATTCACTGGCTAGTGTTGGCCCTACAACATCTCTTAAAAATCTACGCTATCGTTCCACTTCTGGATCTCTTTCATTTGTTGGCAGTAGTAATTTCAGCATGATACCTACTTACAGTAGTAATGCTAATTTAGCTTTTGAGGCCTTCGGAAATCTTACCGTAGGTTCTGCTAATCAGGCTTTACAATTACAAGCTCCCAGTATTACACTCAAAAGCAACGCAACTCTAACTATTGGTAATGGAGCAAACCTCAAAGCAACTGGGTCAGCAAACCAGACCGGTTTTGACATCTCTGGCCAAAATGTGAATATCTATGGTGCTTTAACGACTGATTATATTGCAAATACCGCAATCACCGCCAATAATGGTACCTTAACATTGGCCCCGACTGCCAGCATGGTTGGTCTCAAGGGCAATCAGTCCTATACCAGTATAGGTGCTACCAGTGATCTAATACAAGACACAGTTTTAGGTGATAATACTCTCAATGGCACGATCACTCTGTCCGCTGGACGTGATCTCCAGTCGAGAGCAGCAATCACCAGCGCCTCTTTTGTGGCTATGCAAGCCACCTTTGGAAATATAACTACAGCTCCTGAACTCTACACCACTAGCAACGGTGTCCTCATTGACAAGTTAGGATATCGGGTTGATACGAATGGTAATTTTGTCAATCAATTGGGTATCGCCGATGATTCAAACCGACCTATCTTTGCTGGTGTAGCTAATATGCCCTTTAGTGGCGGAACCATACGTACAACAGCCTTCTCTGGCATAGCAGCCAATGGTTCGATTAACTTGTATGCATCATTATTCCCAAGCGTAAATGCATCAACCAAACCGCTAACGGCTAGGGTCAGTGATTTTGCAGACAGCACTAGCGAGTTTACTATTACCAATCATGGCTTAAAAACTGGAACAGCAGTTCGCTATTATGGTGTTCAATCCGCTGCACTTCTGCCACTCCTTGATGGCGGTCTCTACTATGTTATTTCTACTGGTGCTGATACCTTCAAATTAGCTGCAAGCCAGGTAGATGCCCTTAACGGAGCAAACGGTATTCCCATACTACTCAGCAAGGCCGCTTCGCTCACTACAGGTGCCCTGTGTGCATTTACGCCTGAATTAGTTCTCGGAAACAGCAGTATCAATCTTGCCGCTCGATCAATTGAAATGAGCGGAAATATTCAAAGCCAAACCCTGACAGCACGTGCCAGCGTAGGTAACATTAATATTATCAAAGAGGCTTGGATTTATACCGGGACTAGTAACTTTACAATTCCTGCTAACCAATCCCTACAAATAGGTCGTACTCGCAGTGATCTTCGTCGTGCTATTCTTAGCACTAACAACCTAATTTTTACAAATGCAAATAATCTGTCGATCAGTGGTTTTCTTGATATCACCCCTGATTCTAGAGTAAGCTCACCATCACTATCACTTGGTTCAGCAACGATAACTGGTGAGCTGACAAGTACAGCTAATCTTAACTTGAATTTTGGCGGTTCATTAAGCGTTAGTAAGGCTGGTAGCATTGAAGCGATTGGTGATGTCGTAATTAATGCTGCATCATTCAACCTTGATGCCGATGCAACACGGCCAGGATGGGAGCTGACCCAGATTCCTGTGTATTCCCCGATTGTTCAAAATAGGTCTGTAAACGACGGTATTACTAACGCTCCACAGCGCTTTGGTTTTGCAGGTGATGTAAAACTGTTGATTGATTCAACTTCTGACATCTTCACTTATGTCGGTATTGATTATATTGGTTTACCGCACGGACTTGTCACTGGCGACTTGCTTTATTACCAAAATGGTAACAACAATGGAAGTATCGGACGTGCTGGTCTCACTAACACAAATACAACCATTGCAGCAAATGCTTGCGCATATACGGTTGAGCGACTTGATGATTCTCGCTTTAAGTTAAAGCGCAATAATAGCTATGTTGATCTCACCGATGTGATTGATAGTGCTGATTCGTTAGTTGGTTTCACTACATATGACCTACGTGAAATCAAAACTGTTACCGAAACATTTGCAAACGGTACAATGCCAGTTGAAGTTGGCCGAACTTCCTATAAATACGATTTATCCCTCAACCAAGATGCTTACTATCGTCCTGCTACTGGTGAAATTCGCGAGTATTTGGTTGCTGGTTCTGACTTCAATGTAAGTCAACTTAATTGGCCCTCAAATATGATGCCATCAGAAAGCGATGTATGGGAAGGCTATACAGACGCCCAACAACAGGTCGTTCTTGACCAAATTGGCTACAAACGCCTTTATGCAACCGATTTACGTAATATTGTAAAATATACAAACCAAGGAGGCGTCTTAACCACAAACTCTGAGGCCACTATCCCAGGCCTTTCTGCCTCTAATAAGATCTTGTTGCCAAGCGGCAATGATTTTGCTATTAACGGATGGGATGAAATCGCTATTGAAGGTAGCACAGATGCTATTGCTAAGGTTGTTAGCAATGAAACCTTTGAAGGTCCTGCTGCATCGGCAGCCCAGGGTTGGTCTTTTGCAGGAACCCCGACAGTCAGTACTGGCTCAGGATTGTCCCATTACAGGCCAGGTTTCTCCCAATATCTGGGTGGGTTTGCTAATGGCCCGAAAAATAACGGCCAGGATGTTTGGAAAAACTTTACCCTTGATGGAAATGGTGGCTTCATTAGTTTCGATTTCTATCGCATGGATGTTTGGGAAAATGAGCATTTCTACGTCTATATTGATAATCAGCCAGTTCTTGATCAAATCTTTAATTGTGGTTGGAACGAATCTGCCATTAGGCAAGATGTAACCACTATAAATGGTCAAGTCTACAACTGGAAAATCACTCCTGTTAATAATTATAAGCAAGGACCCATTGATTGGGCTTGGTCAAAACAAACATTCCACGTTTCATTGAGTATTCCTGAAAATATTACTTCTTTTAAGCTTGGCTTTGGCAGTAACCTCAATCAAGATGTTAACTGGAAATCGTATGGAATTGATGCGGTTTCTGTCGTTAATAACAGTAACCTGCAGCAAATTTCGACCTCATCCCAAAGCCAATCTCAGGAAAATGTTGGCACATCCAAAGATACAGCTGTTGTCAAGTATACCCAAGTTAAATCGGCACTAACAGCATCAACATTAACTCAGGATGTTGTTAATAGCGATAGTTCGCTTACTCTGTACTCGCAAGCAAGGGCTTCTATCAATGATATCGAGCCCATTGGCGGTATTACGATGGGTAGTCAATGGCAAGTTGGCTATGATAGTAATGGTTCTCGTACTTATACTATTAATGGTTATCATTCAACTCCCTTAGCGGCCGCCAACAGCATCAATGCCCAGGTAGGTCGCCAACCAGACTGGAGCTTGAATACCTCTGGTTTGACAAGTTTCAATTATCCCGTATCGGGTCCTACCACAGCTTTTGGTATCCACAAGGGATATGCACCCCAGATCTTTCCAGGTTCAGTTCAGCCCCAAAATCCTGGATTATTTGCCCCCTCACACCAGAATCCAAGGCTTGATTATATTGCCAGCACCGCTAACCTCTTCAATCAAAGAGTCATCACTACGAATTCCAAAGACGTGGGTTCAATTACGTCTGTGCCTGTAAATCCCTATGTAGCTTCTATCACAAGTAATTCCTTAAACTATAATGAAGCGGTAGCAAAAGCGTCTTCTCTGCAAGCACGTGTATGGAGTAGTGCTACAAACTCATCACAGACCTATTCAGGTTTGTCAACCATTGCCAGAATTATTGACAATAACCAGGTATTTAATGCATACCAAATGACTCAAACTGCTAAGTCTATGAATAATAATTTATACTATGTCGATGGTTTCCAAGCCAATGAAACATCCAGCTGGCAGTATCGGGACAATGTAAAAATTAGTGATGTATGGGGGACTACTTCTTTTAACAATGGCCCTCTTAATGTACCTGACAAAAACACACTTATTAATTGGGCCACAGGTGTTGGCAGTAATTCTTACACGTATAATCCAGACACAACTACCTTAGTCAATCAAGATTTTAGCAATACTGGCTTGTGGGATGGTTTTCGTTCGAATTGGGGGCGCTTGGGTTGGGGTGCTATCATTAACAAAGATAATTATCTCTACACACCGATTACTCTTGAAACCAACAAGGTTACCCAAGTTAGCTTTGATTTAGCGACTATTGACCGTTGGGATAATGATGAATTGTACATCAGCTATCGACCTTCTCCAGATTCTAATTGGTACACTTTCCAGAATAATTATTATAAATCTCGTGACGCCTCGAATAGTTATCAAACGAATGGCAATATCAAGCTTGAAATTCAACAGACTGGCTTTGGTGATTATGGTGGTTCAGGCGATTGGGACCATCTCATGCATGCAACATTGAGCTTGCCAAGTGGGTATGACCGTCTT
Source organism: Synechococcus sp. UW140 (assembly GCA_943370565.1). Taxonomy (GTDB): domain Bacteria; phylum Cyanobacteriota; class Cyanobacteriia; order PCC-6307; family Cyanobiaceae; genus BAIKAL-G1. Next base: position 14,742 of record CALRRL020000002.1, on the reverse strand, counting down.
GAGATAAAAATATCAAATGGAGTCAATGATTATCGTGGATCACTTTTTGTTGATAATTTTGTTGCCAAACAATCGCTTTCTGATCAATATCCTAGCACGGCTACCGGTTATATTACTCAGATTAACATCCCAGCCATCAATTGGGTCAACGGAAGGCCAGATGATGCTGGTTGGGATGGCGTACCGAATAATGAAAATTATTTAGCATTTGATAGTGCTAGTAAGGCATTTGCAGATGTCGGTTATAATTCTACGACAGGTTTTATTGCGCAAGTTTCTCCTGCTTGGGGTCCTGACCGTGTTTTGATGGAGTCATTTGTAGACTATAATTATGATTGGGCTTCCGTGCAATGGCAGGTGAACGATTCCCGTAGAAATTTTACCTACAAGGTAAGTACAGTATCATCACCGATTATTGAGCAGCAAGTTCGCTATAGTCAACGTGATGTACCTAGAGAATTTATCACACCATCTCTTGCTGTCAAATCTATTGATCAGCCCAGATATGTTACAAAGCCATTCACCACAGGTGTGAAAACAGGCTACACTAATGACTTCAAATTATCTGATGCGGTCCATTTTGATAGTATTAAGGGCAATCGAGTTACGATAAAAACAACCAATGGTAATGCTACTGTCATTTCCGGCAATATTAAGTCTACAGCGCTTACCACACCGCTTACCGATTCCTCTAGTCTCGACATCCGACCCAATGGCGCCTCTAGTTCTAGTACTAAGGTCCAACCTATTTTCGATGATTTTGAAACTGGCTCAGGCGCGGGTTGGATTGGTGCTTCAGGCTCTATTCCGATTGCCAATGATCCAAGTCTGGGATCTTTTATGGGTCCCTTCTCTAACGGTCCTAAGATTGAGGGCCAAGATGTTTGGAAGAATTTCGTTCTCTCTGGAAATGGAGGCACCATCAATTTTGATTTCTATCGATTCGATACTTGGGATCATGAGATCTTTAAGGTCTATGCCAATGATGTAAGCATTTTGAGTAGCAGTTTTGGCTGGGAAGTCAATGTTAATAATCTTAACCATGTTAATTCTGGATCTAAGGATGGCTACATCTGGACAATCACTCCTATCAATGATTATTCTGTCAAGCCTGAGTGGGGTGCCCTAACCAAGCAAAGTTTCCACATCACGATTACTGCTCCTACGGGTGTTTCGGCTCTCAAGCTAGGTTTTGGCAGTTCCCTTGATGAGAGTACTAATAATGAGTCCTACGGGATTGATAATGTCATAGTCACAAGTACACCTATAGCCACTTTTGCGGATACATCTTACGGTTGGACTACACCAACAGGAGCAGTTTCAATCGGCTCTGATCCCGCCTTTGGTGCCTATATGGGTCCCTTTGCCAATGGACCGAAAGATGCCGGACAAGATGTTTGGAATAACCTTAAGTTTGACAATTTAGGGGGAACCATCAGTTTTGATTTCTATCGGCTTAAGACATGGGAAGACAACAGTTTTTATGTGTATGTTAATAATTCACGCATTGTTGAAACCACTTTTAATTGTGGTCGTAACGAAACGCAGATGCGAACAGGCAGCACTGGCAATGGCTTTATTTGGACAATCGTTCCTAATAACGATTATTCTGATCCTGTTGATTGGGGGAATTCAAGCCAAAGCTTCCACGTTATTATTACTGTCCCCACAAATATTGATCTAATCAAGTTAGGTTTTGGTAGTAATATTAATACGATTGGTGATTCAGGCCTGAAGTTCTATGGTATAGACAATTTCCAGGTTCAATCTACTTCCGTTGCCTCTTTCAATCGTAATGCTAGTGATTGGACAACACCTAGCGGCACGGCAATCCTGTCTACAGATTCTGCTTTTGGGACCTACATGGGCCCCTTTGCCAATGGTCCTAAGCTCATCGGTCAAGATGTTTGGAAAACCTATAATATTTCTAATAATGGTGGATCTATTGACTTTGATTTCTATCGCTTTGATACTTGGGATAATGAAGCATTTAATGTCTACGTCAATGATATCATTATCCTCGCAAGTAATTTTTCATGGGCAGATAATGTCAAATCCACTCGCACCGGTAGCAGTAATGGCTTTAATTGGACTATTACGCCTCTTGCTCCAGCCTCCCAAGGTGGGCGAACTAATGTCCCTGGCTGGACTCAGCAGAGTTTCCACGTCTCAATAGAAGTCCCCTCTGGTGTTTCGAGCCTCAAGCTTGGCTTTGGAAGCACCCTTGACCAAGCTACTAATGATGAGTGCTATGGAATTGATAATGTTTCAGTTTCAAGTAACACATTAACGTCCTTTAGTGTTTCGGCCACCGGTTGGTCTACTGCATCGGGGTCAGCATCGATTGTAAACTCTGATTCAACTCTGGGTTCCTATTTGGGCACTTTTGCGAATGGGTCCAAGGTACTCAGCCAGGATACCTGGAAGACCTTTACACTCAATGGTGCTGGTGGCACAATTAGCTTTGACTTCTATCGCTTGGATACTTGGGATGGAGAATTGTTCCGTGTTTTTGTCAACGATCAAGTAGCTCTAGAGACTAATTTCGCCTATTCTAACTCTACCAATTCTAAGTTTGGAACGAACAACGGTTATCGTTGGAATATTACCCCGCTGAATAACTATGGTTTGCTTGGTGGTGGTGGAGGCTATGACCAAACATTCCGTGTGACAATCACGGTTCCCACGGGTATAACTTCCCTCAAGCTTGGTTTTGGTAGCACTTTGGATCAGGATACTACCGATGAATCCTATGCAGTTGACAATCTTGCTTTAAGCAATTTCAGTTCTCCTCTATCAACTTTTAGTGATTCTTCTTCTGGCTGGTTAACCCCAAGCGAGCCTGCTTCGTTTGGCAGCGACTCCAGCTTCGGCTCCTATCTCGGTGCTTTTGCTAACGGACCTAAGATTAATGGGCAAGATGTTTGGAAGACCCTTAATTTTAATTCAATGGGTGGCACCATTAGTTTTGATTTTTATCGCCTGAAGACATGGGAGGATAATAGTTTCTATGTCTATGCAAATAACATGCGCATTATTGATACAGCATTTAATTGTGGTAGAAATGAATCGCAAGAACGCTCTGGCACTGCTGTTAACGGATGCACTTGGAAAATTACACCCATTAACAACTATGATGCGACATCAGGTTGGTGGAACTCGACACAAAGCTTCCGTGTCGTTATTAATGTGCCAGTATCATTCGGTGAGTTTAAACTAGGCTTTGGTAGTAACATTAACCAAATTGGTGATACGGCGGTTAAGTCTTATGGAGTTGACAATTTTACAGTTAGCAATACTGTCACTTCAGGATTTGGAGATTCCCCTTCATCATGGACTACGCCTATCGGTACAGCCACGTTTGTAACGAGTGATTCTAGTTTAGGTGCTTATATCGGTCCATTTGCCAATGCATCAAAGATTCTGAACCAAGACCTATGGAATGATTACTCGCTTAATGGTAATGGTGGCTTGATTAGCTTCGATTTTATTAGACTTGATACTTGGGATGGCGAATTGTTCCGTGTATATGCTAATGATCAAATTGCTTTAGAGTCCAGTTTTAGCTATGTAACCTCAGCTACTGCTCGTTCGGGTAATACAAACGGGTATGGCTGGACGATTGTTCCAATAAATAATTATGGTTTGCTTGGTGGAGCTGGTGGTTACGATCAAACTTTCCGTATTTTGATCACCGTGCCTACGGGTGTAACCCGTCTTAAGCTTGGTTTTGGCAGCACCCTTGATCAGGTTGCAAGTGATGAATCTTATGGCATCACTAACGTTAGAGTAAGCAGTATCCCCTTTGCCACATTTAATGACTCTGCCGCCAGTTGGAACACTCCATCGGGCGTTGCTTCTAGTGCGATTGACCCTGCCTTGGGTGGCTTCATGGGGCCTTTTGCAAATGGATCTAAGATCGCCGGACAGGATGTTTGGAAGACATTTAATCTTTTGTCGAATGCTGCAACCATTAATTTTGATTTCTATAGATTTGATACATGGGACAATGAATCCTTTAAGGTGTTTGCAAATGATGAGGTAATCCTGACAAGTAACTTTATTTACAATGAAAATGTATTGTCGACACGAAGTGGGAACACCAATGGATACGGTTGGACCATAACTCCTTTTAATAATTATTCTCAAGGCTCACGTTCATCGATTCCTGGTTGGACACAACAAGCATTCCATATCACCATTACTGTTCCATCAGGTATAACCACATTAAAGCTTGGTTTCGGTAGCAATCTAGATTCTGTTGCTGCGGATGAGTTTTATGGAATCGATAGTGTTACTGTTGATACTAATCCTTCCTTTGCCTTTAATGATTCTAGACAAGGATGGACAACCCCGAACGGTTTAGCACCAATCGTTAAAACTGATCCAACCCTTGGGAACTACTTAGGGTTGTTCGCCAATGGTGCAAAGACTTCTGGTCAAGACCTATGGAATACCTATTCCTTGAATGGCAGCGGTGGCACGATCAGTTTTGACTTTTATCGACTTGATACCTGGGACGGTGAAGTGTTCCGAGTCTTTGCAAATGATTTCCTGGCCTTTGAATCTAGCTTCGCCTATACAAACACAGCAACTGTGCAATCTGGTATCACCAATGGTTACAGCTGGACAATCACCCCAAATAATAATTATGGTTTCTTGGGTGGCACTGGTGGCTATGACCAAACCTTCCGTGTAACAATCACCGTTCCTACGGGTATTACTTCTCTTAAACTTGGTTTTGGTAGCACTCTAGATCAGGATACAACTGATGAATCCTATGGCATTGATAATGTTTCGGTAGTTAGCAATGCTGTTGCGGCACTGCAGGATTCAGCCAGCGGCTGGACATCTGCAACCGGGAAACTATCGATTGGACGTGATACAAGCCTCGGTTCCTATTTGGGTCCAATTGCTAATGGTATTAAGTCGTCGGGTCAGGATGTATGGAAGTTATTCAATTTAACTGGGGTCGGTGGCACGGTGGACTTTGACTTCTATCGATTTGATTCTTGGGATAGCGAGAACTTTATGGTTTTTGCTAATGATACTCAAATTTTAAGCAGCACTTTCTCCTTTGCTGATAATTCTGCCACTGTACGTTCTGGTTCTACAAATGGATATTCTTGGTCGATTAGTCCTGTCAATAACTATTCGCAAGGTTCTAGAGTTAATGATGCGGCCTGGACCCAGCAGGCTTTCCACGTTTCTATTAAGGTTCCCAAAGGTGTATTTAGTCTTAAACTTGGTTTTGCAAGCACTCTTGATGAAGGTATGAATAATGAATTTTACGGAATCGATAATGTTTCGGTGGTGAGCAATACTGTGGCAGGTTTGAGTAACTCTGCTTCTGGTTGGAAAACCATGACAGGGCCCGCTTTGCTGATTACTGATTCTACTTTTGGTACGATGATGGGACCCTTTGCCAACGGAGCAAAACTGGCAGGTCAGGACGTTTGGAATACTTTCAACCTTTCTGAGGATGGCAATACTATTAACTTCGACTTGTTCCGCCTTGACTCTTGGGACAATGAGACTTTCAATGTCTATGTTAATGATTCGATTATTCTCAGCTCTAATTTTGCTTATTACGAGAACGCAACCTCGATACGTACAGGCGCTACAAATGGTTACGAGTGGACAATTACTCCGGTAAATAATTTTGCTACTAGTACAAGGTATCCCCACCTTAACTATACTCAGCAAAGCTTTCACGTTTCTATTAAGGTGCCGAATGGTGTTGCCAGCCTTAAACTTGGATTTGGTAGCAATCTCAATGGAGTCGCGGTTCCTGATGAATCCTATGGGATCGCCAATGTTTCCATTGAACCGAAAGCTAATCTCGATATTCGTTCTACTGGCACACTCTTAATGAATTCTAATCCTGTTACACCAACTGAAACTTTCTCTAACACCATATCCGGCTGGATGACCCAATCTGGGTCCGCACAAATAAATTCTGAGCCTACCCTAGTGAATACTTTGGGATCCTTCGGGTCAGGGCCAAAGCTTCTGGGTCAAGATGTCTGGAAAAGCTACTCATTATCTGGTGGTGGCGCTACTCTCACTTTTGACTTTTATCGTTGTGACACATGGGACGGCGAAAACTTCTATGTTTATGCCAATGACGTTAGAATCTTAAGCAGTTCGTTTGTATGGCATACAAACGAGAGTTCTGTTCGCTACGGTAATACAAACGATTATAGTTGGACTATTACACCTGTCAATGATTATGCCTTGAGCGGAAGGTTAAATCACTATGCTTGGACTCAGCAAAGCTTCCGCGTTAAAATAGTTATTCCTACTGGTGTTACTAATTTAAAACTCGGTTTTGGCAGTGGTCTTGATGAAACCCCTCTCAGTAACGAATCCTACAGTATAGATAATGTGTTGATTGAGGAAAACAATAAAACAAACCTTCTTTCTAATAGTCTTCGGCTTGAAGGAGTTGGCATTAGCCTTGCCAATAATGTGACTATCGGAGGAAGTAATGGTAAGCAGGCCCAAAGCATCAGCCTTAACGCTGGCGCTGGCAATTTAAACCTTCTCAGTTCACCCTCTGCAGCTAACAAGCTGAAGTTAAGGGGTAATGGTTTGATCCTACCTGCCAGTAAGATTTCAAAGCTATTTGCAAATGACCTTGATCTTGATGCTGGGCTGACCTTTAAAGCCAATCAATCAGAACTCAATGGTCTTTTGCAGTTGAGTGTGCGCAGTGATGCCAATGGGGCCCCAAGTGCAGTACGTCTTAATGGTGATGATGTCAACAGCATTCAAAATTTCGATTCGTCTTTAAATGCCTGGACTACAGCCGATCAGAGCTTCATCCAGCCACTTTATCTTTACAATCCAACTGGTACATCTACCAACGTCGCCCTTGGCAATTTTGCCAATGGCATTAAGAGTGCTGGTCAGGATGCCTGGACTAACTTTAATTTTAACCACCAAGGTGGTGTTATTGCTTTTGACATGTTGCGTATAGATTCTTGGGATGATGAGTACTTTAAGGTCTTTGCTGATAACGTTGTTATTTTGTCCTCAGCCTTTAATGGCTATATCAATGAGAAAAATCCACGAAATGGGTTTTCGAATGGCTACAGTTGGGTCATTACCCCTGTGCAAGATAATTTTGCTGGAACCTATAATTATACGAGACAGGCTTTCCACGTTACTATCAGGGTTTCTAGTGAAATCACAACTCTGAAGCTAGGCTTTGGCAGTACTCTTAATGAAGCTGCTGACAATGAGTCTTATGCAATTGACAACTTTAAGGCAATTACAAATTTTGGCCAAGTTTTGTTGGACGATAATTTCGATGCAACCCTTGGTGGATGGCAGCGGCCAAGCAGTGTGCATGCATCCGCAGTTGTAAAATCTGCTTCCGGCAACTACGTGTTGGGTAATTTCGGTAATTCAAGTGTCAATGGCCAGGACATATGGAAGCAATTTTCGTTGAGCGGCGATGGTACCATCATTAGCTTCACCGTTTTCCGCCAAGGAAATTGGCAAGCTGGTAGTGATAAGTTTAAAGTGTTTGCCAATGACGCTGCCATCATTACAACGGATTTGGCTTCTGGTTCTGGTAGTAACGCGAACTATGACTGGATGATCACCCAAGGGGCTGGCGGATCTGATGGCCAGGCCTATAACGTTTCTATTCGAGTAAAGAATAATGACACGGCTTTGAAGCTAGGCTTTGGCAGCACGCTGACTGATACAACAAATAAGTCTTATTCAATCGATAATGTTCGAGTTGTTGATACCCTTCATGTCACGGCCCTGCCGTCAGCATCTGTTAATGGACAGGCAATCTCTGTTGACATTAATGCCTTGGGCAATGTGATGTTGCCTGCTAATTATGATACCAATAAGGACTATTTGCAGATTACTTCTGCTGGTGTCATTAGTCGAGACAATGGTGTTTTAGGAGGCGCGTCAATAGAGACAACAATGCGGGACAATAATAATTCCGTGCCGATTGTTAATGAAGTATATAATGCCATGTTGGCGTTTACATCCCGAGTCAGGCGTACAATTGCGCGTGTCCAACGGCGTCAAAGCCAGGATGCCCAAGATGTATTCCCCTCAGATAACTAATGATTACTCTTTACCCTACTTTTAAATTTACGTGATTTCTCGCCAGGCCATTCAGCAAGGAGCAGCTGAAGGCGCTGCTGGGGGCTGGGGCCCCCGAGGGCGATATAGCACCAACGGCCGTTATCGATCGCCAGAGTGCGGGGCAAACAGCGGTTTCGCTCCTCTGAGGTCTGGAAGGCCATGGCATAGTCCCAATCCGCCAAGAGGGTCTTGATCAACCGCTCAGCCTTGCCGTTGGTCCTGGGGGTGTAGGGCCTGATGCGAATGGGCTCGAGAGGCAACGCGCTGCAAACCTCTCGCCAGTTGCCAGAGCGATACGGCGAGCCGTTATCCGAAAGGACACGCCGGCAGGTGATTCCCTGCTGGTTGAACCAGCCCACAGCCCGCGTCATGAAATCGTCGGTCGTGGTCTTCTGTTCGTCTGGCAGCACCTCGACGTAGGCCAGGCGAGTGGCATCGTCGATCGCGACATGCACCTATTCGTAGCCGGCTCCCCTTGTGGATCCTTGACGGCGGTTGCCGGTGATGCGGTGGCCGATTCGCTCATAGCGGGCCAGCTGTCTGGTGTCAGCATGGATCATGTTGCCTGGCTTCTCCCACTGGTAGCGCTGCACAGGAACCTTGGGCTTCTGGTTCCGCAGGTGGCCGAGGCCAAGGGCCTTCATCACCCGAACCACGTTGGAGTGGGTGCGAGGAGGTTGTTGCAGGACAATCTGGTTGAGGGGTCGCGCTTATCTGGTTGACCGTCCCAGAGGTGGTCTGCTGAATCCAGTTGCCAACCGCAGGGTACCGGGCCATGACTGCTCCCCTCACCGTTCAAGAGATGGCGCTCTACATGGCAGGGCTGATTCAAAGTCTCAGCAAGAGGCTGATTTCGGTTGCCGCCGCGCCATCGCCAGCAGTGCCGTGATGTCGTGCATCACCGTTTGCATCCGAGCGCGGATCGATTGAAAACCAGCCAGCCGCAACAGGTTGAGTGCTGCCGTTCGCAGGCTGGCCAACGCACCAGCGCCATTGCTTCGGTATCAATGGCTGTCCTTGTGGAGCTGGGTGTCACGGATCCAGTGCCAGCCTTCAATGCTCCAGCGGTCACGTACCAGTCGCAGCAGTGCTTCTGGGGCGGTGCGCAGGCTGGTGAGGAACAGGTGCTGTGCCTGAAAGGGCGTGCTGTCGCGGCTGCCGCTGACAGTCGCCTCCACGATCCAGCTGGTGCCGACCCAGGTCTCGGCGATGGGCGTCGGTGCCTGTTTGGCACGCAGGGTCCAAGTGATGGCGCGGCCGTGGCTGATCTCGTGATCCGTTGCCTCGAAAGGGATCTTGCGCTTTCCCTGGAAATGGCTGCGGAGTTGGCGGTGACGTGACCCCCTTTGCTGCTCCAGTCCTCATGAGAGCTGTGGGGTTGATCAGGCCGCCTGAATAATTTCCAGGGGCGTACGCCCATGGAGAGCCGAATGCGGTCTGTAGGCGTTGTACTTGATCCGGTGCTGTTCTGCCAACACCTTGGCCTCAGTCAGCGATGCAAACAGTTCCACATTTAAGAACTCATCCCTTAATCGACCATTGAATGACTCCACGAATGGATTCTCCCATGGTTAACCTGGCGGGATATAGGCAGTGGCGGATCCATTGCCCATGCACCACTCTTGCAGGGCATTGGCAATGAATTCGGGACCATTGTCCATCCGTGGATGGGTGGGGGCTGGATGCTGACTGAGCAGCTCCTCAATGGTAGTAATCACATCCACTGCCTTGCAGCGCCTGCCGACACGAATGGCCAAGCAAGCACGACTGAATTCCACGATGACATTGAGGAATTTCAATCTGCGGCCATCCATTGTCTGGTCGAACTGAACGTCGATCGCCCAAGCGTGGTGTGGATATTCGGCTCTCAACAGCTCCCTTGAGCCACCTGGGGGACGAGAGCGCTTCCGCTTACGCTGCAGGGGCCGCTGGAGGCTCTCCTCCCGCCAGATCCTTTGCACCTGCTTGTGATTGACGCTCCAGCCTTTGAGCCGCAGCCGGCGGTAAACAAGGCGACGGCCCCAGCGTCCACGGCGCCTTGCCAGCTCCCTGATCCGGCTGCGCAGCTTCCCTTCCTCGGTATCTGCAATCGGTGTAGGTCGCCGTTGTGTATTGCGATTCTGGCCCGCTACACAGCAAGCCCGCCGCTGGGAAACCCGGAATCGATCCTCTAAAACCACTACGGCCCTACGACGACGCTCCGGGTTCAGAAGTTTCCCTCAGCAAGCTCATTAAGCATCGCCTTGTCAAGCTCTGCATCAGCGAGCAACCGTTTTGGCCGGCTGTTCTCCTGTTTCAGCTCCTTGAGGCATTTTACCTCACTAGCTCATGGCCATCGGCCGACTTCGTCTACATTCCCCCGTAAAGGTGCTGCCAGAGGTGGTAGGTCGCTGGGGATACCTCCAGGGCTCGGCAGACGTCAGCGACGGCCTGACCCTGGTTCAAGAGCTGCTCAGCGGTGCGCAACTTGCGGATGATCTGCTCGGGGCTGTGGCGTTTGACTTTCATGGGGACTTCTCCTTGCCAAGTTGGCTGTTGGGGAAGCTCTCATAAGCAATGGTTCAGGTTTTGGGGTCCACGTCATTCCGGTTCCTGAATCACGAACAAGGCCTATGGCCTCCGGCCGACTGCGTCTACATGGCTGCCGCCACCATCTCCTGGCTTGCCTTGGGTAAGTGGTGGCTCAGCAGGTTGCGCAGGAAGTGCACCCGGCAGCGCTCCCAGCAGCAGCCCTGGAACATGCGCTTGATCGCTGCTGTCAGCCCCAGGTGAGCATCCGAGATCATCATCCGGGTGCCGGTGAGGCCTCGTTCCTTGAGTGAGCCCAGGAACTGACGCCAGAAGCCTTCCGCCTCGCTGTCGCCGACGGCAATACCGAGCACTTCGAGGTAGCCGAGGGCATTGATGCTGCCGATCGCCACCACCACCGCGCGTGACACCACCTGCAGGTTGCGGCCCAGGCGGCCGTGGAGGTAGGTGGCGTCGAGGTAGGCGTACGGGAAGCGGGCATGGTCCAGAGGCCTTTGCATGAAGGCTTTCACCTGCTCGTCGAGGCCCTGGCAGATGCGGCTCACCTCCGATTTGGAGATCCCGCTGGCCCCGCCCAACGCCTCCACCAGGCCGTCGACCTAATGCCTCCGGAACGTTAGCCTTCGGCCAGGTAAGCAGGTTGAGATGCCGCCGGTGTAGGCCTCCATCACCACGGCATAGAGTGCCTTGTCGACCCTGCGGCGTGGCTCGAGCCAGTCCGGGAAAAAAATTGCCCTGGCGCAGTTTGGGGATGGCCAGGCTGAGATCGCCTACCTGGGTGGTGAGCAGCCGCTGGCGGTAGCCGTTGCGGTGGGTGGTGCGCTCGTCAGGGCAGCGCTCATGGCGCGTGGCCCCAATGGGAGCGGAGACCTCAGCCTCCAGCAGATCCTGGAAGCCCCGGCGCACGATCTCAGGGATCAGGGTGCCAGCGGTGGTGCCCTCCATGAGCTGGCCCGGCTCGGAGGCGCCAATGTGAGGGTCATGGTCTGTGTTCGGTTTGGTGGTAGTGCTCTGAACAGGGTCACAGACCGGCCCACCCATGGCCACAGATGAGATCTGAGGGAGGCGAGCCGTCAGCCCCGGCTACGTCGGGGCTGATCCACCCGAGTTACAACACTGGCTGGGACGCTGCTTCGGGCTCATGGCGTGGTCAAGCTATCGGGTACACAGGGTCTCGAACGCCCGGTCATCACGGGTGGCATAGCTACGGGTTGCCCGCCCCTTCACGGAGCGGCAAGGGCAGTTTTCGTAGACGCTCAACCAGCGGCTTCCATGGCCCTCCCTCGCGCGGAAAGGCGTGCCGGGGGCACAAAGAATCGCGTTGCCGCGGTCAATGGCGGGGCTGAGGCGGGGCATGGCGATCCAGAGTCCTGACTAAGGGTTCCGACGTCCACCAAGCGGGTTAGGGGCAAGTGGTCAGCAGCGCGAAGGCTGCTGAAATGTTCGGGGGTTTCCCCCAAACATTTGACCCAACTGCGGTTTTCGGCGCACCTATCCGGTCTTATTCCCGCTAAGCAAGACTGGCTCTTCTGCAGCCAGACCTCCTGCAGCACAAGGAATCCGCCAGTCAGGGCAGGCGGTGTTGAAAAATGGGTCGCCTGAGATTCGAACTCAGGATCAATCGGTTAAAAGCCCCTTCTTCACGGCCGAGTCTCATTGCTATCACTAGAGCAGCTCCAAAAAGGTACAGAAAAGGTACAGACATCAGCCTAGACCGCAATAAGTCCGGTTTAGGCAATCTCGAATTAGACGCAGCCTAATACTCTTTGATTTAGCGGTAATTTTGCGAATTCTGTGCTTGTCCAAGGGCGTCAATCTCAAGCAGTCGAGGGTCAACGTGTGAGCAGGCAACCATGCCAGCTCAGCCCCCATTAAATACATTTGATCTGCCCCAAACGACAACATCTGGAAATCAATGAAGCAGCCACCATGGGAACGATGAGACAAGCACAATGATCAGCTCTCCGCTGTAAAGAAATCGCCGGTCAGCGTCAGAAGAAGAGCAGCGCACCTCAGCTGGCGCTCTCCAAGCCAGCCAAACCAGCACGGCAAGCATCCCTGGGTGCTGGCTGCTGGCTGCTGCCTGGGGGCTGGGGGCTGGGGACTGATTCCGGCCAGTGCCCCCGCCTAGCCGTACTGGCTCGCTTCAGGCGTTGAGCGATCAGCCGTCCCACCAGCCCCCACCAAGCCCCCCCCCCAGAACTAAGCACCCCTACGCATAGAAAGCCCCTAAAACCACAACCGATCAACCTTCTCGCGAAGTAAACGGTGATACCGTATGGGTTCCCGATGGGCAACCCAGTGCAGAGCCTCCAGCACAAGCTCGATGCGGCCCGGGTCCAGTTCGGCCGTTTCCTGCGCAACTGGCGTAAGCGCAATGGCTGGTCCGTCACCACGGCCCAGGACTGGGCTAAGGCCTGCCCAGCTGTGATTCCCTGGCCCCTACGGGTGGCAGGCGGCCAGTGGGGAAACATCGAGAACGGCAAGGTGTCCCAGCCCCAGCCCAGCACCTTCATCCAGCTGGGGATCCTTAACGAATGCCTGTCCCAGCCTGAGCGAGGCACGATCAAGGACAAGCTGCTGCGTCAACGGGTCACCGAGGCCCAGCCCGTGCTCCACCCCGACGGCCGGCCCTGGGCGGCAGAGGACTGGTTTGCTTGCTATATAGGCAAACTCGAGGGCCCAGAAGACCTCTGGCCCCGCCAAGAAGAGATCGATGCGGAAGCCGAAACCAAGCGGCTGCGCAGCCTCTTTGATCAGGCCGTGGAGCACGGCGGCCTCAGGCCGGTGTCAGCCGCCATGCAGGTGCTGCGCCTAGCCGGCGAGCTGCCGATGGACCAGGTGATGGCGATTGAAAACGCCCTGTTTGCGGGGGAACGGCTGCCATCAGTCGTGCTGCCGATTGCCAAAAAAGCTCTCTATGACTGGGTTGGGACGGTGGCGGCCGAGCTGGTTCCCGTCGAGGAGCCGATCGAGGAGGCCTGAACCCAGGGCGGAACGGGTGGATTCGGGGCTGAATCGCACTTGATTTCAGTGGCAAGCGCGACCAATGCCCAAACTATGCCAACTCGGAATAGTTTTAATTCGCGTTCCCGAAAGGACTACACGGGGGTAGCTTTGGCATCCAGCGATTGCTGCTGATGAACCACCACGAACGGGGATCACCGTCGCCCAGTTCCTTAGATCCCCAGACCCAGATCAGCGCCTCCAACTCCAGCCCCAAAGTCAGCCAAAGCTTTAGCCCGAGTTCCAGCACCAACAGCAACCCAGGCCCATCAGCCCTGTCGGGCTTCCTCGCTCCGCTCCACCATCCCAGCTGCGGCTGCGACCTGGCCCAGTACACCGCCATCCAGGCGGCGTTCTCCAAGGACCTGGCCCAATGGCAGAGCCACTGGAACGCCATCACGGCCGAGTCGATGGCAGCCCTCGCCGCCCATGGCATTGCCATCAGTTATCGCCAGAGCATCAGCGGTGGCTTTATCGCCACCCTGCTGCATCAAGGCGGTGGCGGCATTGATTCGGGCCTGTGCCCAACCCTGGCGGAGGCCCGGTCCTTCGTGCTCGGCCAGGGGCTGGAGGACTCGCCATGACCAGCATGTCCCTGGCGGACTACCACCGCCATCCCGCCTGGTCGCCCACGGCGCTCAAGGCGGCCGTGACTGGCACGATGCGGGCCTGGCGGCAACGCTTTGGCCCCGATGCCGTGCCCTTTGTTCCCAGCGCCGACATGGTCAAGGGCGATCTGGTCGATGCCCTGCTCACACCACCCTTTGCCCTGGAGTCCCGCTTTCAGGTCTTTAAGACGATTGCGCGCAACAGCAAGATCGGCGCGGCCAACTGCGCAGAAGCAGAGGCGGCCGGGCTCACGCCCGTCAGCAGCGAGATGGTGGAGCAGGCGCTGCGCATCCGTGATGCCCTGCTCAGCGACCCAGAGGTGGGCGAGGTACTAGGAGTCTGTTGCGCGTAGATCCGCCCCGGCCCTCCACAGCCCCCCCTGAATTTGCCCAGATCCCAGTGACAGCAATGGATCTGGGCGATAGGATGGACCATGCAGAAGCCCAAGTCCTTCCGTCCCTGGCAGCCGGAGCAGACCAC
>CALRRL020000001.1:0-381147 GCA_943370565.1 Synechococcus sp. UW140 | reverse complement strand
CTGCACTTCTTCCTCGCAGCCTGGCCCGTTGTCGGCATCTGGTTCACCGCCCTCGGCGTGAGCACCATGGCCTTCAACCTGAACGGCTTCAACTTCAACCAGTCGATTCTGGATTCCCAGGGTCGGGTGCTGAACACCTGGGCTGATGTCCTGAACCGCGCTGGCCTGGGCATGGAAGTGATGCACGAGCGCAATGCTCACAACTTCCCCCTCGACCTCGCAGCTGCCCAGTCCACCCCCGTGGCCCTGACCGCTCCTGCGATCGGTTGATCCCTTCTGATTCATGCCTTAAGGCTTGAACTAGACGAAAGCCCCCTCGCAAGAGGGGGCTTTTTGTTGTTTGTGTTTGGATTCAGCCCTGCCTGGGCCCCAGGGCTTGGGGCAGGGGAGGGCCTTTCACCCTCAGATCTCACCTGCCGGCATCGCCGGGAGCGCTGTTTGGCCGTTTGTTCCCGAATGCTTCTGGGTTAGGGCTGCTCAGGGGCAGCCGCTGGCAGACACCACAGGGCCAGGCCGCCTCCACGACCCCGGGCCGCCAGCCACTGCCGGGCCCCAGACCCCTGGCGATCGGCTGCCTGCCCTCGCCCAATCAGGGCAAAGAAGGGGAGTTTGGCGCTTGGCGGTTTGGCGATGGCCCGATCCAGCAGGGTGAGCCGCCCCAGCTGCAGCTGCAAGCGCTCGAACCAGAAGATCAGCAGGGGGCGGCGCCCCTGGAGCTGGCCCTGGCCGCTGAACTGGAGGCGGAGGACGCCGAGCGTCACCCGATTGGAGAGCCGCAGCTGGCCCGGCTCTGGCCCGGCATCGATCACCAGTTGGGCGGCCAGCGTCCGCAGCAGCCAGGAGCTGGTGGCAGCAGGCTCGGTTTGCCCCTTGGCCCAGGTCTGCTCCAGCTGCCAGGGGCCGAGCAGTTGGTCTGCGCTCAGGCCGCTGCCCTGGGCGCGGCAGTGCCGCTCCAAGGTGAGGAGGGCCTCAGCGTCTGGCAGAGGGGCTTGTGGCTGGGGGGCGGCATGGTCCATCCCACCAGAATGGAGGCTGGCTTCTCCCGATGGCAGGGGCGAAGGTCCAGCCCAGGCCGCCGCCCCCATGGCAAGGGGCCCGCGGCCTGGGCCAAGCCCGCCAAGGCCGCGGGCCCAGAGGCGGCGAGGGGAGGGGCTGGGCGAAGGACCGTCCAGCAAAAAGCCCAGGTCCCCAGAAAGGGGACCTGGGCTGGCCAGGATGGGGCGTGAGGGGCGCTGGTGGATGAACCGGGATCAGCCGAGCACCGGCGCGAAGGCCAGGAGGCCCCCTGCCAGGGCCAGGCCGATGGCCAGCCGCTGGCTCCAGATCGGTGCTTGCTGGCGCAGCAGCAGATAGCTGCCGCCGCTCACCAGCACGGAGGCGGCCAGGGCCCCAAGCCACCAGCTGCTGCTGGCCAGATCAGCAGGGGCTTCCTGGCCATGCAGCATGGCGTGGATGGCCACGGCAGCGGCAATCACGCTGCCGGCCAGGCCCAGGCCCGACTGGATGCCGGGGGTGGCAGTTGCCTGGCGGCGCAGCACCAGGGCGGCCACGGCCGAGATCGCCAGGGCAGCCAGCAGCTCGGCTGCGGGCAGCCCACCGCCCAGGGCGCCGTAGAGGCCACCGGCCCCGGCCCCGGCCAGGGCCCAGAGCAGCAGCTGGGCCGAGAGGCTGGCGCTGGCGGCGCCGACGCCAAGCAGCAGCAGCAGGTGGTCAGCGCCCAGCAGGGGGTGGAGGAAGCCGCTGGCCAGGCCACCGCCGGCGATGCCATGGGCGGCGGCCGGTTGACCGGAGACCACCACAGCCAGGGCGGCGCTGGCCACCAATGGGGCCAGGCCTCGCAAGGGCAGACGGCTGGGGCGGGCGCTCGAGCGGAGTGGGGCGTTCATCGAAGATCCCGGTCCACGCCGGGCTTGAGGGGAGTTGGAGCGGCGAGCGTTCTGGCTGGGGGCAGGGCCCCTTCACAGCTGCGGGACAGCGCCGGAATTGCACCGGACTTTCCTCGTTGCCTTTCCGGGATGAACCGGGAAACCGTTCGGATTCAGTCTGCCTGGGTTTTGGACCTGCGGCCGTGCCGGATGAACAGTGGTGCGCTGATGGTCATGCATTCGGCACCGCCCTGGGTCCGGACCCTTGCTGCGGTGGCTGCTGCGCCGCCTGGCCACACCGGCCATCCAAACGCCGGGGATCCGGCGGTTGAAGGACTCAGGCGAGCAGTCCACCGCTGCCCCAAAACTTGCCTTGAAACCTGCCCCCAAATCTGCCCAATACCTGTCTCAAAACCTGCCTCAAATCCTGCTTGAAACGCGGCACCTGCTTCTCAGGGATGGCCTGCGCCCGACCCATGGCCCTGCGGAGCAAACGGCCGTTGGTCAGGCTGCGTTGGGCTGGTGTTCCCTTGCCTGGGGAGGGTCGCCATCGGTTGGGTTGGCCCTGCTCAGGTGTCTGTTGGGCGCGGCAAACGCGATCCTTACCGATTCCAGGAACTGGTTAAGCAACAGTCGCCGAATCCCGGGCGATTGCTGACTCCCAGGTGAAGAATCGCTGGACGCCCAAAGCAAAACGTTCACCACCGATCAGACCGCTAACAATGGGTTGCCTGCGGCGAAAAATAGTCTGATGAAAAGCCGGTGACTGGATTTGAACCTGCGACCTACTGATTACGAATCAGTTGCTCTACCACTGAGCTACACCGGCATCCCCAGCAAATTAGCATTCGGGCTGAACCTCTGGTCCATGCATGGCTCCCCGATCGTCCGAGCCCCTGGATCCGGCCCTCAGGGCCAGGTTGTTGCAGGAAGCCCGCACCCCCTGGCGGGGCCTGCGGCGGGCCCTGTGGCTGGCCCTCACGGCTTCTGCCGCCATTGGTCTGGCCACCATGGCGATGCGGGCCTCCAGCGGCGGCGAGGTGCCCGGCTCAGACCTGTTGATCCAGGTCGCTGCCCTGGCCCTGTTCGGGGGATTGCTGGTGCTCGATCGCCAGCGGGATGGCGGCAGCCCCGTTTCCAGCGGGAGTGAGCGGGGCTGAAGGGCTGGCCGTCGGGTCCAGGGCTGCGGAGTCGTCCGTCGGAGCCGAATCGGCTGAATTGGCCTCGTTTTCGCTGATTGGCGGCTCGGATGGGGGCTCTGGGGATTGCGTCGTGAGCTGCTCCCTGGCTGGTTCGGGGATTGGATCGATGGGGAGCTGGGCCTCTGGGGACGTCGAGCGTTCTGATTCGGCTTGGCCAGGCTGCGGGGGCTGGGCTCGGGGGGCCTGCAGGGGCTGAGGTGGGGAGGCCTCAGGGGCTTGGGCAGCGGCACGGGCCGGTGGCCTGGGCGCCGCAGCTGGGGCCGGGAGCTCGCCGAGCAGCAGCAGCGGCAGACCCAGGTTGAGCCGTTGCCCCTGCGCCTGGTCCAGGCTCAGGGGCAGGGTGGCGTCCAGTTGGGAGCCCGGTCGGCTCAGCAGCCAGATCGCTTGCACCAGCTGCTGCCACTGCCAGAGCATCACGGCCAGCAATGGAGCGGCCACCACGAGCACCAGCAGCCGAGGCGTGACAGCCAGGGGAGAGAGGCTCCAGGCGATGCCCGCGAGGCGATCGGCCCACCAGACCAAGGCCAGCAGGGGCAGCACACCGGCCGCCGCCAGCAGCTGCAAGCCCAGGCTCGTCTGCAGGGCACTCAGGCGCAGTTGACGCTCGCGCCGGCCCCGCAGGGGCACCTGCACCAGCAGCAAGGACCAGAGATCCGGCGGAAAGCGCCAGAACAGCACGGCCGGCACCAGGGCCCCCAGGCCCCAGCAGAACAGGCGCTCCACCAGGGGAAAGGGGCCGGGATCACCTCCGGCCAGCACCAGCAGCAGGGCCAAGGCCTCCAGGGGCCAGGCCGCCAGGCCCAGCAGCTGGATCCAGAGCAGGGGCTCCCTGGAGGGGGTGCCCAGGGCTTCCCGGCCGGAGGAGTCGCCCCGGAGCGTGGTCACGGTCAGCTGCTGAGGGTGCGGCGCTGGGTCACCAGCTTGTAGGCCTCGACCCGGTCGCCTTCCTTCCAGTTGGCGAAGCGATCGCAGCCGATGCCGCATTCGAAGCCGGTGGCCACTTCCTTGACGTCGTCCTTGTTGCGACGCAGGGAATCGAGATCGCCCTCGAACACCTTTTCCTTGCCGCGATGCACCCGCACCTTGCAGTTGCGCTGCAGTTTGCCACTGGTGACATAGCAGCCGGCCACGGCGCTCTTGCCGATGTTGAAGATGGCGCGCACCTCGGCTTCGCCCAGGGTCTCTTCCACCAGCTCCGGCTCCAGCAGGCCCTCCATGGCCATCTGGATGTCCTCGAGCAGCTTGTAGATGACGTCGTAGTCGCGCACATCGACGCCCGTGGCATCGGCGGCCCGGCGGGCTCCCGAGGCCATCGAGGTGTTGAAGCCCACCACCACGGCGCCCGAGGCGGCAGCCAGATCCACGTCCGTTTCGGTGATCTCGCCGGGGGCCGAAAGCAGCACCCGCACCTGCACCTCGTCCTGGGGCAGTTGTTCGAGGGCGCCGAGGATGGCCTCGACGCTGCCCTGCACATCCGCCTTAAGGATCAAGTTGAGCTCCTTGAGTTGGCCTTCGCTGGCCTGGCCCGACATGGAGGCCAGGGACACCCGGCGGGAGGCCATCTGCTGGGCCAGGCGGGTGGCGCGGGCCTCGGTGGCCCGATCGCCCACCACGGCCCGGGCCGTTTTCTCGTCGGCGTAGACCTCGAACTCGTCGCCGGCGGTGGGCACTTCACTGAAGCCCAGGGCTTCCACGGCGCAGGAGGGCCCGGACTCCTTCACCCGTTTGCCGGTGTCATCCATCATCGCCTTGACCTTGCCGAGCACATGGCCGGCGGCCACCACATCGCCAGCCCGCAGGGTGCCGTTCTGGATCAAGAGCGTGGCCACGGGCCCCTTGGCCTTGTCGAGGTGCGCTTCGATCACGGTGCCCTTGGCCATGCGGCCCGGGTTGGCCTGCAGGTCTTCCACTTCGGTGACCAGCAGGATCATTTCCAGCAACATGTCGATGTTCTGGCCCTTGACGGCGCTCACCGGCACCATCACCACATCGCCGCCCCAGTCCTCGGCCACCAGGCCCTGGCCGGAGAGTTCCTGTTTGACGCGCTCGGCGGAGGCGCCTTCCTTGTCGATCTTGTTGATCGCCACCACGATCGGCACCTCGGCGGCGCGGGCGTGGCTGATCGCCTCCAGGGTCTGGGGGCGCACGCCATCGTCGGCGGCCACCACCAGCACGGCCACGTCGGTGACCTTGGTGCCCCGGGCCCGCATGGCGGTGAAGGCCTCGTGGCCGGGGGTGTCGAGGAAGGTGATCTTGCGGTTCTCCCCGGCGTGGGGAATTTCCACCTGATAGGCGCCGATGTGCTGGGTGATGCCGCCGGCTTCGCCAGCTGCCACCCGGGTTTTGCGGATCGCATCGAGCAGGCTGGTTTTGCCGTGGTCGACGTGGCCCATCACCGTGACCACGGGCGGCCGCCGGATCAGGTGAGCCAGGTCGCTCTCCTCGATCATCTCGACGGTCTTCTTGGCCGCTTCCTGAACGTCGTCCTCGAGCACAGGGACACCAAATTCGTCGGAGACGGTTTCGATCGTGGAGAGATCGAGGGTTTGGGTGACCGTGGCAATGATCCCCTTGAAGAACAGGCTCTTGATGATCTCGGAGCTCTCCACGCCCAGGCGGTCGGCCAGCTCCTGCACCGTGAGGTTGCCCTCCGGAACGATGAGCATGTCGGGGCGCACCTGCTTGGCCTCGCGGGAGGCGCGCAGTTCCATGGCGCGACGGCGCTGGCGCTGGCGGGTGGTTTCCTTCTTGCGCTTGCGCATCGCCGCCGTGGGCTTGGCGGCCGCCGCAGGAGCCCGCTTGGGCTTCATCGGCCTGGCCAGGCTGGCCTGGAGCACCAGGGCTTCCTGTTCGCCGGCGTAGCCGCTGGTTTCGGCGGTGAGGGCATCATCGTTTTCGCCGATGATGTGCACCTTCTGGCGCTGCTTCTGGGGCGAGCGGCTGCGCAGGGCCTCCAGCTTGGCGCTGTCATCCCAATCGGGACGGCGGGCTTTGGTGCTGCCTGGCGGTTGGGGCGTGCGGAACCCGGGCCGGCGCGGGGCCGTGGGGGGTGTGGCCGTGGGCCGCACCGGGGGTTCGGCGGTGGCGCCGGCTTCGGTGGGGCCACCGGGGCGGCGGGGCGGGGCCGCCATGGGGCGGGCCCCCGGCTTCTGAAGCTGCATCAGCTCGCCCGGAGCCACGGGCTTGCGCATGCCCTGGGGCATGCCGGGACGGCTGGGGGCGGCGGGGCGGTTGCCACCGGCACCGGCGGGGCCCGCCGCATCGCGGCGAATCGGTTTGCCTACCAGTTCCAGGGGCGTGCCTTGGGGACGGCTCGGCGGACTGCCGGGTTTGCCGGGTTGGCCGGGGCGGATGGGGGCCCCTGCCCGGATCGGCGGGGCCGCGCCAGGACGCACGGGCGCTCCCGGGCTGGGGCGCTGGCTGAGGGAGGGCCGGCCCGACGGGGGAGCCGGTCGGCTGCCGCCGGGGCTGGCCTGGCCCGGTTGGGCGGGCTGGCCGGGTTGGGGACGGCCCACCAGTTGGGGTTTGGCGCCAGCGCCGGCGGGCCGGTTCACCGGCGCGGAAGGGCGTTGGGGCTGGGCGGCAGGACGGGCCGGCGGGGCGCTGGGTCGGGGCGCCGGGGCTGCTGAACCCGGCGGGATGGGCCTGGGGCTGGTGGCTGGGCGGGGGGCCGGCGAGTCCGGCTTGCGGGGAGCGGCCGCCGGGCTGCGGCTGATCAGGGTTGGCGCTGGCGGTTGGCCGGGCCGGGCGGGGGCGGGCCGGCCGCCTGGGGCCGCTGCCGCCGGGGCGGCGGGTGCTTCCGGCTTGGCCGCTGCCGGAGCCGCGGGCTTGGTGGCGATCAGGGTGGGCTTGGCCGGTTTCGCCGGTCCGGGTGCGGGCTTCCCAGCCACCGCAGCGGGCTTGGTCGCCACCACCACGGGCTTGGCGGGGGCGGCAGGTTTGGCTGGACCCGCGGGCTTGGCCGGGCTGGCGGCGGGCTTGGCTGGACCCGGGGGCTTGGCGGCCATGGCCGGTGGACTCGCCACCAGATCGGGCTTGGCCACCGGGGGCCTGGGCGCCGGGGCTGCTGCGGCGCCGGGGGATTTCGGCTGGGCTGGCGCAGACGGCCGGGCGGGGGCCGGTTGCGGGGCCGCTGCGGCTGGCTGGGCCTGGTTTTCGGCGGCCTTGGGCGGGGCGGCAGGCCTGGGCGGTGCCACCGGCGCCTTCAGGGGGGCCACCGGCGCGCTGGCAGCCCCTGGGGCCGCTGCCTTGGGGGCCGCAGAACTGTCGCTGGTCGGGGCTTTCTTCAACGAAAGGATCGCCTTGGGGGGTTCGCTGGGGGGGACAGAGCCCTGGGCAGCAGGCCTGCCATTGCCCTTGATCAGGCCGCGGATGGCAGCGGCCTCGTCATCGCTGATCGAGCTGCTGTGGCTCTTGACAGCAATCGACAGCTTGTCGGCGGCTTCGAGCACGTCCTTATTCTCCAGGCCCAGGTCCCTGGACAGCTCGTAAATCCGGACTTTGCCGCTGCTGGTCATTCAGGTCTCCAATCGGTCGGGGCAACGGGTGCCGCCGGGTCCTACGCGCGGTAAGACCACTATTCATCTTGCCTCAGCGCCCGAAGGGCTGGTTGCCCCAGACCCCGAAGGGCTGGTATGGGCCAACCGACCTTCCAGGGCGGCATAGATGGCATCGGCCACCTGGCAGCGCAGGGCCCGTTGCAGTTTGCGGCGGCGTTTGGCTTCGCTCAGGCAGTCCTGGCGAGGACAGAGGTAGGCCGAGCGGCCCATCCCCGCATCGAGGGCGAGGCTTCCGTCGGGGAGCCGGATCACCCGCCAGAGCTGCTGACGGTCCAGCAACTCCCGGCAGGTGACACAGCGTCTCAGGACGGGCTTGCCCTTCACCGGGTCCCTTCCTGGCCAGCGGCCCCGTCTGCCGGGACCCCGTCTTCAGCGGACCCGTCCTCACCCGCCAGGTCGTCGGCGTCGGGGGCGTCAGCGGTTTCGCCGTCGTTTTGATCCCCGTCGCTTGCGGATCCGTCGCCGGTCCCATCGCTGGCCCCAGGGCTGGCCTGGTCGCTGGAGCCTTGATAGGTGTAGTTGTCGCCGGCGTAGTCCTCGTCATCTTCGGGCAGGGGATAGAGCTCCCGCAGGCGCGCATCCTCCTCGGCCCGGGCGGCCTGTTCCACGGCCAGGCGGGCTTCGGCTTCGGCCTGGAGGGCCTCATCTTCCTGGCGCAGGGCGATCAGTTCGGCCACCTTCTCGTCTTCGCTGGCCTGGTCGTACTCATTGCTGTTCTTGATATCCAGCTTCCAGCCGGTCAGGCGGGCCGCCAGCCGCACGTTCTGACCCTCGCGGCCAATCGCCAGGCTGAGCTGGTCGGGGGGAACGAGCACGTGGGCGTGCTGACCCTCGGGATCCACCAGCCGCACCATGTCGACCCGGGCCGGGCTGAGGGAATTGGCGATGTACATGCCGGGGTCGGGGGACCAGCGGATCACGTCGATTTTTTCGCCGCGCAGCTCATTCACCACCTGCTGGATGCGGGAGCCGCGGGCGCCGATGCAGGCCCCCACCGGATCCACCTCCCGCTCCACGCTGTCCACCGCCACCTTGGTGCGGGGACCGACGGAGCGGGAGGGCGGATTGGCCTCCCGGGCCACGGCCACGATCCGCACCGAGCCTTCCTGGATCTCGGGAACTTCGTTCTCGAACAGATACACCACCAGGCCGGCATTGGAGCGGGATATAAAGAGTTGGGGGCCGCGCCGTGCCACCTCGCTCACTTCCTTGAGGAACACCTTGAAGGTGGCGTTGGCCCGGTAGTTGTCGTTGGGCAGCTGGTCGCGGCGGGGCAGTTCCGCCTCCACCTCGGGGCGCCCCAGACCCGAGCTGACACCCATGATCACCGACTGGCGCTCAAAGCGGATCACCCGGGCGGTGAGCACCGGATCTTCCAGGTCGGCGAATTCCTCCTGAATCATGCGACGTTGCTGGTCGCGCAGCTTCTGGGCCAGCACCTGCTTGGTGGTGGAGGCGGCCATGCGGCCGAAGTCATCTTTTTCGGGGGTGACATCGAGCACAACCGTGTCACCCACCTGGGCATCTTCTGCTACCTGCTGCACTTCGGCCAGGGCGATCTGGTGGTCGTCGCTTTCCACCTCTTCAACGATGATCTTGCTGGCCAGCACGCGATAGCCCTCCTCGTCGAGATCGAGGGCCACATCAAAGTTGCTGAAGTAATCCTCTTCAAAGGGATCTTCGCTGATGCCCAGATAGAGGGTGCGGCGATAGCGTTCGTAGCCCTTGAGCAGGGCCTCGCGTAGGGCCGCTTCCACCACCTGGGGGGGCAGTTTCTTCTCTTCGCTGATGTCCTCGATCAGATTGCTCAGGCCGGGGAGAAGAACCAGTGCCATTGGTCGGTTGCGCGGGGAACAGGAATTGGGAGTCTTTGGAAATCAACGCAAGGGCGCCTGGCGGCCCTCAGTCTTCGGAGGGGGTGATCAGGCGGACGCTGACCACTTCGGAGCGGGGGATGCGGATGGTGCGTCCCTTGACGTTGAGGTGCAGGTGATTGTCATCGCGGTCGAGCAGAAGGCCTTCCCGCTGGCTGTCGACGCCCTCGGCATCACGCCTGTGCACGGCGATCGGGAAGCCGCGAAAACTGCGGAAATCCCGCTCCTCCTGCAGAACCTCACTGACGCCCGGGCTGCTGATCTCAAGCACATAGGCCTGATCCAGCAGGCCGCTGGCCTCGATCGCATCCCCCATCGGACCGCTGCACTGGGCGCAGTCATCGAGGCTGACATCGCCGCCATCGGCCCGGCGCAACTGAATCACCAGGGTCATGGGGATGCGCTGGCGCTGCAGCTCGACGCCCCGGACCTGGAAGCCCAGGGAGGTCGCCACCTGGTGGGCCAGGCTGTCTAACGCGGGGGGAAGGGGTTCGGCCAAGGCCAACGCAGACGCAGCAGGAGACGGGCAGCCCGTCCGGCATCTGCAGTGATCTGCCCTGTTCTTTCCCCGATCCCCCAGCGACCCAAGGGCTTGGGGATGGTCCAGGCCCGGGGGCCAGGGACGGGGTGGAACGGTGATGCCCGCCGGGCATCCGATCAACCTACGCGATGGGGTGGCGCCTCAGAAGGGCGCCCCAGGGCCCATGGTGTCCAGGTCGACGGCGGGCGGTTCGGCGTAGTAATCGCTGCTCTGAACCTCACCCCGCAGGCTGGGGTCCTGGTTGATGCAGCGGGAGATCTGGTCGTCGCTGCGCAGGTACTGGCAGACCCGGGCCCAGAGCTTGGCCCGGCTGGCCGGGGCCCCCTGGCTGAAGTGGACCAGGTCCTTGCCGCCGGCCATCCCCTGGATGTCCACCTGGCAGAGGTTGCAGCGCACGCGGGTGCCAGGGGGGACGGCTGCCATGGCAGGGGAATCGGGAAGGCAAAACCTAGGCCCATCCTTCCCCCCTGGACCGGGGTCGCTGCGGTTTGTAGGAGCGAGGCGCCGCCGGTTGCAACGGCCTCGATAGCCTGGGGAGCCTTATCCCGGCCAGCCGTGCCCCCTCTTGAGCGCCTGATCCTGCCCAGGGCGCTGGCTGGCCTGGTGGGCGTCGCGATGGCGTTGCTGCTGGTGGCTGGCCCCGTCAGCGCAGCCGCCTGGCTCCCTGATCCGGTCGCCTTAGCCGATTCAGGCGCCCAGGCCAGGGTGCATCCAGCCGCCCCGGCGCTCGCCCCCGCGGCCCCGGCCGGGCCGCAGCCGGAGCGGGATCCCTCCGGCCCGGGCTTGGCCAGCCCTGGCCCAGTCCTGGCACCAGCCTTGGACGCCTCAGCCGCCGGGGCCGCGCCCCTGGCGGCTGTCCCGGCAAGCCTGCCGGCCGACCAGCCACCCCTGGCCAAGCCCCGCAGTTTTGTGGCCGAGGCGGTCCAGCGGGTGGCCGCTTCGGTGGTGCGGATCGACACCGAGCGCAATGTGCCCCCCGGGGGCCTGGATCCGGCCTTCAGCGATCCGCTGCTGCGGGAGCTGTTCGGCGATCCCTCCGCCCGCTCCCGCGAGCGGGGCCAGGGCTCCGGTGTGGTGATTGATCGCCAGGGGCTGGTGCTCACCAATGCCCATGTGGTGGAGGGGGTCGACCGGGTTGAGGTGACCCTGGCCGATGGCCAGCAGCTCGATGGCAGCGTGCTGGGCACCGATCCGGTGACCGATCTGGCCGTGGTGCGGATTGAGCCCGGGGCCGCCCTTAAGGCTGCCCCCCTGGGGGATTCCGAGGCCCTGGAGGTCGGCGACTGGGCGATTGCCCTGGGCACCCCCTACGGCCTGGAGCGCACCGTCACCCTGGGGATTGTCAGCAGCCTGCACCGCAACATCAACAGCCTGGGCTTTTCCGACAAGCGCCTGGAGCTGATCCAAACCGATGCGGCGATCAATCCCGGCAACTCGGGTGGCCCTCTGATCAATGGGGCCGGCGAGGTGGTGGGCATCAACACCCTGGTGCGCTCCGGCCCTGGGGCGGGCCTGGGCTTCGCCATCCCGATCAACCTGGCCAAGGATGTGGCCGGCCAGCTCGGCCGGGGCACCCGGGTGGTCCATCCCTACCTGGGGGTGCAGTTGGTGCCGCTGACGGTCCGGCTGGCCCGGGAGCACAACCGCGACCCCAATGCCCTGGTGCCCCTGCCTGAGCGCGATGGGGCCCTGATCCAGACCGTGCTGCCCGACAGCCCGGCCCAACGGGCGGGCCTGCGCCGCGGCGATCTGGTTGTGGCCGCCGCCGACCAGGCCGTGGCCGACCCGGCCCGGCTGCTGCGGCTGGTGGAGGCTTCCCGCATCGGCGAAGCCCTGCCGATCACGGTGCTGCGGGGCGATCGGGAGTTGCGGCTCACGATCCGGCCCGAGGCCCTGCCCGCGGCCGGCTGAGCCTGGGCGCGCACCGGCCGCAGGGCCGCACGCCCCCCAGGCCGGGGCCATCAGCCCTGCCCTTGCTACGGTCACGGGCCTTTCGCACCCCGGTGATGGCTGATCTGCAGGACCGCATGAAGCAGGCCGTGGCGGAGGCGGCGGTGCAGCAGATCCGCGACGGCATGGTGGTTGGGCTGGGCTCGGGCTCCACCGCGGCCCTGATGATCCAGGGCCTGGGCGCCAAGCTGCAAAGCGGTGAGCTCAAGGACATCACCGGCGTCACCACCTCCTTTCAGGGCGAGGTGCTGGCGGCCGAACTGGGCATTCCGCTCAAGAGCCTCAATGCCATCTCCCGCATCGACCTGGCCATCGATGGGGCCGATGAGGTCGACCCGGATTTCCAGTTGATTAAGGGCGGCGGGGCCTGTCACGTGCAGGAGAAGCTGGTGGCCCGCCGCGCCGATCGCTTTGTGGTGGTGGTGGATGCCAGCAAGCTGGTGCAGCGCCTCAACCTGGGCTTCCTCCTGCCCGTGGAGGTGCTGCCGGGGGCCTGGCGCCAGGTGCAGGCCGAGCTGGTGAGCCTGGGTGGGGATGCCCAGCTGCGCATGGCCGTGCGCAAGGCCGGCCCGGTGGTCACCGACCAGGGCAACCTGGTGCTGGATGTGCGTTTTGCCGGCGGTATCGCCGATCCGGTGGGCTTGGAGCAGACGATCAACAACCTGCCTGGGGTGCTGGAGAACGGCCTGTTCGTCAACATCACCGACCAGGTGCTGGTGGGCGATGTGGTGGATGGCGTTCCGGGCGTGCGCGAGCTGGTGCGCCGCTGAAGGCCCGCCAGGGGATGCCTGAGCTGGCTCTGCGCCTGGGGAGCTGGGGCTACCCCTCCAGGCGTAGCCGCACCGACTGGGCGTGGCTGTGCAGCCCTTCGCTGTCGGCCAGGGTGACCACGGCGCCGCCGGTGGCTTCCAGGGCCGCCCGGTTGAAGTGGATCAGGCTGGTGTGGCGCAGGAAGGTTTCCACCCCGAGGGCACTGGCGAACCGGGCCGTGCCCGAGGTGGGCAGGGTGTGGTTGGGGCCGGCCAGGTAATCGCCCACCGCTTCCGGGCTCCAGGCCCCCAGGAAGATGGCCCCGGCGTGCTGGATGCGCTCAGCCAGGGGTTCGGGCTGCTCCACCAGCAGCTCCAGATGTTCGGGCGCAAAGCGGTCGCTCAGGGCCGCCGCCGCCTCCAGGCTCGGGCAGACCACCACCAGGCCCCAGCTGTTGAGGGCGGCCAGGGTGATGGCGGCCCGGGGATGGTGGGCCAGCTGGGCCTCGAGGGCGGCCGGCAGGGCGGCCGCCAACTCGGCGCTGGTGGTCAGCAGGATGGCGGCGGCCAGGGGATCGTGTTCCGCCTGGGCCAGCAGGTCGGCGGCCACCTGGTCGGCCCGGGCGCTGTGGTCGGCGATCACCAGCACTTCACTGGGGCCGGCGAGGGAATCGATCGCCACCCGGCCGTACACCGCCTTTTTCGCCAGGGTCACGTAGAGGTTGCCTGGCCCGGTGATCACATCCACCCGGGGGATCGAGGCGGTGCCGTAGGCCAGGGCCGCGATCGCCTGGGCGCCGCCGACCCGGTAGATCTCATCCACGCCCGCCAGGTGGGCCGCCGCCAGCACCGTGGCATTCACCTGGCCATCGGGCCCGGGCGGCGTCACCATCACCACTCGCTGCACACCGGCCACCCGGGCTGGAACGGCGTTCATCAGCACCGTGCTCGGGTAGGAGGCCCGGCCGCCGGGGATGTAGAGGCCAGCGGTTTCCACGGGGCGCCAGCGGCGGCCCAGCCGCTCGCCGTGGGGGCCGTTCACGGCCAGATCAACCGGGAGCTGGCGCTGGTGGAAGGCCAGGATGCGCCCATGGGCCAGCTCCAGGGCTGCCTTCAGATTGCTGTCGCAGGCGTCCCAGGCGGAGCGGATCTGCTCGGCCGGGATCCGCAGGGGATCGGGCCGCACCCCATCGAAGCGTTCGCTGAGATCGAGCAGGGCCGCGTCCCCTGCGTCGCGCACCTGGGCCAGGATCGCGTCCACCCGTTGGCTGGCCGCTTCCGCCTGGCCGCTGTTGGTGCGATCGGCGATCTGGTCAAGGCGCCGGGCCGCCGTTTCCAGATCGCTGAGGATCTCCAGATTCAGGCCCGCGGCCGCCGACCCGGGTGCCGCGGGCGGGGGGCCGCTGGGGTGCAGGGAAGGGCTGGCGGCCACGGCGCGGGGTGGGTTGAACGGGGGTTCAAGCTACGTCCAAGCGGATGGGGATCGGGCTGGGGGGTAGGATCTTCGTTTGCTGATTCAGCGCAGAAACCGCCTGTGGCCAATAACAAGTCGTCGAAAAAGCGCATTGAGGTTGCCGAACGCAACCGCCTGCAGAACCGCACCTACAAGTCGGCCGTGCGCACCCTGATGAAGCGGTGCTTCACCGCCTGCACGGCCTTCAGCCAGACCCCTGGCGATGCCGCCAAGGAAGCGGTTCAGGCCAGCCTGAATGCCGCGTTCAGCAAAATCGACAAGGCTGTCAAGGTTGGGGTGATGCACCGCAACACCGGGGCCCACCAGAAAGCCCGACTCAGCACGGCCGTCAAGCAGGCCGTTGAGCCGGCCGGCGCCCCCCAGGCCTGATCCCCTTCCTCGCCCCCAGGGCCCAACCGTGACCCAGGCGATCCCTGCGGCCAAGGCGCCGCCGATCCCGTTGCCGGCTGAGTCCAGCCCTGAGCTGGCGGCTGGGTCCAGCGTTGCGCTGGCAGCTGACTCCAGCGTTGCGCTGGTTGATAGCCATTGCCACATCGTGTTTCGCAATTTCGAAGCGGATCTCGAGGCGGTGGCCCAACGCTGGCGCGAGGCCGGTGTGGTGCGCTTGCTCCATGCCTGCGTCGAGCCGTCGGAAATTGCGGCCATTCGTGCCCTGGCTGATCGCTTCCCCGAGCTGCGCTACTCGGTGGGGGTCCACCCCCTCGATACGCAGCACTGGCACGACCAAACCGCCCAGCAGCTGCGCCAGGCCGCCCTCGACGACCCCAGGGTGGTGGCCATCGGCGAATTGGGTCTGGATCTGTTTCGAGAGCAGAATTTGGACAACCAGCTCGCGGTGCTTCGGCCCCAGCTGGATCTGGCCGTTGAGCTGGATCTGCCGGTGATCATCCACTGCCGCGACGCGGCCGAACCGATGCTCCAGCAACTGGCCCGTCGCCAGGCCGAGGGCCGCTGCCCCCGGGGGGTGATGCATTGCTGGGGCGGAACCCCCGCGGAAATGGCTGGTTTCCTGGCCCTGGGCTTCTACATCAGCTTCAGTGGCACGGTCACCTTCGCCAAGGCCGAGGACACCCACACCTGCGCCCGCGAGGTGCCGGCCGACCGCTACCTGGTCGAGACCGATTGTCCGTTCCTGGCGCCGGTGCCCAGGCGGGGCAAGCGCAACGAGCCTGCCTTTGTGGCTGCCGTTGCTGAACGGGTGGCCGATCTGCGGGGCGAGAGCCTGGCCTCGGTTGCCGCCCAGAGCACCCGCAATGCCGTTGCCCTGTTTGGGGCTGCCTTCGCGAGTGTATGATGTTTTATTGGCCTGCTGAGCCTTGCGGTTTCTTTTGGGATGCCGCCAGGGCAAGGCACGCCCCGATCCCCATCAGGTGCTTTGTCTTTGCGTTGGATTTCGACGTCGGCAGGGTTGATCCGAGCTCTGCCGGTCTGAGCGCAGGCGAGCCGTTCCCTCCGTGGATCGCCCGGTTCTGCGACAGCCAGCGTCGATGGCTTCGTTATTTCCTCCGCTGACGCCCGCCCGGTCAGCGTTCCCCCACCTTACAGTTCCTGCAGGTCAACGCATGAGCAGCGCGATCCAGGTCGCCAAGACCGTTACATACCTCCCCGATTTGGTGGAGGTGCAGCGGGCGAGCTTCAAATGGTTCCTGGAGAAGGGGCTGATCGAGGAGTTGGAAAGCTTCTCGCCGATCACCGACTACACCGGCAAGCTTGAGCTGCACTTCATTGGCAGTGAGTACCGCCTGAAGCGGCCCCGCCATGATGTTGAAGAAGCGAAGCGGCGTGATGCCACCTTCGCCTCTCAAATGTATGTGACCTGTCGGCTGGTCAACAAGGAAACCGGCGAAATCAAGGAGCAGGAAGTTTTCATCGGCGAACTTCCCTTGATGACCGAACGGGGCACCTTCATCATCAACGGCGCCGAGCGGGTCATTGTTAACCAGATCGTGCGTTCTCCTGGCGTTTATTTTAAGGATGAGCAGGATAAAAATGGCCGTAAAACCTTTAACGCCAGCCTGATCCCCAACCGGGGGGCCTGGTTGAAGTTCGAAACCGACAAAAACGACCTGCTGCACGTGCGTGTCGATAAGACCCGCAAGATCAACGCCCATGTGTTGATGCGGGCCATCGGCCTATCCGATAACGATGTGCTCGACAAGCTGCGGCACCCCGAGTATTATCAGAAATCGATTGAAGCCGCTAACGACGAAGGCATCAGTTCTGAAGATCAGGCGCTTCTTGAACTCTACAAGAAACTGCGCCCGGGTGAGCCCCCCTCGGTGAGTGGCGGCCAGCAGCTGCTGCACAGCCGTTTCTTCGATCCCAAGCGCTACGACCTGGGCCGGGTCGGACGCTACAAGATCAATAAGAAGCTGCGTCTTACCATCCCGGATGCGGTGCGCACGCTCACGCCTGAAGACGTGCTCTCCACGATTGATTACCTGATCAATCTCGAGCTGGACGTGGGTGGCGCCTCCCTCGATGACATCGACCACCTGGGCAATCGCCGCGTTCGCTCCGTTGGCGAATTGCTGCAAAACCAGGTACGCGTTGGCCTCAACCGGCTGGAGCGGATCATCAAGGAACGGATGACCGTGGGCGAGACCGAATCGCTCACGCCGGCCCAGCTGGTGAATCCCAAGCCCCTGGTGGCGGCGGTGAAGGAGTTCTTCGGCTCCAGCCAGCTGAGCCAGTTCATGGACCAGACCAACCCCCTGGCCGAGCTCACCCACAAGCGCCGCATCAGCGCCCTCGGCCCAGGCGGCCTCACCCGCGAGCGGGCCGGCTTTGCGGTCCGTGACATCCACCCCTCCCACTACGGCCGCATCTGCCCGATTGAAACGCCGGAAGGTCCGAATGCGGGTCTGATCGGCTCCCTGGCCACCCATGCCCGGGTGAACGAATACGGCTTCATCGAAACCCCCTTCTGGCGGGTGGAAAACGGCATCGTGCTGAAAGATGGCGACCCCATCTATCTCTCTGCCGACCTGGAGGATGAGTGCCGCATCGCCCCAGGTGACATCCCTGCCGATTCCACGGGCCGGATCACGGCTGAACTGGTGCCGGTTCGCTATCGCCAGGACTTTGAAAAGGTTCCCCCCGAGCAGGTGGACTACGTCCAGCTCTCACCGGTGCAGGTGATCTCGGTGGCCACCTCCCTGATTCCCTTCCTGGAGCACGATGACGCCAACCGGGCCCTGATGGGCTCCAACATGCAGCGTCAGGCCGTTCCCCTGCTGCGGCCGGAGCGGCCCTTGGTGGGCACGGGCCTGGAAACCCAGGTGGCCCGAGACTCGGGCATGGTGCCGATCACCACGGTTAACGGCACCGTGGCCTACGTGGATGCCACCGCCATCGTCATTCGCGACGAAGCCGGTGTGGACCACAACCACTATCTCCAGAAGTATCAGCGCTCCAACCAGGACACCTGCCTTAATCACCGGCCGATCGTTTCCCTCGGGGACCAGGTGATTGCCGGCCAGGTGCTGGCCAATGGCTCGGCCTGTGAGGGCGGCGAGATTGCCCTAGGGCAGAATGTGCTGATCGCCTACATGCCTTGGGAAGGTTACAACTACGAGGATGCGATTCTCGTCAGTGAGCGCCTTGTTCAGGACGATCTTTACACCTCGGTGCACATCGAGAAGTACGAGATTGAGGCCCGCCAGACCAAGCTTGGCCCTGAGGAGATCACCCGGGAAATTCCCAATGTGGCCGAGGAAAGTCTCGGCAGCCTGGATGAGATGGGCATCATTCGTATTGGTGCCTATGTGGAATCCGGTGACATCCTGGTTGGCAAGGTGACCCCCAAAGGGGAATCGGATCAGCCACCGGAAGAGAAACTTCTGCGGGCCATCTTCGGTGAAAAGGCCCGCGATGTGCGTGACAACTCCCTGCGGGTGCCCAGCACCGAACGGGGCCGCGTTGTCGATGTGCGCATCTACACCCGGGAACAGGGTGACGAGCTGCCACCGGGCGCCAACATGGTGGTGCGGGTGTATGTGGCCCAGCGCCGCAAGATTCAGGTGGGCGACAAGATGGCCGGTCGCCACGGCAACAAGGGCATCATCAGCCGCATTCTTCCCCGCGAAGATATGCCCTATCTGCCCGATGGCAGTCCGATCGACATCGTGCTCAACCCCCTGGGTGTGCCCTCACGGATGAATGTGGGCCAGGTGTTCGAATGCCTGATGGGTTGGGCCGCATCCCACCTCGATTGCCGCGTCAAGGTGGTGCCCTTCGATGAGATGCATGGTGCTGAAAAATCGAAGGAAACTGTGCAGGCTTTCCTGGAGGCCGCCAAGGCCCTGCCCGGCAAGGATTGGGTCTACAACCCTGATAACCCCGGCAAAATCCAATTGATCGATGGCCGCACCGGCGAGCCCTTCGACCAGCCCGTCACCGTGGGCTACGCCCACATCCTCAAGCTGGTTCACCTGGTGGATGACAAGATCCACGCCCGCTCCACCGGTCCTTACTCCCTGGTGACCCAGCAGCCCCTCGGTGGCAAGGCCCAGCAGGGTGGCCAGCGGCTCGGTGAGATGGAGGTGTGGGCCCTGGAGGCCTATGGCGCCGCATACACCCTGCAGGAACTGCTCACGGTCAAGTCCGACGATATGCAGGGTCGCAATGAGGCCCTCAATGCCATCGTCAAGGGCAAGCCCATTCCCCGCCCGGGTACGCCGGAATCCTTCAAGGTGCTGATGCGCGAGCTCCAGTCCCTTGGCTTGGATATCGCCGTTTACACCGATGAAGGCGTGGAAGTGGACCTCATGCAGGATGTCAATCCCCGCCGCAGCACCCCCAACCGCCCCACCTACGAATCCCTCGGCGTCGCGGATTTCGACGACGACTGATCGCTCTCCCCGTTCATTCGCCCCTTCGTCCGCCCGCGCGCTTCTCGGCCATGACCAACAGCAACCTCCGCACCGAAAACCACTTCGACTACGTCAAGATCACGCTTGCCTCGCCCGAGCGGATCATGCAGTGGGGCCAACGCACCCTGCCCAACGGGCAGGTGGTTGGCGAAGTGACCAAGCCGGAAACGATCAATTACCGCACCCTCAAGCCCGAGATGGACGGGCTCTTCTGCGAGAAGATCTTTGGACCGTCCAAGGATTGGGAATGCCATTGCGGCAAATACAAGCGGGTGCGGCACCGCGGCATCGTTTGTGAACGCTGTGGTGTGGAGGTCACCGAGAGCCGGGTGCGGCGGCATCGTATGGGCTTCATCAGGCTGGCTGCGCCGGTGTCCCATGTTTGGTATCTGAAAGGGATCCCCAGCTACGTGGCCATCCTGCTCGACATGCCCCTGCGCGATGTCGAGCAGATCGTTTATTTCAACTGCTACGTGGTGCTCGACAAGGGCGACCACAAGGATCTCACCTACAAGCAGCTGCTCACAGAAGATGAGTGGCTTGAGATTGAAGATCAGATCTACGCCGAGGATTCGGAGATCGAAAATGAGCCGGTGGTCGGCATCGGTGCCGAAGCGCTCAAGCAGTTGCTCGAGGATCTCAACCTCACCGAGATTGCCGAGCAACTCCGCGAGGACATTGCCGGCAGCAAGGGGCAAAAGCGGGCCAAGTTGATCAAGCGCCTGCGTGTGATCGACAACTTCATTGCCACCGGCGCCCAACCGGATTGGATGGTGCTGGATGTGATTCCAGTGATCCCTCCCGATCTGCGGCCGATGGTGCAGCTCGATGGCGGTCGCTTCGCCACCAGCGACCTCAACGATCTCTACCGCCGCGTCATCAACCGCAACAACCGGCTGGCGCGCTTGCAGGAAATTCTCGCCCCCGAAATCATCGTCCGCAATGAAAAGCGGATGCTGCAGGAAGCCGTTGATGCGCTCATCGACAACGGTCGCCGGGGCCGCACCGTGGTGGGTGCCAACAACCGGCCCCTGAAATCCCTCAGCGACATCATCGAGGGCAAGCAGGGACGTTTCCGCCAGAACCTGCTCGGCAAGCGGGTTGACTATTCAGGCCGCTCCGTGATCGTGGTTGGTCCCAAGCTGAAAATGCACCAGTGCGGTCTGCCCAAGGAAATGGCGATCGAGCTGTTCCAACCCTTTGTGATCCATCGGCTGATTCGTCAAAATATCGTCAACAACATCAAGGCTGCCAAAAAACTGATTCAGCGGGCCGATGATGAGGTGATGCAGGTGTTGCAGGAGGTGATCGAAGGTCACCCGATCCTGCTCAACCGGGCGCCAACCCTGCACCGCCTGGGCATTCAGGCCTTTGAACCGAAGCTGGTGGATGGTCGCGCCATCCAACTGCATCCCCTCGTCTGTCCTGCCTTCAACGCTGACTTCGACGGCGACCAGATGGCCGTGCACGTCCCCCTGGCGATTGAGGCCCAGACCGAGGCACGCATGTTGATGCTGGCCAGCAACAACATTCTTTCGCCCGCCACCGGCGAACCGATCATCACGCCCTCCCAGGACATGGTGCTCGGTGCCTACTACCTCACCGCCACCCAGCCCGGCGCCAACAAGCCTGAGTTCGGCGACCGCAGCCGGACGTTTGCCGGTCTCGATGATGTCATCAATGCCTTCGATGAAAAGTATCTGACCTTGCACGACTGGGTGTGGGTCCGCTTCAGCGGCAGCACCGATGATGACGATGAGGACAACAAGCCCCAAAAGGAAGAGACCCTCAGCGATGGCACGCGCATCGAGCAGTGGAAATACCGCCGCGATCGCTTCGATGACGATGGAGCCCTGATCAGCCGCTATCTGCTGACAACCGTGGGCCGTTGTGTGATGAACCGCACGATCATTGACGCGGTGGCCGCCGCCTGAGACCCCGGACGTTTTTCCTTTTCCTTATCCCTCTTCGCGTGCAGCCATGACCGCCACCCCCGCCAAGAAGACCAGCAAGAAAACCAGCAAGAAGGCCGCCGCTGCGGCCGCCGCCGCTGAAGCCGCCCTGCCCGTGCTCGGGGCCGTTGCCCCCTTGAGCAAGGCCCCGGCCCCGTTCCGCAACCGGGTCATTGACAAGAAGGCCCTGCGCACCCTGATGGCCTGGGCCTACAAACACCATGGCACCGCCGCCACGGCGGCCATGGCCGATGACCTCAAGGACCTGGGCTTCCGCTACGCGACCCAGGCGGCCGTGTCGATCTCGGTGGAGGACCTGCGCATTCCTGGCGAGAAAGCCCGGTTGCTGGCCGAGGCCGAGCAACAGATCACCGACACGGAAGAGCGCTACCGCCTTGGCGAGATCACCGAGGTGGAGCGCCACACCAAGGTGATTGACACCTGGACCGAAACCAATGAGCGCCTGGTCGAGGAAGTCAAGAAGAACTTCAACGACAACGACCCGCTCAACTCGGTTTGGATGATGGCCAACTCGGGCGCCCGGGGCAACATGTCCCAGGTGCGTCAGTTGGTGGGCATGCGGGGCCTGATGGCCAACCCCCAGGGCGAAATCATTGACCTGCCGATCCGCACCAATTTCCGCGAAGGTCTGACCGTCACCGAATACGTCATCTCCTCCTACGGCGCCCGCAAGGGTCTGGTGGATACGGCCCTGCGGACCGCTGACTCCGGCTATCTCACCCGCCGTCTGGTGGATGTGGCCCAGGATGTGATCGTGCGCGAGGACGACTGCGGCACGACCCGCGGCATTCCCATCGATGCCGATGAAAAAGGCCGCTTCTTCGCCAAGTTGGTTGGTCGCCTTGCCGGTGAGCGGGTGGTGGATGGCAATGGCGAAATCCTTGTGGATCGCGATGGTGAAATTGATCCGCCCCTGTCGCGCCGCATTGAGCAGGCCGGCGTGAAAACCGTGGTGGTGCGCTCGCCCCTGACCTGCGAAGCGGCCCGTTCCGTTTGCCGCAAGTGCTACGGCTGGGCCCTGGCCCATAACCAGCTGGTGGACCTGGGCGAAGCGGTTGGCATTGTGGCTGCCCAGTCGATTGGCGAACCGGGCACCCAGCTCACCATGCGCACCTTCCACACCGGCGGTGTGTCCACGGCCGAAACCGGCGTGGTGCGCTCCCTGGTGGAAGGCACGGTGGAATTCGACTCCAAGGCCCGGGTGCGCCCGTTCCGCACTCCCCATGGGGTTGAGGCTCAGATCGCTGAAACCGATTTCAGCCTCCAGGTGAAACCTTCCGGCAAGGGCCGGCTGCAGCGCCTCGACATCACCACCGGTTCGATTCTGTTTGTGGCCGATGGGGCCGAGGTGCCTGCTGATCTAATGCTGGCTCAGATTTCTGCGGGTGCCGCCGTTAAGAAGAGCGTTGAGAAGGCCACCAAGGACGTGATCTGCGACCTGGCCGGCCAGGTGCGCTACGAGGATGTGATCCAGCCCCGGGAAGTGACCGATCGCCAGGGCAACATCACCCTCAAGGCCCAGCGTTTGGGCCGTCTGTGGGTGTTCAGCGGCGACGTTTACAACCTGCCGCCCAATGCCCAGCCTGTGGTGACCGGCACCGTGCCGGTGCACACCGGTGATGTGCTGGCCGAGAGCCGCCTTGTCAGCGAGTACGGCGGCGCCGTGCGCTTGCGCGAATCCACAGGCGA
Source organism: Synechococcus sp. UW140 (assembly GCA_943370565.1). GTDB lineage: Bacteria > Cyanobacteriota > Cyanobacteriia > PCC-6307 > Cyanobiaceae > BAIKAL-G1. Next base: position 358,397 of record CALRRL020000001.1, on the reverse strand, counting down.
TTCGCGCGAAGTGCAGATTGTTACCTCCAGTCTCACCCTCAAAGACTGCAAGTTGGTGGGTGAATCAACCCACTCGGGTGAAATCTGGCACCTGGAAGGCAAGGAAAACATCCGTTATCTGCTCAAAACTGCGCCTGGCAGCAAGATTGGCAGCGGCGAAGTGATCGCTGAATTGGCCGATGATCGCTTCCGCACCCAAACCGGTGGTTTGGTCAAGTATGCCCCGGGTCTTTCGATCAAGAAGTCTCGCTCTGCCAAGCACGGCTTTGAAGTCAGCAAAGGCGGCACCCTGCTGTGGGTTCCCCAGGAAACCCACGAAATCAACAAGGACATCTCCCTGTTGATGATTGAAGATGGCCAGTGGATCGAAGCCGGCACGGAGGTGGTCAAGGACATCTTCAGCCAGACCGCCGGCATCGTGACGGTGACCCAGAAGAACGACATCCTGCGCGAGATCATCGTCCGATCCGGCAGTCTGCATCTGGTGGCCGATAGCAAGGTGTTGTCGCGCTACGGCGGTGACGGCAAGATGGTCAATCCCGGCGAAGAGATCGCCCCAGGCCTGGTGGCGGAAGCCATGGTCTTCGTTGAGGCGGTGGACACCCCAGAAGGGGGTGCCGTGCTGCTGCGGCCGGTGGAGGAATACTCCATCCCTGATGTTGCCCACCTGCCCGATCTCGGCAGCGTCAAACAGAACGGAGGACCGTCGTTGGGTCTCAAGGCGGTTCAGCGCCTTGCCTTTAAAGATGGCGAGCTGATCAAGTCTGTAGAAGGGGTGGAATTGCTGCGTACCCAGTTGATTCTGGAAACCTATGACACCACCCCCCAGATGACGGTGGATGTGGAGGCGGTGCCTGATAAGCGGGCCAAAACGATTGAGCGTCTGCAACTGGTGATTCTGGAAACCCTGCTGGTGCGTCGCGATACCCTCTCAGACGCCAGCCACGGCTCCACCCACACGGAACTGCAGGTGGAAGATGGCATCGCGGTCAAGAGCGGCGATGTGGTGGCGACAACCCAGATTCTCTGCAAGGAAGATGGGGTGGTTCAGCTGCCCGATCTGGTGGATGGCGAACCCATTCGCCGCCTGATTGTGGAGCGCCCCGGTGATACCCGCACGATTGATCTGGCGGGCAAGGATCCCTTGGTGCAGATCGGCCAACGGCTGGTTGATGGTGACAGGTTGGCTGAGGGGATTGATTCCCCCTGCTGCGGCCAGGTGGAAGCGATCGAACCCGGTTCGATTACCGTGCGTCTCGGCCGCCCCTACATGGTGTCGCCCGATTCCGTGCTACACGTTCGCGACGGTGAATTGGTGCAACGGGGTGATGGCCTGGCCTTGCTGGTGTTTGAGCGTCAGAAGACCGGTGACATTGTTCAGGGCCTGCCCCGCATTGAGGAATTGTTGGAAGCCCGCCGCCCGCGGGAATCTTCCGTGCTCTGCCGCAAGAGCGGCACGGTGCAGATCAAACAGGGGGATGATGATGATTCGATCACGGTGTCGGTGATCGAAGAGGATGATGTGATCACGGAGTACCCGATTCTGCTCGGGCGCAATGTGATGGTCAGCGATGGCCAGCAGGTCACCGCCGGTGAATTGCTCACCGATGGCCCGATCAACCCCCACGAACTGCTCGAGTGCTTCTTCGAAGATCTGCGCCTGCGTAAACCCACCATGGAGGCGGCCCAGGAAGCCATCTCCAAGCTGCAGTTCCGGCTGGTGCAGGAAGTGCAGAACGTCTACAAATCCCAGGGCGTCACCATCGATGACAAGCACATTGAGGTGATCGTGCGTCAGATGACCAGCAAGGTGCGGATTGAGGATGCCGGCGACACCACGCTTCTGCCCGGTGAACTCATCGAGCTGCGTCAGGTGGAGCAGGTCAATTCGGCCATGGCGATCACCGGTGGTGCCCCCTCCGAGTTCACGCCGGTGCTGCTTGGCATCACCAAGGCTTCGCTCAACACCGACAGCTTCATCTCGGCGGCCTCCTTCCAGGAGACCACCCGGGTGCTTACGGAGGCTGCCATCGAAGGCAAGAGCGACTGGCTGCGTGGTCTCAAGGAGAACGTGATCATCGGTCGCCTGATCCCGGCCGGCACGGGCTTCAGCGGCTTCGAAGAGGAGCTGCGCGCCGAGGCCGGTCCCCATCCCGACATCCTCGATGAGGAGCCTGCTGGTTACCGGCGCATGCAGAACCTCCGCCCCGATTACACCGTTGAGATGCCTGCAGCCCCGGCGGCCACGGCCCAGGCCCTGCTTGAGGATCCATCCGATGACGAGCTGGAGGCCACCCGTAGCCGCCATGGCATCGAGGCCTCAACCAGCAGCATGGCCGCCTTCACCCGTCCCAGCCTCGAGGATGGTCTCGAAGAGGAACTGCTTCCGGATCCGGCGGCCCTGGAGGGTCTCCAGGAAGAGGGTCTGTTGAGCGACGATTGACCAGGTTGCTTGCCAGCTCCTGGCAGGCAACCCCCGTCCAGAGCGACTCTGGTCCAGGCTCCCCCGCGCTTGGTGCAGCCTGATCCGGAAGCCCCCCGATCCGGGGCCCGGATGCGTTAGCTATCCATGCCATCCCTGGTTTTGCCATGCTTCAACCCCCCCAAGTTCCGAAACGCCAGTTGCCCCGCTTCGGCTTCCATACCCATACCGAACTGTTTAACGGCCGCTTTGCCATGCTCGGCTTCATCGCCCTGCTGGCCGTGGAGGTGAAGCTGGGCCACGGTCTGCTGGTCTGGCCCTGATGGCTGCGGCCGTCCCCCTGCTGGGATTGGGGCAGGCCGAGCTTGAAGCCTGGGCCACGGCCCAGGGTCAGGCCCCGTTTCGGGGGCGGCAGCTCCATGACTGGCTCTACGCCAAGAGCGCCCGCAGCCTGGAGGCCATCTCCGTGCTGCCCAAGGCCTGGCGTGATGCGCTCATCGCTGCTCCGCCTGCAGGAGCGTTTGACTGGAGCGGCCGCTCCCGCGAGCTGCATCGCAGCGTGGCCCGCGATGGCACCACCAAATTGCTCCTGGCCACCAGCGATGGCCTCAGCATCGAAACCGTCGGCATCCCGGCCGCCGACCGACTGACGGTCTGCGTCAGCAGCCAGGTTGGCTGTCCCATGGCCTGCCGCTTCTGTGCCACTGGTAAGGGCGGCCTGCAACGGTCCCTGGCGGTGCACGAGATCGTCGACCAGGTGCTCAGCATTCGCGACGTGATGGGGCAGCGTCCCAGCCATGTGGTGTTCATGGGCATGGGCGAGCCCTTGCTGAATACGGATGCCGTGCTGGCAGCGATTGATTGCCTCTGCCGCGACCTGGGCATGGCCCAGCGCCAGATTACGGTCAGCACCGTGGGCGTGCCCCAGAGCTTGCCGACCCTGGCGCAGCGGGCCCTGGAGCGCCTGGGCCGGGCCCAGTTCACCCTGGCCGTGAGCCTGCATGCTCCCGACCAGCGCCTGCGCGAGGACCTGATCCCCACGGCCCGGGCTTATCCGCTCGAGCATCTGCTCGAGGATTGCCGCCGCTACGTGGCGATCACGGGCCGCAGGGTGAGCTTTGAATACATCCTCTTAGGGGGCCTCAACGACCAACCCCGGCACGCCGTTGGCCTGGCCCAGTTGCTGCGCGGCTTCCAGAGCCACGTCAATCTGATTGCCTACAACCCGATTGACGAGGAGGACTTTCAACGGCCCGCGCCTGCGGCGGTGGAGGCCTTCCGCCGCGCCCTTGAGCAGCGCCATGTGGCCGTGAGCGTGCGGGCCAGCCGCGGCCTCGATGCCGATGCGGCCTGCGGCCAGCTGCGGCGGCGCCTCGAGGGTAGCCTGGCTCCGGCAGGGCCCGCCCGCCCCGGACGACTCGCCTGACGGGCCGGCAAGACCGGGGTGGGTGGCCTGAACCGGGGCGCAGCCCCAGGCGGGCCATGGGATTTGATCCGCCTGGGGGCTCCAGGGCCCGGTGCCGCGCTCGTGCCCGCTTGGCTCAGCTGGCGTCGCGCCCGACCTCGTAGGCCCCCCGGGGCACCGCGTCCCGCCAGGGCGCCAGCACGGCCAGCAACAGAAAGGAGGGCACCGCCGCCGCCAGGGTGAGGGCAAAGAAACTGCTCCAGCCAAGCTGCTGGGCCAACAGGCCGGCCGGTGCGGCCAGCAGGGATCGGCTCAAGGCATAGATGCCCGAGAGCAGGGCGTACTGGGTGGCGGAAAAGCGCGGATTGCAGAGGCTCATCAGCAGGGCCAGAAAGGCGGCGGTGAGCATGCCGTGGGCAAAGTGCTCCACCGTCACCGTGAGGATCAGGCCCTTGATGCCGCCGCCGAAACGGGCCAGGGCCCAGTAGGCGAGGTTGGTGACGCCACCGGCGGCGCCGAACAGCCAGAGGGCGCGGTTCAGGCCCAGCGGCCGAAACAACAGTCCCCCGCTGGCGGTGCCGGCCATGGTGGCGGCGATGCCCCAGCCGCCATTGACGGCGCCTATCACGTCGGCGCTGAAGCCCGTCTTGAGCATGAACGGCACGGCCATGGCGTTGAGCAGGCCCTCCGGCCAGCGGTAGAGCATCACCAGCGCCAGCAGCAGCAGGGCCCTGCGGCCGCCGGTGCGGCGCAGAAACTCCTGGGCCGGTCCCACCACGGCCTCGCGCAGGCTGCGCGGGGGACGGGCCAGGGGCGGCAGGGTCGGGGCGGTGAAGGTGAAGGGGAGCATGGCCGCCACCACCAGGCCCGAGCCCAGGAAGGCGGCTGGCCAGCCGAGGTGGCCGGCCAGCATGAAACCGCCGGCGCCGATGGCCAGCATCGCCGTGCGATATCCCAGGGCCCCGGCCGCGGCCCCAGCCCCCCGCTCCGTTTCCGGCATCAGGTCGGTGCGGTAGGCATCCACCATCACGTCCTGGCTGGCACTGAGCACCGCCAGGCCGATGGCGGCCCCCATCACCAGGGCGAGGTGGCTGGGATCAGCCTGGGGCTGGAGCAGGGCCATGGCCGCGATGGCCAGGGCCAGCAGGGCCTGCAGCAGCACCAGCCAACCGCGACGACGGTCGGGCCAGGGGATCGGCCAACGATCCAGCAGGGGGGCCCAGAACAGTTTCAGGGTGTAGGGCAGTTCCGCCAGGCTCAACAGCCCGATCGCGGTCAGGGGCACCCCGCTGGCGGTGAGCCAGCCCTGTAGCAGCTTGCTGCCCACCATGTAGGGGGCGCCGCTGGCCACGCCCTCGGCCGTGACGGCCACCAGACGCCGCCAGGTGCCGGCCGGGGAGGCGCTCTGGACGGGCATCGCTGGGGAGAGCAGATGGCCGAACCCTAGGTGGGGTCTCCCCTGGTCTCCTTTGCTGCTGCAGCGTCCGAAGCGGTTCGGCCGCCGGGCAGGGCAGCAGCGGGCCGGGCAGCCTGACGGCCGAGGCGGGCCCAGGGGGCTGCGGGTGGTCCCAGCGGGGGCCCTCCCGGGGGCTTGGCCCCGGCTGCCCTGTTGGCGGTGCCGGTGCAGGCGTCCCCGGCAGGCCCGGATCGCTGACGGCCTGGATCGCTGAAGGCCGCCCTCGCCGGGGCGCCCTGACCGCCCGCCAGAATGGGGGGCCTGAGCGCCCTGGCCGTGCAATTTTTCCGATCCACCCTGTTGCCGGCAGCGATCGTGGTGCTTTTTGGCCTGGCCCTGTTCGCCGTGAGTGCCCGCATCTGGTTGCCGGGGGACATGGCGGCACCGGCGCCGATCGGCTGATCGCCGTTGCCTGATCACCCCTGGCTGTCCCCCTCCTGGCATGCCACCAGCGGCAGTTGGCAGACCTGGTTGCCAGCCCGTTGTGCAACGAGTCCAGCGGCGCAGGGCGCCATCCGGGGCGGGCCTGGCCTGGAGCGTGATGGGCTGGGCGGATTGCTGCCCTGGGCTCCGGGATCCCTCACCCTGTCGTCTCCGCCTGACCGAGCGTGCCGGCAGGGGGGCCAGGCCCGGGCCGGCTTTTACGATCAGCCGATGGCAGATTCCCTGCACCCGTTCTCCCACAGCCCGGCGGAGCTGGCCCTGGACCCGGAGGTCCTGGCCTCCGAGCTGGCGGAGGAGCTGCTTGGCGATCCCCTCGACGACCTGGAGATCGACGCCCCCCAGCCCGATCTGGCCGCCGAATGCGACCTGGGCCTGGACCTGCTTCAGGGCAGCGCTGAGGAGCGGATGCAGGGTCTCCGCATCTTCTGTGAACACCGCGACCCCCGGGCCCCGGACAAGTTGGTGCCGCTGCTGGCGGCCAGTTGTCCGATCCAGCGCATGAGTGCGGTCTATGCCCTGGGCCGCAACCCCGCCCTGCAGGCCGTGACCCCCCTGTTGGCCCTGCTCCAGAACGACAGCAACGGCTATGTGCGCAAGGCCGTGGCCTGGAGCCTGAGCAGCTACCCGGATGCGCCGGTGATGACCCCCCTGATCCGGGCCCTGCAGAACGACATCGCCGCCGTGCGCCTGTGGGCGGCCAGTACCCTGGCCGACGCTGGCTCCACCGGGCTGGCCAAGGCCGATCAGGCGGCTGGTCAACTGTTGGTGAGCCTGCGAATCGACAGTGAGCCGGTGGTGCGTAGCAACAGTGCCTGGTCCCTGGGGCGCCTCTATGGCGACCTGGTGGAGCCACGCCAGCGGGAGGTGGTGGAGGCGCTCGTGCAGGCCTTGCTCCAGGACAGCGATCCCACCGTGCGCGATGAGGCGCGCCTGGCCCTCGAACAGCTGGAGGATCCTGATGTGCTCGAACGGCTCCACACCCTGGTGAATGAGGGCCTGCTGACCTAATGCCTTTGCGGGTGCCCCTCGGGCCGCGGCCAGGTGGGAGCTGGCCTGAGCGCCGGGGCTACTCCCGGCGCCCCCTTTAAGGGGCTGCTCAAGGGGGGGGGACGAACTCCCTTGAGCGCTAAAAGGCTTTCCACGCCAGCCCAGGCAGCCTGGCTGGCTGAGGCCGGCGACGATCGCCCGGGCCTTGGCGCCTCAGCGGCTGGACAACGCGGTTAGCATCCGGGCCACCAAGGGCGCTTCTGGCATGGGCCAGCAAACCATTCGTTACCGCATCCTGGCCAATGGACGGGTTGAGGAGGAGGTGATCGGCGTGCAGGGAGCGGCCTGTCAGGCCCTCACCGGGGCGATCGAAGCCAGCCTGGGCACCGTGCTCAGCAGCCGTCCCACCGCCGAGGCCTTTGGCCAGGGGGCAGGCCTTGGGGTCGTCTCCAGCCTGGATCAGGCAGCCTCTGTTCAAACGCTGTCCTCCTGATCGACGGCCCCCTGCTGCCCGTCAACGGCAGCAGGGACCAACGCGCCTGGTTGACCGCCCCCCCTTCTCCTAAGTCGATCTCCTGAGGGTCTCCCGATGTCCCACTTCAGCACCATCAAAACCGAACTGCGCGACCGCGGTGCCCTGATCGAGGCCCTGCGCGACCTGGGCCACGACCCCAGCGAGGGTGAGCGCCCCGTGCGTGGCTATCGCGGCCAGACCGTGATCGCCGATCTGGCCATCGCCCAGAGCGAGGGCACGGACATCGGTTTCCGCTGGAACTCCGCCACGGGAAGCTATGAGCTGGTGGCTGATCTGGAGCTCTGGAAGCAGCCGGCCCCGGTGGAACGGTTCCTGGCCCGCCTGTCCCAGCGCTATGCCCTGCGCACGATCCTGGCGGCCACGGCCCAGGAGGGGTTCCAGGTGAGTGAGCAGCAGCAGGCTGCCGACGGCAGCATTGAGTTGGTCGTGACCCGCTGGGACGGCTGAGGCCGTTCATCCCCCACCATGGCAGGCCCGATCGATCCGTCCCTGGCCTTTCAGGCCGGCGCCCGGCGCCCGAGCGAACCGACCGGATCCGAGCCCCTGCTGGGCGGAGCCTTGCGCCAGAAGGCCGTCTGGGTGGATGAGGCCGTGTGCATCGGCTGCCGTTACTGCACCCATGTAGCCAGCCAGACCTTCCTGGTGGAACCCCTCTGGGGCCGCTCCCGGGCCCTGCGCCAGGACGGGGACAGCACCGAACGGATCCAGGAAGCGATCGATACCTGTCCGGTGGACTGCATTCACTGGGTGGCCTATGAGGATCTGCCCCAGCTGGAGGCCCAGCTCGCCAGCCAGGAGATCCAGCCCCTGGGCCTGCCCTCGCCCGCCCGTGTCAAGCGCACCCTGCCGCGGCCCTGAGCCGCCTGGGCAGCCCCCACCGTCCGCCTCTGCGCCTCTGCTGTGCCGATTCCCACCCGCCGCTTCGGTCGCACCGAGCTGGCGATACCCCTGCTCTCCCTCGGGGGGATGCGCTTTCAGCAGAGCTGGAGCGACCTGCCGGCCGACCAGATCAGTGCCGAGAGCCAGGCCAATCTGCGCCTCACCCTGGAGCGGGCCGTGGCCAGTGGCCTGCACCACATCGAAACGGCGCGCCATTACGGCACCTCCGAGCGCCAGCTGGGCTGGTTGCTGCCCTCCTGCCCCGATCCCCAGCGCCTCCTCCAGACCAAGGTGCCGCCCCAGGAGGATCCGCGGCGGTTTGAGGCCGAGCTGGCGCTCAGCTATGAGCTGCTTGGCCTCGATCGCCCCGGCAGCCCCGGCCGGATCGACCTGCTCGCCATCCATGGCATCAACAGGCCCGACCATCTCGACCAGGCCCTGCGGCCCGGCGGCTGCCTGGAGGTGGCCCGGCGCTGGCAGGACACGGGGCGGATCGGCAGCGTGGGCTTCTCCACCCACGGGCCCCTGGCCCTGATTGAGGCGGCGATTGCCAGCGATCGCTTCGATTTCATCAATCTGCACTGGTATCTGATCCGCCAGGACAACGCCGCGGCGATTGCCGCTGCCAACCGCCATGACATGGGCGTGTTCCTGATCAGCCCCACCGACAAGGGCGGCCACCTGCACAGTCCCTCGGAGCGGCTGCTCGCCCTCTGCGCGCCGTTGCATCCGATCGTGGTCAACGACCTGTTCTGCCTGAGCTGGCCGGGGGTGCACACGATCAGTGTGGGGGCGGCCAGGCCCAGTGATTTCGACTTGCACCTCCAGGCCGTTGACCTGCTGCCCCAGGCCTCGACGCTGTTGCCGCCGGTGCTGGAGCGGCTCGAGCAGGCCCGCCGTGAGCGCCTGGGCGAGGCCTGGCTGGCGAGCTGGCAGCAGGGCCTGCCCGCCTGGCAGGACACGCCGGGGGGCATCAACCTGCCGACCCTGCTCTGGCTGCACAACCTGCTGGAGGCCTGGGATCTCGAGGCCTACGGCCGGGCCCGTTACGGCCTGCTGGGCTCCGGGGGCCACTGGTTTCCAGGCGCCAACGCCGATGCCCTCGATGACATGGTGAGCGAAGCCGAGCTGCTGGCGGTGCTGGGCGAGAGCCCCTGGGCCGAGGCGATTCCGCCGATCCTGCGCCAGCTGCGCCAGCGCCTCGGCGGCGCCCCCGGCCAGCGCCTGTCCAGCGCGGCCTGAGGCCTGGGGGCCGGAGTGGGGCCGGATCGATGGGGCGCTGCGGCTGAACCAGTTCGGCTGAATCACGTCGGCTCAATCAGTTCGGCTCAATCAGTCCGGTTGAACCAGTCCGGCTTGCGCAGGGCAGCTGGAGCAGTCCAGTTGGCGCGCGGCTGGGGGCGCGGGGCCCTGGGCGTCGGGGAGTGGCTGCCGGGATGGGGCGGGCTCAGCGGTGGGGGGGTGCCGGGGGCAGGAGGCCTGCCGGTGGAGTCCGGTGCCTGGCCGCGAATGCCTGGCGAGCCGCCCCCTGGCTCAGCTGCTGCCCAGGGGGGTCTTGGCTGGCACCCCCACGGCCCGCGGGTAGGTGGCCGGACAGGGGCCCAGTGGTCGGATCGCCAGGGCATGGCGCACGCCCCGCTCAGCCGGCAGGGTGCGGCGCTCCTGGCGCACCAGGCCGGCCCGTAGGGGCACCAGGGCCCGCTCCAGGTCGCTGCTGTCCTGGTCGCTCCAGTGGCCGCGATAGAGCAGGGCCTCGCCGCCACTGGCCAGCAGGGGCACCAGGTATTCGGCCACCACCGGGGCCGCGGCCACGGCCCGGGCCAGGGCCAGGTCGAACTGGCCGCGGCAACTGCGTTCCCGGCCGCTGCGTTCGACCCGCTCACAGCGCAGGCTGACCCGCTCCGCCAACCCCAGGGCCTGGACCATGGCCTGCACGGCCTCCACCTTGCGGCCGACCGAATCAATCAGGGTGAGCCGGGCCTGGGGCAGGGCGATCGCCACCGCCAGGCCCGGGAAACCGCCGCCGGTGCCCACATCGACGCAGCGCAGGGGCCCAGGGGGCCCGTTCAGCCGTGCCACCAGGGGCCAAAGGCTGTCCACCACCTGGGAGATCCAGAAGTCTTCGCCCTCCACCAGGCGGGTGAGGTTGAGCCGGCTGTTCCAGAGGCGCAGCTGCTCCTGCAGGGCCAGCAGTTGGCTGACCTGGGCGGCGGAGGGGGTCCAGCCCAGGGCCTGCCAGAGGGCCGGGGAGGGGGAGGCGAAGGGGGAGGCGTCCGGCGCGCTGGCTGGTGAGGGGGGTGGGGCGCTGTCTTGGTTGCTTGGCATCCTGGCGGGCATCCCCGGGGGGCACGGTCCTGATCCCTAGGATCCACCAGACCCGATACGACCAGGGTGGCTGCCGGCAATTCCAGGAGCCAGGCCAGCGGCACCGGCCCGGGCCCCGCGGCCGGCGGACCTGATCCGGCGGCGGCTGAGGCTCCCCTGAGCTTCTATGCCCTGCTGCAGCTGGGCGAGGACGCTTCCCTGGAGGACCTGCGTCAGGCGTTCCGGCGCCAGAGCAAACGGCTCCACCCCGACACCACGAGCCTGCCGGCTGCCCTCGCCCAGGAGTCCTTTCGCCAGCTGCGCCAGGCCTACGACACCCTGGCCGATCCGGAACGGCGCCGCGCCTACGACGCCAGTTTGGCGGCGGCTCGAGCCCGCTCCGGTCCGGGCCTGAGGCCCTCGTCTGCGGCCCAGGGGGCCTCCCCGGCAGGGGCGGCGAGCGGCTGGGCGGCAGCCGTCAGGGCCGCCGGCATCGCCCCGGTCCCGCTGGGCACCAGGCCCTCCTCCGCCGGCTCCGCCGGGGTGGCCAACCCGGCCAGCGGGGCCCCTGGGTCGGGAGCCGCTCCAGGGGCGGCCAGCCGCCAGGGCAATGGCGGCCCGGGCGCCACCGGGGTCGAAACCAGGGGCCCTGGCGGCAATGGGTTCGCTGCCGGCGGTTTTGGTGCTTCCGGTTTGGGTACCAACGGTTTTGGTGCCAGTGGTCTTGGTGCTGGTGGACCTGGCACTGCCGGTCTTGGCGCGGGCGGCCCTGGCGCTGGCCTGCCCAAGCCCGATTCGGTGCGCCGCACCCTCTCCGGCGGCGAATGGTTTGCCCTGTTGCTGCTGGGGCTGGCCCTGGCGTTCTGCCTGGTGCTCGGGGTGGGACTGGCCTGGCTGCGCGGCACGGAACTGGTGCGGGAGCCGAGTTGGTGGTCGGCCCAGGCGACCCAGGGGCTGCCTGAGCCGGCTCTCGAGGCCGTATCTCGGGTCCAGCCAGTGCCCCCGTTGCCGGGTCCGGCGCCATCGCGTCCGGGTCCCTCCTTGCCGGCTTCAGGGGGCCAACCGGCTGGGCCCCCGCTGCCTTTGCGCCCACAGACATTGCGCCCACAGCCTTTGCGCCAAGAGCCTGTGAGCCCACAGCCACCGACCCCACAGCCGCAGGCTGGGGCGCCATCGCTGTCCCCGTTGCCCTAGGGCGTCCTCAACTCCCTGCCGGGTGGCCCCCGTCTGCCCCGGGGCGGGGGAGGTCCGTAGTGCCATCGGCTGGCCCGGGCGATCCCGGCGGCATCCCAGACTGGAGGCTGCCTTGGAGACGCCCTTGTCCATGCCCTCCTTGCCGCCGGCCCAGACGCCCCTGTACAACCATCCCCTGACGGCGATCGAGGCCTGGTTGGCGGTGCTCGGGGCGGTGCAGCAGCCGGGGCGGCCCTGCTTCTGGCGCCTGCGCCATGGCGGTTGGAGCGCCGACCTGGAGCTGGGCGTGGAGGAGATCACCGTGGTGTGGCAGCCGGGCAGCGCCGGCGAGGGGCCGGCGACCCGGCGCCAGTTCCCCTATGGCCTCTCCCGGGCCGATGTGGAGGCGGCGATCCTGGCGGGGCCCTGACTCCAGCGCCTGGACCAGGCGATTGGGCCAGGGCCTGGCGGGGGCGGCTCAGAGGTCGTCCAGGGCGCGGCCGATGGCCCCGTAGCAGCGCTCCAGCTGGTCGTCCGTGAGACACAGGGGTGGCAGCAGGTAGACCACCTGGCCCAGGGGCCGCAGGAACACGCCCTCGGCCAGCACCCGCCGTTGCAGCTCCCGCCCAGCCGGATGGAGGTAGCCCGGTTGCGCCACGGCCAGATCAAAGGCGGCGATGCAGCCGCAGAGCCGGGGCCGCTGCACCGTCCGATGGGCCGCCAGCCGCTCCAGGTGGGGCCGGTGCCGTTCTTCAAAGCCCTGGTGGCGATCGGGCTGGGCCAGCAGCAGGGCCAGGCTGGCGTTGGCCGCGGCGCAGCCCAGCGGGTTGGCCGTGAAGCTGTGGCCGTGGAAGAAGGTGCGGGGGCTGGCGGGGTCGTTGCCGATGAAGCCTTGAAACAGCGCTTCGCTGGCCAGGGTCACGCCCATGGGCAGGAAGCCGCCGGTGAGGCCCTTGGACAGGGCCATCAGGTCGGGCTGCAGGCCGGCCCTGGCGCTGGCGAACAGGGAGCCGCTGCGGCCAAAGCCCACCATCACCTCATCGGCGATCAGCAGGGCCCCGGCCGCCCGCACCCGCGCCTGCACCGCCCGCAGGAACTCGGGCCGCACCATGGCCATGCCCCCGGCCCCCTGCACCAGGGGTTCGAGGATCACGGCTGCGGTGGGCACCGCCAGCAGCTGGTCCAGGTGGCTCAGGGCCTGGGTCTCACGCTGCTCGACCGTGTCATCGCCCCACCAGGTGGCCGGCCAGGGGCAGCGGGCCACAGCAAAGAGCAGGGGCTCAAAGGGGGCAGAAAACAGCGAGCGCTCCCCCACGCTCATCGCTCCCACGGTGTCGCCGTGATAGGCGCCCTCAAAGGCGATCAACTGCCGGCGCGCCGGCCCCGCGCCGGCAGCCGCCTGGTTGTGCCACCACTGCCAGGCGATCTTGAGCGCCACCTCCACGGCGGTGGAGCCGTTGTCCGAGAAGAACAGCCGCTGCAGGCCGCTGAGGGCCGCCAGCTGGCCGGCCAGGGCTTCGGCGGCCGGATGGCTGAAATTGGCAAAGATCACCTGCTCCAGTTGCCTGGCCTGGGCGGCGATCGCGGCCGCGATCGTGGGCTCGCCGTGGCCGTGGAGGGTCACCCACCAGCTGCTGATCGCATCGATCAGCCTGCGGCCATCGTCGAGCTCCAGCAGGGCGCCCTGGCCGCCCACGGCCCGCAGGGGCGGATCGGCGCTGGCCACCTGGGTGAAGGGATGCCAGAGGTTGGGATGCCAGCTCATCGGTGCTCCAGGGGGGGGAGGACGGGCCCAGTCCCAGAACCAGTCCCCGACCTTGCCTCAGGGCCAGAGCGGGGGCCAGACCCGGGGCCTGCGGCAGGGCCGAACGCGCTGCCAGGGCCTGGGCCCGAGCCAGGTTTGCCGCCCGGACTGGGGGCTTCCCCGGTCCCCCGGCTGGGGCCTGCCTGGGCGGCCAGATCCTGGGCGGCAGCGGCCAGGTTCGGGCCCAGGCCGCTGCTTTGCCACAGGGCGGCCAGGCTCGGGCGGTTGATGGTCTCCAGGGGCGGCAGGCAGGCCAGCAGGGGCACGCCCCCCAGGGCCGCCAGGGTTCGGGGGTTGTCGGCGTGGGGAGGGCCATTGACAACCAGGCCCAGCACGGGGATCCGCCGATGGGCCAGGGCTTCCAGGGAGAGCAGCGTGTGGTTCAAGGTGCCCAGGCCGCTGCGGGCCACCAGCAGCACCGGCAGGCCCCAGGCCTGGAGTTGCTCGATCTGGAGCCGGTCCCGGCGTAGGGGCACCAGCAGCCCGCCGGCGCATTCCACCACCAGGGGGCCCTCCACCGCCGGCAGGGCCAGGCGGCTCGCGTCAATCGACAGGCCGCCGGCGCCGGCTTGGGCCCCTTCCAGCTCCGCCGCCCAGTGGGGGGACACCGGCGCTGCCAGGCGGTAGGCCTCCGGCAGCAGCCGCGCCTCGGACAGCTGCAGCCACTGGCGCAGCCGCTCCCGGTCACCGCCGCCCTCGAGACCGCATTGCACCGGTTTCCAGTAGCTGGCGCCGAGGCCCTGCACCAGCAGGGCGCTGACCACGGTCTTGCCCACATCGGTGTCGGTGCCGCAGACCACCAGGCGGAGGGGTTGGCTGTCTTGGGGGCTCAGGGGGGGGCTCAAGGGGATGGTTGGCGGCTGGCTCAGGGTTTGCGGGCCAGCAGGAGCAGCACCTCCCATTCCAGCGGGCATTCGCCCACTCTGGGGGGCCAATGGGCCTGCAGACGGCGCAGCTCGGCGGGGCTGAGCTGGCCCGTGGGGCTGGCCTGGGCGCCGATCGCCTTGAGCTCCCGCAGAAAGGCCAGGGCCTGGGGCCGGCGGCGGCTGAAGCGCAGCCGTTGGCAGCGAACCACCTGGAGCTGGCGCTCCGCCGCCTCGACCAGCCCGCTGGCGGCGGGCAGGGCCAGGCCCGTGTACGGCACCCGGGCCCGTTCCGCCGCCTGGCGCCATTGCTGGAAGCTGGCCGAGCAGGGCACGGCCAGGACCAGCCAGCCCCCCCGGGCCAATTGGCTAGCCCACTGGTCCAGCTGGAGTTGGGGCTGCTCCAGCCACTGCAGGGCAAAACTCGAGGCCAGCAGGCTGGCGCCGGCCAGTTGGGCGGGCAGGCCCCAGTTGAGGTCCCAGAGCAGGCGGTCCCTGGCCCCCGCCCCGGGGGGCTCGCTTTCCAACAGGGCCTGGCAGTTGTCCAGACGCAGCAGGTTCAGGTCAGGGCGGTGCAGGGCGATCGCGCGCGCGAGCAGGCCCGTGCCGGCGCCCAGGTCGGCCCGGGGACCCGGACCGATCGCCAGGGGCCGGCAGAGATGGCCCAGGCGCGAGGCGATCGCCCGCTGGATCCGGGCGCCGCCCTCGTAATCGGGGGCAGCGCCGCTAAAGCAGACCCGAACCCGCTCGCTGAAGGCTGCTTGGGGCGGCGGTGGATCGGCGGTGCTGGTTTTGGCCCTGGGGGTCTCAACCATGGGCTGGAGGAGGTTTGCAGTCGTTCTGCAGGGGCTGGATGCCAGGTCCAGGTCCAAGCAGGCATTGATCCAGCCAGTCAAGGACAGGCTCGACCAGGGGCGTTCCCAGCAGGCTGTGGCCAATCCCCTCCAGGGCCCAGACGTCGGCCTGGGGTAAGGCCTGGCGCAACAGGGCCCGGCTGGCGGCGGGCACGATTGCATCGGCGCCGGCCTCCACGATCAGCACCGGCACCGAGCGGGGGAAGGCCTCCGGCAGGCCGGCGCAACGGCCCAGCAGGTCCAGGTCTTCCAACAGGCGAGCGACCCCAGCTGGGTCGCTGCCCTCTTGAGCGACCCCCGCCGGCAGCTGGTCTAGGCGGGCCGGGGCGGCGGCCCGGGCCAGGAACTCCTCCAGCAGGGGGGCGAGCTCGCCCTGGCGGATCCGGCTCGCCATCGCGTCGAGGGCCGCCCGGGTGCGCCGGCCGCCGGGGCCGGGGGGCACAAAGGCGCCGAAGCTGGCCAGCAGCACCACGGCCCTGGCCTGGCTCCACAGCTCGGCGGGCAGCAGGTGCAGGCCCATGGAATGGACCAGGACGGCGCCGCCCTCGCCTGGCCAGCGGGGCACCTGGGGCGGTTGGCGTCCGTAGCCCCGTTCGCCCGTCTGCAGGGTCCAGCCGCGGCTGGCGGCGGCCTGGCGCCAGGGCTCCCAGGCCCGGTGGTCGCCGGCCCAGCCGTGCATGGCGATCAGGTCGAGGGTCATGGCGGCTCTCCCAGGGCCTCAAGCAGCCGCTGCAGGCTGCCCGGGGGCAGGTCCTGGCGCAGCACCAGCCGCAGGCGTGACGTGCCCGGCGGCACCGTGGGCGGCCGGATCGCCACCGCCAGCAGGCCCTGGGCTTCGAGGCGCCGTTGCAGGGCCAGGGCCGCCTGCTCGTCGCCCACCCGCAAGGACAAGATCGGTCCCTGGCCGGGCGGTCGCGGCCAACCCGCCGCGGCGAGGGCCGTCCGCCAGCGGGCGGCCCGCCCGATCAGGGCCTCCCCCCAACCCGGGTTGGCCTCCAGCAGCTCCAGGGCGGCCAGGGCTGCAGCGGCCAGGGCCGGCGCCAGGGCCGTGGTGTAGCGGAAGGCGCCGGCCTGCTGCAACAGCCATTCGCCGGCGATCGCCCCGCTGGCCAGGAAGGCGCCGCCGCCGCCGAAGGCCTTGCCGAAGGTGCCACTCACCAGGGTCACGTCGGGATGGCCCCAGGCCAGGCCGCGGCCGTCCGGGCCGAGCACGCCCAGGGCATGGGCCTCATCGAGCAGCAGGGCCGCGCCGTGCCGGGCGCAGAGGCTGGCCAGGGCGGCGGCATCCGGCTGGCTGCCTTCCATGCTGAACAGGCTCTCACTGATCACCAGCAGCCGTTGGCTGGCCTCCGCGGCCCGGGCCCTGAGCAGGCGCCGCTCCAGGTCGGCCAGGTCGTTGTGGGCGAAGCGCTGCAGGCGGGCGCCACTGGCCTGAACCCCCACAAGCAGGGAGTGGTGGCAGAGCCGATCGGCAAACACCAGGCTGGCGCGATCGGCCAGGGCCGTGACGGCGGCCAGGTTGGCCTGAAAGCCACTGGGGAACAGCAGCACCCGCTCCCGGCCCAGCCAGTGGGCCAGCCGCTGCTCCAGGGCGCTGTGGACCGGGCGGCTGCCGCTCACCAGCCGGGACCCTCCTGACCCCACCCCGTCCTGCTCCAGGGCTGCGCGGGCCGCCGCCAGCAGCAGGGGATGACGGCCCAGGCCCAGGTAGTCGTTGCTGGCCAGATCCAGGAGGGGCCCCGGGGCCGGGCCCGCCTGGGGGATGAGTTCGGCCGGCCCCCCCGGTTGGAAGTCGCGCAGCCAGCGCCGTCGTTCCAGCGGCAGGGCGGCCAGGGCCGCCGCCAGGGGGGCGAGGGGATCGGGGGGCAGGGTCACGGCTGGATCAGCCCCCGGGCGGGCCATGGGGCCGCCCGGGGGAAGGATTGACGCTACGGCGCCCCAAGCCAGCCCAGCCCAGCCCGATCGAGTCCAGCTCCCCCTGACCCAGAGCCATCCGCCTGGACCCCGATCCGTTCAGATTCGCCTGGGCCCGCTCTTGGCCCAGGGCTGGGCTCCTTCTTTTCGTGTCCATTGGCGATCCGTATGTCCCCGGGCGATCCGTATGCCCCTGGCGATCCGCTGGCCCCCGGCGATGGCCCCGGGGCCCTGGACCAGGACCCCTGGGAGACTGGGGTGCTGATGCGGCAACCCGGGCCCGATGAGACGCCAACGCTGGAATATTGAACGGATTCGCCAGCGCCCTGGGGCCTATCGCTTCGCCCTGGGGCTGCTGGTGGTGATGCGGGTGGCCCAGCCCCTGGCCCGGGCCGTGCCCCTGCTCAACTGCGTGTTGGTGAGTTTGCTGGCCGCCTTCTTAATGCTCGGTCTCACCCGGGTGTCGCCGCTGGTGAATTCCCGCATCTCCGTTTATGGCCTGGGCTGTCTGGCGATTGCCCTGGAGATTCCCTACGCGGTGCTGATCCAGCAGCACCGCGGACCCAGCTTCCTCTTCACGGTGGCCCATGTCATCGCCTGGATCGCCTTCTTCGGCCTGTATCTGTTCCGCATGGTGCGGGCCCTGGTCCGGGAGCCCTATGTCACCACCTCGGTGGTGATGGGGGCCACCGCCGGCTATCTGCTGATCGGTTTCAGTGGTGGCATCGTGCTTGATGCCCTGATGTATCTAAGCCCCGACAGCTTCGCGCCGCTCAAGGATGTTTACAACAGCTCCGATGGGATGATCCTGCGCTTGCCCCAGATGATTCTGGGGGCATTCGGCTATCTGACCTCCGTGGGATCGGCTGCCCTGGTGCCCGTCAGTTTGACGGCCCAGGTGATCTGCACCATGATCACGATCGTGGGTCAGCTTTATATCGCCATCATGATCGGCCTGATGCTGGGGCGCTTTCACCACCGCCGCGGCTGATCGCAGCGGCTGACTACAGCGGCCTCAGCCCAGGCGCTCGCAGCGCACCAGGCAGGCGTTGACCTGGTCGCTCCAGCGCACCACCACCAGCAGCTCCCGCGGCCTGCGGCCGAAGCCCCTCTGGGAGAGGGCCGCAAAGCCGGCCAGGTTGTCGTGGGTCACCAGGGGATGGCCGGCCAGGGCCCTGGCCCAGGCCGCCTCGAAGGCATCGCCCTGCTCCCTGCGGCACTGGTCGCGGGCCTGCTCGAAATCCACCCCCGCCTGGCGCAGGCGCACAAAGGCATCCAGGTCTGGATCGAGGTGCTCCAGCCAGCTGGGGAGCTGTGCCACGGTTCCCAGCCGCGCCCTGCTGCCAGCGGGCTCCACTTCAATCAGCAGCATCGGCGCCTCCAGGGACCAGCTCTCCTGGGCCAGCAGGATCCCGGCGGCTGCCGCCAGCGGGGCCCGGTGGCTGGCCAGCAGGCTGGCGTGCTGGTCCTTTCGGGACTCCATGGCCGGGGAAGCGGTCGTCCCATCCTGGTGCGCTGGGGTCTCCGGCCCAGGGCTCGCTCGGGCCCGTTGCCTTGGCCGATCGGGGTGCCCCAGCGCCCTGCAGAGCGGCAGGCCAGCGAAGCCCTGCCAGGGCAGGCGGGCACGGCAGCCAGCCCATAGGATTGGCAGATGCGCAGCGCCACCAACGAGGTTCCCAGCCGGGACGTGCCCCCCCTCGGTGAGCTGTTCCCCTTCCCCCTGGATGACTTCCAGCTGGATGCCATCGATGCCCTCAACCAGGGCCAATCGGTGGTGGTGAGCGCCCCCACGGGCTCCGGCAAGACATTGGTGGGCGAATACGCCATCCACCGGGCCCTGGCCCATGGCCAGAAGGTTTACTACACAACCCCCCTGAAGGCCCTCTCCAACCAGAAACTGCGCGACTTTCGCGACCAGTTCGGTGTTGAGAATGTGGGCCTGATGACTGGCGATTTCAGCGTCAACCGCGAGGCCAGCATCGTGGTGATGACGACTGAGATCTTCCGCAACATGCTTTACGCCGAGGTGGAGCGGGGCGATGACCCCCTCGCCGACGTGGAGGCGGTGGTGCTCGATGAGTGCCATTACATGAATGACTCCCAGCGGGGCACCGTCTGGGAGGAATCGATCATCCATTGCCCGCCCTCGGTGCAGCTGGTGGCCCTCTCGGCCACGGTGGCCAATGCCGGCCAGCTCACCGATTGGATTGAGCGGGTGCACGGACCCACCCGGCTGGTGCTCAGCGATTTCCGGCCCGTGCCCCTGGAGTTCCGCTTCTGCAGCGCCAAGGGGCTCCATCCCCTGCTCAATGAGGAGCGCACTGGGCTGCATCCCAATTGCAAGGTCTGGCGGGCCCCGAAGGGCTCCAATCGCAAGGGCAAATCGCCGCGGCCGCCCCAGCCGGAGGCGCCGCCCCTGGCCTTTGTGGTGGCCCAGATGGCCGAGCGGGACATGCTCCCGGCCATTTATTTCATCTTCAGCCGCCGTGGTTGCGACAAGGCCATGCGCGATCTGGGCAAGATCTGCCTGGTCACCGAGGCCGAGCAGGCGCGCATCCGCGCCCGCCTGGAGGCCTTCGTGCGGGCCACCCCCGAGGCGGTGCGGGAGGGCGGCCACGATGAGGCCCTGCTGCGGGGCATCGCCGCCCACCATGCCGGCGTGCTGCCCGCCTGGAAGGAACTGATCGAAGAGCTGTTCCAGCAGGGGCTGGTCAAGGTGGTGTTCGCCACCGAAACCCTGGCGGCCGGCATCAACATGCCCGCCCGCAGCACCGTGATCTCGGCCCTCAGCAAGCGCACCGAGCGGGGCCACCGGCCGCTGATGGGCAGTGAGTTCCTGCAGATGGCGGGTCGGGCCGGTCGCCGCGGCCTCGATTCCCAGGGCTATGTGGTCACGGTGCAGAGCCGCTTTGAGGGGGTGCGGGAGGCCGGCCAGCTGGCCACCAGCCCCGCCGATCCCCTGGTGAGCCAGTTCACCCCCAGCTACGGCATGGTGCTCAACCTGCTGCAGCGCAACGAGCTGCCCAAGGCCAAGGAATTGGTGGAGCGCAGTTTCGGCCGCTATCTGGCCACCCTCGATCTCGTGGAGGATGAGGCCCGCATTGCCGACCTGCTGCAGCAGCTGGAAGCACTCACCGGCAGCGGTGAGCAGGTGGCCTGGGAGGACTTCGAGGACTATGAGAAACAGCGCGGTCGCCTGCGGGAAGAACGCCGCATCCTGCGGATCCTCCAGCAGCAGGCCGAGGAAACGTTGGCCCATGAACTCACCCTGGCCCTGCGCTTTGCCAGTGAGGGCACCCTGCTCAGCCTCAAATCCCCCCAGCTCAGGGGCCGGGTCACGCCGGCGGTGATCGTGGAGAAGCTGGAGGGGCCGGGCCAGTTTCCCCAGCTGCTCTGCCTCACCGACGAGAACGTCTGGATCCTGGTGCCCTGCCACGCCGTGGTGGGCCTCCATGCCGAGTTGAGCTGCCTGCAGGTGCAGGGGATCCCGACCCCGGTGCTGCACCACATCGGCGAAATCCGCCATGGCGACCAGGCCAGTGGCGGCCTGGCCCTGGCCGTGGCCCACATGGCCCGCCGCCATGACATGGCCACCCCCCAGTACGACCTGGCCGGCGAGGTGCAGGCCCAGGCCCACCTGGTGCGGGAGCTGGAGCTCGCCCTCGAACTGCACCCGGCCCACCGGCGCGGCGACCGCAAGAAAATCAACAAGCAACGCCAGCGCATGGAGGAGCTGGAGATCGAGATTGAGGAGCGGCAGCGGATCCTGCATCACCGCGCCAACCGCCATTGGGAGACGTTCCTCTCCCTGATCGACATCCTGCGTTTCTTTGGCTGCCTGGCCGGCAGCGAGGGCCTGGAACCCACCGAAATCGGCCGCACCGTGGCGGCGATCCGCGGCGATAACGAGCTCTGGATCGGCCTGGCCCTGATGAGTGGCCACCTCGATGAACTGGAGCCCGCCGACCTG
Organism: Synechococcus sp. UW140; assembly: GCA_943370565.1. Taxonomy (GTDB): domain Bacteria; phylum Cyanobacteriota; class Cyanobacteriia; order PCC-6307; family Cyanobiaceae; genus BAIKAL-G1. The sequence goes on along the minus strand of CALRRL020000001.1, from coordinate 337,387 downwards.
GCCGCGGTGCTCGAGGCCATTTCCACCGAGGTCAACCGCCCTGACCTCTGGAGCGGCTATCCGCCGCCGCCGGCCGCCGATGAGGCCCTGCACGACCTGCGTGGCATCCGGCGGGAGCTATTACGCCAGCAGGAGCAGGCCGAGGTGGTGGTGCCGCTTTGGTTCGAGGCCGAATTGATGGGCCTGGTCCAGGCCTGGGCCAAGGGGGTGAGCTGGAACGACCTGATCGCCAACACCTCCCTCGATGAGGGCGATGTGGTGCGGATCATGCGCCGCACCGTCGATCTGCTGGCTCAGATCCCCTATTGCGAAGCGGTGAGCGAGCAGCTGCGCAGCAATGCCCGCCAGGCCCTCAAGGCGATCAACCGCTTCCCGGTCTGCGAACCGATCGATCTGGCCCCCGGGGGCGCCGGCCCCAACCTGGCTACGGTGCGGGCGGCCTAGGGGGCCTCAGCACCAGCCACACCATCAGCAGCAGGCCGCTGATGCTCACGGCTGTGTAAATCCAGTCCGCATAGGGGGTCCAGAAGAGCCCGAGGATCAAGCCAAGAGGAGGCGCCATCAGCCCCGTCAGCCCTGTCAGCCCCGACGGAGGCACTGCCATCTCCCACTACTGAGGCGCCCCAGAGCAGTCACGATCAGATCCCCAGCCGCTGCCAGATCACCTCCAGGTTCTGCTGGTGCAGGGCCGTGGAGAAGCACTCGGCCAAGGCGGCGGGGCCCAGGCGGCCCGTGACCTCGGCATCGGCCTCCAGGTTGGCGCGAAAATCGCCGCCGGGCCGGTTCCAGGCGCTGTGGGCATGGCGCTGCACGATCCGGTAGGCCTCTTCCCGGGCCAGGCCCGAGTCCACCAGGGCCAGCAGCACCCGCTGGCTGAACACCACGCCGCCATAGACGTTCATGTTGCGGGCCATGTTCTCGGGGTACACCCCCAGGCCCGTCACCACGGCGGTGGTTTCGCGCAGCATGAAGTGCAGGGTCGCGGAACAATCGGGCAGCATCATCCGCTCGACGGAGCTGTGGCTGATGTCGCGCTCATGCCAGAGGGCGCAGTTCTCCAGGGCGGCGATCGTGTAGCTGCGCAGCACCCGCGCCAGGCCACTGATCCGTTCGCTGCGAATCGGATTGCGCTTGTGGGGCATGGCGGAGCTGCCCTTCTGGCCCTTGGCGAAGTTCTCCTCCACCTCAAGCACATCGGTGCGCTGCAGGTTGCGAATTTCGGTGGAGATGCGCTCCAGGGCCACGCCCACCAGGGCCAGGGTCTGGACGTATTCGGCGTGGCGATCGCGGCTGATCACCTGGGTGCTGGCGGTGTCGGGCTCGAGGCCCAGCATCTGGCAGGTGATCGCCTCCACCTGGGGATCGGTGTTGGCGTAGGTGCCCATGGCGCCGCTGATCTGGCCCACGCTCACCACCGCTTCGAGCCGCTCCAGCCTGTCCTGGTTGCGCACCACTTCCGCCAGCCAGCCGGCCACCTTGAAGCCAAAGGTGATCGGCTCGCCATGGATGGCATGGGAGCGGCCGATCATCACCGTGTCCTTGTGCTGCCGCGCCAGCAGACGCAGGGCCTCGGCCAGGTGGTCGAGTTCGCGCCGCAGCAGAACCACGGAGGCCTTGAGCTGGAGGGCCAGGCCGGTGTCGAGCACATCCGAGCTGGTCATGCCCACGTGGATGTAGCGGCCCGCATCGCCCACGTATTCGTTGACGTTGGTGAGGAAGGCGATCACGTCGTGGCGCACCTCGGCCTCGATCTCGAGGATGCGCTCAACGGTGAAATGGGCCTTGGCGCGGATCTCCGCCAGGGCCTCGGCGGGGACGCGCCCCAGCTGGCACTGGGCGGCGGTGGCGGCGATCTCCACATCCAGCCAGCTCTGGAACTTGGCCTGCTCGCTCCAGATGCTGCCCATCTCGGGCAGGGTGTAACGCTCAATCAAGGGGCCAGCGCCTGGCAACGGCCCGTCCAATGTATGGCTCGGGCTGCGGGGGCCCGGGGCTCGGGCGCCTGGGGCTCAGGCGATCCGGCTCAGGCGGCGATGGGCGACCTCCCAGTGCACAAAGGGGCCCCAGCTCTGTTGCCGCACCCAGCAGCGACCGCCGCGGCAGTGGATCAATTGGAAGGGGGGCAGGTCCCGGGGCTGGTCTTGCAGGCGCACAAAGCTGCCGGGCCGCAGCAGCTCCAGCACGTTGGTGAGAGCGACCGGCTTGCGGCCGACTGGGCTGCTGGGGGCCGGGTTGGGGACGGCCGCACCGGTGCAGGCCACCAGGCTGAGGCCGATCCCGGGGGGGGAAGGCCGCAGGCCAGACCCCTCCGCCGCAGCACCGATGGAGGAAGCCGTTGCCGTTGCGGCTGCGGCTGGCACTGCAGGGGCTGTCGCAGGGGACAGGGCCGGTGCCGCAATCCCGCTGGGCTGGCAGGACCCACGCTCTGCGTTGCGGCGAACTGCACGCGCCATCCTGGGCTGCCCAAGGGGACTGCGATTGTCCGATTGATTCCTGGAGCGGCCGCGGGCTCCTGGGAATTTGTTCCGTTTCGTTTGTGGTTTTATAACGCCAGAAGGCTGGTCAGCCCATGGCTCCCAAACAGCGCTTGGATCTGGTGCTGGTGGAGCGGGGCCTGGTCGCCAGCCGCCAGCAGGCCCAGCAATGGATCCGCGCTGGTCGGGTGCGCAGCGGCGGCCAGGTGCTCGACAAGCCCGGCCAGGCCACGGCCGCCGACCTGCCCCTGGAGGTGGAGCCGCCGCCACGGTTTGTGTCCCGCGGAGGCGAGAAGTTGGTGGCGGCCCTGGATGCCCTGCCGATTCGGGTGAGCGGCCGGGTCTGCCTCGATGGCGGCATCTCCACTGGCGGCTTCAGCGATTGCCTGTTGCAGCGCGGCGCCAGCCGCGTCTATGGCATCGATGTGGGCTATGGCCAGACCGCCTGGAGCCTGCGCACCGACCCGCGGCTGGTGCTGCGCGAGCGCACCAACCTGCGCCACCTCAGCCCAGACGACCTCTATGGCCCCGGAGACCCCAGGCCCGACCTGGCCGTGGCCGACCTTTCGTTCATTTCCCTGGGGCTGGTGCTGCCCGCCCTGGGCGCCCTGCTGGCCCCGGGCCGGCGCGAGGCCCTGGTGCTGGTCAAGCCCCAGTTTGAGGTGGGTCGCGCCCGGGTGGGCAAGGGCGGCGTCGTGCGCGATCCCGCCGCCCATCTGGATGCGATCGAGGGGGTGATCCGCTCCGCTGCCCCGTTGGGGTGGGCTGCCTGGGGCCTGGTGGCTTCGCCGATCACCGGACCGGCGGGCAACCACGAATACCTGCTCTGGCTCGGCAGTGAGGGGGCCAGCCAAGGCCCTGGGGAGAGCGGAGACCCGATCGCCGGCCTGTCCTCCCTTGAGGACTCTCCGCCCGTCCCGGGGACAGACCTACGTCAAGGGCCTGGCCCAGGCCTGGCCAGCCCGCCCCTGGCCAGCCAAAGCCCGCTGGCGGCGGCTTCCCCAGGTTTAGGGGAGATCGCGATCCCAGGCCCTGGCCCATCGGTTGAGCATCAGCCAGGGGCTGAAGCCGGGCCCAGCCCCGACCACGGCGCTTGCTCAGGGTCGGGGCTGGCGCAGCAGCCGGCGGTGCTGCGCTCGGCGCTGGTGGCCCAGGGGGCCAGCGGCCTGGATCGGGGCCTGATCCGGGCCCTTGTGGCCCAAACCCTGGCCAATCCCTAGGCAGTCCCTAGCCAATCCCTAGGCGCTGGCCAACCACAAAACCCTGGCCAACCCCTGAACCCTGGACAAGACCTGCACCAAAGACGTCAGATCGCGTCGCTGTCCTTGTCGCCGGTGCGGATGCGAATCACCGCATCGATGGTGCTGATGAAGATCTTGCCGTCGCCAATTTCGCCGGTGCGGGCCGCGTCCTGGATGGCGGTCACAACCGTTTCCACCCGGTCGTCATCGACCACCACTTCGAGTTTCAATTTCTGTAGAAACTCAACGGTGAATTCCGAACCGCGATAACGCTCAACCTGGCCCTTCTGGCGACCGAACCCCCGGACTTCACTCACGGTCATGCCGACGATGCCAGCGTTGACCAATGCCAGCTTGACATCCTCCAGTTTGAAGGGACGGATGATGGCCTCGATTTTTTTCATGGATCCGGGGGTCAATCGAAGAAAGTCTCCCAGCAAAGTGCCAAGAGGGGAAGGGGCGGGCCTGGGGACCTGGATCGGCCGGGCGCCAACCCATTAGGAGCCAGTCGCCTGCCCCTTGAGGTAGCTATAGCTACGGCCCAGGCGCCCAGGTAGGGCCTCTTGGGATGGACCCTCACCAAGGGCCCCGCCTGGGCTCCTGGTCAGCCGCCCTGGCTTCCGGCCTGGCCCGCCATCGGGCTGGCAGACAGGCGGCCAGGTGCCCCGCCTCCGCTCCGCCCCTGGCCAGCGGCCCCAGGGATCGGGGGCCTTGGCTAGGGCTGCCGGTCGGCTGGCAGGACCCGGCTGCGGGAGCCCGGCGAGGCGGCTGTTGACCCCATCGGTGTCCCTATCGTGGCCCATGCACCCCATTGGCGGGCGCCTGCCCCCGGCCCTCCCTCCCCCAGCTGTCTTGAACCCGTCCCCGTCCCCGAGCCAGTCCCTCACCCAGACGCCCGCCTACGGCCAACGGGCCATCGCCGAGGCCGAGCTGATCTGTTTCGACAATCCCCGGCCGGGGCGGCCCTATGAAATTGCCATCAGTTTTCCCGAATTCACCTGCCTTTGCCCGTTCTCGGGCTATCCGGATTTCGCCACCCTGCGCCTGATTTACCAACCGGGGCCCCGGGTGATGGAGCTCAAGGCCCTCAAGCTCTACGTCAACAGCTGGCGCGATCGCACCATCTCCCATGAGGAGGTGACCAACCGCATCGTTGACGACTGGGTGGCCGCCTGTGCGCCCACCTGGCTGCAGTTGGAGGCGGATTTCAACCCGCGCGGCAACGTGCACACGGTGATCCGCGTCAGCCATGGGGAGCGCCAGCCCTGTTGATGGATCGCCGCTGCATCGGCGCGATCAGGCAGCAAAGAACGGGGCCCATCTCTAGTTGGGTTCGCGGCAAATCAGGGGGTGGTGCTAACAGCGGAGTGATTCGTCTTTACCGGCATTAGCCTGACCTCCAGGCCAAGGCATCGGGCCGGCAAGGCCAGCTGGAGCCAGCCCCGAACTGGCTGGCCCAAGGCCCTGGCTGTCGGCCAAGCCCCTGGGGATCAGGCCGCCTGGTCGGCCTGGTGCAGGCTGTGGATCAGCAGGGGCAGTTCCTGGGCGAAGGCGGTGAGGTTGCGGTTGCAGAGTCCGCCCAGGTGCAGGCGGCCGTTGGCCGGGTCGCTGATCGCCCAGAGCTGGCGGGTTGCCACCAGGCTGAGCACGCCCCCGAGCAGGGCGATGCCGAAGCCGCTATACACCAGGGGGACCCCGGGATCCCGTTTGAGCAGGATGCCGCTGGCGGCCAACACGTGGTCGATCCGCACGGGCAGGCCTTCAATCTCTGCGGCCTCGCCCCCCGGCACCAGGGTGGCAATCGGCTTGGCCTCGGCCGAAAACACCGTGACCGGGCCCTGTTCACTGCTCAGGGACAACAGCACGGGCTGGCTGCCATCGGGCCTGGTGGGCAGCACGATGCCCCAGATCTGATCGCCCAATTGGGGGAAGGTCTGCAGGGGCAGCTCCAGCACGGGCGATCGGCCCAGTTGCACGCCGATCGCCGCCAGGGTCCAGTCGGCCTGGTAGAGGGTCATGCCGCGGAAGCGCAGCGGGTGGTTGACGCTGATTTCGGCCTGCTTGAGGGGCTGCCCATCGGGGCCCTTGAGGGTGAGGCCGGAGCGGAACTGCTCGGGCCGACCGGCCGGATCCCGTTCGATCCGGAACTGGTCCACGGCCACCGTGATCTGGCTGTCGCCGCGGCTGTTGAGCAGGTCGAGTTCCCGGCCCGGTGCCAGAAAGCGTTCTTGGCGCTGACCCCCCAGGGATCCCCAGGCGGCACCCACCATCAGCACCACCAGGCCCGCATGGACCAGCAAGGGGCCCACCCGACCGGCGACGCCGCGCCGTGCCGCCATACGGTCGGGCTTGGCCTGGATCGTCCAGCCCTGGGCCGCGAGCAGGGCCTGCAGCTGGTCCAGGCGACTGGCCGGATCGGGGGTGGCAAGCGTTTCCGCCAGGGTGAGCTTGCCGAGCTGGCGCGGCGACTGGTAGTCGATCCAGCGCAGGGAGGCCTGCAGGGCGGGCCACTGGCGGCGCCAGCTGCAGAGGATCAGGGCCAGACCGAGCCAGGCCAGCAGGGCCAGAAACCAGCCACTCGAATAGACGTGATCCAGCTGCAGGCGCAGCACCGCATCCCCGTTGAGCAGGCCCAGCCAGGGCTGGTTGTCATAGAGCTGGTGATACAGCGAGCTGGGCTCCTTCTGGGGCACCAGGGTGCCGAGGCCACTGCAGAGGGCGATCACCAGCAGCAGGCCAATCGCCACGCGCAGATCCGAGATCCAGCCGAGCAGGCGGCCCAGTTGGCGCTTGGCGTGGTCCACGGAGGGAAGGTTGAACATCAGGCAGGGCGTGGGTCAGATCCAGTTGGCCAACAGGGTGAGGGCGCCGGTGATCAGCAGCACCACGCCGCTGATCGGGGGTACCCATTGGCCCAGCGACCGCAGTGCGAGCAGCCGGGGCAGGCTCGCCGCCGCCGTGCCCGCCAGCAGCAGGGGCATTACCTGGCCAGCGGCGAAGGCGCTGAGCAGCACCACCCCGGCGAGGGGCCTGCCGTTCTGGGCGATCCAGCCGAGCAGCACGGCCAGCACGGGCGTGGTGCAGGGGGAGGCTGCCAGGCCAAAGGCCAGCCCCGCCGCCAGGGGAGCCAGGGCCGGTGGCACCCAGCGGCGCCAGCGCTCTGGATCGGGGCCCGCCGGCAGGGGCAGGCGCACCAGCCCAAGCAGGTTCAGGCCCATCACCACGGCGAGCAGGGCCACCAGGCTGGGGATCACACCGGGAATCTGGCCATAGAGGCGCCCCAGCAGGCCGCTGGCCAGGCCGAGCAGCACCAGCGAGGCGATGATGCCGGCCACAAAACTGAGGCTGCGGGGCCAGGCCCTCTCGCCCTGGTCGCCGAAGCCGGCCAGGTAGGCCAAGGTCACCGGCAGCAGCGACAGGGAACAGGGCCCGAGGCTGGTGAGCAGGCCACCAACAAACACCAGGCCCAAGGTGAGGGGACCTGGTGCGGCCAGGGAGCTCTGGAGCAGCTCCTCACTGGCTCTGGCCCAGGCGGCCACGGGCAGAAGGCTCATGCCATCAGCCTATCGGCCCGTCCCGGCGCCGGCGGCGACTGGAGGGCCTGGGCGCCTCCAGGCCAGCTCCTTCGAGGCTGCAACGGATCAGCAGGCCTGCCGTTAACAGGCTCGAGAGCAGGGAATTGCCGCCGTAGCTCACCATCGGCAGGGGCAGGCCCGTGGTGGGCATGGCGCCGCTGGCCACGGCGATGTTGAGGATCGATTGGCCGAGCAGCAGGGTGGTGCAGCCGATGGCCACGAGCCGCTGTTGATTGCTGCGGCAGGAGAGGGCCACCCGCAGGCCAACCAGGCCGAAAAGCAGCAAAAACACCAGCAACATCAACGAGCCGACATAGCCAAACTCCTCGGCGAACACCGCATAGATGAAGTCGGTGGACTGGATCGGCAGGTATTGCAGTTTCTGGGTGGACAGGCCAAACCCCGACCCCCAGAGACCCCCCGAGCCGATGGCCAGCAGGCTTTGCACCAGTTGGTAGCCATCGCCCTGGGCGTCCTTCCAGGGGTTGATGAACGAGGTGACGCGGATGCGTTGGTAGGTGTTGAGCAGGATGCTGCCCACCCCCACGGTTCCGCCCAGGACGGCGGTGCCCAGCATCGCCGGCAGGGAGATGCCCGAGGCCAGGGCCATCAGCCAGAGCAGCAGGCCGGTGAGGGCGGCGGTGCTGAGGTTGGGCTGTTTGAGAATCAGCAGGATCAGGCCGCCAAAGACCCCCAGCCAGAGCATTTTTTGATCAACGGAGATGCGATTCCAGTGGGAAAAGAGGGTTGCCCCCTGCAGCACCACAAATGGTTTGATCAACTCGGAGGGCTGGATCTGGATCGGGCCGATCACCAGCCAGCGGCTGGAGCCATTCACGGTGCTGCCCGCCACCAGGGTGGCCGCCACCATCAGGCCCGTGATCAGTAGGGCCGGGGCGGCCAGACGCAGCCAGCGGCGCAGGTTGACGCGGATGGCGAGCCAGAGCAGCCCCCAGCTGGCCACCAGCCAGATCGCCTGGCGCTTGAGGTAGTAGGTGGCATCGCCCATTTCCCGGGAGGCCACCCACCAGCTGGCCGAGGCCAGCACCAGCAGGCCCACCAGGCTCCAGAGGGCCACCATGCCCAGCAGCAGCCGGGCTTCGGCCGGCCACTGGCCAAAGGGCAGGGGCAACAGGTTGCGGCGTTGGCCGGGCGTCTGGCCCGGGGCCTGGGTGGCGTCCACTGATGCATCCATGGGTTGGTCCATTCAGACGCTTGCCGCCGGCCCTTGGCGAGGGGCCAGGGACAAAAAAAGCCCGGCCGGGGCCGGGCAGCTGTCACCAGCATGATCGATGAAAGGGGCAAGGCTTCAGCCATCCAGTCGGTTGAAGAGCTGTTGCGTTGCCGAGCCGTCAGTTGCCGACGTTGACCTGGCGGCGACCGGAGACCAGTTCCACCTTCAGGATCTTGCCGCCCTGCTTCATGATTCGCTGCTGCTCAGCGAACCAGCTTTCATAAGGCACCCACTTGGTGAAGAAGGTGTTCTGAAGCTCCCGCTGGCTGCGGGATTTTTCAGGGCAGGGAATGCAGGCCGTGATCTTGAACAGGCGCATGGGTAGGGATCCGCAGGGTGTGCCGTTGGCAGGGATCAGTTACCCAGGCCGGAGCTGATGTAGTCGAAATAGACACCCATTTCCCGACCAGCGTCCGGGCCCACCAGGGCAGCGGTGGCTTCCTTCATGGCCTGGATCGATTGCACGGTGGCACCGATGGGCACGCCCAGGGAGTTGTAGGTCTCCTTGAGGCCATTGAGCACCCGCTCATCGAGGATGGAGGTGTCACCGGCCAGCATGGCGTAGGTGGCGTAGCGCAGGTAGTAGTCGAGGTCGCGGATGCAGGCCGCATAACGACGGCAGGTGTACATGTTGCCGCCGGGACGGGTGATGTCCGAATACAGCAGCGACTTGGCTACGGCTTCCTTGATGATCGAGGAGGCGTTGGCGCTGATGGTGGTGGCAGCACGCACACGGAGTTCGCCACTGGCGAAGTACTGCTCGAGACGCCCCATGGAGGAGGTGTCGAGGTACAGGCCTTGGACGTCTGCCTGGTTGATGACGTTGGTGATGGCGTCTTGCATGGAACCGTGAAAGGAGGCGGAGGGGTGAAGGGAAGCAGCCTCAGGAGAGGGCGCCGACGACGTAGTCGAAGTAGAAGCCGGCTTCTTCGGCATCAGCGCCGGTGAGCAGGCTCGTGGACGCAACCTTCATCTCGCGCACGGCTTCCGCCATGGCCTCGAGGGGAGTGCCGAGGGAGCGGTACATCTCACGGGCACCAATGATGCCGATTTCTTCAATCGGGGTGACATCACCGGCGATGACCCCGTAGGTCACCAGGCGGAGGTAGTAGTCCATGTCCCGCAGACAGGAAGCGGTCATCTCCTCGCCGTAGGCATTGCCGCCGGGGGAGATCAGATCGGGACGCTTTTGGAACAGCTGACCGCCGGCCTGCTTGACGATGCGCTCGCGGCTCTCGCTCAAGACCTGGGCCACCCGCAAGCGGCGCTGACCGCCACTCACGAAGGACTTGATCTGGTCGAGTTCGCCAGGGCTGAGGTAGCGGGCTTCGGCGTCCGCGTTGATGATCGAGTTGGAGACGATGCTCATGCAGTTCTGCCTCGAAACAAGCGGTCGCCAGAATGGTGACCGATATCCGGTGGGTAAGGGTGGCACCCTCGGCTTGGGCCGGGCAAGGTTTGCTTGCTTGGCGTTGGTCCGGGGGAGGCGTCAGCAGTGCTGTTCGCCGAGTCATTCTGCGTTAAGGAGCCGCGGCCAGAGCGGCCTCGGTAACAGTTCTTCACGGCTGCCTGATCGCTGAAAACCCTTGGCCCGCAATGCTTTTCGTTGAATTTGTGAATAGGGTTGCTGGATTGCGATTGTCAACAATTCTCAGTCTTGATAGGCCTGTGAAGACATCTTGCAATTCAGCAGACTTCGCTCCATTTGGCTCAACAACAAAAAGACCCAGGCCAACGGCCTGGGTCAGGGATGCTGGCTAGGGCCAGGGCTGGGTCGGCTGGCCAAGCCGCTGGCGCGACTCGAAGTGCCGATTCTGTGGAGCCTCGATCGGGCCTAGATGGCGCCGCGGCTGGGTGGATTCAGGGCGGCGTTGCCCCCGTAAAGGCTGGCCGTGCGGTTGACGGTGCTCAAGGGAATGCCGTCCTGGGTGTCGAGCCCGGCCACGTAGGGCACGCCATCGCGGCCGAAGCTGGCGGCGTAGGCGCTGCTGGTGAGCAGCTCGCCGATCGCCTGGGCCAGGCCCTTGCTCACCCGGGTGGCCAGGAAGCGGCTGGTTTCCTCCGCCTGGGCGGCGCGACCGAGCAGGGCCATGTGGGCCGCCGTGGCCGCCCGAAGCGGAGCCATGCGATTGAGCCGGCGCTCGAACAGGTCGCTGGCGGCAACCCGGGCCACGAAGTCGGCGACGCTGAGGCCGCCATTGCGCAGCTGGGATTCGGCATCGCCAAGGCGCTCGGCCGCCAGGGGGAGGCGGTTGAGCAGCTGGCGATACACGGCGTCGATCACCTGCTGGAACTCCGTGTCACTGGGGAACACGGGCAGCGCCAGGGGGCGGGACAGGCCGGCCCGCTTGGCAAAGCCCTGGGGGCGACCGGAGCTGCGCAGGGCCTCGGCCATGGCCGAGGTCGGCTGCACCGGACCGGTGGCCAGGCCAGGGGCCGTGGCCACCGAGATCCGCCAATCGCCCCGCACCGCCGGTTTGAGGGGCTGGACCGGGGTGGGGCTGGGCAGGGGCGCCGTGGTGGTGGCACTCCAGCCGCCGCTCACCCCTGAGGTCCAGAGGGCGGCCACACCACCACCCGGCTGCCAGCGTGGAGCACTCCACCGGCGGCTGGGTTCCGGGTCGGACTGGATCGTGCCGGGGCCCTGGGGGGCCGGCGCCTGGCTGGTGCTGACCAGCTGGCCGTCGCCGGCCACCTGGGCGCTCCAGCCGCCACGAATCGGCGCGCCACGACCGGGAAGGTTGCGGGCCGTGAGCTCGCCGCTGAACCGGAAGTCGGTGGGAACGGGCACATCGGGCCGGGTGCCGGGCCGCAGGTCCACGGCGCCGGGGTCCAGGTCCCGCTTGAGGGCCGGCACCCGCCGGGTGTTCAGGTCGGTGGGGGTGATGAAGCGCTCGTAGGGAACGGTGTCTTCGCCGAAGACGGTGCTGTATTCACTGCTGTTGAGCATGGCGTCAACGACGCCGTAGAAGCCCTTGCGGGCGGCCACATCGAAGTAGGCATCGATTTCCCAACGGCCGAAGGTGGGGCGGCCGAGCAGGCGACGGTGCATCACCTCAATCGCCTTGCAGATGTACAGACCGCTCCAATAACGGCGGCGGAAGGCACCGGAGCGGGCCACTTGGCGCACAAACTCGCGCAGGCTGATATCGCCGTTTTCGAGTTTGATCTCTTCCACTTTGTTCTGTTCGCCGGCATAGCCGGCGGTGCCCAGCACCTGCACATACACGGCCCGAATCACCCCCTGGGTGCTCGATTCGGTCGTGCGCACGCTCGGTTGACCGCTGCGGCGCGGCACCGAATTGCCGCCGGTGGCGATCTGCTGCAGCCGCACCACCTTGGGACCGACCTTGCGGGGACTGGAGGCGCGGAACTGGGGGCTGTTCATCTGGCCGGGCTGGCGCATGCCATTGCCCACCAGAATCCGGCGGCTGTCGTAGCTGAAGGGGGCGGGCCGGGTGGCCACCGACGCCGTGCCCGAGGGGAAGATGGCCCCATAGGTGAGGGCCAGGGGATCGTTGCCACCGCCGTAGGGGTGCTGGTCGGCGTAGGGCTGGCGGTAGCTGGCGTAGAGGGTGACGTACTGGGGCGCCCCTTCGAAGGGAGCACTGAAGCGGAACAGCTTGCGGTTCGATCCCCAGCCGGCGCTCTCCTGGGCCTCTTCGCCGATATCGCGCAAGTAGGGAACGGTTTCTTCACCGAACACCCGGCCATATTCGAGCGTGTTGATCAGCGAATCCACCAGCCCGTTGAGGCCTTGGGCACTGACGATGTCGAAGTAGCGGGTGAACTCCTCGCGGGAACTGATGCCCCGGCCGAGGAAGTGGCGGAAGGCCAGTTCCACCGCCCGGCTGTTGGAGAAGCGCCCGTAAAACTGCTGGCGATATTCCTTGCTGTGGCCGAGGGCGCGGATGAACTCCCGCATCGAGAGTTGGCCCTGGCGCACCTGGGTGGCTTCCACCGGGCACACCACCTGGGAATAGCCCTTGACGATGTCGCGCTCGAACACCTGGCGGTAGGCGGCGCGGATCACTTCGGCCTTCTGGGCGCCGCTGAGCACCTTGCGCATGATGAAGCGCTGGGCTCCCTCCGCGGCCAGGGCGTAGGTGGCCGGCAGTTGCAGGCCCTGGTTTTCGGGGCTGCCCAGGCGCTGGCGGGCCGAAGGGGTGGGAACGTCCAGTTCCTTGATCAACACGTTGAAGCAGTCGATTACCAGCTGGCGCGCCTCCGGCAGATCCTTGAGCAGGCCGGCGGCGGCGGCGCGCATCTCCTGCAGGGCCACGTTGGTGGCGGCCAGGGAGCAGCCCTTCTCGAGCACATCGCGCAGGCCGCGGGTGTTCACGGCCAGGATGCTGGGATCCCCGGCAACCACGGCGTAGCCCACGTAGCGCAGGAACCAGGCCAGGTCGCGGATCGATTTCTTCATCCGCTCGGTCCCGTAGGGGCCGACGCTGATCGGATTGAAGCCGGTGGGCAGCACCACCCGCACGTCGGCATCACCGCCGGCCCCTTCCAGCAGGCGCGTGATCAGGTTGCCGCGGCTGGCGGTGCCGCCGGCGAAGGTCTGGACCGAGCGTTGGAAGGCCGCCTGGTCGGTGGCCAGGGGGGTGGCGTCAGCGGCAGCAGGGCTGAGGGGCGCATCCAGGTAGGACAGGGGCGTGCCACCGACAAAGATGCGGTTGGCGGCACGGGCCACGATCGCCTCGGCATTGGCCGAAAGCCGCTTGGCAGCAGCGACCCGGAGCTGGCCACTCTGGAAGAACGTGGTGAGGGTCTCGAGTTCCCCCCCATCTGGAAAGCGGTCCTGCTGCTCCGCTTGACGGACGCTGGAGAGCGGCAGGGTGTCGTAGCGCTGGGGAGCAACCCTGGGACTGCCGCTGCTTGCGGTCACGGTCATGAACGAGAGCGAACCGGGCCTCGGCACGTTACGGCTCGTCTGTGGGCCGATCGGGGCCCCATGAACAAATGTTTGCAGCCTGGGGGTCCGAGCCTGTCCAGCCGGGTGGGGGCCATGAAAAGCTCGCCGGGTCAGGCCGCCCTGCGCCCCTCCAGCCCATGACCCAGGCCCCCGCCGATGCCGCCACCCCCGTGGTGAGCGCCTTCTACGACCGCTTCCCCTATCCCGGCGACCCGCTCCAGGATGGGCCGCCGCCTGGATACAACTGGCGTTGGTGCGTCGATGCGGCGGTGGCCTCCTGCAGCGGTGCCCTGCCGCCCCACCGCCCCGCCGGCGAACCCCTGCGCATCCTCGATGCGGGCTGCGGCACCGGCGTCAGCAGCGACTACCTGGCCCACCTCAATCCGGGCTGCGAGCTCCTGGCGGTGGACATCAGCGCCGGGGCCCTGGCCGTGGCCCGCGAACGGCTGCGCCGCTCCGGCGGCGACCAGCGCGCGGCGGTGCGGATCGAGCAGCGCAGCCTGCTGGAGCTGGGCGGGGAAGGCCCGTTCGACTACATCAATTCGGTGGGGGTGTTGCACCACCTGCGCCAGCCCCAGGCCGGTCTGGCGGCCCTGGCGGCCCTGCTCAAGCCGGGGGCCCTGTTGCACCTCTTCCTCTATGCCGACGGCGGCCGCTGGGAGATCCATCGCAGCCAGCGGGCCCTGGCCCTGCTGGACGTGGGCACGGGTGAGCAGGGCCTGCGGCTTGGCCGCCAGCTGTTCGAGCAGCTGCCCGAGGGCAACCGGCTGGGGCGCCACCACCGCGAACGCTGGGCCCTCGATACGGCGGCCGATGCCAACTTCGCCGACATGTATCTCCATCCCCAGGAGACCAGTTACAACCTTGAGCGCCTGTTCGCCTTCATCGCCTCGGCGGATCTGCAGTTTGCCGGTTTCTCCAATCCCCAGGTTTGGGATCCCGCCCGCCTGCTGCAGGGGGAGCTGCTGGAGCGGGCCCGGGCCCTGCCCCTGCGCCAGCAATGGCAGCTGGTCGAGGAGCTGGATCCCGACATCAGCCATTTCGAGTTCTTCCTCAGTCGCGGCCCCCAGGCCCACCAGGATTGGCAGGACGACAGGGACCTGCTCGCCGCCAGGGGCCGCCGCAACCCCTGTCTCTGGGGCTGGCCGGGCTCGGCGTTGCTGGACTCCGACATGGCGCCCCTGGATCTCAGGGCCGAAGGAGTCGCCCTGCTCCAGGCCCTCGAGGCAGCGGAGCCGGACACGGCCCTCGGCCAACTGCCCCTGGACTGGCCGCAAGCCCAGCTGCTGGCCACGGCCAGAACCCTCCTGGCCCAACGGGTCCTGCTGCTGCGGTCGCCTGGCGCCGGGCCAACGGTCAGGGCCGCGTGATAGATTCCGCGCGCCTTTTCAGAGCCCCAGCGCCCTTGCAGGCAGCCAGCGTTATCAGGTCTGGTTCAGACCCCTCACCGGAGTCCAGCACTGACCTGATCGACCCTTCGGCCCTGCCGGACGGTGTGTCTGAGACCTCCATCGTGTCCTCCTCGGACGCCGATGGCAACCAGCTCGCCAGCGAACCGTCACAGGCCCTCCCCGGGACCGTGGCCTCGCCGACCCCCGAGCTGGGCGACTTCCAACGGCGCCAGCGCCAGCTGGTTCTGGCCACGTCGGTGATTGCAGCCCTTGCGCTGCCGATTTCCGCCCTGGTCTGGGACCTGCCGACCGCCGGAAGTGTGTTGGTTGGATCCCTAGCTGGACTGCTGTATCTGCGGTTGCTCGCCCGCAGCGTCCGGCGACTGGGGACAGCTTCCAAGCAGATGGGTCGGGCCCAGCTGCTTGTACCCGTGGTGCTCGTGCTGGCGGCCGCCAAACTGCCCCAGCTCCAGTTGTTACCGGCCCTGCTCGGTTTCCTGGTTTACAAGCCAGCCCTCTTCCTTCAGGCCCGACCCGACGCCTGACCCCTGCCGGATTTTCCGGTTCCCTTCCCCCCCATCCGTCGCATCCAGCGGCACTGAACCTCCAGCCAGATGCTTTCCTCGCTTCTCGCTCTCCCTTTTGCCGAATTGGAGGTGGGTCACCACCTGTATTGGCAGCTGGGAAATCTGAAGATCCACGGCCAGGTGTTCCTGAGCTCCTGGGTGCTGATCGGAGCCCTGCTGGCCCTGGTGATCGCCGGTACCCGCAAGCTGGAGCGCGATCCTCGCGGTGTTCAGAACCTGCTGGAGTTCCTCTGGGATTACATCAGCAATCTGGCTCGCGAGCAGATCGGCGAGAAGGCCTATCGCGATTGGATCCCCTTCATTGGCACCCTGTTCCTGTTCATCTTCGTGAGCAACTGGGGCGGTGCCCTGATCCCCTGGAAACTCATCCACCTTCCCGATGGTGAACTGGGAGCTCCCACGGCCGACAGCAACACAACCATTGCCCTGGCCCTGCTGGTCTCCCTCGCCTATTTCTATGCTGGTCTGAGCCGCAAGGGCCTGCGCTTCTTCGAGTACTACGTGGATCCCATCCCCATGATGGTTCCATTCAAGATCGTGGAAGATTTCACCCGGCCCCTCTCGCTCTCGATGCGACTGTTCGGCAACATCCTTGCCGATGAACTCGTTGTCGCGGTGCTGGTGTTCTTGGTGCCCCTGATCGTGCCCCTGCCGGTCATGCTTCTGGGCCTGTTCACCAGTGCCATCCAGGCGCTGATCTTCGCCACCCTGGCTGCCTATTTCATCGGTGAAGCGGTGCACGAGCACCATCACTGATCACTCCTTAGCCCTACCGGGTCCCCCGGTCTGCTAAATCTCCTGCGCGCAGGTCCGGCACGATCCGGGCCCATCTCCTCGAGATGTCCCAGGCGTCAGGTCTTCGACCGCAACATCCAAAGCCTCCCCAACTCCGCCGTCCCCCCATGGATTCCATCGTTACCGCTGCGTCTGTTGTTGCTGCAGGCCTTGCCGTCGGCCTCGGCGCCATCGGTTCAGGCATCGGCCAGGGCAGTGCCGCCCAGGGCGCCGTCGAAGGCATCGCTCGCCAGCCCGAAGCTGAAGGCAAGATCCGCGGCACCCTGCTGCTCTCCTTCGCCTTCATGGAGTCCCTCACCATCTACGGCCTCGTGGTCGCCCTGGTGCTCCTGTTCGCCAACCCCTTCGCCGGCTGATCGAGCCCGGAGCCTGCCCGGGGCGTTGACGCCAGGTGCTCCCTGGCCAGCCCCGACTCCGCTCCCTGTTCCCCTCGCCGGATCTGATCCGGCGATCCCGCCCGCACTCCTGCCCCCCGCCTCATGACCAGCTGGCTTCTGCTTGCCGAAGCAGGTGCACCGGAGGGAGGTCTTTTTGACCTCGATGCCACCCTGCCGCTGATGGCGGTTCAGGTGGTGCTCCTCACCTTGATTCTCAATGCCCTGTTCTTCCGCCCGGTTGGTCGCACCGTGGAGGAGCGGGAGGGCTACATCTCCACCAGCCGTGCCGACGCCAAGCAGAAGCTGGCCCAGGTTCAACGGCTTCAGGCCGACCTCAAGGAGCAGCTCAAGGAAGCCCGCAAGGCCGCCCAGGGTCTGATCATTGAGGCTGAGCAGGAATCCGACCAGCTCTACCGCGAGGCCCTTGCCACCGCCACGGCGGCGGCCAATGCCTCCCGGGAAGCCACCCGCCGGGAACTCGATGCCCAGCGCGATGGCGCCCTCGGCCAGATTCAGGCGGATGCCGACAAGCTCGGTGACCTGATTGTTGACCGTTTGCTGGCTGTGCAATGACCTTTCTGACTGCCCCTCTTGTTGCCACCCACGGCAGTTTTGGTCTGAACCTGGATCCTTTTCAGACCAATATCATCAACCTGGCGATTGTTATTGCCATTCTCGTCAAGTTTCTGCCGGGATTTCTTGGTGGAATTCTGCAGAAGCGTCGCGAGGTGATTCTTGCCGATCTGCAGGAGGCTGAAGAGAGCCTGGCCAAAGCCACTGCGGCCCTTGCCGTGGCCCAGCAGGAGCTCAGCAATGCCCAGGCCCAGGCTGAACAGATCCGCATCGATGGCAAGGCCCGGGCCCAGGCCATCCGCCTGGAGAGCGAACAACGCACCATCCAGGAAATGGCGCTGCTGCGCCAGGGTGCCGACGCCGATCTGAATGCGGAAGTCTCCAGGGTTCGCGATCAGCTGCGCCGTGAGGCCGCCCGCCTCGCCATTGAGAAGGCCCTCGCCACCCTGCCTGGCCGCCTCGATGCCTCAGCCCAGGCCCGCTTGATCGATCAGTCCATCTCGACCCTGGGGAACGCCTGATGCCACTCCTCAATTCCATCACCACCCCCTACGCCGAGGCGTTCCTGCAGGTGGCCGATGGCCGCCATGAAACCGACGAGATCGTCGACCAGGCCCGTCAGGTGCTGGCCCTGTGGCACGGCTCACCGGAGCTGCGGGAGGCCATGGGCTCCCCCGTGCTGGAGGTGGAGGCCAAGAAGGCAGCCCTCCAAACCCTGTTCGAAGGTCAGGTCACCCCCTCGTTCCTGAACCTGCTCAAGTTGCTGGCCGATCGCCAGCGCATCGGCTTCCTGGATGCGGTGCTGGAGCGGCTGCTGGAGCTCTACCGCGAGCAGCGTCACATCTCCCTGGCCCAGGTGACCTCAGCCACGGCCCTGACCGACGAGCAGCAGGCTGAGATCCGCGTGAAGATCCAGGCTGTTGTCGGCTCCGACAAGCTTGAGGTTGAGCACCAGGTTGATCCGGCCCTGATCGGCGGCTTCATCGTTGCCGTTGGCTCCCAGGTCATCGACGCCAGCCTGTCCGGTCAGGTGCGCCGCCTTGGACTGTCCCTGGCCAAGGTGACCTGAGGCCCGGCCCCCTCCCCCCTTCACCTCCGACCCATCCCCTCTTCTCCCCTGCCGGGGACTTCCTTCCATGGTTTCCATCCGCCCCGACGAGATCAGCGCCATCCTCAAGCAGCAGATCGCCGACTACGACAAGTCGGTTTCGGTCAGCAACGTCGGAACCGTGCTGCAAATCGGTGATGGCATCGCGCGCGTCTATGGCCTCGAACAGGTCATGGCCGGCGAACTGGTGCAGTTCGAAGATGGCACTGAAGGCATCGCCCTCAACCTCGAGGACGACAACGTCGGTGTGGTGCTGATGGGCGAAGGTCGCGGCATTCAGGAAGGCAGCACGGTGAAGGCCACCGGCAAGATCGCCTCCGTGCCCGTGGGCGACGCCATGCTCGGCCGCGTGGTCAACTCCCTGGGTCAGCCGATCGACGGCAAGGGTGAGATCGCCAGCAACGAAACGCGGCTGATCGAATCGATGGCGCCTGGCATCATCCAGCGCAAATCGGTGCACGAACCGATGCAGACCGGCATCACGGCGATCGACGCCATGATCCCCATCGGCCGGGGCCAACGGGAACTGATCATCGGCGATCGCCAGACCGGCAAAACCGCCATCGCGATCGACACGATCATCAACCAGAAGGGCGAAGACGTCGTCTGCGTTTACGTCGCCGTCGGTCAGAAGGCCGCATCAGTGGCCAACGTGGTGGAAGTGCTGCGCGAGCGCGGTGCCCTCGATTACACGATCATCGTGGCGGCTAACGCCTCGGAATCGGCAGCCCTCCAGTACCTGGCCCCCTACACCGGTGCGGCCATCGCTGAGTCGTTCATGTACAAGGGCAAGGCCACCTTGGTGGTGTACGACGACCTCACCAAGCAGGCTCAGGCCTACCGCCAGATGTCCCTGCTGCTGCGCCGTCCCCCCGGTCGTGAGGCCTACCCCGGCGACGTGTTCTATTGCCACAGCCGCCTGCTCGAGCGCGCCGCCAAGCTCTCCGATGCCATGGGCAAGGGCAGCATGACCGCCCTGCCGATCATTGAGACCCAGGCCGGTGACGTGTCGGCCTACATCCCCACCAACGTGATCTCGATCACCGATGGTCAGGTGTTCCTCAGTTCCGACCTGTTCAACTCCGGCCTGCGTCCCGCCATCAACGTGGGCATCTCGGTGAGCCGGGTGGGCGGCGCCGCCCAGACCAAGGCGATCAAGAAAATCGCCGGTACCCTCAAGCTCGAGCTCGCCCAGTTCGATGAACTGGCGGCCTTCTCCCAGTTCGCCTCTGACCTGGATGCCGCCACCCAGGCCCAGCTGGGCCGCGGCAAGCGCCTGCGCGAACTGCTCAAGCAGCCCCAGTTCAGCCCCCTGATCCTGGCTGAGCAGGTGGCCGTGGTCTATGCCGGCGTCAAGGGCCTGATCGACGAGGTGCCGGTGGAACTGGTGAGCCAGTTCGCCCGGGAACTGCGCGAGTACCTCAAGACCAACAAGGCCGACTACGTGGCCAAGGTGCAAAGCGAGAAGGTGCTCAGCGATGAGTCCGAAGCGCTGCTCAAGGCGGCGATTCTCGAAGTCAAAGCGTCCCTGCTGGCAGCAGCCTGAGTCTTCATCCATGGCGAACCTCAAGGACATCCGCGACCGCATCAGTTCGGTCAAGAACACCCGCAAGATCACCGAGGCCATGCGCCTGGTGGCAGCCGCCAAGGTGCGCCGTGCCCAGGAGCAGGTGCTGCGTAGCCGTCCCTTTGCCGACCGCCTGGCCCGGGTTCTGGAAAATCTCCAGACCCACCTGGGCGCCGGCGAGGCCGAATCCCCGCTGCTGCAACAGCGGGATGTGGCCAACATCACCCTGATGGCCGTGACCGGCGACCGGGGCCTGTGTGGCGGCTACAACGCCAACATCATCAAGCGCACTGAGCAGCGTTTTGCCCAGTTGAAGTCCCAGGGCTTCAATGTGGACCTGGTGTTGATCGGCCGCAAGGCGATCACCTATTTCCAGAACCGCGCCCATCTCTATACGATTCGCGCCACCTTCACGGGGCTCGATCAGGTGCCGAATGCCGATGAGGCCGGTTCGATCGCCAATGAGATCCTGGCTGAGTTTCTCTCCGGCAGCACCGACCGCGTTGAGATCATCTTCACCAAGTTCATCAACCTGGTGAGTTCCTCGCCCGTGGTGCAGACCCTCCTGCCCCTGGATCCCCAGGGCATCGCCACCCCGGATGATGAGATCTTCCGTCTCACCACCCGCGAGGGTCGCCTCGGGGTGGAGCTGGGCAAACGGGAGAATTCCCAGCCTCCCCTCAAGGCCGGATTCGTGTTTGAGCAAAGCCCTGACCAGCTGCTCAACGCCCTGCTGCCCCTTTATTTGCAGAACCAGCTGCTGCGCTCCCTGCAGGAAGCGGCCGCCAGTGAACTGGCCAGTCGCATGACGGCCATGAACAACGCCAGCGACAACGCCAAGGCCCTGGCCAAGAGCCTCACGCTCGACTACAACAAGGCCCGTCAGGCGGCGATCACCCAGGAGATTCTTGAGGTGGTGGGCGGTGCGGCGGCCATGGCCTGAAGCCTGGCTTCGTTGCCCAGGCAGCGACGGCGTCGATCAATGGTCTATCTGTTTTCATTGAGCCGGCCCCTGGGCCGGCTTTTTGCTGTCGCCTGCCCATGGCATCCCCTGGCCCCCAGCTCCAGCTGCGCGAACTGTTCCCCCTGGCCCTAGCCCAGGTGCAGCTCCGGCCCGACCCGCTGGATTCGGCCCTGATGATGCAGGCCGTGCTGCAGCTGCGCGGAGCGCAGGAGGGCAATCCCAATCCCGGCTATGCCTGGACCGGTGACCTGCACGGGCTGGCCCAGGTGCACCGGCTGGCGCCCTTTGCCTGGCTGAGCGACCAGTTGCATCGGCAGGTCTGGGACTATCTGATCGCCCTGGGATTTGATCCCTCCCAGCTGGCCGTGCACATCCAGCGCTCCTGGCCGGTGGTCAGTGCCCCGGGCCAGGGGGTGGGGCGCCACCACCATCCCAATGCCCACCTCAGCGCCGTTTACTACCTCAACGGCGATGGCACGGGCCGCAGTGGCTGTCTGCGGCTCTACCCCCATCGCCAGGCCAATGAGCTGGTGCCGGGCCTGGCCGTGGGCCATGGTGGCCCGATCGCGGCGGGCCATCCGCTCAATTCCGCCTGGGTGGATCTGGCCCCCCAGGCCGGCCTGCTGGTGCTCTTCCCCTCCAGCACCGACCATGCGGTGACCTGCAACGACGAGGACGAGGAGCTGCGCCTCTCGGTCAGCTTCGATCTGGTGATCACGGCTCCTGCCCTCAGCCCGGGTGTCGGTCCCGGCGTTGGGCCTGGGCCTGGGGCCGGAGCGGCCGCGGAATACCTCTCCCCCCATCCCAGCGACTGGACGCCGCTGGCGGCTCCGGCCGGTCGCGCCATCCGGGAAGATGGGGGCGCCGCGATCGAGCGCCCCCCGGGCCCCCTTGCCGATGAGTGACAGCTTCTCCGTGACCGTCGACCTGGATGGCAGCTCCCACACCTTCGCCTGCCGGGCCGACCAGACCGTGCTGGCGGCCGGCGAGGCGGCGGGGGTGGCCTTGCCCACGTCCTGTGGTTCGGGCGTCTGCACCACCTGTGCGGCCCTGATCCAGAGCGGCACGGTGCACCAGAGCGATGCGATGGGCGTGCGCGCCGACCTGCAGGAGCGTGGATTTGCCCTGCTCTGTGTCGCCTATCCCCGCAGCGATCTCACCGTCCTGGCCCGCCAGGAGGACAGCCTTTACGAGGCCCAGTTCGGCCAGTTTCAGAAATGAGGCGTCCCCAGTGAGGCTGGAGCCCCTGGAGCTCTGGTTGGAGCCGGTTCCAGGACCCCTGCGCCCCCAGATCCTGGCCGCCCTTTGCCAGCACGGCCAACCGCTGCGCTGGGCGATCACGGCGGTTGATGCCCCTGCTGCTGCCCCCCAAACCATGGGGCCGGCGGCAGCCAGCCAGGGGGCAAGTGGACCCGGCCGGTTGCGTCTGGAGGCGGTGATGCTGCGATGAGCGCCGCACCGCTGCTGACCCTGCTGGTGATCCCCACCGGGATCGGCTGTGCCATCGGTGGGTATGCCGGCGATGGGTTGCCTGCAGCCCGGCTGCTGGCGGCGGCCAGTGGCTGCCTGGTGACCCATCCCAACGTCATGAACGGGGCCTCGCTCTACTGGAGCGATCCCCGCATCCACTACGTGGAGGGCTCGGCCCTGGATCGTTTTGCCGCCGCGGAGCTGGCCTTGCGGCCGGTGCGGCGCCAGCGGATCGGGCTCCTGCTCGATGCCGGCATCGAAGCGGGCCTGCGGCTTCGCCACCTGCAGGTGGCCGAGGGC
Organism: Synechococcus sp. UW140; assembly: GCA_943370565.1. Lineage (GTDB taxonomy): Bacteria > Cyanobacteriota > Cyanobacteriia > PCC-6307 > Cyanobiaceae > BAIKAL-G1. The sequence goes on along the minus strand of CALRRL020000001.1, from coordinate 314,813 downwards.
TGCCGCGCCACCCTCGGCCTGGATATCGGCCCCGTTGTCACCACGGACCGGCCCCTGGAGATCAGCCTCAGCCGCGGGCCGAGTGGCATGAGCTGGGGCCGTCTGGGCCAGCCCGATGCCCTGCTGCGGGCCGGAGAGCGCCTCAAGGCCCTGGGCGCCACGGCGATTGCCGCGGACGCCCGCTTTCCCGATGACGCCGGCAGCGAGGCCCTGCAGGCCTACCGCCAGGGCAGTGGCGTCGATGGGCTGGCGGGCGCCGAAGCCGTGATCAGCCACCTGCTCAGCGGCCACCTCGGCCTGCCCTGCGCCCATGCCCCGGCCCTGGCGCCACTCGAGCCCGACCCCCAGCTCGATCCCCGCGCCGCCGGCGAAGAACTGGGATACACCTTCCTGGCCTGTGTGCTGGTGGGCCTGAGCCGGGCACCGGACCTGGTCAGCCTTGGTGACGGGGGCGAGGACGGGGACGGGGAGGCTGCCGCGGCTACGGGGCTGGCCGAGGGCGCGAATCCGTTTCAGCCCGATTGGAGCAGCCCTGGGGCCCCGCGCGCCCGCCGGGCCGCCCTGGCCGATCCTGGCCTGCTTTGGCCCGATGCCATCGGTGCCGTGGTGGCCCCGGCCGGGGCCCTGGGGGGTGGGGCGGTGCTGGCCTGTGTTGAGCGGGGCGTTCCCCTGATCGCCGTGGCCAATCCGTCGGTGTTGCAGGTGACGGCCGGGGCCCTGGGCCTGCCGGCCCTGGCCGCTGCCAGCTATGGCGAGGCGGCCGGGCTGGTGCTGGCCCTGCGCGAAGGGATCAGTCCCGCTGCCTTGAGCCGGCCCCTGGCGCCCTTGCAGCCCCTGCCCTGAGAGGGGGCGCCGGCGCCATGCTGGCCTGCTGGCGGGGGAGCGCCTTCCCCAGGCCTGGCCGGCGCAGCAAGCCGGCCCATGCCGCCCAGATCCTGTTCGCCCTGCGACCCGCAAGGCCAGCGGGCCCGGCGCGACGCTGCACCAGGCCACGCCGCCCTGGGCGGGCCTGGCGCGCCTGACCTGGCTCCGGGGCCCTACCGGAGGCAGGCCATCGGATGGCGACTGGGCACGCCCAGGGCCTTGGCCACGCCGGGATGGCACACCGCCCCATCGATCGTGTTCAGCCCTGAGGCCAGTTCCGGCCGGTCCGTGATCGCTTCGGCCAGGCCCCGGCCGGCGATGGCGAGGATGTAGGGCAGGGTGACGCTCACCAGGGCTTCGGTGGCGGTGAAGGGCACGGCCCCGGGCATGTTGCCGACGGCATAGTGCTGCACCCCGTGGACGGTCACCACCGGCTCGGTGTGGCTGGTTTCGCGGCTGGTGGCAATGCAGCCCCCCTGGTCGATCGCCACATCCACAATCACCGAGCCGGGGCGCATCCGCTGCACCAGCTCCTCGCCCACCAGGGTGGGGGCCCGATCGCCGGGGGTGAGCACGGCCCCGATCAGCAGGTCGGCGCTGGGCACGATCCGCTCGATCAGGCCACGGCTGCTCACCAGGCTCACCAGCCGCCCCAGGCCCGTTGGCTCGAGGCCGCGCAGGCGCTGGGGCGAGCGGTCGAGCAGCACCACCTCCGCATCCATGGCGGCCGCCACCCGGGCCGCATGCCAGCCGACGGTGCCGGCCCCCAGCACCACCACCCGGGCTGGCTGGACCCCGGTGCAACCGCCCATCAGCACACCGCGGCCGCCATGGGGCTTCTCCAGCAGGTGGGCCCCCACCTGGGCCGCCAGCCGCCCGGCGATCTCACTCATCGGCGCCAGCAAGGGCAGGCTGCCGTCGTCGAGTTGCACCGTTTCGTAGGCCACGGCCGTGGTGCCCGCCTCCAGCAGGGCCCGGCCCACCTCCGGATAGGCGGCCAGATGCAGGTAGGTGACCAGCACCTGGTCCTGGCGCAGGTAGCCAAATTCCTGGGGCTGGGGTTCCTTCACCTTCACCACCAGGCGGGCGGCCCAGGCCTCCTCGGCGCCCACCAGCCGGGCTCCGGCGGCGGCAAACTCCCCATCGTGGATGCCGGCGCCCGCGCCCGCTCCGTGCTGGATGCGCACCTCCAACCCCTGGCTGACCAGTTCACGCACGCCATCGGGGGTGAGGGCGACCCGCTGCTCATCCCGTTTGATCTCCGTTGGCACGCCGATGCTGGCGATCGGGGCGGTTGATCGGCCGTTCAAGGCGTTGGAGCTGGGGCTCGCCATGTCGCCATCCCATTGGTTTCAGGGTGGCTCGGCCAACGGCCCCTGGCCAGGCTGGGTTCAGGGGCCGGCCGCGATCGGCATGCGCCAGCCGCTGCCGAAGGCCCGCTGGCTCACCTTCAACACCGGGGCGGCCTGGCGCCGTTTGAATTCAGCCCGCCGCAGCAGGCCATCAACCCGTTGGGCGAGGGCCGGATCCACCCCGTCCAGGGCCTCGCCCAGGTCCTCCGGGCTGCGGTGTTGCTCGATGTAGGCCTTCAGAAGGGGATCGAGCAGGGCGTAATCGGGCAGGGAATCGCTGTCGCGCTGGTCGGGACGCAATTCGGCGCTGGGCGCCTTGTGGCGGATCGCGGTCCCGATCAGGTCGCCCGTGGCGGGCAGGCCCAGGTCGCGGCGGCAGGACCGGGCCGCCGCGCTGTCGAGCCAGGCGCAGAGCCGGAACACGGTGGTTTTGTAGAGATCGCCGATCACCGCCAGGCCGCCGTTCATGTCGCCGTAGAGGGTGCAGTAGCCCACGGCCAGCTCCGATTTGTTGCCGGTGGAGAGCAGCAGCTGGCCGCCCTGGTTGGCCACCGCCATCAGCAGGGTGCCGCGGATGCGCGATTGCAGATTTTCAGCCGTCAGGCCGGCGGGGGCTGCCCCCAGGGCCGGGGTCAGGGCGGCGTCGAAGGCGCCCATCAGCGCCGTGATCGCCACGGTGTGCTGGCCGAAGCCGAGCCGCCCGGCCAGGGCCTCGGCGTCGCTGCGGGAGCCGCTGGAGCTGTAGGGCGAGGGCATCAACAGGGCCTGGAGGGCGTCCGGGCCCAGGGCGGCGCAGGCGATCACGGCCACCAGGGCCGAATCGATGCCGCCGCTGAGGCCCAGCAGGGCCCGCCGGAAGCCGCACTTGCGGGCGTAGTCGGCCAGCCCCAGCACCAGGGCGCGAAACAGCTGCTCCTCCGGGCCCGGCAGGGCCGCCGGTAGGGCCAGGGGCTGCGGGGCGACCGCCGGTTTGGGGGCCCCATCCCAGTAGGCGAGGGCCGTTTGCGAGCAGGGCAACTGCAAGCAGATCGCGCCGCTGGCATCCACCACAAAACTGGCGCCATCGAACACCAGCTCGTCGTTGCCGCCGACCTGGTTCACGTACACCACCGGGCAGCCCAGGCGCCGGGCGGCGGCGGCGGCCAGGTGCTGGCGCAGGGTTGCCTTGCCCTGGCTGAAGGGTGAGGCCGAGAGGTTGAGCAGCAGGTCGGGCCTGTGGGGCTTGAGGGCGGCGATCGGATCGGCCCCAGCCAGGGTCTGGCCGGCCAACTGCTCGTCCACCCAGAGGTCTTCACAGAGGGTCAGCCCCAGGGTCCAGCGGCGGCCCTGGCGTTCAAGCGCCAGCAGGCAGGCGCCCGAACCTGAGCGGAAGTAGCGCCGTTCATCGAAGACGTCGTAGCTGGGCAGCAGCTGCTTGTGGGCCACCACCCGCCAGCCGCCGGCCTCCACCAGGGCGGCGGCATTGCTGAGGTCGGGCTGGTGGCCATCGGCGATCGGTTCGGCGATGCCCAGCAGCAGGCCCTGGCCTGGCGGCATGGCCGCCGCCAGATCGTTGAGCACCTCGCCCTGGAGTTGGCGCAGGGAGGGGCGCAGCAGCAGGTCCCGAGCCGGATAGCCCCAGAGGGCCAGCTCGGGGGCCACCACCAGATCGGCGCCGGCGGCGGCCGCCCGCTGGCAGTCGGCCAGCAGCAGGGCGCCATTGCCGCGCAGATCGCCCACTAGCGGATTGAACTGGCAGAGGGCGAGGCGCATCAGGACTGGGGCAGGGGATGGGGCGAGGGGCTGGGGACGACGGCGGACTGCAGGGGCGGCGCCAGCGGCGATCCCAGCGGAGCCTGGACCGGTGCCAGAGCCGCTGCAGGCGCCAGGTGCTGGGACTCTGAACCGGATCGGGGCCGATTGGGCGACACGGCTCGGGGCCGCAGGGGCGGCTCGCCCGATCCCTGTGCGGCTCCCCCAGGAGGCCGATCGGGCCCGGAGTCCGGTCGCGTCGTCGCAGCCGCTGGCAAGGCCAGGGTGCCAGGGTCCAGGGCCGCCGCCCCTTCGCTGTCCGCCATGGGCTGGCGCGTACCCCCTCCGTCGGGCTGGCCCCTGGCCCCCTGGGGGCCAGGCGGGGGAGTCCCCTGGTTGGCAGCGCCGTAGAGGTTGTGCTTCACCAATGCGGGCCAGAGGGCCGCCGGCACCAGCTCGGGACTGGGATGGTGGCGGATCTGGGAACTGGCGCTCGCCGGAATCGTCAGGGGCAGCACCTCCACCCGGGCGCCGAGCTGGCGCAGGCGTCCAAGATCGGCCTGCTGCAGGGCCCACCCCTGGCGCGGCACCACGGCCAGGCGGCACTGGCCCAGCCACTGCTCGGCCCGATACCAGCGCGGGATCTGGCTGACCAGATCGCTGCCGACCACCACCACCAGTTCGGCCTCGGGCCAGAGCGCCCGGGCCCGGTCCAGGGTTTCGATCGTGCGTGGGCTGCTGAGCCGTTGCTCCAGGCGCAGGCGGGGATTGGCCAGCTGCTCGACCAGGGCCTGCAGCAGGGCGGCCCGCAGCTCCAGGGGCGCCCCGTGCTGCTTGAAGGGATTGGAGCTCGCCCAGGTCACCACCCTGGGATAGTGCGCCAGCAGGCCTTCCAGCAGGGCCCGGTGGCCCAGGCTGGGTGGATCGGCACTGGTGCCGAACAGGGCGACGGCCGCGCCATTGCTCGTGGCCGCTTGGCTGCTCAAGTCCGCTTGGCTGCTGATCGCAACAGGGCTGTTCATGGCAACAGCGCCTGGAGCGACGGGGCTGAGGGATCTCTGGGTGCGGTGTCGTCCAGTCCCTGCCACTGCACCAGCCAGGCCCGCACCTGGGGATCCTGGCGGGCCAGGCGCCGCATCAGCGAGCCCGGGCGCTGTTGGCCCTTCTCGGCACTGCGCAGCAGTTCCGCCGCCGTCAGCCGGCCGGTGAGCCGGGTGGTGTGCACCGCCAGGGCGGCCTGGGCCAGGGCCACGGGGGCGGCGGGGGCCAGGCTGAGGCCGGCCGTGAGCGGGGCTGCAATCAGCAGCAGCTGACGCACGCCCCCGAGCAGCAGCTGGATGGCCAGCTGGGCGCCGCCGAGCAGGGCGTTCTGGGCCGAGAGCCGGCCCAGCAGCTGGCGGGCACCGGCACCGCCCATGGGCAGGCCATAGAGCTGGCAGAGCTGCATCACCAGGGCCGTGTCCAGGGCCAGGCCACCGGCCAGATCGAGCAGCAGCAGGGGGTTGATTGCCACGCCCGTGGCCTTGAGGGCGGCGAAGCGACCGATCAGCCCCTGGGCAGCGTGGCGCCGCAGGCCCAGGCGGTGGCGATGCAGGGCCTGGTTGAAGCGATCCGCCGCCCGCAGGCCGTTGAGCCCCAGCAACAGGGGGCCATGCTGGTTGAGCAGCTCCAGCAGCTGGCGGCGCAGGGGCTCGACCTGGGGGGCGGCCGGCTGGCTGCGCACCCGACCATCGGCCCGCAGGTGGGCCCGGCGGGGGGCCGAGGCCACCGCCACCAGCTCCAGCTGGCTCGCCCCGGGCGGGAGGCGCTGGCGAATGCTGGCGATCAGGGCCTGGCGCTCGTCCTCGGGCCAGCAATCGATGCGGTTGAGCACCAACAGGATCGGTTTGCCCGCCTGCAGCATCTGCTCCAGGGCCCCGGCCTCGGGGCTGCTGAGGTCGCCATCGAGCACGAACAGAATCAGATCGGCGCCCAGGGCCACGCGGGCGGCGAGGCGCTGGCGGGCCCGGGCGGCAATCTCATCAATGCCCGGCGTGTCCACCAGGTCAACGCCGCCCAGCCCCGGCACCGCCACGGGCCAGGCCACCCGCTGCTGGTGGCGGGTGCAGCCATGGGCCACATCGGTCGCGAAGTGGGGGTTGCCGAGCAGGGCGTTGAGCAGGCTCGATTTGCCCACCCCCACCCGGCCGAACACGGCCACCCGCAGGCGCCGGTCGGCCAGGGCCCCCAGCTGGCGATCCAGGCCCACCAGCTCGGGGGCCAGCACCGATGCCTCCCGGCCGCTGAGCTCCAGCTCGCTGCGCCAGCGGCGCAGCAGCAGGTCGCAGCGCTCCACCACGGCGGGGGGCTCCTGAACGGGCCGCGGCGGGCTGCTCATCCCCGGTCCACCACGCTGCCTGCGACGGGCACCGCTTCGGCCGGCTGGGGCTGGGGCCGGCGCCACCAGCCCGCCAGCACGGCCAGCACCACATCGGAGCCGATCACGCCGACAAAGCCGCCGAATTCATCCACCACCACCCGGGGGGTCTGGCTGCGGCGGCGGAAGGCGGTGAGCAGGCGGTCGGCCCGGATCATCTCGGGCACGAACGCCACCGGCTCCGAGAACTGGGCAACGGGCGTGTGCCCCAGACCCTGGACCAGGGCGGCCAACAGGCGATCGCGGCTGGCCACCCCCAGCACCTCATCCACCTCTTCCCCCAGCACCACCCACCAGCTGGCGCCCGTGCCCACCAAGGTGGCCTCCAGGCTGGCCAGTTCCGCCTGGCCCGGCAGGGTCGGGGCCGAAACCCGCGGCACCATCAGGTCGCGGGCGGTGAGGTCGTTGAGCTGGAACACCTTGGCGATCATCGCCGCCTCATCGGCCTCGATCTGGCCGGTCTGGGAGCCGAGTCGGGCCAGGAGCCGGATCTCCTCCTCATCGGTGGTCAGTTCGTTTTCGGCCGTGATGGCGGGCATCAACTGCTCCAGCAGGAGCACCATCGGCAACATCAGCCGCAGCAGCAGGCTCACCGAACTGGCGCTGGCCAGGGCCACGGGCAGGGCAAAGCGGCTGCCAAGGGCCTTGGGCAGGATCTCGCCGAGCAGGATCACCAGCACGGTGAGGCCGATCGAAAACAGGGGCAGGGCGATGCCCTTGACGCCCTGGTTGTGGAACACCTGGGCGGCGTAGCCGCCCAGCATGATGCTGCCGAAGATATTGAAGGCGTTGTTGGCGATCACCAGCACCGCCAGGGCCCGGCCCATGCGGGTTTTGAGGCGCTGCAGGGTCTGGGCGCCCCGGGGGGGCTGGGGGCGTCCCACCAGCTCATGCACCCGCAGCGGATTGACCGTGAGCAGGGCGGCCTCCACCCCGGAGCAGAGCGCCGATCCCACCAGGATCAGCAGCACCAGAGCGCCCAGGCCAAGGAACTCATTCATGGCTGGGGCCCCTGGCAGGGGGGGCTGGCCAGCTGGCAGGGGCGGGGTTGGGCACGGGTCCCATCGGAAAGCGGGCCTGCTGGGGGTTCGGTTGTGCCATCGTCGCGCTGTCCCCGCCTGTTGGAGCGGACCCCATGGTGATTGCCCCTGAGCTCTATGCCCAGCGCCGCGAGCGTTTCCTGGCGAAGCTAGGCGGTGCGGCGGCGGTGATTCCGGCGGCAAGTCTGGTGACCCACCACGCCGATGTGGAGTATCCCTTCCGCCAGGCCAGCGACTTCTGGTATCTGACCGGCTTCGATGAGCCCGAGGCGGTGGCCCTGTTCCTGCCCCATCGGCCCGACACGCCGTTTGTGTTGTTCGTGGAGCCGAAGGAGCCCTCGGCCGAGGTCTGGGCCGGCCGGCGCTGGGGCTGTGAGGGGGCCGTGGCCCAGTTCGGCGCCAGCGTGGCCCACCCCCGCGAGGAGCTGGCCCAGCGGTTGCCCGAGTACCTCAAGGGGGCCGAAGGCATCGCCTTCCGGGTGGGCCGCCATCCGGCGGTGGAGCCCCTGGTACTGCAGGCCTGGGCCGAGCAACTCGACCGGGCGCCGCGCAGCGGCCAGGCGGCCCTCGGGCTGGTGGCGCCCTGCTCCTTGCTGCATGCGCTGCGCCTGCGCAAGTCGCCCGAGGAGCTGGAGCGGCTGCGGGAGGCGGCGCGCATCTCCGCCCTGGCCCATGAGCTGGCCCGCGATGTGGTGCGGCCCGGGCTTAACGAGCGCCAGGTGCAGGGCGTGATCGATCAGGTTTTCCTGGACAACGGCGCCCGCGGACCGGCCTACGGCTCGATCGTGGCCGGCGGCGATAACGCCTGCGTACTGCATTACACCAGCAACAGCGCCCCGCTGCGGGATGGCGATCTGCTGCTGATCGACGCCGGCTGCAGCCTCAGCGACTACTACAACGGCGACATCACCCGCACCTTCCCGATCAATGGGCGCTTCAGCGGCGAGCAACGGGCCCTCTACGAGCTTGTGCTGGCGGCCCAGGAGGCGGCAGTGGCGGCGGTGCGGCCCGGGGCCACGGCCGAGGCGGTCCACGACACGGCCGTGCGCACCCTGGTGGCGGGCCTGCTGGACCTGGGCCTGCTCAGCGGCTCGATCGATGGGGTGATCGAGCAGGGGGCCTACCGCCACCTCTACATGCACCGCACCGGCCACTGGTTGGGGCTCGATGTCCACGATGTGGGCGCCTACCGCCTGGGTGAGCACCCGGTGGTGCTGGAGCCGGGCATGGTGCTCACCGTGGAGCCAGGCCTCTACGTGAGTGACCGACTGCCCGTGCCCGAGGGCCAACCCGCCATCGAGGAACGCTGGAAAGGCATCGGCATCCGCATCGAGGATGACCTGGCCGTGACCGACCAGGGCCACGAGGTGCTGAGTGCCGCCGCCCTGAAGGCGCCGGCGGCCATGGAGCGCTAGCCCATGACCTAGGGCTTGAGGCTCCATCGGCTCAAGCGATTGAGCCAGCTGGGCCTGGGACCCGGCCCAGGCGGCCTAGGGGCTGTCCTCCAGCCAGTCGAGCAGCAGCTGCGGCGTCAAGCTGGCCGTGTGGCTGAGCAGTTGATCGGCCCCGGCCGCCAGCAGGCCCTGCTCATAGGCCGATCGCGCATCCTCGAGCCCGGCCCCCTGCAGGTGGGGCGGCGCCACGGCCAGGCTGAGCCAGCGCTGCTGGGGCTGGGCCTGGCGGGCCCGCTGCACCGTGAGCACGTCGGCCACGGTGTCGCCCAGGTAGGCGACTGGCGGAGCATCTGCTCCCAGGGGGCGGCCGGCCAAGGCCCGGGCCAGGCGCAGCAGGCCGCTGGGATCGGGCTTGTCGGGGGCATCGCCCATGGCGATCAGGGGGGGATCCACCAGGCCCAGGCGCTGGTGCAACACGAAACGGGCCGAGGGGGGTTCGGCGCCGCTCACGAAGCCCCAGGCAATGGCCTGGTCCGTGAGCGCCTCGAAAAAGGCCTGGCCCACCAGCAGGGGTTCGCTGCCGATGAAGCCCCGCCAACTGGCCGGGTCGCCCTCGGGGTCGCCGCCGAAATAAAAGCTGCTGAACACCGCCACCAGGGCCTCGAACGGCGGCAGGGGGCTGTGGCCGCCGCGGCGCAACAGCTCGAGGGAGGCCTCCCAGTCGTTGTTCCAGCGGCCTTCGCCTTTGAGCGCATCAATGCTGGCCGGCTCCGGACGCCAGCCGCCGTAGTGGTGCACGGTTTCGCTGAGGGCGCGCCGGTAGCTGCCTGCCACGTCCCGTACCACGCCATCAATGTCGAACAGCAAGACGGCGCGAGGTGTCAGGGTCAGGCTCCCGGGGGCTGGTAGGTTAGTTGTTTGTCCCTAAGCCTTGAGCGCTGAACCCATGAGCGGCACCCCCGGCGCCCTTGAAACCGAAGCCACCGGTGCGGTCGCTGCGGTGTTGACGGCAGACATCGAGATCTCCGCTGAGGAGCCCACCCAGGGGCGTCCGGTGCTGCGTGGCGCCAGCGCTGCTCTGGCCACCGCCACCATCGACGAGAACGGGGTGCCCTCCGGCCACACCCCCAAGGCCGATGAGGGCCGGTTCCTGCTCAAGATTCTCTGGCTGCCTGACAACGTCGCCCTCGCCGTCGACCAGATCGTTGGTGGCGGCCCCAGCCCCCTGACGGCCTACTTCTTCTGGCCCCGGGAAGATGCCTGGGAAACCCTGAAATCCGAGATCGAAGGCAAGAGCTGGATCACCGATAACGAGCGGGTCGAGATTCTCAATAAGGCCACCGAGGTGATCAACTACTGGCAGGAGGAAGGCAAGGGCAAGAGCCTCGAGGAGGCCAAGCTCAAGTTCCCCGATGTCACCTTCTGCGGTACCGCCTGAGTCAGGCCGTTCAATGATCTGAATCGTCGATCTTTGATCCCCTGAAGGAAGTCCGGTCTGAGGCCTTGAGGGGCCCAGGCCGGACTTTTTTTGATGGCGAGGGTTTGGATCGGGCTGGTGCCTGCGTTGCCATCTCCAGATGGCTGAAGGGGCTGCCCACGGGGTCGCCGCGGCAGGTCGATTGCTAGGGGGTGCTCGCTGCGGAGGGTCTGCGGCGTCAGGGGCTGCTCAGGCAACGCGTCAGTCCTTGGGCCGGCTGGTATCGGGCCCGGTCGGACAGGCGTCCGAGGGGAACCCGTTCAGGGGGTGGCGTCCTTGATGTGTCCCGGGATCCAGGACTGGGCGCCGTCCTGGTGGTTGATCACGATGATGTTGGCGCCCCGATGGCTGTCGTTCTGCCAGCGCATCGGATAGGTGTTGCCGTTGGTGCCGACTACGTTGCCAGTGCCGCCCTGGGCGAAGGTGTAGGTGGTTTCCTTGCCGTCGGCCCACACCACCTTGTAACCGTTCTGGGGGTCGCCTCCAACATCCCGGCAGGCCCAGTACTCGATCGCCGTTCTCTGGGTCGTGACCTTGCCGTCGCCGTCGGTCTGGGAGAAGGCACAGCTGTTGGGGTAATCGCCGCCAGGCAGCCGGCCGAACTTGTAAGCGGAGGCGTCGCCCCAGGCGCCGGCCTCTGGGGCACCGCTGGCGTCGCTGCTGCTGGCCGCAGCGCTGGCCGTACTGCCGGAATCGCTGCCCTCATTGGCGGTGTCCTGAGGGGTCTTCGCGGTCTCGGTCGCAGGCGTGCTGCTCGTGGCGGGCGCCGCGCTGGGGGGGCTGGCGGCGGTCTGGGGCGTCAGGCCCGGGCGACTGGCCACGAGCCAGAGCAGTCCCACCACCAGGCCGCCGCTCAACAGGCAGACCAGGCCCACCAGGAGGGCGGTGAGCACCAACCCGCCCCGGGCAGCGGTTGGGGCCGCCGCGCCTTGGGGCACGGCCGGGGCCGGGGCCTGCCCGCTGCCATGGGCGCCCGCCCTGGGCGGATCGGCGCCACCGGGGGCGGCTGTTGGCGTTGGTCCCGCTGTTGGCGTTGGCCCCACTGTTGGCGTAGGCCCCGCAGGGGGCGTCGGCCCAAGGCCTGGCTCATGCCTTGAGGAGGGCTCGGGCCGGCCCGGCGGCTGGGACCAGCTGCTGGCGGGGGCCGGGCTGGCGGCTGGGGCCGAGGCGGGCCAGGGGTTGGTGGGCGACTGGCGGCTGGCGGGCAGGGGCTGGCCGTCCGCCAGATCCAGGCAGCCATCGATCACGGCAGCCAGCCTCGCCAGCACGGCGGGCTGGTAAGTGGCCCCCAGGTCCTGCAGCAGGGCATCGCGGCCCCCCAGTCGCAGCGACTGCTGGGAGCCCTCCAGCAACTGGCGGAAGGCGGGGCGCAGTAGCAGATCCCGCAGGGGAGCGAGCAGGGCGGTGTCTTCCGCCAGCAGGTCCTGCATCTCACTGAGGATCGGCGTGATCGCAAAACCTGCTCCGCCCTGGGCGGTGATCAGCCGGCGCAGGCGCTGGCCCAGGGCCCGGTCGCTGGCCGGGTGGGGATCCGCTGGGCCGCCTGGAGTCAACAGGGATCTGAAATCTGCAGCAAAGATAAGGGGGCCCGGACTCAGGCCCGCCTCCCGTCCGGATTGCCCGACCCCGCCAGCCCCAGCTTCTCCGCTTCCCCATTCGATCAGGATCGCCCCGCCCTGGCGGATCTGGCTGGCCGATCGGGCTTGGGGATTCCAGGGATGGACCTGGCCCAGGGCGGGTCTGAACACCCCTCCTTCCCCTTCGCCAGCAGCCCTGGGGCTCGGGTCAGGGCCAGGGGCCCTGCCGAGCCGCTGGGGGCTTCTGCCAGTCAGAACTCAGGACTGCGACCGCTGGAGCCGGATCCGAGCCCAGGTTCCGCGTTGCAATGGCACGGAGAGCCTGTTGGGGCCGCGCCCGATGCGCTGGCCTGGGGCTCTGGGCCAGGCGCCATCCCCCGGCTGCCCGGCCGGGCTGGGCCGCAGCGCTCCGCCCACCAGGGCCGGCCCCAGCCGGGGGCGCCGGGGCCCCTGACCTCAGCGCCGGGGCGAGAGCACCTGTCCGAATTCGCTGCCTGTGATCAAGGCGGGTGTGCTTCCCGTGTCAACGCTGAAGCTGCGGGTTTCCCGCTGCAGGGAGCCGTCGGGCCACACAAAGGTCACCACTCCTTCCAGGTTGAGGGTGCTGCCCACCTGGCTGGTGCTGCGCAGCTCCTGCACACTCACCCGCTCAAATTGGCGGAAGAAGCTCGGCGTGAACTGGTCGGCCGCCGCTGCACCGAACAGGCCTTCAGCGCGGCTGAACTGCTTGGCGGAGAGGGCCCCGTAGAGCGCCTGGATGCTGGCCACGGCCCGATCGAGGGGCAGGCCGGAGTCGCCAGCAGAGACTGGATTGGTTTCGGTGGCCGGGCTCTCCACGCTGGTGGCGGGCTGGGACGGCCCGCCAGAGGCGGCGGGCAGCGGCGCAGGCGCAGGCACGGCGGAAGTGTTGGCCACGGCCGGGGGGCTTGTCCCCCCGCCGGCGGCGGGTTGGCTGCTGAGGCGCTGCCAGAGCAGCAGGGCAACCCCCACCAGGGCGATTGCCAGGGCGCCGCTGAGGCCGGCCAACAGGACCACCAGGGCGTTGCGACAGCCGCTCCCCTGGGGAGCCGTCCCAGCGCCCAGGCCCTGGCCAGCCGGGGCCTGGCTTGATGCCGATTGGCCAGCGGCGACCTGGCCGGAGACCGTGCTGGCGTCCGCCTGGCCAGGATTGCCCAGGCCTGGAGGCGCCTGGGCGGCGGGCGCGCTGACGGCCCTGGAGCTTTCTGGCAGGGCGAGCAGGCCTTCAAGCACGGGCTCAAGCCGCTGGCAGAGGGGCGCCGCGAAGATCGGGGCCAGCTCGCTGCGCAGGTGGGTCAGCTGGCGACCATCGGCCAGGGGTGGTTCCGTGCTGGCGGCCCTGGCAAAGGCTTCTGAAAGCACCAGGTGGCGCAACGGGGCGATCAGATCGGCCGCTCCATCGGCGCAGAGATCGGCGATCACGGCCTGCAGACGCCGCGGATCGAGGCCCCGCCCCAGCTGTTGATCCCGCAGCACCACGGCGCGCAACTGCTGACCGATCCCATGGAGCTGCATTGCGGCGGCGGCGGCTGGCTGCATCCTGCCCGGCGCCCCCGGAGGCGGCGCCAAGCGTTCTGGCGGTCTGACTCAGCGCTGGGAGGGCGCCCCGGGCAGCGGTTGGGGGCTCGCTCCTGAGGGGCCCTGGCGGGAGGCTGGCGCCCCAGCGGCCACCAGCCCAGGCCGGCGCGAATCGCTGGGCCGTGCCTGCTGCCAGTGCCACCTCAGGGCCTGGCGCAGTTCCGGGCAGAGCCGCAGGGGATCGCTCTGGCGGGGAGGGGGCGACGCCAGCCAGCGCGATCGCCAAAGGGTTAGCCAACTCGGCAGCCAGCCTGAGGCCGTCTCCGCCTGGTTGGCTGGCGGCGCCTGGGGATTGTTGCGGGCGGCTGCTCTGGGGTTCAGATCGGGCTCATGGGCGCTCCAGGCGATCAGGGCGCCGAGGGGATCCTGCTCAGGGGCGGCCAGCGGCGGAGCGGCAGCCTGGCGAGCTTCCAACGGGGACGCGCTCCGTTGGGCAGGGTCCCCTTGGGCGACGGCATCGGCAGAGGGTGCCGCCGGCGCCGTAGGGACGGCCGCCCTGGCCAGAGCACCGAACAGGGCCTTGCGCTGGTTGAGGCTGCCCAGGATGCGCGCCTCCAGCTCCGGATCCGGCGCGCTGACCGCCCTGGCGGCGGCAGGGTTGGAGGCCGGCCCGGCGACGCTCGCCCGGGGCGCCGGCCGTGGGGTGGCACAGAGCTGGGCGGCGGTGGTTTGCACTGCCGGCCCCAGCGGCCCCTGCGGCGGCGCCGATCCGCCCAGATGCGGCTCCAGGGATCGCCAGCCCCGCAGGCTGGCGGTCCCTAGAGCCAGAAGCGCCACCAATCCACCGGCGCCGGCCAGGAGGAGCCAGCCGATCCAGGGCCTGGGGCCCGTTGCAGACCCAGGGCCGGAGCCGCCCGCGGGGCCCCTGCGATGGCTTTCGGCCGGAGCCGGAATGGGCGGCAGGCCCCCTGGAGTGTCCCCAGCGGTGGGGCCTGGCTGCACCACCAGGGGGATGGGGCTGGCGGCAGCCTCCGCTGGGCTGGGGGCACCGCCGTCCCCCCAGCGGCCGATCGCCACACTGAGGTCGTCGCCGCTGCCCTGGTGGCTGATGTGGTCCAGGCCCTGGGCCAGTTCCGATGGCTCCTGGCCGTGGGCCTCGCTGGGCAGGGCGCAGAGGTAGCGGGCCAGGGTGAGGAAATCGCCGTCGCTGTGGCACGACTTGCGGATCCCGTCACTGCTGAGCAGCAGGCTGAAGGGGGCCTGCTCCCTGGCGATCGGCACCAGGGCGCTGCGGGGCGCGAAATGGCGGGCGGCCGCGGCCATGCAGAGGCTGCAGGTGGCCTCGCCGCTGCCGGGATCGGCGGGCTCCTCGCTGATCAGTTCGGAGCTGCCATCGGCGTTGATGCGCACCAGATCCCAGTCCCCCAGGCCGGTGTGGCCCCACCAGCGCGGGGTGAGCACCAGCAGCCCCAAGGTGGCGCCGTAGGCCAGGGTGGAGGGGGGCGCCCCATCGGCCCGGGGGTGGGCCCGCCCATGGGCCAGCACCGCCTCACGCCAGAGGGCCACGATGCGCTCGGGCAGGGTCTCCCGCAGCCAGGGCAGCCAGATCTGGACGGGGTCACCGCCGAGAGGGGTTCCAGCGAGCTGCTGCTGCACCTCCCTGAGGGCCAGCCCACATGCGATGCGGCTGCCCACGTCGCTGCGGTCGTAGCGGGCGCCGCCATGGCCATCCGACACCACCAGGACCTGCACCCCCTCTCCAGCGCCTGCCTGAAACGCCACCAGGCCGCTGGCGTCCTGGCAGGGGGTGCCACGGCGCCGGTGGGCGGCCCCGGTGCGGCTGTCGCAGCGGGGGGCAAGCCAGCCGTGGCCAGGGGCACTCACAGGGTCAGCTCACCAAACCACCTGGCTGGCATCGCTCGGATCCAGCACGGTGGGGGGCAGATCGGGCAGGGGCACGTTGGTGGCCGCCGGACGGCCCCCCACCTGGCTGCGTGGTTGGCTGGCGGCCCCCACCACCGCCGTTGAGGCCCATTGGATGTAACGGGCCAGGGTGGTGCTGTCGTGGGCCTGCAAGGGGCGACGGCCGGGGATGCCAGCGGCCCTGCCCGGCAGTCGGTCGCCATCGGGGCCAGGGGCGGAACCGGTATCGGGGCCGATGAACTGCTGCAGCACCTCCAAATCGGCGTCGTGGCCGATCGCGATCGCCAGCCGCACCGCCTTGGCCGCCCAGGGTTCGGCCATCAGCGTTTGCAGGCTGGCCTGGAAGTCGTCGGTGGGGGCCCCATCGGAGATCAGCACCAGCACAGGCGGCAGGGCCCGCAGTTCCATCGGCGGGGTTCTCAGCACGGCCGCCAGCTGGTCCATCGCCTCGCCCAGGGCGGTGAGGCCCCCGGCCTGCAGGTCGCTCCACTGGGGCAGCACCTGGTTCACGGGCGTGGGCGTGGCGAGATGCCACGCGGCCCGGTCGGCAACGCTGAGCACCCGCACCAGGATCTGGGCCTCCGGGTTCTGCTGGGCCACCTGCACCATCTCGGGCAGGGATTGGCGGATCGCCTGGTTGAGCGCCTGCATCTTGCCGTTGGCCCGCATCGAACCGGAGCAGTCACAGATGTAGATGAAGTGGAGCGGCCGGCGACTCAGTTGAACGTTGGGGAAGGGCATGGCGGGGTGGCACTGGGGCCGGTTGGCGGCACGGGGCGGGGCTGCGGTGCGGATGGCAGCCAGACCTGCCCCTGACTTGGGCGCCATTGCAGGGCTTCCCGAACAGGAGGCCGGTTGCTTCGGGACGGGCAGGGGCCTCGGGGTTTGCCGGAGGGGAGTCCTGGGGGGCGAACGTCAATGGTTGCTCCGGGCCCCCGTCTCAGGGCACCACCTGAATCGGTCCCAGATCGGTCTGGATGTGGCTGAGGCCCGTGAGGCTACAGCTCCTGTTGGTGGGAACCGTCACCGCTTCGCCGCTGCTCAGGACCGCCTGCCAGGGCCGGGGGCTGAGGTTCTTGAGTCCCAGCAGGCCGGCGATCTGGGGATGGGGCTCCACCCGGGCCAGCGTCTGGTCCAGGGCTTCCGCCACCAACGGATTGAAGTGATGGGGGCGCAGCACATTGCCCGGCTGGGCCAGCACACTGCCGCCCGGGCAGACCAGGCGGGGGAAGGGGGGCAGGGGCCCGCCACAGTCCCAGCAGCGGCCCGCTGTTTCCGGCTCGCTGAACACCTCCTGGCCGCAATGGGGGCAGAGGCCGCGTTGATCGAGGCAGCGGCTGAGGGCCGTGAGCCACTGGCCGGTGAAGGCCCGCTGGGCCGGATCGCGGGCGCCGAGGCCGAGGCTTCGTTGGAAGAGATCCTGCAGGTGCGCCGGATAGATCGGCCAGGTGATCAATGGCGCCGGGTGGGCGATCGGATCGGGGCGATTGCTGGGGTTGAGACGATCGAAGATGAACACCGGATTGTCGCCATAGAGCTGGATGCGGGCCGGTTCATCCAGGCAGCGGATCTGCAGCTCCAGGCGCCCGAGATAGGGATCATGGCGGGTCAACAGTCGGAAGATCAGCACCGCCAGGGAGAACAGATCGCTATTGATGCCTGGTCGGCGATGGCCCAGCAGGACCTCAGGGGCCATGAATCCCGTGGTGCCGCGCACGCTGCCTTGGGGGCTGCCGTTGATGGCAACGTTGTCGTTGTCGCAGATCAGGATTTCACCGCTGGCTGGATCGAGGAATAGGTTGGCCAGGGAGATGTCCTTGTAACAAAGTCCTTTGCTGTGCAGCGCGTGGAAAGCCTCGGCAAGCTGAAAGCAGCTGCGCAATAATTGCTGCAGGCTGATCTCAACCAGCCCGCCAATGTGATCCATGGCCGGTAAGAAATGGGGCGGCCTCAGTTTCATCATGTAACCAAAACTTCCAGCTGCGATCCCGAGCCGTTGCTGGCTCATCCCGTCGGGTTCGAGCACATGAATCGGCCAGAGGAAGCTGTTGTTGGGCTGGGTGGCGCTGATGCAGGCCCGCAGCCGGTTCTTCAACTCCGGATCGCTCCGCAGGCAACTGGGGTAGTACCACTTCATCGCCATCGCCTCGCCGGCGAACGCCACCTCGAACACCTGGCCCTGGCCGCCGCCGCCGAGGCAGCGCAGGATCCGGATCGGCGTGGCGGTGTTGATGAAGCTGAGGGAGTCCCCCTCGGGAAGCATGGAAACCATGGGGGCTGGGTTGCAATGGCGGTGCGCAGGGTGGGCCTTGCTGGCGTGGGGGCCGTGGCCTGACGGGGCGGCGTTGCGCCGCTGCGGCCCGTGTTCAGCCGCTCGCTGGGCCCTGCCCCCTGGCCCGGCCGCCCAGCTGGTCCGTGCTCTGACCAAGGGCCTTGCGAATGCCGTTGCGATGGCTCAGGGCTGTGATCCGGTTGCTGAACCCATGGCGATGGGCCATGCCATCGCGCAGGGTGACCACCAGCACGTGCTCCTTGCGGGAACCGAGCAGGATCCAGGCCGCCAGGGCCCCGATCTGCAGGCTCCAGAACAGGGGCGGGATCGGCAGCAGCACCATCCCCCCCAGGCAGAGCAACAGCCACCAGCTGAAGCTGTGGGGATGGCGCGGGCGGCTGCGCACCTGGGCTGAGAGGACCTGATCCAGGGGAACCGCCCGGCCGCCGAGGGTGATAGGGGCACCACCGGTGCCCTGGCCAATCCCCTGGGGGTCCGGTTTCCTGGGCCGCTGCCCTACCGCTACCGGGGCCCCTGGGGTGGCGGCCAGCGTTGCGGCGGCAGGGGCTGCCCTTGCCCCAGCCCGGTTGACCGGCTCGCTTGGCGGTGGGGATCCCCCGCTGGCCCTCGGGGCCCCTGGGGCCCCGGTTGCCGCTGGGGCCGTTGCTGCAGTCAGAAGCTGGAAGACGAGCACCGGCCCCCGGGGCCCCAGGCGGATCTGGTCGCCATCACCGAGGCGGCGGCACTGGTGCACCCGCTCCTTCTCCAGATAGGTGCCAGCACGGCTCTGCCAGTCGCAGACCAGCCACCAGCCCTGACTCTGGGAGAACCGCACCACGGCATGGTGGTCGTCCACCTCGCCCTGGCTGACGAGCCGCAGGCGGTTGTCGGCGGCCCGGCCGATGGTGGTGGGCCGGCTGCGATCCAGGGGGGCCGCCTTGGTCGGATCCGCCAGCAGCACCAGTTGGGCCTCAGGCGCCATCGCTCATGACCTCTCCCGGGAGCGGCCTCGCCAGCGCTGGCGCCAGTCGGCACTGATCTCGGCCCAGAGGCCGGGCTCCCCCTCCCGCCATGGCACCACCCGGCCTGGTCGCAGCAGGGCCAGGGTGGCCAGCAGCAGGGCCACCATCACCATCAGCAGCAGCACCCAGCCGGGGATCGCCCCCAGCCAGGTGAGGGGGGTGCCGAGGGACACGGCCCGCACGGCGAACAAGCCGATCGTGAAGGCGACCCAGATCCGAAAGGGGGCCCAGGGATCGCGCCGATGCTGCACCGCAGAGGCTCGGGGAGCTGGAACTAGCCTATGGCAGGGCGATTGTGGACCTGGGGCAAGGCGATGGCGGCGGGCGAGGCAGGCCCTCAGGCGCAGGGCAGCAGTGCAGAGGCCAGTGGCGCCGCTGGTGCCTCACAAGGCAGTGGCTCCCAAGGCAGTGCCTCCCAAGCCAGGGGCCCGCAAGGCAGTCCCCCCCAGGGCAGTGGGCCACAACCCCTTGATTCTGGAGAGATTGCCCCTGGAGGCAGGGGCCCCGATGGAAGCGGCCCCGATGGAAGCGGCGCCGACGCCAAAGCAGCGGACGCAAGAGGAGCCGATCCCAGGGGCGAAGCAGGACGCGCCGCCGAAGCGAGCCCCCCTGAAGGCTGGTCCCCAGACGCCGCCAGCCATGCGGATCCCACGGCTGCTGCCCCAGCCCAGGGGGAGCACTCCACCACCCCTGGCTCCACTCCTTGTAACACCCTGCTGGATTGGCGATCCCTGCTGCGGGGCACGGTCGCCCAGCGCCGGGCTGCCCTGGTGCAGCTGCTGGCCCAGGCCCGCTGCAGCCAGGCCCGGTTGCAGCTCTGGCAAGGGGACAGGCTGATCACGGAGCGCAGTCTCACTCCGGAGCGGCTGCGCATCGGCCGCGACCCCCTCTGTGAACTGGTGGCCGAGGGCCAGGGGGTCAGCCGCGTGCATGCCTTCCTTGAGAAGGATCGCCCCAGTGATCGCAACTGGCTGCTGGAAGACTTCGAGTCCGCCAACGGTCTGTACTGGAGGGATCGGCGCATTCGGGCGATTTCCCTGCGCCATGGCGACCGCATCCAGCTGGGATCGCCGCTGCGGGACGCTCCCACCCTGCGCTACGACCACCCGCCTAGCCCCTGGGAGCGGCTCCTGCATGGGGTGGGACTGGCCTCCCTGATCGGTTCCGGCCTGGTGATCACGGCCCTGCTGGGCCTGAGCACGATCTCGGGGGGCTCCCGGGTCGACTTCATTGGTGGTCCGGTCAAGATCGTCGCCACCGACGGCCGGCGCATCGATTCCCGGGAGGGGGCCTCCACGGCCCTGGCCACCCTGGAGGACTACCCCCTGGTGCTGCGCCAGGCCCTGATCGCCTCGGAAGATTCCCATTTCGGCTGGAACAGCGGCCTCGATCTCGGCGGCACCCTGCGTTCCCTGGTCCGGCGCAGCGGCGGCGGCAGTGGCCTGACCCAGCAGGTGGCCCGCATGGTCTACCCCTGGGTGAAGAACGGCAATCCCGCCTCGCCCTGGCCCTGGGTGCGCATTCCGGACGATGATCAGCACCCCACCCGCCTGGGGGTCTTCGCCCGCAAGCTGCGGGAGCTGCCGGTGTCCTGGCAACTGGAAACCCGCTTCAACAAGAATCAGATCCTCAAGATGTACCTCGACCGGGCCTATCTGGGCCTGGGTGCTGAGGGGTTCGAAGAGGCCGCCCGGCTGTATTTCCGAAAATCGGCCCGCCAGCTGGATGCGGCGGAATCGGCCTATCTGGTGGGGCTGCTGCCCAGCCCCAATGGCTACAACATCTGCGCCCCCTCGCCTGCGGAGCTCACCGAATCCCGGCTGCGGCGCGAGGCCAAAAGCGGCCGCAGGGAAACGCCCCTCCCCGATGAGCAGGTCTGGACCCCGAAGCTGCGGCGCGATCTGGTGTTGCGCCGCATGCATGAGGAGGGCTACTTAACGGATGATCACTACCGCGACGCCCTCAGAAGGCCCCTCATCTTTGATCCCAGCGTCTGTCAAGAGTCGCGCTGGCGCAGCTATCCATTCTTCAGTGATTATGCGATGTGGGAGCTGGAGGGGTCCCGGTTTTCCCTGAATCTGGATTCCCGCAAGGAAGGGGGCAATTACCATGTGGTGGCCACCATCAATCCGGCCATCCAGGAGATCGCCCAAACCGCTTTGCGGCGCTTTCTTGCTGAGCAGGCCAGGCCCCTGGGCGTGAATCAGGGCGCCCTGATCAGCCTCGATGTGCACAACGGCAACATCCTCGCCTATGTGGGCGGTGGCGATTACAACTTCGACCGGGTCCAGGCCCTGCGCCAGCCCGGGTCCACCTTCAAGCTGTTCACCGTTCTGGCGGCCCTTGAGCAGGGGATCCAGCCGCAGGATCGCATCTCCTGTGCAGCGATCTTCCAGTTGCAGCACGGCTGCAGTCACGGTCCGGTGGGAGGCGATGGCCGCATGACCATGGCGGAGGGGCTGGCCTATTCCGAAAATCCGGTGGCCCTGCATCTGGCCGACCGGGTCGGCTTTGATCGGGTGATTGCCATGGCCCACCGGCTTGGCATCTCCTCGGCCCATCTGCAGAGCGACCCCAGCATGGTGCTGGGCGGCAATGAGGTGCTGCTCTATGAGATGGCCCGCGCCTATGCCGTGGTGGCCAATGGCGGGCGCACGGTGCCGATGCATGGCGTGCAGCGCATCTACGACCTGGGGATCTGTCGTTCCGAGACGGTGCTGGCCACCTGTCCCGCCCGCGGCATCTTCTCGCCCATCGGTGAGAAACCGCAGCAGTTGCTGGATCCCAGGATCGCCCGCCAGATGGATCAGATGCTGCGGCTGGTGGTGGTGGAGGGCACGGGTCGCAATGCGGCCGTGGTGGCGGATGCCCGCGGCAAGACCGGCACCACCAACGAGGGCAAGGATGCCTGGTTCATCGGCTACTCCCCCAGCAAGGGCATCCTCACGGGGATCTGGCTGGGCAATGATGACAACCGGGCCGCCGAGGCGTCCGCCGGTGCCCTCGCTGCCCTGCTCTGGGGGCAGTTCATGGTTCAGGTCTGAGCCGGCGGCAGTTGGATCGCCAGGTCGTCCGGCGGCAGGCAGCAGCGGGCCCGGTCCCTCAAGGCAGCAGGGGCTGGGGCGGGCCCTGCGTTTTGCCCCTGGCCCTACCTCAACAGGGGCGCCAGCAGTTCAGCGACCCTGGTCTGCAGGGCCCAGCCGAAGCCCAGGCAGCTGCCCCAGCACCAGCTTGAGCGCAACAGCCGTTGCCCTGGCGTTGAGCCCTGTTCGCCGTCCAGGCGCGGCAGCAGCCAGCGCAGTTGCAGGGCGCCGTAGCTGAGAAACAGCACCCAGGCGGGCAGTTCCAGCGGCCCCAGGGGGAAGGCAACCGCCCGCCCATGCAGCAGGCTCAGCCCGGCGGCCAGGGCAATCAGGGCGGCCACGGCCCCGGTGGCCCCATCCCAGATCCCCAGCTGCAGGCGCCGCCGTGCATAGGCCGCGCCCAGGCCCATGGCGGCCAGGGAGGTCAGGCAGTAGCGCAGCAAAAGCTGATTGAGCGGCAGGGGGGAGCCGCCCAGGATCGCCAGCAGCATCAGGGCGTTGAGCACCGCTTCGCCGTGGCGGTGATGCAGCCAGGGGGCACTGATCCAGTGGCCCAGCTGGTGGGGATCGCCGATCTGCTGCAGCCGCAGCGGCGCGGTCCGCCGCCAGCGCTTGCAGGGGCCAAGGCTGAGGGCCTGGAGCACCAGCAGCGCCAACACCAGGGCCCAAGCCCCAGGCCAGCGATCCAGCCAGAGGCGATCCAGCTCCCCCCCCAGCCAGGCGATCACCAGCGCCATCGCTGCCCCCAGCCCCAGGCCGGGCCCCAGGACCCGGGCCCTGTCAGCCAGCCAGGCAACGATTGGCGCCCAGGCTGCGGCCAGGGGCGTTGCTCGGGGTAGGGCCGGTCCCGGCTGGTGGCCGAGGGGGGCCGTCGTGGCGCTGGCGGCAGCGTCGGGAGCAGGCCGTGAATTGGAACCAGCCGGTTGATTGGACAGTGGTTGGTTGGAAACAGCCGCTGAACTGGAAACAGCCCCTGAACTGGAAACAGCAGTAGCGCTGGAAACACCAGTTGAGCCGGAATCACCAGCTGCGCTGGGAACGGCAGCTTCACTGGCACCAGCCGCTTCCGGGGCAACGGCCCGAGGCGTGGACACAGCTGCCCCGGGGCCAGGCCCCCCTTCAGCTGTCGCTGAGCCAGAAGTCAGCTCCTGGCCCGCCTGGCGCGGCAGGCTCACCCCCAGGGCGGCTTCGATCAGATCCTGCAGTTCCGCCTGCACCCTGGGGGCATAGATGGCCTGCAGCTCCCGGTTGAGGTTGAGGGCGGCGCTCTGGCGCAGGGCCGGTTGCTGCTGAAGCAGGCTCTGCCGGAACAGGGGCCGCATCGCCAGATCCCGCAGCGGAGCCTGGAGGCTGGTGTCTTCGCCGAGTTCATCCAGCATCCGGCCGATCAGGCCCTGCTGGCTGAATGGGATGGCGCTGCCCTCGGCCAACCAGGCCTGCAGGCGTGTGCCGATCTCCCGCCCCTTGCCCATCGCCATCGCCGGAGTTGTCTGAGCCTAGGGGCGCGCAATTCCGCCCTGGCCCTGCCCAGGGCCGTTGCCCCTCCAGGCTGCTCAGGCGACGCTTCGGCACAAAAAAAGCGCCCCAAAGGGGCGCTTGGCAGGGATCGCCGAGGCGATCAAGACATCAGGCGGTGTTCAGCCGGCGCTGGCCTGTTTGCGGGCGCGGGCGCGGGCCAGCTCCTGCTTGGCTTTCAGCTGCTCGGTGCTGGTGGGCTGACCTTGGAAGCCGGCGGCCACCTGTTCGGCGGTAGCCAGTTCTTCGCTGGCCTTGGTGGCGTCGATGCGGCTGCCCAGCTCGGCGCTGTTGACCAGCACCGTCACCTCATCGGCTTCCACTTCAGCGAAACCACCCAGCAGGGCGATCGCCTTCCAGTCCTTGCCTTCACGCAGCCGCAGAACCCCGGTGTCAAGGGCCGCGAGGATCGAGACGTGGCCGGGAAGAATTCCCATCTGGCCGGTGGTGCTGGGCAGGATCACTTCGTCGGCAGAACCATCGAAGACGCTCTGATCAGGGGACAGAACGCGCAGTGTGAGGGGCATGGGCAGCAGGGTTCAGGAGGCGGACAATGGAGCGGGTCGGGGACCGCCGCAATCAGCCCTTGGCTTCGGCGGTGATCTTGGCAGCCTTGGCCTTCACTTCATCCACGTTGCCAACGAGATAGAAGGCGGCTTCGGGCAGATCATCGAGTTCACCAGCCAGGATCTGGTTGAAGCCCTTGATGGTTTCTTCGAGTTTCACGTACTTACCAGGCATGCCGGTGAAGATTTCGGCCACGAAGAAGGGCTGGGAGAGGAACTTCTCGATCTTGCGGGCCCGATCCACGGTGCGGCGGTCATCTTCGGACAGTTCGTCCAGACCCAGAATGGCGATGATGTCCTGGAGCTCCTTGTAACGCTGCAGGGTGGACTGCACGGCCCGGGCGGTGCGGTAGTGCTCATCCCCAACCACGGCCGGCTGAAGCATGGTGCTGGTGGAATCGAGCGGATCCACGGCCGGATAGATGCCCTTGGAGGCCAGGCCGCGGCTCAGCACCGTGGTTGCATCGAGGTGGGCGAAGGTGGTGGCGGGAGCCGGGTCGGTCAGGTCATCGGCAGGCACGTAAACGGCCTGAATCGAGGTGATCGAGCCTTCGAGGGTGGAGGTGATGCGCTCCTGCAGGCTGCCCACGTCCGTGCCCAGGGTGGGCTGGTAGCCCACGGCCGAAGGCATGCGGCCCAACAGGGCGGACACTTCGGAACCGGCCTGCACGAAGCGGAAGATGTTGTCAACGAACAGGAGCACGTCCTGCTTGTTCACATCGCGGAAGTGCTCAGCCATGGTGAGAGCCGACAGACCCACGCGCATGCGGGCGCCCGGGGGCTCGTTCATCTGGCCATAGCAAAGAGCCACCTTCGACTTGCTCAGGTCGTCGGAGTTGATCACTCCCGATTCCTTGAACTCTTCGTAGAGGTCATTGCCTTCGCGGGTGCGTTCGCCCACGCCGGCAAACACGGACACACCGCCGTGTTCCTTGGCGATGTTGTTGATCAGCTCCTGGATCAACACGGTCTTGCCAACGCCGGCGCCGCCGAACAGGCCCACCTTGCCGCCTTGGCGGTAGGGCGCCAGCAGGTCGATCACCTTGATGCCCGTTTCGAACACCTTCGGCTTGGTCTGCAGATCGGTGAGCTTGGGAGCCTCCCGGTGGATCGGGGAGGTCAGACTGGTCTGCACCGGGCCCTGCTCGTCAACGGGCTCGCCGAGCACGTTGAAGATCCGTCCCAGGGTGGCTTCACCCACGGGCACGGAGATCGGGGCACCGGTGTCGAGGGCTTCCATGCCACGCACCAGGCCGTCGGTGCTGCTCATGGCCACGGCACGGACCCGGTGGTCGCCCAGCAGCTGTTGCACCTCGGCGGTGAGGGCCACGGTCTGGCCGGCGGAGTTCTTCGCCTCGATGCGAAGGGCGTTGTAGATCTTGGGCAGCTTGCCGGCAGGGAATTCCACGTCCAGAACGGGACCAATCACCTGACGGACGATTCCCTTGGTGCCGGAGGCGGCGGGTGCAGCAGCAGCCATAAGTAAGGAGGATCGCGGAGGTCGCGCAGCGGGAGTTTGGGAGGCCCGCCCGAAGCGGCGCCACCTTACCACCGTGCTTGCTCACCCCCGGGGATCAGGACCCGGGGCCGACCTGGCCCGCTGGGGCCCCGCCGTGGATCCGGAGCTCAGCCGCGGCCGATCTGCTGCGGGGCCAGGCGGGATCGCCAGCGCGGCGGGCGAGCCGCCCCCTGGCCGGGTTCGGTCACCCGCACAGGCGGGCCGGTTGTTGGGCCGGCAGGGGCGCTCCTAGGTTGGCAGTCAAGACGTCCGAGTGCCAATTCGGGCGTTGATTGGCGTCACTGGCGCCATGCCGTTGCTATCGCAATTCCTCCATGGCTGCTGTTTCACTCAGCGTCTCCACGGTCAAACCGCTCGGAGATCGCATCTTCATCAAGGTCTCCGAATCTGAGGAGAAAACCGCCGGCGGCATCCTGCTGCCCGACACCGCCAAGGAAAAGCCCCAGGTGGGTGAGGTGGTGCAGGTGGGCCCCGGCAAGCGCAACGACGACGGCACCCGCCAGACCCCGGAAGTGGGTATCGGCGACAAGGTGCTCTACAGCAAGTACGCCGGCACCGACATCAAGCTCGGCACCGATGAGTATGTGCTGCTCTCCGAGAAGGACATCCTGGCCGTCGTGAACTGAAGCCCAGGCGCTTCTTTCACCCAGCTCCAGTCCCAACTCTTCATCCTCCTCTCCCAGGCCCTCCATGGCTAAGCGAATCATTTATAACGAGCAAGCCCGTCGGGCCCTCGAACGCGGTATCGACATCCTGGCCGAAGCCGTCGCCGTCACCCTCGGCCCCAAGGGCCGCAACGTGGTGCTGGAGAAAAAGTTCGGCGCTCCCCAGATCATCAACGATGGCGTCACGATCGCCAAGGAGATCGAGCTCGAAGACCATATCGAGAACACCGGTGTCGCCCTGATCCGTCAGGCCGCCTCCAAAACCAACGATGCCGCCGGTGACGGCACCACCACCGCCACGGTGTTGGCCCACGCCATGGTCAAGGCCGGTCTGCGCAACGTGGCCGCCGGCGCCAACGCCATCACCCTCAAGAAGGGCATCGATAAGGCCTCCGAGTTCCTGGTTGCCAAGATCAAGGAGCACGCCAAGCCGATCAGCGACAGCAACGCCATTGCCCAGGTCGGCACCATCTCCGCCGGAAACGACGAAGAAGTGGGCCGCATGATCGCCGACGCGATGGACAAGGTCGGTAAGGAAGGCGTGATCTCCCTGGAAGAGGGCAAGTCGATGACCACCGAACTGGAGGTCACCGAAGGCATGCGCTTCGATAAGGGCTACATCTCGCCCTACTTCGCCACCGACACCGAGCGGATGGAAGCGGTGCTCGAGGAGCCCTACATCCTGCTCACCGACAAGAAGATCGGCCTGGTGCAGGATCTGGTGCCCGTGCTTGAGCAGATTGCCCGCACCGGCCGTCCCCTGCTGATCAT
Organism: Synechococcus sp. UW140; assembly: GCA_943370565.1. Taxonomy (GTDB): domain Bacteria; phylum Cyanobacteriota; class Cyanobacteriia; order PCC-6307; family Cyanobiaceae; genus BAIKAL-G1. Next base: position 288,090 of record CALRRL020000001.1, on the reverse strand, counting down.
TGCTGAGGACATCGAGAAGGAAGCCCTCGCCACCCTGGTGGTGAACCGCCTGCGCGGCGTCCTCAACGTGGCGGCTGTGAAAGCCCCTGGCTTCGGCGATCGCCGCAAGGCCATGCTCGAAGACATCGCCGTTCTCACCAACGGCCAGCTGATCACTGAAGATGCCGGCCTCAAGCTGGAAAACACCAAGCTTGAGATGCTCGGTACCGCCCGCCGGGTGACGATCAACAAGGACACCACCACGATCGTGGCCGAAGGCAACGAGGTGGCGGTGAAGGCCCGCTGCGAACAACTGCGAAAGCAGATGGACGAAACCGACTCCTCCTATGACAAGGAGAAGCTGCAGGAGCGTCTGGCCAAGCTCAGTGGTGGCGTGGCAGTGGTGAAGGTTGGTGCGGCCACCGAAACCGAGATGAAGGACAAGAAGCTGCGCCTGGAAGATGCCATCAACGCCACCAAGGCGGCCGTTGAAGAAGGCATCGTTCCCGGCGGTGGCACCACCCTGGCCCACCTGGCCCCGGCCCTGGAAGAGTGGGCAGCCGCCAACCTCAGCGGCGAAGAGCTGATCGGCGCCACCATCGTCGCCTCGGCCCTCACCGCTCCCCTCAAGCGCATTGCTGAGAACGCCGGCGTCAATGGCGCTGTCGTGGCTGAGCATGTCAAGAACAAGCCCTTCAACGAGGGCTACAACGCCGCCACCGGCGAGTATGTCGACATGCTGGCCGCCGGCATCGTTGATCCCGCCAAGGTGACCCGCTCCGGTCTGCAGAATGCCGCCTCGATCGCCGGCATGGTGTTGACCACCGAGTGCATCGTGGCGGATCTGCCTGAGAAGAAGGAAGCAGCTCCCGCCGGCGGCGGCGGCATGGGCGGCGACTTCGACTATTGAGTTCGGCCCGGATTCGCCGGTCTGACTAGCTCCATGGGTCGGAGGCCTGTCCTCCGGCCCTTTTTTTGCGCCTGTGCTGCCGCCTTCGCACTCCCTTTCGCCTGCGCCGGCCGAAGCACGCCTGGGGAACCCCAAACGGAGCCCACCCCCTAGGTTGGAGTCAACCAGAGGCCGAGGCTGCAAGGGCGGCTGAGCGTCCCCCCTGGCTGCCTACAGCCCCAACCCCAGAGCTTGAAACAGCCCCAGCATGTCGGATGCGCTCTTTCGGTTTGAGGATTTTGTCCATCGGCACAGTGAGCTCTGCAGCCAGCTCCAGCGGGTCCAATCCCCCGACGAGATTCTGGAGCTGGCCGCGGCCCACGGCTTTCAGGTCACCAAGCAGGACTTGATTGCCTACGCCGTGTCCCTCACCGCCGCCTGCTGGGTCTGGTCTGGCAAATCCAGCCAGTGGCGCCGCTACTTCCTCCACGAGGGGCGCCGTCCAGAAGCCGCCTAGCCCTGGGGCCAAGCAGATCTGGGACGGGCATCCCGTCCCAGATCTGCGGCAGCCAGGACCAGCAGCCGGACCAATCAGGTTGTTTCCGAACGTAAAGGCGGCCTTGCATTTGGGCCAAAGGGCGCTTTACGGCTAAACTGAAGCATTCGCGAGCTGACCGTGAAGGTCACACACCTGGAGCGGGAGCACCTGCTTTGCCTCTCCTCGGAAGAGGTGGCCCTGCTGGTTGACCTCTGCCATGCGGCCACCTTCTCGGACATGCTGCCCACCGAAAAGGAAACCCAGCGCCGCCTGAAGCGGTTCATGGGCGAGGTGCAAACCTCCCTGCACGACACGGCCCAGCTGCTCTGGAAGGAAAAGCAGCGCCGCTCCAAGCAGCGGCAATCCTGAGGGTCCGCTCCCGGGGCAGTTGCGAAGCTGCAGAGCGGTGCCGTGAATCCTTAGTGCCACTACATATTTTTCTATGATTCCGGCATTGCTGTATTCGATCAAGAGTTGATTCTTTTCTCTTTTTTCGGGCTTTTTGAGTGGAATATTTTGTCGATTGGTTTGCTGGTCTATTAAAGATGGATTTTGGTCGGGCTTTGTAAGCCTTGGTCAGTCGATCGGCGATTGAGTTGCTTCCTTCCCCATCGCTGAGATTTCTGAGCTCCAGTCGGACGAATGGGGGGCAGTGCCTGGTTGGTTTTTGTGCACGAATGTTTGTAAGCGGTTGCGTTTCTGTTTGCGGTGAGTTGTTTGAGTTTTTGCCTCGGTATCGTTTGAATTGTCGGACTTTGGGGCTCCATTAAAGACGCAGTCTAGTTTTAAGCTGCGCGCATGAATAATCTTGCCGGCAATGTGTTGGCCAGATGATTCTGGGGTAGAGGTTTTGAGTTCGCCAATCGCAATCACAAAAAAGCCCCAGGCCATCGAGGCTGGGGCGAGTCCGTTGTTTTGGGGTCCTGAGCCTGGCTTCCCTGGGGGGCTCCATCCGGTGGATGCCCCTTGGGAAGGGACCTGAAGAGCACGAGTCACTAGGCTGTCAGGTTGATCGGGCGGGAGCTCAGCTGGGCCTAGTCAGTTTTTCGCAGCCTCTGAGGCAGTGTTGGAGCTGGTTTGATGGCCGTTGAGGTGCTTTTCACAGGCCTGGGCACCAAAGCCGAACAGCAGCAGCGTCGCCATCAGGGTTGCGGAGAGCAGGCGCGGCATGGGTCGTGTCGGTGGTGTGCGCCAAGACTAGGCAACTTGGTGCTGCCAGTCAGCTCCGGGGCAGCGGCGTCGGTCTTGGTTTCGTTACCATCCGTGCGCACTGCGGCCGCTTGCTTGCCCCCGATTCATGCCAAATGCAGCAGCTGCCGCTACTTTGACGGCCGTTCCTTGGGGGGCCTGGGCTACTGTCGCCTTTGGAGCACCGTTCTGAGTGCCGAATGGTCGCTGCCCAACCAGTGCCCGAGTTGGAGCTCCCCACCGGCCAAGTCCCGGACTTAGGCGGCCAAGCCGCCGGTGTCCATCGCCAAGCGCTCAACAATCGCTGAGCCCTCCAGCCTGCCCCGGGGCGGCAACCTGGATTTCGGGGCCCTGACTGGACTGGGGGCGCGGGATTTCAGCGCTTCCATCGCTCCCACTCTTCAAAGCATCCCTGTGGTGATGGCCTCTCTGCCCCTGTGCTGGCAGGCCCTAGTGCTCTGACCTGTCTGGGGGGTCACGAGGCGGTGCCGAGGGCGGGCTCCTAGGTGGTGCCCTTCGGCAGAAACACCAGGGCTACACCGTTATTGCAATAGCGCTTGCCGGTGGGTTTGGGGCCGTCATCAAAGACATGGCCCTGGTGGCCGCCGCAACGGCGGCAGTGGTATTCGGTGCGAGGAATGATCAGCTTGAAATCCACCTTGGTGGCGATGCCGTTGGGGAGGGCTTCATAAAAACTGGGCCAGCCCGTGCCGCTGTCGTATTTCGTTTGGGAGCTGAACAGGGGCAACTGGCAGCCGGCGCAGGCGTAGGTGCCCTGGCGTTTTTCCTTGTAGAGGGGGCTGCTGAATGGCCGCTCGGTGCCGGCTTGGCGGAGCACGGCAAAGGCCTCGGGACTCAGCCGGGCTCGCCATTGGCTAGGGCTCAATTGCCATGGGCCATCGACCGCTGGGGAGGCGGCTTCTGCAGACCTGGCTCCAAGCCAGGGCACCAGGGCCGAGCCCAGCAGTCCAAACAGGCCGCGCCGCTTCATGGGCACCCTATTTGAGCCAACCGGCACTCAGGATCACCGCCAACCCCAGAAACAGGGACAGGAGGGTCCAGGTGATGCGGTTGAGGGTGTCTTCGGCGCTGCGGGCGCTGCTGAACATGGAGCCACCACTGCTGGCCAGGCCACCCATGCCGTCACCCTTGGGGCTGTGCAGCAGCACCGAAACGATCAACAGCAGGCCGCTGAGGATCCAGACCCAGGAAAGAACGTTTTGAAGCATGGTCCCAGCCTAGATCTCCGGGGTCAGGTGGCGCAGGGGTCTGGGCGGCTCAGACGCTGAGGCTCATGGGCTGCCTGGTTTCACTCACGCTCAGGCTGGCCGGGATCACCAGGGACTGGCCGGTCATGCGGGCGGGTTGGGGCAGGCCCAGGATCGCCAGCAAGGTCGGGGCGATGTCGGCCAGACCGCCGCCGTCGCGAAGCTGGACGTTGGTGCCATGGCCAGGCAGCTTGCGTTGCTCCCCTTCCACCAGGATCACCGGCACCGGATTGGTGGTGTGCGCTGTCCAGGGCCGGCCATCGGGACCCTCCATCACCTCGGCATTGCCGTGGTCGGCGGTGATCAGAATGGTGCCGCCCATGCGGTTGGTGGCTTCCATCAGCCGACCAACGCAGTGGTCCACGGTGGCAATCGCTTGGGTGGTGGCCTCCATCTGGCCGGTGTGGCCGACCATATCGGGATTGGCGTAGTTGATCACCACCAGGGAATAGATGCCCTTGCGGATTGCCGCAATGCAGCTATCGGTGAGCTGCTCGGCAGACATGGCTGGCGACTGGTCGTAGGTGGCGACCCTGGGTGAGGGCACCAAATGGCGATCTTCGCCGGGGAAGGGTTTTTCGATCCCGCCGTTGAGGAAATAGGTGACGTGGGGGTATTTCTCCGTTTCGGCAGTGCGGAACTGGCGCAGGCCATGGTTGGACACCACCTCACCCAGCAGTCCATCGAGGGATTCGGGCGGGAAGGCCACCTCCACCGGCAGGCCACTTTCGTATTGGGTGAAGGTCACCACATGCAGGGGCTCGATCTGCACCCGTTCGAAGGGTTCGAAGCTGGGCATCACCAGGGCCCGGATCAGCTGCCGCACCCGGTCGGGGCGGAAGTTGAAGCAGATCACCCCATCGTGGGGCTTGAGGTGGCCCGACTCCAGCCGGGTGGGTTCGATGAATTCATCGGTGATGCCTTCGGCGTAGGACGCCTCCACCACCTGCAGGGCGGTGAGGCCGCTGGCCCCCCCATCCTCGGTGAGCAGGCGATAGGCCTTTTCGGTCCGGTCCCAGCGGTTGTCGCGGTCCATGGCCCAGTAGCGGCCGCAGATGGTGCTGAGCCGGCCCACGCCGGCCGAGGCGATCTGGGCCTCCAGGCTGGCGATGAAGCCTGGGGCGCTCTGGGTCGGGGTGTCGCGACCGTCGGTGGTGACGTGGATGCAGACGTCCTTGAGGCCCCGTTCCGCCGCCCAGGTCAACAGCCCACCCACATGGTTGACATGGCTGTGGACGCCGCCGTTGGAACAAAGGCCGATCAGATGCAGGGTGCTGCCGCTGGCGAGCAGGCGGTCGGCGAGTTGATTGAGGGCCCCGTTGCGGGCAATGCTGCCGTCGCGGACGGCCTGGCCGATGCGCACCAATTCCTGGCGGATGATTCGGCCCGAGCCAATGGTGAGGTGGCCCACCTCGGAATTGCCCATCTGCTGATCCGGCAGACCCACATCAGCGCCACTGGCCTGGATCAGGGTGTGGGGATAGGCATGCCAAAGCGCATCCATCACCGGGGTCTCGGCGCTGCGGATGGCGTTGTGTTCGTGGGCGGGGCTGTAGCCCCAGCCATCGAGGATTGCCAGCACCACCGGGGCAATCGCCGGCTTGCCGCCCAACGGCGGCATCATGGAGCCAGCACCGGGCGGAAGGGGCGGTTCTGAGACAGGGGATTCAGCCATGCGGTGCTCAAGGCCAGGGTTGTGATCGGAGGAAGGAACTGCTTTCACCCGGAGTTGCCCGTTTCCCTCGACAACTTCAACCAGCCTTTAACTTACCGCCTTAGCGTCTCGGGCCCCTTCGCGGCGTTGGGCGGGTCAGCTTTTGGCCATCGGCAACCCGCTGGCGCTGGCCCCGGGCAGGGCAGGCCAGCCATTCCGGGCCCGGAAGGGCTTGGCAGCTCATCGGCTCTGGAGGGTCTAGCCAGGGTCCCCTTAGCCACCTCCCCCGTGGTTTATCAGCGCAACAACGGACGCGAAGCCTCGTCAGCGGAAGCTTGCCAGCGCAGGATCGTCAACGGAACACCCATGGGCGCCGCCAAAGCCAGGCCTGCGCTCCAGGCGGCTGTTGTCCGAATAGCTCGGGGGAGCACCCTGCTCTTCAGGGATGGCCCCAGGCCTGGAGCCTGGGGCTCTGCCAGGCTTGGAATCGCCGTTGTCCGTTGTGGGGATCCGCCTGGGCCGTGATGTCGCCGTCTTCTGAGCCGGGATCCCCCGGGCCATCCGGCTCCCGATCCCCAACCACCCGCCCGGCTGCCCCGGGGCGGGTGGAAATCCTTTCGGCCCAGGAACTGTCGCGCACCCTGATCCGGCTGGCCTCCCAGGTGCTCGAGAGCGTCGCCGACAGCCGGGACCTGGTGCTGCTGGGCATCCCCACCCGGGGGGTGGCCCTGGCCCAGGTGCTGGCCGATCAGATCGGCGCCATTGCCGGCCATCCGGTGGACCAGGGCAGCCTGGACCCCACCTTCCATCGCGATGACCTGGGGCGGGTGGGCACCCGCCTGGGACTGCCCACCGAATTACCGGCCGATCTCGAGGACCGCAGCGTGGTGCTGGTGGATGACGTGATCTTTACCGGTCGCACTGTGCGGGCAGCTTTGGAGGCCCTGCAGGCCTGGGGCCGGCCCCGGCGGGTGAGCCTGCTGGTGATGGTGGATCGGGGGCATCGTGAATTGCCGATCCAGCCCGATTTCTGCGGTCGGGTGGTGCCGACCAGCCGGCAGGAAACGATTGCCCTGTGTCTGCAGGCCACCGATGGCGAGGAAGGGGTCTACCTGCTCAAGGGGCCCGACCCGCTCTCGGACGCCGGCCCCAGTTGAAGCTCCCCCTGCAAACCCAGCCAGCGGACCGAAGTGAGGCCTGCCAGTGGAGGGGGCCTAGCAGCGCCGAATGGCGGCAGACGTTCAGCTGGCGGGTTCGAGTTCGTCGCTGCGGAAGTGGGCCTTGAAGCGGCCGAAGGCCACGATCACGGGCAGGGTGGGGCTGATCGGCCGACCCTTCCAGTCGTTCAACACCTCCTTGACTTCGCCGGTTTGCCCCTGCAGATCGAAGGCCTGGCCGCGGTGTTCAGGGTGGTGGAACACAACCACGCTCTTGCTGACCTTGACCTGATCTCCCGGTTGCATGAACGCCGATCTCTGCGATGGGGCCCATCCTGTCATGGGCCCTCAGCGGCGACAGGCACTCTCCGGACCCGTTTCGACCACCTTGCCGCCGAGCTCCCGGCAGGCCCGTTCGAACGCCTGGCCGTCGTCCATGCCAGCCGCAATCTTGCGGGACACCAGGGCGTCGAGCGCGGCGATCGGCACATTCGAAGGGTTGGTTTCGCCGTGGCTCTCGTGCTCCTTGTCCTCCTGGCGGCGCAGGCTGGCAATGCCCTGCTGCACCTGTTGGCGCAGGGGCCTGCTTTGGTTTTTCCACCAGGGGTGGTCGATGCGGTTGAGGGCATCGAGGGCTTCCCACCAGCGCTGTTGCTTGATCAGGTGCTGACCCCGGTCCCGCAGCAGCCGGTTGCGAGTCCAGCTGTCGCGCAGGGTGTCGCCGAGGGCGGCGCCATCGCTGCGGTGATCGGCGTTGATCGCCGCCAGCAGCACCAGGGCCCCCTGCAGGTCTCCCTGTTGGAACAGGCCCAGGGCCCGGGTTTCCAGCTGCCGTTGCCAGGCGATGAGCTGCTGTTGGTCCTGGGGTTGGCTGGCGCCCGAATTCACCAGTTGCAGTTGCAGGGTCATCGCTGCTGACCATTGGTCCTGGCTCCAGAGCTGGGCGGCCTTGCGGCGGCGGCAAAGTCCCTGTTCCTGGGGGGCGGCGCCGCCGAGCCAGCGCAGGGCAGCGAGTTGGTCGGCGTAGCGGATGCAGGCATCGAGACGACCGGCGCCGGCGGCCTCCTGGAGTTTGAGCGGCAGTTGCTGCTCCCACCAGTGCACGCCCCCGATGCCGGCCGCCACCAGTCCAAGGGTGAGACCCAGCCAGTAACGGGGGAGCCTGTGGTGGCGAAGGGCCAAGGGGCTGTGCAAGCGCCCCCCCGTTCTATGGATGGGGGCTGCTGGCCACCTGCCCTTGGGGGCAGCCCTGTCGGCGTCCACCGGCGGGCGGGCGGCCGCCGGAGCTGGAGCCCTGAGCCCGAAGGGGGTGGAACGGGTCCGGGCCACCCGGGTTGGGGGACCCGTGGCCGGCTTCAGCGCACCCGGCCCAGGCGGCGGGGGGCCAGGGGCCGGCCGGTCAGCAGGTCGTCGCCCTCCAGCAGCAGGGCACCGTTGGAATCGATCGAGAAGCGCAATCTGAGCCGGTCCACCCCCGCCTGGCCTGGGGGCTCGAGCGGGACCGGGGCCGGGGGCTCGGGCCAGGGATCCACGGGCGCCTCTCCGGCCGGCCGGCGGCGCAGCCGCGGCAACCCCGCCTCGAACACCACCTCAGAGCGCAGGTCGGATCGGGGTTCGCCCAGCACCAGCTCCAGCGCCCGTTGGCCGTCCTGGCTGCAGGCCAGCACCAGCTCGAAGGGGCGCTCACTCGGCCAGCCCTGGCCGGGGCTGAACAGGGGGTGCCAGCGGTGCTCGCGGCTGCGCTGGTCCCAGCAGCGCAAACTCAGGCCATGGCTGAGCAGGTCCTGCACCTTCACCCCCGGGGTGAGGCCCAGGGCCCCCAGGGCCACCGCCTCGATCGGCCGTTGATCGCGCAGGGGAACGCCGGCGCAGCTGCGCCGGAGCCAGCTCCGCACGCTGGGCAGCTGGCTGGTGCCCCCCACCGGCAGGATCGCGTCCACATCCTTGAGGCTGAGGCCCTGGGCCCGGGCCGAGGCCAGCACGGCTTCGAGCAGCTGGTCGAGCAGCTCCTCCAGCCCCCGCTCCTCCAACAGGCGGGCCAGCTGGGGCCGGCTCAGGCGCAGCTCCCGGGTGGGTCCCTGGCCCGGGGTCCAGAGCCCCAGGGCCTGCTCCTGAGCGCTGAGGCTGCATTTCATCCGCTCCACCACCTCCAGCAAGCCCGGGTCGTTGCCCTGGCCAGGACAGAGGGCTTCGGCGATCCAGTGGTCGATGTCGCGGCCGCCGAGGGCCAGCCCCGCCTTGCCCAGCACCCGGGCGATGCGCAGGGCCTGGCGGCTCTGGTCCAGGTCGCGGCCGGCAAAGCGCAGCAGCTGGGCGATCGGTGCCGCCCGCCCCTCGCCCCCCTCGAGGGCCACCAGGGACAGATCGATGGTGCCGCCGCCCAAATCCACGACCAGCACCCGGCTGCCCGGGGCGAGGCCCGCCCCGATGGCGGCGGCCGTGGGTTCATCCACCAGGGCCACCTCGGCCACGGCCAGGGCTTCGCTGGCGGCGACGAGCCAGCGTCGGTAGTCCCGATAGCCATCGATCGGGGCGGTGAGCACCAGCCGATCGGGGGCGATGCCCGCCGGTAGTTGGCGCCAGATGCGATGCAGCAGCAGCTGGCCGGCCTGCTCCGGGCTCAACACGGCAGGGGGCCGCTCCGGGGCTCCCACCGCGCTATTGGGGTCCAGGCTGCCGGGTTTGGCCCCTGCAAGGGTCAAGGAGGTGGCGGCTTGGCCGCCGATCGCCCGTTTGAAGTCGCGATGGAGGGCTGCTCCGCCCCGGTGCAGCAGGCCAGCCTCCAGCACCTGGCGGCCGATCAGGGGCTGGCCCGCCTCGGCATCGGCCAGCCAGATCACACTCGGCACCAACGGGGGGTCGCCCAGGCAGAAGGGTTCGATCGGCAGGAGGCGCGGCGCCTGGCCGGCCTCCTGGAAGGCCACCACGGTGCTGCTGCTGCCCAGGTCGATGGCGAGGGTGCCGGCCATGGGTGCCTGGGGAGGGGGGAGTGGCGCCGCTGGATTGTGGCGCAGCTGAACCGCTGCTTCGCGGAGGCCTGGCCTAGCCGGGCCGGGAGCCATGGGCTGGCAGCGGGGTTGCGCGGTTGGGGGCACCCCATGGTGGCCCCTTCCCCCCGCGACCCAGGCCGGTCACTGCTTGGGGACTGGTTGGGCCCTGACTTAAGGTGAAGCCATTGGCTGGATCTGCATGTACATCGGCGTCGAGGTGAGTCCGAAGGAATTGGCCCAGCGGGCCGAAAGCCTGATCCGCCACTCCAGCAACCGTTACCTCACCACGGTGCGCATTGCCTTCCGTGCCAAGCAGCGCCGGTTTGACGACTTTGATGGCCTGCTCGAAGATTCGATGATCAAGCCCGTGCAGCGGGCCATCGTTGAACTCAGCGATGAGCAGGACCAGCCCGACCTGCTGCCCGGCTGATCGTCCGGCTGGATAGATTGGGTGGTCAGCGTTGCTGCACCCATCCACTAGTTAGATCGGCTGCCAAGTAGTCAGATGGACTGCCAAGTAGTAGTCAGATGGACTGGATTGTCTGGATGGACATGCTGGCCTGCGGGGTGGGAACCAATGGAGTGCTGCTGCAGCTTTTCCGTTGGTGATCAATGGTTTTTTGTTGTGCAATCCCCCTTGATCGGGGCTGGCTGCCCCTGGCAGGGCCCTGAACCTGACGCCGACCCGGGACCCCTGCCGTGATTCAGTTGGAAGGGGATGGTTGGCGCCTGGCCTGGCGGACTGACCGGGAGCCCTATGGCGTGTTGATCGGTGGCCAGGGTTGGGCGGCCGAGCTCACGGCAGCCGAGGCCTCGGCCCTTGCGGCGGCGGTCGCCGACCTGACCGGCGAGCATCAGGCCCTGGTTGACCAGCTCCTGGCCGAGGAGGCGATCAGCCTGGAGCTGGAGCGGGGACCCTGGTGGCTGACCCTGGACGGGGATCGCCAGCACTGGAGCCTGAAGGGGGTGTTGAGCCCGGAGCCCGGCCAGCGGGCCCTGGAGGTGTCCTGGACGGCCGCGGCGAGCCCGGCTCTGGCCCAGGCCCTGCAACGGCTGGGGGGTCAACCTTGAGACTGGCCCAGGGATGGGGCGCCGATCAGCACTGCTGATGGCTCAGGTTTTGCCCGCTTTTCCAGGGCCCCTTCCCCGCATTTATCGCCGTTTTCCCCAGGGCTCGGTTCGGAGCCCAGTCCAGCCCAAGGGCCTGGGGAAAGGTCCGCTTCGGCCGCTTTGGCCTTGACAGGTTGGCCTACCGCAATTCCGGTGGCGCTTGCCCGGGGGGGCCGTCCAGCCAGGCCTGCTCCGCTGGGCTGTCTTGCCATGAGAGGTCTGAACGACCGGCTCGCTCGGGCCATTTGACGCGGCCCTCCGCCTGTGGAGAACTGGGCCCCTGACCCGCATCTGGATGGACGTGATGGTGATGGTGAGCCTGCGGGCCGAGGTTCCCGAGCCCCTGTTGCAGTCGATGCGGGGGTTCATTGAGGCCCACCCCCATTGGGACCAGTACCGGCTGTTCCAGGCGGCCCTGGCCGGCTTCCTGGTCCAGAACGGACTGCAGAGCCGGGAGGTGACCCGCTGCTACCTGGCCAACCTCTTCCCCCAGAAAACGGGCTTCGGGCCCAGGCTGGCGCCGGGCCCGCGTTCGGATCTCACCCCCAGCCTCCCGCTGCCTCCCGCGGTTAACCCGATCACCGCCCCTGGCTGTGGTGGGGCGGATGGGGGCTGGGGCGAGGGGGTGGCTGCAGGCCCCTCGCTGGGTTGAGGTCGTTCAGGCGCCCTTGAGCAGGGCGAGCAGCTTTTCGGCACTGGCGTCCGGCACGGGCATGATCGACAGGCGGTTGCCCTGGCGCACCACCGGCAGCTCTTCGATGCTGAACTCCTGGCGCAATTGCTCCAGGCTGAGCAGGCGGTCAAACCGTTCGACAAAACCCAGGCGCACGCAATCCCAGCGGGGGGCCTCCGGCTTCGATGCCGCATCGAAGTACTTGGAGGCCGGGTCAAACTGGCTGGGATCCACCAGGCCCGTTTCCACCACCTCCATCAGGCCGATGATGCCGGGGGGCTTGGCATTGGAGTGATAGAAGAAGGCGCGATCGCCAATCGCCATCGTGCGCATGTAATTGCGGGCCTGGTAGTTGCGAATGCCATCCCAGAGGGTTGTGCCCTCCCGTTCCAGATGGTCGATCCCGTAGACATCGGGCTCGCTTTTCATTAACCAGTGGGCCATCGCCAGGGCGTTCCGCTGGGCCGGAGAGTAGCCCGCTCGGGTCGGCCCGCGGTGCCTGCCAGGCCAGGCGTGAGCCGGCGCCATCGGCCCAAACGCGGCCGGCCTGGCTGGACCCTGCCCTTGGGGCATCTGGCCAGGGAGCGATGGGCCCTGGGCCTAGGCGGGGGCGGTCGCCGACAGGGCCCGGACGAGCTGCCGGAAGTGGTCGCCGCGGGCCTCGAAATCGCTGTATTGATCGAAGCTGGCGCAGGCGGGCGAGAGGAGCACGGCTTGACAGCCGTCGTCCTGGTTGGCCGCAGCCAGCTGGCTGGCCAGGGGCACGGCCTGCTCGAGACCTGCCACCACCTCGACCCGGCCGCCGTAGCCCCCCTCCTGCAGCAGGCCCGCAAAGAACGGACCGGCAGCCCCGAACAGCACCACGGCCGTGGCCTGGCGTTTGAGCTGGGCGATCCAGCCGCTGGCATCGCCCTGCTTGGCCTGGCCACCGGCGAGCACCACCAGGGGGCCCGCCAGGGCCTGCAGGGCCACCTCGGCGGCGTCGTAGTTGGTGGCCTTGCTGTCGTTGAAGTAGGGAATGCCCTGGTGGTCAGCGATCCGCTCCAGCCGGTGGGGTACCCCGGGGAACCGGCGAAAGGCGGCCTCCATCGTGGCGCCCGAGAGGCCCAGCTCCAGGCCCACGGCGGCTGCCAGCAGCAGGTTCTGGCGGTTGTGGGCCCCCGGCATGGCCAGGGCCCGGGCATCGAACAGGGGGCCGTTGGCCGAGGTCACCTGGTGGCCTTCGATCCAGAGCAGGGGATCGATCGGGGGCGGCAGGCCGCGGCCGTCGCCGGCGGTCACCCAGTGGGCCCCCTGCCAGCTGGCGGCCTGGGAGCGCAGGTCCGGGTCATCGGCATTGAGGATCCGGCAGGAGCTGCGCTCCAGCAGGCTGCGCTTGATCGAGCGGTAGGTGTCGAGGCTGCCGTGGCGCTCCAGGTGGTCTGGGGTGAGGGTGGTCCACAGGCCGATGCGCGGTGCCACCTGGGCACAGGCTTCAATCTGATAGCTGCTGAGTTCCACCACCAGCCAATCGGGGGCGGCCTGGCCTGGGGCCAGGCGCGCGAGGGCCAGCTCGGCTGCCGAGTGGCCCACATTGCCGCCCATGGGGGCATCGAGGCCGGCGCTGGTCAGGAGGTGGTTGACCAGGTGGGTGACGGTGGTTTTGCCGTTGGTGCCCGTGATGCCGATCCAGGGGATGCCAGGCAGGGCCTCCCAGGCCACCGCCAGCTCCCCGGCCACGGCCACACCCTGCTGGCGCAACGCCACCAGGGTTGGCTGGTCCCAGCGGATGCCGGGACTGACAATCACCCGCCCGATCGGTCGCTCCAGGGCGGTGAAACTGGCCGCCTCCAAGGGGGCGCCCAGGCGCACCTCCAGGCCCTGGGCTTCCAGGGCCTGGGCCCGCTGGCGCATGGCGTCAGACTGGCTGCTCTCGAAGACCACCACCTCGGAGCCGAGATGGTGAAGAAGACGCGCTGCGCCGAAACCCGAGCGGCCCAGGCCCAAGACAACGGTGCAGGGTTGCCTTGATTCGGCCATCTCTGGGCGATCGAATGGAACAGCAGGATGAAAAGAGTGGGCGATACTGGAATCGAACCAGTGACTCCTACCGTGTCAAGGTAGTGCTCTACCTCTGAGCTAATCGCCCGGTTTCACTCGGATTGATAAGCCGTCCCACTGGAGGTCCCAGCGGATCGGCTTCCAGTCCTGAATGTGGTTGCAACCTAGCAGCCAGCTCAAGCAGGGTCCTGGCGGGCCCGCCCCTGGCCCCGGACGGTGGGGCTTGCCGCGCCGCGATCCATGGTGGTTACCGGCGCTGGAGGATGAGCCGCCAGCGGTCCCGTTTGGTGCGCTCCACCTCGAGCAGCGCCAGTTCGCCGCGGCCTTCCAAGCGCACCCGGTCCCCCAGGGCCAGTTCCCGGCTGGGGCTGCTGACCGCCTGCCAGTTGATTCGCACGGCGCCGGCGCGGATCAGGTCGGCCATGCGGTTGCGGGAGAGGCCGAAGCCGGCCGAGGCCACCGCATCGAGGCGCAGGGAGGCCTCCACCGTGGTCAGTTGGCGCGGCAGGCGCTGGGCGGGGATCTGCAGCTGCTCCAGGGGCAGGGCCTCCAGGCGCACGGCGACGCTGCGCACCTGGGCGGTTGCCTGGTCGAGGGCCCCGGCCAGCTCCGGCGTGACCACCGCCTGGGCGCCCCGGTCCCCCTGGATCCAGATGTCGCCGATCGCCCCCGGGGGAGCCCCCTGGGCGACGAGGGCCTGGCGCATGTCGCGGGCCTCGGCCGGATCGAACAGAAAGTTGCCGGCGATGGCCAGGCCCCTCAAGGGCGCCCAGGTTTCGGCGGCGGCGCTGGCGCCTGCAGCTCCGGTTCCGTCCGGCCCCTCCCCTGCAGGGCTGTCGAGGGTGCTGGCGAGTTCATGGCGCTGGAGGCAGAGCCGGCGCCGTTCCGCCTGGGGCCAGCCGCCGGCGCTGGTCAGGCTGAGTTCGGCCAGGGGGCCCAGGCGCGCTTGGGCCTCCTCGAGGACCTCGGCCGCCAGAAAGTCACTCCAGACGGGCTCCCAGGTGCGGACGGCCTGCTCGGCCAGGTCGATCAGGCCGGCCAGGGCAAGGGGATGGCGACTGGCCTGGAGCAGGAGGTCCCTGGGCAGCATGCGGACGGATAGGGGGTGGGCCAATCCTGGCGAACCCCAGCGGGGGTGGCTGGCCCGCAGGGCCGGCTCCCCGGGGGGGCAACCTCGATCGGAGCAGGGATCGGCCCGATCAGCCCCCGTTGCTCCCCAGCGCTGAAGTCCCCGTTCAGTCTTCGGACAGGCGCACCAGGGCCCGGGCGCCGGCCTTCTGCAGCAGCCGCCAGGGCAGCTCAACGCCATTGCGGGTTTCGAGCAGCAGCAGCCAGTTGCCCTCCTGGAGCCGGTTGCGCAGGATCCGCACCTGGTCGTCCTCCTCGGAGGGCACGCTTGCGGCGGCGGCAAAACTGCCCATCCAGCCGGAGCCCAGGCCCAGCAGGCCGCCGAACAGGGGCTCGCCCAGGGGACCCGCGAAGGCAAAGGTCTGCAGGTCGGTGATGAAGGTGAACATCACCCCGGCGAAGAAGCCAAAGGGGATCAACCAGAGGGCCATCGATTTCTGGCGCCGCGTTCTGGCCTGGGAGGGGTTGAGCCGCTCCACCTGCTCCACCGCCAGTTCGCCGGGTCCGATCGCCAGCAGGCTCAGGGGCGGCGGGCTCAGCTCCGCCAGCTGGCTGCGCAGCGCCTGCAGCTGGTCATGGGCGGCCAGGACCGCCACCACGCAGTTCGCCACGGTTCAGTGCCGCTGAGGAACCCCGATTCTCCCCTGCCGGCTGGGGCGGGGGAGA
This sequence comes from Synechococcus sp. UW140, assembly GCA_943370565.1. GTDB lineage: Bacteria > Cyanobacteriota > Cyanobacteriia > PCC-6307 > Cyanobiaceae > BAIKAL-G1. The sequence continues at coordinate 272,810 of CALRRL020000001.1, read as the reverse complement.
GCTGGTCCGGCGTCGGCTGAGGGGGGCCAGCGGCGCCTCTCTACACTTGCCTCCGGCAGCTCCCCACCGGCCGGGTCATGACAAAGGTTCTGGTTTCCGATCCCATCGATCAAACGGGGATCGACATCCTCTCCCAGGTGGCCCAGGTGGATGTGCGCACCGGCCTGGCACCGGAGGAACTCAAGGCGATCATCGGCGACTACGACGCCTTGATGATCCGCTCCGGCACCCAGGTGACTGCCGACATCATCGAGGCGGCCAGCAAGCTGCGCATCATCGGCCGTGCCGGCGTCGGGGTGGACAACGTCGATGTGCCAGCCGCCACCAAGCGCGGCGTGATCGTCGTCAACTCGCCCGAGGGCAACACGATCGCCGCGGCCGAGCACGCCCTGGCCCTGATGCTGTCCCTGTCGCGCCACGTGCCCCACGCCCACGCCAGCACCATGGCCGGCGGCTGGGACCGCAAGACCTATGTGGGCAACGAGCTCTACAAGAAGAAGCTCGGTGTGGTGGGCCTGGGCAAGATCGGCTCCCATGTGGCCCGGGTCGCCAAGGCCATGGGCATGGAGGTGGTGGCCTACGACCCCTTCATTTCGGCGGAGCGGGCCCAGCAACTGCAGGTGCGGCTCCTGGCCCTGCCGGCCCTATTCGCCGAGGCCGACTACGTGAGCCTGCACCTGCCCCGCACCCCCGACACCGAAAACCTGGTCAACGCCGAGCTGCTGGCGACGATGAAGCCCACGGCCCGCATCGTCAACTGTGCCCGCGGCGGCATCGTCGATGAGGCGGCCCTGGCCGAAGCGGTGCAGAACGGCGTGATCGGTGGTGCGGCCCTCGATGTGTTTGCCAAGGAGCCTCTGGCGGCCGACTCGCCCCTGCGCAACGTGCCCCAGCGCCTGATCCTCACCCCCCACCTGGGCGCCTCCACCGAAGAGGCCCAGGAAAATGTGGCCGTGGATGTGGCCGAACAGATCCGCGACGTGCTGCTGGGCCTGCCCGCCCGCAGCGCCGTCAACATCCCCGGCCTCACCCCCGAGGTGATGGAGCAGCTCAAGCCCCACCTGCAGCTGGCCGAAACCCTGGGCCTGCTGCTCAGCCAGTTGGCCGGTGGCGATGTTGCAGAGCTGGAGGTGCGCCTGCAGGGCGAGTTCGCCAGCCATCCCTCCCAGCCCCTGGTGGTGGCGGCCCTCAAGGGCCTGCTTTCGGCGGCCCTGGGCGACAGCATCAACTACGTGAACGCCACCCTGGAGGCCAAGGCCCGCGGCATCCATGTGGTGGAAGTGAAGGATGACGCCAGCCGCGACTTTGCCGGCGGCTCCCTGCAGCTCTCCTCCAAAGGGGCCAAGGGCAACCACAGCGTCACCGGGGCGGTGTTTGCCGATGGCGACCTGCGCATCACCACCATTGACGAGTTCCCGGTGAATGTGACCCCCAGCCGCCACATGCTGTTCACCCGCCACCGGGACATGCCCGGCATCATCGGCAACCTGGGCACCGTTCTTGGCGAGCACAACGTCAACATCGCCTCGATGCAGGTGGGCCGCCGCATCGTGCGCGGGGATGCCGTGATGGTGCTCAGCCTGGATGACCCGATCCCGGCCAGCCTGCTGGCCACGATCCATGCCATCAATGGCATCCAGGAATCCCATCCGGTGACCCTTTGAGCGCCAGCCAGGCGCCCGGGTCGCCCGGGCCTGGAGCGATGGGCGGCCAGCCCCTGCCCTGGTGGCGGCTGGAGCTCCTGGCCCTGCCGGAGCTCGAGGAATCTCTGATCTGGAAGCTGCAGGACCTGGGGATCCACCGGGTGGCCCTGGAGCACACCCCCAGACGGCCGGACGAGCGCCAGCTGGTGGCCTGGTTGCCGGCGGCCGACTGGCCGGAGCCGGAGCGGCTGCAGCTGGAGCTGGCCCTGGCCGCCCTCACGGAACCCTTCGCTCTCCCCCTGCCGCCCATCCACTGGCAGCCGCAGGGCGACGAAGACTGGAGCCTGAGCTGGAAGCAGCATTGGCAGGCCGATCCGGTAGGCACCAGGCTGCTGGTGTTGCCGGCCTGGCTGGAGCGTCCGGCTGAATTTGCGGATCGGCTGGCGATCCGCATCGATCCGGGCCATGCCTTCGGCACCGGCAGCCACCCGACAACGCGCCTCTGCCTGGAGGCCCTGGAGCGTTGGGCCCAGGGCCCAGGCCAGGACCTGCGCGGCCCCGCCACCGGCAGGCCCGTGCGCGTGGCCGACCTGGGCTGCGGCAGCGGCATCCTGGCCCTCGCCGCCCTGGGGCTTCTCAGCGAAGCCACTGAAGGCAGTACTGGAACTGAAGGCTGCGAAGCTGTGATCCCCAGGGGGGCCCCTGCGGCGGCAACGCCCCCGGCCTGCCAGGTGTTCGCCGTGGATTGCGATCCCCTGGCGGTTCGGGCCACCTGGGCCAATGCCGCCTGCAATGGCTTTCGCGCCCCCGGTGGTCCCCCAGCCCCCGCCCGGATCGGCCCAGCCTCTGCCGGCCCAGCCTCTCGCGGCGCAGCTTCTCGCGGCGCAGACGGGGACGCCGCCGCGGTTTCCCAGCCCGCAGCCTCCCAGCCCGCAGCCACCCAGCCCGCGGCTGGCAGCCTGCAGGTGGCCCAGGGGTCGCTGGAGGCGCTCGCCGACCTGCTGGCGGGCCAACCCGCCGACCTGCTGCTCTGCAACATCCTGGCGCCGGTGATCGAGGCCCTGGCCCCTGGCTTCGCCAGCGTGCTGGCTCCGGGCGGGGTGGGGCTGCTCAGCGGCCTGCTGGTGAGCCAGGTGCCGGGGTTGACCCAGGCCCTGGCCGCGGCCGGCTGGCGCGCCGAGCTGGTGGCCCAGCAGAGCCAGTGGGGCTTACTCGAAATCCGGGCCGCCCGTCCCGTTGCATAAGGCAGGCTGATCGGAGCCCTGCCTTTGATTGGGCTTCCCGGAAATGGCGGCCCGGATCCACGGGAACAGCCTCAGGAGGATGTAGGAAGGGGCGGTCCTACAGGCCCGGATCCTCCAGGAGCCTGTGAGCCCCAATTCTTTCCATGGCTTCCTACAAGGTCACCCTCGTCAATGAAGGCGAGGGCCTCAACAAGACCATCGAAGTTCCCGACGACCAGTACATCCTTGACGCCGCTGAAGAGCAGGGCATCGACCTGCCCTACAGCTGCCGTGCTGGTGCTTGCAGCACCTGCGCCGGCAAACTGACCTCCGGCACCGTTGACCAGTCTGACCAGAGCTTCCTCGACGACGACCAGATCGAAGCCGGTTTCGTGCTCACCTGCGTGGCCTACCCCACCTCCGATTGCACGATCAAAACCCACGCCGAAGAAGAGCTCTATTGAGCCACCGGCTTGGCCCTCGGGCTTGACCGGTTCCGTTCCTCTGCCACCCTGCGGGGTGGCTTTTTTGTTCCCTTCCCCCGCGCCGCTTGCCGTGTCCGTGGCTCCTGCCGGCCCCTCCCTGACCCGCGACAGCTTGCCCCTGCTGGAGCAGTTGCCCGAGCCCGGCAGTGAACAGTCCAGCCTCGGCGGCCAGTACAGCTACCGGGTGCTGGGGCCCTGTTGTCGCCTGTTTGACCGGGAGGAGCTGCCCTGGCCCTGCTGCCGCCTGGCCTGGCGCAGCAAGGAGCCCAGCTGGCGGCGCGTGGGGCGCCGCTTCGTGGCCGACCTGGCGTCGCGCCGCTGCCCCTCCTACGCGGTGGAGCTGCTCCAGCCCGGGTCACGCCCCACCCGCACGGTGCTGACCCTGTTCGCCCAGCGGCTCAGCCCGGCCCTGCAGGAGTGGTGGTACAGCAAGCAGCCCGCGTCGATGGATCCGGCCAACAGCCAGCCGCCGGCCCCTGGCCAGGAGCCGCCCCGCCCAGGAGCCCTGGCCGCAGAACCCCTGCCCCAGAGCTGAGACCAGATCCAGCCCCTCCCCGGGGCAATGCCTTGGCCCGCTCCGCGGGGAGCGGGCTGAATCAGGGTCATGGATTAGTCGCAGGCCTGGGTCCGTTGGGCCCCCGCTGAGGGCTGGGCCACAAAAAAGCCGCGGTGCTGGCCGCGGCTAAAGGAGTGATCGGGGTTCGGGAGCCAGAACCGGACGACCGGGGCTGGGTTCAATCCGGATTCGGAGGGATGCGGCTTTGGCCGGGAGCCCGGCCCTGGAAGCCAGATCAGAAGTAGATCTTGCCGCCGCCCCACTGGACGCCCTGGACGTTGGGGGCCACCAGGATGTAGCCAGCGATCAGGCGCAGGTCGTCCTCGTCGAGGTCGCGCATCTTGACGAACACGTCACTGCTGCGCAGGCTCGGGTGCAGGTCGGAAATGCTGTACTCGCCGTCATAGGAGGTGGGGTCCTTCATGTAATCCACGAGGGAGTCCACCGAATTGCGGGGCGGGGAGGCCAGGGCCAGGGTCTCGGGGTCGAGGCCCACGTTCTGGTTGGTCTTGGTGATCCCACCGGCGTGGCAGGTGCCGCAGCTGTCGTTGAACAGCTTGCGACCCGATTTGATTTCCTGTTCGCTGAAGGTCACAGGCGTACCCGCGGGATCCGCCGGCACCGTGAGTTGATCGGTGGTCCACTGGGCTGCGGTGGCAGGGCCGGCGAAGCTCACCAGCAGCACCAGGGGCAGAACCAGCAGGGTTCGCGCCAGGAATCGCAGCGCAGAGGAGAAGAAGGAGGCCATCGAAAAAGCCGGCAATAAGGCGGGGATGAACCGCAGCAAAGCCCTTGTATCACGGGGAATGGGCCCCCCGGGGCGGAATCACGAACTGTTGCAGCCCCGGGGTGGGGCCCGCCCGGGCGGCCGCCGGCGCCAGCGGCCCTCAGGCGGCGCCCACCTCCAGGGTGAGGAAGTCCTTGGCCATCACGGTGGCCGGGAAGATCGCCCGCGCCTCCGCCAGCAGGTCGTCGGGGGTGAGGGGATTGCCGGCCACGTAGCGGGGGCTGAGGTGGGTGAGGGCCAGCTGCTTCACCCCGGCCTCGGCGGCCGTCTGGGCGGCCATGGTGCTGGTGGAGTGCTGGCGTTGGTAGGCCATCTCCGCCTCACCGTGGGCAAAGGTGGATTCGTGGATCAGCAGGTCGGCGCCCTGGGCCAGGGCCACGGCCGCCTCGCAGAACACCGTGTCGGTGCAATACACCAGGCTTTTGCCAGGCTGCTCCGGACCGCAGAGGGCCTCACCGCGGATGATGCGGCCGTCCTCCAGGGTCACGGTCTGCCCCGCCTTGAGGGCGGCATAGATGGGTCCCGGCGCAATCCCCAGGGCCTTGGCCTGCTCCACGTCAAAGCGGCCGGGCCTGGCTTTCTGATCCACGCGGTAGGCGTAGGCCGGCACCCGGTGGTTCAGGGGCGTGCACCGCACGGTCAGGTCGCCGTCGTCGAGCAGCAGGGCGCCACTGCTGGCGGCGGCCCGCACCCGGTGGCTGCGCAGGGGGTAGCCGATCCGGGTCGAGGTGGTGCGCATCACCCCTTCGAGGTAGTCCCGCAGGGGGTCCGGGCCGTAGAGGTCGATGCCGGGGCTGGCGCCCGCCAGGCCCAGGGTGGCCAGCAGGCCGGGCAGGCCAAAGACGTGGTCACCGTGCATGTGGGTGACGAAGATCCGCCGCAGCTGGGACACGCGCAGGTCGCTGCGCAGGAACTGGTGCTGGGTGGCTTCGCCGCAGTCGAACAGCCACAGCTCGGCCCGCTGGGGCAGGCGCAGGGCCACGGCGGACACATTGCGCGAGCGGGTGGGGACGCCCGAACTGGTGCCCAGAAAAGTGACCTGCACGGCTGACGCGTCTCCCCGGTGCCGCACCGGTGGATCTGGACTTCGCATGCTGCCACGCCGAACCCGGGCCCAGGGCCGGGATCTGGCGACGGGGCTGCGGAGCTTGGGCCCGTTGCCAGGCAGGGGCTCGGCCCGGTTGGGGTGGCCGGCCCGGGGGCCCTGGTCGGCCCTGGGCTTCCGCTGCTGAAGGGCCGGGAGGCGGGGGCGGGTGCCGGTCCGGGCGGCGGCTGCCCGGCTGGCGTCCCCGTCAGGGCGCGGCCACAATGGGGGCCCTGCCCCAGTCGCGGGCCGCGTCTCCCCTGCCGTCGCCTGGGGCTTGAGCCGATGATTCCGATTCCTCCTCGCCAGCGCCGCGGCCTGGGCGCCACCCTGCTGGTGGCTGGGCTGCTGGTGGGCCTGCCCCGGGCCTGGGCGGCCTGGGAGCCGGCGCCCGCCCCCCAGCCTGAACGGGTGGTCCTCGGTGGACCCCAGGTGCGGGTGCTGCTGCGGGAAGCCCAGGCGTTGACGGTTCGGGCCCCCGCCGGCGGTCGCCTGCGCCTGCGCGATGGTGCCGGTCCGGTGCTGGTGGAGGTGGGGCCGGACCAGCCCCTGCGGCTCCAGCTGGCCGGCTCCCAGGTGCTGGCGCTGGCTGAGGCCGGAGCGGGCAGCCCTGCCCAGGGATCCAGCCCGTCCGGCCTCTCCCCTGCGGCGGGGGCAAGCCCCGGCCCGGCCCCCGGACCCCGTCCCCTGGTCGCCCCGGTCGCGCCGGCGTCCAGCGCCGCCGCCGCCCCCGCCTTCGACTCGGCCACGGGCACTCCCCTCGCTGCCCGCCCGGCGGCTGCGGCCCCGGCGGGCTCCCCCGGGTCCCCGTCTCCCCAGGAGCTGCAACCGGTCGCCCCAGGGGCTGGGGCCCGCTACGCCCAGCCCCAGCCCCAGCCCCAGGCCCAGCGCCTGCGGGTGACGGAACTGGTGGTGGAGCCCGTGGCGGCGCCAGGTACGGAGGGCAGCGTCTGGCTGCAGAAGCACCGCTACCGCGGCAGCCTCTCGATCCGGCCCCAGGGGGATGCCTTGCAGGCGGTCAACCTGGTGGGGCTGGAGACCTACCTGGCCAGCGTGGTGGGCAGTGAGATGCCCGCCAGCTGGCCGCTCGAGGCCCTGCGGGCCCAGGCGGTGGCGGCCCGCACCTATGCGCTGCGGGCCCTGCGCCCCGGCAGCGGCCGTGCCTACGACCTCAAGTCCACCGTCGCCAGCCAGATGTATCTGGGGGTGGAGGCCGAAACCGCCTCCACCCAGGCGGCCGTGGCGGCCACCCGCGGCCTGGTGCTCACCTACTGCGATGGCCTGATTGAGGCCGTGTTCCACAGCAGCAGCGGTGGTTTGACCGAAAACAGCGGCGAACTCTGGGCGCAGCAGCTTCCTTACCTGGTGAGCGTGGCCGATTTCGACCAGGATTCGCCGGTGCGCGATTGGCGGGTGCCCCTCAGCGACGAGCTGGTGCGCAGGGGCATGCCGGAAATCGGCAGTCTCGAGCGCATTGAGGTGCTCTCCACCAGCGCCAGCGGCCGGGTGCGGCAGGCCCGGGTGCTGGGCACGGCGGGCTCGTTGCTGCTCAGTGGCGCCGAGCTGCGCTCGCGGCTGGGCTTGAAGAGCACCCTGGTGCAGTTTGTCCAAGAGCCCAGCACCCCCCCCCTGGCCGGCGACCAGCCAGGGCCGGGCTCCGCTCCGCTCGCGGCGGGTGTTCCAGCTACGTCATCGGCTTCAACCGCTGGCCTGGTCCCGGCCCTGGTGGGCGGGCCCCAGGGGGGTGCCGTCGCGGCGGGCGCAGCCCGACCAGCCCTGGGCCCCACTGGGCCCCTGGCTGCTGCCGGCACCGGCACCCAGGCCCCGCCCCCGGTTGGGCCGGCCTCCGGCCCTGCGCCCCTGGGCACCGCGGGGCCGCCGCTGGGCTCCCCAACCTCGCCCGGTTCCGACGCCCGCCTGGCCTCCGGCCGCCTGCAGTGGGTGGCGATCGGCCATGGCTTTGGCCACGGCATCGGCATGAGCCAGTGGGGGGCCTTGGCCCTGGCCCGCCGGGGGGAGAGTTTCGAGCAGATCCTGCAGCACTACTACCGGGGCACCCAGTTGCGCCCCTACGTCAGCCTGGCGTCCCTGGCGCCGGTGTTGCAGCTGCGCCTCAGTCTGGGTCCGATCACCGCTCGCTCCAAGACCCTCACCCTCGGGGCCACGCCCTGACAGGCTGGCTGCCGCACTGGGGTTGCGGGGCTTGGCGCGTTGGTCGTTGGAGGTGGCCCCGGGGCCTGAGGCCCTGGGCAAGCGGGTGGCGGCCCTGCTGCTGGCGGCCTTGCGGCCAAGTCCCCCGGGATTCCGCTCCAGGCCCCTGGGCTTGGCCACCGGACGCACGATGGAGCCGGTCTATGGCGCCCTGGTGGAGCAGGTGCGGGCCCTGCCCCCGCGGGAGCGCCAGGCGCTGCAGGCGGGCTGGTCCAGCTTCAACCTGGATGAATACGTGGGGCTAGGGCCGGCCGATGGCGAGTCGTTCGCGGCCAGCATGGAGCGCTGCCTGGGCCGGCCCCTGGGTCTGGCACCGGCGCAACTGCGCCTGCCCGATGGCCTGGCCGCCGACCCGGACCAGGAGGCCCGCCGCTACGGCCAGGCGATCGCTGCCGCCGGCGGCCTGGGGCTGCAGCTGCTGGGGCTTGGCAACAACGGCCATGTGGGCTTCAACGAACCCCCCTGCGCTCCCGAGGCGCCCACCCGTTGCCTGGCGCTCGATCTGGCCACCCGCCACCAGAATGCGGGCCTGTTTGCCGCCGGGCTGGCCGCCGTGCCCGAACGGGCGATCACCGTGGGCCTGGCCGAGATCCTGGCGGCCGAAACGGTGGTGCTGGTGGTGAGTGGCGAGGCCAAGGCCGAGATCCTGCGCCGCAGTCTCCAGGAGCCGCCCCAGCCCCAGCTGCCGGCCAGCTGGTTGCAACACCATCCGCGGCTGCGGGTGATGGTCGATCCGGCGGCGGCGAGTCGCTTGGCATGCGTGCGGGGGTGAGGCCCTGGCTGGGGGCCAACCAGGGCGCCCGGGTGGGGCGCGGCTGGCGCTGGCGGTTTCATCCCGGATCGAGCCGATGGGGCGCAGCCGATGCGCAGGACTGAGGCCGCGCCACCGTGGCAGCGCAACGATGCGGCGGACTGTCCCTCAGCGCAATTCGGGATGGAGGGGGTCGCCTTTGAAGGGGCCCTGCACCTGGGAGGTGATCCAGCCCCCATAGAAGCCCCCCGGCTGGGCAATCACCGCTTCGCCGTTGACCCAGACCCCGTCCATGGCGCCCGGGTAGAGGGAGAGCCAGCCGGCGATCGGGGCAAAGGCGGCGCTGGGCTCGGGATACTGCCAGACCACCTTGCTTCGGCGTTGTTCCGCTGGACCATCTGGGGCCGGCAGCACCAGATCGAAATAGCGGGCCACCCCTTTCCATTCACAGAAACTGGCGCCCATGGCTGGTTGGAGGAGGTCCAGGCGAAACGACTCGGGCGGCAGGTAATAGGTGGGGGGATGGAAGGTTTCTAACACTCGATAACTGGTTGTCGTTGCGCAGATCACGACGCCGCCCCATTCGACCCGAATGGCGTCCTGACAGGCCACCAAGGCGGGGGGGCGGGGGTAGTCAGCGACCCGTTCCATGACTTGGAGCTGTTAAGAAGGGTTCGAGTTTAGGAGCTGGGTTTGGCTGGCGTTCTGGTTGAGTGATCGATCAATTCTGGACAGCTCGCAACAAACTGGCGTGCCGGTTCTGCCTGTCTCGCTCAGGGCGCAGTCGCCATCGATCTTGGTTGTCAACAAAAGCTTTAGGGGGCTTTGATCTTGTGCAGTTTTTCGAGGGAATTGGCCGGTTGCTGCTTAGGCTGCCTTGGAGGCGTTGGCGCTTGCCGGATCGAGTTCCGGTTGACTGCAACCTGGTGGCGATGGGTGGCCGTCGGGCGGGGGGATTCGTGGGTGATGGGAGACAAGACGATCGGGGAATTACCCATGGCAATGGCCCATGCTGTTGGTGGCCTGGGTTGGCTGGTGTTGGCAGCTTGCACTGGCTGGAGGCGTTGGCTGCTGGAGATCGCTGGATAGCTCTTGGCGTGGGCCTGGTGCTGGCCGCCAGGGTTCAGGTCAGCACCGTCTCCATCAACGCTTCATCTGCCTCCAGATTCGTGGTGACACTGCGCACGTCATCCAACTCTTCGAGGGCATCGAGCAACTTCAGGCAGCTGCCCAGCAGCTGGGGATCATTCACCTGGCAGCTGGTCTGGGCAATCCAACGGTGTTCCCAGCTCGCCACCGGCCAGCCGCGGGAGCGCAGCTGATCCTGGAGGGCCTCCAGGTCGGCGAAGGCCGTCACCAGTTCGGCACCGCTGCATTGGCCGGCGTCCCCCTCCAGGTCGTAGCTCAGCACGGCCGGACCGCCCTGGTCTTCGAGGCTCAGCAGGTCGTCAAGCAGGGCCTCTTCATCGAGCCAGCCGATCGGGCGGGCCCCGGAGTCTGCAGGTTTTGGGCGCGCCCCATCCTTGCCGGCTGTCCCGGGGCTGGCCGGATTGCTGTTTTTGTTGCTGTCTTTGTTGGTGTCTTTGGCGTTGACTTTGGCGTTCGACCCGGCCTGGCCCGGGCTGGTCGCCGCGGCTAGGCGCACGACGCCCCGGTGTTCGAACAGATAGCCCACACAGCCGGTTTCGCCCAGGTTGCCGCCGTTTTTGTTGAAGGCCAGGCGCAGTTCGGCGGCGCTGCGGTTGCGGTTGTCGGTGAAGGCCTCAATCAGGATGGCGATGCCGCCGGGGCCGTAGCCCTCGTAGCGCACCGCCTCAAATTGGTCCCCGTCGCCCGAGCCCTGGCCCGAGCCCTTGGCAATGGCCCGCTCGATGTTGGCGCTTGGCATGGCGGCCGCCTTGGCCTTCTCAATCGCCGTGCGCAGCTGGAAATTGGCGGCCGGATCGCCACCGCCCCTTGCCGCCACCGTGATCTCGCGCCCCAACCGGGTGAACAGGGCCCCCCGTTTGGCATCCACCACCGCTTTGGTGCGTTTGATCTGGGCCCATTTGCTGTGGCCGGCCATGGGACAACAAGGTGCAGGGAACGAACGGAACGGGGCTGGAGGGGCGCCTGGCCGGGGGCGGGGCCAGGGCGGGGGAAGGAAGCGGTCCCTAGCCGTTGGCCTGCAGCACCAGCCTGGGCTGGAGCCGGCCCCCCGCCTGGGCCTGGGCCATGCCGGCCAGGGTGCCAGCGGGGCCCACCACCACCACGGCCGTGCCTTCGCTGAGCTCCAGGCCACTCTCCAGGCTGCGGCCGCAGCGCCAGCTGGCCAGTTCGGCCTCGCCCGCGAGCTGGTGGCGCTCCAGGTGGCCGAGCACCACCAGGGGATCGAGCAGCGCCGGCAGTGGGGTCTCCTCGAGGCGATCGAGGGGCAGGCTTTGGGCCAGGTCAAAGCCCAGGGCCCCGGTGCGGCGCAGCTGGGCCAGGCAGCCGCCACAGCCGAGGGCCTCCCCCAGGTCCCGGGCCAGGGAGCGGATGTAGGTGCCGGCGGAGCAGGCCACCTCCAGCTCCAACTCGGCCCGCTCGCCATCCCAGCCCAGCAGGGTGAGCGCGCTGATCGTGACCGTTTTGCTGGCCAGGTTGAGCTCCTCGCCGCGGCGGGCCCGCCGGTAGGCCCGCTCGCCATCCACATGCACGGCCGACACGTTGGGGGGCCGTTGCTGGATCGTGCCCCGGAAGGGGACCAGGGCGGCTTCGATCGCGTCGAGACCCAGGGGGGGCACCGGCCGCTCCTCGAGCCGGTCGCCACTGAGGTCATCGCTGCTGGTGATCAGGCCCAGGCGCACCCTGCCGCGGTAGCGCTTGTCACCGCTGAGATAGGGCAGCAGGCGGGTGGCGCTGCCGAGGGCGATCGGCAGCACGCCGGTGACGGCGGGATCGAGGGTGCCGCCATGGCCCACCCGTTTGAGCCCGTAGGCGCGCCGCACCCGGGCGACGCAGCCATGGGAGGTGAGTCCGGCGGGTTTGTCGAGCACGAGGAAGCCGCAGAGCTCCTGGCCGGCGGCCTGGGGCGGCGCCGGCATGGCAGGGGCAGGCGCTGGCCCGGCAGGGGCAGGCCCGCCCGGGCTGGCGACCACTGGCAACTCGGGCAGCATCGGCGCTGATCCCATCCCACGGATCAGGGCACTGTTGCATCCGATCCGGGCCAGGGCTTCGCCGGCCTTGGGCTGGGCAGCCCAAACCCCCGCTGCCGCTGCAGGCAGCAGGGGGGGCTGAGGCTCCCCTGGGGGGATTTACGGTGGCCCCATGAGCCTGTCCCCCCAGCCCGGCGCCGCCGCTGCCGCCCTTGCCGACCGCCGGCCCCCCCTGGATGTGGAGCGCTTCCTGGCCGACGGCTTTGCCCTCAAGGCCCAGCTGGCCCCCTTCCTGCAGCTCGATGCCGCCGCGCTCGAGGCCCTGTTGCCCCAGGCCACGGCCCAGCTGGCGGCCCTGCATCCAGGCGCGGTGGAGCAGGCCTTTGACCCGGCCCATGCCGAGCGCTTCTATGAAGACACGGTCGGCACCGCCCACTTGGTTGAGCTAGCCGCCTGGCACCTGGGCAGCGCCGATTACATCGCTGATACGTTGCGATTGCAGGAGCGCTTCGCCCGGGGCCAGGTGCTCGATTTCGGCGGCGGCATCGGCAGCCATGCCCTGGCGGCGGCGGCCTTGCCCCAGGTGGAGCAGGTCTGGTTCGTGGATCTCAACCCCCACAACCGGGCCTTTGTGACGGCCCGGGCCGCCTCCCTGGGCCTGGCCGCCAAATTGCGCTGCTTCCGCGACCTGGACGATCCGGCCCTTCCCGAGCAGTTCGACACGATCGTTTGCCTGGACGTGCTCGAACACCTGAGCGATCCCGCCGCCCAGCTGGACTGCTTCGCCCGGCGGCTGACGGCCTCGGGGGTGGCCCTGTTGAACTGGTATTTCTTCAAGGGCTTCCGGGGCGAATATCCCTTCCACTTCGATGACGAGGCCCTGGTGAATCGCTTCTTCACCACCCTGCAACGGCGCTTCCTAGAGCTGTTTCACCCCTATCTGATCACCACCCGGGCCTACCGGCTGCAGCCGCCGGGTTAAGGGCCCTGCCCAGGGGAGCAGCCAGGCACAAAAAAAGGTCAGGGCGCAAGTCCCTGACCTTTGGCTGCAGCCAATTGGCCCATTGCGGTCAAGCGGCGCAATGGAGCCAAGCAGCCCAGTCCAATTAACCAGACCAGTCCAACCAACCAGCCGAAGCTGGGTCAGGCGACGGCGACGTTGATGCGCTTGCGGTTGCGCAGGCCGCGGGTGATCGAATCGAAGCTCACCACGCCATCCACGAGGGCGAAAAGGGTGTCATCGGAGCCACGGCCGACATTGCTCCCCGGCAGCACCGAGGTGCCCCGCTGGCGGATCAAGATCGAACCGGCGGTCACGGCTTCGCCGCCGTAGCGCTTCACGCCCAGGCGCTTGGAGTTGGAATCGCGGCCGTTGCGTGTGGAGCCTGTGCCTTTCTTATGGGCCATGGGGAGGAAAAGGAGAGGGACCTTGGGTGAGCAGAGCTTAGGGAGACGGGTTGGGGGGAGCAAACCCGCCGTTCAACGATCGCGCCGGAGGCTTGAGCCGGTTGGCTCTCAGGCCAGGGCTTTGCCAGCCACGCTGATCGACTCGACCAGAACCCGGGTGAGTTCCTGGCGGTGGCCGTTCTTGCGACGGGTCTTCTTCTTGGGCTTCATCTTGTAAACGATGATCTTTGGCCCGCGGCGGTGGGCCAGGATCTTCAGCTGCACCGTGGCGCCGGCGATGAAGGGGTGGCCGAGGGTGGCGCCGTTGGCATCCTTCACCAGCAGCACGTTTTCCAGGGTCACGGTGCTGTCAACCTCGGCGTTGATGCGATCGAGGTCGTAGTAGCGGTTGGGCTGGACCCAGAACTGCTGGCCAGAGGTCTCAACGATGGCGTAGGGGCCTGCGCTGGTGGCGGAGTCCGCCGGGGCGGCGGGGCTGCTGGTCGGGGCTTGGGTCATGGCGGACTCGGGCATGGACAGGCTGACGGTGGACCTCGGCTCCCAGGACCTGCGTCAGGCCGTAGGAATTGACGATCGCGTCATTCGGCCTGCCGCACGGCAATCGAAAGACAAACAAGGATCCTCCCCTTTTCGGGGCCCGATCGTCAACACTGGCTGGGTAGTTCAGGGCCCATCCGGCTCCGATGTCCCCGCCGGCTTTCACGATTGCCTCCCTGCTCTGCGACCCCCTGCTGCTGCTGGCCTGCCGCCAGTGGCTCAAGGGCGGCCGCTACGAGCTCGATGACTTCGGCTCCCGGGCCGATCCCCTTGCCGAGCTGGAGCGGCGCCGGGAGGCCTTTGATGTGGTGTTGCTGCAACAGGGAGCCTTCTCCCGGGACCAGCTCGAGGGCCTGATCCGCAAGGGTCTGCTGCTGCCAGCCGTGGTGGTGGGCGATGTCAGCGGCCGCATCGACTACCACGAGCTGGAGGTGCACCTGCCCGGCGACCAGCTCGAGCAGCTCCCCTACAGCATTGATGCCGCCGTGTCCCGCTTCCTGCGCCGGGGGCTGGCCAGCGCCCCCACCAATGGCGAGAGCGAAGCGGCGGCGGATGGCACCACCGCTTCCCAATCGGGCGCGGCGGTGCCGTCTGAGCGCTGGCGCCTGCCCAACCGGCTCCAGGAGCGGCTCGGCTACCTCGGGGTGTTCTACAAGCGCGACCCCTCCCGCTTCCTGCGCAACCTGCCCCAACAGGAATGCCAGGAGCTGCTCGCCTCCCTGGAGCGCACCTACCGCGACCTGTTGATCAGCTATTTCCGCGATCCTGCGGCCGCCAACCAGGCCTTGGAGAGTTTTGTGCACACGGCCTTCTTCAGCGACCTACCCATCACCAAAGCTGTGGAGATCCACATGAATCTGATTGACAGTTTCTGGAAGCAGCTCAAGCTGGAGGGGCACAAGAACGACTTTCTGCAGGACTACCGCCTGGCCCTGCTTGATGTGATGGCCCATCTCTGCGAGATGTATCGACGCTCCGTTCCCCCGGATGGGCCCCTGCCGATCCCCCAGGGCAGCCGGCTCGAGTCCTGGTCAGTGAACCGGGAGGTGGGCTGATGGCTCCGCGTAAGACTTACATCCTCAAGCTGTACGTGGCAGGGAATACCGCCAATTCGATGCGGGCCCTCAAGACCCTGCGCAACATCCTCGATACCGAATTTCAGGGCGTGTATGCCTTGAAGGTGATCGATGTGTTGCAGAACCCCCAGCTGGCTGAGGAAGATAAAATCCTGGCCACTCCCACCCTGGCCAAAATTCTGCCGCCACCGGTGCGCCGCATCATCGGCGATTTGTCCGATCGTGAGAAGGTGTTGATCGGCCTGGATCTGCTCTATGAGGAGCTCAATGATGAGGCCTTCGGCAGCTCCAGTGATTACGATTCGGCCGAGTTGGGCTCTGGTAGCGCCTTGAGCCATCAGCCCCAGGCTTCTGAACCGGACGGCCCCCCCGCAGGCTCGGGGGCGTCAGGGTCTGCTGATCGAATTCCAACGGAACTGGGATCAGGGCAGCAGGGTGTCAGCCGTGAACCGCTGGAGGGGCCGATCGCCTCGGCCCCACCCCTGCAGGCTCCTTGATCCCCTGCTTTCGGCCCTTGGCCTGACCCGTCTCCCTCCCGATTGCCTCCTTGAGCCCTTCCCGTTCCATGCAGGACCTCAGTTTCACCAGCCCCAGCCATGCCCTGATGCAGGTGCAGAAGCTGCCCACGGGAATCGAGGGCTTTGATGATGTCTGCCATGGCGGCCTGCCGATCGGCCGGTCCACCCTGATCAGCGGCACCTCAGGCACGGGCAAGACCGTGTTCTCGCTGAATTTCCTATGCAACGGCATTCGCCAGTTTGATGAGGCCGGCATTTTTGTCACCTTTGAGGAATCGCCCCTCGATATCTTGCGCAATGCCTCCAGCTTTGGTTGGAACCTGCAGGAGATGGTGGAGCAGGACAAGCTTTTTATTCTTGATGCCTCTCCCGATCCCGATGGTCAGGATGTGGCGGGGAGTTTTGATCTTTCCGGCCTGATTGAGCGTATTAATTACGCAATTCGCAAATACAAGGCCAAGCGGGTGGCGATCGATTCGATCACGGCCGTGTTCCAGCAATACGATGCCGTTTCGGTGGTGCGGCGGGAGATTTTTCGCCTGATCGCCCGGCTCAAGGAAATCGGCGTCACCACGGTGATGACCACCGAGCGCATCGATGAATACGGGCCGATTGCCCGTTATGGCGTTGAGGAATTTGTATCCGACAACGTGGTGATCCTGCGTAACGTGCTCGAGGGCGAGCGGCGGCGCCGCACGGTGGAAATCCTCAAGTTGCGGGGCACCACCCACATGAAAGGGGAGTTCCCCTTCACCATGGGCGCCCATGGCGTCAGCATCTTCCCCCTCGGCGCCATGCGCCTCACCCAGCGCTCCTCCAACGTGCGGGTGAGCTCTGGGGTGCCCCGGCTCGATGAGATGTGTGGTGGCGGTTTCTTCAAGGACTCGATCATCCTGGCCACCGGTGCTACCGGTACGGGCAAAACCCTGTTGGTCAGCAAGTTCGTTGAGAATGCCTGCGCCAACAAGGAGCGGGCGATCCTGTTTGCCTACGAGGAATCCCGGGCCCAGTTGCTGCGCAATGCCACCAGCTGGGGCATTGATTTCGAGCAGATGGAGCGCGATGGCCTGCTCAAGATCATCTGTGCCTATCCCGAATCCACTGGCCTCGAGGATCACCTCCAGATCATCAAAACCGAGATCGGTGAATTCAAGCCCTCGCGCATGGCCATCGATTCCCTCTCAGCCCTAGCCCGTGGCGTCAGCCACAATGCCTTCCGCCAGTTTGTGATTGGCGTTACAGGGTACGCCAAGCAGGAGGAAATCGCCGGCTTCTTCACGAACACCTCCGAGGAGTTCATGGGCAGCCACTCGATCACCGATTCCCACATCTCCACAATCACGGACACGATTCTTCTGCTCCAATACGTGGAGATTCGCGGTGAAATGGCGCGGGCCCTGAATGTGTTCAAGATGCGTGGCTCCTGGCATGACAAGGGCATTCGCGAGTTTGTGATCACCGGCAACGGTCCGGAGATCAAGGATTCCTTCTCCAACTTCGAGCGCATCATCAGCGGTGTGCCCCACCGCATCAACACCGATGAACGCAGTGAGCTGGCCCGCATCGCCCGCGGCGTCGCCAGCGAGGACAAGCTCTAAGAACCCTGGTGGGCGCCTGAGTTTTCGGAGTGGGGGCTTCCCCGCAGGGGATGCTTGATCGCCTCACCGGTTTTGCCGGGACAGCACCCCACCGAGCGCAACGCCCTCGCACGGTGACAGCTCGCCCAGGCAAGCCTTGGGGGCCAGGCCGATCGGCAGCTGGGAAGCCGGCCACGGAGAAATGGCTGCTCTCGGGCTCCTCAGGCCGCCTCAGCCCACCTCAACCAGCTCGATCGCCGGGTCCTGGCGGCGGCGTTCGCTGCTGAGCAGCAGCTCATCGCTGTCGGCCTGCTCAAGCGGCAGGTCAAACCAGAACGTGGTGCCGCAACCCAGTTCACTGGCCATTTGGATCCGGCTGGCATGTTTGTCGAGGATGCCGCGCACGATGGAGAGGCCCAGGCCCGTGCCCACTTCGGTGTGCACCGCATTCTCAACCCGATAGAAGCGCTCGAAGATGCGGTTCTGGTCATCCAGGGAGATGCCCGAGCCCGTATCGGCGATTTCCACCCGCAGTCGCGGCAGGGGAGAACTCAGTTCACAGGTTGGGTTGTCGTCCTGGGGGGCCGTGCTCGGGTCGAGCTGGCAGGCATCGGGCCACAGGTAGGCCCGCATCATCAGCTGGCCCCCGGCGGCGGTGAACTTGAGCCCATTGCCCACCAGGTTGTCGAGCACCTGCAGCAGCAGGTCCCAGTTGCCGCGCACCCGCGGCAGGTTGCTCTCCACCTCCATGGCCAGATGCACGCCCTTGTCATCGGCATTGAGGCGGTAATTGCGCAGGGTCTGCTCGATCGCCGGTGGAATTTCCACCGGCTCCAGGCTCCAGCTGCGGTCCGATTCCAGCCGCGAGAGATCGAGCACATCATTGACCAGGCGGGTGAGCCGATCCGTTTCGGCATTGGCGATGGCCAGAAACTCCTGCTGTTCGGCCTCACTGAGCTGGTCGCGCAGGTCGTGGAGGGTTTCCACGTAGCTCTTGATGTTGAACAGCGGCGTGCGCAATTCGTGCGACACGTTGCTGATGAAGCGGCTTTGGGCGGCGTTGAGCTCCACCTCGCGGGTGAGGTCTTGCACGGTGACGGCGATTCCCTTGAGGCTTTCGCCACTGGCATCGCGCACCGATTGGAGCACGATCCGCAGGGTGCGGGCCGGTTCCCCCAGCTGGATCCGCAGATCGCTGCTGTCTTTCTCGCCGCCCTGAACAGCATCCAGTTGGGGTTGGAGTTCCAGGGCCAACAGGGCTGGGAGCTCGTCGCCGAGTTCACTGCCCTCGAGGTTGCGGCCCTCCCAGCGAAACAGGCGCCGGGCCGTGGGGTTGACCAGCACGATTTTGCCGCTGCCATCGAGCAGCAACGCCCCATCGGCCATGGTGGCGATCAGGGTTTGCTGCTTCACCTGGGCGGCGGTGAGTTCTTCGATGTTGGCTTCGTTGTAGGCCTCCAGTTGGGAGGCCATGGCATTGAAGCCATTGAGCAATTCGCCCAGTTCGCCGCCCACGGGCAGGGCGATGCGGGCGCCGAAATCGCCCCCGGCAATCGAGGCAACACCCCGCAGCAATTCCTTCACGGGCCGGGTGATCGTCAGGGCGTTGAACACCGAGCCCAAAATCACCAGCACCCAGATCGAGATGAACACCGCCACGGTGACCTCCCGGGTCAGGGCGGCACTGGCCAACACCGCTTCATTGGGATTGATGCCCAGGGCCAGCACGCCCAGATAGCGGCCGTTGCTCACCATCGGCACGAACACGTCGGTGACCTGGCCATCGGGGCTCAGGTGTTGGCGCACCAGGGGGCTCTGGGGGCGTTTGGCCAGGTCGGCGGGCAACTCCAGCCGGCGGCTGAGCAGCAACTCACTGCCCCCCTGGCTGCCGCTGATCGGGATGCCGAGGTAGATCAGCCCTTCGGGATCGGCGAAGAAGATGTAGCGCAGGCTGCGGCTGGAGCGCCAGAAGCGTTCGGCCACCGCGGCCAGTTCCCGGTCGTTGCCCTCGGCCACCAGGGGGGTGACGTTGGCGGAGAGCAGCAGGCCGAGGTCGCGGGCGTAGCGGGTGTCGCTCATGCGCACATCCATCTGGATGCCGTTGAGCGCAAAAAAGGTGAGGCCCGTCATCATCAGGCTCACCACCAGGGTGGCCACGGCCAGCAGCTTGGTTTGCAGGCTGAATTCAGCCCACCAGCGTTGCAGGCTCTCCCACCAGGAGCGTTGGCGTGGGGCCGACCCACCGGCGCCACCGCGGCCGCCAGGGGCGGGCAGGGCGACGGCGGCGGCCCAGGGGCTGGCGTTCGGGGGGCTGGGCTGGCTGGAGGTTGGCACCGGTGGGCCCTGGGGACCGCGGGGACTGAGGGGCATGGCGACCCTAGGAAGCCCGACCCTGGGCCTGGTTCCGGCCGGCGTGGCTGGCTGGGCTGGGGGATTGGGCAGACCGGCGCACCTGGTGGCCGATGTCGCGCCGGAAGGTGATCCCCTCGAAGTGCACCTGGGCCAGCCCCCCGTAGGCGGCCCCAAAGGCGGCATCGAAGTCGTCGGCCTGGGCCACCACCGCCAGCACCCGGCCACCGCTGGTCACCGTGCTGCCATCGGCAAGGCGCTGGCTGCCGGCATGGAACAGCTGCAGGGTGTCGCTGCTGGTCAGGCGGCTGGCAATGGGATCGCCACGGCGCACCTCACCGGGGTAGCCGGCGGCGGCGGCGATCACGCAGGCGCTGCAGCGGGGCGAGACCGTGAGGGTGGGGGCCAGGTCGAGACGACCGGTGGCACAGGCGTAGAGCACCTGGGCCAATTCCGGCCCCAGCAGTGGCATCAGGGTTTCACATTCCGGATCGCCGAAGCGGCAGTTGAACTCGATCACGCTCAGGCCCGTGGGCGTCAGCATCAGGCCGGCGTAGATCACGCCCCGGTAGTCGATGCCCCGGGCCCGTAGGGCGGCCAGGGTGGGTTCGAGCACCTGCTGGCGCACGGCCTCCAGGCCGTCGGCGTCCAGCAGGGGGGCCGGGGCATAGGCGCCCATGCCGCCGGTGTTGGGCCCGGTGTCCCCCTCGCCGATGCGCTTGTGGTCCTGGGCGGGGGGCAGCAGCACCAGCCGCTCGCCATCACAGAGGGCAAACACCGACACCTCGGGCCCTTCGGTGCGCTCCTCCAGCACCAGGCTGGCGCCACCGCCGCTTTCTCCGCTGCCGCTACCGCTAACGCTGCCTCCACCGCCAAAGCGGCCGGCAAAGATCTCCTCAATTGCGGCGCGGGCCTCGGCCATGGTGTCGGCCACCGTGACCCCCTTGCCGGCGGCCAGGCCATCGGCCTTCACCACTAGGGGCCGGCCCTGGGCCTCGAGCAGGGCGATCGCTTCAGCGCGGCTGCTGGCGGGCCAGTAGCCGGCGGTGGGAATGGCGGCCGCCACCATCAGGGCCTTGGCCCATTGCTTGCTCGCTTCCAGCTGGGCCCCATCGGCGCCGGGGCCAAACACGGCCAGGCCTGCCGCCCGCAGCCGGTCGGCCAGGCCCGCCGCCAGGGGGGCCTCGGGCCCGATCACCACCAGGTCAATGGCGTGGCTGCTGCAGGCCGCCAGCAGGCCGTCGGCATTCGATTCGGCGATGGCCAGTTGCTGGCAGCCCGCCAGTTCGGCCGTGCCGCCATTGCCCGGCGCCACCCACACCGCCTCCACCCCCTGGCTGCGGCCCAGGGCCCAGGCCAGGGAATTTTCGCGGCCGCCGCTCCCCACCACCAGCACGCGGGCGGGGCTCAGCAAGGTCGCCGGGTCGGACATGGCAGCCGAATCAAGGAATTGGGGGCGAGGGCGGCCTCCCCTAGGTTGACGCCGCGTGGAGGCTTCGCCGTGCCCCATCCTCTTTACTCGCCGGTGCGCCGCGCCTGGCCCCTGGGGCGGCGCGCTGGCGCTCGGCTCGCCCCGGTCCTGCTCGCCCCGGCCCTGCTGGTGGGCCTGGGACTGCCCCGCCCGGCCGGAGCCCAGACCCTGGCCCAGATGCCGGTAGCCCAGGGGCCAGGGGGCCCGAGCCCCGGAAGCCAGAGGCCAGCGGCCCTGGCGCCAGTGGCCAGCGCCTCCCCAGGGCCAACGCCGGCTTCCCTGACGCCACCCGGGAGCTCCCTGGAGCCAGGGGGCCCACCAGGGCTGGCCTTGAAGACCGTGCTGGCCAGCAACGACCTGGCCCTGCTCAACCAAGCCTGCCTCCAGGCCGCCAGGGCCGACCAGGTGGCAGCCCTGCAGCAGCTGCGCCTGCGGCTGCTGGCGGTCAAGCCAGCGCCCCAGCCCCTGGCGGTGGTGCTGGCCAATGCCGAAGCCCTGGTGAACTGCCGCGCCGCCGACGACGCCCTCGCCGTGCTGAACCGCTACGGGCCGGCCCCCGGCCGGGAGCGCAGCCTCTGGCTGCTGGCCCAATGGCGGGCCGCCGATGCCGGCCTGCACCACCGCCTGGCGGCCGAGGCCCTGCTGCGGCTGGCCGAGGGCCGCCTGGCCAGCCTTGATGGCCTGGCCCTCACCATCCAGAGTCGCCGCGATGGCAGCCGGATCAGCCGTCCTGCCCTCGATGTGCTGGCCGACCACCTGATCGTGCTCGGCCAGGACCAGCAGGCGGCGGCGGCCCTGCTGGCGGGGCGCCAGGGGGGCCAGCAGGGGGCCGAGCGGCTGCAGCGGGCGGTGGCCCTGCTGGTGGCTCTGCCGCTGGCGGAGCGCAACCAGCTGCTGGAAACGGCCCTGGACCAGGCCGCCGCCGCCGGAGCCTGGGGCTTGGCCGCCGAGCTGCTGCGCGATCAACGGGCCCTGCTCCTGGCCGCCGGCGCCCAGGCCCAACGGCCCAGCGACCGGTTGCTGCGCCTGAGCCGCCGCATCGACGATGCCTACGCTGAATGGCAGATGGGCCGTGAGGCGTCCAGGCACCAGGGATCCGGCAGCCCTTCTTCAGGCGGCCAGGCCGGGGGCGCTGCGCCCAGCGGGCGTCAGGATGGCCAGGGGCTGGTCCGCCAGCAGCAGCTGGAGCAGCAGCTGCGCTCCCCTCGCCAAGCCGGTGGCCACGCCGCCTCCTTGCCCTGAACCCGCCTGGAGCCCCTCTTAGGGAGCCCTGCTTCGAGAGTCCCTTGTCCTGAGCCGCCCAGGCGGTTCGCCCCACAGCCATGGCCCAACCGGGTCGCCCTGGCCGGGGCGACCTGACGGGGACTCCCCACCGGGATCCCCCAGCCCGGTCAGCCCCCCAGCGGCCCAACCCCATCCAGACCCCAGCCCTGCCCCGCCTGCCATGACCAGTTACAGCCTCGGGCCCCTGCTCCATGAGGGCAAGGCCAAGCGGGTGTTCCATACCGACCAGGCCGATCTGGTCGCCGTCGAGTTCAAGGACGACGCCACCGCCTTCAACGCCCTCAAGAAGGCCCAGCTGGCCGGCAAGGGCGCCCTCAATTGCCGGATCTCGGCCCTGTTGTTTGAGCTGCTCGAGCGCGAGGGTGTGCCCACCCACTACTTGGGGGTGGAGGGCAGCAACTGGATGCTGGTGCGGCCCGTGCAGATCGTGCCGGTGGAGGTGGTGATCCGCAATGTGGCCGCGGGCTCCCTGTGCAAGCAGCTGCCGATCGCCCCGGGCACGGCCCTGGAGCCGCCCCTGTTGGATCTGTATTACAAGGACGACTCCCTGGGCGATCCCTTCCTCAGCGAGGCGCGCCTGGAGATCCTGGGCCTGCTCACACCGGCCCAGCGTCAGCGCTTGGAGGCCTTGGCCCGCCAGGTGAATGGGGTGCTGCGGCCCTTTTTTGCCGGCCTGGAGCTGGAGCTGGTGGATTTCAAGATCGAGCTGGGCTTCAGCGCTAGTGGCGAGTTGCTGCTGGCCGATGAGATCAGTCCCGACACCTGCCGGCTCTGGAACAGCCAGGTGGCCGATGTCAGGGACCGGATTCTCGACAAGGATCGCTTTCGCCAGGATCTGGGCGGCGTTGTCGAGGCCTACGGGGAGGTCTGCAAACGGGTCCAAGGGGCCTGCCCGGACCCCCGCCCCTACAGGTAAGGTCGGCGGACCTTTGCGGCTCTGCCGCACACCCCCCCTCCCATGGCAGGCCTCCTTCACGGCAGGAACCGTCCCAACCGCCTCGGCGGCCCCCTGGGACTCGCCGCGAGCCTGCCGCTGCTGGCCGCCAGCCTCGGGAGCCCCGGCCTGGCGGCAACCGCTGCGCCGGGGGCGGCTGCGGCCCCTGCCGCCAGCACGGCGGGCGCTTCTGCCAGACCGGTAGCCAAGCCCCCGGCAGGCACGCCTTTGAAGGGCTCCGCTGGCGCGGGGACCAGCCCAACCGCTGCTGCGCCCAGGCTGCAGCCCGGGGCTCCCAAGCCTGGACCCCTGAAGCCTGGGGCAGGCAAAGCTGCCACGGCCCCTGCCGCCAGTGACGGCCAGGCCAACCAGGCCCCGGAGTCCGCCCTGCCGGCCGAGCCCAAGGTCCTGATCAGTGAGGTGGTGGTCAAGGGTCTGGAGCAGCACCCGGAGCGGGAGCGGCTTGAGCTGGCCGTCTACGACGCCATGGCCACCCGGCCCGGCACCCAGGTCACCCGCAGCGAGCTGCGCAACGACCTATCTGCCATCTATGCCAGCGGCTGGTTTTCGGATGTGCGCATCCAGCCCCAGGATGGCCCCCTCGGGGTGCGGTTGCTGGTGACGGTGGCGCCCAACCCGGTGCTCACCCAGGTGGAGCTGGAGGGCGGCAAGGCCAAGCTCCCCGCCACCCTGATCCCCGACACCTTCGCCGCCGATTACGGCAAGACCCTCAATCTCAACACCCTGCAGGCGCGCCTGCAGGAGTTGCAGAAGTGGTACATCGACCAGGGGTATTCCCTCGCCCGGGTCACGGGTCCGTCCAAGGTGACCCCCCAGGGGGTGGTGCAGCTGACGGTGCGTGAAGGCACCGTGGCCGGCATCGAGATCCAGTTTGTGGACAAGGAGGGCTCCCCCACCAACGCCAAGGGCCAGCCGATCAAGGGCAAAACCAAGCTCTGGGTGGTGACCCGCGAGCTGGCCACCAAGCCCGGCGACAGCTTCAACCGTCGCCGCCTCGAAGAGGACATCAAGCGCCTGTACGGCACCGGCCTGTTCGGCGATGTCAAGGTGACCCTCAAGCCCCTGCCCGAGACGCCGGGGGCGGTGACGGTGGTGCTGGGCATTACCGAGCAATCCACCGGCTCCCTTTCCGGTGGCCTCGGCTATAGCCAGAGCCAGGGTGTGTTCGGCCAGGTCCAGCTCTCGGACAGCAACCTGGGCGGGCGGGCCTGGGATACCACCTTCAACTTCACCTACGGCCAATACGGCGGCCTGGCTGATATCTCCTTCACCGATCCCTGGATCAAGGGCGATAAATATCGCACCGCTTTCCGGGCCCGCATCTTCCTGAGTCGCGAAGTTCCCCAGATTTTCCAGAGCCAGAACAACGGCAGCTTTAATACGGTTTCCAATGTTTCGAGTGGCTTTTACAGTGCCCCTTCGACTGCCTCTGCTTACAATATCTTCTCTGCGAACAATCCCGCCGGTGTAACGTACAACTCCGTTGGTGCTGCCAGGGCTGCCAATGCGGGTAATCCCGCCTTTGGGCTTAATGGTGTCAACAACAACTGGTTTGCACTGGATGGCAACCTAATTGCCATCCAGCGGATTGGAGGCAATCTCCAGCTGGTTCGTCCCCTCAACGGCGGCAATCCCTTCAGGAAGGCTCCATGGAGCCTTGTGTTCGGCCTGAGTATTCAGCAGGCTACTCCGATGAACTTCGCTGGGCAGACCATGCCCTACGGAGTGGCAACCACCAATTTCAATGGTGGCAGCACCACCACTAGCAATGTCATTTGCATTGCCTACAACTGTGCCCAGAGCAACCAGCTGTTTGGTGTGAGGGTGGCGGCCACCCGCAACACACTCAATGATCCGCGTAATCCCACCGCCGGCAACTTCCTCAGCCTCGGCACCGAGCAGTTCGTCTCTGTTGGTCCCGATTCGCCCACGTTCAATCGGGTCAGGGCAAGCTACACACAGTACTTCCCTGTGGACTGGTTGAAAGTTTACAAAGGCTGTCGCCCTAAGAAAGGCCAGGCTCCCGACTGCAAGCAGGCCCTCGCCTTCCAATTCTCAGCCGGCGCCAATGTGGGAACAATTCCGCCCTACGAGGCCTTCTGTTTGGGCGGTTCGAACTCTGTGCGCGGCTTCTACGATTGCAACATGGGTGTTGGCACAAGCTTCGGTGAGGCCACGATTGAATATCGCTTCCCCCTGTTCAGCATCATCAGCGGCGAACTGTTCGCCGATGCAGGCTCCGCTTTCGGTACCCAAAGCAATGTGCCCGGCAACCCCGGCGCCGTTTTGGGCAAGCCCGGCTCCGGTTTCTCCGTGGGAACGGGCATCATCTTGTCCACCCCCGTGGGCCCGTTGCGCCTGGAGGTGGCCAGCCAGGACTTCACCAGCAACTGGCGCTTCAACCTGGGCGTGGGTTGGAAGTTCTAGTGAGCCATTGGCCTGAGGATTACGGCTCGGCCTTCACCCTGGCCGAGCCCCTGGAGCTCACGGGGATCGGTCTCCATAGCGGTGGCATGGCCAGGGTGCGCCTGGAGCCGGCCGAGCTGCCGGGTTTCCGCCTGGGCTGGCTCGATGGGGCTGATCGCCGCCTGAGCCTGCTCGATCCGTCCCAGGTGTCTGAAACCCAGCTCTGCACGGCGCTGCAGCTCGATCAGCGCCGCCTGGCCACCGTTGAACACCTGCTGGCGGCCCTGGTCGGGGTCGGTCTTACCCAGGTGACGATCCTGGTGGAGGGCCATGAGATCCCCCTGCTCGATGGCTCGGCCCTGCCCTGGGTGGAGGCGATTGGCGCCGCTGGTCTCCGGCCTCTGGGACCCCGGCACCCTTTGCAGGGGTTGGAGGCGCCGATCACCCTGCAGCAGGGCCTCAGTTTTGCCACGGCCCTGCCCAGCGACCGGCCCCGCCTGGGGGCCGCCATTGCCTTCCGCCAGCCGGCCATCGGCCAGCAGATGTTCAGCCTCGAGCTCACGCCCCAGGCCTTTGTCGAGCAGATCGCCCCCGCGCGCACCTTCGGCTTCCGCGACCAGATCGAGCAGCTGCGCTCCGCCGGCCTGATCCAGGGAGGGGGGCTCGATAACGCCCTGGTCTGCGACGGCGACCACTGGCTCAATCCGCCCCTGCGCTTCGCCGATGAACCGGTGCGCCATAAGCTCCTGGACCTGCTGGGGGATCTGGCCCTGGTGGGATTACCCCAGGCCCAGGTGTTCGCCTACCGGGGCTCCCATGGGCTCCACACCGCCCTCGCCGCCGCCCTCGCCGGCCTACGCCCCAGCCCCCCTTCCAGCTGATGCCCTTGACCGATTCCGCCGCCCAGACCCTGGCCCCAGCCCCAGGCGCCGCCAGTGCCGTTGCCCTTGATGCACCAGGCCCCGCCACGGGTGCCCCTGCCCCCGGCGCCGGGGAGGTTCCCCAGGCGGCGTCGGTGCTGGCAACGCCCTCGGCCCCGGCGGCTTCGCCCCCAGGCCCCACGGGATCCGTGCTCACCTGTGAGCAGATTCTTGGTCTGCTGCCCCACCGCTATCCCTTTGCCCTGGTGGACCGGGTGATCGCCCATGACCCCGGCAAGAGCGCCGAGGCGATCAAGAACGTGACGTTCAATGAGCCCCAGTTCCAGGGCCATTTCCCCGGCCGGCCCCTGATGCCGGGGGTGCTGATCGTGGAGGCCATGGCCCAGGTGGGTGGCCTGATCGTCACCCAGATGCCCGACCTGCCCAAGGGCCTGTTTGTGTTCGCCGGCATCGATGGGGTGCGGTTTCGCCGGCCGGTGGTGCCGGGCGATCAATTGCGCATTCGTTGCGAACTGATCAGCATCAAGCGGAAGCGGTTTGGCAAAGTAAGGGCCGAAGCCACCGTGGAGGGCGAACTGGTCTGTTCGGGTGAGCTGATGTTCTCCCTGGTGGACTGACGCCATGACCAGTTCAACCGCCCCCTCCTCTGCCCCCTCCGGCCTGGATAGCGCCAGCCTGCCCACGCGGATTCACCCCACCGCCGTGGTCGATCCCAAGGCCGAATTGGGCGCCGGCGTTGAGATCGGGCCCTATGCGGTGATTGGCCCCGAGGTGTCGATCGGCGCCGGCAGCCGCATCGGGCCCCATGTGGTGATCGATGGCAGGGTGCACATGGGCAGCCGCAACCGGGTGTTTCCAGGGGCCTGCCTTGGCCTGGAACCCCAGGACCTCAAATACAACGGTGCCCCCACCGAGGTGGTGATCGGCGACGACAACAGCATCCGCGAGTGCGTCACGATCAACCGGGCCACCGCCGACGGCGAGCAGACCCGCATCGGCAGCAGCAACCTGTTGATGGCCTATAGCCACCTGGGCCACAACTGCCAGCTCGGGGATCGCATCGTGATCGCCAACGGGGTGGCCGTGGCGGGCCATGTGGTGATCGCGGATCGGGCCGTGATCGGCGGGGTGCTGGGCATCCACCAGTTCGTCCACATCGGCACCATGGCCATGGTGGGCGGCATGAGCCGCATCGATCGCGATGTGCCGCCCTTCTCGGTGGTGGAGGGCCACCCCGGCCGGGTGCGGGGCCTCAACCGCATCGGCATCAAGCGCAGTGGCCTGGCGGCCAAGGATGGGGGCGTCGAAGCCCGCCAGCTGCAGGAGGTCTGGAGCCAGCTCTACCGCAGCGACCTTGTCCTGGCCGAGGCCCTGGTGGCCGTCCAGGCCCAGGAGCTTCTGCCCGCCGCCCGGGAACTCTGCGACTTCCTGGTGGCCTCGACCAGCCCCGGTCGCCGGGGCCCCCTGCCCGCCCAGCGTCCATGACGCGCCTGCTGATCAGCACCGGCGAGGTGTCCGGTGACCTCCAGGGCGGCCTGCTGGTCACGGCCCTGCGCCGCGAGGCCGAGCGCCGGGGCCTGGACCTGGAGATCGTGGCCCTCGGTGGCGAACGCATGCAGCGGGCGGGCGCCCGCCTGCTGGCCAACACCGCCCCCATGGGCGCCATTGGCCTCTGGGAGGCCCTGCCCCTGGTGTGGCCCACCCTGCGCCTGCAGCGCCGGGTGGATCGCTGGCTCGACAGCGTGCCCCCCGATGGGGTGGTTCTGATCGATTACATGGGGGCCAACATCAACCTGGGCCTGCGCATCAAGAAGCGCTTTCCCCAGGTGCCGATCAACTACTACATCGCCCCCCAGGAATGGGCCTTCCGCCTGGGGGATGGCGGCACCATGCGCCTGCTGGGTTTCACCGACCGGATCCTGGCGATCTTCCCGGAGGAAGCCCGCTTCTACGGCGAGCGCGGGGCCGATGTGTTCTGGGTGGGCCATCCCCTGCTCGACACCCTCAGCGAACTCCCCGATCGGGAGGGGGCGCGCCAGCGCCTGGGTCTGGCCCCAGGGGAGCGGCTGCTGTTGCTCCTGCCCGCCTCCCGCAGCCAGGAATTGCGCTATCTGGTGCCGCCCCTGGCGGCGGCGGCGGCCGAGTTGCAGCGCCGCACCCCCGGCTTGAAGGTGGTGGTGCCGGCCGGCCAGGCCGCCTTTGAACCGCTGCTGGACACCCTGCTGGCCCAGGCGGGCCTGGAGGCCCAGGTGGTGCCGGCGGCCGAGGCCGATCGCCTGCGGCCCGACCTCTGCGCCGCCGCCGACCTGGCCCTCACCAAGTCCGGCACGGTGAACCTGGAGTTGGCCCTGCGCGGCGTGCCCCAGGTGGTGGGCTACCGGGTCAGCCGGCCCACCGCCTGGCTGGCGCGCCACCTGCTCCATTTCCGGGTCGACCACATCTCGCCGGTCAACCTGGTGTTGGGGGAGCGGCTGCTCAGCGAGCTCCTCCAGGACGAGCTCACGGTGGAGGCGATCGTGGCCGAGGCCCTGCCCCTGCTCGACTCCAGCGGCGCGGCGCGCCAACGGATCCGGGACGGCTATGGGCGCCTGCGCCAGGAATTGGGGGAACCGGGGGTCACGGGCCGGGCTGCCTGCGCCATCCTGGACGGCCTTGCCCCGCGCTGAGCGTGCCCCCCTTCCCTGGCGATCGCCTCCCTGGCGACCAAGCCTTGCCTCCGTCAGCCGTTGGCGTGCCTGCACGGACCACTGCTCCCCTGGTCCCGGCCCTGGCTGCCGAGCCCAACCCTGGCGCCGCGGCTTCCCAAGGGTTCGGCGCGCGGCCCAGTCGCGGGTGGCCCCAGGGCTTGTCCGGATTGGCCCGCCCCCTGGCCTGGATCTGCCTGGCGCTTGTGGTGCTGCTGGGCACGCCCCTGGGGGCCCGGGCTGCGGAGCAGGAGGCGGTGTTTGCCGGCGGCTGCTTCTGGTGCCTGGAGCACGACCTGGCCCAGGTGACCGGCGTGCTGGAGGCCGTGAGTGGCTACAGCGGCGGCCAGCTGGCCCAGCCCACCTACAAGCAGGTGTCCGGCGGCGGCACGGGCCATCAGGAGGCGGTGCGGGTGCGCTTCGACGACAGCCGGGTCAGCTACGCCACCCTGCTGCGCGCCTATTGGCGCAATGTGGATGCCCTCGATGGCGGCGGCCAGTTCTGTGATCGCGGGGCCTCCTACCGGCCGGTGATCTTTACCGCCGGTGACAGCCAGGCCAGCCAAGCTAAGCGCAGCCTCGAGCAGGCGGCCCGGGAGCTGAAGCGTCCGGCTGGAGCCCTGGGGGTGCAGATCAAGCCCCTGACCCGCTTCTGGCCTGCCGAGGCCTACCACCAGCACTACGCCGAGACCCACAAGGTGGCTTACAACTACTACCGCTGGGCCTGTGGCCGCGACCAGCGTCTCGACCAGCTCTGGGGCAAACGGGCCCGCACCAGCCAACCCTGGGCCGGTTAGGGCCGGGTGCCTTTCTCCTGACCTGCTGCCAGAATTGATCCCCAATTCGAGGGATCAATTCTGACGGAAAGCTTAAGAACTCTGGGGTGTCCAGGGTGAACTCTTCAGTCTTGGAGCGGTTTTCCGCCCCTGGCTGACGTGAAAAATAGCCCTACTCTGGCTTCGGCTAAGAAGAGACGTTTGTATGTATCTGCTGACGATCCGGGACGGTTTGCAGACCCGCCATGTCGGCCCCTATGAGAGTCCCAAGCAGGCTGCCGATGATCTCGATCGCCTGCTGGCCCAGTTCGGCGAACGGTCCCGCTGGCAGATCCATGCCCTCGAATCCCCCCAGGCCCTGCTGGCACCGAAGGCCGAGGCGATCGAGTGCCGCAAGCTGCTGGTCACGGCCGCCTGAGTTCGGGCCCTGGCCGAACGGTCTGGCCAAGCAGTCCATCCGTTCATTCATCAATCAATTAATCAGTTAACAGCGCAGTAGAACAGCGGATCGATAGGCCTAATGCCAAGAGATTGTGAGATCAACGGCTAAGCGGCCCGACAGTTCAATCTAAGACCTTATTGCCGATAGGGCTCAGTTGAAACTGATGGAGGCAGGCTCCTCCATCCTCTTTAATGCTGGATTCCACCCAGAGTCCGATGGACAAACGGAGTGCGGAGCGAGGGAGGGCATCCAGAGCGACGAAGCGAGGGGATCAAGCTCCGATCGTCGAAGCAATCATCGGACGCTCCTGGCGTTGACCAGGCCGTTCGGTTGAGGCACTTGTTGTGGCGATCGCTCCTGGATTTGCTGGCCTGGATCTCATGTGCCGCGTTGTTACCGGAAGCGATGATCACGCAGATCTTGTTCAGGATTGTTTGCCTGATCGGTCGGCTTCTTGTTGCGCTCAATCGTTGGATGGCGGTTCGTGATGGGGATCGCGCAGGCCAACGGGTGTTCGGCTGGCGCCAGTCCGAAGCAGGCCGCCACTGTGGCTTGGACCCGCAGACGCCAATCCTCGGTTCTGCAGGGGCGGGCCCGTGCCCGGGCTGCAAGGGGCAGCAGGGCCCTCAAGCTGGGAGCAGGGCTGCCGGCTTTAGGTCAGCTTTTCGATTCGGGCTTGGTGATCGGGCCGGCTTGCAGACTCATTGCTTGGGATAGCCACGCAATAGCCCGCTTTCGATCATCAGGCCCACGCCGGCCGTGATCGCGATCAGGCTGAGGGCCCCGTACCAGGCCCAGGGGCCCTGGTTCTGGCCGATGGCCTGCAGGGTTTCCCGTTCCACCGCCTTGCCGAACAGGCACAGTCCGGCCGGCAGCAGCAGCACCCCCAGTTGGGCCTTCACGAACCAGCGGATCTTGCGTACGGCCATCGGGCAGCAGGGGCGCTGTGGAGCGTCAGCCTAGGCGGGGGCGCCAGCCAGCACCCAGGTCACCAGGGTGCGCACGCCAAAGCCCGTGGCGCCGGCTGGATCAAGGCCCCGTCCCTTGTCACTCCAGACCGTGCCGGCGATATCCAGGTGGGCCCAGGCCGGCCCCGGGCTGACGAATTCCTTGAGGAACAGGGCTGCCGTGATCGAACCGCCGGGCCGGGGGCCCGTGTTCTTCAGGTCGGCCACGCCACTTTTGAGCCCTTCCCGGTAGGAGGCCTGCAGGGGCATGCGCCAGAGCTGCTCGCCGGCCTGGCTGGCGGCGCCGCTCAAGGCTGCCGCCAGGGCATCACTGGAGGACCACAGGCCGGCGATTTCATCGCCCAGGGCGATCACGCAGGCGCCGGTGAGGGTGGCCACATCCACCACCGCATCCGGTTCCAGGCCGCAGGCATACACCAGCGCATCGGCCAGCACCAACCGTCCTTCGGCGTCGGTGTTGTTGACCTCGATGGTCTTGCCATTGGAGGCCGTGAGGATGTCGCCGGGGTGAATCGCGCTGCCGCTGATCATGTTTTCGCAGGCCGGCACGATCACGTGCACTTCCACCCCCTCAGGCTGGAGCTGGCCGATCGCCCGCGCCGCCCCCAACACGGCGGCACTGCCGCCCATGTCGTACTTCATCATTTCGATCTGGGAGCCGGCCGTTTTGAGGTTGTAGCCGCCGGAATCGAAGGTGAGCCCCTTGCCCACCAGGGCAACCCGCCGCTGCACCGGCCCCTGCGGCCGGTAGGTGAGATGGATGAACTGGGGCGGCAGGTCCGAGCCCTGGGCCACCCCCAGGTAGGCGCCCATCCCCCGGGCGGCGCACTCGCTTTGGCCCAGCAGGGTCAGCTCCAGGCCAAAGTCCCGGGCGATGCTGGCGGCGCAATCGGCCAGGGCCTGGGGCGTCACCTTGTTGGGGGGCGCCGCCACCAGTTCCCGGGCCAGTTCCACGCCACTGCAGAGGCCATCCAGGTCGCTGAGCGGGTTGGGGTCGGCCGCAGGGATGCCCAGCAGCTCCACCTGCTGGGGCAGGGGCCTGGGCTCGGGCTCGCTCTTGAAGCGCTGGTCGTTGAACAGGCTCAGTCGCACGGCCTGGGCGATGGCCGCTGCGGCCGCCTGGGGCTCCAGGCCCTCCAGCGGCAGGGCGAGGCCCAGGGTGGTGCAGCCCTGGCCCTGGGCCGCCTTGGCGATGCTGGCCGCCGCCCTGCGGGCCGCGTCGAGCCCGAACTCGGCGGGATCCCCCAGGCCCACCACCAACAGCACGCTGGGCGTTGCCTCCAGCCACTCGATCCGCAGGCTTTCGCCCGCCTTCCCCTTGAACTGGCGCTGCTCCAGCCGCTCCAGCAGGGCCGGACCAAAGCGCTGCTCCAGCTCCGTCCGCAGCGGCCCGCTGCTGCCGCTGAACAGGCCCACGGCCAGGGTGTCCCCATGCCAACTGCTCGCCGGGGTCGGGGTGCAGCGGAACTCCATGGGACAGGCCTAAAGCGGGCCTTGATCGTAGGAGGGGCGCCCCTGGCCAGGCGGGCCCGGCGATCAGGCCGTGAACGGGGTGGCCCAGCGGCCGCGGGTCTCCTTGTTGAACGGGGGCTGCCACAGGCGGATCAGGGCCTGCTCCAGGGCCCGGCGCTGGCGGGTGGCGGTGGGGGCATCGGCCCAGAAGCGGATGCTCAGCTGGCTCCCCATGCCCACCTGCTGCA
Organism: Synechococcus sp. UW140; assembly: GCA_943370565.1. Lineage (GTDB taxonomy): Bacteria > Cyanobacteriota > Cyanobacteriia > PCC-6307 > Cyanobiaceae > BAIKAL-G1. The sequence goes on along the minus strand of CALRRL020000001.1, from coordinate 239,923 downwards.
GGGCTTCGCCGTAGGCCGCCAGGTAGGTCTTGCAGTCGTGCTCGCCTTTCCAGCGGCGATCAGCGCTGCCGGTTTCGCCCACGTAGAGCAGCAAGGGGCTGGCCAGGTGGCTCGGACAATCCAGCACGAAGTACAGGGCAGCGCCCCGCTGGGGCGCCTCGGGCCAACGCCAGAACTGCAGGGGCTGGGCCACCAGGGCCAGGGGATCGAGGCCGGCGGCAAGGGCCTGGGGATCGGGGCCCCCGCCGCCCGGCGGCACCATGCCGGCGGCGCTGAACAGGCTGCCCTGGCCGCTGGCCGGTGAGGCCTCCGCCGCCGGCGCTGGCGGTTCGGCCGCTTCTGGCTCTTGGCCTGGGGCGCTGGTATGGGGATGGGTCGGCTGCGCCTGGATCGCCAGGGCCGGGGGGGCGCCCGCTTCGTTGCAACTGGGCGGGGTTTGTCCTGAGCGGGGCGGCCCGGTGCGGCTTGCCGCCAGGAATTGGGGCTGTTGGAACTGGCTGAGCCGTTGCTGCCACTGGTGCAGCAGGGGGGCCTCCAGGGCCAGCACCGCCTCGATCGGGCTGCCGGCAGTCTCCCCCGGGGCGAAGAGGTTGCCCTGGCGGGCGCGCGGCTGGGGGCGGGGCGCCATGGGGCTCAGCTCGGCCGGGGCAGCACCGGTCCGGCCGGTCCCTGGCCGAAGCGCACCCGGCCAATCAGGGTTTCCACCAGGGAGGCGGGCAGTTGCAGGCGCTGTTGCAGGTCCGCCAGGTCCCGGAAGGGGGCGCGTTGCCGTTCCCGCACCAGCCGCTGGCAGCGCTCCGGGGTGAACGCCGCGATGCTGGCGTGGATCTGGCTGGCGCTGGCCCGATTGAGGTCGAGCTGGCGGGCCTGGGGGGCGGCGGGTTCCCCGTACCACCGGAAGAGCAGCAGCGGTTCCCAGCAGCGGATCTGGGCCTCGGGCAGCTCGAGCAGCTGCAGCAGGTCTTCCGGACCGCTGAGCTGGACCCCGCCCGCCTGGAGCCGCAACAGCAGGTCCACCTGGTGGGGATGGATGCCGGGTAGCCGCAGCCAGTCCCCGGCCGTGGCCCGGTTGGCATCGAGGCGCCAGCCCAGGGCGGCGGCGTGGCGCACCTCCTCGGCTGATCTCAGGCGCAGGCCGGGGTTCTGGCGCAGCTTGAGGGCGAGCAGGTCTTGCTCGATGGCTGTGGCCTCACGGGCGGCTGCGGCCTCAGGATCGCAGGCGGCCAGGGGATCGGCGGGGATCCGGGCACGCGGATCATTGCTTGGCCCTGCCGTTGGCTGGGCCTTAGGGCCCCGTGGCTGGCTGGTGGCCTGACTGGCGTCGGCCGCGCCCTTTGCCCCGCCCCTGGCTGGACGGGCGCTGCCGTCGCTGGGACCAGCCTGGGTCCCGGGCGCTTCGGCCGGCCGGGATCGGGGCCTGGCCGGCAGCTGGCCGGTGGCCTCCAGCAGGCTGCGGGCGAGGGGATCCAACCAGTGGCCATCGGCCATGGCGGCAGGCACTTGGCACAACGGAGCGAAACTAGCCCTCCTGGGGGCCGCTGACCAATCCACGCTCGATGCCGAGGGCGACCGCATGGCTGCGATCCCGGGCCCCCAGCTTGTTGCGCAGATTGCTGAGATGGCTTTTCACCGTTTCGGGGCTGACGTAGAGCCTGGCGGCGATTTCGTTGTTCTTCAGCCCGTTCGCCACCAGCTGGAGAACTTCCAGTTCCCGGGCACTGGGGGCGCTGGGTGGACCGCTGCTGGCGCCCGCCCCCTGGCGGCGCAGCAACTCGCCCATGGGCCGATCCACGTAGGTGCCCCCGGCCTGGATCGCCCCCAGGGCGGCCTGGCCGGCCTCGAGGCCCAGGCCCGCTTCCTGACAGAGGCCCTCGCAGCCGGCCTCCAAGGCCTGCCGCAGCCGGGAGGGCCGCGGCAGGCCCCCCACCAGCAGCAGCACGCGCACCTCGGGGAAGCGGGCCTTGCAGCGTTCCACCAGCCGGATGCCACAGCCCTGCTCCAGCTGGTCGGTGACGAGCAGCAGGTCGGGGCGGTGACGCTCGATCAGGGCCAGGCCCTCCTGCTCGGTGGTGGCGGCACCGACCAGCTGGCCCGGCCGCGAGAGGCTGCCGATCAACAGGCCGAGCAGGCCCCGGTTCCCGAAGCAGATCACCAGCCTGACGGATTGGAGCAGGTGGCTGGTGTGGGATCGATGGCGCTGGATCTGCCCGATCAAGGGGGTGTAGTCCACGGGGCTGACCGCGGGGAACCGGGGCGGCATCGTTGCGGCGCCGGGACGCTGCTGCTGCATAGGTCGCTACGGGATGCGTGGATCCGCACTCGTCAGCCCTAACCAATCGGCTGACAATGGCCCAACCCGATCCAGCCACGCCGCCCCATGGCCTTCTTCGACTCTGAGATCGTTCAGGACGAAGCCAAGCGGTTGTTTGGCGACTACCAGCAGCTGATGCAGCTGGGCAGCGAATACGGCAAGTTCGATCGCGAGGGCAAGAAACTTTTCATCCTGCGCATGGAAGAGCTGATGGACCGCTACCGCGTGTTCATGAAGCGCTTCGAGCTCTCCGATGACTTCCAGGCCAAGCTCACGGTGGAGCAGTTGCGCACCCAGCTCGGCCAGTTCGGCATGACGCCGGAGCAGATGTTCGAGCAGATGCATCGCACCCTGGAGCGCATGAAGGGAGAACTGGACAAGGAGCGCTGACGGGGGCCGAAGCGCAGGTCGAGGCCACCGGCGGGCTCGGGGCCGCCGCCGCCAGGAATCAGCGGCATCGGGGGCCATGGCTCTGGCGGGTTGCCCCACCGGGGCGACCGGTCAGCGGGCCGGCAGGTCTGGCGCCTGGGCCTGGAAAGTCGCCTGCCTACGATCCAGCCCTGAGTGCTGGGCAGGGCCCCGATGGTTGACGACAGATGGGGACTGCCGTCCTGGTTGGGACGGGGCGTCGCTGACCTGTTCCCGGCGCCGCGTCCCCAGCCGGGCGCCAGCCAGGCCGGCCCCAGCCAGGCCGCCTCCGCGCAGCTAGGCCCCGCTCCGACAGATCCCGCCCAAGCCGACACCGCCCAGGTCGACACTGCTAACGGCGGCACCGCCCTTGGCGGTGCCGGAGCGGCCAGCGTCAGTGAGTCCCTGGCCAACCGCCTGGCCGAGGCCGAAGCCCAGGGCCGCCCCCTGCGGGTGAAGCTCGGCATCGATCCCACCGGGTCCGACATCCACCTGGGCCACTCGATCCTGTTTCGCAAGCTGCGGGCCTTCCAGGACGCCGGCCATACGGCCGTGCTGATCCTTGGCGACTTCACCGCCCGCATCGGTGATCCCACCGGCAAGAGCGCCACCCGGGTCCAGCTCACGGCCGAGGCGGTGGAGGCCAACGCCCGCACCTACCTGGCCCAGCTCGGCCAGGGTCAGCCGAAAGAGCGCGCCCTGCTCGATTTCGAAACGCCGGGCCGGCTGGAGGTGCGCCGCAACAGCGAGTGGCTGGCGGGTCTGGACCTGCCCCAAACGATCGAACTGCTGGGGATCTCCACCGTGGGCCAGATGCTCGCCAAGGAGGACTTCGCCAACCGCTACGGCTCGGGCACGCCCATCTCCCTGCACGAGTTCCTCTACCCGCTGCTGCAGGGCTACGACTCCGTGGCGATCCAGGCCGACCTGGAGCTGGGCGGCACCGACCAGAAGTTCAATGTGGCCATGGGCCGCGACCTGCAACGCCATTTCGGCCAGCGACCCCAGTTCGGGATGCTGTTGCCGATCCTGCCGGGCCTCGATGGTGTGCAGAAGATGAGCAAGAGCCTGGGTAACACCGTGGGCCTCTTGGAGGATCCCCTCTCGATGTACTCCAAGCTGGAAAAGGTGCCCGATGCGGTGGTGGAGGACTACCTCACCCTGCTCACCGACCTTGATCTGGCCGCCCTGCCCGCGAATCCGCGGGAGCGCCAACGGGCCATGGCCCTGGAGATCACCCGCCAGCGCCATGGCGCCGCGGCGGCGGCGGCGGCCCAGGCCGATGCGGCGTCCCTGGTGGCCGGTGCCCAGGGGGCCGGTGCCGCCGCGGCCGAGGTGCCGGTCGCGTCCCTCGCCGCGGTGAACTTCCCGGCCAAGGCCTTTTATCTGCTCAGTGCTGTCGGGATCTGCGCCAGCAGCAGCGAGGCGCGCCGCCAGATCCAGGGCGGCGGCGTCAAGCTCGATGGCGAAAAGCTTGCTGACCCCAACCAGGAGTTCGCCGGCGCCAGGGAGCTCGACGGCAAGGTGCTGCAGCTGGGCAAAAAGACCTTCCGGCGCCTGGTGGCCGCCGCGCCGGCGGGCCAGGGGGCTCCCCTGGCAGGGGCCCAGCCATGAGCCATCCCCCGGCTGGTCGTTCTGGGGCGGCCCCAGGCCTGGCATCTGGGAGCACCGGTGCTGGGCGCCCAAACGGCGACGCGGCAGGACCTACCCCGCCCCAGGGGCACCCCGCCGACGCGGTGATCCTGGCCCTGGACCGGCCTGATGGCGCTTCGGCCCTGGCCCTGGCCGCGGCGATCCCGGAGCTGCGCTGGGTGAAGGTGGGCCTGGAGCTGTTCAGTGCCGCCGGGCCCACGGTTGTGGCCCAGCTGCGTGAGCGGGGCCTGCGGGTGTTTCTCGATCTCAAGTTCCACGACATCCCCGCCACCATGGCCGGGGCCTGCCGCAGCGCCGCCCGCCTCGGCGCCGAGTTGATCACGGTCCATGGCTGCGCCGGCAGTGAGGCCCTCGCCGCTGCCCAGGCCGGGGCCGAGGCGGGCAGCCAGGCCGCCGGCCTGGCTGCCCCCACCCTGCTGGCCGTCACGGTGCTGACCAGTTGGGATCCCCTGCGCTTTGCCGGCGAGCTGGCGATTGGCGAAGCGATCCCCGATTACGTCTTACGCCTGGCCCAGCTGGCCGCGGACGCCGGCATCGGCGGCTGCGTCTGCTCGCCCCTGGAGGTGGCGGCCCTGCGGGCGGCCCATCCGGTCCCCTTTGCCCTGGTCACGCCCGGGATCCGGCCGGCCGGTGCCGCCCGGGGTGACCAGCAGCGGGTGATGACCCCGGCCCAGGCCCTGGCGGCCGGGGCCAGCCAGCTGGTGATCGGCCGGCCCATCAGTGCCGCCGCCGATCCGGCCGCCGCCTTTGCCGCCTGTTGCCAGGAGCTTCTCGAGGCTCAGGCCTGACCCCTGCCCGCCCCTGGACCCGGTGCGGCGGCAGCTGCGGCTTCAGAGCTCTTCCCACAGCACCCAAGGGCCTGCCATCCCAACCAGGGACCCAAGGGCCAGGCATCCCATGGCCTGGAACGCCAGGGGCGGTGTCAGGCCACCAGGGAGCCCTGGGGTACCAGCTCGGCGTAGAGCCGTTCCAGGGCATCGATGTTGCGGCTGAGGGTGTAGCGCTCCAGCACCCGGGCCCGGGCCCGGCGACCCAGTTCGGCCGTCAGCACCGGTTGGTCGCGCAGCACCGGCAGCAGGGTGCGCAGCTGGGTGGTGACCCCCTGGGTGCTGATCACGATCCCCGCACCCCCTTCAAGCACCTCGCCATCGGCGCCGGCATCGGTGGCCACGCAGGCGGTGCCGCTGGCCATGGCCTCCAGCAGGGCCAGGGACAGGCCCTCCACCAACGACGGCAACAGGAACACCTCGGCCACCCGTAGCAGGGCCACCCGGGTGGCCAGGTCGGCTTCGTAGCCCCACCAGTGCACATCGGGCTCCACCCCGCCGGTTTGCTGCAGGGAGGCCCGCAGCGGGCCATCGCCGACGATCACCAGCAGGCAGCCGGCCGGGCGCACCAGCCGCCAGGCCTTGAGCAGGGCCTCCACGTTCTTTTCGGTGGCGACCCGGCCCATGTAAAGGAACACACGCCGGCCGGCAAAGGTCTGGCGCAGCTGGGCCAGGGTCGCGTCGTCCTGGGGGGCCGGGCTCCAGCAGGCGGGATCGACGCCATTGGGGATCACCGCCAGCCGCGACTCCTTCACCCCCAGCCGGGCGAGCACGTCGGCCTGGAGCTCGGAAAACACGATCACCCGGTCGAACTTGGCCAGGGAGGGGGCGTAAAGCTGGTAGGTGAGCTGCTGGGTGCCGGCACTGAGGTTACGCAGGCCGGCATCAAAGGCGGGGTGGAAGGTGGCCACCAGGGGCAACCCCAGTTGCTGACAGAGGTCCGGCAGGCGGAAATCCAGGGGCGAAAGGGTGAGGCTGGCGTGCACCACATCGGGCTGGAGCCGCTCCAGGGACTCGCGCAGCTCCCGTTGGGCCCCCGGTGAGGGGATCGTGTACACCTGGGACTTCATCAGGTAAGGCAGGGCGACCTCCGGGTCGTCGGCCTTCCAGGCGGCGGGCCGGCTGCTGGCGGCCGGCGCTGGGGCCGGGCGCTGGGGGCCGTCCAGGTCGTCGCGGCGCTGGGCCAGGCCCTGGGGGGTGTCGAAGTGGATGAAGCTGATGCGATGGCCCCGTTGGCGCAGGGCTTCCGTCGTGCTCAGCCCGTAGGTGACGTTGCCGCAGAAGGGGGATTTCTTGCCCAGCCAGGCAATGTGGGCCACGCGGCGGCAGGCTCAATCGAACGGCGACGTTAGCAGCGCTCCCAGGGCTTCTCAAGCAGGGCCGCCGCCACCGCCAGGGCGGCCAGGGCCCAGAGCACGGGTAGCAGGCCGTAGCGGCTCACCACCGTGCCGGCCAGCACCAGGGGCAGGCTCAGGGCCACGTTGATCAGGTTGTTCTGCAGGCCGAACACCTTGCCCCGCTGGCTTTCGGGGGTGTCCTCCTGGATCGTGGTCTGGGCGGGAATCGCCAGCAGGGCCGAGCCCACCCCCAGCACGGCGCAGAGGATCAGGGTCACCACCAGGTTGCCGCGCAGCTGGCCGAGCAGCACCAGACTCCAGGCGATCGTGCCGAGGCCCGTGGAGGCCAGCACCCGCCGGCTGAAGCGATGGCCCATCTGGGCCACGGCCACGGCCCCCAGGGCCAGACCCACGCCGCTCATGGCCAGCAGGATGCCGAACTGGGTCGGGCCCAGGCCCTTGATCGCCGCCGCCAGGCTGATCGCCAGCACATAGAGGGCCGCCAGCAGGCTGTAGAGCAGCACCAGCTGGACCATGGCCAGTCGCACCGTGGGGCGGTCGCGCAGCACCTGCAACCCCTCGCCGATCTCGCGCCAGATGCTGGTTTGGCTGGCGGGCCGGGGTTGTTCCTCCAACTGGATCGTGCCGATCACCAGGGCTGCCAGGCCGTAGCAGAGGGGCAGCAGCAACACCTCGCCGTCGTGGATGCCGATGCTGGCCAGGAGCCGGTCCAGCAGCCGCAGCATCGGATCGCCAAGGGCGAAGCCCACGATCGTGGCCCCCATGCTGGTGGCCTGATAAAGGGAATTGGCCGCCAGCAGTTGGGGGCCGGGAACCAGGAGCGGGATCGCCGCCTGTTCCGCGGGGGCGAAGAATTGGCCCAGGGCCGACTCGCAGAAGGTGATCACCAGCAGGGCCCAGTAGCCCCAGCTCAGGCCGAGCCACACCGGCCCATCGATCAGGCAGAAGGGAATCAGCAGGGCCATGGCGGCCCGCAGGCCGTTGGACGCCACCATCACAGTGCGCTTCGGCCAGCGGTCGGCCCAGACCCCGGCGATCAGGCCGAGGGCCATGGCCGGGATCGTGTTGGCCACGTAGATCCCGGTGGCGAGCAACGTGATCAGCTGGGCGCGGCTGTCGATGTCGAGCTTGATGGCGGCGGCGGCCTCGGCCAGGGCGCCGCCACTGGGAGGGGTTTCCGTCACCCAGTACTGGGCGATCAGAAACACCATCAAGACGATGTAGAACTTGTCTCCCAACTGGCTCAGGATCTGGCCAAACCAGAGCCGGCGGAACTGGGGAAGGGCGATGACCCCCTGGAGCCCGGAAGGACCGATGGTGCCGCTCAAGGGGGTCCGCGGTGGCGAGCTTCTGATGATGCCGCAACGTCCGCACCGATTTGGGTGTTGGCGTTGAAGCACTGGCGCAGCAGGCTCCAGGAGCGCAGGTTGCGTCCCAGGTGCTCCCGGCTCCAGAGCTCCACCAGGGCCAGTAGCCGCAGCCATACGGGCTCCGGCCCCATCAGGCCGCCATCACGGCGCCGGGGCAGGGTTGGCCGCGGCAGCCGTTGCAGCAGGGCGAGCTCCGAGGCGTTCAGCACCAGCTGGGCGCCCGGGATCGCCCCCACCACGAACCCTTCGCTGGGGATCAGGCTGCAGCGCCAGTCCCAGGTCCCCACCGGCGGCTCCAGGGGCTCGCCGCTGCGGGCGCAGTGGGCCAGGGGCAGGCCGTAGCCCCCGAGGGCGAGCAGGTGCACGCAGGCCTGCACGGCAATGGCCAGGGCCTCCAGGCTGTCCTGGTGCTCCTGCACCACCAGCTCCAGGCGCCCCAGCTGCATCAACAGGTCCTCCAGCAGGCCGGGCACGCCTTCACCGACGGGCACCAGTTGGATCGTCAGCTCCGCCAGGCCCTGGGCCGCGGCCAGGGTCTCCAGCCGGCCGGCCAGGGCGGCAAAGTTGCGCAGCACCGTGAGCTGGCGCACCCGCCGCAGGCCGGTGCCGCCGCCCACCTGGAGGCGCAGCAGGGCCAGGGGCACGGCCGCGGCCAGGGGGCTTTTCGGTTTGCGCGCCCCCGGCACGGCCAGGCGGCTGAGGCCGTCGCTGCTGCTGAGCAGGGTCAGCAGCCGGTCGGATTCCCCCAGGGGCCCGCATTTCAGCGACAGGCCCTCCAGCCGCAGCTCAGCGCCCAAGGCCCTGGCTCCGAACCGAGGGGATGGCGGCAGCGCGGACTCGGGCCAGGGCTGGGCCGGCCCCCTGCCCAGGAGCCAGCACCGTTGCGGCCCCTGCCCAGGCGGCCGTTGCGACCCGTGGCTTGACCCCTGTCCGGGCCTGACTTGCGCCCAACATCTCGGCCTGGATGCGGCCCTGCATCAGGTCCTGCATCCCGCCCAATGTCGCGGCCAATGTCGCGGCCAGGGACCTAGTCCTCATGGGGGCTGCTCTGGTCGCCGTCTGGGGCCTGGGCCGCTGGGTCGGGCCGCTGGCCGAAGTTGCGACCGGCCTGGATCAGGGCGACGCCGCGGCTGGTGCCCAGGCGGCTTGCCCCCGCCTCCACCAGGTCAAGGGCCTGCTCCAGGCTGGCGATCCCCCCGGAGGCCTTCACGGCCGCCCGGCCCCGGGCCAGCTGGCGCAGTTGGCTCACCTGGGCCACGGTGACGGGGGGACCAAAGCCGCTGCCGGTTTTCAGGAAGGCCACGCCCACATCGATGGCGGCCGCCACGGCCAGCTCCAGGGCGGCTGGAGCGAGCCAGCCCACCTCCAGGATCACCTTCACGGGCAGGCCCAGCTCCACGATCGGGGCCAGGTCGGCGCAGAAGCGGCTGGCATCGCCATCGGCCAGGGCGCCGAAATCGGGCACCACATCAAGTTCGTCGGCGCCGGCGGCGGCGGCCCATTCCGCCTCGGCCCGCTTGATGGCGGCGGGGATGGCGCCAAAGGGAAAGCCCACCACGCTGATCAGGCGGGTGGGCTGGCTGGAGCCCCTGCGGCCGCTAGCCCCTGATCCCAGCCGCTCCCTGGCCAACGGCAGCCAACGGGAGGCCAGACAGACCCCGGCGAAGCCGAAGTGGCGCGCCTCATCGCAGCAGCGCAGCACCGCCTCGGATCCCTGGTGCGGATCGAGCAGGGCGTGGTCGATCAGGGGGGCGAGGTCGGGGAGGTCGCGCAAGCAGGTGGAGCGCCTGGCCGGGCGCGGTGGTGAATCATGATTCTCGCGGTTGAATCACCCCGTAGCCTCCATGGTTGCGCCGATAGACCACCTGGATGCTGCCGTCCTGGCTATCGCGGAACACATAGAAGTCGTGGTCGATCACATCCAACTGGTGCATGGCGTCTTCCAGGGACATGGCCGGCATGGCGAAATATTTACGGCGCACGCCCCGGTTGGGCAGTTCAGCGGTGCGGCCCTCCAGCAGGGAACCCTCCACCGGCGCATCCACAACCACATCGGGGGTATGGGCGGTCTGGCTGGCGTTATGGCCGGGGCTGTGGTGATGGTCGCTGTGGCGCTCCTTGTGGCGGCGCAGTTGGCGGCTCAGTTTGCCGGCCACCAGATCGATGCTGGCGTAAAGGTTTTCACTGCGTTCCTGGGCCCGGATCACGGTGCCGTTGGCAAAGACCGTCACCTCAGCGGTTTGTTGGGGCACCCGCGGATTGCGGGCCACCGAGAGGTGCACATCCGCCTCCTTCACCAGGCCATTGAAGTTGTTGAGGGCCCGGGACAACTTCTCCTCGGTGTAGTCACGAATGGCCGGTGTGACGTCCAGATTGCGGCCGTGAATCAGAAGCTTCATCCCAATGCCTCCAGGAGTTGGGGACACGCCAACGCTAGGAACGGTGGGTGAGCGATCCCAAACTCGAAGGAATCTGTTTCCAAATGGCCGAGCCGGTGCCCTTCGGTCGCGCCTGGGCCTGGCAGCAGCAGCTCCAGGGCCGGCTGCTGGCCGATCCCCTCGGCCCCGATGCCGTGCTGCTGCTGGAGCACGAACCCTGTTACACCCTGGGGCGCGGCGCCACAGAAGCCTTTTTGCGCTTCGATCCGGCCCTGCCGCCCGCCCCCCTGTTCCGCATCGACCGGGGCGGTGAGGTCACCCACCACGCCCCGGGGCAGCTGGTGCTGTACCCGGTCCTGAATCTGCAGCGCCATGGGGCCGATCTGCATCTCTATCTGCGCCAGCTCGAGGCGGTGGTGATCGACCTGCTGGCCGACCTGGGCCTGGAGGGCCAGCGCCAGCCGGGGCTGACGGGGGTGTGGCTGGAGGGGCGCAAGCTGGCGGCGATCGGTGTGGGGGCCCGCCGCTGGATCAGCCAGCACGGGCTTGCCCTGAATGTGGACTGTGACCTGGCCGGATTCGGGCCGATCGTGCCCTGCGGCATCGGCGATCGCCCCGTCGGGAGGTTGGTGGACTGGCTGCCCGGCCTCAGCCCCGCCGCCCTGGCGCCCCGTTTGCTGGCTGCCTTTGGCCAGCGCTTTGGCCTGGAGCTCCGTCCACCCAGGCCCCCGGAACGCCTGCTGGGGTGATAGGCCTAGCTCCTCTCTTTGCTGTCCCCGTGACTGACTTCTCCGCTCGCGTGGATCCGGGGGTCCGGGCCGAAGTCCACTGGAGCGCCGACCGCGCCGACCAACGGGCCCTGGCCCGCCGCGCCGATTGGAGTGGTCTGACGGCCCTCGAGCAGCTCTGGCCCCTGTTGGCGGAGCGCCACGCTGGGGCCCTGGCCCTCGACGCTCCCCACGCCAAGCCGCCGGAGCAGCTCAGCTTCGAGGCGTTGAACGGCGCCATCCTCCGGGCCGCCGCCGGCTTCGCCGCCCTCGGCGTGGTGCCGGGGGATGTGGTGGCCCTGTTCGCTGAAAACGGTCCCCGCTGGCTGCTGGCCGACCAGGGGCTGATGCGCGCCGGCGCCGCCGATGCCGTGCGCGGCAGTGGCGCGCCCCTGGCGGAGCTGATTTACATCCTGCGCGATTCCCGCGCCTCTGCCCTGGTGGTGGAATCGGCGGCCTTGCTGCAGAAGCTCACGCCCCACCTCCATGAACTGGCGGGGCTGAACGTTGTGGTGCTGCTGGAGGGGGCCAGTCCGGCCGCCGGGGACCTGGCCATCCCCTGTCTGGGGTGGGATGCCTTCATGGAGCTGGGGGCTACGGCGCCGCCGCCGCCGCCCGCCCCCGGTGGGCCGGAGCGATTGGCCACCCTGCTTTACACCTCCGGCACCACCGGCGAACCCAAGGGCGTGCCCCTCAGCCACGCCAACCTGCTGCACCAGCTCCAGACCCTCGGTGTTGCGGTGGCGCCCAACCCCGGCGATCGGGTGCTCAGCGTGTTGCCGATCTGGCATGCCTACGAGCGCACCGCCGAATACTTTCTGCTCGCCTGCGGCTGCCGCCAGAGCTACACCACCCTCAAGCATTTCAAGGCCGACCTGCAGCGGGTGCGGCCCCACTACATGATCAGCGTGCCGCGCCTGTGGGAGGCCCTGCTGGCCGGTTTTGAGGATGCCCTGGCGGCCATGCCCCTGGCCCGGCGGCGCTTGCTGACGGCGGCCCTGGGCCTGAGCCGCTTCCATTGCAGCCACTGGCGCCAGGCCCAGGACCAGAGCCTGGTGCCCGAGCCTCCCCTGGCCCGGTTGGCCGGCGCGCTTCTGGCTTTGGCCAGCTGGCCGGCCCATCGCCTGGCCGCAGGCCTGTTCTGGCCCAAGGTGCGCCAGCAGCTGGCCGGAGGCTGCCTGGGGACGGCGATCAGCGGTGGTGGGGCCCTGGCCCCCCACGTGGATGGGTTCTTTGAGGCGATCGGCATCGAGTTGCTGGTGGGCTACGGCCTCACCGAAACCAGCCCGGTGCTCACCTGCCGCCGCCCCTGGTCCAACCGCCGGGGCAGCTCCGGCCGCCCCCTGCCCGGCACCGCCATCAAGGTGGTGGATGCGGAGCGGGGCACCCCCCTGGGCTGGGGCCAGCGGGGCCGGGTGCTGGCCAAGGGGCCCCAGGTGATGGTGGGCTATTACCGCAAGCCCGAGGCCACGGCCAAGGCGATCGATGCCGAGGGCTGGTTCGACACGGGTGACCTGGGCCATCTGCTGGCCGACGGCACCCTGGTGCTCACCGGCCGGGCCAAGGACACGATCGTGCTCAGCAGTGGCGAGAACATCGAGCCGGGGCCCCTGGAGGAGGAGCTGGCCGCCTGTTCCCTCGTGGAGCAGGTGATGGTGGTGGGCCAGGACCGCCGCAGCCTGGGGGCCCTGATCGTGCCCCGGCTGGAGGCCCTGGTGGCCTATGCCCAGGAGCAGGGTCTGGCGCCGCCCCAGGCCGGGGTCGGCGGCGAGGCGGCCCGTGCCGAGGTGGCCCTGCTCAAGGCCCTCACCGGCCGCCTGAACCGCCGCCTGGCGGCCCGGCCCGGGGCCCGGCCCGACGAGCGCCTGGGCGGGGTGGCCCTGGTGGCGCCCTTCAGCATCGACAACGGCCTGCTCACCCAGACCCTCAAACAGCGCCGTGATCGCATCAGCGACCGCGACCAGGCTGCGATTGAGGCGATCTACGGGCGCTGATTCCCCGTCGGGGGCTGGTCGGGGCGTGGTGCGGCGATCCGGCTGTTGACCCCAGGCCGCCTCACTGACAGGTTGGGCGCTGGATTTTCTTTCCCATGGCCGACGGTTCCCTTTCGATCAAGCGCTCGATCACGGTGCGGGCTGTGGTCACGCCCCGTTGGAAGGAGGATGCCGAGCGGGAATTGAGCGCTGCCATCGCCACGAGCGATGCCCAGCTGGCCCAGCTGGAGCAGGAAGGTCAACAGGTGGTTGATGAGATCCGCCGCCAGAGCGCCAATCCCCTCGATCCCCGCGTCCAGGAGCAGGTGGCCTCGGTGCAGCAGCAGGTGGCGGCCAAGCGGGCCGAACTGGAAGAGCAGAAGCGCACCTTGCTGGAGCAACAGCGCCAGGTGCGGGAACTGGAGATGGAGCAGATCGTGGAGCAGGGTCAGCTGGAAAGCTTTACCGAGATCCAGGTCGGCGACAACCTGGTTGAGAAGTTGCAGGTTGCCATTGTGGTGCGCGATGGCGTGGTTGAGTCGATTGAGACGGCCTGAACCCCGATCCGTTCGTCCAAGGCTGCTGAATCACGCCTGAGCGGCTAGATCTGAACGAAATCGATAGACCCGGGCGTGGGCCTGGGTCGATTTTTTGGTTGATTTTGGTTTGGCCTGGCAAGGCCCCTGGGCTGGTGCCTTGGCGGTATCGTGGGCTTGAGCTGTTGCCGTTGATTGCAACGTTGGCCGGGCTCCCGTCGCAATCGCGCTGACTAGTGAACCAGTTGCCCCATCAATGCGATGATCAATAATGGGATGATTAATGAATCAGATGATCAACTGTAAGATGATTAATAATCAGATGATAAAGAAGATGAATGGGTTGGTTGGTCAGTTTGATGGCGCTTGACTGGCCAGCCCGGTGAATCGGAACACGCGTGAAAGGGTCGCTTTGCTGGTGGGCGCTCAGGCGCTGCCGCGGCAGGGATTGGTTGGGCAGGTGTGGCGACACGGGGCGGGCTGGATGGGTCCAGATGGCAAGGGCCAAAGGGCTAAACGTGGCTTGGGCGTGAATCGAGCGCGCCTGACTACGGCCTGGCTGCTATTGTTAGGCCATTAATACTGAAATCAATGTTGCCAGCAAGACTGATCAGCAAGATCAAGCCGGAAAGTTGGGGCGGTATTTTAGATGGAACCTATGCAATCATTCTGACGCTGCTCACAATTGAATTGCCAGTCCAGATTCTTTCGATCTTGGATCGCCTGGTTGACAGCGCCAAGGATGCGGCTGTGCATGCGGTCCTGGGAATAAAGGTTGATATTTGGTTTTCATTTTTCAACCTGATGGTTGGCTACTTCGCTGTTTTTGTAATTATTTACGATATCTGGTCGTCCCATCGGGTGATCATCGGTGTGGATGGACGCCTGCATCTGCGGGCCATTCTCACCTCCTGGACCCTGTTTCTTGGCACCCTGATCCCATCGCTTCATTATGTGGTGAATACGGTGCGCCAGAAGTTCATTTTTGCCGGCGCGATCGAGGGTTCGCAGGTCGCACTTGAGCTGCATTATGCCCGTGCCCTGGAATACCCGGTCATTGCCATGACCTATTTGTTTTTATTCCTGCAGGCCGCCTCTGATCTGGCCCATCTCAGGGGCGTGGCTGCCCCTGCGGACGAAAAGGATGCCCTGCGGTTCATCGCTAGAACCTCCTTGACTAAAAGTATCCTGGTGATCGTGGTTTTTCTCGGCTTTGAATATATCAGCAACCACAATCCTAGTTGGCACCTGCTCTGGGAGGCCCCCGGTGTGCTCGTAACAATTGCGCTGCTCACCTACGCCAATATCGACCTGTTTCGCTGGCTGCCCCGCCGGTGCTTGCCCAGGGGCGTGTAGGCAGGGACGGGGCGGCGGACCCGCCTGAACGAGGCCAGCGTCCCGCCATCCGGCGGATCGGACCCAGGTGTGGGGCGAGCCCTGGGTCCAGTGGGGTGATCACCCTCTTGGGGCCATCCGGGGGGATTGGCTCAAGATCCGTCAAAGGATGGGGCAGCCGTTCGGCCCGTTCATGGATGGCATCCAGAGCGATCAACCGGCAGGCTTGCCCTGGAGGTTGGCAGGCTCGTCTGGCGCGCCAGGCTGCTGTCAGCGGGCCGGTCTGCGGCGGGCTGGGCAGAGGGGGATTGGTGGCGTCCTGTCTAGGCTGGGCGGGCCTACCTTCCCACCATTGGCTCCACCTTGCCCCTGGCAATTGACCCCTTGGGGTAGACGGGGGAGCCGCGATGCAGGGCCGATTCCATCGGGCCCTTGCCCTGTCGGTCTGAGGCGGCGGTGTCAGTCGCGATCCAGTGGCCATCCGGGCCGCCTCGGCAGCAGCGATGCCAGCGTCCGCTTGGCCGGGCCCCTGGTCCCAGCGGCAGCTCCCTTGGGGCCGGGCCCTGCCCGGCTCTGGCAAGCAACCTTGGGCCGGGTTGGCCAGCGGGGGGTCCATGGTCCCTGGCGGACCAGCGGCCAGGGGCCGGTTGCCAGGGCTGGCTGCCTGGATTGGGCCGGCAGCGGGGCCCCAGGGCAAGGGGGCCTGGGGCCAACGCGAAGGACTGCTGGCCATGGGTAGGCCCCTCTCAGGCGATGGCCTGGGCCGGCCCGCCCCGCTGGCCGGCCTGCCCCACTGGCTTGAACCGCTGGCGGGCTTGGGCTGCTGGACGATTGGGCTGGCACCGGAGCGACCCCTGGTCGCGCAATCGATTGCCTTTTCGGCCCATGCCCTGGAGCTGCTGGGTCGGCAAGGCAAGCCGCCTGGCACGGTGGCGGACCTGGTGGCGCTCTGCGCCGACGCGGATCAGGCCACCCTGTTGGCCCAGCTGGGGCATCTGGTGAACGCCGGCCCAGGCAGGCCGCAGCGCTGGTGTTGCCGCTGGGCCGAACCAGCCCACCTGGACTGGCTTTGCTTCGCTGCCGAGCTCCAGCACGGTGCTGAGTTCCCGCTTCTGGTGGGCACCCTGCGCCCAGGCGGTGGGGCCGCGGCAGGCCCGGGCAGCCCTGGGCAGGCGGCGGCGGGGCCCAGTGGGCCCCCGCTTGGCCCGGGCACCAGGGACATGGAGCTGGACAGGCACCAGGCCCAGGCTCTGCTGGATCTTCGGACTGTCCAGGACGCCCATGCGCAGGACCAAGCCCTTTGGCAGGTGGCGATGGATACCGCCCCGATCGGCATGGCCCTGTGGGACCCCGAGGCGGAGTGTTTCGACCAGGTCAATCCGGCCCTTTGTTTGTTCCTGGGGCGGAGCCAGCCGGAGCTGATGGCGAGCTCCTGGCAGGCGCTCACCCATCCCGACGACCGGGCTGCCGAGGAGGCCCTGGCCCGGGAGCTGGGGCTGGGTCGCCTGCAGAGCTACCGCCTGCGCAAGCGGTTTGTGCGGCCCGATGGGGTGGTGGTCTGGGGAGATCTTTCGGTGGCGGCAATCCGCCATGGCAACGGTCGGCTGCGCCTGTTGCTCAAGCAGGTGATCGATCTCTCCGAATGGGTGCAGCTGCAGGCCCAACTCAAGGACCAGCACCTGCAATTGCGCACCACCTTGGATTCCCTCTTGGATCCCCACCTGCTGCTGGATGTGGTGCGCGATGGCCTGGGGGTGGCGATCGATTTTCGTCTGGCCGATGCCAACGGCACGGCACTGCATGTGCTGCGCAGCACCAGGGAAAAAGTGCTGGGTGCCTCGTTGCCCAAGATTTTGCCGGGCCTGGATCCTTCGCCCTTGATGACCCTGCTCCGGGATGTGGCCGACCACGGGGGCTATCGGCTGCTGGATGACCTGGCCGATCCCACCGACCGGCTGGTGCCCGGGCAGGGCTATCTGGAGGTGCGTGTCATCCGCGTCCATGGTGCCCTGAGCCTGACCTGGCGCGACGTGACGGAGCGCCACCAGATGATCCAGCGCATGGCCAGTTCCGAGCAGCAACATCGCCTGCTGACTGAAAATGCCTCCGATGTGGTGATGTTGCTGCGGCGTGGGCTGATCGAGTGGATCTCGCCTGTCCTTGATCGGATGCTGGGCTGGAGCCCGGGCCACTGGATGGGCCACCGTCTGGAGCAATTCGTCCATCCGGAGGACCTCGCCCTGGCCCGGCATTGCTGCATGGAGGATGGGCTCGGGCCCTCCCGGGTGACCCGCTTGCGGCTGAGGGATCGGGCGGGCCAGCACCATTGGGTGGAAGCCCACTCCAGTTCTGTGGCCAGCGATGCGGGCCTGGCCCCTGCCATCGTCGCCTCCTTTCGCACCGTTGATCGGGAGGTGGCCAGTGAAGCGGCCCTGGAGCGCCGCGCCCGCTACGACGATCTCACGGGCCTGGTCAATCGTTCCGAGATGTTGGAGCGGTTTTGCCGAGTGCTCAACGCCCGGCGGGGGCCAATGTCCATGGCTGTGTTGTTTATCGATATCGATGCGTTCAAGAGCATTAATGATCGCCATGGCCATGCTGGCGGTGATCGGGTCCTCAAGACGGTTGCCGAACGCATCCATCGAACGATTCGCAAGCGTGACTGGGCGGCCCGAATCGGTGGTGATGAGATGTTGGTTGTGCTCTCAGGTTTAACGGATCTGGCCAAGGCCATGGCGATTGCGGAAACCATGCGAGCTGCCGTTCAGATCCCGATCGCCTTTGGCCCGGAGCAGATCGCCGTTTCAATCAGTGTGGGCGTCACCCTGGCCAGTTCCGAGGATTCTGTCGAGGCCCTCATCGCCCGGGCCGATCACGCCATGTATCAGGCCAAGCAACAGGGCCGCGATCAGGTGATTGCGATCCCTGCGCAAGACCCCCAGCCCGAATGATGGCGCTGTGGGGGACCCGCTTCTGTTGGATTCGGATGGGTTGGATCAAGACTCGTTTGATCAAGCCTCGTTCGGTCAGTTCGGTTGGATCAGGAGGGGTTGCGCCTGCACCGCTGATTCAAGCAGTGCTGGCCTGTTGAGGTAGTTTCCGGGAACCGGTGGAGAACGCCTGGTCTCTAAGGAAGCGCTCTGGCGATCCTCGTGGTTGGGGGCCTAAGGATTGAGACCCTGTTCCAGTAAAAAACTGGCCAGATTGGAAATGCTTCGCCCTTCGATGTCACTGCGTTCCTGCAGGCGGCGCCAGGTTTCCCAGGCCACCGTGATCGAGATTCGTTTCGGCGTCCGGGTCAGGAGTTCCCGGGGGTTGGGGGTGGGGGCTTGTGGGGCGTGCATCAGCGGATGGCGGCCGGACCGCAGCGCTGGACCCCACTGTTGTAGGTGATATGCAGGTGTTATGCAGATAAAACGTCGTATTTCTTGATGTTTGAGCGCGGTTTACGGAGCCATGGCGATAGGGGGCCGGATCAGGGCGCCAGCCTGGCTTCGAGTTGGCCGAGGCGCTGCTCCAGGGCATGAACCCGTTCGGCCAGCTCGTCGCGCCGGCCCCTGGTGGTCTGATCGAGGTCGTCACCGATCAGGCCCAACACGTAGGCCGTCACGGTGAGACTTTGTTCAGCAGCCCGATCCTTAACGCGCTTCACCATTTCCGGGGTGGCAAGGATGCTGAGTTGGGATCGTGCCATTAAAGCGAAATTGTTCGATTCTAGTTCTAAGGATAGGCGTTCAAAACGGGCTCTTCGATCAGGCAGGCGGCAGGCCGAAGGAAACTAAGAATGGGCTGTGGCGGCACCCAGGAGCAGGACCCAGAGCGCCTTGCAGGCCGCATGCAGGCATTGATCCACCGCCAGATTGTAATAGCCTTTGCACTTACATGTATCGATGATGCAGTGAAAAATGAATTCAGCGCAACCCAGCCAAATGTTATTGGTCAGCAGGGCTACCACAAAGGCATGGGTGCCCGCATGGCCAGCCAGCCAATAGGTCCAGTGCACGCCCGCAACCGAAGAGCCGGGACATTTGCCCACGGCCAATTTGTCTGTTTGTAGGGGATAATCAGCGAGGCAGTGGCCAAATAGCAACAGGATAAAGAGAGGGAGGCCAGCAACCCCAATCATGATTTACTCGGATTCTGCTTCAAGCTTAGCGCATGTTGGCTGCAGGCTTGGTTGTTGCGTTTGTCTTAAGGGCCCCGCAATGGCCGCAACGGACGCTTGCCACTGACCGTTGGCGCTGAACGCTGGGGTTGCTACTGAAAGCAGCTACTGAAAGCTGCCACTGAAAACAGCCACTGAACGCTTTGGTTGCCAGGGCGCCGCTGTGCCCATGGGTTTGAAGTCCGTTGGCGCCATTCCTTCGCACCCTCAATGGCATGGCTGCGGACGTTGCCTGGAGCGCCTTGAATGGCGCTTGACATTGGCGCCGTAATGCAGTGAGATAGGATTTCAAAATAGTTGTGACTGCATGGCGAGCCCTTACATCATTGCCACCCACAGTTATCGGGGGGGCACAGGCAAGTCCAATGTGACGGCTAACATTGCCTCTGAGCTTGCCTTAGCGGGCCTGAGAGTTGGGGTGGTCGATACGGATTTGCCCTCGCCTGGTATTCATATTTTATTTGGGCAAGATGAACCGGCTGTCACTATTAATGGCGTGATTGATCAGCACTATGCCATTGCCAAGGCATTTATTGATGTCACGCCGGTGGCGCCGGGATTCCTCGGCAAGATTTTCTTGCTAGCGGGGAGCCCCAAGCCGGCAGACATTGCCAAGATCGTCAAAGAAGGTTATACCATGGACCAAATGGTGGATATTTATAGGGGTTTCATCAAGGCTGCGAGTTTGGATGTGCTGCTACTTGATACACACCCCGGCATTAATGAGACGACCCTGTTCTCGATCACCGTTTCCGATCTGCTGTTGATGATCTTGCGTCCCGATCGTCAGGATTATCAGGGAACTGCCGTGACTGTGGATGTGGCGCGAAAGCTGGGAGTGCCTGATCTGCGGCTGCTGATGAACAAGGCATTGACGAGCCTTGATTGGAACACTCTCAAGTCAACCATTGAAGCCACCTATCAGGCGCCATGTTTGGGAATTTTGGCGCAAAATGATGACATCATGCGCTATGGCGGCAGCGGCCTGTTCAGCCAGCAAGAACCAAGCCATCCGTTTACGCTGCAACTTAAGGATGTGGTGTCCCAATTGCGGCC
Organism: Synechococcus sp. UW140; assembly: GCA_943370565.1. Classification (GTDB taxonomy): domain Bacteria; phylum Cyanobacteriota; class Cyanobacteriia; order PCC-6307; family Cyanobiaceae; genus BAIKAL-G1. Next base: position 219,786 of record CALRRL020000001.1, on the reverse strand, counting down.
CCTGATCGCGGCTTGATCCCGGATCTCCTGCCATCGCTTCTCCTGCTCATTATTTCTTTTCCTGCTCATTAATCAAGATGAAGGCTACGTTGCAATTCTTTGACCTGTTTTTGAGCGCCAGTGCCGCTGCCACAAGTCCGGTTGAGCCTGCTGTTGACGGGCTGGCCATCAGTGCCGTGGTGGCCTTGTTTGCAATTTTGGTGCTCTTAACTCAATTTGCGCCAACAATTCTAGAGTTTATTGATCGACACGAATCCAAGCTTGCCAACAAGTTTTTGGATTTACCAACGGCGTTGCGATCGTTTTCTTCGGGATTGGCGGTGGCTTATGTGATGATTATTTTGATTCCTGAGTATCAAGTTTTTAATGGTCAAGTCACGTTTGGCTGGATCAACGCCTATAAGCTCTCGCTCCTTGGCCTGATTGCCTTTAAGGGCATTCAGCATTATTGCCTGTTGCTTGCCAAGAAAAGTGCCCAAGCCATGGGTGAGTGGGGTTTTGTGAAAGCGCGCCAGGAGGAAAAGCTGCTGGGGTTTCGGGTGTCGACGGCGGTGTTTGCCGTTTATGCCGCATTGATCCTGCTGACCCTTCCCTATCAACTTGGCCATCTGCACGGTCCTGCCGATAAGCTCCTTTACCTGTTGACCTTTGTGATGCATCTGGGCTTTAATGTCTTCGGCTTGTTTGAAGAGAATGAAAAGCATTTCCGCAGGCTGGTGCCGCCTGTGGTGTTCAGTGTGCTCACGGTGGCGCTTGTCTTTACCTTGTTTAATATCTTGCCCACGGCCCTCTTGCTTGGATGCCTGAGCGTGCTGGCCGGCATTATCCTCTACAACGTCTTTAAGAATGAGTTGCCTTCTGCGGAAACCTCTTCATTCGCCTGGTTCGCAATCGGCGTTGTTATTTTTGTCAGCGTCGACACGTTGACCGTGCGCAGCCTGGCCCACTGACCCGGATTGCTTGTCTGGGCTCAATTGCCCCTCAGGCGGTCCCGAAGGCTGCCTGATTGGCTTTTGATTTGTTGGAAAATCGGATCGCTTTCAATACTATTCACCTCCTTGGCTGCGCGGGCGTGGTCAATTTCGATCGTCAGTAATTGGATTTTGTCTTGCAATTCGGCTTCCCGGGCCTTGATCCTGGCCAGCATCGTGGCAAATTCTTTGCGGGCAGCCTTTACCGTGGCATCGTCGCCCGGTTTGTCAATGTTGATTTGCGATTGAACGCTGGCAAGATCACCGGCGCTGATCAGGCGGGTCAGGTAGCTGAATTCATTGATATATTGCAGCATTGATCTTGAGCGTTTTGTCAGCTCTTGCACCAGGGCGTTTCTGGCCTTGCTGTCGTTATCAATGAGCTTGAGCGCCTGATCATTGTCCAGGCCGATCAGTTGAACGTTATTACCTTTGGCAGAACAGGTCGCCGAACGGCGTGTTTCACCAAGCAGGGTCATCTCACCAATCACGGCGCCTGGCTTGAGGGTGGCAACGGTGGTGCTGTCTCCGGATTGATTTTTAATTGAGACAATGATTTCGCCCTCCTCCAAGACATAGATCCGGTCACTGATTTCACCCTCCTGCACGAGGTCCTCGCCGTCGTTGAGGGTGATGCACTGACCATGGTCGCGGGCGCCGTAACGCAGCAGGGCGGCTAAGTCGCTGCCCCGTTCGCTTGTCGTTGCCGGTTGAATGGCTGGCAACATGCTGTGATTCCCTGCGACACGGTATGCCGCTATTATAGGGAAAATCAGTGTGCCAATGATTGCCCTTCGAATTATTCCTTTATTTCTGCTTTTGCTGCTTACTTTTCCGCTTGGCAAAGCCAAGGCCCAGGCGCAAGATCCGCGTCTGCGTTGGCTACCGAGCATGCGCATCTTGCGATGGTTGCTGATCGCTCGCATCACCCAGTTGTTTGAAGTTTCTTATTTTCATTTGAATGCTGATTTCGCCGGCTGGATCCGAATCGTCAATAATGTCGCCATTTCTTTGTTGCTACTGGATCTCATTATTGACTATAGCTGGCTGTTGATGCATTCGCTTGGCGGGGCTCGCAACACGCCGCCAAAGATATTTCGAGAGCTGTTATTCCTTTCGGGCTGCACTGTGATCATTGGCTACGCGCTCTATCGCAGTGGATCCATCAGCGGTTGGGGCACGGCTGCTGGCGCATCGGTGTTGGCCTTCGTGATTGGACCTGGAACCAGCAGCCAGCTCCAGAATCTTGCTTCCGGCTTGTCGATTCAACTGGAAAAGCAATTTGTGGTGGGCGATTGGATTGAATTTGAGGGGATGCTTGGTCAGGTAACTTCGATTTCCTGGAGTAATACCACCCTGCTGGATGATCTTGCCGATCGCTCAATTGTTGTTGCCAACTCAAAGATTGACCAATCCGTTATCATTAACCATTCCAAGGCTGCTCCTGCCTTTCGCCTGATGGCGGCTGTGGGCTTGCCCTATGAAATGCGGCCTGAGCTTGCCCGGGAATTGCTTGTTGAGGCCGTTCATTCCCACGCCAATGTGCTGCTGAGCCGGCCCATCGATGTGGTGCTCAAAACCTTCAATGCATCTTCGATTGACTATGAGGTGTATTTCTATATTCGTGATTATTGCAAGCGCCACCGGGTGCTCACCGATGTTCGCTCGCGCATCTGGTACGCGGTGCAGCGGCGGGGCTTCTCGATCCCGTTCCCCATTGTGGATCTGCGCCCTATCACTGCCGAGCGGCGCCTGGCCGAGGCCGACCTGGAGGCCCAGCGCCAGGAGTGTTTCACGGCCCTGCGCTCCCTGGCCCTATTGGCGCCCCTCTGCGATCAGGAATTGAAGTGTCTGGCCCACTCCGAGCGGGTGATTCTCTATGGCGTTGGCGAATACATTATTGACAAACAGGAATCCGATCGCTCCATGTATGTGCTGCTTGACGGTGAATGCGCTGTGATGGTTGCCGGCGACCAGGAGGAGGGGCACCTCCGTCAGGTGGCCACCCTGTCGAAAGGGGCCCTGTTTGGTGAGATGTCTGCCTTCACCGATAGCCCCCGCAGTGCCAGCGTGGTGGCCCAGACGTCCGTGTCTGTCTTGAAAATTTCCCAGCCTTCCATCCAGCAGATTTTTGTCCACAATGAAAAGGCGCTCGAAGGCATTGTCGAATTGATTGCCAAACGGGAAGCCAGTCTCAAGGCCTTCACGGCCGTGCAGACCCGTGACCTGGAAGACAGCCTGCTGGCCCAGATGGGAGCCACCCTGCGGCGCTTCTTGGGCTACGGAGAGGATGTCTGAAGGTGCCTGGACCAGGCCGCCTCTGCGGCGCCGCCGCCCATGGATCCCCTGGCTTTTCGGGGCTTGCTCAGGCCTGCCCCTGGCGCCATGCGAAACCCTGACTTGGGGCCGCGGGGTGAGCCCCTGACGATGGTTGCAGCCTGAAGGGGGCCTTGTGAGGGTTTGCCAAGGATTCGTTTGTTGCCAAGCTGGCTCCAGCGTGTTGCGCCCATCAACCACATTTGGCGCGCCAATTCATGCCAATAAAAAAGCCACTTCCGAAGGGAAGTGGCTTGGAATCGGGATTTGCCGTTGTTACAAAATCGGAGCGACAGGATTTGAACCTGCGACCCCCACTACCCCAAAGTGGTGCGCTACCAAGCTGCGCTACGCCCCGGCAAAACGAAGTTATCACAGCGTCAAACCGCGGCGCTGGTCCGGGTTTGGCGCTGGATCCGGTCCGGACAGGACCTAGCCCCGGCGCAGCCAGGCCGGCAGGCTCTGCAGCCATTGCAGCCGCTGCAGCAGCCGCAGGGTCAGTCGGTCGCGGCGCAGGCTGGCGTAGCCCTGGATGCGCAGCTCCTTGGCCAGCAGCCTCAGCTCGGCCAGGCCCATGGCCGCCAGGCGCAGCTCGGGCACCCGCCGCCAGGCTGCTGTCGTGACCGGTAGCTGACTGCCATCGCGCCCCTCCTTGAAGCCCACCAGGGCGCCCCCAGCCATCCATTCCGGCACCAGCACGAACAACACCGCCAGCAGCCCGTAGAGCTCGACCAACCCCTTGGGCAGGGGATGGAGCTGGCGGGGGGGCAGGGGCTGCTCAGGCGGGCTCAGGGTTGGATCCAAGGGGCGTGGGAGGGGGAGGGACGGGTGGGGCCCTGCGCCAGGCGCTGCTGCATTGTCCAGCAAAACTGAGGGAGCCAACCAGGTTCAGGTTTTGATCTGGGGGCGCTGCTGCAGGGCCGGGGAGTCCCGCCAGAGCAGGGGCACCTCCTGGGCGGGATGGAGCCGCACGAACCAAAACACCAGGGCCGCCACCAGGCCCAGGGTGCAGGCAATGGCCAGGAGCACGACCCGATCGGAGAGGGGAGTCATGGCTGGGCGCCAATCAGGGATCTGCAGTCTGTCGGATCCGGTCAGGAGGCTCCCGTGAGGGTGATCGGACGGTTGTCTCCGCGCAGGATGCAGTGGCTGATGCTCCAGTCGTAGTGCTGCCAGACCTGGGCGGGAAGCTTGTAGGCGGCCCCGCTGAAGTCCCCCAGGCTCAGGCCACTGGGCTGGGCGGAGCAGTAGGGCCGGGCGCCGGGCCGGGCCAGGTATTGCTGGTGGTGGGTTTCGGCAAAATAAAAGGGTTTGCCGCTGGCGATTTCGGTGGTGATCGTTGCCAGGCCAGCCCCTTGCAGTTGGGATTGGTACTTGTCGCGGCTGGCCTGGGCCAGCGCAAGCAGGTCCGCCTCATCGACGTAGATGGCGGAGCGGTATTGGCTGCCGCGATCGTTGCCCTGGCCCATGCCCTGGGTGGGGTCGTGGCATTCCCAGAAGAGCTTGAGCAGGTCGCTGAAATCGATGGCATTGCGATCCCACACCACCCGCACCACTTCGGTGTGGCCGGTGCGGCCGCTGCAGACCTCCTCGTAGCTGGGGTTGGGGGTGTAACCGCCCGCGTAGCCCACGGCCGTGGTCACCACCCCTGGCAGGCGCCAGAAGCCCTTTTCCGCCCCCCAGAAGCAGCCGCAGCCAAACAGGGCCTCCTGCTGGGAGGTGCTCAGGGGGGCCTTGAGGGCTGTGCCCAGCACCACGTGACGCTCGGCCGTGGCCATGGGGGTGGGCCGCCCGGGCAGGGCTGCCTCCGGGGCAACCAGGCTGGCTTTGTGGGCGGCCTGGCCGCTGAAGAGTCCGAACACGCCGAGGACGATGCAGCTCGGACCAGGCTAGGGAGGGGGGATTCGGCGCCGTTGCAGGGCCCAGGGCTGGAGCCGTGCCTGGACGGGGCTCCGATCCGTCGGGGGCCGGCCTGAGCGATCCCGGAGCCAGCCATTGCGTTTGGGGCGACCCCTTGGGGTGGAGGGGAATCGGCCCCGGGGCGTGACCGGGGGGCTGGCGGGGCCCTCCTTGGTGCAACCCCGCTGGCCTGAACTCGGTTGTCCTAGGCCTGCCTGGCCTGCTCTCTGTTGGCTTTGGCTCCGTTGGCCTTGGCTCCGCTGGACAGGGCCCAGCTGGCCTGGGCTCAGTTGGCCGGATCGAGGGCGATGTGGTTCAGCAGGGTGGTGGTGAAGGCAAAGAGCAGGAAGGGAAGGGACAGCACCAGAATCAGTCCGACCCCCACCAGGGCCAGCACCGGTTTGGTGGCTCCCATCAGGGCAAGACCGGCCGCCAGGCTGGCCATGATCACCAGGATCCAGATCAGGATCTGGGCGTAGATGTCCCCAAAAGTGAGCGTGCAGCGGAGTGTGTAACCCTTCTCGCTCCCCATTCGGCCTGGCCAGCAACTGGCTGTAGCTAAGCGAGTTCTGGCCACGGCGATCCGGCCGCTCAACAACACTTGAAACTGGGCCGCAACTGGGGGGCTCCCCCTTCCTGGCGTTCCGGTCGGTGGGCCGCCACGGCGGACCCTATCCCAGGCAAGCAGGGCCTGGCAGTGGGCCCTGGCCGGCCGTTAGACCGCCTCCAGTTGCTGTTCGGCCTGCTGCCGTTCCCACAGCCGCCGGTAGGTGCCCGGCCGGTTGACCAGCTCGTCGTGGTGGCCCTGGGCCACCAGCTGGCCGTCGTCGAGCACCAGGATCCGGTCACAGGCGGCGGCGGCCGAGAGCTGGTGGCTGATCATCAGGATCGTGCGCCCCTGCTGGGCGCGGATCGAGCGCAGAATCTCGGCCGCCGTGTTGTTGTCCACGCTGGCGAGGGCGTCATCGAGCACCAGAATCGGCGCGTCCACGAGCAGGGCCCGGCCTAGGGCGGCCCGTTGGCGCTGGCCCCCGCTCAGGGTGATGCCCCGTTCGCCCACCAGGGTGGCGTAGCCCTCGGGAAATCCCTTGATGTCTCCGGCCAGGCGCGCCTGCTGGGCGGCGGATTCCACCCGCTCCTGGCCGGCCTGGGGGTCGCCGTAGCGCAGGTTGTCGGCGAGGCTGGCCGTGAACAGATAGCCCTCCTGGGGCACCAGGGCCACCAGCTGGCGCAGCTCATCGAGGCTTAGCGCGGTGACATCGCTGCCGCCCACGCTGAGCTGGCCCGGGGGCACCTCCACCATCCGGCCCAGGGCCCGGGCCAGGGTGGTTTTGCCGCAGCCCACCGGACCCACCACCGCCACCAGTTCCCCCGGTTCCAGCCGGAAACTCACATCGCGCAGGGCCTCGCGGCTGGCGCCGCCGTAGCGCACGCTCAGGTGGTCGGCCACCACCAGGCCGGGCCTGCCGCCGCTGGGACGGGGGGCCGGCTGGGCCGGCGATTGGATCTGGGGTTCGCGGGAGAGCAGGTCTTCGACCCGCTCCAGGCTCACCTGGCCGGTCTGGAAGGTGTTGAGGGTGAAGCCCAGCAGGGCGGTCGGGAAGACCAGGCGCTCCACGTAGAGGATCAGGGCGACCAGGTCGCCGATGCTGAGGCGGCCGCTTTCGAGTTCACCGCTGCCGAGGGCCAGCAGCAACACCAGGCTCACCGAGGAGATGCCCTCCAGCAGGGGGAACAGGGTGCTGCGGGTGCGGGCCAGGTTGAGGGCGTCGTTGCGGTAGCTGCGGTTGCGCGCGGCGAAGGCCTGGCGTTCGGTCTGCTCCTGGCCATAGATCTTGATGGCGCTGATGCCCGAGAGGTCCTCCTGGATCAGGTCGCTGAGCTGGGCCAGCGATTCCTGCTGGCGCCGCTGCTGGCCCATCATGCGGCCGCCGAACAGGCGCACCGTCATCAGCATCACGGGGTAGAGCCCCAGGGCCGCCACGGTGAGCCAGCCGTTGATGCCGAGCATGGCCGGCAGGGTGAGGGCATAGGCCAGGGCAGTGTTGGTGAGGCTGAGCACCGCAAAGCCCATCAGCCGTCGCACGTTCTCCACATCGCTGGTGGCCCGACTGATCACCTCACCGCTGCCGGTGCTTTGGATCCAGCCGGGCTCCTGGCGCAGCATGTGGTCGAAGATCTGCTGCTTGAGGCTGGCCTCCACCTGGCGGCCCACCCCGAACACCAGGGTGCGCGACAGCAGCCGCATCGCCGCCATCGCCGTGGCCAGGGCCACGATCAGGGCGGCCTTGCGCAGCACATCCACCTCGGCGAAACCGCCGTGGAGGTCGTTGATCACCCCGCGCACCAGCAGGGGGATGCTGACGCTGAGCAGGTTCACCACCACCAGCGCTGCCACCCCGTAGGCCACCTGGCGGCGGTGGGGCCGGAGGTAGCGCTGGATCAGGCCGAAGCGCAGGGCTGCCATGGGCTCAGGCAAGGTGCCGCCAACCTACGGAGCCCCGGTGCAGGCCGGCGACCCGGCAGCGGCCGCCTTCCGGCGGAGCCGGCCCGCCCAAGGTCGCCGGGACGGGTGCAGGGGCCCCGGCGGACAGGGCCTGGGGCCAGGGGGGCTGGGGCAAGCTGGGGCCCAGGCGTTTGCCCGATGTCGCCATGGCCGAGCTGCAGCAGGCCCATCCTCTTTATGCCAAGGACCGGGACCTGGTGGACCAGCTCCTGGCCGTGCAGGTGCCCGCCGATGGCCATCTGGTGGACCTGGCCCGCTTGCTGATGCGTTACGAGGGCTTCCCGGGGGCCGGGGACCTGCGCGACGACCTGGCCAAGACCCTGCGCCTCTGGAGCCTGAGCCGCGACCAGTTGCATGAGCGCACCCGGGCGATCTGGGCCGGGGGCTACCGGCCGGGGGCCCAACCGGTCGCCGACGCCGTGGGCTCGGGCTTCGATACGGCGGATCAGGACGGTCCCTGAGGGCTGGCCGGTGCTGCGGGACCTGGCCTGGCCCCAGCCGGGGCCTTAGCCGGGGCCCTGGTGGGGCCTTGGCTGGGGTCTCCGCAATGTTCAGATCGGCCCATTCGGGGTGATAGTGGGAGGGTCCCCATTACCCGGCCCGGCGTGTCTTGCACCCGGGCTTTTTTTTGGGAACCCCCTGCTGCCCAGCCCTTGCCGTGACCCAGCCAGCCGATTGGACGCCCCTGTTGGAGCAGTTGCTGGCTGGAGAAGCCCTCTCTGCCCCCCAGGCCGCCCGGTTGATGCAGGGCTGGCTGGCCGAAACGATCGAGCCGGTCCAGACCGGCGCCCTGCTCACGGCCCTGCGGCTCAAGGGCGCCAGTGGCGAGGAGCTGGCGGCGATGGCGGCCGTGCTGCTGGAGGCCTGTGCCCTGCCCAGCGGCCGGCCCGATCGGCTGCTGGTGGATACCTGTGGCACCGGCGGCTCCGGCGTGGACAGCTTCAACATTTCCACCGCCGTGGCCTTCACGGCAGCGGCCTGCGGGGCCACGGTGGCCAAGCACGGCAACCGCAGCGCCAGTGGCCGGGTCGGTTCCGCCGATGTGCTGGAGGCCCTGGGACTCAACCTGGCGGCCCCCCAGCCCCAGGTGCTGGCCGCCCTCGACGTCGCCGGGGTGACCTTCCTGTTCGCACCGGGCTGGCACCGGGCCCTGGTGGGGCTGGTGCCCCTGCGCCGCAGCCTGGGGGTGCGCACGGTGTTCAACCTGCTGGGGCCCCTGGTCAACCCGCTGCGGCCCGATGCCCAGGTGCTGGGAGTGGCCCGCCCCGACCTGCTCGATCCGATGGCCGAGGCCCTGGCCCGGCTGGGTCAGACCCGGGCTGTGGTGGTCCATGGCCACGGTGGCCTCGATGAGGCCACCCTGTCGGGCCCGAGCGAGCTGCGGCTGCTGGAGAACGGCGCCCTGCGCAGCGAGCGGCTCGATCCCCAGGCCCTGGGCCTGGATGCGGCGCCCCTGGAGGCCCTGCGGGGCGGCGACACCGCCACCAACCAGGCGATCCTGGAGGCCGTGCTCCAGGGCGAGGGCACGGATGCCCAGCGGGATGTGGTGATCCTCAACACGGCCCTGGTGCTCTGGGCCGCAGGCCGTACCGATCGGCTCGCCGATGGGGTGGCCCAGGCCCGCAGCGCCCTGGCGGCGGGCCAACCCTGGCAGCGGCTGCAGGCCCTGCGCCAAGCCCTTGCCAGCCCTGGCTGAGCCGCCTGGCCCGGCCGCCGCTGGGGGATGATCAAGGCCATGGACGTGTCGATCGAAGTGGCGCCCTCCCCCCAAGGCCAGCCCCCCCAGGGCGGGCCGGAGCCGGCCCTGTTGGTGCTGGCCGATGGCCTGGTGCTGCGGGGTGAGGCCTTTGGCGCCCGCGGCTGCGCCATCGGCGAAGTGGTGTTCAACACCGGCATGACCGGTTACCAGGAAGTCATCACCGACCCGAGCTACGCCGGCCAGCTGGTCACCTTCACCTATCCGGAACTGGGCAACACGGGCGTCAACTCCCAGGACCAGGAGGCCGATCGCCCCCATGCCCGCGGCGTGATTGCCCGCCAGCTGGCGCCCCTGGCCAGCAGTTGGCGGGCCGAGCAGAGCCTGCCCGCCTGGCTCGAACAGCATGGGGTGGTGGGCATCGCCGGTATTGACACCCGCGCCCTGGTGCGGCACTTGCGGGAGGCGGGCGCCATGAACGGGGCGATTGCCAGCGATGGCAGTTCGCCCCAGCAGCTGCTCGAGCGGGTGCGTTCCGCCCCCTCGATGGCGGGTCTCAACCTGGCGGCAACGGTGACCACGGCCGAGCCCTACCCCTGGCAGAGCCTTTGCCCCGCCCAGTTCGATCAGCGCCGCCAGCCCAGCCCCGAACGCCCCTACCAGGTGGTAGCGATCGATTTCGGCATCAAGCGGGCCATCCTCGAGCGGCTGGTGGCCCATGGCTGCAGCGTCACCGTGCTACCGGCCACGGCCAGCCTGGAGGAGGTGCTGGCCCAGGGGCCAGAGGGGGTGTTCCTCTCCAACGGCCCCGGTGATCCGGCGGCGGTGAGCAGCGGGGTTGCCCTGGCCCGCGGCCTGGTGGAGCAGGTGAACCTGCCGGTGTTCGGTATCTGTCTGGGCCACCAGATCCTGGGCCTGGCCCTGGGCGGCCAGACCTACAAGCTCGGCTACGGCCACCGGGGCCTCAACCATCCCTGCGGCAGCACCGGCGTGGTGGAGATCACCAGCCAGAACCACGGCTTTGCCCTCGATGCCGCCTCCCTGCCTGCCGATCTGGTGGAGGTGACCCACCTCAACCTCAACGACCGCACCGTGGCAGCCCTGGCCCATCGCCACCAGCCCCTGTTCGGCGTGCAGTACCACCCGGAAGCCAGCCCCGGTCCCCACGACGCCGACCACCACTTCGGCCGCTTTGTGGCCTTCATGCAGCAGCGCCGCGCCTGAATCAGGCCCGCTGGCCTGCCGGCAGCCGCTCAGGGGCCGGGCCTGGCTTGGGCCCCAGGGTCCGGCCCGGCGTCAGCAGGAGTGCCCTGGGGCCAGCGGCCGCTGGAGGGGCTTCGGGGCTTGCTGGACCGGGTTCGGGGGCCTTGGCGGGGGCTGGGCCCGGGGGGCGGCAGCACTTTTGTTGCGAGCTCCCCGCTTTGGAGATCACTGCCTACACTTCGAGCGCTTACGCCTTTTTGGGGGCCGGACCGATCATCGATCTGCAGCGATTGACCGTATCCCTGCGGGGCGGCTACGAGCAGCAGTCTGGGTGCCTGCTCTTCCGCTTCACAGGCCAGTTGGATGCCTATTCCGACAAGCATTTTCTGACGTTCATCACTGAGCAGCGCGGCAGCAGCCGCCTGCCGGTGGTGATCGACCTGAGCCGGATTGATTTCATTGATTCCTCCGGGCTGGGGGTGTTGGTGCAGCTGGCCAAGCACTGTCAGGACGCCGGCATCCAGTTCCTGGTGGTGGGCAATGCCCGGGTCGTTCAGACCGTGAAGCTGGTCCGTCTCGAGGCGTTCCTGCATCTCCAACCCGATCTCGAAACCGCCCTCGGTGCCCTCAGCGCCTGAACCGGGTGCGCCCGGCGCCGGTTCCCTGGCCGGGGCCGAGCCCCCTAGCGCAGGCCCTGGCTCCGACGGAACCGAATCGGCGCGGGCCAACGCTGCCGCTCCTGGGCCTGTTAACCCCAGCGACCTTCCCGGCGACCTTGGTGCCGGTGCAGCCAGCCCTGCCGTCGAAACCCCAGGCCGCCCGAGCTTGACCAGGACCGTGCCTGATCCAGGGGCTGGGGGGCGGGTCTCCCCTGGCCGGCAGAGCTGCTGCCAGGACGTCTCCCAGCCTGGGCCTGTCCCCGTAGGACCTGCCGAGCCATCCGGGGGCCTGGCGCCGGCCCCGTCCACCGCCGCCTGGCTGGCGGGTCTGTCAGGGTTGCCACACGCCCCTACCGACCCCGACCTGGGTCCCCTGCAGCTGGCCTGGTTGGGGGATGCGGTCTGGGAATTGCATCAACGCCTGCGCCAATGCAGGCGCCCGGGCCGCAGCGCCGACCTGCACCGGGCCGTGGTGGCAGCGGTTCGTGCCGATGCCCAGGCCCAGGCCCTCGAGCGATTGGAGCCGCTGCTCAGCCCGGCCGAACTCGCCTGGGTGCGCCGCGGCCGCAACAAGGCCGGCCGCGGACCCCGGGCCGGCGAGGCCGGGGTCTATGGCCGGGCGACGGGATTTGAGACAATGGTGGGCTGGCTCTTTTTGCAGAATCCGACGCGGCTTGCCGAGCTGCTGGATCAACTGGAGGAGAACGCCCGATACCCCCTTGCCTGATTGCCATGAGCCCCCGTTTTGATCGCCGCCGGGACGAGGGACAGGGCACCGGCTCGGGCTCCGGCCCTGGGGCCGGGGGCGGCGCCCGCTCGGGCGGCAGCGGCCGCCCGGCCCGGCCCGGCAAGCCCTCCTTTGGCGCATCCCGGTTCTCCGGCGGGGGTGGGCGCTCCTTCGGTCCCCGCCCCGAATGGCGCGCCGAGGGGCCGCCGGAGCGGGGGGCCAGGCCGGAGCGGGGATCCCGGCCCGAACGGGGCCCCAGGCCCGAGCGTTCCGGCGGTTCGGAGCGGCCCCGCTTTGACCGGGCCGCTGCCGGTCGTCCGGCTGGGGGCCAGCCCCGCCCCGATCGCTTCCGCTCCGAGCGGCCCGACCGTCCCCGCTTTGCCGGGGGCCAGCCTGAGGGCGGACGCCCGGAGGGGCCCCGCTTCGCCGGGGGCCGGGCCGGGGGGCCGCGCCCCAGTGGCGCCCGCCCCGGCATGGTCCGGCCCGGCCGACCCCGGCTCGATGGCCCCCGCGCTGACAAGCCCCGTTTCGATAAGCCCCGCTTTGACAGCCCCCGCTTCGACGACGGCCGGCCCGAGGGCCGTTCCGGCGAGGGGGGGGGCGCTGACGTCCGCCCTGCGGCCCGTCGCTTCGATGGCCGTGGCGCCATGGGCGAAGGCCGCCCAGGCGCCCGGCGCCCCTTCCCCGGCCGCCCGTTCGCGGGTCGGCCCGATGGCCCTGGCCGGCGCGAGCGCCCCAGCGCCCCCTTCGGCGCGGCTGAAGGGGGCGCTGGCGGCCGCATCAGCTCCTCGCGCCCGGAAGGCCGCCGTTTTGCTGGGGCCGGCGCCAGCCGGGGTTCCTATGGCCGCCCCTCCTTCGGCCGGCCGGCCTTTGGCGGCGCCGCTCCCGGGCGTCCCCCCTTCCCGCAGGTCCGCTCCGACCGGCCCGTGCTGGTGGATGCCGCCAGCGGTGAGGCCGAAACCTTTGGCAGCTCCCCCGCCGACGACATGATCTGGGGCCGCCATCCGGCCCTGGCGGCCCTGGAGAGCGGCCGGCCGATCCACCGCATCTGGTGCACCGCCGAGATGCGCTTCACCCCCAAGTTCCTGCAATTGCTGCGCGAAGCCAAAGCGGGCGGGGTGCTGGTGGAGGAGGTCACCTGGGCCCGGTTGGGCCAGCTCACTGGCGGCGCCGTGCATCAGGGCATCGCCCTGCAGGCTGCGGCGGCCGAAACCCTCGACTTAGACAGCCTGATCAGCGGTTGCCGCGAGATTGGCGAACCGCCCCTGCTGATGGCCGTTGATGGCCTCACCGATCCCCACAACCTGGGGGCGATCGTGCGCAGCGCCGAGGCCCTCGGCGCCCATGGCCTGGTGCTGCCCCAGCGGCGCAGCGCCGGCCTCACCGGCTCGGTGGCCAAGGTGGCCGCCGGTGCCCTGGAACACCTGCCCGTGGCCCGGGTGGTGAACCTCAACCGCTCGCTCGACACCCTCAAGCAGGAGGGCTACCGGGTGGTGGGCCTGGCCGAGGAGGGCAGCGTCACCCTGGCCGAAGCCGACCTGGATGGCCCCCTGGTGGTGGTGACGGGGTCGGAGGGCAATGGCCTGTCGATGCTGACGCGGCGCCACTGCGACCAGCTGGTCCGCATCCCCCTGCGCGGCGCCACCCCCAGCCTCAATGCCTCCGTGGCCACGGCCCTGCTGCTCTATGAGGTGGCGCGCCGGGGCTGGATGAAGACGATCACGGGCTCCTCGCCCGCCCCCCGGATCGTGCGCCCCAACCTGCCCACCCCGAGCCGGCGGGTCGTGGCGGAAACCGAGCCTGGGATGGCGATTGCCGAGGTCGATCTCGCGGTTGCCCAGGTGGATCTCACCGTTGCCCAGGTCGCGTTCGACCTCGCCGAGGCCGGGAGCGGGGACGCGGCGATCGCGAGCGACCGGATCGCAGCCGGCAGCGGTGGCAGTGCCACTGACAGCGCCATTGGCAGCGCCACGGAATTGGAGGGGGGTGGCGACGGGGAGCCCGCCGCGTCCGAGCCGGAGCTGGAGCCCGGGGCCCCCGGGCCGGAACTCCCGAGCCTGGCGGCCAACCCTGGCGCGGATCCCGAGGGCGAGCCCGGGGCTGCCCCGGCCGACTCCACGGACAGCGTCAGCGGGACGGCCCCCGGCGCCGAAGCGGCCCTGCCCCCGCCCCAGGCGCCCCAGGGCGGTGATCCCGGCGACGCGTCTGCCGCGCCCTCCCCTGGCAGCGGCGCCGCCCCGGAGTCCCCGGTCGCGGCCGATCCGCTTCCTGCCCCCGAGTCGTCCAGCCCAGGCCAGGAGCCGGCCCCCCCGGAGCTGGTGCTGGGGCTCCAACCGGAGCTGGCTGGCGGTTTCGAGCAGGACATCCGGCTCTGAGTCGCCGGCGGCGGCTGGTGCGGATCCGCCCCATCGATCCTGGTGGAGGCCGGATCCGGAGCGGGCCAGGGCCCTGGTGTGGGTTGTGGGTGCCGCCCCGCCCCTCTCCCCAGGGGGCGGCAGGGTCAGGCCTGGGTGCAGGCGCTCGTCCCCGTCCAGCCGGCCCCGTAGCCCCTGGCTTGGGCCAATGGATGGACTGGGGTCCCCTTGCCTGTCCACAATGGGCGTTCAACGGACCGATCCCATGAATCCGCTGCTCTGGCCCCTGCGGAGTCTTGCCAACGGTCTTGGGATGGCCTGGTGGGCTCGGGTGGAAACCCACGACCCCGACATGACCTACTGGTTTGGTCCCTTTGTGCGCCGCCAGGAGCTCGATGCGGCCCTGCAGCCCTTCCTCGATGACCTGCGCAGTGAGGCGCCCGGTTCACTGGAGCATCAGGTGTTGCGCGCCCGCCGCGGCGAACCGCTCACGATCGACGGTCGGCAAGGCTGAGCCGCTGTGCCGATCGGCGTCCCCTGGCCGCGGGGCCTGCTCCGCCAGCCAGGTTCGGGCCGGCCCGGCGGCCTGGGCGGTGCGGTGCTGAGGCCCTGGAAGGGCTGCGCCAGCGGGCCTGGCCCGGCTGATAGCGTCTGGGGCAGCGCGTGCTGAAGGGAAGGTTGATGGGGATCGCCCAGTGGCGCGACCAGCTCAGGAGCGGCGAGGTGTCCGCCCGGGAGCTCACCGACCAGCACCTGCGCCGCATTGAGGCGGTGGAGCCCAGCGTCCATGCCTTTCTTGAGGTGACGGCAGAGCGGGCCCGCGCCGATGCCGATCGCATCGATGCGGCCCGGGCCGCCGGCGAGACCTTGCCGCCCCTGGCGGGCATCCCCCTGGCGATCAAGGACAACCTCTGCACCAAGGGGGTGCGCACCACCTGCTCCAGCCGCATGCTGGAAACCTTTGTCCCCCCCTACGAATCCACCGTCACCGAGCGGCTCTGGAACGCCGGCGCGGTGCTGGTCGGCAAGACCAACCTCGACGAGTTCGCCATGGGCAGCTCCACCGAGACCTCGGCCTTCGGGGCCAGCCATAACCCCTGGAATCCGGAGCGGGTGCCCGGGGGCAGCTCCGGCGGCAGTGCCGCCGCCGTGGCCGCCGGCGAAGCGATCGCGGCCCTGGGCTCCGACACGGGCGGCTCGATCCGCCAGCCCGCCTCCTTTTGCGGTGTGGTCGGCCTCAAGCCCACCTATGGCCGGGTCAGTCGCTGGGGCCTGGTGGCCTTTGCCAGCTCCCTCGACCAGGTGGGGCCCTTCACCAGCTCGGTGGCCGATGCGGCCGAGCTCCTGCAGGTGATCGCCGGTGCTGACCCCCGCGATGCCACCTGCCTCACGGCGCCGGTGCCCGATTACCGCGCCGCCCTGGAGCAGCCGATCAAGGGGCTGCGGGTGGGGATCGTGCGCGAGTGCTTCGGCGCCGACGGGCTGGCCCCGGAGGTGGCCGCCGCTGTGATGGCTGCCGCTGAAACCCTCCAGGCCCTTGGCTGCGAGCTGGTGGATCTCAGCTGCCCCCGCTTCAACGACGGCATCGCCACCTACTACGTGATCGCCCCTTCGGAGGCGTCCGCCAACCTGGCCCGTTACGACGGCGTCAAATACGGCTACCGCGCCCCAAGCGCCGATCCGGCCGGCGACAGCCTGGCCCAGATGACCGCCCGCAGCCGCGCTGAGGGGTTCGGCGATGAGGTGCAACGGCGCATCCTGATCGGCACCTATGCCCTGTCGGCCGGCTACGTGGATGCTTACTACAAGAAGGCCCAGCAGGTGCGCACCCTGATCCGCCGCGATTTCGATGCGGCCTTTGAGGCCGTGGATGTGCTGCTCACCCCCACCTCGCCGACCACGGCCTTCGCCTTCGGCGCCCACGCCGAGGACCCCCTGGCCATGTACCTGGCCGACCTGCTGACCATTCCCGCCAACATGGCCGGCCTGCCGGCGATCAGCCTGCCCTGCGGCTTCGATGGCCAGGGCCTGCCGATCGGCCTGCAGTTGATCACCGGGGTGCTGCAGGAGCCCCGCCTCCTGCAGGTGGCCCACCACTACGAGCAGGCCGCCCAGGTGATGGCATCCCGGCCCGCGGCGCCCCTGGTGCCCTAAGGGACACTCCCCATCGGCCGGCTTGGGGGCCGGACACCAGATGTGGTGTGCCAGCCCCTGTTTTTGGCGCCTGGGGCCCTGAATCTTGGGTCTGCGCCTTAGCGTGGGATCACCATGGATCCCGCCATTGGCCTTCGTCCCGCTCCACAACCACAGCGACTACAGCCTCCTCGATGGGGCTTCCCAGTTGCCCCAGATGGTGGAGCGGGCCGTGGAGCTGGGCATGCCGGCCCTAGCCCTCACCGACCACGGTGTGATGTATGGCGCCATTGAGCTGCTCAAGCTCTGCAAGGCCGCCGGCATCAAGCCGATCATCGGCAACGAGATGTATGTGGTGAACGGCTCGATCGACGATCCCCAGCCGAAGAAGGAGCGGCGCTACCACCTGGTGGTGCTGGCCAAGAACGCCACCGGCTACCGCAACCTGGTCAAGCTCACCAGCATCAGCCACCTGCGCGGCATGCGCGGCCGTGGCATCTTTTCGCGCGCCTGCATTGATAAGGCCACCCTGGAGCAGCACCGCGAGGGCCTGATCGTGGCCACCGCCTGCCTGGGCGGCGAGATCCCCCAGGCAATCCTCAAGGGCCGCCCGGACGTGGCCCGGGAGGTGGCCCGCTGGTACCAGCAGTGCTTTGGCGAGGACTTTTACCTGGAAATCCAGGACCACGGCTCGCCGGAAGATCGCATCGTCAACACCGAGATCGTGCGCATCGCCGCCGAACTTGGCATCGCCCTGATCGCCACCAACGACGCCCACTACCTCACCCGCAACGACGTCGAAGCCCACGACGCCCTGCTCTGCGTGCTCACCGGCAAGCTGGTGAGCGATGAGAAGCGGCTGCGCTACACCGGCACCGAATACATCAAGAGCGAGCCGGAGATGCTCGCCCTGTTCGCCGACCACCTGGAGCCCGAGGTGGTGGCCGAGGCGGTGGCAAACACGGCCCTGGTGGCCGACAAGGTGGAGGACTACGACATCCTGGGGCGCTACCAGATGCCCCGCTTCCCAATCCCCGCGGGACACACGGCGGTGACCTACTTGGCCGAGGTCACCGAAGCGGGCCTGCGCGATCGGTTGCGCCTGGGCGCTGGCGATCCGATCGACCCCACCTATGGCGATCGCATGGCCTTTGAGCTGCAGGTGATGGAGCAGATGGGCTTCCCCACCTACTTCCTGGTGGTGTGGGACTACATCCGCTTCGCCCGCGAGAACGGCATTCCGGTGGGGCCGGGCCGCGGCTCGGCCGCCGGCTCCCTGGTGGCCTATGCCCTCGGGATCACCAACATTGATCCGGTGGTCAATGGCCTGCTGTTTGAGCGCTTCCTCAATCCGGAACGTAAATCCATGCCGGATATTGATACCGATTTCTGCATCGAGCGCCGCGGCGAGGTGATCGACTATGTGACGCGCCGCTACGGCGAAGACAAGGTGGCCCAGATCATCACCTTCAACCGCATGACCTCGAAGGCGGTGCTCAAGGATGTGGCGCGGGTGCTCGATATTCCCTACGGTGATGCCGATCGGCTTGCCAAGTTGATTCCGGTGGTGCGCGGCAAGCCGGCCAAGCTCAAGGAGATGATCGGCCCTGAATCGCCGGCGCCGGAGTTTCGCGAGAAATACGAAAAAGATGCCAATGTCAAGCGCTGGGTGGATATGGCGATGCGCATTGAGGGCACGAACAAAACCTTTGGTGTCCACGCTGCTGGCGTGGTGATTGCGGCCGAGCCCCTGGATGAATTGGTGCCGCTGCAGCGCAACAATGATGGCCAGGTGATCACCCAATATTTCATGGAGGACGTGGAATCAATGGGCCTGCTGAAGATGGATTTCCTGGGCCTTAAAAACCTCACCATGATCGAGAAAACCATTGATCTGGTGCAGAAAAACAGTGGTGTGCGCATCGATCCCGATGATCTGCCCGCCAACGATGAGGGCACCTACGCCCTGCTGGCCCGCGGCGATCTCGAAGGCATCTTCCAGCTGGAATCCAGCGGCATGCGCCAGATTGTGCGTGATCTCAAGCCCTCATCCCTAGAGGATATCTCCTCGATTTTGGCCCTCTACCGGCCCGGTCCCCTGGATGCCGGCCTGATCCCGAAGTTCATCAACCGCAAACATGGCCGCGAAGCGATCGAATTCGTCGATCAGAAATTAGAGCCGATCCTCAGGGAAACCTACGGGATCATGGTGTATCAGGAGCAGATCATGCGCATCGCCCAGGATCTGGCCGGCTATTCCCTTGGCGAAGCCGACCTGTTGCGCCGGGCCATGGGGAAAAAGAAGGTGTCGGAGATGCAGAAGCATCGCGATTTGTTTGTTAATGGCGCCAGCCAGCGGGGGGTGGCCAGCAGTGTGGCCGATGCCCTCTTTGATCAGATGGTGCTATTCGCCGAATATTGCTTCAACAAGAGCCATTCCACCGCCTACGGCGCCGTTACCTACCAGACGGCCTATCTCAAGGCCCACTATCCGGTGGCCTACATGGCCGCCCTGCTGACGGTGAATGCCGGCACCACCGACAAGGTGCAGCGCTACATCTCCAATTGCAATGCCATGGGCATTGAGGTGATGTCACCGGATGTGAATGCCTCCGGGGTGGATTTCACCCCGACGGGCGAGCGCATCCGCTTTGGCCTCTCGGCCGTGCGCAACCTCGGCGATGGGGCCATCCGCAACCTGATCAGCGCCCGCGAGGCCGATGGCCCCTTCCGCTCCCTGGCCGATCTCTGTGATCGCATCCCCGGCCAAACCCTCAACCGCCGCGCCCTGGAATCCCTGATCCATTCCGGTGCCCTCGACAGCCTGGAACCCCAGGCCAACCGGGCCCAGTTGATGGCGGACCTTGATCTGATCCTCGATTGGTCGTCCTCGCGGGCGAAGGATCGGGCCAGCGGCCAGGGCAACCTCTTCGATCTCCTGGGCGCCGCCGCTGCAGCCACGGCCGAAGCAGGCCCGGCTGACATCAGCACGGCCCCCAAGGCGGCGCCGGTGGCCGACTATCCGCCCACCGAGAAGTTGCGCCTCGAAAAGGAGCTGGTCGGGTTCTACCTGTCCGACCATCCGCTCAAGCAGCTGGGGCGGCCGATCCGCCTGCTCTCGGCCGTGGGCCTGGGCAGCCTCGACGAGCAGCCCGACAAGGCCCGGGTCAGCGTCGTGGCGATGGTACCGGAACTGCGCCAGGTCACCACCCGCAAGGGCGACCGCATGGCCGTGCTCCAGCTGGAGGACCTCAGCGGCAGCTGTGAGGCCGTGGTGTTCCCGAAGACCTACGCCCGCCTGGCCGACCACCTGATGGTCGATGCCCGCCTGGTGGTCTGGGGTTCCGTCGATCGCCGCGATGAGCGGGTGCAGCTGATCGTCGACGACTGCCGCGCCATCGATGACCTCAAGGTGTTGATGGTGGAGTTGCTGGCGGAGGAGGCGAGCGACATCGCCGTGCAGCATCGCCTGCGCGAATGCCTGCAGCTGCACCGCAATGAGCAGGAGCAGGGCGGCATGCGGGTGCCGGTGGTGGCCCGGGTCTGCCACCAGAGCGAAGCCCGCTACGTGCGCCTCGGCCACCAGTTCTGCGTCAACGACGCCGGAGCCGCCCTGAGCACCCTCAATGGCCAGGCCTTCCGGGCCAGCCTCAGTTCACCGCTGGCCCTGGCCTGAGCGACGGGTTGGGCCGGGCGCCAGGTACGCCGATCTGGTCAGAGCTGATCTGCTGCTTGCTGGGCTCTCCCTGGGGGCGATCCACAGGCCGCTGGCACAGCCCACCATCCCCAACGACAAGAAGGCCTTGGGCCAATTCTGCGTCAACGATGCCCGAGCCGCCCTGAAAACCCTCAGGGGTCAGGCCTTCGGACCCGCTTCAGCTCGCCGCAGGTGGTTGTTTGATGGACTGTTTGAGCCGGCCGATATTGACGCCGATCTGTTCGAGGCCAAGCAGGCTGCCCGGCTGGGTTTCCCAGCTGGCTGAAAACAGGCCATAGCTCAGGCCCCCCAGCCCCAACAGGAAGAAGGCTCCGGAGGTCACCAGGGTGATCGCCGGCGGGATGTCGAGGATGCCGCGGCTGACGAGCAGATAGCTCACCACAAAGCTGGCCATGCCCAGCAGGCTGGGAATTCCCATGGCCACGGCGATGCGGCGGGCCATGCGATTGGTGACGACCTCCGGGATCGGCTGGGAGCGGCGCTTGGAGGAGGCGCTCCCTTTGCCAGCACTTGTTGCCGCCTTGGTTTTGGCCGCGGCATTGCTGAACCCGGGCGCCTTCTGGGCGGCAAAAGCGGATGACGGGCCAGATGGTTGGGGTGCTGCTGCGGCCTTGCCGCCAGAACCATTTTTGCCGCCAAGACCGTCCTTCCGGCCAGAGCCATCCTTCCCGCCAGAACCATCCTTCCCGCCAGAACCATCCATGCCACGGGCGGACGCCTTGGCATTGCCCGCAGGCGTGCCGGGGCCGCCCGCTTTGCCGGATCCGCTGGGCCGGATGCCCTTTGCTGCCATGGGGTCGGGCCTCAGCCGCGGATGCCGAGTTTCTGAATCAGGCTGCTGTAGCGCTCTTCGCTGTTGCTACGCAGGTAGCCGAGCAGGCGCTTGCGGCGGCCGATCATCTTCAGCAGCCCCTGGCGGGACGAGAAGTCGTGGATGTTTTTCTGCAGGTGGCCACTGAGCTGGCTGATGCGCTCGCTCAACATCGCCACCTGCACTTCCACCGAGCCGGTGTCCGTTCCGTGGGTCTGATGGCTATTGATCAGTTCCTGTTTCTTGATGGTGTCGAGCGACATGCGCGGCGTCTGGCCCTGACGGAGCAAAGATCCAACCTACCTTGCCGGATGCGGCGGGCCGCTCAACCGACCCGACTGGAGAGCCAGCGCAGGCTTTCGCGCAGCCAGTCGTCGCTGCCGGCGCCCTCCGTCAGCCCCAGGGCGGCCACGGCCCGCAGGGCCCGGTTGATCTCCAGGGGCTCGTAGCCCAGGGCCGAGAGGGTGAGCTGCAGCTCGTCCCGGACCCCGTCCATCAGGCCCGGGCCCTCCCCCTCCAGCAGGTCGTCCGCCAGGCCGGCGGCCACCGCGCCAGGCCCCCCCGCCCGCTCCAGGCCAGCGGCATAGCGCTCCTGCAGCCGGCTGCGCAATTCCACCGACAGCCGTTCGGCGGTGCGCTTGCCCACGCCCGGGGCCTGGCAGAGCAGGCGCAGATCGGCCTGGACGATGGCGCGCACCAGTTCGTCGCCCGTGAGCTGGCCCAGCAGGCCCAGGGCCATCTGGGGGCCAACGCCACTGACGGCCACCAGGTCCCGGAACAGGTCCCGGTCGCTGCGCTCGCCGAAGCCATAGAGGGTCCATTGGTCTTCGCGCACCACCAGATGGATGTGCAGGCAGACGCTGCTGCCCTCCGGTGGCAACCGCTCCCACTGGCGCCGGCTCACCTGCACCTCGTAGCCCACCCCCTGGCAGATCAGCAGCAGGCCGCAGCGGTTGGCCTGCTGCCAGGCTTCGGCCCGTTGCCCTTGCAGCCACCCGATCATGGGAGTCGATCCACAGTCCCCCATGCTGCCCACCCCGCCGCCCCTGGCCCGCCCCTGGCTGCCGGCCTGGCGGTTGCTCCCCTGCTGGCGCTCGCCAGCCCATGGGCACTCGCCCCGCCCCCTGGCGGCCCTTGCCAGCCTGGTGTTGGTTGCGGCCCTGGGCCTGGGCCTGGCCGGCTGCTCGGGCATCGGCCAGCCCTCCCATCGGGTGCTGCTGCAGGCCCTGGGGCTGCAGATCGCCCTCACCCAGCGCTCGATCGCCTCGGCCCTGGCCCTGGAACCGGCCGGCCTGCCCCAGGTGAGTCGGGTGCGGGTGGAGCAGCAGCAGGAGGTCGCCATCGGCGCTGGCCGGGGCCTGCACCTGAGCGGCCGCTTCGATTGGCGCCTTGCCGATGACCCGATCCGGGTCGATAGCCCCTTTGAACTCTGGTTGCAGCGGGGGGAACGGGGCCAGGTCTGGCGCCTGGCCAGGCCCCTCGCCGCCAGCGGCTCCAGCCCGGCGGGCCTGGCGCCAGGCGGGCTGGCCCAGGCCGGCGTCGATCAGGCCCCGGCCGGCCCGGTCCAGGACTGGCTCATCGATCCGTTGCCCCTACCGGGCGAGAGCGCAGGCTGATCACGGTGGCCGCCAGCACCAGCAGGGCTGCCAGCAGGCCGTCGGGGCTGGGCCGGTCGTGGAAGATCGCCAGGCCCCAGAGGCTGGCCAGGGGCACCTGCACGTAGCTCAGCGCCGTGGCCCGGGCCGCCGGCAGGCCCATCAACCCCTTGGTGAGGCCCAGCTGGCCCAGCTGGGTGAACAGGCCCACCCCAGCGAGGGCGACCAGTTCCGGCCCGGTGGGCAGGACCGGATGGAGCAGCACCACCGGCAGGGTGAGCACCAGGCCGACCAGGGGGAAATAGAAGATCACCACCAGGGGGTGTTCGCTGCGCCCCAGGGCCCGCACGCTCACGTAGGCGAGGGCAGTGAGCAGGGCGCCGGCCACGGCCAGTAGCACGGCCCCCTGGGGCAGGCCCGCCTGGGCCAGGGGCGTCGCCGCCGGCCCGAGCTGGAGCGGGTGGCTCAGCAGCCCCACCCCCAGCCAGCCCAGCACGATCGCCAGCAGGATCCGGGCCGAGAGCGGCTCGCCCAGCAGCAGCCAGGCGAGCAGGGCCGTGAAGGTGGGGTGCAGGTACTGGATCACGGTGGCGGCCCCAAGGGGCAGGGCCTGGATCGCCCCATAGACGCAATAGAGGGCCGCCGTGCCGAGAACGCCGCGCAGCACCAGCAGCCCGCGCCGCTCGCCCCAGGGGGAGAGCCGGGCCCGGCGCAGCAGCCCCAGGCTCAGGGCCAGACTCACCACGGCCCGCCCCAGTACCACCTCCTCGACGGGAAGCCGCTGCCCCAACGCCTTGACGCAGACCCCCATCAGGCTGAAGCTCAGGGCACTCGAGAGCATCCACAGGGCTGCGCTGCGGCTGGCCCTGGCCTCCCGTCCCGTTCCGCCAGCCCCTGCGCCCACCTGATCAGCCCCGTTCCGGATTTCAATTGCTCTAGGCCATTGCTTGAGGCCATGCCCCGGCCGAAGCCCCTGGCTGGCCCCGGCGGAACTACCGGCTGATAGCCACCCTGTGTCCTGCCCCTGGCCCCACCGTCTACCCCTTTCCAGCCCGGTTTGTCCGTGTCCCTTCCCCGCCTCCATCCCCGCACGATCGAGGCGGTCAAAGAACGGGCCGACATTGTTGATGTGGTGGGTGAGCACGTGGTGCTCAAGAAGAAGGGGCGCGAGTTCGTTGGGGTTTGCCCTTTCCACGACGACAAATCGCCGTCGATGACGGTGTCGCCCGCCAAGCAGTTTTATTACTGCTTTTCCTGCGGGGCCGGCGGCAATGCGATCAAGTTCCTGATGGAACTGCAGCGGATCAGCTTCGCCGATGTGGTGTTGGAGCTGGCCCGCAAATACCAGCTGCCGATCGAAACCCTCGATGGCCCCCAGCAGGAGCGCTTGCGCCAACAGCTCTCGAGCCGGGAGCAGCTCCATCGCGCCCTGACCCTGGCCGCTGGCTGGTTCCGCAGCCAGCTGCGTTCGGCCGAGGGGGCCGCGGCCCTGGCCTATCTCAAGGACAGCCGCGGGCTGAGTGAGGTCACGATTGAGGGGTTCGGCCTGGGCTACGCGCCCGACCGTTGGGATGGGCTGCTCCACCACCTGGGCCAGGTGGAGGGACTGGCACCGGAGCTGCTGGAGGCGGCGGGCCTGGTGGTGCCCCGCAAGGGCCACGATGGCCAGGCCGCCCCCAGCCCGAACGGCTCCCGTTCCGGTAGCCGCGGCTTCTACGAC
Source organism: Synechococcus sp. UW140 (assembly GCA_943370565.1). Taxonomy (GTDB): domain Bacteria; phylum Cyanobacteriota; class Cyanobacteriia; order PCC-6307; family Cyanobiaceae; genus BAIKAL-G1. The sequence goes on along the minus strand of CALRRL020000001.1, from coordinate 195,478 downwards.
CGTTTCCGCCATCGCGTGATGGTGCCGATCTGCGATCGCCAGGGCCGCATCATCGGTTTTGGCGGCCGCAGCCTCGATGGTGGTGAGCCCAAATACCTCAACTCCCCGGAAACGGAGGTGTTCGAAAAGGGCAAGCACCTGTTCGGGCTCGATCGGGCCGCCAATGCCATCCGCAGCGACGACCGGGCCGTGGTGGTGGAGGGCTACTTCGATGTGATCGCCCTGCATGCGGCCGGGATCACCAATGCGGTGGCCTCCCTGGGCACGGCCTTGAGCAGCCAGCAGATCACCCAGCTGTGCCGCTGCTGCGAGAGCAAGCGGCTGATTCTCAATTTCGACAGCGACCGGGCCGGCGTGCGGGCCGCCCAGCGGGCGATCGGCGAGGTGGAGCAGTTGGCCCTCCAGGGCCAGCTGGAGCTACGGGTGTTGCAGCTGCCCGCCGGGAAGGATCCCGATGAGTTTCTCAAGCAGCACGGGGCCGGCGAATACCGCTCCCTGCTCGATTCAGCGCCGCCCTGGCTCGATTGGCAGATCGAGCAGGTGCTCGCGGATAAGGATCTGGCCCGTTCCGACCAGTTCCAGCAGGCGGTGCAGGGCCTGGTGGCCCTGCTGGGCAAGCTGCCCCAGAGCGCCGTGCGCAGCCACTACCTGCAGCAGGTGGCCGAACGGCTCAGCGGCGGCCAGGCGCGCCTGGCCCTGCAGCTTGAAGATGATCTGCGCCAACAGGTCAAGGGCCAGCGCTGGCATGGCCGCTCCACCCGCTGGGAGCAGCCGGGTGAGGCCGGCCTGCGCGAACGGGCTGAAGCCGAGCTGCTGCGGCTCTATCTCCATTGCCCCAGTTACCGGGGGGCGATCCGCTCCGAGCTGCGGCGCCGCGAACTGGAGGATTTCGCCCTGCATCACCACCGCCAGCTCTGGGCGGCGATCAGCTCCCTGGAAGAAGACAACCTCGGTGCCCTCAACCAGGACGGGGCCGGTCGCCTGGAGGCGATCAACCGGGGCCTGGATCCGGGCCATGCCCTGTTCGAGCTGGATCTGCCCCGCCTGTTGGCGGACCAGTTGCTGGTGGAGCAAAGCGAGCTGCTGGACCGGCTCACCCCCCTGCTGGAGCCCAATGAGGTGCAGCGCCTCTCCCTCAGCCAGCCCCTGCTGCAGTTGCGCGGCACCACGGCGGCCCTGGAGCGCCAGCGCAGCCTCAAGCGCTGCCGGCACTTGCTCGATGCCTGGAGTAGCCAGCGATTGGAAACCCTGGAGCGCTGCATCGCCCTGCTGCTGGCCGAGGGGCAGCCGGGTGCCGAGGCGCCGGCTGCTGGCGTGGGTTCAGGCCTGAGCCCGGCGATCGACATGGAAACCCGCATTGATGCCATGTTTGCCGATCTCAATCGGGATGCCTTGCATTTTCAGGAGCTCTATTACAACGAACGCCAGCACATCGGCCATCTCGATCAACAGCGCTGCGCCGGCTACGAGGAAATCATGCACGAGGCCGCGCCGCAGCAAGCACCGCAGCTAGGGCTGGAGGCAGCCCAGGAGTCAGCGCCGGAGTTGCTGTCAGCTTGAGGGTTTTGGATGCATTACCTTGGGCTGCCTGGTTTGCATCAGGCCCGGGGAATACGCATCGGTTTGCAGCTCAATGGTGGCACGAATGTTCTTGGGTAGAGAGCTTTTGCGGGAGCTTGTTTTAACTTTCTTGCTGTAATTTAGGCTCGGTTAGGCGCTTGGCTAAACTTTTCTCCAGGATTGGCGTTGTGGATAGTTGTTCTGGATAGTTGCTCTGGCTACCTTTCGTCGCCCACTTGCACCAGAGTTTCAGCTGGCGGCGCTCAGCAATGCGATCAGCTCCTTGGAGTGGTTGGCCTGGGCCAGTTGCAGGGGCGTTTGGCCCTTGGTGGAGCGGATCGTGGCATCGGCTCCGCCTTCAAGGATCACCTTGGCCGTGTCCAGGTTGTTTTGCCACACCGCATCGTGCAGGGCGGTGTAGCCGTTGTAGGGACCCTGTTGGTTGATGGCGATGCCATGGGCGATCAAGAGCCGGGCGGCTTCTGGGCGCCCGGCGTAGGCGGCCGCATGCAGGGCGGTGGCCTTCATGCCCGGATCGAGCACAGCCAGGTCGGCGCCGGCCTCGAGCAACACCTTCAGCACGGCCGTGTGGCCCAGATAGGCCGCCATGATCACCGGCCAGTCGCCGCCCCCGTCGGCCTGATTGACGGCCGCGCCATTCGCCAGCAGTTGCGTCACGGCATCCAGTTGGTTGGCTTTGACCGCTTGCATCAGGGCTGTCATGGCGGGGGGCGGGCTGCTGGTGTGGTCAGGGTGGGGGGCTGCCCCTGTTGGGAGCTTAGGGACGGCCTGGACAAGCGGTAGACAACCAACACTTTCAACGCTCAACGCTGAGTTTGGTGTGTTTGAGGGCCTGGATCCGGCTAAGGACTGTAGAGGGGCTTCTGGGAAGCAGAATGAAATCGCTGGCTCTGATTGATCGGGTTGCGGCCAATGACCCTGGCGTCATATTTGGTCCATGAAGGCCATCCCATTGCCGGGACAATTGGATCATGTTGCGGCTGCTGTGGAGCGAACAGTCGCCTTCTACTGTTCTCGAGAATCCGCTTTCGCCCCTGCTGGCACGGCACGCTCGTTGGCACCACTGCGGCCCATCCCGAACAAGCACATTCACCAGGCGCTGGCGTAACGACCAGGGCGCTGGCAGATCTGGGATTCCCCTGCGGCGACAGGCATTCTTTGTCCAGGGGCGCTGGCGTCAGCCCGAGCGACCTGTCGCGCTTGAACACATGGATGTCCTTCCCCGTTCAGTTGAGTTCTGTTGAGTTGAATTGAGTTGAGTTGAGCGGATGCCTCTCGGGCAAAGCCCAGGCTGCTGCTGCCAGGCCGTGAACGGGTGGCATGACTGGGTGGGGGCTGAGGCCCGGAAGACAATGGCGCCCGGCTTAACACTTTGTGTCGTGGCCTTGAAAACGGGGCGACAGTTGGTATAGGTTCAATCATAATTATGAAAAATTGCTTATTCGATTAATTTTGGTAGAAAATGAAAGTCGCGTTGTTCCGTTGGCCTGCTGTCCTGGATGGCTTGGGGTTGCCCTCGTGAATGGGAGTGAATCGGTTGAAGGCTTAGGGGCTTTGCGATTGGCTTCTGATTGGTTGGTTGTTTTTCGGATGAATTCTTATGGTATTGCCTTCTGTTTCTGTTGTTGCGGTTGCTAATGGCAGTGAAGCGAATGGCGGTCCGGCGCTGTTCCGCTTCTCTCGCACCGGTTCGACCACGGCAACTCTGTCGGTTGGCTACCGGCTGCTTGGTACCGCCCAGGCAGATAAGGATTACACGGGTGCATCCACTAGCACGATCATATTCCTGGCGGGTAGTGCCACCGCCGAGCTCTTGTTGCCAGCCCTGGCTGATGCATTCATTGATCCTGGTGAAACAATCCTTGCCCGGATTGAGCCGTCCACGGCAAACACATACTTGATCACCCCTGGGCTGCAATCAGCCATCGCCACGATCACAGCAGAGCATGTCGTGGTGATAGTGAATAGGGCAACAGTGCCTGGCTCCAGCCAGGGAGAAGTTCGTAATAACCACGCCTTTGCAGCCCTCAAAAGTGATGGCACTGTTGCCTGCTGGGGTAACAGTAGCTATGGGGGCATGGCCCCCTCTGGGCTCAGTGGCGTCACCCAGATCTTCTCCACGAGTTATGGATTTGCGGCCCTCAAGACTGATGGCACGGTCGTCAGCTGGGGGAAAAGTAGCCCTGACGGTGCCGCGATGGCTGCACCCCCGGGGCTCAGCGGTGTCAGTCAGATCTTCTCGACGAACACGGCCTTTGCGGCCCTGAAGGGCGATGGTTCGGTTGTCTGTTGGGGCGACAGCAGCGCTGGTGGCACGACACCACCGGGTCTAACCGGAGTGACCTGGATCTTTTCCAACGCCACGGCCTTTGCAGCCCTCAAGAGTGATGGCACCGTCGTCACCTGGGGGAACAGCAGTAATGGCGGTGCGACACCTTCTGGGCTCAGCAGTGTGAGCCAGATCATCTCCAATCCCTTTGCCTTTGCAGCCCTCAAGAGTGATGGCACTGTCGTTAGTTGGGGTGATAGCACCTATGGCGGCACAGCACCGTCTGGGCTCTCAGGCGTCACCCAGATCTTTTCCAATTACTTTGCCTTTGCGGCCCTCAAGAGCGATGGCACGGTGTTCTGCTGGGGTGAGAGCAGCGCTGGTGGGACATCCCCTACGGGGTTGACAGACGTCACCCAGATCTTCTCCACGTACTCTGCATTTGCGGCCCTCAAGAGCGATGGCAGCGTCGTCAGCTGGGGTTTGAGTAGTGCTGGTGGCTTCACGGCCATCGCTACACCGCCTGGGCTCAGTGGTGTTACCCAGATTTTCTCCAACGCCTCTGCCTTTGCGGCCCTCAGGAGTGATGGCACCGTTGTCTGCTGGGGTGACAGCAGCTCTGGTGGCACGGCACCTGGCAACTTAACCGGTGTCACCCAGGTCTTCGCCACGTTCTCTGCTTTTGCAGCCCTCAAGAGCGATGGCACCGTTGTCTGTTGGGGCGCCAAGGATGCAGGCGGCACGACCCCATCGGGGCTAAGCGGCGTTACCCAGATTTTCTCCACTCTCTATGCTTTTACGGCTCTCAAGAACGATGGCACGGTTGTCAGCTGGGGTGACCCCAGTAATGGCGGCACTGCACCCCAGGGGCTGAGCGGCGTGGTGGGCTTGGCGAATCCCTTTGCTGATGATCGGCTGCTGCGTTCGACCATCAGCTTGGCTGTTTCCCCCGCCAGCGTCACTGAAGATGGCCTTGCGAATCTGGTTTATACCTTCACTCGCACGAGTCCAACCACATCTGCTTTAACCGTTAATTACATCGTTGGGGGCACCGCCACGCTCGGTAGCGATTACGCAGGTATCTCCACTGCAACAACGACCAAATCCGTCACCTTTGAGGCTGGGCAGGCCACAGCCACCGTCACCGTTGATCCCATAGTGGATACATCCATCGAGGCCAACGAAACTGTTGAACTTACCCTGGTCGCTGGCACCGGTTACATTGTTGGCACCACGGCAGCGGTTATTGGCACCATCGCCAATGACGATTTCCCCAGCATTACCCTTGCTGTCTCAGCTGCCAGTGTCGCAGAAGATGGAGCCAGCAATTTGGTCTATACCTTTACCCGCACTGGCCCGACCACATCTGATTTGACTGTCTATTACAACGTCGCAGGCTCTGCCAGCCTTGGTAGTGATTACGTTGGCATTTCCCCAACAGGAAGCCCTAAATCAGTCGCCTTTGAAGCTGGCAAGGCCTCAGCCACCGTCACCGTGGATCCGACAGGGGACAGTGCCATTGAACCTGATGAAACCGTCGAGCTCACCCTCGCCGCGGGGATGGGTTACACCCTCGGCACTGCAACGCCAGTTCTGGGCACAATTGCCAATGACGATTTTCCTGTTGTTACCCTTTTGATTGCGACTGCCAGGGTCTCAGAAGATGGTTCTAGTAATTTGGTTTACACCTTTTCCCGTACGGGCCCTACCACGTCTGCATTAACCGTCAATTACGCAGTCGCTGGCACTGCCTTGTTGGGGATTGATTACCTTGGTATTCCCCCTGCAGGAACCCCTAAATCCGTCACATTTGAAGCTGGTAAAGCAATAGCCAGCCTTACTGTTGATCCAACGGCTGATGCCACAGTCGAGACCGACGAAACCGTTGAGCTAAGCCTTGCAGCTGGCACAGGTTACAGCATTGGCACCACAACTCCTGTTGTAGGCACCATCACCAATGACGATTTCCCCAGCGTTACCCTTGCTGTCTCACCGGCCAGTGTCACAGAAGATGGTGCCGGTAATTTGGTCTATACCTTTACGCGCACAGGACCTGTCACTTCTGGCTTAGCCGTTAACTATACGGTTGCTGGTTCGGCCGATTTGGGTTTGGATTATACGGGGATTGCCTCTGCGGAAACCAACAAGTCGATTGCCTTCGCAGTGGGCGCAGCCACGGCTACCGTCGTTGTGGATCCCACGCAAGATTCCACCTTTGAATTCAATGAAACCGTTTCTTTAATGCTTTCTACGGGAGCGGGTTACACCGTTTCTAGTTCTGACCCGGTCACTGGCACGATTTGCAATGATGACGGAGTAGTGGTTTCCGTCTCTTCCGTTGCTAATGGCAATGAAGCGAATGCTGGCCCAGCGGTTTTTCGTTTTGCGCGTACAGGCACCACAGCGGCGCCCCTCTCGGTGCGCTACCGCCTTTTCGGTACCGCCCAATCGGGCAAGGATTACACCGGTTCGACAACGGGCACCATCACAATTCTGGCAGGGAGTGCGACAGCCAACCTGACGTTGCCGGCCTTGGCTGACCCATTGATTGATCCAGGCAAAACGATGATCGCTCGGATCGAGCCATCCTCGACGCTCAGTTACTTCATCGCCCCCGGCCAGCAATCGGCCACTGCCACGATCACGGCGGAGGGCATGGCGGTGATGGTCCATCGGCCAACTCTTCCTAACACCAGCAAGGGTGAAGTTCGCAATAGTTCTGCTTTTGCAGCCCTGAAGAGTGATGGCACTGTTGTCTGCTGGGGTGCCCCTAATGCTGGATCCACCGTCCCTTTGGGCTTGAACGGCGTCACCCAGATCTACTCTTCGACCGATGCCTTTGCGGCCCTGAAAAACGATGGTACTGTCGTTAGCTGGGGTGACAGCCGCTATGGCGGAACCGCCCCGACGGGGCTAAGCGGTGTCACCCAGATCTTCTCGACGGGCTATGCCTTTGCGGCCCTCAAGGGCGATGGCTCTGTCGTTTGCTGGGGCTTCCCTGACTGGGGCGGAACAGCACCTTCGGGTCTCAGCGGCGTCATTGAGATCTTTTCCAATTCCCGTGCCTTCGCCGCACTGAGAAGTGATGGCACCGTCGTTAGTTGGGGTGACAGCTTCGCAGGTGGCTTGGTGCCGTCAGGGCTCAGTGGCGTCACTCAGATTTTTGCCACCGACACTGCTTTTGCGGCCCTCAAGAGCGATGGCACCATCGTCAGCTGGGGAGATCGTGCCTCTGGCGGAAGGGCACCGGCCGGCCTCAGTTGCATTACCCAGGTTGCCTCCAATTCCTATGCCTTTGCGGCACTCGCCAGTGACAGTTCTGTCTTCAGCTGGGGTGATAGCAGTTTGGTTGGTACCCCATTGCAGGGGCTCAGCGGCGTCTCCCAGATCTTTTCCAATTCCTATGCTTTTGCAGCCCTCAAGAGCGATGGCACTGTCGTCTGCTGGGGCAGTAGTAGCTGGGGCGGAACGGCACCAACGGGGCTCAGCGCTGTTATCCAGATCTTTGCGACTAAATCGGCTTTTGCGGCCCTCAAGAGCGATGGCACCGTCGTTTGTTGGGGCAATAGCAGCACGGGGGGCACGGCTCCAGTGGGGCTTAGTGGTGTTACCCAGATCTTCTCCACCGACTTTGCTTTCGCGGCTCTCAAGAGTGATGGCACCGTCGTCAGTTGGGGGAAAAGCGGCAGTGCCGGTGCGGCGATCGCCGCACCGGTTGGGCTTAGTGACGTCAGCCAGATCTTCACGACGGGTTCTGCTTTTGCGGCTCTCAAGAGCGATGGCACGGTCGTCAGTTGGGGGGACAGCACCGCTGGAGGCACGGCGCCGGTAGGCCTTGCTGGCGTGGTGGGATTCGCGGATCCCTTCACCGACGATCGGTTGGTGCTGCCAACGATTCGCTTCAGCGTATCGCCGGAGCGGGTTGATGAGGATGGTGGTCGTGATCTGGTTTTCACCTTTTCACGCAGTGGTGCCATCAGTTCTGCTTTGACAGTGAATTATCAAGTGTCGGGCAGCGCCACCTTGGGCACTGATTATACGGGTATTGACCAATCTGATTTTGTACACACCCTTCGTTTTGGGCCTGGCAACGCCACGGCAACGCTCGCTGTCAAGCCCACGAAGGATGCGATTTGCGAGGCCGATGAAACCGTCGTGCTCGGACTGCTTCCTGGCAGTGGTTATGTCGTGGGAACGGCTGATGCAGTGGTTGGCACCATCTTGAATGATGACCTTCCTGCCGTGACCTTAACTCTCGCCAAGCCTGCCGTGGCCGAGGATGGCGCCAACAATCTGGATTTTGTGTTTTCGCGCAGTGGCCCCACGGCTTCTGGCTTGACTGTCAATTATCAGGTTGGCGGTAGTGCCACCCTGGCCAGCGACTATACCGGCATTGCGTCAACACCTGAGCTCAAAACCATCCTGTTTGCACCTGGCTTTGCAACGGCTACGCTCAGCGTTGATCCGATCGCCGATTCGATCATCGAAGTGGATGAAACGGTTGCATTGACCCTTGCCCCTGGTTCGGGTTATATTCTTGGCACGAAGGATGCCATTGTTGGCACCATTCTCAATGATGATTTTCCCAGGGTTAGTCTGGCTGTCTCGCCAGCTTCTGTCAGCGAAGATGGCACCGCCAATCTGATCTACACCTTTACCCGCTCCGGCCCGACAACCTCTGCCTTGACGGTTGGCTATACGGTTTCTGGGACGGCAATCTTGGGGACTGATTATACGGGCATTGCCACCTCTGGATCCAGCAAGACCGTCGCCTTTGCGGCGGGTTCGTCTACGGCCACGGTCGTTGTTGATCCAACGCCCGATGCAGCGATCGAATTCAATGAAACCGTTGCCTTAACGCTTCTCCCTGGGGCGGCTTACACCGTCGCTACCGACGCCGCTGTCACGGGCACGATCCTCAACGATGATGGTGTTCAGGTTTCTGTCACGGCGATCGCCAATGGTAGTGAAGCGACAGGCAGTGCAACGCAATTTCGCTTTTCACGCACGGGCTCTACGGCGACCGCTCTTGCGGTGAATTACCAGCTGTTTGGCACTGCCCAGGCGGGCAAGGATTACACCGGTGCCATTAGCGGCACGGTGACCTTTGCGGCAGGCAGTGCCACGGCCATCCTCTCCTTGCCAGTCATGGCCGATGCCGTGATTGATCCTGGCGACACAATCATCGCCCGCATCAAGCCATCCCTCACTGGCAGCTACTTTGTTATGCCTGGCCAGCAATCGGCTACGGCAACGATTACGGCAGAAAGTATGGCGGTAACGGTTAATGAGGTCAGTCGTCCAGGATTTAGTAAGGGGGAAGTCCGTAATTCTTCTGCTTTTGCAGCTCTTAAAAGTGATGGCACCGTGGTCTGTTGGGGTGACACGAAGTCTGGCGGTATCGCCCCGGCGGGGCTCATGGGTGTCACCCAGATCTTCTCTACGCTCTCAGCTTTTGCGGCCCTCAAAAGTGATGGTACTGTCGTTTGCTGGGGGGACAGCAACTTTGGCGGCACCACACCTGCGGGGCTTAGTGGGGTCAGCCAGATCTTCTCTAATTCCTATGCTTTTGCGGCTCTGAAGAGCGATGGTACTGTGACCAGCTGGGGTTTCAGTCTTTATGGGGGGACACCGCCATTGGGGCTGAGTGGAGTGACCCAGATTGTTTCCAATTCCACAGCGTTTACGGCCCTGAAGAGCGACGGCACAGTTGTCAGCTGGGGTGGCAGTGACAATGGCGGCACTGCGCCTCAAGGGCTTGGTGATGTATCCCAGATCGTGCCTAATTTTTCGGCTTTTGCAGCTCTTAAAAGGGATGGCACGGTTGTCTGCTGGGGGAACAGCTTCAATGGCGGCACTTCACCCCGGGGGCTCAGTGGCGTCAGCCAGATTGCCTCCACGAGCAACGCCTTTGCGGCCCTGATGAGTGATAGCATGGTTGTCAGTTGGGGAGATAGCACAAGGGGCGGCTTGGCCCCTGCGGATCTCAGTGGCGTTGCTCGAATCTTTTCCAATGACTATGCCTTTGCGGCACTGAAAAGTGATGGCACGGTTGCCTGTTGGGGTTATGCTCCTGCTGGTGGCACTGCGCCATCTGGGCTTGCTGGAGTCATTGAGATTGTCTCCGCTGCCCAAGCTTTCGCAGCCCTAAAGAGCGATGGTTCTGTTGTCAGCTGGGGGAGCAGTGCCAATGGCGGCACGGGACCTTCCGGTCTCAGCGGGGTTACCCAGATCGTTTCTAGTTCCACTGCTTTTGCGGCCTTAAGAAACGACGGTACTGTTGTTTGCTGGGGCAGCACCGGCCTTGGTGGCGGGGCGATCAATGCACCGGCAAATCTTAGTGGTGTTACCCGAATCCACGCGAATGGCTCGGCCTTCGCAGCCCTCAAGGACGATGGCACCGTTGTCAGTTGGGGCGATAGCAGCTCCGGCGGCACGGCTCCGGCGGGGCTCAGTGGCGTGGTGGCGTTTGCTGACCCCTCCACGGATGATCGGCTGATGATCCCAGCCATCAGCCTGTCTGTCTCCAGACCTAGCGTCTTTGAAGATGGTGTCTACAATCTCGTATATACCTTTACCCGCACGGGGGCAACCACTAATGCCTTGACTGTCAATTATGGCTTGGCTGGAACTGCTATTCCTGGCAATGATTATCTTGGCGTTGCTGGTAATCCTGGTTCCAGAACGATCACCTTCCAGGCTGGTGCTAGTACGGCATCGATCACGATTGATCCAAGTGCCGATAGCACCTCTGAGCCCGATGAAACGGTTGCCTTGACTCTTCTTCCAGGCACGGGCTACATGGTGGCGACCCCCTCGGCGGTTGTGGGTACGATCCTCAATGATGATATTGTGGCTTCCGTTTCGACGGTGTTAACAGGCAATCAGTCGTCGTTGCTGTTGCAAGGCTCGGCTGCGATGGATGGCACGGGCAATGCCCTGAATAACAGTTTGGTTGGAAATGGCGCCAGCAATCGTCTTGATGGCAAGTATGGCGCTGATGTGCTGACGGGTCTCGGTGGCGCCGACACCTTCCTCTTCTCGATCCAGCCTGATTTTGGCGTTGCATACGCTGATCACATCACCGATTTCTCCTCGGCTGATGGCGACAAACTTCAGATCAGTCGGTCGGCTTTTGGCCTTGCCCCGAACAGCGTCGCCTCACTGACCAGCGTCAATACGGACATGGCACTGATGACGGCGCTGGGATCCAAAGCTCTCTTTGCCTACGATCAGCGCAATGGCAACCTCTACTGGAATCAAAATGGCACGGGCGTAGGCTTTGGCACCGGCGGTATTTTTGCGATTCTTGATAACAAGGCTCCTTTGAGTCTGGGAGCTATCAGCTTGGTGGTGTGAGTGTTTTTGTCGCATTATTGAAGGTTGAGCATGTTTCTGGTCGCGAGATTATTATTTTTGGTGGCTTTGGATCTTCCTGTTGCTGACTCCGTTGGCTTGTTTCGCGCTGTATTTGGGTCTGCATAAGTTTTTGTGGGCTCCCTCCGCGGATGGGTTTTTCTGTTTGCTGGGTTGAGTTGGGTTGGGCTTTGTTCCGCTTGAGATTGCTCTTTGTTTTCAACTGTTCAACCTTTGCGGGCGACTTCTCGCCCTTGCTTTTGGTTCTGTAGCCCCTGTTCAGGGGTTGGTAAGGGTGAGGGCCACCGCATTCATCGGAGTTCTATTTTTTTGTTGGGCCTATCTGTTCATCGGGCCCACGCCAGGGGAATGTTCGCCAATCGGGTGGTGGCGGCGTTGGAGAGGCGTTGGCGTTTCATCGCCCAGGCGGGTCGCAGGCCGCAGGCGGCCCAGGCGATGGTGCCGCTGCCGTAGTGGCGGTTGAGGCCATCGACCGTGGCCAGCAGCCGTTCGCGCCGTTGTTGCTGCGCCTCCGGTAGGGGGGCGAGCAGGTTGTGTTGCAGCTGGTTGAGTGGCTGCAGGTTCTGCAACAGCACCCCCGCTTTCTGCAGGGGCTTGTGGGGTTTGAACAGGAGGGCCGCCAGGGGCAGGGCCGCCGCCAGCAGCACGGCCGTGTCCTGGCTGGCCAGGGGCAGGGTCACGGTGGCGGCCTTGGCATAGAACTGGCTGCCGTTGAACGGGCTGCTGCGCACGAACACGGTCACCGTGTCGGTGAGTTGCTGTTGGCGGCGCAGTTTTTCGGCGGCGCGGCTCAGGTAGGTGGCGATCGCCTGGCGCAGCTGGCCCAGCTCCCGCACCGGTTCGCTGAAGCTGCGGCTGACGCAGGTTTCCCGTTTGGGCGCCGGCGCCAGGGCTAGGGGCAGGCAGCTGTGGCCCCGCAGTTCCTGCTGCAGGCGCAGGCCCACCACCCCCGCCTTGCTGCGCAGTTCGCCGCTGGCCAGGTCGCGCAGCTGGCGGGCGTTGGCGGCGCCGCGCAGGCGGCACCAGCGCGAGAGTTTGCGGCCGATGCCCCACACCTCCTCCACCGGCAGCTGCTCGAGCCACAGGTCCGGATCGGCCACGGCCCCCAGGTCGAACACGCCGCGGTGGGCGTGATCGGTTTTGGCCAGCTTGTTGGCCAGCTTGGCGAGCACCTTGGAGGGGGCGATGCCGATGGCGATCGGCAGGCCCAGCTGGCGGCGCACCTGCCGGCGCAGGGCCAGGCCCCAGGCGCGCAGATCGCCGGCGCCCGCGCTGTCGTCACGGGCCGGGCCCCAGCTGGCCCCTGGGGCGGGCCGCTGCAGGCGGCCGAAGGCTTCGTCGATCGAATACACCTCCAGCTCCTCCACCCAGGCCTCAAGGCTGCGCATCAGCCGCTGGCTCATGTCGGCGTAGAGGGCGTAGTTGGAGCTGCGCACCACCACGGCGTGCTGCTCCAGTTCGCGGCGCACCTTGAAATAGGGGGTTCCCATGGCGATGCCCAGGGCCCGGGCCTCGGCGCTGCGGGCGACGATGCAGCCGTCGTTGTTGGAGAGCACCACCAGGGGCCGGCCCCGCAGGGAGGGATCCAGGGCCGCCTCGCAGGAGGCATAGAAGTTGTTGCCATCGATCAGCACGATGGCGCTGCCGGGCTTGGTCCCCGGTCGAGCCGCCGAACGCGGCTCGCCGCCTGGTCCGTGGTGGACCCCTGGTGTTGACCCGGCCCCTGGCTGGCGGTCTGGCGCTGCTCCCTGTGCTGCCTGGGGAGGGGCCGGTCCGGTCCATCGCTCCGCCCCCGGGGCCGCGATCCAGGGGGGGGTGGCCGCCGTGGCTGGAGCGTTGCGGCGGTTCGACGCGGCGGGGAGGGCGAGGGGCATGGGCGCTTGCTGCTGTGGCTGCCGGGGCTGCGGCTGGGGTGGGCTGCCTGCGGGGGCGGGATCGTGGTCGTTCGGGCGCCGGCCAGGCCCCGGAGCAGAGGCGCCGCGCGCTGGGTCGGCCCCTGCGGCTGGGCGGGCGATCGCCCGCGTCGCGGTGGTTGGCCGGGGGCCGCGGCTGGCCCGGGACCGGGCGCTGGGGTTGGCCCGGGACCGGGCGCTGGGGCTGGGGCCCCTGGCGGTTCAGGGGGAGGCTGCGGGAGCCCCGGGCTGCGCTGGCTGGCGCCTAGAGCGGATGGATCGCATGGGTTGCCACCCCCCAGAGCAAGGTGCCCTCGGCTTCGTCCAGCTCCAGGGGCGGGTAGGCGGGATGGGCCGCCTCCAGCCGTAGGCGTCCCTGGTGGCGGCTCAGGCGCTTGAGGGTGAAGGCCCCCTCCAGCACGGCCACCACGATGCGGCCGGGCCGGGGATCGAGGCTGCGGTCGACGATCAGCAGGTCGCCGTGGTGGATGCCGGCGCCGGTCATCGAGTCGCCGCTGACCCGCAGAAAGAAGGTGCTGCTGGGGTGGCGGATCAGGTGGTCGTTGAGGTCGATGCCGGCTTCGATGTAGTCGTCGGCGGGGCTGGGGAAACCGGCGGCGACGCTGGCTCCGGCCAGGGGCAGCAGGCGCCCGGGCCGCTCCAGCCGCAGGGGCCCGAGGCTGGCCAGCTGGAGGGGAGCCAGCTCCCAGGGCCTGGGCTCCTGGGGGAGCCGGCCCAGGTGCAGGGCGGGATCGGACACGGCAAGCTCGCAACCCTGTCAGCTTAGTACAGATGTACTGTCTTGGGATCGGCTGGCGGGCGGCCGTGGTGGGCGAGGAAGGGGGCCAGTCCCATGGGGCCGCAGCGCCGCTGCCAGGCGCCGCCCGGGCTGTAGCGGCGCCAGCAGGCCAGCGAGGCACTCGCCAGGCGGCCGCTGGGCAGGCTGAGCTGGTAGCGGTAGCTGGCCTCGTCGGGGACGTCGGCTCGGGCGAGGACGGTGCCATCGCGGAAGGCCCACGCCAGCAGCAGTTCGGGATCGCCCGCGGCCAGGGGGCCGGTTGTTGTCGTGGTGGTCGTGGTTCTGGCTTGGGAGCTGTTTTGGGGCCTGGCACCAGGCCCAGGGGGAAGGCTGCTCCCTGGCCCGGCTGCTGCCGTGGCGCTGGAGGCGGCCCCGGTTCCGAGGGGAGGCGTGGCCCGGGGGGTGGTCGTGGCTGGGGCGCTGGTGGTGACGCTGGCGAGGGGGCTGGAGCTGGAGTCGTTGCCGTTGCCGGATGGGGCGGTGGCGGTGAAGGCGGCCAGGCTGCCCTGCAGCCGTGCCGCCAGGCCGGCCGGATCGCCCTGGCTGGCGAGTAACCAGTGGCGCGGCTCGCGGCGGCGACCCAGGCGCAGGCTGACCACGGCGATGGAGCTGGCTGGTGGATGTGCCGTCGCCTGAGCTGGTGTTTTGGCTGGTTCCGGAATGGCTTCCAGCGCCCGGTTCCCAGGGGTGCCGGGACGGTCTGCAGAGCATGGGGCGGTGGCCAAGGCGGAGAGGGTGGGATCCACATGTCCATGCCACCGCTGTTCTGGGGGTGGCATGGACCCGGCGACCAAGGGCCAGGTGGGCAGTCTCACCAGCCTTGCTGTTCCTGGTTAGGGATGACGCGGCGCCTGGTTTGTCGCCCTCTCGACCAGACAGCAGACAGCCTTCGACGGCCGCAGGCAAGCCGGCGCCGCGCTTGACGCGATGGGGAAAGGGGCGTTTTTGGTTTGACTCCTATGTAAAAGACTTTTTGGGGGGATGGATGCGTCTGAAGACTGCTGAATCAGCGCCTCGAAACGCGGCATCGGGAATGGCCTGGCATGCTGTTAACAGCATATCATTGTACCGGAATTTCAATTGTCGCTGAACGCTGACAGGGCATGGGCGGGGTAAATATGCGGCGTATTTTGAATGGTGATTAATCTTTTATTAAAATGCAAGCATTGAGTTTAAAATCAAAAAGAATTGTCGCCTTTTTATTATTTGCAACTTTTGGCATTGCTTTGCTGCTGGGTTCGCCCATCCTTACCAAGAGCAATATTAAGCTCAACCTAAAGCATGAGCACCGCGTCATTGAATATGTGCCATTTGAGGATCAGCCTATTTATGAGTCTATATTAGTCAAACAGCAAGAAGAAGATAAATCAATCATTGATGCCGCTGCTGTCACTGCGCCACTGCCGGCGGATACGGTGGCAAATTTTTATGCAAGGATGGCAAAATTGTATGATGCATTGGTTCCATATTATGAAAATCCGCAGGCCTACAAAGGCTTTTTCTGGGACGAAGATACCAAGAAGCATTTTGAACTGATCGGCACTGAGCTCTCAGAAGTGTCTAGGGCTTTGGATGTGAGTTTATTGCCAGACAGTATTCGCAATAGCCTAGCTGGACACCGTTCCATGCAGCTTAAAGAAGTATTTGACTATGTTTTCTCCCACGCCACCGAACCCCTTTCCCTTGAAGATCAGCCTAAGACAGGTCTTTGGGAATTTCCCCAGTCACCGATTACCCTCAATGACACGGCCGTGTCGTCGGATTCAAAGCTAGCGGCGGCAAAAGAATATCAATTCACATCGGATACCGTCACGATTGTGCCGGAGCTATATGAGTTAGTGAAGGCGGATGTCCCCGGTAAAGATGCCAATAAGTTGTATTCTCCTGGATTTTACAAATTAATCTCTGAAACGCCGGGTCGCTTAATTGCTCCTAAATGGTATTTAGAGTTGCCGGCAAGCGTTAGAAGTGTGGCTGATATTGCATTTGGTGAAAACACCTTGATTGAACTTATCTTGGCAGCCGGTATTATCCTTTTGTATGTTGCATTCTCGTCGCTTGTTTTTCTTCGGTTTTCAAAGACGTATTCAAAGAACTCGGAGCAATACCTCGCCAAAATAAATAGTAACGCCTGGATTTCACTTCAGGATCGCGAGGCTTGGCAGCGTCTGGTCTTGCTTTGTGTGTTTCTGATCGCGACACAAGTTGCCGCTGCGCAGCTTGGTGATTACGCCAACATTACGGGAGTGCCGATGGTACTGCTTCAATATGTGTTTAGCTTTATTATTTATACGTCATTGAGCTTCACTGCATTTCTACTTCTTGAAGCCATTGGCAGGGTTATTTGCGATGCAGTTATTGCGATCAGTATTCGTCTGACGATGGATGATTTATCACGGGTTGCTGGCTCTGTGATGCCGGCTTCCAGGCTGATCGGCCTATTGCTATCGATCTACTTTGTATACCGCCTGCTGCTCTCCCTTGGACTACCTGGCTCAACCATTCTGGCCTTCTCTACCGTTCCTGGTTTGGCGATTGGTTTGGGTGCTTCAAAAATGTTGGGCAACTTGATGGCGGGTTTTGTTATCCAGACAGATCGTCCCATTCAAGTTGGCGATTTCTGTGAAATTGCTGGTATTAAGGGTTTTGTGACCAGTGTTGGCTTGCGTTCGATCAGGTTGGATGCTGCCAAGTCCAAAGTCACTATTCCTAACTCCAAGGTAGATGAGACCAACGTGATTAATTTTATGGATGAGATCACTACGGATCAGGGTGCGAGGCTGCGCGTTTACAAGATTGATCTTTCTAGCGAGCTTGAGTTGATTCATTCCCCTGAAGATCTAAACGCAATTCAGCATGACCTGAGAGAATTTCTTGAGAATCACAAATATGTCCAGTCATTCGTGTTCAAGTTAAAGCCATCGCTCGTGGGCTCGCCGGCAAAGATATCTTGCAATGTTTCTACAACCGCTAAAAACTGGAGTGAGCACAATTCGATTGTCAATGGGTTTGCAAACCTTGTGGTGAGCCTTGATAGGGATCGTGGCGGTTCAATTCCGGTCGCAACTCCTACGGTAGTGATTTCAAAGCAAGGCTGAACTCATTCGATTGTATCCATACTCAACACATTTCTTCCCCTTGCTTTGCCATGAGGTTTCTCCGCCAATTTGTCACGGGTACGCTTTCATGTTCCGTTGTCTTTCTTCCAGGGGCCGTAATGGCGGCAGGGCAAACCCAATCCCTCAAGGAGTACCTAACTCCAGCCTCAACTGCGGATCAGGTCACCAGCGTCAGCCAGCTGTCTGATGTTCAACCCACAGATTGGGCCTATCAAGCTCTTGCCGGCTTGGTCGAACGCTACGGCTGTGTCGCTGGATTTCCTGATGGTCGCTTGAAGGGCAGCCAGCCGATCAGCCGTTATGAAGCCGCAGCCCTATTGAATCATTGCCTGGATCGTGTTTCTCAGGTTACCGATGACCTGCGGCGCTTGCTTCAAGAGTTTGAGAAAGAGTTGGCGGTGCTCAAGGGACGGGTTGGGGGCTTGCAAACGCGGCTAGACACCTATGAAGCCCAACGGTTTGCACCCACAACGAAGTTAGGGGGCAGTGTTGTTTTTGCTCTGGGAGCTTTTTCCTATGGCGGCTACAATCTCTCTGCGATTGAGGGTTATTTGGCGGGGTTGGGTAGCAACGGCTTGTATTTGAGAAAAGGAACCAGCCTGAACTATAACTTAACCTTTAATCTTGATACTAGCTACACGGGGAAAGACTTACTTTCCGTTTCGCTGCGGGCGGGCAATTTTGGTCCATCGGCCATGGCTGGCAGGGTATTGCCTTTGGGACAGCAGGCTGCCGCCTATGAACCAGATGCCGGCCCAAACATTTTGGGTGTCGAAAAGATTGCCTATAGATTTCCGATTGGCAAGCAATTCACCGTGGTTGTTGGCCCGCGAGTGGGCCAAAGTGATTTGCTGGCGCTCAATCCTGTTGTTTATCCAAAGGACGCCAACCTCACAGCATTCACCTATAAAGGAGCTCCTGGCGCCTATAACGGAGTGAAGGGACCAGGTGCCGGTTTGATCTGGAAGCGCAAGGAGTGGCTGGCAAGTTTTAGTTATTCAGCCAGCCGCGGTAATAATGGCTCAACAGCATCGAACTGCACAGGATTGACCTATGACGAAGAAGATGAATATACCTGTACAAAGGGTTCGCTTGGGGGCAACCTTTTCAGCAACACGGCCGGTGGGGCTTCCACCCTGCAGATTGGCTATGTCAAGGGCCCTTGGAGGCTTGGAGCTGCCTGGACCTACTCGAATGCAACCGTTGGGGTGAGTGGTTCCACGCCTTTGGCGGCATCGGCGATTCCATCGCTGCTGCAGGGCGGTGGCTATTACAATGGTTTTGGTCTTGCTGGTTCCTGGGAGCCCAAGAAAGCCAACTTGATTCCATCGATTAGTGTGGGTGCTGGCATTAATTTTAACAATTACAATGCATCTTTTAATGATACAACCATGATTCAGGGCCAGTCCCTTTTCTCGTACAAGAACTGGTCTTCTTCGATCAGTCAGTCGTGGTTTGTGGGCCTGCAATGGAAGAACGCTTTCGCGAAAGGCAATTATCTGGGCCTGGCTGTGGGCCAGCCCAATTATCTTGCTCAGGCCACCGGCCCTAATCAGCAGACACTCTATTTTTCGGATGGCCAATATGCCATGGAGGCCTGGTACACATTCCAGGTTACGGATAAAATTTCGATCACGCCAGCGATCTTTTATTTGTCCAATCCCTATGGTGATATTTCGACGGCATTTGGCAGTGGATCGGGTTCGCCATTCTCTGTATTTGGCGCTGTCTTGAAGTCAACGTTTAAATTTTAGAGATACGACTTTCTCTGATTGTTTGGAGGCTTGCGAGGCTTATTTGATTGGCTCTGCCAGTATGCGCCCTGCGCATTTTCTGGCTCAAGAGAATTAAGTTGCATAAAGATAGCGGCTTGCTCGTCTGCTGATATCCAAGAGCATCCGCTCGTGCGCTGGGGATCCTGCGGTGAAATTCTAATATTTCTTGCTGTAATCTCGATCGCTGATGGTTGTGAGGCGGCCCTTTTGCGCTTCTCTGGCTCCTGCATATTCCCGAGTGATATTGATGCTGTATTTTTTGCTCAAGCTAGCGGCTGTAAGATGAATTTATTAGGCATAAAATTTTCTTACCTTGCGTTCTTAAGGCGCCTTTGGGCTCCCATGCGAAGGGATTGGCCTGGGTTGCGGACATGAATGTCGATGCAATTTGCTTGGGTTGATTGAGGGTCTTGAAAGATTAGAAGGCTTCTGTTCCGGTAAGATAGAGGTGCTTACCTGGGCCATGATCGGTGGCTTTGGGTGATTGGAGTCCGTGTCGTAGGGCGATGTTTAGTGGTGGCATTGAGGATAGTCTTAAGGCTGATATTATCTGCAGCCGCGAGAGAGCAGCCTGCAAATAAACTCCGGATTTGCGTGGATTAAATCCCAGGTTGTTGCGGTATTAGCACTTCAAATCGCAGCTTTTGATCAGTTTTTTTTGATGGTGATTGCTACCGCATCTGTGAAGTCAATGGCGCGCCGGGCTTCAGGGATTTTGAGCGGGACACTGCCATCATGAGTGCCGTAAAAATTCGGCAATAATGTAATAGTTTTGCGGTGAAAAGCCATGCTTATGGCCGTTCTTGGTTGGTGAGTGACGGCCCTGCTATAAAATTTATCGTGGTAAGACTGTTTTGGCGTTGATTTCAAGGCGGGCTTGTCGGGGACTGATGCGTGATGGGTGGCTTGGGACCTCATCGAAAATTTGGGATCTTAATGCTAAGCTTGTAAGGTATGCACGCAAGTTGAATGGGCCGGTGAATGGCTAGGCAAATCTCCTGGGACTTTCCCATGATCGGCTCATCCCTCAGCTTGCTTCTCTGGCTGCCACGTTGATTCGGTTCGCGTGATTCACCTGTCGCGAGTCTGGTTGGTGGCCGGGGCCTTGGTGGCGCTCCTGATGCCGTCGTCAGGATGGGCCTGTGAAGCCTGTTCACGGGCGACGGACGTTGCAGAGACGTCGGGCGATGCGGGTTTGGGGGCGCCTCCAGGTGCCGATCGGAAGCGATCGGAATGGGCCGATCCGCCCCTGGCAGATCGAAGTCAGGGCCAGGGCTGCCCCGCTGGCGTGGCCGGTGGCCGGACCGGAGGCCGCGGGGCCCTGGGCCGCGATCCAGCGACCGCCCTGGTGAATCGCTGCCTGGATCGGGTGTCGTCCCTTGGCGATGGGGAGCGCCGGCAGCTCGAGGCGTTGCTGCTGGATCGCGCCGAGCTGGCACGCCGCGAGGCCGATCTGCAGGCGCGGCTGGCGAGCGAGTCCGCCCAGCAATTTGCGCCGACAACGCGCTTGCGTGGGTCTGCCATTGTTGCCTTGGGTGCCGATGCCTATGGGGGCTATAACCTGGCCAAATTGCAGGCTGCCCTGGCCGCCGCGTCGCCCAAGCTGGTGCTGCGAACAGGCACCAGCCTCAATTATAAGTTGGTCCTGAATCTTGATACCAGCACCACGGGGCAGGACCGGCTGAGACTGTCGCTGCGGGCCGGCAACTTTGGTGCCTCGGCCATGGCGGGCAGGATCGTGCCCTTGGCCCAGCAGGATGCGGCCTTTGAGCCCGATGCGGGACCCAATCGTTTGGCTGTTGAGAAATTGGTGTATCAGATCAAGCTCTCACCCCGTTGGACCCTGGTGCTGGGTCCGAGGCTCTCCCAATCGGATCTGTTGGCCCTCAATCCCAGCCGTTATCCAAACGATCCCAATCTCAAGCTGTTCACCTACAACGGCGCCCCCGGGGCCTACAACAGCATCAAGGGGCCCGGTGGGGGCATCCTCTGGCACCATCAGGGCTGGCTGGCCAGCCTTGGCTATTCAGCCCGGCGAGGGATGGATGGCTCCACCGCTGTGCAGTGCCGGGGCCTGACGGAGGACGAGGAGGAGGGAACCACCTGCACGAGCGGCTCCCTGGGGGGCGGCCTGTTCACGGCCAGTTCGGGTGGGGCCGCCACCGTGCAGGTGGGCTATGCCCAATCCAGTTGGAAGCTCGCGGCCGCCTGGACCCTGTCCAATGCCACGGTGGGGATCAGCGGCTCAACGCCTTTGGCCGTCTCGGCGATTCCATCGCTGCTGCAGGGCGGCGGCGCCTACAACGGCTTTGCCCTGGGGGGCTCCTGGGAGCCGAAAACGGCTGGGCTGCTGCCGGCGATCAGCGTGGGCGCCGGGGTGAATGTCAATCGCTATGCCGGCTCGTTCAACAATCCGGTGACGATCCAGGGCCAGGTTTTGGGGTTGCTGCCCCAATACAGGCGCTGGAGTTCGTCGATCAGCCAGTCGTGGTTCGTGGGCCTGCAGTGGAAGGATGTGCTGGCCCGCGGTAATGATTTTGGCATCGCCATCGGCCAGCCCAATTACCTTTCCCAGGCAATGGGCGCCAATCAGCAACCGTTGTATTTCTCGGATGGCCAATACGCCATGGAGGCCTGGTATGCCGTCCAGATCACCGACAACCTATCGATTACTCCTGCCATCTTTTACCTGTCGAATCCCTATGGCGATCTGGCAACCACCTTGGGCGGTGGCTCGGGATCGCCCTTTTCCGTGTTAGGGGCGGTCTTGAAAACAACGCTGAAGTTTTAGGGCTGGATGGGCCCGCGAGCTGCCCAGCCTTTCCAGCCCTGGGCCCCTCAGCGGCGCCGCCAGTGGCGCGCGCGCCGCACCGCCACGCTGCCGCCGAAACCGGGCACCGGCGCCTGGCATTTGCGCAGTTCGAGGCGCATCGGCACCGGGCCATAGAGCTGTTCGAGGCAAGCGAAGATCAGCTCGCTGTAGTGCTCCAGGGTCTGCACCGTCACCTGGCTGGCCTGCCGTTGCAGGGCCGTGATCGCCTGGCCGTAATCGAGGCTGGCGGCGAGGTCATCGCTGCGGGCGGCGGCGCTGAGGTCGAACGCCAGCTCCAGATCCAGCTCGAACCACTGGCCCAGCTGGCGCTCGGATGCCAGCACCCCCACATGGGCCCAGAGGCGCAGATTGCGCACGAAGATGCGATCGGCGCTGGGGCTGTCCAGCGGATCGGCGCTGCCGTTGCCAGGGGCGGCGGCGGCCGGGGGGGGATCGCTGCTCACAGGGGCAGGCTGCGGTGGCTGAACTGGCGCGCGCCGCTGGCGAAGTCGGCGGCGGTGTGGCCATCGCCGCGCAGCAGGTAGCGGTAGGTCACCAGGCCCTCCAGGCCCACGGGGCCCCGCGGCGGCAGGGTTTGGGTGCTGATGCCCACCTCGGCGCCGAAGCCATAGCGGAAGCCATCGGCGAAGCGGGTGGAACAGTTCAGATACACGCCGGCGCTGTCCACTCCCTTGAGGAAGCGCTCCGCCGCCGCGGGGTCGCGGGTGCAGATGGCATCGGTGTGGCGCGAGCCATGGCGGCCGATGTGGGCCAGGGCCTCCTCCCGGGAGTCCACCACCTTCACGGCCAGCACCAGGTCGGAATATTCCGTGCCCCAGTCCGCCTCGGTGGCGGCACCGCCAACGCCCAGGGCCTGGGCGGCGGGATCACCGCGCAGTTCCACTCCGGCGGCACTGAAGGCTGGCAGGGCCAACGCCAGGAAGGGGCCGGCGATGGCCTGGTGCAGCAGCAGGGTTTCGATCGCGTTGCACGCCGCCGGGTACTGGGTTTTGGCATCGAGGGCGATCGCCAGGGCCTGGTCCAGGTCGGCGGCGGCATCCACATAGAGGTGGCAGATGCCATCGGCGTGGCCCAGCACCGGGATGCGGGTGTTGTCCTGGATAAAGCGCACCAGCTCGTTGGAGCCCCGCGGAATGATCAAATCCACCAGGCCATCCAGCCTGAGCAGGGCCAGGCTTTCCTGGCGCGAGGTCAGCAGGGCCAGGGCATCGGCCGACACCGGCGAATGGGCCAGGCCGGCCTGCAGGGCCGAAAGAATTGCCGCGCAGCTGTGGCTGGCCTCACTGCCGCCCTTGAGCAGGGCACCATTGCCGGAGCGGATCGCCAGGGAGGCGATCTGCATCACCGCATCGGGCCGGGCTTCAAAGATCACCCCCAGCACCCCCAGGGGCACGCTCAGCCGCTCCAGCACCAGCCCCTCGGCCAGTTCGGTGTGGAGCTGGCGGCGGCCGATCGGATCGGCCAGGGCCGCCACCTGGCGCACCCCCTCGATGGCGGCCGCCAGTTTGCCGGCGTCGAGCTTCAGGCGGGCCACCAGGGCTGGGGCCAGGCCCGTCGCGGCAGCGGCGTCCAGGTCGGCCTGGTTGGCGGCCACGATCGCGGCGGCATCAGCTTCGAGGGCGTCGGCCATGGCCAGCACCGCCGCCTGCCGCTCCCGATCAGAGCGTTGACCCAGGGCCATGGCGGCCTGGCGCACCGCGGCGGCCCGTTGCAGCAGCTCGGGGGAGGGGTCGGGAACGCTCACGGCCTGGCCTGGTTGCACGCACAAACCATCTTCAGCCACCGCCCAGCCGGTCCAGGGCCAGCTTGGCGGCCCCCAGCCGGCCGGCGCCGTTGCCGAGGGCGCAGGCGCGGATCTCCAGGCCCTGGCGGCTCTGGGGCAGCACCCGCCGGTTCACCTCCTGCCACACCGCCGGCAGGAAGTGGCGGCTGGCGGCGCCCAGGCCCCCGCCGATCAGCACCACCTCGGGGGTGAGCACGTAGAGCAGGGAGCTGAGGCCGATCCCCAGCCACTGGCCGTAGCGCTGCCACACCGCCAGGGCGTCGGCGTCGCCCTGGTCGGCCCGGCGGCTCAGCTCGCCGGGCTCGAGCGGGCTGAGCCGCCCCAGGCCGGCGATGCTGCAGAACTGCTCCAGGGAGCCGTTGTTGCCGCTGTTGCAGCTCGGACCCTCCGGATCAACACAGATCAGGCCCAGTTCGCCGGCGGCACCGCCATGGCCGCTGAACAGCTGGCCGCCCAGCAGCACGGCGCCGCCGACACCCGTGCCCAGGGTCAGCAGGATCGCATCGGCCACCCCCTGGGCGGCGCCGGTCCAGGCCTCACCCACCAGGGCGCAGTTGGCGTCATTGGCCAGGGTGACGCGCCGCTGCAGCCGGGGTTCGAGCCAGTCGGCCAGGGGCACCTCCTGCCAGCCGGCCAGGTTGATGGCGATGCGCGAGAGGCGGCCGCTGCCATCCATGGGCCCCGGCAGGCCAATGCCCACCAAATCGGCCAGGTGGTCGGGATCGAGCTGGTCGATGGCCTCGCTGATCGCCACGGTCACGGCCCCGGGCATGGCCGGTTGGGGCGTGGCCACCTGGGCCTCGGCCAGCAGCTGGCCCTGGCGATCGAAGCGCCCCAGCTTGATCGCCGTGCCGCCGAGGTCGACGCCGATCAACTGGCCCATGGCGAACGCCGTTCCGCAGACCCGCCAGGCTAGGGCTGGGCTCTGCGCCCAGCCGCCCTGCAATCGCCCGCCTCCGCCGCTGCCGCCCACGCCAATGGCAAGCCCGGCAGGGCCACGCTGGGGAGGCCTGCCAGGCCAGGTCACTCCCGAGCGCCTGGTGCCACCCGCCCAGCAGGGTCGCCCCCAGCCCGGTCAGAACCGGTAGTAGAGCTGCAGCTGGGTCTGCCAGCGGCCCTGGCTGTCGAGGGAACCCTGCAGGCCCAGCCGGTCACTGGCCTGGTAGCGCAGGGTCAGCTGGGGGGGGATGTCGCTGCGGTTGGGGGCGGCCAGCACCGAGGCATTGAACCGTTCGCTCAGATCGATGCCGATCTCGGAGCCCAGCACCAGCTGGGAGGGGATGCGCTGGCTGCCGCTGGCGCTGGCCGGGGACGCCTGGGCGGTCGGCTGGGAGGCCGGCACCACGTAGGTGGGGTAGAGGGCAAAGCTGAAGCGCTGGCCCATCACATCGGAGAGGGAGCTCACCAGGGGCGACAGCAGGGACTGGCCCAGCACCGTGGACAGGGCGGCGCCGGCGTTGCCGTCGCTGAGGCCCGCCAGGGAGTTGCCGCCGATCAGGGCCACCAGGCGCTCCCGGCTCATCGGTGGTGTGCTGCGGATCTGGAACGACTCGGCCAGGCGGTCGGCTGGGCCACTCACCGTCACCACCACCTTGACCAGGTTGAGCTGGTCGAAGCTGCCCGGGGTGCCGGCCTGGGACCAGTCGTAGATGGTGCTGCGATCGCCCTGGAGGGAGCTGCGGCTGTCGGAAACCCGGGTGCGCAGGGCGATGTCCAGGTAGGGCACCAGCCCCAGGGACGGGGTGAACACCGCCACGTTGGGCGCATCGGGATCGAGGTAGAAGGTGGTAGTTAACAGGCCCAGCCGGCCGTTGAGCAGCCGCACCACCCCGCTGGCCTGCAGGCTGGGATCGAGGCGGCCGTTGAGGGTGAGCAGGCCCTTGATCGTGAAGTTGGTGGTGTTGAAGTTGGCCACCGTGGGCACCACCACCCGCAGATTCGGGCCGAAGCGCAGGCGCAGGTTGCGCAGGCCCAGCATCGGCAGGTTGGGCACGGCTGCCCGCAGGGACCGGCCGGTGCTGCTCTCCTGATCGGCGCTGAACACCTGCAGGGGCCGCTGGAAATCCCAGCCCTGTTCCACCAGTTGGGGCACGGTCACCGCCTGGCCGGGCCTGGCGTCGCTGGCCAGGGAGCCGAGCTTCACCGTGAAGGCGCCCCGGCTGATCGCCAGCTCGCCCCCCAGTTCGGGCCGGCGCAGGCTGCCGCCGAGCTCGATCGTGCCCTCTCCGACAGCAGAAAGCAGGGGCACCGTGAAGGGCGCCTGGGTGAGCACCAGCTTCAGGGGCCGTTGCACGACTCCGGCTTCGAACAGGGGCAGCTGGCCACTGCCCGTGAGCTGGCCCGTGCTGCCGACCCGGGCGGTGAGCTGTTGCAGGTCCAGGTCTTTGAAATCGAACAGCACCATGGCCTGGAGGTCGCGGATCGCCTGGCCGGCCACGCTGAAGGCGCCATCGCGGCAGCGCAGGAAGCCATTGGCGATCGGCTCGGCCACGCTGCCCCGCACCAGCAGCTGCAGGTCGGCGCTGCCGGAGGTCCAGCTCAGGCCCTGGCCGGCCAGGGCCGTGAGGAAGCGCAGGCCATCGCCGCGGCTGGCCAGGCGCAGTTCCAGTCCCTCGCGGCTGGCGTCCAGGGGGATGCGGCCCTTGAGGTCAACGCTGTTGTCCGCCCCCTGGCTGCGCAGGGACAGATCGAGGGCCAGGGCCTGCTCCTTCAGCTCCAGGGACCCCCGCTCCAGGGCCAGGGGCTGGTCGCCCAGGCGGCCGTTCTCGAGCAGCAGCTCGCTCCAGAGCCCGGGCCTGGGCCCGCCAAGGCGGTAGCGGCCGGAGGCGGCCAGGCCGCCCCGGAGTGGGGCCGGCAAGGGTCCGGCCAGGGCCAGCAGGGCCAGGGGCAGGTGGCTGAGGCTGAACCGGCCGAGCCCCGCCTGCAGCGGTCCCTGCAGCCGGGCGATGAACGGCTCCTCGCCCAGGGCCCGGTCCATGGTCTGGTCCCGCAGCCAGAGGTGGCCCCGGGCCTGCAGGTCGATGGCCAGGCGGTCGGGGCTGGGGCCGCTCAGGGTGAGGTCGGCATCCACCAGGGCCTGGAGATCGGCCAGGGCCAGCTCCTGGCGCCGGTTGGCCCCGGGCAGGACGAGGCTGTTGAGGCGCTGCCGGGCTGCAGCCAGGGCGGCCAGCTGGTCGCTGAGGCTGGCGCCGAGGGTGTCGATCGCCAGGCTGCCCAGGTCCTGGGCGGCTCCGCCTGGGGCGGGGCGGCCGTGGTGCCAGAGGCTCCAGGCCCGGCCCAGGCCCTGCATCAGGTCGGTGTCCAGGTTGCGGGCCTCCAGCCGGCTCCAGAGGGCCCCATCCGGGCGGCGGCGCAGTTGGAAGCCCACCTGGCCGGTCGGTTTGGCCAGCCACTCGCCCTTGAGGTTGAGGGAGCCGCTGCGGTAGCTCGCCTGGGCCTGGAGCCGGCGGCCGGGGAGGCCCGGCAGGGCCGGATCCACCAGCACCACGGCGGCATCCAGGGCCAGTGGCTGGAGATCGAGGGATCCCTGGCCCCTGAGATTGCCCCGCAGCGCCAGGGGACCAGGGGCCCCGGCGAGCCGCAGGCTGAGGCCCTCCAGGGGCAGGTCCCGGGCCCGCCAGTGGGCGTGGCGTGGCGGGCCCGCCAGGGTCAGCTGGCCGCTGCCGCGGCTGAGGCGCACCTGGTCCGGCAGCCAGCGCCGATCGAGGCGGGCAACCAGCTGGCTCGGCGGCGCGTCGCCCCGGGGCCCCAGGCGCAGCTCCAGGCTGGATCCCAGCGTGCCGGCCCAGGTTTCGTCCAGGTCGAGGGGCCCGACCCCGGGACGGTCCATCTCCAGGGCGAGCTCGGGCCTGGGGGCCTGCAGGGGGCCCTGGACAAGACCGCGCGCCGAGAGCTGACCTGCCAGGCGGGCCCCCACCAGGGGGGAGAGCCGCGCCAGGGGGTAGTGGCTGAGGTCCAGGCGCAGGGTCAGGTCGCCCGGCACCGGCCGGCCGGCGGCGGCCAGGCGCAGCGGCAGGCTGGCGGAGGCGCTGAGGCCGGGGGCCTCCAGGCTGGCCAGGGTCAGGCGTTGGCGGGACCAGCGCAGCTGGCCCTGCACCGGCCCGAGCAGGGGGTTGCGGGCCTGGGCCAACTGCAGCGCCAGCTCGGGTTGGCCCGCCGTGCCGTTGGCCGCCAGCTGGCCGATCAACGTGGGGGAGGCCCCCAGGATCGGCTTGAGGCTGGGCCAGGCCTGGACCAGTTCGGAGCCCAGCCGCAGCTGCTGGCTGCTGACCGCCAGCCGGGGCCAGAGCTGGCCCCGCAGGGTCACCTGGCTGCGGCCACTGCTCAGCTCCAGCTGGGATAGGCCGAGGCGAAAGCCGCCCCGGCGGCCATCAAGGCTCAGGCGGCCTCGGAAGGCGAGCTGGGGTGCGGCCCCAGGGCGCTGCTCCGGGGGGAGGCCGGGCGACGACGGCTGGCCTGGGGGGACGCGCCCCGGGGTCCCTGGCCCAGGGGCCCTCCCCGTGGGCAGGGGCAGGCTGCCGGACAGCTGGAGCGTGGGATGGCGCCAGGGCCCGGCCAGCGCGGCCTGGAGGGCTTGCTGATGGGGCCGGTCCCGGGCGGCCAGGCGCAGATCGAGCTGGCCGCGTTGGGCTGCCGCCAGGCCCAGGGTGCCGTCAATCTGACCCCGCCAGCCGGCCAGGGCCACGCTGCTGGGGGCAAGCACCAGCGCCGGCGCGGGCCCGGCGGAGCGGCCGCGCCGGGGACCAAAGCGGTGGATCACCCTGGGGTCCTGGCTGCCGGCCAGGCCCCAGGCCCCGCCGCTGCCCCGGACCTGGGGCACGTCTTCACAGCGGAGTTCCAGCCGCTCGCTGGTGAGGGGGGCCGGCAGCAGGGGGGGCTGCCAACGCACCTCGCTCAGGGTGAGGCTGCCCTGGCAGTGCGCCCCGGATCCGCCGATCCCATCGGCCCCTGCACCGGTGCTGGCACCGGGCCCATTGCGAGGCGGTGAGCCCGCCAGCCCCCGGAGGACCGAACTGTTGGGGGCTGCAGCCTCGCTGCCCATCGCTGGGCTGCTGTGGGCCGATCGGCCCACAGCCGACCGGCCCACAGCCGGGCTGCCATCGTCCGACCTGGCGGCCCCGGGATCCGGCTTCCCCTGGCTGCGGAAGCCCAGGCGGCCCGTGATCAGGCCCGTGAGCCGATTCACCAGCAGGCCTTGGCTGGGCCGCGGCAACAGGGGCAGCAGCGGCCCGATCGGGATCCGGCGCAGAGCGAGCTGGCCGGCCCACTGCTGGCGCTGCCAGCTGCCCGTGGCCACCAGGGCCAGCTGGCCTGGGCCCCCGGCCTGGGCCGGCTGGTTGGCCAGGGGGCGGGGCCAGGCTCCGCTTCGGGGGGGGCTGGCCTGGGGGGCGACAGCCTGGGAGTTCAGCAGCCGGGCCTGAACGGCCAGATCCAGGCTCCGGCGCTGCAGCCAGATGCTGGTGTGGCCCTGCACCTGCAGCGCCAGGCCTGAGGGCGCGAGGTCCAGCCTGGCGGGATCGTCGAGGCGGACGACGAGGCCCAGGCGCGGGGGCTTGCTGCCGGGGCGTTGGCGCCCCAGTTGCCAGAGGGCCCCCTGGCTGTTGGGCCGCAGCCGGGCCCGGGCGCCGCCCAGGTGCACCTGCAGCACCGGCGTCCACTCCCGCAGGCTGGCCAACGGATCCAGGCTCAGCCCGATGCGCTCGGCCTCCAGGGTGGAGGGATTGTCCGGGCCCGGGCGAAACCGGCTCGGGCCAACCTCGAGACCCCAGGGCCGCAGCCCCCGGTAGTCCCCGAGTTCAAACGGGTGGTCCATCACCCGCGACAGCTGATCGGCCAGGCGCCCCTGCAGCTGGCCATAGGCGGCGCCCACCAGCCGATCGGCCAAGGCGAGCCCCCCCAGCGCCAGGCCCGCCACCAGGCCCAGCCGCAGGGGCCAGGGTGGTCGCCAGCGTGGGCGACAGGCTGGGCGCCGCGAAGGCCTCTGGCCTGGGGGGGCGGACGGCTCCTGGGCCCGGGTTGAGTCCTGCGGCGGCAACCCCATCGGCCTGTGGCTGTCACCGTCTGAGGTTGGCGCAATATAAAGGCCTTCTCCAGAGCCCCCTCCATGCCCGCCGATCCCCTGCTGCTGAAGGCCGGCCTCTGGCTGGGGGTGGCCACCGGCCTGCTGCTGCTGGCCACCGTGGTGGGCTTTGTGGCCGGCTGGGGAATCCGCTTCCGCCTGGTGGGGGTGACCAGTTTCACCGGCCTGCTGGCGATCTCCTGTGTGGCCTTTGCGATCAGCTATTCCCCCCGCACCCAGGTGGCGGGCGCCGTGTCCGTGCCCGTGGTGTTTGACAACGGCACCGATCTGGTGATTGCCGCCGCCCCGGCCGACCTGGCCCCGGAGGCCTTCCGTCCCAGCCTCGAGCAGGTGGCGCGCAACCTCAAGGGCAGCGGCCGCACCAGTCCCGATGGCCTGGTGCATGTGCGCCTGCGTCGGGTGGAGGCCGTGGAGCCCGGCCTGAGCCGGCCGGTGGTGCTGGCCGAGGCCATCGTGGGACTCCATGGCGAAGGCGTCACGGTGCTGCCTTGAGGCGGCTCTGGCTGACCCGGGCCCGGTCCTGGACGGCATCGCTGGCGACTGACGCCTGTCCACCCAGCCAGGGGTTTGGTCCCAGGGGGGCAAGCGCCGGTTCCAAGACCAGCCCAGGGGCTTGCCGTCGGGCCGCTCCGCCGGTTTCGCTGGGCCAGAGGATCCTCCGGTGCTGCGCTTAGCCGGCCATTTCAAGGCGGAAGCGGCCGTGCTGCAGGCTGCCGCCATCGCCTCCTGGCCCCAGTTGGCGGCCCTCACGGACCCCGATCTGCGGCGCCTGGCCAGCAGCGGCCGTGCTTCGGAGCAGCGCTTGATCAAGCTGCGCGGCCAGGCGCGGTTGGTGGTGCAGGTGGGGCTTGAGCCCGAGGAGGCGGCCCTGCTGCTCTATGCCGGCATTGCCAGCGCCCAGGGCCTGGCCCAGGCCTCCCACCAGCAGCTGTTGGTGCAACTGGGTCGGCTCGAGCGCTCGCTCACGGGACAGGCCCCACCCCGGGTCGATGGCGTGACCCTGCAGCGCTGGATCCGCCAGGCGCGCCTGGCCACCGCCCGCCCGCCGAACTGACCCCGCCCCGGCCCCGGCCCGGTGCCATCCCCGCCAACAATGGACTCACCAAGTCGACGGAGGTTCGATCTGGCCCTCCCTAACTATCTTTCCCTGCCGGTCCGTCTCGCTGGCCCCAAGGGCTGCTGGCGATGGTCTTTCGGTCCTTTGCCCCGGCCGCAGCGGACACCCTTGACCTGGCTTGATGTAGACCACCAACCTGGCCGAGCTCTGGCGTCGGCTGGGCTTATGGCCCTGGGGGCGGCCCTGCTCCTGGCTGGCCCCCTGCCGGCCCAGGCCGGCTCAGCTTTGCTCGATCGGGTCAAGCAGAACCCGAAAGTGGCCGTGGCCATCTGCACCGAACTGCGCGGGCTCAACGGCCAGGGCATCACCTCCACCAGTCCCCAGGCGGTGAACCGGATCGCGGCCATGCAAGGGCTCAATGCCACCGATGCCGAGATCCTCACCACCTATGTGGTGGGGTTGCACTGCCCCGACGTGCGCTGAGGTGGCCGCCCCGCGTCCAGGGCCAGGCCAACCAAGCCAGCACCAACCTAAAAAAGATCGATCAGGTCAAGATCAACCAGGCCAAGATCAACCAGCAAAAGTTCAACCGGTTCAAGGGCAATCCGGTCAACGCCAATTCGGTCAACAGCAATTCGGTCAACAACAGCCTGGCCAGTCCAACCAAGGCCATGGGCAACCAGGCTTAAACCAGCCCAGCCAAGACCAACCTGGCCTGGCTGGCCCAGCCCCTGGGGTTGGGGCTGAGCCAGCGGCGGTCCGTGCCCAGGACGCCTGGCTGACGACCCCGGACGGCGTTCGGTTGGCCTGCCGCATCTGGTTCCCCCCCGGGGCCGGCCCCTGGCCCACCCTGCTGATGCGCCAGCCCTACGGCCGGGCGATCGCCTCCACGGTCACCTATGCCCACCCCCACTGGTATGCCAGCCACGGCTATGCCGTGGTGGTGCAGGACTGCCGCGGCTGGGGCGACTCCGGCGGTAGCGCGGCCGGGTTTGGTCCGGAGGCGGCCGATGGCACGGCCACCCTGGCCTGGCTGCGGCGCCAGCCCTGGTGCAATGGCCAGGTGGGGGCCTACGGCTTTTCCTACCAGGGCCTCACCCAGCTGGTGCTCGAGGATCCGGGTCCCCGGTTCGATGCCCTGGCGCCGGCCATGGCCGGCCTGGATGAACGGCTGCACTGGGCCAGCGAGGGTGGCGCCCATTGGTGGGCCCTGCAGCTGGCCTGGGGCCTGCAACTGGCGGCCCTGGGCTGTCGCCGTCGCCAGGAGCATGCCGCCTGGCAGGAGATCCGCGCCAGCCTGGAGAGCGGCCGCTTCCTGGCGGACGGACCGGCCCTGCTTGAGCGCCACGACCCTGGCTCCATGGGCCTGGCCTGGCTGCGGCGTGACCCCGCCAGCGTCGAGGGCTGGACGGTCCACCAGCCGCCCCCGGCCCTGCTGCGCCAGCCCCTGCTGCTGATCGGCGGCTGGCACGACCCCTACCTCAACGGGGTGCTCGATCTCTGGCACCAGGCCGAGGCGGCCGGCGGCCAGCCCCTGCTGCGCATCGGCCCCTGGACCCATCTCGACTGGGGCGGTGGCCTCGATCGGCTGCAGCTGGCGTTCTTCGATCGCCACCTCAAGCCGGCGGCCGCTGCCGGGCTGCTGGAGCCGCCCCAGGAGCATGGCCAGGCTGGGGCCCGCCCCCAGGCCGCCGGCCCTAGGTCCCGCCGGCCCGCCGGAGCGGCGGGCCGGCGGGGGGACAGTCCCTGGATCCGGATCAAGCAACATCTGGGACCGCCCCTGGCGCGGTGGGGAACCGCTCCAGCCCTGATCCGGGCCCGGGGGCTGCTGGCCGTGGCCTCGGCGGCCCTGGCCCGCCTGCGGGGCCCGGTGGTTGTGCCGGCGCCCCAGGCCGGGAGCCAACCCCCCTGCCTGCTGGCCGACCTGGGCACGGGCCTGTGGCTGGCCCGGTCCCCCCGCAGCAGCAGCGGCCAGAGCTGGCGGCTGCACAGCCTGGGGCGGGCTGCCATCGATGGCCAGGAGGGCCGGCTCCTGGCCATCGACGGGCCGGAACCACCCGCCCAGCCGTCGGCCCCCCTTCTGGTGGTGCATGACCCCTGGCGCCCCCTGCCCGGCCGGGGCGGCCACCTGGGCCTGGATGCCGGCCTGGTGGAGCGGGCCGATCTGGATCGCCGCAGCGATGTGGCCTGCTTCACCGGTGCCCCGGTCACGGCACCCCAGGAGCTGCTGGGGCGCCCGGTCCTGGAGCTGCCTGTCAGCGCCGACCAACCCGGCTTCGACCTCTGCGGGGCCCTGTCCCTGGTGAAGGCCGATGGCCGGGTGTTGCAGCTCAGCACCGGCGTGGGCCGCTGGCTGGGCGAGGGCTGCCACGATCCGGACCGCCGGCGTCTCAGCCTCCAGCCCCTGCTGGTGACGCTGCAGCCGGGGGACTGCCTGCGCCTCTCGCTCGGGGCCGCCGCCTGGCCCCAGATCGCCGTGAATCCAGGCACGGGGGCGATCCCCTGGGGGCCTGTGGCCGCCCAGCATCGGGTGATCACCCTCTCGTTGCAGCTGGATCAGGCCAGCCTCCGGCTCGAACCGATGGTGGCGGGCGGCTGATGCTGGGCTGCGGCTGAAGGGGTTTGGGCCAGACTGGCCGCACCATTTCCCCTCATCGGTGTGCCCGTGCCCGTGAAGCTGCGCTCCGCCCTGCTGGGCCTGGCCCTGACCACTGGCCTGGCCGGTCCGCTGGCCCCTCCCCTGCTGGCTGCCGGTCAGGCTGCGGGCGCTGGTCAGGCCCGCACCGCGGCTGGCGGGGCCCAGGGCACCCAGGCGGCCACCCAGGCGGCCAATCGGGTGCTGGAGGCCCTGCGCAGCGGCGATGCCAACGCCCGCTTTGCCCTGTTTGCCGATGCCCTCAAGCGCACCAGCAGCCCCAACATGGTGGCCAACACCATGCGGACCCAGCCCAAGGTGCTCAGTTACCGGATCCTGCGGGTGCTGCCGGGCCTGAGCAATTCGATGGTGGAGGCCAGCTTGAACACCACGGCGGGCTCCCGCGACGTGGTGCTGGTGCTCAATCAAGCCGGCCAGCTGGCTGGCTTCCAGTACGACAATGCCGACCAGCTCTCCACCGATGTGGTCAACCGCTTTGTCCAGGCCCTGCTCAACGGCCAGTTCGTCTCGGCGCGCAGCTACCTGAGCCTGGCCCTGCAGGACGAGCTCACCCCGTCTGCCCTGCAGAACAAATGGCAGCGGCTGCAACGGGTCACCGGCGATGCGATCAAGGTGCGCCACCTGCTGCTGGCCGACAGCGCCCCGGATCAGAAGCTGGTGATCGTCAGCATGGATTTCCAGCGCCTCACCGACAGTCTTTTTGTGATCCTCAACGACAAAAACGAGATCACCGGTGTGGATTTCCCGAACGAACCGGCCAAACCAGCGGCGGCCCGCTGAATTCCGGCCTGGGGGCGGGTCGGGGCGCCTAAGCTCCCAGCCACGTTGCTGCCCTGATGCCTGTGCTGGTCCGGCTCGATTGGATGGTGGACGATGCCCACAGGTTGGCCGAGTGCCGCCATGACCACCCCCTGGCCGTTCTCGGGCCCCAGCCCCTGGAGGGCGGTGGCTGGGTCGTGCGGATCTGGATGCCGGAGGCGGAGCAGGTTGACCTGCTGGTCTGCGGCCAAACCCTGCCGATGGCCACGCCCCACCACCCTTGGGTGTTTGAGGCGGCCCTCGACCACGATCCAGGCAGTGCCTACCAGGTGCGGGTCCGCCGCGGCGGCATCGAGCATGTGCAGCACGACCCCTGGTCGTTCCGCCATGAGTGGATGGGCGAGCTGGACCGGCTGCTGTTTGCCGAGGGCAACCACCACCACATCTGGCGGCGCATGGGCGCCCATGCCACCGAGCACAACGGCATCGCCGGGGTGCAGTTCTGTCTTTGGGCGCCCAACGCCCGCAGCGTTGCCGTCTTGGGTGACTTCAACAGCTGGGATGGGCGCCACCATCCGATGCAGTCCCGGATAGGGGGCAACTGGGAGCTGTTCATCCCCGGCCTCAAGCCAGGTCAGATCTACAAATACGAGGTGCGCAGCCCAGAGGGGCACTGCTACCAGAAGGCCGATCCCTACGGGTTCCGCCACGAGATCCGGCCCCAGACGGGCTCGGTGGTGGCCGCCCTCGACATCTACACCTGGAGTGACGGCCGCTGGATGGCCGAGCGGGACAGCTCCAACCCCCTCGACCAGCCGGTCTCCGTCTATGAGATGCACCTGGGCAGCTGGATGCACGCCAGTGCCGACCAGCCCTACATCGAGGCCGATGGCAGGGCCCGGCCGCCGGTGGCCGCGGCCGATCTCAAGCCCGGTGCCCGCCTGCTCACCTATCCGGAACTGGCCGATCGGCTGATCCCCTATGTGAAGGCCCGGGGCTTCACCCACATCGAATTGATGCCGATCTCGGAGCATCCCTTCGATGGCTCCTGGGGCTACCAGGTGACCGGGTGGTATGCCCCCACCAGCCGCTTCGGCACCCCCGACGAATTCCGGGCCTTTGTCGATCGCTGCCATAACGAGGGTATTGGCGTGATCCTCGACTGGGTGCCGGGCCATTTCCCCAAGGACAGCCACGGCCTGGCCTTCTTCGATGGTGCCCACGTCTATGAGCATGCCGATCCCCGCATCGGCGAACACAAGGAGTGGGGCACCCTGATCTTCAATTACAGCCGCAACGAAGTTCGTAACTTCCTGGTGGCGAACTTGGTTTATTGGTTCGAGCAATTCCACATCGATGGCATCCGCGTCGATGCGGTGGCCTCGATGCTCTATCGCGATTACCTGCGTCCCGATGGCCAGTGGCTGCCCAATGACCAGGGTGGGCGCGAGAACACCGAGGCGGTGCTGTTCCTGCAGCAGGCCAACCACGTGCTGTTTGAGCATTTCCCCGGGGCCCTTTCGATCGCCGAGGAATCCACCACCTGGCCGATGGTGACCCAGCCCACCAGCATGGGCGGCCTTGGGTTCAACCTCAAGTGGAACATGGGCTGGATGCACGACATGCTCGATTATTTCGAGCTGGATCCCTGGTTCCGCCAGTTCCACCAGAACAATCTCACCTTCTCAATCTGGTACAACTACACCGAGAACTTCATGCTGGCCCTCAGCCACGATGAAGTGGTGCATGGCAAGAGCAACCTGTTGCACAAGATGCCAGGGGACGACTGGCAGAAGTTTGCCAACGTGCGGGCCCTGCTGGCCTACATGTGGACCCACCCGGGCAAGAAAACGATCTTCATGGGCATGGAATTCGGCCAACGGGCCGAATGGAATGTCTGGGGCGACCTGCAGTGGGAGCTGCTCGAGCACGAACCGCATCGGGGCCTGCAGCGGCTCGTCGATGACCTCAACAGCTTCTACAAGTCGGAGCGGGCCCTCTGGGGTGACGATTTCGACCAATACGGCTTCCAGTGGATTGATTGCAACGACAACCGCCACTCGGTGATCAGCTTCATGCGGCGCGAAAGCACCACGGGTCGCTGGGTAGTGGTGGTGTGCAACTTCACCCCCCAGAGCCATTCCCATTACCGGGTGGGCGTGCCCATGGACGGCTACTACGCCGAGGTGTTCAACACCGATGCGGAGCGTTACGGCGGCAGCAACCTCGGCAACCTGGGTGGCAAGTTCACCGATGCCGTCGGCATCCATGGCTACGAGCAGTCCCTCAACCTCTGCCTGCCGCCCCTGAGCGTGCTGGTGCTCAGCCGCGACGAGAAACGGAGTCAAGAGCTCTGTGACGCCCAGGGCGAAAGCGGCGCTGCCATCGGGTAAGTTCGCCCCTGGCCCCGCTTTTCGCCATGTCTGGAACCGCCCCCCTGCTGCTGCGCGCCGCCCGAGGTGAGCAGGTGGAGCGTCCTCCGGTCTGGATGATGCGCCAGGCCGGTCGCTACATGAAGGTCTACCGCGACCTGCGCGACCGGCACCCCGGCTTCCGCGAGCGCTCGGAGAATCCCGATCTCTCCTACGAGATCTCGATGCAGCCCTTCCACGCCTTCAAGCCCGATGGCGTGATCCTCTTTTCCGACATCCTCACGCCCCTCCCGGGCATGGGCATCGACTTCGACATCATCGAAAGTCGCGGTCCGATCATCGAGCCCGCGATCCGCTCCCAGGCCCAGGTGGATGCCCTGCGCCCCCTCGATCCGGCCGAGGCCCTGCCGTTCGTGGGTGAAGTGCTGGGGCGCCTGCGCCGCGATGTCGGCAATGAGGCCGCCGTGCTCGGTTTCGTCGGTGCCCCCTGGACCCTGGCCGCCTACGCGGTGGAGGGCAAAAGCTCCAAGAACTACGCCGTGATCAAGGCGATGGCCTTCCAGGAGCCCGCCCTGCTGCACAAGCTGCTGGCCCACCTGGCCGATTCGATCGCCACCTACGTGCGCTACCAGATCGATTCCGGCGCCCAGGTGGTGCAACTGTTTGATTCCTGGGCCGGCCAGCTCTCGCCGATCGATTACGACACCTTCGCTGCCCCCTACCAGAAACGGGTGATCGACCAGGTGAAGGCCACCCATCCCGATACTCCCCTGATCCTCTACATCTCCGGCAGCGCCGGGGTGCTCGAGCGCATGGGCGGTACCGGGGTCGACATCGTCTCCCTCGACTGGACCGTGGACATGGCCGAAGGCATCGCCCGCCTGCCCGAGCATGTGGGCGTGCAGGGCAACGTGGATCCCGGCCTGCTGTTTGGGACCCCTGGGGCCATCCGCGAGCGGATCCTCGATTGTGTGCGCAAGGCCAAGGGCCGCAAGCACATCCTCAACCTGGGCCACGGCATCCTGCCCGGCACACCGGAAGACAACGCCCGGGTGTTCTTCGAGACGGGCAAGGCAGTCAATGACCTGCTCGGAGCTGGCGGTTGAGCGCGTCGCTCGATCCTGGGGCGCCAGGCGGCCCCAGCGACCAGGCCCCAGCTCCTCCAGCCGGGTCCGCTCAGCCCCTGGCGTCTGAGCCAACGGCGACCCGATCGCCGCAGCCTGAGCGGATCCTGATCACCGGCGCCAGTGGCTGCGTCGGCCAGCACATCGCCGCCCAGCTCCTGCGCGACACCAACGCCGAGCTGCTGCTCTGGCTGCGGGATCCGGCCAAGCTCACGGCGGTGCCCCCAAACCATCCCCGCATCACCCTGCTGGTGGGCGACCTGCGCGAGCACGAGCCCCACCGGGCCGCCATCGCCAGCGCCGATCGCATCATCCACACGGCCACCGCCTGGGGCGATCCCGAGCGGGCCAGGCAGGTGAACGTGGTGGCGGTGAAGGCCCTGCTGGCCGCCGCCGATCCCGGGCGGCTGCAGCAGGTGATCTACTTCTCCACCGCCAGCATCCTCGATCGCCAGTTGCACACCCTGAGCGAGGCGATGGAGTTCGGCACCGAATACATCCAGACCAAGGCCCTCTGCCTGGAGCAGCTGGAGAGCCATCCCCTGGCGGAGCGGATCGTGGCCGTGTTCCCCACCCTGGTGTTCGGCGGCCGGGTCGATGGGGGCGGCCCCTTCCCCACCAGCTATCTCACCGCGGGCCTGGCCGAGGCCACCCGCTGGCTGTGGCTGGCCAGCTGGCTGCGCACCGATGCCAGCTTCCACTTCATCCATGCCGGCGACATCGCCCGGGTCTGCGTGCACCTGGCCACCCGGCCCCACCAGGCCAACCCGGAGCCGGGCCAGGGCCCGATCCGGCGCCTGGTGCTGGGCCAGCCGGTGGTCACGGTCAATGGCACGGTCAGCCGCCTCTGCCGCTGGCGCGGCGTCTGGCAGGCCCCCTTTGGCATCGACCTCACCGGCTGGTTGATCGAGGGCCTGATCAAGCTGCTGCGCATTGAGGTGAACGCCTGGGATCGCTTCTCGATTCGCCAGCGCCACTTCCAGCACGAGCCCGTCAGTCCGCCGGAACGGTTTGGCCTGGTGAGTGAGGCCCCAAGCCTGGAAGCGGTGTTTGAGGCGGCAGGTCTGGCCCAACGGGGCCGGGCCTAGGGCTCTGGCCTGCCGGCCCTGCTCCCCCGAGCCCCGGGTGCGGGGCAAACGGGCCCTACCCGACAAAGTGTTGCGATCCCCCCCCCTGGGGCCGCAGAGGCACCCCCTTGAGCCTTAATTTCGGTGGGTTGAACGAGCTCCGATGCGCCGTTTTCTATCCCTGATCGCTCTTTGCCTGGCGCTGGTGCTGGGTGCCTCCCCCAGCTTTGCCGCCGATGCGACCCACGGCGCCCAGATCTTCTCCGCCAACTGCGCCGCCTGCCATATGGGTGGCGGGAACGTGGTGAATGCTGAGCGCACCCTCAAGCAGGATGCCCTCGAGGCTTATCTGGCCAACTACAGCGCTGGCCATGAGGCGGCGATTGTGTACCAGGTCACCAACGGCAAAAATGCCATGCCTGCCTTTGGTGGCAAGCTGAGCGCCACCGACATCGAAGATGTGGCCGCCTACGTGGAGTCCCAGACCAGCAAGGGCTGGGCCTGATTCCCCACCTGACCCCAAAGGGCTTGTGAGTTTTAAAGGGACCCCAGCATGGGGTCCCTTTTTTGTGCTTTTGGGTCTTGGCTTGGCTGGCTTGCTCAGTCGCTCAGGTTGCTGCCTGGTCGTGCCGATGTCCGGGAAACCATGGGTATCCCGCTGGGATCAGCCGATCAGGCCGAGCCTTGCCAGGCTGGGCCCTAGGCCCAGGGGCGATTGGCCTGTGCTTGGCACGCTCTTGCCACCCCTCAGGCCAGGGCCGTCTCGGGTGCTCCCCTATTCACCGGGTGGCTGGCGTCAGGCTTGTGGATCAGGCCTGCTCCCGGGCCCGGCGGGCCGCCAGCACCGCCAGGTAGAGGTCTTCGGGGATCTCGCGGATGTCGTATTCGCTCGGCAGCACGCCATGGTGGTGGCGATGGACCACCAGCCAGCAGTTGCGCTCGGGGTCAGCGCCGGTGGCATCAAATTGACGGGACTCCTCGGCCAGCTGGGCGATCAGCTCAGGGGTCGCCAGGCCCGGCTGCTCGTGGCTGCTGCCATCGCCCGCTTCGCTGCGGTCTGCTGGCGGGGCTGGGGTGCTGGGCTGGTTGGGCACCGGAAACTCCTGTTGATGGCGGGCGTGTCAGGCCTGGGCTGGCCCGGAACGGGCGCCCAGCTCCGCCCAGGTCAGGCAGACTGGCGGGACGCTTGAAACGGCATCATGGCAAGGGCCCGGCACGATCGGCTGCAGCGGCGCCCCACCTCCGGATCCCCGCAGTTTTGCTCCGCCCGGCCGGTTCCCGTCGCCCGTCCAGCTGCGTTTGCTTTGGA
Source organism: Synechococcus sp. UW140 (assembly GCA_943370565.1). GTDB lineage: Bacteria > Cyanobacteriota > Cyanobacteriia > PCC-6307 > Cyanobiaceae > BAIKAL-G1. The sequence goes on along the minus strand of CALRRL020000001.1, from coordinate 155,627 downwards.
CCTGGGCCCGGCCCGACCCACGCGAGTGGACCAGGGCCAAGCCCCAGCATCACCGGCAGGACAGCCGGTGCAGAGCCCAGTCCTGAGGCCTGCAGCGCTGGTAGCGCCCATCGCTTTGGGAGCGCCAGGAGTCTTGGTGGCTCCAACAGCTCTGCTCACTCCAACAGCCTTGCTCACCCCAACAGCCTTGCTGGAATCAACAGCTTTGCAGCAACCAATAGCTTTGCCTGAGCCAGCCCTTGGTGCGCGGCAAGCCACGCTGATCCCGCCCACACCAGCCCCATCACCGCAAACAGCCCAGTCATCGCCCATGGTTTTGGCATCGCCCATGCACGCTTCATCCCAGACAGGTTTGTCATCCCAGACAGGCTGTTCAATTCAGACAGGCCCTTCGACGCAAACAGGCTGTTCGATGCAACGAAGCTGTTCAACGCAACCAAGTTCATCGCAGCCAAGTTCAACGCAATCAAGTTCATCACAACCCGTTTTTTCATTACAGACCGACTGTTTAGAGCAGACAGCCTCCCCATCTCAGCCAGGCTTTTCATCACAACCGGCCTTGCCCGCCCAACCGGCCGCGGCATCGCACCCAGTTCCGTCATCGCAGAACGCTTTGGGATTCCAGACAGCCCTGGCACCATCGAAAGCCTGGGCCATGGAGGGCGAGTGGGGCCAGCTGCGGGCCAGGGCTCAAGCGTTGCGCCTGGCTGGCGGCTGGCTGCTCCCGCGGGCCTGGGTCCTGGCAGCAGGTCTGGGCCTGCCGTTGATGCTGGCAACCCCCGCCGCCCAGGCCTCGCCGGCCCCGCTTCTCGCCCAGGCCCAACCGGCCCCGGGCCAGCCAGACCCGTTCGCGGCCCAGGTCATGGATGACGGCATCATGCTGCGCAAGGGCAGCAGCTGCCCATTGCTGGTGCCCAGCCAGGTGTCATTTCTGCAGCCCAAGCGCCTCAAGCCCGAGGAGGTCAAGGCCAAGAATGCGGCCGGTTGCCTCTCGCCCGCCGATGCGATCTACGGGGCGAATGGCTGTCCGCTTCGGCTCTGCCCCAACCCCCAGTGGCAGGGGCTCTGAGCCCGAAGAAATTGCTGCGGGGGAGCTGATTGATGGTCACCACCCCGGTGCCGACGTCCTGGGGAGGGCGGGATCAGGCCCTTGATCGCGACACAGGGGAGAAGGGTGGTGCAACGCGCTGTTGGATGCGCATCAACCAATGGGTGGTTCTTTAATTCAGACGGTGATGTCAGGGGTTTGCGGCAGATTCTGAAGACCCCCTGATCTGGCTTCAGATGGTGGATAAATCATAGGCTTTCTTTTAGATCCATCGCTGTTGCGACCTGAATGATTGCTGCTTCACCATCGGACTCTGGGGTCACCCGACTCCGACAAGTGCTTCATTACTGCCTGTTGCACTCGACTCCTTGCGTTGCTGTGTCTAATTCCGGGAATCGATCTATCCAGGTTGAGGATTAATTCAGGGATCGAGTCGGTATAGCCTGGTCTCGCCCATTAGATAGGCGCCGCCATTATTGGTCAGGGCGAAGTTGCTCACCCCACTATCCACATGAATGACGGCGAGGGGAATGCCGTCTTGGCTGAACACTTCGAGCCCAGCACCTGTGCCTGTCCACACTCTGCCTTGGTCATCCACTTTCAGGCCATCGGGGATTCCCTTGCTGACCACACAGAATGGGACTCGATCGGCCACAAGAGGCCCTGCCTGTGTATGGACAACTCTGAAGCGGTAAATTGTGCGTGGCAATAGGCTATTTCGCTGTCCCTGTCCATCAATATAGCCAGAATCCGTAACATATACATATTGCTGATCAGGGCTGAAGGCAATTCCATTGGGTTTGCTGAACCCATCGATCATCAGACGTTGAAGTCCACTCTTTGGATCCAGGCGCCAGACCCAATTGCCGATGGTGGGCTTTGGCCGAAAACCTTGTTCGTAGCCGTATTGCGGATCGGTGAACCAGATGGAGTGATCATTGGCCTCGACCACGTCATTTGGGCTGTTGAATTGGTAGTTGGCAAAGCCCCTGGTTAAGAGTGTGACTTTTTTGGTTTTTAAATCATACGTTGCAAGGCCTGCAGGTTTGCGCAAATTGCCTTGCATTGTCACGACAATGCTGCCATCGTGAAGGCGAAATGCCCCATTCGCCATTGGGATTGAGTCTGTGAGTCCCAGATTTGTTGTTTGGCCCGTACGTATATTAAACAGGGAGGCTATCACGTATTGACGGCCATCCGGTCGTTTGAGTCGATTTGATGTGAAGAAGAGTGATTGCAGTTCGGGGATGAAGACCGGGCCTTCATGGGCCAGCGGTTGGCTGTATTCGGCCAGGGCGCGCAGTTTCCATGGTCCTGAGTTGGTGTCCTCGGCCCGGGTCCCAGCCGTTGTCGCCAAGAGCAACACGATCGCGCCAAGGTATGGCTTCAGCCTCATGCCGAAACGGTTGCGCATTCCTTGCCTGAGCCAGACATGATGCAAGCCCTGGCCAAATTTTAATCGGCCCACAATGTCTTTCTAGTTCTACTGATCATGGGGCAGCCCTTCTCCATGCCCGCCTGGCCCCTGGTTGAACCAGGGGTGCAGGCGGGCGTTCGTGGCGCCATCAGCCACCGTTGCCGTAGGCCACCTGGCAGACGGCATTGAGCAATTGGGCCTGGTTGCCATTGCTGGGGATCTGGCCGTTGAGCAGCCCCTGGCGACAATTGGCGGCGCCATTGATCGGCATGCCATTGATCAGGTAGGTGAAGCTGACGCCGTAGTTGCCCACCGCTTCCACCGAGCCGTAGTTGAGCTGGTAGTTGGTCTGGGGTACCACGATAAGGGGGGATTGCACCGCAGCGGCGTTGTTCACCAGCGACGTAATTGCGGCCCCCGTGGCCAGGCCCGCCAGGCCCCAGCCCAAGGCACTGCCTCCCCACCACCCCCAGGAGTTGGGGGTCCAGCGATACCAGCCGGCATTCCAGGGACGGCTGTTCCAGTAGCCGCCGTTGTTCCAGCCTTGATGCCAGCCGTTATAGGGTCGGTTGTAGAAATTGTTCGTCCCGTTGTAGGGGCGATAGTTGGGATTGAATCCGCCCCTGTTGTAGGGGTAATTGTTGAAGCGATTGTCCGTTGAGTTGTAGGGATTCACCGGGTTCGGCCGGGTGTTGATGCCCGGATCGAAGCCCTGGCCGTAGGCGGGGCGGGCCCCGTCGCCATAGAGGGGGTGGGCGCCGTTGTAGCCACCCCGCCAGTCATCACCGCTGAAGTGGTACGAGCCGCCGCCTGCCCGATTCACATCCACTCCGCCCCCGCGCACCTCCCAGGCCAGGCCGGCCAGGGGAGCCATGGCGCCCAGCGCCACCAGGCCGGCGGCGACCACGGGGCGCAGCACCGCTGCGGCGGATTGGGCCCGGGTCCGGCGCGGGCCCGCGGCGGGCTCAGGGCGCCCGCTGGCGCCACTCCGGCGGCGGCGGGGCAGGCAAAGGCTCAGCAGATCTGGGGTCATGGCAGGGGCGCCGGGGGACAACACCGGGTCACGCCCCTGGTTTAGCCCGGCCAGCAGGGCTGTGGCAGCCCTTGGCAGATGGGGCCGTCAAGGCCAGCCTGGGGGCAAAGGGCGGGTCCTGCACCAGCACGGGCCGGTCTGCCCACCTTGGGGTGGGAGGACCGCCCGTGCCGGTTCGGTGCTCCTCTACTGCCGCCTCGGCTGCCCGCCATACGGTCCTGTCCAACGCCCTCAAAGGAGGATCCGCCCATGCAACCCACCGCTGAGCTGTTCACCGAACAGGCCTGGGGCGCGATCGTTGCCGCCCAGCAGCTCGCCCAGCAGAAGCGCCAACCCCAGATCGAAACCGAACACCTGTTCGCCGCCCTGCTCAACCAACAGGGCCTGGCGGGGCGGGTGCTGGACAAGGCAGGGGTGGATCGCCCCGGCCTGGTCCAAAAGCTGGAGGCCTTCATCGCCGCCCAGCCCAACCTGGCCGCCACCCCCGACAACCTCTACCTGGGCAAGGCCCTCAACAGCCTGCTCGATGGGGCCAACAGCCTCAAGGCTGAGTTTGGCGACAGCTTCATTGCGATCGAACATCTGCTCCTGGCCCTGGCCGCCGATGAGCGCTGTGGTCGCCAGCTGCTCAGCCAGACGGGCGGTGATGCCAAAACACTGAAGGCGGCGATTGAGGCGGTGCGCGGCAGCCAGAAGGTGACCGACCAGAACCCGGAAGGCACCTATGAGTCGCTGGAAAAATATGGCCGCGATCTCACCGCCGCCGCCCGCGAGGGCAAGCTTGATCCGGTGATTGGCCGCGATGAGGAAATCCGCCGCACGATTCAGATTCTCTCGCGGCGCACCAAGAACAACCCGGTGCTCATTGGCGAGCCGGGCGTGGGAAAAACCGCCATTGTTGAAGGCTTGGCCCAGCGGATTGTCAATGGCGATGTGCCAACGGCCCTGCAGAACCGCCAACTGATCGCCCTTGACATGGGCGCCCTGATTGCAGGCGCCAAATACCGGGGCGAATTCGAGGAGCGGCTCAAGGCCGTGCTCAAGGAGGTCACGGCCAGCCAGGGCCAGATCGTCCTGTTCATCGATGAGATCCACACGGTGGTGGGTGCCGGCGCCAGCGGCGGCGCCATGGATGCCAGCAACCTGCTCAAGCCGATGCTCGCCCGCGGCGAGCTGCGCTGCATCGGCGCCACCACCCTCGATGAACACCGCCAGCACATCGAAAAGGATCCGGCCCTGGAGCGCCGCTTCCAGCAGGTGTTTGTCGACCAACCCACGGTGGAAGACACGATCTCGATCCTGCGGGGCCTCAAGGAGCGCTACGAAGTGCACCATGGCGTGCGCATCGCCGATAACGCTCTTGTGGCGGCAGCGGTGCTCAGCAGCCGCTACATCGCCGATCGTTTCCTGCCCGATAAGGCAATCGATTTGATGGATGAATCGGCGGCCCGGCTGAAGATGGAGATCACCTCCAAACCGGAGGAGATCGATGAACTCGATCGCCGCATCCTGCAGCTGGAGATGGAAAAACTCTCGCTGGCCCGCGAATCCGATCCGGCCAGCCGCGACCGGCTTGAGCGGCTGGAGCGGGACCTGGCCGAGCTCTCGGAGCAGCAGAGCAGCCTCAACGCCCAGTGGCAGAAGGAAAAGGGCTCGATTGATGCCCTCAGCGCCATCAAAGAGGAGATCGAGCAGGTGACCCTGCAGGTGGAGCAGGCCAAGCGCAGCTACGACCTCAACCGGGCCGCCCAGCTCGAATACGGCACCCTGGCCGATCTGGGCCGCAAGCTGGCCGCCAAGGAGGCGGAGCTCAGCGAGAGCCATGGCGACAAAAACCTGCTGCGCGAGGAGGTCACCGAAGACGACATTGCCGAGGTGATCGCCAAATGGACCGGCATTCCGGTCAGCAAGTTGGTGCAGTCGGAGATGGAAAAACTGCTGCATCTCGAGGCTGAATTGCACCAGCGGGTGATCGGCCAGGAGCAGGCCGTCACCGCCGTGGCCGATGCGATTCAGCGCTCCCGCGCCGGCCTGTCCGACCCGAACCGGCCGATCGCCAGTTTCCTGTTCCTCGGCCCCACCGGCGTGGGGAAAACCGAGCTCTCCAAGGCCCTGGCTGCCCAGCTGTTCGACAGCCAGGAGGCGATGGTGCGCATCGACATGAGCGAATACATGGAGAAGCACGCCGTCTCCCGGCTGATTGGAGCCCCTCCCGGCTATGTGGGCTACGAGGAAGGCGGCCAGCTCACCGAGGCGGTGCGGCGCCGGCCCTATGCGGTGATCCTGCTTGACGAGGTGGAAAAAGCCCACCCCGATGTCTTCAATGTGATGCTGCAGATCCTCGATGATGGCCGCGTCACCGATGGCCAGGGCCGCACGGTGGATTTCACCAACACGGTGCTGATTCTCACCAGCAACATCGGTAGCCAGTCGATCCTCGATCTGGCCGGGGATCCGGCCCGCCATAGCGAGATGGAGGAGCGGGTGAATGGGGCCTTGCGCGCCCATTTCCGCCCGGAATTCCTCAATCGCCTTGATGAATCGATCCTCTTCCACAGCCTGCGCAGCGAGGAACTGCGCCAGATCGTGATCCTGCAGGTGGAACGGCTCCGCCAGCGGCTCCAGGAGCGCAAGCTCGGCCTGGTGCTCAGTGAGGAGGCCCTCGATTGGCTGGCCCAGGCCGGCTACGACCCGGTGTATGGCGCCCGGCCCCTGAAGCGGGCGATCCAGCGGGAGCTGGAAACGCCGATCGCCAAGGCGATCCTGGCTGGGCAGTTCCTGGCGGGCACGGCCGTGGCCGTGTCGGTTGAGGAGGGCCGGCTTCGCTTCCAGGCCCAGGAGCCTGCCCGGTTACCGGTGTTGGTCTGACCAGTGCCGTGGGTTGATCGGCTCAGGGGACGGCATGGGCCGATCAACCGGAGCCGATCACTCCATTGGTCATCGGCGCCAGGGTCACGGTGGTGCCGGCGAGATCGGGGTAGGACTGGGGGTCACAGGTGAGCACGATCACCTGCAGGCCCCGGTCCACGGCCAGGGCCAGCATCTGCTGGAGCCGGGCCAGCCGCTCCGGGTCGGCGTTGGTGAAGGCGTCATCAAAGATCAGGGGCAGGCAGTCGTCGTGGCCGGCCTTGAGCACATCGGCCATCGACAGGCGTAGGGCGGTGCCGAGCTGTTCGCGCATGCCGCCGCTGAGTTCGCCGAAGCCGAAGCGCTCCTGGCCCCGCTGCAGCATCAGGCCGGAAAAGCCCGATTCGCTGTCGTAGCGCACCTGGCAGCTGGCCCCTTCCGGCAGCAGGGGCTGGAGGTAGCGGTTGATCGAGCGGGCCAGGGGTTCGCTGTAGCGGCTGGAGAGATCGGCCTGGGCCGCCTTGAACAGATCCCTTAGCAACAGCTGGCCATCACAGCGCCGTTTGAGTTCTTCGTGGTGCCGCTGGGCCTGCTCGAGGCTGGCCTGGGCCTGCTCGAGGGCCCCATGGGGATCGGCGGCGCCCAGGCTTTGGCAGCGTTGGCGGGCGGCGGCCTGGCTGGCGATCAGGTGCAACACCTGCGCCTCGGCCTGCTCGATCTGGGCGGCCAGCTGGGGCAGCTGGCTGGCTCCGGCGCCGGGGCCCAAGGCGATCAGCGCCGTTTCGAGAGCGTCCACCTGGCTGGCAGCCGCGGCCACCTGGGCCTCGAGGGTGTGCAGGGCGGCGGCCAGGGCGGCCTCACTGCCATGGCGCTGGATCAGCCCCTCGAATCGGGCCTGGTGCTGGCCCCGTTCGCCCTTGAGGCTGGCCAGGGCTTCGTTGCTGGCCGCCAGGCGCTGGTTGGCCGCGTCCAGGTCCCGGCCCAGGGCCGCGAGGGTGGCCTGGGTTTGGCGGAGCGGACCGGTGCTGGCGGCGTAGGTCTGCTGCAGGTGGCGATGCAGCTGTTCGAGGGCCTCCCGTTCGGCGGGAAGCTCCCCGCTCTTGAGCTGGGCCTGGCGCTTGGCCTCGAGCGGGGCCAGCTCCTGCTGGAGCTCCTCCAGCCGGCTGAGCAGGGGCTGGCGCTCGGCCGCCAGATCCTCGGGGCTGCCTGGGGACTGGGCCCCGGCAGGGCCCCCCTTGTCCACTGACGCCTCAGGTGGGCTCCCCAGGGCGCTGAGTTGCTGGTCCAGGGCCTGGCGCGCCTGGGCCTGGCCTTCGGCCTCGGCCAGGCTGGCAACGCCGAGCTGGTGCAGGGCGGCCGCCAGGGCGGTTTCGCTCTGCTGGCGTTGCTGGCGCACCTGGGCCAGGGCCTGGCCGCCGCCGGGGCTGATGCGCAGCACCACGCCGCTGCCCACCTGCAGCTCCTGGGCTTCGCTCAGGCGCAGGTCTGCTCCGGCTGCCAGGGGTTGGCCCGCCAGGGTGACAGGCTGGTCGGAGCGCAGCAGCTCCACGCCCGCGGCCATGGCCCCCAGGCGGGTGCTGGCATCGCGGCGGGCCTGCTCCAGGCCCTGGAGCGTCGCCAGGGCCGCCCGATCGATCGGCGCCAGGGCCGCCAGTTGGGCCTGCAGGGCACTGCGGGCCTGGCTCTGGCGCTCCAGCTGGGCCAGCTGGGCATCGAGCCGGGCCAGATCCGCCTGCAGCCGGGCCTGTTCCACCAGCCGCTGCAGCCATTGGCCCCGCTCGGTGATGGTCTGTCGCTGGGTGTCCAGGTTGGTGCGCTGCTGCTCCAGCTCGGCCCGTTGCTGCTCCCGCAGGGACCGCTCGGCCATGGCCCGCTCGCGGGCGGCTTCGAGCTCCTGGGCCTGGTGGTCCAGGCGCGCCAGGGTCGCCCCCAGCTGGCCCAGCTCCGCCAGGGCGCCGGCGACGGCCTGCTGGCGCAACTGCACCGGTTCCAGTTGCTGCTTGGCCAGGGCCAGGGCGGCCTCCAGCCGGGTCTGCTCCGTGGCCGTCTCCTGGAGCTGGCGCTGGCGCCGGCGCAGCTCCGGCAGGCGCTGCGTCTGGAGCTCCTGCAGGCTGGCCGCGCTCTGGGCCAGCTCCTCGCTGGCGCTGCCGTAGTCGCTCAGCTGTTGCTCAGCCCGCTGAACCGCCTGGCGGGCCGCCTCCAGGGCCAGTTGGGCGGCTCCCAGGGGGGATTGGCGGCGCAGGTTGCCGCGGCCAGGGGTGAAGGTTTCTGCCAGCAGGGCGTCGAGGCGACTGGCCACCTGTTGGTCGTTGGGCGATTGCATGGCGCTGCCGCCGCCCCGTTCCAGCTGGCCCACCAGGGCCTCCAGGTCGTAGGAGGCGCCGCCCTGGGCGAGCAGGTCCTCGCCGGAGCGGCCCTGCATCACCCACAGATGGGCCCAGCGGCCCCGCAGCAGGCTGCCGGCCTGGCGGCTGCCCAGGCTTTCCCCCGCCCCCAGCAGCTCCGCCAACCGCTCCTCCGCCTCCGGCCCCTGCCAGTGGGGGCCGGAGGCGGAGCGCAGCAGCACCTTGCCGGAGGCGCCACTGAAGCGCTTGATCAGGGTCCAGGCCTCACCGCGGGCGGCAAAGGCCAGCTCCACCTGGGGCTGGCCCAGGTGCAGGCGCGACTGCAGGGCCTCCACCGGCGTGCCCGTGGCCGTGGCCCGCAGGAACAGGCAGCGGTGCAGGGCCTCCACCAGGGTGCTCTTGCCGGTTTCGTTGGGGCCACCGATCAGGGTCAGGCCCGTGCCGAACTCCAGGGCCAGGTCGCCATGGACGCGGATGTTCTGCAGGCGGCAGGAGAGCAGGCGCATGGAGAGAAGGATGGACCGGCCGGCGGGTGCCGGGATGGCGTCGGTGGCTGCTGCGGGGGTGGCGCGGGGGGAGGGCGCTGATCGGCTCTGGGCTGCTGGGCACTGGTGAGAGGTGGCGCGGGGCTTGGCCCCGAGCCCAGGCCCAGGCTCCCGAACCCTGGCCCAACCCTCGCGCAGAACCCTCGCTCAGGCCATTGCCTCGGGATGCCGTTGCAGGCGGGCCTTGCAAGGGTGCGCTGCGGACCTGCTTTAAAACTTCGCCGCCTGGCTAGCTGAGGTGCCAAGGGGCCCTTCGCCGCAAGGATGGGGCAGAGCTGCCGATCGGCTGTCCAGGCCGTTTGCGGGGGCCGGAGCCCTGGCCCTGCCGGTCCCCTCAGGCGCTGGAGGCGAGGCGGAACAGTTCGCAAAGGGCGGCGCGGCTGATCGCGGCGGCCTGGGCATCGCTTTGCTCCTCCCGGGCCAGGCGGGCCTGGAGTTCCTGGGCCACCCGGGCGATCAGGGGATCGTCGGGCCGCTCGGTGAGGGCCGCCAGCTCCCCGGCCTGGGGGGCCTGGTCACAACCGCCCCGGAGGCGCAGATCGAGCAGCTGGGTCTCCAGGTCAGCCAGCAGGGCGGTGTAGCGGCGATGGGCCGCCAGGCTGAGGCTGCCGGTGATCTCCAGTCGCAGCAGGTCCTGGTTGACCCGGCCAGCGGTGCGCTCCCGGATCCGGGTCTCCAGCTGCTCCAGATCGGCATCGCCGGCCAGGTGCAGGGCCAGGTTGTGCCAGCCGAGCCGGCCCGTGGGCAGCACCTGCACCTGGGGCGGTTGGCCCCGGCCGATGTCCACCCGCAGCACCTGGCCCCGTTGGTTGGCCTCGCCCTGGTCGTGGCGATCGGGCTCGGGGGTGCCGCTATACCAGGCCTTGCTCGAGACCTGTTTGAGGTTGTGCCAATCGCCCAGGGCGATGTAATCGAGCTCCCCTTGGGGCAGTTGGGCCAGGTCGATGCGGTTGATGGCGCCATCTGGCGCGAGCGCCCGGTTCCGGTCGCTGCCGGTGCCCGGGCCGGCGGCAGCTGCGGCGGAACGCCAGGAGCCTGCGGCGCCGTAGTCCTTCGCCGAGAAGCCCTGCACGCCGCCATGGGCGATCACCAGCCGCGGTTTGGCGGCGGGCAGGCTGGCCCAATCCAGGCCGCGGATCCAGCCGGTGGGGTCGCTGGCGTCGTGCTGGCGCAGCAGCGGACAGGGCAGCACCAGCAGCTGCTCCAGCTCCAGGGGCTGGCGCTCGAGCAGCAGCTGCAGGTTCGGGGCCCGCTCCTGGCGGTGCCGTTGCCAGTCGGGGTTCTCCCAGAGGCCGCCGGGGCCGCCGTGGTCGTGGTTGCCGGGGATCACGAGCACGGGTACGGCCATGGCCCCGATCGCCTCGAGCACCTCCAGGGCAGTGCTAAGCGCCACGGTGCGGGAGTCGAACAGGTCGCCGGCCACCACCACCAGGCTGGCGCCATGGCGGCGGGCGGCGAGGTCGATGCGGCCGATGGCCCGCAGCCGCTCCTCCTGTAGGCGGAACCGTTTCTGGGGATCGGCCACGGCCTTGAACGGCTTGCCGATCTGCCAGTCGGCGCTGTGCAGGAGCCGCACCAGGCCCGGGGCCGGCGCGGCAGGGCGTTCAGGGGCCGGGGCCTGCTGGATTGACGCCTGTTTGATGGAGGCTTCTTGGATCGAGGCCTGTTGGATTGGGGCCTGTTGGATTGAGGGTTCTTGGATTGAGGGTTGGGGGACTGGGATTTGTTGGCCTCGGGGTGGCTCGCTTTGGGGGTGGGCGACGGAGGCCTCGGGGCTGGGGGCCGGTTCGCCTGGCCTGGGGTCCAGGGACCTGGCCCCGTCGGGGCTGGAGCGATCAGCCATGGCCCAGCAGGGCGCCGATCTGCGCCAGGCGGCGGCCGTTGACGCCCAGGTCGGAGTCGCCCAGGCGTGAGATCGAGCGGGCCTGCAGCTGGCCGCCGGCCTGATCGGCGTAGAGCTCTAGGTCATCGACGAAGCCGAACAGGCGGCTGGTGGCCGTGGCGTGGAGGTAGGTGGGGCTTTGCTCCAGGACCACCACGCCCTCCTGGTCCCCCAGCCAAGGGCTGACGGAGGCCAGGGCCGCCTGGGGATCGGCCTCGCTCCAGCTGCTGCGGGCGCAATGGGCGGGGGAGGGACAGGCGGCCAGGGAGCCGGCCCGCACCCCGAGGTCCGCGGGCAGCGGACCCTCGAGGTGGAACAGGGAGGCCTGGGCACCGGCCGGAGCGAGCAGCAGCATGAGGGGCAGCAGCAGGGGCAGCAGAACCAGGCCGAGGACACGACGCAGGGGCAGCACGGGCGCTCAGGCAACCAGGGCCTTGACCGTACCTGGAGTGCCCTGTCCCATGCTGGGGCGCCGTCCTGCGTTTGCCATGGCCCTCGACCAGCTCAAGGCCTTCCTGGCGGTGGTTCAGGACGATCCGGCCCTGCGCCAGGCGATTTTGGCGGCGGCCACGGCCGATGACGTCGCCCAGATCGGTGCCGGCCTGGGCTACAGCTTTTCCGGTGATGAGCTGCTGCGCCTCTCCGGCAAGCGGGTTGGCCGGGTCACCGTGCGCAAGAACGACCTGCCTGGCGAGTACAACTGAGCGCCCCAAAACTGGTTGTACCAAAACTGAACGCCCCAAACCCGAGCGCCCCAAACCTGGTCGCAATAAAAATGGTCGCCCCAAAACCAAGCGCCCCCGGGCCTTGATGGCCTAGGCGCCGCCGGAGGCCAGCACGGCCAGCACCGCCTCGCCGTAGCTGGCCAGCTTGGCCTTGCCCACGCCGGTCACGCCCGCCAGGCTGGCCAGATCACGCGGCCGGCGGCTGGCCAGTTCGATCAAGGTGCGGTCGTGGAACACCACATAGGGCGGCACCCCCTGGCTGCGGGCCTGCTCCCGCCGCCAGTCCTTGAGGGCCTGCAGCAGCTGGGGATCGGCCTCGCCGGCCCCATCGCCATCGGCGCCGGCCGAACCAAACCGCCGGCCCGCCCCCGCCTCCGATCCCTTGGGCCGTTCGCGCTTGGCCAGGGGCAGGCGCAGGGCCAGGCTCACCTCGCCCCGCAGCAGGGGGGAGACGCGCTCGCGCTCGCCGAAGCGCAGGCCCCCCTTGGTGGCGGGATCGCTGACCAGCAGCCCGGAGGCCACCAGCTGGCGGAACAGGCTGCGCCACTGGCCCCTGTCCAGCTCCTTGCCGATGCCGTAAACGCTCAGCTCCTGGTGCCCCTGGGCCCGGATTTTTTCGTTGTTGGCGCCCAGAAGCACGTCGATCAGATGGCCGGAGCCGTAGCGGCTGCCGGTGCGAAACACCGCCGAGAGGGCCTTGCGGGCCGCTTCGGTCACGTCCTGGGCCCGGTCGGGTTCGAGGCAGACATCGCAGTTGCCGCAGGGCTGATCCAGCCGTTCGCCGAAGTGGCTGAGCAGCACCTGGCGGCGACAGACGCAGGCCTCGGTGTAGGCGATCAGGGCATCGAGCTTGCCGTGTTCGATCGCCTTCTGGCTGGGTTCGGCGCCGGAGTCGTCGATGAAGCGGCGCAGCTGGGGCACATCCCCGGGCCCATGCACCATCCAGGCCACGGCCGGCAGGCCATCGCGACCGGCCCGGCCCGTTTCCTGGTAGTAGGCCTCCAGGCTCTTGGGCAGGTCCACGTGCGCCACAAAGCGCACATCCGGTTTATCGATGCCCATGCCGAAGGCGATCGTGGCCACCACGATCACGCCGCTGTCGCGGCGGAAGCGCTCCAGCACGGCCGAACGCCGCTGGGGATCGAGGCCGGCGTGATACGCCAGGGCGTCGAAGCCCGCGGCCGCCAGCTCCTGGGCCAGGCGATCAACCCGCTGGCGCGACCGGGCGTAGACGATGCCGGCCTCCCCCCGGCGGGGCGCCAGGAAGGTCTGCAACTGGGCGCCAGGGCCCTCCTTCTCCCGCACCAGGTAGGTGATGTTGGGCCGATCGAAGCTGGCCAGGAACACCCGGTCGTTGTCCAAGCCCAGGCGCAGCCGGATGTCTGCGCGGGTGCGGTCATCGGCCGTGGCGGTGAGGGCCAGGCGCGGAATGGTGGGAAACCGTTCGGCCAACACGGCCAGTTGCAGGTACTCGGGCCGGAAGTCGTGGCCCCATTGGGAGACGCAATGGGCCTCATCGATGGCGAACAGGGCAAGCGGCAGTTCGGCCAGGCGCTCGAGGCAGTCGCCCGCCAGCAGCCGCTCTGGCGACAGATACACCAGGTCGAGCTCCCCGGAGCGCAGGGCCCGCCAGGCGGCCTGGGCCTGCTCCGGCCCCTGGGCCGAATGCAGGGCGGCGGCCCGCACACCGGCCTGGCGCAGGGCTGCCACCTGGTCCTCCATCAGGGCGATCAGGGGCGAGATCACCACGCCGGTGCCGGGGCGGCAGAGGGCCGGGATCTGGTAGCAGAGGGATTTGCCGCCGCCGGTGGGCATCAGCACCAGGGCCGAGCCCCCCTCCAGCACATGGCGAACGATCTGCTCCTGGGGGCCGCGGAAGGCCCCGTAGCCAAAGACCTCCGAAAGAACCTGGAGGGGATCGGGGGCGATGGCAGGGGCCGTCGTCATGGGGCGGTGGCAACAGGAGGACGGAGGGGGCCGCGGCGGGCCCCGCTCGGGGGATGGACAGGGCTGCAGGCCCGGGCCCCGAGGGGCAGCCGGGGCCTGCAGTCCTGTCGTCTTGGGAGCAGGGTTCCCAGACCCCAGGCAGGGTGACTGTCCTTGGGCGGTGGGACCTGCCTCAGGCAGGGCGGCCTGCTTCGGGGCAATCGAGCTTGATGGAGTGCACGAAGTGGGGAATCGAGATGCCTTGAATCAGCAGGTTAAAGACCACAATCGAGAAGATCATGCCTTCACAGTTTTCCAGCAATTGATGGGCAAGAATCGGGTCAATTCCCACGATTTTGGGGATGTATTCAGCCCCCTCAAAGCCCAGGGCCAGGGGCACCGCTCCCCGCAGGCCACACCACGACAGCATCAGGTTCTCCCGGGACGTGAATGGGGAGAGGGGCGAGAGAATCAGCAGGCTCAAGGGGCGGGCCACAAACATCAGAATCAGGCTGGCCAGAAAGGCAATCGGTAGCACTGAAAGCACCATCGAAGGTGTGGAGATCAGGCCGAAAATGAAGAAGATTGAGATCTCTGTCATTTCGTTGAAAGGCAGCATGATCTCGCTCACTGACTCGGCCGAAACCAGATTATTGCTGTATTTGTTGTTGCCCAGGAATACGCCTGTCACAAAGGCAGAGATGAAGCCCGCCTGGCCCGCAAGGGAGCCAACCCCGTAGGCCATCAGGGCGAGCGAGAGGCCAAGCATCAACACCTGCGATCGGTCTGTGACCAACTTTTCAATGCTGAGCTTGGAGAAATAGCCCATCGCCAGTCCCACAATCAGGCCAATCACCAGCCGCCCGACCAGGGCAATGATTTCCTCGCGCAAGATCACTCCGTGGCCGTGGGTGACGTTGCTGGCCATGATGCTGGTCACCACCGCCAGGGCGAGCACTGCAATCGAGCAGTTCAAGGCGGATTCGAACTCCAGGATGTTGCCAAGTTTCTTGGGGATCGAACGGCCGGAGGCTTCCAGAACCCCTTCGATCGCTGCCGAGTCGGTTGAGGCCATGGCCACTCCCACCATCATCGCGATCGGGAATCCCAGCTGCGAAAAACCAAAATCGATCGATCCCATCGTGTCCGAAGAGATGAACCAGATGCCGGCAGCCAGGATCAGGGCGGTGAGAATTGATCCGGCTACGGCGAGCCAGATGCCAAACGATAAGAAGCCGCGAATCGCCTTGACATTGGTTTTTAATCCTGCATAGAACAGGATCATGGCCAGGCTGACTGTATGCAGTGAATTAATAAAGTTCATATCAAATACGGTGTATTTGATATTGATTGACAGGCCCAGCAGCAGGATGCTGAGAATGGCTGGAATGCCGAGCTTCGCCGAAATACGACTGATCGCCAGGGTGCCAAAAAACACCAGGCCGATCACCAAAAGGATCGCTGGAAAGGGCAGCACATCGGTGACTTTTTCAGCAACCACCTGGGCGTCATGGGAGCCATGGCCCGGCGGGGACTCGGCCGCTGCCGCGAGCAGGGCTAGCATTGGAATGAGGCTAATTGCGCTGCGATTTTAATCGATGCCCCCAGGCCGCGGCCCCGGGCCCCTGGGGCAGATGTCTGGGGTCAGTGGTTGGAGCCACTGGTTGAAACCAATCCTTGGAGCCACTGGTTGGAACCAATCGTTGGAGTGAATGCCTGGAGCGAATACCTGGAACAAATGCTTAGAGTCAATGACTGGAGCAAATGCGTAGAGCCAATGGTCATGACCCATGCTTACTGCCAACCGTTGGGGCCCATATTGTTGATTGGCGTGCCCTTCGCCGAACGCAAGGGTGAGCCTTCCTGGCCGGTTGCGTCGCCACCAACGGCTTGCCCCTTGGCCGCCGTGAGGCGGCCAAGGGGCCTCGGCCTTGGTTGAGCACCGTTGCCAGATCAGCCTGGAGGGCGGGCCCTTGTCGCCGTTACTCGAAGAGCTCCGGATCGGACTGGCTGATCTCCTGCCAGAAGGATTGAAAGTTCAACCAGCCGGCCTGGCCACTGGCCGTGTGCTCGCGGGTGTAGCGGGCCCAGTCGGCGGGGATCAGCTTGGGGGTGCCCGCAGCCTCGGCGAGCAGCTGGGCCTGACAGCAGCGCTCCATCGCCAGGAACCAGAAGGCCGCCGCATCCACCGTGTCTCCCACGGTGAACAGGCCGTGGTTCTGGTGAATGGCGGCCTTGCCCTGGCCGAACTGGCTGGCGAAGGCCTGGCCCGATTCCAGCTCAAACACCACCTTGCCGCCGTCGACGCTGATCAGCACGTGGTCCTGAAAAAAGGCGCAGGCGTCCTGGGTGATCGGATCGAGCAGACGCCCCAGGGAGGCGAAGGCCTTGCCATAGGGGGAGTGGGCGTGGGCGGCCGCATTGATGTCGGGGCGGGCGGCATGCACGGCGGCATGCAACACAAAGGCGGCCCGATTCACGGGCCGGTGGCCATAGACCACGGCTCCGTCATGGTTCACCAGGATCAGGTCGCTCACCCGCATCTGCCGGAACGAATGGGCGAAGGGGTTCACCCAGAAATGGTCGGGATATTCCGGATCCCGCACGGTGATGTGGCCCGCCACCCCTTCACCGAAGCCCGCTCGGCCGAACACGCGCAGGGCGCCGGCCAGATGGCTGAGCCGGTAGCGCCGTTCCTCGGCCAGGGTGGCGAAGCGGGGTGGACTCTGGTGGACCAGGGATTGGGGAACAAGCGCAACCCCGTTGATCTGGCGCCCCTGGCCTGGTGGGGCGGGCCCTGGGTCCGGCTGCGCGGGTGCGGCCATGGCTGCCCTGATCCAAGCGACACGGCTTTGAGTTTGCCAGCCCCGACCTGCCCCACGACCCGCCTTGGTCTGGCATCGCTTGCCCTGGTCTGCCCAGCCACGGATTGCCTATCAAGAGGGTTGCCTATCAAGAGGATTGCCTTCCCAAAAGGAGTGCCTCACCAAGAGGATTGACCTGCCAGGAAGCCGCCCTGCCAGAGACAGGGCCCCTGCAGGACTGGGGGCCCGGAAAGACCAAGGGCCCTGCCAGATCGGTGGCCCGGCTCCAGCCCCAGGCGCCCAGGCCTGTTGACCTAGGTTGGAGTCCTCAAGACTCCGCCCAGCTGGACAGCCCCCGCACGGCCAATGCCCTTGGGTCCTTTGACGAGAGCGCTTGCCTGGAGCCCGCTGGCCTCGCCCCTGGGGGGCGGGCAGGCCACGCCCCGCGCCTTCGTGCTCCTGGCGCTTGTTGCCCTGTTGGCCGGGTGCCAGGGGGGGGCATCGGCTCGCCGGGGGCAGGAGCGTTGTGCAGCCCAGGTGGCGGCTGAACCCAATGGGCTGCTGCGGTCCCTGCGCTATGGCAAGTGCCTGCTGTCGATCGATGCGGTGCTGGAGCGGGAACGGGCCGAGGCCCAAATCCGCCAGCAGGCCGAGGCCCGCAGGCGGTTGGCCGCCTGTTATGCCAACCAGGCTGAGGTGAAGAGCCTGGCCCAGGCCCTGCAGGCTGCCCAGCAGCACCTGGCCGGACTCCAGGCGGAGCCCTATCTGGCATCGGAGCGTCCCCGCCGCCCCGATCCGGATCTGCAGCGGGGCTTTGCCACCTACGACCAGGAACTGGACCAGGAGCGGTACGAGCAGGCCCTGGCCCAATGGCACCAGGCGGAATCCCTGCGCTACGAGCGCTGGCAGGCGTCCCGCCAGCGCCGCATCAGCGCCGACCAGGCCCGCCAGGCCGCCCTGGCGCGCCGCCTGAAGCAGCTCAATCCCGCCCTGTTTGCGGCCCCTGGCAGCCTGGGGCCGCCGCCCCGGCTCAATCTGGAGGCCTATGGCCAGGCGATCCACTGCCAGCCGGAGCCAGGGCAGTGAGAAGGCTGGTCCGGCTGCTGGTGGTGGTGGCAGGCGCCTGGATCGGCTCGCCGCTTGGGGCCCAGGGGCTGCCCCCGAACCCCTCCGCGCTGCCGCCGCCACCGCCGCTCCCTGCCGAGCTGGTGCCGCCCCCAGCATCCGGCGTGGCGACGTTTGAACTGGGGCGCTGTGTGGCCCGCCTGGGCCAGGTGGGTTGTGCCGCCAGGCTCTATGCCCAGCTTCTCTGCGACAACATTGGCCTGCAAACTCCCCTGAGCGCCTTGCATCAGAGCCTGCAAACGTCTTTTGAGCAGGCGGCGATTGATTTCCAAGGCATCACTCCCGCCAGCATTGAAACGGCGGCTGTGCGCTACTACACGCCCCAATTGTGCCCGCTTAAAAGTGGCAAAATCATTGAACTGATGCAGGGCCAGACCCCAGCCAGCCAGGCCCATTCCCTGCCCTGAATCATTAGCCCTGGGGCGGGGCAGAATGATCACCTCGGTTGCCTGGCTCGGGGGGCTGTTTGCCGGGAGCTGCCTCCAGGCCATCGCGGGGCCAGGGCCGCGCAGCTTCCTTGGAACGGCGTTTGTTCGGCTTTTGTTTGGGATTGCTCCCTGGGGTTCGCCTTGGGCAAGCCGTTGCAGGGCCTGGTGCCCGCCGATCCGGGTTTGTCCCTTGCGATCCCGAAAAGATCTGAGGCAGGGGCTTGCCGTTGGCGCTGGCGTCGCTAGTCCTGGAACACCTTTGTGCCTGACGGCCCTCCATGGCCCAGTCCCCGGCCTCCGTGGCGATCCGCACTGGCGATGGGATCCCTGCCTCAAGCGCAACCGCCCGGGCCACCAACACCCTGGCTGTCCCTGAGCTGATCCAGCAGAACGGCCAGCGGGAGGTGTTCTGCGGCCTCACCTCGATCGTCTGGCTGCATCGGCGCATGCCCGATGCCTTTTTCCTGGTGGTGGGCTCGCGCACCTGTGCCCACCTGGTTCAGTCGGCGGCGGGGGTGATGATCTTTGCCGAACCCCGCTTCGGCACGGCGATCCTGGGGGAACGGGACCTGGCCGGCCTGGCCGATGCCAACGAAGAACTCGACCGCCTGGTGGCTGAGCTGCTGGAGCGTCGCCCGGAAATTCGCACCCTGTTTCTGGTTGGCTCCTGCCCCAGTGAGGTGATCAAGCTGGATCTGGCCAAGGCGGCGGAACGGCTCAATCACCACCACGCCGGCCGGGTGATGGTGCTCAATTACTCGGGCAGCGGCATCGAAACCACCTTCACCCAGGGGGAAGACAACGCCCTGCAGGCGATGGTGCCTCTGATGCCCCGCAGCGATGAGGAGCAGCTGCTGCTGGTGGGCACCCTGGCCGATGGGGTGGAGGAGCGGCTCACCGGCCTGTTCCAGCGCCTCGGCATCGGCCGGGTGCGCAGCCTGCCGCCCCGCAGTTCCACCGCCCTGCCGCCGGTGGGCAAGGGCACCCGCCTACTGCTTTGCCAGCCCTTCCTCTCCGGCACGGCCCGGGCCCTGGTGGATCGCGGTGCCCAGTTCGTGCGCAGCCCCTACCCCCTGGGGGTGGAGGGCAGCCGGGCCTGGATGGCCGCCGCCGCCGCCGCCTTCGGCATCGCTCCGGCTGCGGTGGCCGCCGTGCTCGACCCGTTGGTGGAGCGGGGCCGGCGCGCCCTGGCTCCCCACCGGGAGGTGCTGGCCGGTAAGCGCCTGTTCCTGCTGCCCGATTCCCAGCTCGAGCTCTCCCTGGCCCGCTTCCTGCAGCGGGAATGCGGCATGGAGCTGGTGGAGGTGGGCACCCCCTACCTCGATCGCCTCTTGATGGCCGAGGAGTTGGCCCTGCTGCCGCCGTCCACCCAGCTCAGCGAAGGCCAGGATGTGGAGCGGCAGCTGGATCGCCTGCGGGCCGCCCGCCCCGACCTGGTGGTCTGCGGCATGGGCCTGGCCAACCCGCTGGAGGCGGAGGGTTTCGTCACCAAATGGTCGATTGAGCTGGTGTTCAGTCCCATCCATGGCATCGACCAGGCCGGCGATCTGGCCGAACTGTTCGCCCGCCCCCTGCGCCGCCGCGCCCTGCTGCAGCTGCCCTGAGTCGATGGGTTGCTGTCGTCCCCAGCTGACGCTCCTGTCGTCAACCCAAGCGTCCCCCTAGTTCTCCGCCAGACCCCGCCCCGATGGAACTGACCCTCTGGACCTACGAAGGCCCGCCCCACGTGGGAGCCCTGCGCATCGCCGCCTCGATGGAGGGGGTGCACTACGTGCTGCATGCCCCCCAGGGGGACACCTACGCCGACCTGCTGTTCACGATGATCGAGCGGCGCGATCGCCGGCCGCCCGTCACCTACACCACCTTCCAGGCCCGCGACCTTGGTGGTGACACGGCCGAACTGGTGAAGCGCTCGATCAGCGAAGCCGTGGCCCGCTTCCAGCCGGAGGCCCTGCTGGTGGGTGAAAGTTGCACGGCCGAATTGATCCAGGACCAGCCCGGGGCCCTGGCCGCCGGCATGGACCTGGGCGGGGTGCCGATGGTGAGCCTGGATCTGCCCGCCTATTCGAAAAAGGAAAACTGGGGGGCGGCTGAAACCTTCTATCAGCTGGTGCGAGGCCTGCTGAAACATCAACTGCCAGCGCCTGGCTTCACCAAGCCCGATCCCAGCCGCTGGCGCCACGAAGGGCGCCGGCCGCGGGTCAACCTGCTGGGCCCGAGCCTGCTGGGCTTCCGCTGCCGCGATGACCTGCGCGAGATCACCGGCCTGCTGGCTGAGCACGGCATTGATGTGAACGTGGCGGCGCCCCTCGGCGCAAGGCCGGCGGACCTGCTGCGCCTGCCCCAGGCCGATCTCAATGTCTGCCTGTATCCGGAAGTGGCTGGCCCGGTGTGCAGCTGGCTGGAGCGCAGTTTCGGCATGGCCGTGGTGCGCACCGTGCCGATCGGTGTGGGGGCCACCGCTGACTTTTTGGCCGAACTGGGCGAGACGCTGGGTTTGGAGCTGGATCTCTCAGGCGAGGCGGACAAGCGCTCACGGCTGCCCTGGTATTCGCGCTCGGTCGATTCCACCTACCTCACGGGCAAGCGGGTGTTCATCTTCGCCGATGCCACCCATGCGATCGCCGCCGCCCGCATCGCCAGCCAGGAGTTGGGTTTCACCGTGGTGGGCCTGGGCACCTACAGCCGCGAACAGGCGCGGGAGGTGCGGGCCGCCGCCCAGGAGCTGGGCCTGGAGGCCCTGATCAGCGACGACTACCTGGTGGTGGAAAAGGCCATGGCCGAGGCAGCGCCGGAATTGGTGCTCGGCACCCAGATGGAGCGCCACAGCGCCAAACGGCTGGGCCTGCCCTGTGCGGTGATCAGTTCGCCCCTGCATGTGCAGGATGTTCCGGCCCGCTATTCGCCCCAGATGGGTTGGGAAGGGGCAAATGTGATCTTTGATGCCTGGGTGCACCCGCTGATGATGGGCCTGGAGGAGCACCTGATCGGCATGTTCCGCCACGATTTCGAGTTCGTCGATGGCCACCTCAGTCATCTGGAGGGGGCCAGTGCCCCAGCTGCGGCCAATGGCATTGCCTCCACGGCGGCCGGGGGCCAGTCCCGGCTTGCCGCCCATGGGCCAGGGGCCGCCCAGGAGAGCAGCCCCCTGGTCACGGTCGGCTCCCTCCAGGCGGGAGGGGGCGAGGACCTGGGCCTGCAGTGGAGTGCGAGCGGCGAGGCTGAACTGAGCCGCATTCCCTTCTTCGTGCGCGGCAAGGTGCGCCGCAACACCGAGGCCTACGCCCGCGACCGTGGCGTGAACACCATCACTGAGGAAGTTCTCTATGACGCCAAGGCCCACTTCAGCCGATGAGGATTTCCCCTGATTGGCCTCCCAATCCAGTCAGGGGCCACCCCGATCATCCAGCATGGTGATGGTGCAACCTGCGGCCCCGTCACCCCATCCCGTCCGCCTTCGTTCCGTTCCCCCATCGCCGCTTTCACGGCTTCCGGAGTTTCCATGACCACCACACTGAGTTCACCCGTTGCCGTTCAAAGCGGTTCCCGCCGGGAGGATGGCGAAGGGAGTCTGCAGGTCCATCTCGATCCCTCGCTCAAGATTGAAGAAGGGGCCCTGGTGATTGCCGTGTATGGCAAGGGTGGTATCGGTAAATCCACCACCTCCTCCAACCTCTCAGCAGCCTTTTCCAAGCTGGGCAAACGGGTTCTCCAGATTGGCTGCGACCCGAAGCACGACAGCACCTTCACCCTCACCAAGAAAATGGTGCCAACGGTGATTGATATTCTGGAAACGGTTAATTTTCACACCGAAGAATTACGCCCTGAAGATTTTGTTTTTGAAGGCTTCAATGGGGTGATGTGCGTTGAATCCGGCGGCCCCCCGGCCGGCACGGGCTGTGGCGGCTACGTCACTGGTCAAACCGTGAAGCTGTTGAAGGAACATCACCTGCTCGAAGACACCGATGTGGTGATCTTTGATGTGTTGGGCGATGTGGTGTGTGGCGGCTTTGCGGCCCCGTTGCAACATGCCAACTACTGCCTGATCGTGACGGCCAACGATTTTGATTCGATTTTTGCGATGAACCGCATCATCGCAGCGATCCAGGCCAAGGCTAAAAACTACAAGGTGCGGCTTGGTGGTGTGGTGGCCAACCGCAGCAAGGACACCGATCAGATCGACAAGTTCAATGAACGGGTGGGCATGAAGACCATGGCCCATTTCCCCGACCTTGATGCGATCCGCCGCTCGCGTTTGAAAAAGTGCACGATCTTCGAGATGGAAGCCACCCCGGAAGTGGAAGCCGTCCAACAGGAGTACCTCAATCTGGCCCAGCGCATGCTCGATACGGTGGAGCCCCTGGAGGCCGAATCGCTTAAGGATCGCGATATTTTTGATCTGCTCGGCTTTGATTGAGGGCCGGCGGCCGGGGTTGGGCCCATGGCAATTCTTGCCAATGCTGAACCCTGGTCAGCACCCTGGTGGCTGGCAGGCTATTGGTAAGGCTGCCAGTGAATCCCAAACTGGCTGCCCTGGCGCCTGCCCTGCTGCTCCTAGGGAGCGAGGCCGACGCCACACTCTGGTTTGATTTCGCTGGGATCGGCGTCCAGCACCCAGAGGTCGGCTGTGGTCAAGGCCAGCGTCCTGAGGGTGCTGCGCAGGTGGGCGGCAAGCTGCTGAATCTGGGGATAGGCGGCAAAGTCCTTGCGCACCACCAGGGCGTCCCCGACGTCGATCGGCAACCGTAGCGGCAAGGCTTGGTAGGTTGCGCCATAAAGGGACAGGGTGAGGGGAGTGGCAAAACCCACCATCAGATCCTCAATCGGATCCTGGCCGGCATCGGCGGATCGGGCCGGGCGCTCCGATTGCGATGGATCCAGGCTCAGCCCGCAGGAGCCCAGGGCCTGCTCGAATGTTGGAAAGGCCTGGTTGGGGAGGGGCAGCAGCGGATAGCGGGACACCTCCTTGAAGGTCACCGCATCACCGAGCTGCGCCAAGGGATGGTTGGCCTCAACGACAAGCAGCAAAGGCATCTTGCTGAGGTGAATGGTGACCAGGGTGGGATCCTGGGCGGGGGTGTCCGGGTAGGAGGTGATCCAGGCATCAATGATGCCTTCCTGGAGTAACTGCAGAGGCCGTTGGTATTCCAGGAAGTTCAGGTTTCCAGGGATCCAGCCCTGCGGCGATGGGGTGGAGAGCAGGGGCTGCGACCAATGTTGGGCTTCCAGGCGCAGGGGTTCACCGCTCTGAAAGCGCACGTATTGATGCACTCTCCGCTCAAGATTTAAAAGCTTTTGGTCACCGACCACCTGCCATTCAGCGGCAATTCTTTCTAAGGTGATATCAAATATTTTGGCGCACTTGCGGCTATTACGGCTAACAGTGGTTTGATGCAGATTGAACTTGGAGGCAACCTTGTGTCCTGATCTCAACCACAACAGGCCATCCAGGCAGGCAAGGCAGTCGCGTTCAACCATGGAGCCCAATTATTAACATTGATGATAGCGCCTTCGGGTATTCATTTTCGGATCGTGCAGCCTGCTCTGCCAGAAATTTCAGATCGTGCATAGGGCGTTGATGGGGCCCAGGGCGCCAGTCGGCCGCAGCGCATGCCCCTGGCCTGGCCGCCTGTTCGATCAACCAGGCTGGGGATGGCTGGAGCACCCCTGGAGCAGGGTCCCGGCATGGCTGGAGGTCTGGGGATCGCTGTCGGTCAGCGTCAGCTCAGGGTGTTGACGGGCCAGAACTGCCAGCCGCTGCCGCAGGAGGCGGCGAAGGGCCAGGAGTTCCGGTTGGCGGGCAAACTCCCTGCGAACCACCAGGGCTTCGCCGGATGCAAAGGGCAACTCCAGGGGCAATCGGACCAGGCCTGCGCCGCTGATTCTCATGCTCAGGCAGGTGCCATAGCCAATGGTGAGGGCTGTTTCCGACATCCCCTCCCATTTCTGCCGTTGATAGCGGCTCATGTGCACCTGATCATTCCAGAGGCCAAGCGATTGCAGCGCCGCTTCGACCTTGGGATAGGCTCCCTCCGGTAGGGCCAGGCTTGGATACATGGCAATGTCGCGATAGTTGAGATCACGCTTGCCAATCAGGGGGTGGCCCTGCTGGGCAACAAAGAACACGGGCATCTGCGACAACGGATAGGCCGTGAGCTCCGGATCGTCTGGTGCTGGGATGTCCGGTAGGCCGGCGATGCAGGCATCGACGATGCGTTCGCGCACCAGTTGAAAGTTTCTGGGGATGCCCACGATGTTGCAGAGGCCCAGAAGCCAGCGCCCAGGGAGGGGCGCGCAGAGCAAGGGACCTGACCAGTAGGTGGCCTCCAGCCGCAGGGGGCGATGGCCGAGCCAGCGGGCCGTTTGATGAACATGCCGCTCCATCAGCAGGGTGGTCATGTCACCGACCGTATGCCATTCCCCGTTGACCCGTTGTAGCTCAAGCCTGAAAAGATCCAGGCACTTGTTGGCGTAGCGGCTGATCGTGGGGGCGCTGATGCCAAGTCGCGCGCTTGCTTCGCCTCCCGTTCTCAGCCATTGAACGAGATCGAGCGTGGCGAGGGTGTCCTGTTCAAGCACAGGGGCTAGGGCGCTTGCTCAGCCATGGGCTGAAGGGAGAAAACGCTGGATTGCCTGGATGTTGATTCGGGCGATGGGCACCACCGTGAACGCCGCGACGGAGCGATTCCACGGATTGATTGGGGGTGCCGCCAAGCCTTGAGGGGTGGTCTGGGATGGAAGCGGCGTTGAGGTTCGCGCTGGCCAACAACGCAGCAGACAATGATGCCCTCCAGGCAGGACTATTTTGATCAGTACTGTTTTGATCAGTACTGTTTTGATAAGTACTGTTTTGATTAGTACTGTTTCGGCAACTCTTATTTTGGCAAGTTTTGTTTTTATAGCTCCAACTTTTACAAGTCCAATGACGGTAAGCCGGTTGAGCCTGTCTCGGCTGGCAACTGGTTGGCTGATCAGCTGAAACGGAGGGGGTGGGATTCGAACCCACGGTGCCTTTCGGCACGCTGGTTTTCAAGACCAGAGCCATCAACCACTCGACCACCCCTCCAGGTGGATCCCTCGGGATCCTGGCCATTATCCCATAGACCGCTCTGTTTCCAAGCCCGTTGGCTCAGGGGGCCTTGACGTTGGGGCAGGTGGCGCCATTGAACCGGGCGGCAATCCGTTGGCTTCCCTTACTGAACACGGTCTTGACCTGGTCGGCATTGCCGGAGGCCTGGGCTTCGCCCATCTTTGCCGCGAATTTTGTACAGGCTTCATCCAGGGTGACGGCCTTGACGGTTTGGGCGCTGCCCAATAGGGCTAGCGTTGCCAGGGTGGCCCATGGCAAGCGTTTGAATCGGGTGCTCATCAGGATTGGGACGCTGTGGGGGGACTGGGATCGGCGGCGCTGGTTGGTCTTGGGCGCCCAGGACCTCACTCAGTTTGCTGGGAGGCGGCGGGTTTGGCCAAGGGCAACAGGCATTTATCGGAATCACAACCGGCCGGGCCGGCTTCCATCAACTCGCCACCGTCATAGCGTTGCAGGGCTTCAAAGAAATCCACCGTCCGCCGGCGCGCAACCACGTCAGCCTGCAGGCGCGTGTAAGTGGCCTGATCAATCGGCTCAAAGGGCAGGCGGGGGAAGGTGGCATTGGCATCAAAGCGGGCCAGCAGGGCCGCAGAGATGTAGCCTTCGCCAGCATCGATGGCCTGGAAGATGGCATCGGTAAGGCCCTCGATTTCGTGTTCCCGGAATTCAACCGTGGCCGAGGTGTTGTGGGCGGTGTAGTGCTTTTGCACTTGCATGTAGAAGTCGAACTGGGCCAGGGCTGAGAAGTTGTTGATTTCTACTGCATCGGCGCCCGGGATATTGGCCCAGCTCACTTCGGTGGGAATTTCCACCAGCCACTCGGTGCAGCGGGGATCAAAGGCATCATCGAGCAAGCGGCCTTGCTCGTCCTTATCAGACTGGCTAGGCACGATCGTGTAGCCATAGTCCAGACAGGCCAGGGCCACCGGATCGTTCTTGCGGAAGGTGATGCGGCGAATGAAGCGCTGGGCCTTGGGGGGGTGCCAGCCGGGGGAGGCACCCGTGAGCAGGCTCTTGGTGCCGGCCGGTTGCACGGTGGTGCAGCGGTTGGGGCGGCGCAGCCCATGGCGATCGCAGTAATCCCACACCGCCTGGTTGACACTCTCTTTCCAGCGGGCCAGGTAGGCCGCTTCCTTGGCCTTGAAGTCCAGGCCTTCCATCGTGTCGGGCCGGCCGGCCTCCCACCAGGTCAGCCAAGGGGTGCCAAAGGCATGCACAAAGAAATCAAACAGGCCGGTGAAACTCACCCCCACGATTGGATCCCAGGCCCGGCTCTGGCGATAGCGCTCCACTTCAAAACGGTGGTTGAGCAGACAGGCCACCGCCAGGCCACCAGCCTTGAAGGCCTCGTCCTGGGCCTCCAGATCGTTTGGATCGATCCGGTTGAGGTGGATCTCGGCCAGGTTGCAATGGAAGTCGGCCCCGAGGATTTCGCCGCAGGGGTTGAGGCCGTAGCGGTTGAGCCGGTGCTCAAGCTCGGCGGGGCCGATCTCCGGGTGGTGGGTGGTGAGCCAGCGGCCCGCTTCGTCGCGGCCCTGGTCGCAATAGATGGCGATGAATTCGCTGCGCAGTTCGGGGGTGATCAGCAGGTCGGCGTTGGAGCGGGCAATCGCCTCCGGGGCGAACTGGATCGCGCCTTCGCCGCTGTGGAACTGCTTGGTGACGGCCTCCAGCACGGTGGCCCGATCGGGACGGCTGTGGAACACCCGGGTGTGGTTGGCCATGCGCAGGGAATCGCGCTCGGGGTCGATACGCCAGTTGCCCTCGCTGTCCTGCTGCCAGAGATTTTCCTTGGCTCCGGCGGCGGCATGGTCGTCAGCGGAGAACTGGCGCATGCCGGCGCTGCGGCGGATGTTGCCGGCCACGATCGTGACGGCGGCCTCATCGATCAACAGGCAGCATTCCACCGAACTCAACTGACGCCCCTGGGCCTTGTTGAGGATCTGGGCGACGCGGCCATAGAGATCCTTGAGCTTGACCGGATTGGCCATGCCGCCGAAGCCCTTGAGGGTTTCCCCCACGGGCCGCACATCGGAGAGGTCCACCGTGATCGCGACCGGCCCATCGAAGCGTGGGTCGCTGCAGAGGTTGAGCAGCAGCTGGTAGCTGTCCACCCAGCCGCGGCGGGTGTCACCCACCTTGATGTGGACCCGGTTGCCGTCGATGCTGGAGGTGGTGATCTCCTGGCGTTGGCCCGCCGGAGTGGCGCCGATGTCGGTGACGCCAGCAATCACCAGCTGGTTGCGCACCGCCGGCAAGCGCTCGATTAGGCGCGGTTCGATGATGGCGCCGGTGCCGCAGCCCATCATCGCCAGGTCCATCATCAGCCCGAAGGCTTCCCAATCGACCAGATTGGTGGAGGTGCAGTTGTAGGCACCGGAGAAATTCTGCTCCTGCTCAATCCAGGGGGTGCCGCCGATCCAGAGCCAGCGGCCCGAGGGCAGGGCCATCTGCTTGTGCTGCATGCGCCGCAGCAGCGCCACCTCCGCCTCATTGAGGGTGCCGAGCCTGCGCAGGCCCTCGAGGTTGCGTTCGGCCACCTGCTGCCAGCTTTCGCGCCCCGCGGCGGTTTTGCGCGAATAGGTGCGGTAGAAAACCGGGTTGGCCGCCGGGGCGGTGGCCGCAAAGGTGGGTTGGCCCGTGCCTGGATCGTCGCCAGGGCCGAGCCCGCCGCCGCCGGCAGCGGCGCCAGCGGCCGTGGAGCTGGAGGCCGTCAACGGGGCGGACAGGGTCACGGGGGGCATGGGGCACGGGGTGAGGCCAGGCTAACGCCACCGGTGGGGGCGGCAAGGGCCCCGGGGCACTAGTGGCGGTGGCAGGGCCCTGGTGGCGCCTGGCTCCGCCAGGCCTTTCCCCCTGCCAGGCTGGTGCCATGGAGCGCATCTGTGAGCCGGAACTGATGGAGGGGGTCGCCCAGGCCCAGGCCTATGGGGCGGCCGATTTCAGCGTCAGCGACCAGGCCCTGGTGGAGCGGCTGGTGGAGCTGCTCGGTCCTGGCGGTCCGGACCAGGCCCTGGCGATGCTGGATCTCGGCTGTGGGCCCGGCAACATCAGCTTTCGCCTGGTGCAGCGCTTTCCCCAGGCCCGGGTGCTGGGCCTCGATGGGTCGGCCGCCATGCTCGAGCTGGCCGAGCAGGCCCTGGCTCGCCAGCCCCTTTGGCACGGGCGTCTGGGCTTCCGGCAGGCCCTGCTGCCCCTGCCCAACGGCCTGGAGCCGCTGGCGCCGTTGCCGGCAGACAGGCCTGGGCGCCCCGCCGGTTCCCACCTGGGGGCTGGATGGCCTGTGCTGGTGAGCAACAGCCTGCTGCACCACCTCCACGACCCCCAGGTGCTGTGGCGCACGGTCCGCCAGCTGGCTGCCCCCGGAGCGCTGGTGCTGGTGCGTGATTTGCGCCGGCCGGCCAGCCCCGAGGCGATTCGTCGGTTGGTGCAGCGCCATGCCAGCGAGGCCCCGGAGCTCCTGCAACAGGACTACGGCCACTCCCTGGCGGCGGCCTTCACCCTGGACGAGGTGGAGCGCCAGTTGCAGCAGGCGGGCCTCCCATCCCTCACCGCCCGGGAGCTGGACGACCGCTATCTGGAGGTGGCGGGTCGGTTGGCCTGACCGGGGGGCTGCCGCTGCCTGGCAGGCTGGAGCCATGAGCAGCCCTTCCCCCAGCAGCGCCACGACCAGTGCAGGCACCAGTGTCAGCACCAGTGCCGGCGCCAGCGGCGCTCCTGGGGATGCCAGCGTCCCCGCCCTGGATTCCGAGGCCACTCCCGCGTCCGAGGCGGGCGGTGGGGCGGGGGGCCAGGCTGCCGCCCAAGCCCTGGACCTCGCCTCGGATCAGGCCCTGGATCAGGCCACGGCGGGCCTGGCCAAGGCCGTGGCCCGGCGCCGCAATTTTGCGATCATTTCCCACCCGGATGCGGGCAAGACCACCCTCACCGAAAAACTGTTGCTCTACGGCGGTGCGATCCAGCAGGCCGGTGCCGTGAAGGCCAAGGGAGAGCAGCGCAAGGTGACCTCCGACTGGATGGAGCTGGAAAAACAGCGGGGCATCTCGATCACCTCCACGGTGCTGCAGTTCGACTACGCCGGCAGCACGATCAACCTGCTGGATACGCCGGGTCACCAGGATTTTTCCGAGGACACCTACCGCACCCTGGCCGCTGCCGATAACGCCGTGATGCTGGAGGATGCGGCCAAGGGTCTGGAGCCCCAGACGCGCAAATTGTTTGAGGTCTGTCGCATGCGTCAGATCCCGATTTTCACCTTCATCAACAAGATGGACCGGCCCGGGCGCGATCCCCTGGAGCTGATCGATGAAATTGAGAAGGAGCTGAGCCTGGCCTGTTGGCCGGTGAACTGGCCGATTGGCAGTGGCGATCGCTTCCGCGGTGTGATCGATCGCCGCAGCAAGCAGGTGATCCTGTTCGCCCGGGCCGAACGCGGCAAGCAGAGCGTCGAGCGCTCCCTGGCCTGGGATGATCCCGAACTGGCCCAACTGGTGGAACCGGAGCTCCTGGACCAGGCCCTTGAGGAACTGGAGCTGCTGGATGGCGCCGGCGCCGACCTGGACCTGGAGCTGGTGCATGGCGGCGAACTCAGTCCGGTCTTTTTTGGCTCGGCGATGACCAACTTTGGCGTGCGTCCGTTCTTGGATGCCTTTTTGGAATTGGCCCAAAAGCCGGTGGCGCGCCAATCCAGCCAGGGGGCGATTGATCCGCTGCGGCCGGGCTTCAGTGGCTTTGTTTTCAAGTTGCAGGCCAACATGGATCCGCGTCACCGTGACCGGGTTGCCTTTGTGCGGGTCTGTAGTGGCAAGTTTGAAAAAGACATGACCGTGCAGCACGCCCGCACCGGTCGCTCGATTCGCCTCTCACGCCCGCAGAAATTATTCGGCCAGGACCGGGAAGTGGTGGAAGACGCCTATCCCGGTGATGTGATTGGACTCAATAATCCAGGCATGTTTGCCATTGGCGACACCCTCTATGTGGGGCCCCGCGTTGAATACGAAGGCATCCCCTGTTTCAGTCCCGAGATCTTTTCCTGGCTGCGCAATCCCAACCCATCCGCGTTCAAGAGTTTCCGCAAGGGTGTCAATGAGTTGCGCGAGGAAGGGGCCGTGCAGGTGCTTTATGACACCGACCAGAGCAAGCGAGATCCGATTCTGGCGGCCGTGGGCCAGCTGCAGTTGGAGGTGGTGCAATACCGCCTTGAAAATGAATACGGGGTGGAAACCCGGCTCGAACCCCTCGGCTTCACGGTTGCCCGCTGGGTGATCGGCGGTTGGCCGGCCCTGGAGACGGTGGGGCGCATCTTCAACTGTAAGACCGTGCGCGATGCCTGGGACCGGCCCGTGCTGCTGTTCAAGAACCAGTGGAACCTCAACCAGCTCGTGGAGGACCATCCCGAGCTGCAGTTGGGTGCGGTGGCGCCGGTGGTGAGTGGGGTCGAACCGATCGCCCTCTGACGCGGGTGCTGATGGCGGCAGGTCTTGCTGGGGGGGTTGCTGTCGGGATGCTGGTGGCCTGGTCCTGGTTGCGAAGCCTGGGCTGCTGGGATGAGCTGCTTGGGGGGCTGAGGGCCCAGGGCCGTCGGTTGATGGGGTCTGGTGATCGGGGCTGTGGATCGGGGCTGTGGATCGGGGCTGTGGATTGGGGCCGTGGATTGGGGCTGTTGATCGGTTTCGTGGATTGGGCTCGCGGATCGGGCTCGTGGATCGGGATGGCGCCCGCTGGGCCCATGCCCCCCATACGGGTTCCCGGATCGGGGTCCACGGCCCGGGGCCAAGGACGCCAGACTGCTTTACAACGAAAGGTCACAGCCATGCCAAGACCCTTCTGGCTGGTCCGCCCCCGCGCCGATGGGGGATGCGACTACGTGAGTTTCCTGCCGGGTCCAAGCAATCCCGGAGCCGCCCCCTCCAGCGCCGCCACCATCGAGATGCGCGAGGGCAGCCATCTGCCGCCCCAGATGCCCCTGCTCAAGCGCCGCCTCTGGCTGCCGCTCGAGGAAGCCGAGGCCCAGCGTCTGCGTCTCCAGGAAGAGGGCGGTTACCGCCGGAGTGACCCCCTGTTCTGAGCTGGGCGCCGGCCGGCTGAATCGGAACTCTTGATGCAATCCACCCCAGGAGGGGGCCAGGCTCGATACGCTCAAGGGACGTCTGCCAAGCGTCGGCACGAGGCAATGACCCAGGGTTCGGATTCAGCCACCGCCGGCGAGCGGCCATCGGCCTACGAGCGTCTTGGCGTCAGCCCTGACTCCAGTTTTGACGAGGTGCAGGCGGCCAAGAAGGCGCGCCTGGCTGGTCTGGGTGATGATCCCCAGGCCCGGGCCCAGATCGAAGCGGCCTACGACGCCGTCTTGATGGACCGGCTCAAGGAGCGCCAGCAGGGCAAGGTGAGCAGCGCCGCCCTGACGGCCTCCCAGCGGGAAGCGGTGCGGCCTGCCGCTAGTCCCCAGCCCCCGCCCCTGGCCCGGCCGAGCTTGCCGTCCCTGCCGTCCTTGCCCCGGCCGACCCTGGCGGTGCCCCAGTTCAGCCTGCCGGTGCTGGCCCTGGCCGAGGGGCGCGAGCGCTGGTTCCCCCTGGTGGCCGATGGGCTGCTGCTGGTGATGCTGCTGTTCCTGCCCGGTCCGTCGGCCGAGCTGCTGCTGGCCCTGGCCACCGGGGTGACCGTGGTGACCCTGCAGTGGCGCCATCGCCGGTTCCTGGCGGCGGTGGCCTGGAGTTTCGGCCTGCTCACCGTGGGTCTGGTGCTCGGTGGTTTGCTGCAGGGCCTCCTGCACCCCGGCTTGCCCCTGGGCCTGCCCCTGAGCGTGCAGCAGGTTCAGGCCCTGCCGGCCCTGGTCCTGCTGCTGCTGGGCGCCCTGCTGATCGGCTAGGTCCTGGCCTTGCCCGATCCCACTTCCTTGGGCCTGCTGGCTCGTTCCTGGAAGTGGTTGGAGCGATTGGTGTTGGCGCTTGGCCTTGGCGGTTCGTTGGTAGGAGTTGAGGGGGTGGAGGGTCTGGCCGCAAGGGCCTGACCGCAAAGGTCTGATCGCAAGGAGCCAACGATTGGTTGCCCCACTTCAGAACCCTGGGGCCCGAGCCTTTGGTTGATTGAAGGGCTGGGCTGGCCTAGCCCGTGGGACTCGAGAGTTCGGCGATCAGCTCCTCCAGTTCCGGGGCCTCGACCCGGTAGGTCTCGTTGCAGAAATGGCAGTTGAGTTCCGCCTGGCCGTCCTCAGTGAGGATGGCGCTGAGTTCATCTTTGCCCAGGAGCTTGAGGGCATTGACGCTGCGGCGGCGGCTGCAGGGGCAGTGGAAGCTGAGTTCCTGGTCGGCTTCGGCGTCTTCGAGCAGCTGGGGATCGAGATCCGGAAAAATGTCCTCGAGCAGCGCCTTGAGGTTGCCCGCCGCCTCCCCCAGCCGTTGGCTGAACCCGGTGACCTCGCGGCAGCGCTCCTCCAGCAAGGCCACCAGGGCCGGTTCCCGGGCCGCCTTGGGCAACACCTGCACCAGCACGCCGCCGGCGCAGCGCACCCCCTGGCTGTCGAGTTGCTCGCCCACGAACAGGGCGGAGGGGGTTTGCTCGGAATGGAGCAGGTAGGAGGCCACGTCTTCACCGATGCCGCCACTGACCAGCTCGACGGTGCTGCTGAAGGGTTCTCCCTGGCCCTGGTCGCGCACGATGTGCAGATAGCCGGTGCCGCAGGCCTGGCGGAAATCGAACTGGTGGGAGCCATCGGCCGTCTCGAGCAGGTCCAGCTCCAGGCCGGGGTTGCCCACGTAGCCGCGCACCGTGCCGTCCCGGCCGGCATCCACCATCAACCCCTTGAGCGGCCCATCGGACTGGATGCGCAGGTTGACCCGGCCATGGCGCACCTTCATCGAACTGGCCAGCAGCAGGCCCGCTGTCATCGCCCGCCCCAGCAGGGCCGTGGTCAGAAACGACAGGCCATGGCGCCGCCGGGCATAGCGGGAGGCCACCGTGCTGTTCACCGCCACCAGGCGGATGCCGCCCTCGGCGGCGGTGGCTCGGACCAGCTGATCGGGCATCGCAATGGCCCCGCATCAGGGCCCAACTGGAGCCATCGTATGCAGGGCCCAGACGTCCGCTGGGCGGTTTTCACCAGGCGATCCGCTCTGGTGCCGGGCGGCGGTGGCCAGGTGGGCGGCCGATCCCATGGGGTATGGGGCCACCAGGGCTGGGTGGCGGCGGCTTCGGGAGCGGCCCGCTCCAGGGCCGCGGTGATTCGGATGGGGTTCGCCCTCGATGGACCCTCCTGGCCTGGTTGGTTGCTCTCTGGTTTTGGGTTGTCGGGGTTCTGCCTGTGCGGTTGTTGGCGCAGTGGTTCCTGGTGGTCTGGGGTCCAGGCCTGCTACTTCCTTGGTGTCTGGCCCTGGCGTTCAGGTCCCGGCTAGGGGTGGCTGGCGGGGGCCCTTCTTGGGCCGGCCCGGGGTCAGGCCAGGGGTTGGAGCTGGCCCCGCTCCAATTGCCAGGCGCGCTCCACCCAGTCGCTGAACAGGTCGGGTTCGTGGGTGACCACCAGCAGCACCCGCTCGCGCGCCAGCTGGCCCAGGAGGTCCAGCACCTCGGCCCGCACGGACCAATCCAGCCCGGCGGTGGGTTCATCGAGCAGCAGCACCCGGGGATTGCGCAGCAACTGCACCGCCAGGGCTAGGCGCCGCTGCTGACCGCCACTGAGGCGCTCGGGCGCCTGCTGCAGGGACAGGCCCTCCAGGCCGACCTGGGCCAGGACGGCCGCGGCCTGGTCACTGCCCAGGCGCCGCTGGCCCAGTTTCAGCTCCTGGCCCACGCTCAGGCCGAGGAAATGGCGTTCGGGAAATTGGAACACCAGGCCGCAGAGCCAGCGCCGCTGGCGGCCCGTGAGGCGCTGGCCCTGCCAGAGGATCGAGCCCCGGCCCGGCTCGGCCAGGCCGGCGACCAGCTCCAGCAGGGTGGTCTTGCCGCAGCCGCTGGAGCCCGCCACCAGGTTGGGGCGGCCCGGTTCCAGGCGCAGGTTGAGGCCCCGCAGCAGCGGTTCGGGGGCGGTGGCCGCCTGGTAGGTCAGGTCGCGGAGTTCGAGCACGGTCGACCGGGCGGCGCCCCCAGCATGGTGGATCGGGGGTGCCTTGGCGGGAGCGGGCTCGGGCGGCTCGCAACGGCTGCTGGATCGGCCCGGGCAGGCCAGGGGGGCTGGCTTTGGGCCCTG
This sequence comes from Synechococcus sp. UW140, assembly GCA_943370565.1. Classification (GTDB taxonomy): domain Bacteria; phylum Cyanobacteriota; class Cyanobacteriia; order PCC-6307; family Cyanobiaceae; genus BAIKAL-G1. The sequence goes on along the minus strand of CALRRL020000001.1, from coordinate 121,231 downwards.
GTTGGCAGGCCCTGGCCAGATCGGCCGGCCCAGCTGGCCAGGCGCAACGGGATCAGGCTGGCAGGTGCTGCCGGCCTCGGGGATGGGGCGGAGGTGCCTGGATGGGGCCTCGGCGCTGGCCTGGGGATGTTGGATGGGAGTGTGGCCCTGACTTGAGCCGGCTGATTCGCCCATGGACATCCGATTTCGCGAGCTCAATCCCTTCAACTGCTGGATCTGGATGCGCTTTGGCGCCCCCCTGGGTCCGGCCGAGCGGGGTTACGTCGAAACCCTGTTTGACAGTTGGTTTTTTCTGGGCAAATTGGGCGGCTTCAATGCCGAAAACCTGCAGTGCCATGAGGAGGGGGTCGAGCTCGGCTGGATGGGCTACGACCACGAGGCCTCCGAGCGGGCCCTGCCGGCCCTGATGCACAACATGGGCGTGATGGAATACCAGGACGACTGGGCCCGCTGCTGGTTGGATCTGGGCACCAGTGATGCCTTCAGCCTCGATGTGCTGATCAATGCCCTCGGCCAGCTGAACCGCGACGTGGTCGAGATCGAGGAGCTGCTGATCGGCGGCGAAAACGACGACTGGCCGGTGGAGCAGCATCCGGGCAGCCTCTTCCCCCTGGACGACGAACCCGAGGACGACCCGGATGGGGATCTGGACGAGGATTTTGATGGGGATCTTGATGGGGCGGACGATTTCGACGCGGACGCCGGTCCGCGCCGGGGCAGGGGCCTGAATGGCCATGACCCCAGGGGGTCCCAGTCCGGCGGCAGCGATCGGGCGCTGCCCTAGCCATGGGCCAGGAACCCAGGCGGCTCCTGATCGCGCCGGCGCGTCTGCAGCAGGCGACCGCTGGATTGCTGCCGCTCACCCCGGAGGAACGCCGGTATCTGGTGAAGGTGCTGCGTTTCGGGCCCGGAGCGCTGTTCCTGATCAGCGATGGGGCCGGGGGCCTCTGGGAGGCGGAGCTGCTGGAGCCAGAGCGGGCCCGGCTGCGCCAGCCCCTGGAGGCGCCCCTGGCCTGGCAGCCGCCGCCGCGGCCGCCCCTGGTGCTGCTTGCGGCCTTGGTCAAGCGTGATTACGAGGTGCTGGTGCGCATGGCGGTGGAGCTGGGGGCCGACTGGCTGCTGCCCTGCCGGGGGGACTACGACGCCGTGGCCGGCAAGCCCAACCTGGAGCGCTGGCGCACGATCGCCCGCGAGGCGGCCGAGCAGTGCGAGCGGCCCTGGCTGCCCCAGCTGCTGGAGCCCCAGCCGGCCTGCACCTGGCTGGGGGCCAGCGATCCCCTGGCGAGCCTCGCCGCCGGCGCGTCCGGGGCTGTGTCAGCTCCTGGGTCTGCCGCCATGTCACCCCCTGGGTCCGCCGCCATGTCCGCCCCTGGGTCCGCCCCAGCGCCCGTCCCCGAGGCCCTAGATGGGCCCGGCAGCCGGCCTGCTGCGGCGCAGGCCCGGGAGGCCCCGCCCGGTGGCTGGGACGCCAGCCGCTCGAGCCTGCGCCTGGTGGCCAGCACGCGCCAGAGCGGGGCCGTCCCCCTGCTGGCGGCCCTGGAGAGCTGGACTGACCCGGAGCCGCCCGGCAGCCTCTGGCTGGCCTGCGGGCCGGAGGGCGGCTGGAGTGGCGCGGAGCAGCGCCTGGCCTGGGAGCGGGGCTGGATCCCCGTGGATCTGGGGCCGCGGATCCTGCGCAGTTCCACGGCGGCCGTGACCGGCCTGGGCCTCCTCAGCGATTGGCGCTACCGCCGTTGGGGCTGCTGAGAGAGCGGATCAGGGGCTAGGCCGGTGAGGGCGGGCCCAGACGCTCGACCGGCCTGAGCCGGCAGAGGACAGCTGGTGGTGCAGGGCTGGCCTGGGGGAGCAGCCCTTCCTGCAGCCATGCCCGTTAGGCCGCAACCAGCGTTGCGGCTGGATGCGGCTGTGGGGGTTGGGCCCATTGGGGTGGGGCTGGGCGGTGAGGCAGGCCGATGGCCTACTTGCCGAACAGGCTGCCGGCCATGGCCTTGAAGCCGGCCAGGTTGGCCCCACCCCTGCGGCGGGCCATCGGCAGGGCGCCGCCGGCGGTGACCCGTTCGGGCGCAAAGGTGACGAACGTCTGGGCCGGGCGTGCCTCCTGGGCGGCGCGCAGCTCGGCGGCAATCGCTTCGGCCGTGGTCAGGTTGGTGGTGGGGGCGGCTTCCGCAGCGGCGGGGCTTGGGCTGGGGGCGGCGGCGGCTGGGGCCTTGGCGGCTGCAGCCGGAACGCCCAGCTGCAGCGTTGGGGTTCCACCGGTGGTCTTGGTGGGCTTGGTCTCGGCCTCGGCAGCCCGCACGGGGGCCACCTGGGCCGGCTGGGTGGGGGCCTTGTCGTCGAGGTTCAGGAAGAACGACCCCTTGCGGTTGAAGACCATGACGGCGGCAGACCAGGCAATGGCTTGGATTATCCGCCGGCGGCGGCCCGCCCTGGCCGGGGCTTAGGGCAGTGCAACAGAAGCCTGCGCCAGGGTCTCCGGGAGACTTCACCAGGCCCATCGCCGCGCAGCGGACCGGGCCTGTGTTGAGCTGGGTGCGGAGTCGGGGCCCACGCGTGCTGGCATTTCTGGTTCAGGAGGTGCCCGAGCGGCTGGCGCCGTGGTTGGCCGCCCTGCTGCTCAATGGCCTGTTGATTGCCCTGGCCCAGCGGGCGCCCGTGCTGACGCGGGCCGGCTGGGTTCATGCCGGCATCCTCGGCACCCTGCTCTGGGGCAGCCTCGGCTGGCGGGGCTGGCTGGCCGTGGTGGCCTATCTGGTACTGGGCTCCCTCGTCACCCGCCTGGGCCTGCGCCGCAAGCAGGACCTGGGCCTGGCCGAAGCCCGCGGCGGCCGCCGCGGGCCGGAGAACGTCTGGGGCTCGGCCGCCACGGGCGCCTGCCTGGCCCTGCTCAGCACCCTGCCGTCGGCGCCGGTCCCCCTGCTGCTGGTTGGCTTTGCCGCCAGTTTCAGCGCCAAGTTGGGCGACACCTGCGGCAGCGAGATCGGCAAGCGCTGGGGGCGCCACCCGGTGCTGGTCACGAGCCTGCGGCCCGTGCCCCCGGGCACCGAGGGGGCAATCAGCCTGGAGGGCAGCCTGGCCAGCCTGGTCGGCAGCGCCCTGATGTCCCTGGTGGCCCTGCAACTGGGCCTGGTGCAGGGGGCCAGCGCCTGGCTGCTGGTCACCCTGGTGGGACTGGCGGCCACCTTGATCGAAAGTGGGATCGGCGCCACGTTCCAGGGCCGCATCGCCTGGCTCAGCAATGAGCTGGTCAACGCCCTGCAGACCCTGATCGCGGCCCTGCTGGCGATCGGCCTTGCCAGCCAGCTGGCCATTGCTTGAGCGGAGTCGGACGCCTTTGATGGCCATCGACCGGTTGTCAACGGCCATCAACGGGGGGGCGTCAGGTGGTCGCCCTGGGAAGCTTGGTTTCCGGAATGCCTGAGCCACCGGCCCCTGCCAAGGCTGTTTCAACCCAGGTAGATCCAGCCCAGTTAGATCCAACTCAGGTAGGGCCAACCCAGGTAGCAGCAACCCAGGGGGCCCGAACCCAGGCGGCCTGGCCCCAGGGATCCCGGGCCCCGGCAGAGCCTGATCTCAGCCCAGCCGGATTTCAATCAAGCCCGAATTCAGGCCAGCAGGCTGCGATCCAGCTGGGTCCTGAGCCGGGCCAGCAGGGCGTCATGGCGCCTCCTGGCTTCCTTGGCGCTGACCCCGATGGCCTGGCCCAGCTCCTGGAAGGAGCGTTTGGCCAACACCCGTCCGAGCAACAGGGTGCGCTCCTGGGCTGGAAGCTGGGCCACCAGCTGGTCCAGCTGCTGCTGGCATTCCAGCTCGCAGGCCCAATCGAGCGGATCCCGGCCGCCTGGATCGGCGACCCGCTCGGCCAGGCCCCCCTGGGCAGCCGGCCCCTCGCTGTCCGCTTCCAGGCCCGGCCTGGGCTGGTCCAGGCTGGCCACCTGGAGGGCCCGGGCGGCCATGCAGGCCTCCTGCCAGCGCCCACGGGTCACGCCCAGGTGCTGAATCAGGTCCGCTTCGGGGAGGGTTGGCAGACCCCGCTGCTGGCGCTCCAGTTGCAGCCGCTGGCCCTTGCCATGGAGCTCGCGCAGGCCCCGGCTGACGTGCAGGGGCGGCAGCTGGTCGCGCTGGAGCTGGCGCATGGTGCCGCGCACGTAGGGCACCGCAAAACTGCTCAGGGCGGTCCTGCGCCCTGGGTCATAGGCCTCAAGGGCCTTGATCAGGCCGACACAGCCGATCTGGACCAGGTCTTCGATCGGCACGGGGCTGCGCTGGCTTTCGCGCCGGGCCAGTTGCTTCACCAGGGGCAGGTTGGAGAGGGCGAGCTGGTTGCGCTGCTCGACCGTGCGGTTGCGGGCATAGGCCTGCAGGGGGGCCTGGTTCTGCTGGCCCTGGGGCGTGAGCGGGCCCGAAACCCGTCGGGGGGTGGCCATGGGGTGGGTGTTTTGGGCTCCACAGGATCTGTCCCAGCCCGCTTGGCCCGCCTCCCACCGCCAGGGGGATCGCCGTCCCCCGAGTGGGGGAGGACGGTGCCGGTGGCGGCGCTCCCATCCCTGGCCCTGGCTGGGGATGGGGCCTGCGCCAGGGGCTGAATTCGGCTGTGGCTGAAATGGGCCATGGCTGAAATCGGCTGCCCGTGCCCGCCCAGGGGCGTCCTGGCCCAGGCCAGGGGCGTCAAGCCAGGTGGAGCGTGTTGAGCACCCGGCGTGACTCAAGGCGTGGAGTCGTTGATCCAGGCGTGCGCTCCGGCCGGGGCTCACCGGGACTGGGACCTCCCCTGGGGCCCAGTCCCCTCAGGCCCCGCCCCCCAGCTAGGCCAGCGGCGTGGCCAGCGATCCCGGTTCCAGGCCGGCCCATTGCAGCAGGGCCGGCCATTGGCGCAGGCGCCCGTAGACCTGGCGGTGTCCTTCGCTGTTGAGGTGGAGGCCATCGCTAGCAAGCCATTGCAGCCAGCGGGGATCGGCCAGCAGGCTTGGCAGCAGGGCCAGGAAGGGCACATCGGCCTCCAGGCAGGCTTCCTCCAGCAGGCCCTCGTAGCGCTGAACGGCCGCCAGGGAGTACCACAGCAGATCGGCGTAGGGCATCACCGCCTCATCCACCGGGGTGAGACCGAGCACGAACACCGGCGCCAGGGCCTGGGCCTGGCGCAATAGCTGCTGCAGGCCAAACAGGAACCCCTCTTCGCCGAGCTGGGGCCGGCCATCGGCCCGGCCGACCCGGGCGCTGTCGTTGAGCCCCACCGCCAGCAGGATGCCGTGGGGCCGCTGGCGTCGCAGCTCGCCGCGGCAGGTCACCTCCCGCTCCAGTCGGGCGGCGACCCGCTCCAAGCCATCGCCGCGCACGCCCAGGGGGTAGAGCACGGGCCCCCCCGGCAGCCCCATCCAGTGGCGCCGCAGCCGTTCGCACCAGCCGCCCTCCTCGGGATCACCCCAGCCCAGGACCCCGCTATCCCCGAGCACGATCAGTTTGCGGGGGATCGGGAGGGCCATGGGGTCAGGGCGATGCAGGCGGGGTCGGGGCGCCGCCAACGGGGCGGCGGCGGGGCCGGGGGCGCTGGGGGCTCGGGCGGAACTCCCTGGCCGGGGGGCTCAGGCTGGGTCCAGCAGCCGCTGCCGGGCCCGGTCGCTGAGATCTTCCCCCACCAGGGTGAGCAGGGCATACACCACCAGCAGGGCCAGCAGTTGGTCCCAGGCAAAGGCGCTCAGGCTCTCCAGCAGCTGGCTGCCCAGCCCAGCCGCCCCCACCAGGCCCACCACCACGCTTTCGCGCAGCATCACATCGGCCCGATAGGCCCCATAGGCCAGGTAACTGCGGGCCAGACCGCTGAAACGGCCATAGAACAGGGCCAGCCGCGGGCCCACGCCGGCGGCTTGAAGGGCCCCCTCGGCCGGGGCCTGGCGATCGTCGCTGGCTTCGAGCAGCAGGCGGCCCAGGATGCCGAGGTTGTGGAAGCCGAGCGCCAGGGCGGCGGTGACCAGGCCGGGTTTGAGCACCAACAGCAGCAACAGGGCACCCAGGGGCGGCGGCCAGAGGCGGGCCAGGGCCCAGGTCAGTTGCAGCAGGGGCCGGGCCCAGGGCCAGGGGGCAATCACCACCAACAGCAGCGGCGCCAGCCCCACCGCCAGGGCGGCGGCCACCAGGGTGAGCAGCAGGGTGGACGCCACCAGCTGGGGCCAGGGCAGGCCCAGGACGCTGGCCCAGGCGGCCCCCCCCAGGTTCGGCAGCGGTTGCCAGTGCAACAGCGCCAGGGGATCGACCGCCATGGAGCGGGCCAGCCAGGCCAGCAGGGGCGCCAGCAGCACCAGGGCCAACACCATCTCGCGGCCGCGGCTCCCCACGTGGGGCCAGCCGGCTGCCGTTCGCGTCACGGCGCCGGAGTCAGGCCCCGGAAAGCTGCTGGGGCCTGACTCGGCGGGGTTGGGGGGCTGGGGCCCCTGGCGGGCCGGATTGGGGCGGCCCGGCCCGGCTTCCGCGGGCCGCGAGCCAGCCAGGACACCCCCGGAACCGGGCGCTTGAGCCGCTTCAGGCGCGAGCCGGGGCCCCCCGGTGGACGCCCCCCCCAACCCCAGCCGCCGTGGCATCAACCAGCGGCGCCGCAGGCCCCCCAGGCTGGTTTCCAGCAGCAGCATCACCGCCAGCAGCAGCCACAGGCCGGTCCAGAGGTCGTGGAACTGCAACGACTGCAGGCAGAGCTTGAGCTCCGTGCCCAGGCCCCCCAGGCCAAACACCCCCAGCAGGGTGGCGCTGCGCAGGGCGCACTCAAGCCGGTAGCCGCCATAGCTCAGCAGGCCGGGCAGCAGCGCTGGCCCGAGGGCGGTGACCAGGGCCTGGGGGGCCGCCACGCCACTGCAGCGCAGGGCGGTCAGGGCCCCTGTGGGCAGGGCATCGAGCTGGTCGGCCAGTACCCGGGCCACCAGAGCGCCGTAGGGGATGGCGATGGCGGCGATCGCCACCGCCGGCTGCAGGCCCACCACCTGGAGCAGCAACAGCCCCCAGAGCAGCTCGTGGATCGAGCGGGGCAGGGCCAGGAGCCGCCGCAGCAGCTCGGCCGGCCAGAGCTGGCCGCAGCAGCTTGCCCACACCTGGCGCGAACTGGCCAGGGCCAGGGCCAGCCCCAGCAGGCCACTGGCGGCCCAGCCCAGCAGGGCGATGCCCACGGTGATGCCGAGGCCCTTGAGGGCCGAGCCCAGCACCAACGGATCGAGGGACGGCGTGAAGGCCGCCTGGACGAATTCGGCGAGCAGCTCGAAACCGCCGCCATGGACCAGGCCCGGCAGCAGGATCAGCACCGGGATCAGCACCACCGCCGGGGCCACCATGGCCAGGGGCGCGGCGAGACCCCTGGGCCGGATTGGGCCGGCTGTTGTTGAAGCAGGCCGGGCGCCTCGCCGCAGGGCCTGCTTCACGGCTTGCTTCACGGATTGCATCCCGGCTTCGATCACGATTTGGATCACGGCTTGGATCGCAGCCCTGATCCGGTCCCGAAGGGCGACGCGAGGGGGTCCTCCGGCCGGATCCCTGCCTGGGGGTCGGCTTCGCTCCCCTCTGGCTGGACCCCACTGCCATAGAGGGCCGCCAGTTCGGCCGGGCCGACGGTCCAGGCCGGCTGGTCGAAGCGCACCTGGCCCTGGCGCAGGCCGATGGCCCGATCAAAGCCGGCCAAAAGATCCGGGCGGTGCAGGCTGAGCAGCAGGGCCCGCCCGGGGCTCACCTGGGCCAGCAGCAACGCCAGCAGCTCCGCCGCCAGGCGGGGATCAAGGCTGGCCAAGGGTTCATCGGCCAGCAGCAGCTCCGGGTCCTGGCGCAGCAGGCGGGCGATGGCCACCCGCTGGCGTTGGCCGCCCGAGAGGGCGCTCACCGGCTGGTTCAGCAGCTCGGACCCCAGATCCACCTGGGCGAGGGCCTGGCGGTTGGCGGCCGTGTCCAGGGGCCAGAGCAGGTTGAGCAGGGCCCGGGGCCAGCCCCAGGTCGCCAGCCGGGCGCTGTTGAGGTTCTGCTGCACGCTCAGCGCTTCGATCAGGCGCAGGTCCTGCCAGAGGGTGCCGATGCGGGCCTGCTGGCGGCGCCGGGCCCGGCCCGATCGCGCCGGCGGCGCCCCGAGCCAGCGCAGGCTCCCTGAGTCAGGCAGCAGCTCGCCGTTGGCCACCGCCAGCAGGGTGCTCTTGCCGGCGCCACTGGGCCCGAGCAGGGCCACCCGTTCGCCGCAGCCGATCGCCAGCGACACCCGATCCAGTCGGGGCTGGCCGCGGCCCGCCACCGTGACCTGGTTCAGCTCCAGCCAGGGCCGGCCCGGCACCGGCCCGGCCGGCCCCGGGCTCGGTGGGCCTGGCTGCCGGTCTGGGGGGGCGGGCATCAGCGGATCTTGCCGATCTGGCGACCCACCTGCTCGATCTGCTTGTAATTGGCCGCCGTTGATTTGCTGAATTGTTGAGCGCCAAACAACGTCAGGATCTGCTTCTGCTGGGGGTTGGTGGTGCGCCAGCTGATGATGGCGCCCTGGAGCTTGCGGCTGAAGCCCTTGCCGAAGCGCTGATCGAGGTTGGGCTGGCCGATCCAGTGGTAATCGGGATAGCCGGGGGTGCGCCAGATCGCCACCACCTTGGCCCGGTTGGCCCGGCCGTCGTGGAGGCTGGTGCGCCACACCTGCTCGTTGACCACGCCGGCGTCGTAGGCGCCGCTCTGCACCAGGGCAATGGTGGTGTCGTGGCTGCCGCTGAACCCGGGGGCGCCTCCGGCGAAGTCGCTCAGTTTCACGCCCCCCTTGGCCAGGAAGTACTGGGGCATCAGCCGACCCGAGGTGGAACTCTCGGAGCCGAAGGTGAAGCGTTTGCCCTTCAGTTCGGTGAGGCCCTTGACGTCCCGGATTGGCTTGAGGCCGCTGCCGGTATTGGCGATGAAGATGCTGTGGAAGGCCACATCGATGTCGCGCTGGGCGAGCACCTGGGCGCCGGGCTTCTGCAGGCGGGCCTGCACGCCGGTGAGCCCACCGAACCAGACCAGATCCAGGTCACCGGTGCGGAAGGCCGTGACGGCGGCGGTGTAGTCCACCACCGGCAAATACTGCACGGGCACACCCAACTGGCGCTCCAGTTCGGCCGCCACCAGGGGATAGAGCCGGTTCAGTTTTTCCGGCTTCTGATCAGGGATGGCGCCGATGCGCAATACCTTTTTGGCCTGCTCCGGGCCCTTGGTCTGTTCGGCCTGGGCTGGGGCCACCAGGCTGACCCCAGCGGAATCGAGCCCAGGTAGGGCCGCCGGCAGCAGGACCAGGGACAGGCCTGCCAGGACGGCGGCCCAACGTTCTCGGATGGCCATAGACGGTGGGGAAGGGATGGGTAATGGGCGCCCGCAGGCAGGCTGCTGAGTCGGCCGTTGATGCAGTCAGCGCCACAGCAAGCCAGTCAACCAGCCTGCCAGCCAGGTCCCTGGTCAGCGAATGGACCCCTGGGTGTTTCAGCAGCTGGCGAGGAAGCGCTCGAGCCGGGCCAGACCGTCGAGGATCGTCTCGGGTGAGGCCGCGCAGGAGAGGCGGATGCAGCGGTCATCGCCGAAGGCGACTCCAGGTACGGCCGCCAGGCCCTGCTGCTCCAGCAGCTGGTTGCAGAAGCGCATCGAATCGAGGCCCGTGCTGCTGATGTCGGCGAAGGCATAGAAGGCCCCCTGGGGCGGGACCAGGGCCAGCCCCTGGAGGGCCATCAAGCCATCCGTGAGCAGGCTGCGGCGGCGGTTGAACTCGGCCGCCATCTCCCGGACGCAGTCCCGGGGGCCGCTGATCGCTGCCAAAGCGCCGTATTGGGCAAAGCTGCAGACGTTGCTGGTGCTCTGGCTCTGCAGGGCACTGGCGGCGGCGATCACGGGCTGGGCCCCCGCCAGCCAGCCGACCCGCCAGCCGGTCATGGCCCAGCCCTTGGCAAAACCATTCACGGTGAAAATCCGTTCGGCCAGATCGGGGGCCACCGCCGCAAAGCTGTGGTGGGTCAGGCCTGGGGCCAAGAGAAATTCGTAGATCTCATCGCAGACCACCGCCACGTGGGGATGGCGGCGCAACACGGCGGCGATCGCGTCGAGGTCCTCCCGCCCCAGCACCATGCCGGTGGGATTGGAGGGGCTGTTGAGCACCAGCAGTTTGCTGGCGGGGGTGATCGCCGCTTCGAGTTGCTGGGGGTCGAGCCGGAAGCCGTCGGCGGCGGCGCTGGGGATCAGGCGCACGCTGGCGCCGGCCAGCTGGGCCATTTCCGGATAACTCAGCCAATAGGGCGAGGGCAGCAGCAGTTCATCGCCGGGGCCCAACAGCACCTGGAAGAGGTTGTAGAGGGCCTGCTTGCCGCCGTTGGTGACGAGCACCTGGTCGGCGCTGGTGGGAACGTGATTTTCAGTGCTGAGTTTGTCGGCAATCGCCTGGCGCAGGGCCGGTTCGCCGGCGGCCGGTCCGTAGCGGGTGTGGCCCGCCTCCAGGGCCGCCGTGGCGGCGGCCCGGATGAAGGCCGGCGTATCGAAATCCGGCTCCCCGGCACTGAGGCTGCAGATGTCATGGCCATCGGCGCGCAAGGCCTTGGCCCGGGCGGCAATCGCCAGGGTCAGGGAGGGCTGCAACGCTTCTGCCCGGGCAGAAAGCTCAATCGGGCGCAGCATCGGTGCAGCGTCGGGGGCGGCATCCCAATGGGACACCTGGACAATCGTGCATCCTGCCCTACGCCGGCCACCGTAAAGGTTCCGCGCAGACCTTTTCTGTCGTCAGGCCAGGGCCAGGTCCGTGTCCATGAACGCCTCCCTGGCCCGCCGGGCCATGGGACCCTGGCCCAATCCCCCAGGGCCGAGCCATCGTCAGCCATCCCCTGCCGCCCCCCAATCCCTCGGCCGGCTCGGGTCCGGGCGGCCATGCCCATTCCGCTGCGAGCTACTCCGCTGCCATGGGCATTGGCCTTGAGGCCGATCTGGAAGCCCTGGACCAGAAGTGCAGCGCCTGCCGCCGCTGCCCCCTGGCCCATGGGCGCCAGCAGGTGGTGGTCAGCCGCGGCAACCCCCAGGCCCGGCTGATGCTGATCGGTGAGGCCCCCGGGGCGGAGGAGGACCGGCTGGGCCAACCCTTTGTCGGCCGCTCGGGCCAGCTGCTCGACCAGCTCCTGGCCGAGGCGGGCCTTGACAGCAACCAAGACGCCTACATCTGCAATGGGGTGAAGTGCCGGCCGCCCGGGAACCGCAAGCCCACCGCCCAGGAGCTGGCGGCCTGCCGTCCCTTCCTGGAGCAGCAGATTGCCCTGGTGCAACCCCAGGTGCTGGTGCTGGTGGGCGCCACGGCCCTGCAGGCGGTGCTGGGGCACAAAGGGCCGATCAGCCAGCTGCGCGGCCAGTGGCTCAATTTGGACGGCCGGGCCTGCCTGCCGATCTTCCATCCCGCCTACCTGCTGCGCAACGGCTCACCCCAGCCGGGCCAACCCCGGGACCTCACCCGATGCGACCTGCAGGCCGTGCGGGAGCGTCTGCAGACGACCGGCTAGGCGATCCTCGCCAGGTGCGTGGTGGTCTGTGACAGGCTTGCGGCACCCTCCGGCCCCGCCCCATGACCGGCACCCTGGCCCGCCCTGATGCCGCCACCCCAGGGGCAACTCCCGACCCCAGCCAAGGCGGCGGTAGCGCCGATTGGGCCAGCGACCCCCGCTTTGACTCGGTGATCCACCGCCGCCGCACCCGCAGCGTGCGGGTCGGGGCCATCGCCATCGGCAGCGAGCACCCGGTGGTGGTGCAGTCGATGATTAATGAGGACACCCTCGATGTGGAGGGGGCCACCGCCGGCATCCGCCGCCTGCATGAGGCGGGCTGTGAAATCGTGCGGCTCACGGTGCCGAGCCTGGCCCATGCCAAGGCCGTCGGTGAGATCCGCAAACGGCTGGAAGACACCTACCAGCCGGTGCCCCTGGTGGCCGATGTGCACCACAACGGCATGAAGATCGCCCTGGAGGTGGCCCACCACGTCGACAAGGTGCGCATCAATCCGGGCCTGTTTGTGTTCGATAAGCCCGATCCGAATCGCAGCAGTTTCTCCGAGGCCGAGCTCGCCGAGATCGGCGATCGCATCGCCCTCACCTTTGAACCGCTGGTGAGCTTGCTCAAGAGCCAGGACAAGGCGCTGCGCATTGGCGTCAATCACGGCTCCCTGGCAGAGCGCATGCTCTTCACCTACGGCGACACGCCCCTGGGCATGGTCGAGTCGGCCCTGGAATTCATCCGCATCTGCGACCGGCTCGATTTCCACAACATCGTCGTCTCGATGAAGGCGTCGCGGGCACCGGTGATGCTGGCGGCCTACCGCTTGATGGCCCATCGCATGGACCAGGAGGGCTTCCTGTACCCCCTGCACCTCGGGGTCACCGAGGCCGGCGATGGCGACTACGGCCGCATCAAGAGCACCGCTGGCATCGCCACCCTGCTGGCCGATGGACTCGGCGACACGATCCGGGTGTCCCTCACCGAGGCGCCGGAGAAGGAGATCCCGGTCTGCTATTCGATCCTGCAGGCCCTGGGCCTGCGCAAGACCATGGTCGAATACGTGGCCTGCCCCAGCTGCGGCCGCACCCTGTTCAACCTCGAGGAGGTGCTGCACCAGGTGCGCGCTGCCACGGCCCATCTCACCGGCCTCGACATCGCCGTGATGGGCTGCATTGTCAATGGGCCCGGCGAAATGGCCGATGCCGACTACGGCTATGTGGGCAAGACCCCCGGCACCATTTCCCTTTACCGGGGCCGCGATGAAATCCGTCGGGTGCCCGAGGCCGAAGGGGTGGCCGCCCTGATCGCCCTGATCAAGGAGGACGGCCGCTGGGTGGATCCCGCCTGAGCCTCGGGCTGCAGACCCAGGGCCCGGCCCTCGGGGCGGCATCTCCTGAACGGATCGATTCTCGATCAGGTGGCCATCCCTTGGCTGCAGGGCAGGAGCAACAACGGGCTTAAACGCTGCGTTGTTTGCACGACTATCGATTCCAGGGTTTTGTCAAGCCCCCGTCAGGGTTCGGTCGCATGGCTTGGGGGAGTCCGGTTTCCCGTCGCTGTCGCAGATCAGCCCTGGCGGGTTAGCTTGAAGCCAATCTCCAGATCCTCAGGATTGTTTGATGGGCAGGGCGCGCACCGGTGTAGTGGTGTTGATGGGGTCAGGGGCTCTGGCCGCCACGGTGCTGGTGGGCAGTGAACTGCTCAATGCCCCCAGCCTGGCCTCCCTGATCAGTGACAGTCCCAAGGAGGTGATTGACCAGACCTGGCAGATTGTTTTCCGCGATTACCTCGATACCACCGGCAAGTATTCGCCGGAACGTTGGCGTGAACTGAGGCGCCAGTTGCTCGCCAAAACCTACGAAACGCCCAAGCAGGGCTATGCCGCCATCCGCGGCATGTTGGCCACCCTGAGTGATCCCTATACCCGTTTCCTGGACCCACGTGAGTTCAAGGAGATGCAGATCGACACCTCGGGCGAGCTCTCCGGGGTGGGCATTCAACTGAGCATTGATAAAGACACCAAGGAACTGGTGGTGATCGCTCCGATCGAGGGCTCCCCCGCCTACCGGGCCGGGGTGATGCCCAAGGACGTGATTGTCTCGATCGATGGCAAGCCCACCCAGGGGATGTCGACGGAAGAGGCGGTCAAGCTGATCCGTGGCGAAGCCGGCACGAAGGTGACCATCCAGCTGCGCCGCAAAGGTGCCCTGATCACCTCTCCGTTGGTGCGCGAACGCATCGAGCTCCACACCGTGGAGCACCAGGTGAAAACCGGCCCCGATGGCGAGCGCCTGGGGTACATCCGCCTGAAGCAGTTCAATGCCAATGCCGCCCGCGACATGGCTGCGGCGGTGAAGGACCTGGAGGCCAAGGGGGTGCAGGGCTATGTGCTCGATCTGCGCAGCAATCCGGGCGGCCTGCTGATGGCCAGCGTGGCGATTGCGCGCCAGTGGCTCGATGAGGGTGTGATTGTGTCCACCAAGACCCGCGATGGCATCCAGGACATCAAGCGGGCCAACGGCCATGCCCTCACCAAAAAACCCCTGGTGATCCTGGTGAACGAGGGCTCGGCCAGCGCCAGCGAGATCCTCTCCGGCGCCCTGCAGGACAACCACCGGGCCCTGCTGGTGGGCCAGAAAACCTTTGGCAAGGGTCTGGTGCAGTCTGTGCGCGGCCTTTCCGATGGGTCCGGCATGACCGTGACGATCGCCAAATACCTCACCCCCAGTGGCCGCGACATTCACCACCGCGGCATCGAACCCGATGTCACGGCCAAGCTGTCCGATGCCGACGCCCAAAAGCTGCGCCTCGAAGACATCGCCACCGCAAAGGACAGCCAGTTTGTGGCGGCCGAAACCACCCTGCTCAAGCTGCTGCGTGCTGCCGGCGTGGCCCAGCGGCCCTTCCAACCGGGCAGCAGCAATCTGCCGGCAGCCCTGGGGGCCGGGAAAGCCGCCAACTAACGGTTGCTTCCTGGCGATTCAATCCAATGCCGGGTTGGGTCTATTGATTCAGCCCGAGTCACAACCAATCATGATGGCTGAGGACTGGATCCTTGACTTTAAAATAAGTAAGCAATATTCAAAGGTGACCTACTAAGCTTGCAGGCCACATTCGATTAAGCAGCTCTAAGTAGCCAGGATGAAAGTTGAAATTAATATCACAAAAGCAATTTGAAGTAGTAAGTTATTTGTTAAAAATTACGTTTGAAGCGAGATCAAAGTACTGGGTCTGGGCTGAAGGTCTCCGGTGGACAAGTGACTGGTTGATCGCTGGGGATCAGGCCACCGGCTGCATCAGGCCGCCGCCGGGGCTGGAGTCGTCATCGTCGTTGTTTTCCTGATCGCGGCTCATCAGGCCGTACACACCAAGGGCCACCAGGCACACCAGGCCCGACAGCACGGAGAAGCCACCGCCTGCGGTCCCCTGCTCGATCAGCTCACCCACGGCGTGCGGTAACGAATGATGTTGCGAGTGTAACGAAGAATTGCGCAAGCTGAGAGGGGGGCTGGGCGGTGGCCCGGCTGGCACCCGGTCTCAGTTCGGCCCATGGGCTTGGACAGGGGGCTGGGACCAGGGGCTTGGACAGGGGCGGCTCCGCGGCGGGCTGCTCCCTGGCCAGGGCGCCGCTGGGGCTTGGATTGGTGCCCCCGCTCCGCTGGGCAACCCCGGCCGCATCCCTGGCCGACCAGAGCTGCTCCAGGTCGGCTGGGTTGTCAGAGTCCCCTGGCGGCAGGCAGGGCCCCGTTGGCTGGCTCCGCTGGGTCGTCCCAACGGCAGGCCTGGGGCCCATGGGGCGTTGGCCGGTCCAGGCATGTCGCCGGTGCTTGGCGCGCCCTCAGCCCAGGCTGATCTCCTCGGGGTTGA
Source organism: Synechococcus sp. UW140 (assembly GCA_943370565.1). GTDB lineage: Bacteria > Cyanobacteriota > Cyanobacteriia > PCC-6307 > Cyanobiaceae > BAIKAL-G1. The sequence goes on along the minus strand of CALRRL020000001.1, from coordinate 105,886 downwards.
AGCGGGTCCAGAGCGCCAGCTTCAGGGCGCTGCTCACCTCGCGGATGCTGAGCGGATCGGCCATCCAGTAGGTCAACCGGTAGTCGGTGCTGGTGGTGCCAAATTTGTCGATCGTGGCCTTGGCGGCCGGCTGCCGCAACACGCCCTCCTGGGCCATGGCCACCGCCTCCAGGCGCGAGAGCACCTCGGCCGGGGCGATGCTGCTCGTGACCGATGCCATCAACACACCGCGGCGCATCCGGTCGCTGCCGGTGAAGGTGGCGGTGGTGGAGGTGAAGAAGGTCTGGTTGGGGATGAGCAATTCGGCGTTGTCGCTGCGGCGCCAGAGCACCGCCGCCCGCAGCCCCAAGCGGCGCACTTCGCAGGCCTCGCCATCAATGATCAGCACCTCCCCGGGCCGCACCGAGCCCTCAAACAGCAACCACAGGCCACTGATGAAATTGGAGAACACCTCCTTGACGCCAAACCCCAGGCCAACCGACAGGCCGCCGGCGATGGCGAACAGGCCCGTTTGGTTGAAGCCCAGGTGACCCAGGGCCCAGAGGATGCCGCTGCTGAAGAGGCAGTAGCGCAGGATCAATTCCAGGGCGCGGCGGCTGCCGTCGCCCAACTCCAGGCCCCGTTGGCAGAGCCAGCCGATGGCACTGGCGGGGGGGCCGGCGCCGATCGCCAGCCCGTAGAGCACCACCCCCACCTGGAACAGGCTGCCCAGGGTCACGGCCGAGCCGAACAGGCGGCCCATGGGCATGGCGGCCAACTCCTGCAGGTTGTCGACGGCATCGAGGCCGATTAGCAGGGTGGCAAGCAGCAGGGCCGGCCGTAGCAGCCGGCTCGAGAGCCGCGAGGCCGTGACCGGATCCAGCCAGCGGTTGAGCAACTTGTGCTCAACCAGGGCCAGGGCCAGCCAGGCCGCCTTGAGCTGGGCCACCAGCAGCACCAGGCCGCTTTCCTGGCCCGCCAGGTTGAGCAGGGGCACCATCGCCAGCAGGGCCCCCTCCTCCGCCAGGGCCACCGGCAGGCGCCCCCGCCAACCTGGCGGCAGCTGCTGCCAGAGCCAGGCAGCGGTGGGCAGGCGCCGGGCCAGCAGGGCCGCCAGGCCGATCGCCAGCAGCTGCTTGAGCACATCCGGCCGCTGCAGAAAGCCCAGCCAGCTGACCATGGCCAGCATCAGGTCGCCCATCAGGGTTGCCTCAGGATCTGGATCAGGCGGGCACTGGCCTGCTCCGGCGTGATCACATCCACCACCAGTTGGGTCAGCAGCGATTCCAAGGCTGGAGAGATGCTGTCGAGCCGATTCAGCGCCGCGGGGGAGCGGGCAAAGAAGGCGCTGAGCTGGTATTGGTTTTCGGCCTGGACCAGGGCCTGGATCCGGGCCGAACTGGCCACCGGGGCCGGCGCGAAGCGATTCACCGGCAGCATCTGCTCGCTGTTGAGGGTGAGCGAGCGCTGCATCAGGGGGCTGAGTTGCAGCAACGCCAGTTCGAGGGCGCGATGGCGTTGCTGCGGGGAGGAGTTCACGCCGAAGGCAACAACGCGTAGCAGCGAGTTGGGGGTGGCGGAGCCGTAGGGACCCTGGGGTAGGCTCGCCACCCCCAAATTGGCCCCCATTTTTGCCTGCAACCGTGGCAGGTTAAAACTTAAACAACTGATCCAATCGAGCTGGCCGTTGCCTAAGCCAGTCAGCAGTTCTTCGTCATTGTTGAAGAAGTTGATGTGGCTCTGGCGGGCCGCATCGCGCAACCAGGCCAGCCAGGCCGTGATCCTGGCCCGATCGCTGCGATCGATCGGCATCGGCTGATGCAGCGGGGTCTCCACCAAGGCCCGCAGGGAGCGGTCGGCCCCCAGGGGGCCGACCGTCCACCAGATGTTGGCGGGGGAGACCGAAAGACCGATGGATTTCCCCTTGGCGGCCAGTTGCAGCAGGGCATCGACCGTGGCGGGGGGGCTGGAGATGCGCGAGCGGTTGTAACAGCTCAGCTGGGGTTCCAGGGCGATCGGCAGGGCCGCCATGCCCCCCTTGACGCGCAACTTGGACAGCACCCAGGGCTGCAGGCTGGCTTCCACGTCAGGCGGGATCTGAATCTTGGTGATCAATCCCTGTTGCAGCAATTCCAGGGCGGTGGAGGCATTCACCACCAGCAGGTCGGGGCCCAGCCCGCGCCCATTGCGCTGCTGCAGTTCCCGCTTGAGTTTCTGGGATTCAAAGACGACGAAGTTGAAGTTGAGATGGACGCCCTGGTGCAGACGTCTGTAGGCCGCAGCGAGGGGACCCCAGAAGTGGTCGATGTCGACTTTGGTGAGGGTGGAGGAGCCGGGGGGCACCACGTAGATGATCAGGGTCAGGCGTTGCAGGGCCAGGGGCATTTGGCATCCCTGCAGGCCCAGGGCCAGGCCTAGGGCCCCGGCCAGGGCCAGCTTTTGCCGGCGACCGGGCCGGGCCGGGTTGGCCTGGATCGGCTGCCGCTGAGAACGGCGCCTGCCCCAGGCCCGCTGCAGCAGCTGGACAAGCCGTTTGGTGGTGTGCTCAAACACGCAGCACCTCGGCATTGCGGGCTTCGAGCTGTTGGCGCCGTTGCTGGGCCGTGAGGCCATCGCTGCCGGGAATCTGGTCGACCATCAGGGTCAGCCACTCCTTGAGTTGCTCGAGTTGTTTCTCGATCGGCAGCACCCCCAGGCCCCGGGCCAACACCTTGGCGGTGCTGCCCGGTCCGCCCTGGTAGACGAGGCGGCCATGCAGGTGTTGGGGCAGGGCCTGGCGCAGCAGGCGGAAGGCCGGCTCCTCCATCGGCGTTTCCAGGGCGATATTGGGTTTCTCCGGTTTGATGCGCGAGAAACCGCAGCGCTTGGCCAGCAATTTCAGTTGCATCAATTGCAGCAGGCTTTGCACCGGTGCCGGAATGGCGCCATAGCGATCCACCCAGCCGGCGGCCAGTTCCAACAGGCTGTCCTGGCTGTCGCAGGCGGCAGCGGCCCGGTAGGCGGCGATCTTCTCATCGTTTTCGGTGATCCAATCGCCCGGGATGAAGGCGGTGATTGGCAGGTCGATCTGGGTGTCATCCACCGCCGGGATGTCCTGGCCCTGGATCTCGGCGAGGGAATCTTGCAGCATCTCCATGTAGAGATCGAAGCCGATCGTTTCCATCTGGCCGCTCTGCTCCACCCCCAGCAAATTGCCAACGCCGCGGATTTCCATGTCGCGCATGGCCAGCTGGTAGCCGGAGCCCAGCTGGGCGAATTCCTGGATCGCCCGCAGCCGTTGGCGGGCCGCGTCCGAGAGGGAGGCGTTGCCGGGATAGAACAGCCAGGCGTGGGCCTGGATGCCGCTGCGGCCGACCCGGCCGCGCAGTTGATAGAGCTGGGCCAGGCCGAATTTGTGGGCGTCCTCGATCAGGATCGTGTTGACCCGGGGAATATCGAGGCCGCTCTCCACAATCGTGGTGCAGAGCATCAGATCGGCTTCGCCGGCATTGAAGGCCACCATGGCGCTCTCCAGTTCCCCTTCGGCCATCTGGCCGTGGGCCACCAGCAGGCGCAGGCCTGGCACCATCTGGCGCAGCTGGCCGGCCACATCCTCGATGCCCTCCACCCGCGGCACCACATAGAAAATCTGGCCGCCGCGATCGAGTTCCTGGCGGATGGCGCTGCGCACCGCCTCCTCATCGAGGGCCGCCAGGTGGGTTTTGATCGGCCGGCGCAGGGGCGGCGGCGTGGTGATCAGGCTCATCTCGCGTACGCCCGAGAGGCTCATGTAGAGGGTGCGGGGGATCGGCGTGGCCGAGAGGGTCAACACATCCACGTCTTTGCGCAGGGCCTTGATCTTTTCCTTCTGATTCACGCCAAACCGCTGTTCTTCATCCACCACCAGCAAGCCGAGTTGCTTGAAGCTGGTGCCCTTGCCCAGCAGCTGGTGGGTGCCCACCACCACATCCACCTTGCCCTCGCCCAGGCCCGTGAGGATCGTTTTGCGTTCGAGGGCGGTGCGGAAGCGGTTGAGCAGGGCCACCTTGAGCGGATAGGGGGCAAAGCGTTCACTGAGGGTGCGCCAGTGTTGCTGGGCCAGCACCGTGGTGGGGGCCAGCAGGGCCACCTGTTTGCCGGCCGTCACCGCCTTGAAGATGGCCCGGATCGCCACCTCGGTTTTGCCGAAGCCCACATCGCCGCACACCAAGCGGTCCATCGGCTGGGAGCGCTCCATATCCCGCTTCACATCGCTGATCGCCTTGAGCTGGTCGGGGGTGGGTTCGTAGGGGAAGGAGTCTTCGAGTTCGCTCTGCCAGGGACCATCGGCGGGGAAGGCAAAGCCCGGTGCCTGGTGCCGTTCGGCATAGAGCTTCACCAGGTCGAGCGCCACCTTGCGCACGGCCTTCTGGGCCCGTTCCTTGGCCTTGGCCCAGGCCGTGCCGCCCATGCGGTTGAGGTCGGGGGGCGCATCGGTGCTGGCCCGGTAGCGGCCCAGGCTGCCCAGTTGGTCGGCGGCCACCCGCAGCAGGCCATCGGCGTATTGCACCACCAGGTAATCGCGGGATTCACCGCTGATCGCCAGTTTTTCCAGCTTGAGAAAGCGGCCGATGCCGTGGTTGCGGTGCACGACGAAATCGCCCGGCTGCATCTTGCCGGGATCCACCGTGCGGCTGGCGGCCTTGCGGCGCCGGCGCACATAGCCCGTGGCCGTTAAGGATTGCTGGCCAAAGAATTCCCGATCGGTGATTAAAACCAGCTTCCAGGCCGGCAGTTGCAGGCCCTCTAGTTCGGCCGTGCCCCGGGTTTTCAGGGCAACCGGCGTGTTCTGCTCGATCAGCCGGTTGATCGTGGCGAAATCGCCGGGATTGGGCACAAACCGGCTGATGCAGTCGTGCTCCTCCAGCAGGGCCACCGCCCGCGAGGGTTGGGCCGAGAGCAGCCACACCCGCGCCTTCTCCGCCTGGTAGCCGCGCACCAGGGCCGCCAGTTTGCCGAAGGCATTGGGATGGGCCGGCACCGAGCGGCTGGCCAGATCGAAGCTGTTGGCGTGCTTGTCGGTTTCGTTCAGTTCGGCCAGGTCGAAGCCGGTGAAGCGTTCGGCCTGGGCCAGGGCCTCCTTGGGGCTGATGTGGAGCGAGGCCGGCAGCAGGCTTGCGTCAGACGCGTCTCGCGAGGCTTCTCCCGGGGCCTCACCCGGAGCCTCGCTGCCCGGCCCCGCGAGGCCCAATTCGGCGACCACATCGCCGTAGTGGGCGCTGGCATGGTCAAACCACTGCTGGCCATGGGCCAGGCAATGGCGCCGCTCATCGATGGCGATCAGGGTGGCGGCGGGCAGGTAATCGAGCAGGGAGGCCGGCTGGGCATAGGCCAACCCCAGCAGGCGCCGCATGCCTTCGGGGGTGCCGCCTTCTAGCAGTTGATCCAGGGCCTCGGGGCTGAGCAGCTGCTCCAGCCCCGCCGGCATCGACTCCCGCAGGGCATCAGCGATCAGGGGCCCGTGGCCGGTGGGGGTGAGCCGCACCACCTCGATCGCATCGAGGGAGCGCTGGCTGGCGGGATCAAATTCCCGCAGCTTTTCGAGCTCTTCGCCGAAGAACTCCAGCCGCACCGGCAATTCGGCGCTCACCGGAAAGACATCAACGATGTCGCCGCGCCGGCTCCAGCTGCCCTCCTGCTCGATCGTGGCGACCCGTTCGTAGCCCAGGCGGCTGAGGGTCTGGCCGAGGGACTCCAGGTTGACGCTGTCGCCCTTGCGCAGGCTGTGGCAGTGGGCTTTCAGGGCCGCGGGGGGCGGCAGGTGGGGTTGCAGGGCCCGCTCGGTGGCCACGATCGCCAGCCGGCTGGAGCCCCCATCCAGCAGTTCGCTGAGCACCTGGAGCTGGCCCCAGGTGATCTCGCTGGTGGGATCGAAGGGTTCGTAGGGGGAGCCTTCGCTGGTGGGATAAAGCAGGCTGCTGCTCCAGCCCATCAGTTCCAGCAGGGACGCCCAGCGGCCCCCTTCCTCCAGGGTGGGGACCACCACCAGCAGGGGCGCCCCCGCCGCCGAGGCCAGGGCGCTGCTGACCAGGGCCCGGGCTGCCCGAGCGGCGCCACTGAGCCGTAACCGCTCGGGCCGCTTCAAGCGCTCCAGCACTTCACCGGTGAGGGTCACCTGCTGGAGCTGGCGAACCAGGGCGGTGAGGGGCATCGGCGGGGTCAGGGCACAGGGAGAGACGATCTTCGCAAGTCAGCTGGCAGGTTGGGGCCCAGCCGCGTTGGTGGTCCTGGGCGCAAGGTTGGGCGCCCCTGGGCTTGCCGAAGCTTCATTGGCGGATCTCCTTTGCGTGGGAATCCAACCATTTCCCCTTCGGCTTTTTCCTGTTGTCTTCCCTCCGCAACAGCGTCCACTTCAATCGCATCACTCTCAATGACTGTAGGGGCAACGATTTCAACGTTGACGGCAACATTGTTAACAGTTTAAATGTTAACGGCTGCGCTGTAAGAGGCTACAGCTGCCTTTATTCCTGTTGTAATTATTTGGGCTGAATGATCTCGGGCTCAATGATTTCAAACTCAATAATCCTAATTTGAAGGGTCTCAAGGCGCGCGGTTGGTGCAACCGGGTCATCCTGGGTGGCAGCAGTCAAGTCTGGGAGCCATCGAAGCCCGTTGATGGGCCACCGCCAGCGATGGGCCGGAGGCCCTGAGTGGTGGCGTCTCCGGGCAGACTCTGGTGTTGGTGGTGCGTTGGCTCAGTTGCACTTTAACGGGGGCTGGTGGTTGGCGTTGACGCTGGCTGTTTTTTGAGGAGGGATCGCGCTGATTCCCCGATTAGCTCCGTCGCTTGATGTCCATCTGTAGGCGAATTAGCTGGCTGTCGTGAGTGGCTTTTGGGGTGAGGTGTTGATGGAGGGTGTCTTTGATTAGGCGGTGCGGCCGTTGCTTTCTTGTGCTATTCGAGTGGCATTGCAGTGGGTAGTCGTTGCCTGGATGGCGATCATGGCTGGTTGCCTTGTTGCTGCGGCAAATGGATCGCGGGGTGATTGGCCTCCTGTCCATTGCTGGTGCTTTAGGCTTGAACGGTGTTGACGGGGATTCGCATGAGGCGTTGAACCCGCCTGGTTGGCCTACGCCGGGTTGTCCGGGCGAGGCCTGGCTTTGAAGGGGTCTGAAGTGTTGCCCTGGCCCAGCGCTCCGTGGCCCATTGCCATTCCTCTGTCTGGGTTGTTGATGACGGGGCTGGTGCTCGCTTCTTTTAGGCGCGATCTGGACAAATGATTTGAGTGGCTTTGAATAGGAGTGACCTTGGCTTGATCGCGCTCCCTGGCCTGGTCAGTGGTGTAAGGATTGGCAGCAGATCGATGCAGTATTTCTTTGAGGTAGGCCGTCAATTGATTGTGTCGCTGTGAGGCTTAAAAGTATTTCTGCGCATCGCTGAGTTAAAAAGTCGTGTTTAGATATGGCCTCAAGATTTTGCCTCAGAGGCTTGCCGCAAGCCGCTGAGTCTGCTTATCCGTTGTCGGCCATGGGTGGGCCCATAGAGAGGCCGCGATCCAGCATTTCGATGATGATTTCTTCGCTTGAGCGGCCGGTTGCCCTGGCTTGATTGGCAATGTGCTCAAGTAGGCGGGGCGATAGTTGTAACTCAAGGGATTGCGGCAGTTTGGAGAGATCAATCTGCCAGTCCCGATTGGCCTGGGTCATCGTTGCTGTCTTGGGGATTCGTGTTGGTTGCCGCGATATTCAAGTCATAGGCGCCGGTGCTTTGCAGGTAGGACTTGATTGCATCATCGACAACAGCAACCATCCGTTTGTTCTGGCGAATAGCTAGCAATTTCAGGGCATAATGGTCTCGTCCATCCAGGGTGATCGTGAGGCGCGCCATTCTTAACCCATACGTACCGCTTCATCTTATGGGCTGATCCAAGGCTTGGTATTTTGTGCAACGGCACAGGGGTGCATCTGCATCGAATGGTTCGGCCGGCGGAAGTTGCATTGACTGCAAAACGGGATCGGACCCGGTTTGAAGTCGGTACAATACTCCTGATGCTTCCCTTCGTTCCGAAAGGCATTTTGAAGAATGATTGCGGCACAATCAATCGGTTGAAGTCTTGATTCTCGTGTTGTCGAGAGGTCCCGCACTGGTCAACCGGCTTAGTGTCAAAGGGCAAGGGTGTGGCGGTTGATCGGCATCCCTGGGGATGGTTCTGCCGTTGGCCTGTGTTGCGAGGGGCAGGACGCTGGCAGGCGGATTAGCGCAGGATGGTTTCAGGCATTCCCAGTTCATTGCGCTGAAGGGTTTGGCAGAGGCAATCAAAGCGTGGGTGATTCATGAAGGCTCTCTTAACGACCAATGAATGGCTCTGGCGTCCTGGCTGAGGTCCTGGGGGCTGAACGGGCTGCCTTTGTGGTGGCGTTTCGTTGCTAGGGGTTGCGCGTGTGGTCGGGATGCCATCGGGGTGGTGTACCTCTGCCTGATCGAGTGGGACCGGCTTGCTGCTGGCTGGGTGCTGGCAGGGGGCAGGGCTTGGGGTGTGGTTCCTGTCCTTGTCAGGGGCTGGCCCTTGGCTGGCTCCGATTCGCCCGAACGGAGTCGGGCCCGGGGGGTTGGCTTCGGCCTGGCCCCATCCCTGCCTTGACCTCAGGGCATTGCGCCCGGCGCAGGCCATCCAGTCAAAACCGACCAGATCCGGGTCGTCCGGTTCGGGGGTCGTTGGGGCGTCGGTGATCCAGGCGTCGATCACACCCGTGCGGAGATGCTGGAGGCAGGCCTCCTTGTTCGGGCGTGCAACAACCTTGATCAGCCAGCCATGGGGAATCGGATTGCGGATCGGTACGCCAGGCTGGCGCAGCACTTCAAGGCGCAGTTCATGGCCTGATTCCCAACGGAAATGTTGATGGTTGCGGCGCAGTAAGTGCAGCAAAGTTGGATCGCCGCTGATCAGCAGCGGGCCAGCATTCATCGCCACGGCAATCTCCAGGATTGTGGACACCGCCTGAATGGTTTCCTCCACGGTCTGCCTTGATAGGCCTAAGTAGGCGGCGGCCTGGTCGGTGCTTGACAGCCAGAGGCTGAGGTCGAGGCAGTCGAGCGCGCGGATGGAGACGACCACGGCGGAGCCGGAAGCTGTTTATACGGTACGTTCGCTGAATAGGGCTAATTTTTTGTGTTTTTGCACAAAAGTGGCGTTGCTTCGGATTCAGGCCCGGGGTGTGAGAGCGGCCCTTGGCGGAGGCCTGCACCGCTGTGCGGCCCAGCTGCTTGGTGCCCTCGGCACCGTCTGGGGGCGCCCTGATGGTTGTCAGCTGGAGTTCTGGCTTGATGGTCAGCTGGCTTGTCGGTTTTGGCCCGGATGGTTTTGGCCTGAATGGTTTTGGCCAGAAGGGGTTTGGCCGGGATGGTTTTCGGCCTGAGGGTTCTGGGTCTGAGGGGTCTGGCTGGACGGCTTTGGCTCAGATCGTTTCGGGGTGGATGGCGGGGTTCGCCCGATTCCGTGCCCGGGTTCCGCAGGGTCAGGCCAAAGGGTTCGGCTGCGTCTGCGGTCTTGATCCGCCAGTGTTCCGGGGCCATGGCCTGCCACGCAGCCTGCAGCCGGCATGGCCGCCCGCACTGGAGCCCTCCGGTTGGGCGGTCAGCGGCTGGTCAGCAGTGCTGGGCCGGCTGGCGGCGGCTCGGCGGTTTGCAGTTGCAACGTGATGGCGCTGATGCCCAGGACGGTGAGTTGCTGCTGGGCCAGTTGCAGGATGCGGTTGTTGTCCCGCTCGGAGCCGTGGATCCGCAGCAGCCGGGCGGTGAGAGCCGTTTTTGAACTGCTGAGGCCCCACACATGCAGGGCCTGCACCTCCAGGGTGCCGGGGAGGGCGCGCAAGCTGGCTTCGATCGCCGCCAGATCAATCCCCGCCGGTACGGCATCGAGGGTCACGGCCAGGGCTTCCTTCAGCAGGCCCCAGGCGCTGGCCATCACGATGGCGCCAACCGCCAGGGCCGTGACCGCATCCAGCCAGAGCCAGCCGCTGACTCCCACCAGCAGGGCACTGAGCAACACCGCCACGGACACGGCCGCATCGGTGAGCAGGTGCAGCACCGCCGCCCGCTGGTTGAGGTCCTGCTGGTGGTCGTGGCCGAAGAGCCGGGCCGAGACCAGGTTGATGACGATGCCGGCTGCTGCCGCCAGGGCCACCGGGGCCACCTGCAGGGGCACCGGCTGCACGACCCGTTGCAGGGCTTCGGCCACCACCACGGCTCCGGCCAGGAGGGTGAGGCTGCCGTTGATCAGGGACGCCAGGTGGGTGCTGCGGCCAAAGCCATAGGTGAACCGGCCCCGCGGGGGCTGGTGGCTCAGCCGATCCGCCCCCCAACCCAGGGCCAGCCCCACCACATCCCCGAGGTTGTGGAGGGCATCCCCCACCAGGGCCAGGGAGCCGAAGCCCAGGCCGATCACCAGCTGCAGGCCCGTGAGCAGGCCGTTCAGCACGATGCTCCAACGGAAGGCCTTGCCCGGGCTCAGGCCATGGCCCGGCCCATGCCCATGCCCATGGCCTTCGCCGCAGGCGGCGCCGTGGGAGGGGGCCCCTGGATTGTCTTGGCGATGGCTGGCGCGGGGATCGTTGCCGTTTGGATGGCTGCTGCCTGGAGGCCTGGTGCCTGGCTGGCTGTGGGCTGGATCGCTGCCGCCGGGATGGTGGCCACCCATCAGCCCAGGGCCTGGTGCAGGGAGGCCAGGCCAAACAGCAGGAACAGGCCAGCGCTCAGGCGATAGAGCATCCGTTCACTGAGCCGGCCGCCGATCCATTGGCCGGCCCCCACCGCCAGCCAGGTGACCAGGCCATGGCCCACCAGGCTGCCGGCCAGCAGGCCGGCAAAGCTGAAGGCGGGGGCCGTGGCCAAAAAAATCGTGGCGAACTGGGTGCGGTCCCCCAGTTCGGCGATGAAGACCAGGGCAAAGGCCTCCCAGATCACGGCCCAGGCTGTGGCGATCGGATGGCCCACTTCAGCCGCATTCACGGCGGCTTCGGCGTCATCGGCTTCCTCCTGGGCCGCATCGGCCCCCATCGCCTGGGCGTCGATCAGCAGCTTGAGGCCGAACCCCAGGAACAGGGCGGCCGCCAGCCAGGGCACCAGAGTTGCAGGCAACAACTCCCGCAGGCCGTAGCCCAGGCCCAGGGAGATCAGGGTGACCACGGCCAGGGCGGAGAAGGCGCCGATGAACACCCAGCGGGGCCTGTGGCGGGCCGCCAGGATCAGGGCCATGAAGAAGGTCTTGTCCCCCAGTTCCGCCAGGGAGATGGCCGTGAGACTCGAGCCGAAGGCCGCCAGGCCCGGATCAGTCGCAACAAGGGCAAATGTCATGGCAGCAACCCTGGCCTGGAAACGGTCAAAAAGTCGTCAAGGCTGCCTCAGTTTTGCGGCGAATCTGCTTTCAGGCGAATCCGCTATCAGGCCAGGCTGCTTTGGAGCAGATCTGCTCTTGGGCAGATGCGCTCAAGGCAGATCCATGGAGGCCAGATCCGTTCAGGGCGGATTGGTTTCCAGGTGGATCGGGATCAGGGCCAATCCGGCAATGGTGGGCGGCCTGGGCCCATCCCTGCTGCTCTTCAGCCCATGGGCAGCGTCACGGCGAAGACGCAGCGGCCGGGATCGGCGGCGGCCAGGCTGAGCTCTCCGCCCTGCTGGCGGGCGATGGTGCGGGCAATCGCCAGACCCAGGCCGCTGGGCTCGAGCGCCGCTGCGTCACCGTGGGCGGGCTCGCCGGGGCCGCTCCCCTCGGGCGACCCCAGATCCGTCGGGGTGGGTCCCCGCCAGAACCGCTCGAAGATCCGCTCCCGATCGGCGGCGGCAATGCCGGGGCCCCCATCCACCACCTCCACCAGCAGCCGCGAGCCCGTGGTGGTGACCCGCAGGCAGACCCGGCCCTGGCAGGGGCTGTGGCGCAGGGCATTGCGCAGCAGGTTGGTGAACAGCCGTTGCAGGGGCTCGGCTTCGGCCGTGATCGGCAGGCTGTCGAGGCCGGTGGGTGCCTCGAGGCCCAGCTGGATGCCGCGCTGGGCTGCCAGCAGCTGGTGGTTCTCCAGCAGGTCGTCGAGCAGCTCAAGCAGGTCAAAGCGGCGGCGCTGCTGGTGGGAGGCCAGGTCGGGTTCGAGCCCCTGCTCCTGGCGGGCCAGAAACAGCAGGTCATTGAGCAGGGCGGCCATCTGGGCCGCCAGGCGATCCACCTGCTCCAGCAGGCGGCGGCTGGCCGGATCCCGGGACTCCGGCGTGGCGGCCAGCAGGGTGCGCAGGTTGGTGAGCGGGTGGCGCAGTTCGTGGGAGGCCTCGGCGCTGAACCGTTGCAGGGCTTCCACCTGCTGTTGCAGTGGGGCGAAGGCGGCCTCCACCATGCGGCGCCCCACCACCAGGGCCAGCAGGGTGGCCACGATGGCTCCGAGCAGCAGGCCCCGTTGCAGCCGGTGCAGGTCCGCCAGGGCCGCTTGGTTGGAGAGGGCCACCCGCACCGAGCCGCTGAACAGGGGCGCGTCGCCTGGCCTGATGCCTGGCCCGTGGGCCCTAGCGGAGCGTTGCCGCGAGCCGCCGCCGCTTCCCTGGCGGGGCTGGGTGTACACCGCCTGGCAGAGGCTGATGCCGCCCGGCCAGTGCTGCCAAAGGTCATCGGCCGGGTGGTGCTGACGTTCGCGTCCCCCTGGGGTCGGGGCACGGCTGGGCCCCTGGGGGCCAGGCCCGGGCCCAGCTCCGGCGGCCGATCCGGGGGCCGCCCCAGCCCTCGCCCCCGCTGCGGGGCCGCTGCCCTGGCCAGGCAGGGGCGGTACGGCCAGGTGGCCCTGGTCGTTCAACAGGCGCCCTTCGGCATCGAACCACTGCAACCGCTGGGGATTGCGCTCCGGCAGGGCCACCACGGCCCGATCGTTGCTGTATTTGCGGGCATTGCCCACCTCGTGGGCTTCGTGGGCGATCAGGGGCAGCTGGGAGGCGGCGCTGGCGGCGAGCTGGCGCAGCTCCCCGCGCAGATCCTCCTGCCGTTGGCTGGCGATGCCGCCATACACCGCCGCGGCAAAGGCCCCCAGCACCAGCAGGGCGAAGCTGGCCCCCTGCAGGCCGAGGCGGCGCTTCAGGCGCAGGGGATCAGGCGAGGGCGCTGGGGTTGAGGCGGTAGCCGAGGCCGTAGACGGTTTCAATCAGATCGGCCCGGCAGCCGGCGCTGGTCAACTTGCTGCGCAGATTACGGATGTGGGCCTTGATCGTGGCCTCGCCCACCTCCCGGCAATGGGCGGAGCTGCCGCTGAGCAACTCCTGTTTGCTGCAGCACTGGCCCTGGCGCCGCAGCAGCAGTTCCACCAGCAGGGCTTCCTTGCGGGTGATCGCCAGGGGCTGGCCGTTGATCCAGAGGAGGCTCTGGCCGGGGATCAGCCGCAGGGGCCCCCAGCTGAGGTCCAGGTCCAGGGGGCGGCCCCGCCGCCGCAGCAGGGCCCGCAGCTGGGCCTGCAGCACGGCCGGCTCGAACGGTTTCACCAGGTAGTCGTCGGCGCCGCCATCGAGGCCGCGCACCCTGTCGCCACTGGCATCCCGGGCGGTGAGCATCAACACCAGGGGCTGGTGGCCGGCGCGCTGGCGGAGCCTCCGGCAGAGCTCAAGCCCATCGAGACCCGGCAGGCCCAGGTCCAGCAGCACCAGGTCAAAGGTCGCGGATTCGAGCAGGGCCAGGGCCGCCCTGCCGTCGCCGCTGCCCTCGCAGGCATAGCCCCAGCGGGCCAACAGCTGGATCAGGGCGCCGCGCAGCTGGGCGTCATCTTCCACCACCAGCAGCTTCAAGCCTGGGAGCTCCTGGGCCAGCAAGTCCCAAGGCTGCCATGGCCAAAGGCTGCTCTGGCCCTGGCCCAGGACTGCCAGGGGTCAGGGCTGCCAGGGGCCGGCCCGGAGCCCGCACCGGCCGATTCCGCAGCCTTCGCCGGGACGATTCCGCTCCCCTGTTGCCCCGATTCCAAGCGCCGATCGAGCTACTCAAGGGCCTGCCCGGAATCCCAGGCGGGCGGCCCAGGGCTGGTCGCCGTCGTCAGGCCAGCGGGGGATGGGCCTGGAGCCGCTGCGAGGGCTTGATGACCCCGCTGGGGCTCAGCGGCCCGGGGCCTGCTCGGCGGCGGAGAGGGGCCGGCCCGTGGGGGAGGTGCTGGGTTTGCCGTTCGGCCCCAGCGGGGGGCTTGGCGCCTCGGCCGGGCTGGGGGCAGGGCCGCCCATGGCGGCACCGATCGAGCGGCAGTAGGCCACCGGGTCCACCTCGGCGGCCAGGCCCAGGGCTTTGCGCAACAGTTCGATCTGTTGAACGGTGGCCTGGCCCAACTGGGCCTGGGCCTGGTCGCAGGCGGTGCGTTTCCAGGCATTCGGATCGGCGCAACCGACCAGGCCCGCCACCAGGGCCAGCCCAGCCAGCAGCGGCAGGCCCAGCCACGACCGGCGAGGGCCGACCGGTCCAGGGGTGGTTGCGCTGGCTCTGACGAGCCAGCCCGGGCCCGGGGGCTGGCCGGTCGGCGTGCCGTTGGGGCGGGGAACCGGGTGGGCCATCCTTCACTCCAGAGCCGGCTCCATCCTGGCGCCAAAGTCGGCCCGTGGGCCCTGCTCGGCAGCACTGCGGCACCGCTCGCCGCGCCCTGACGGGCGGATCTGGCCGGTCCTGGAGCCAGGGCTGGGGCCAGGGGTGGGGCTAGGGGTGGGGCTAGTCCTGGGACCAGTGCTTGGACCACTGCTGGGGCGGCTGGGCGGGCCGGGCCGGGTTTGCCAGCCCTCAGGAGGGCGGTTCCAGCTGGATCGTGCTGTGGGCGATGCCCAGTTCGGCCAGCCGCTGCTTGGCCTGGTGCAGCAGGTCCATGTCATCCCCGCCCGTGGGCTGCCGCACCATGTGGGCGGTGAGGGCGATCTGGGAGGTGCTCATGCCCCACACATGCAGGTGGTGCACATCGAGCACGCCGGGCAGGGTCCGCAGGGTCTGCTCCACGCTGGCGATGTCGATGCCAGGGGGCACGGCATCGAGGGCCACCTGCATGGCATCGCGCAGCAGGCCCCAGCCGGTGAACGCCACCGCCAGGCCCACGGCGATGCCGGTGGCGGCATCGAGCCAGTTCCAGTGGGTCAGCCCCACCACGATGGCGCTGAGCAGCACCGCTGCGGACACGGCCGCATCCCCCAGCAGGTGGACCACCGCCGCCCGGCGGTTGAGGTCGTGGCCGCCGCCCTGGCCGAACAGGCGGGCCGAAAACAGGTTCACGCCAATGCCGATGGCGGCGGCCCAGGCCACCGGCGTGCTGATCACCTCGCTGCCGTGTCCGAGGCGCCGGACCCCCTCCACCAGCACCACGGCCGAGGCCATCAGGATCAGCACCGCATTGGCCAGGGAGGCCAGCTGGGTGCTGCGGCCGAAGCCGTAGGTGAAGCGGTCGTTCGGGGCGCGGCTGCTCAGCCGTTCCGCCCCCCAACCGAGCAACAATCCCGCCACGTCGCCGAGGTTGTGGACCGCATCACCGATCAGGGCCAGGGAGCCGAAGCCGAAGCCGATCGCCAGCTGCAGGGCCGAGAGGCCGCCATTGAGGATCACGCTCCAGCGAAAGGCCGCCGCCGAGCCGCCGCGGTGCTGGTGCTGGTGTGGATGGGGCTGGCGCTGGATCGCCACCGCCGGATGGCTGGTCGCGGCGCCAGGACTTGCGGTGTGAGCAGGGCCGCGGTC
Organism: Synechococcus sp. UW140; assembly: GCA_943370565.1. Lineage (GTDB taxonomy): Bacteria > Cyanobacteriota > Cyanobacteriia > PCC-6307 > Cyanobiaceae > BAIKAL-G1. Next base: position 90,239 of record CALRRL020000001.1, on the reverse strand, counting down.
ATTGGGCAGGGCCATGGCTCCTAGGCGGGGCGGTGGCTCACGAGGGCGGCCAGCAGCGTGGTGATCACTGCGACCGCCACCACCGTGAGGATTTGGGGAGTCTGCAATGGGCCCAGGCTGAGCAACGGCATCAGGCCAGGGATTGTCAGCAAGGCCAGCCACAGGCCCAGGCCCAGGGCCGCGCCGGCGGCGCTGAGCCGGCTGGTGCGATCACCATTGAGCCACACCAGGGAGCCACTGCTGAGTAACAGCAGCGAAAACACCAGGCTGCGGCGCAGCGCCAGGTCGCTGTGCGGCCAGAAGGCCAGGGCCAGGGCCGCCAGCATCACCACGGCCCCCTGGCTGAGGGAGCGGCGCCAGGTGGCGGGGCCGAACAGGGGCGCCGCGGCTGGGCGCGGGGGCTGCCGCATCAAGGCCGGCGCCCCCGGCAGGGCTTCGAACACCACCGTGCAGGCCGGATCGATCGCCAGGTGCAGCAGGGCGATATGCACCGGCAACAGGATCAGGCCCGGGCCCGGCCAGAGCAGGGGCACCAGGCCCAGGGCCGCGATCGGCAGGTGGACCGCCAGGGTGTAGCCCAGGGCCCGGTGCAGGTTGGCTTCGATGCGCCGCCCCAGGGCGAGGGCCGCCACCAGGTCGCTGAAGGTGTCGTTGAGCAGCACCAGATCGGCCGATTCCCGCGCCACGGCCGTGCCGCGCCGTCCCATGGCCACGCCGATGTCGGCGGCCTTGAGGGCGGGCGCGTCGTTGACGCCATCACCGGTCATGGCCACCACCTCGCCAGCCGCCTGCAGGGCCTGCACCAGCAGCAGTTTCTGCTGGGGCATCACCCGGGCGAACACCGACACGCTGGCCAGCTTCTGCGCCAGCTCGGCGGGGCCCAGGCCCGCCAGATCGGCGCCGCAGAGCACCGGGCCCGGCGCCAGGCCGGCCTGATCGGCGATTGCGCGGGCCGTGACCGGACCATCGCCGGTGATCATCACCACCCGCACCCCGGCCGAGCGGGCCGTGGCAATCGCGGCGGCGGCATCGGCGCGCAGGGGATCGGCCAGGGCGATCAGGCCCAGGGGTTCAAACAGGAAGTCGTGGACGTTGCCGGGCGGCTCGCCACTGCTGGGCAGCGGCTCGCCGCCATGGAGCCGGGAGCCGCCGACCCCCTGGGCCACAGCCAGCACCCGCAGGCCCGCGGCGGCCAGGCGGTCGGCCGCCGCCAGCAGGGCCCGCGCCTGGTCAGCCGGCAGATGGCAGAGGTCGGCGATGGCCTCCGGCGCCCCCTTGGCTGCCAGCTGGCTGCTGCCCCCACCGGCCTGCCAGAGCCGCGAAAACACCAGCAAGTGGCTTTGCAGGGGGTACTCCCGCTGCAGGGGCCAATCCGGGTGTATGTGCTCGCTGCCATCGAGCTGCTCGCAGGCCAGGCCCTGGATCGCCCGTTCCATCGCATCCACCGGATCGCCGCGGCTGGCCAACACCGCCAGCTCCACCAGCCGGTGGAAGGGTTCGCCCAGGGGTTGGCCCCGTTGCCACAGCTCCTGCTCGGGCCAGGTGAGCAGCTGCTGCACCCCCATGCGGTTCTCCGTGAGGGTGCCGGTCTTATCGACCGCCAACACCGTGGCGCTGCCGAGGCTTTCCACCGCTGCCGGCCAGCGGGCCAGCACCCCGATCCGGGCCAGACGCAGGGCGCCCAGGGCCAGGAACAGGGCCAGCACCACGGGAATCTCGTTGGGCAGGATGGCCAGGGCCAAGGCCAGGGCTGCCAGCAGGGCCTCCGACCAGGACCCGCCCACCGCCCCTTGCCCCAGGGCCAGGACCACGCACAGCCCCAGGGCCCAGAGGGTCAGCCGCGCCGTGAGCCGCCGGGTCTGCCGTTGCAGCGGGGTGGGCGGCGGCTGAACGCTGGCCAGGCTGGCGCCGAGCCGGCCGAGCTCCGTCGCCCCGGCCACGGCCACCACCTCGGCCCAGCCCCGGCCACTGGCCACCAGCGACCCCGCCAGCAGCAGGCTGCCGGGGTCGGACTTGTCCACCGGCAGGGATTCGCCCGTGAGCAGGGACTCATCCAGCCACAGCCCCAGGGCTTCAGACACCCGGGCATCGGCGGCGACCCGGTCGCCCTCCTCCAGGCGCAGCAGGTCGCCTAGTTCCAGTTGGTCGGCTGCCAGCTCCAGGGCCACCCCGGCCCGGCGCACCCTGGCCTTGGGGGCCGAGAGGCGGGCCAGTTCGGCCAGGGACCGGTTGCTGCGCTGTTGTTGCAGGCCATCCAGCAGGCTGATCGCCGCCACAAAGGCCAGCAGGATTGCTCCGTCCACTGGCTCCCCGATCAGGCCGTAGAGCAGGGCGCAGGCCAGCAGCAGCAGGTTGGTGGGCTCCAGGACCCCCATGGCAGTGCGATCACTGCCCCTTGGATAGGGGGGCTCCGGCTGGGACGCTCGCAAGTGCCGGCGCCTGCCGGTGTTCCGCCGTGGATGCACGGCGGTCTGACCGAGCGCGCCGCCCATTCAGGCCCGCTGGGGCATGGCCTGTTCGGACGTGAAGGGGGCCTGGCTACCGGGCCAGGGTGGCTGGGGTTGAAGGGGAGAGACGATGATCCCGCCCAGGCAGCCAGCCACCGATCCCGCCCGGGCCGATCAGACGTGGGCCGTTCCCCGGCGGCGCCAGAGCCGCACCACCTTTTCCGCTTCGAGATAGATAAAGAACAGGGCACTGACGCCGACGCAGATGGCCAGCTCCTCCAGGCGCAAGGGGGTGGTGCCGAAGAACCCAGACAGCACCGGCACGTACAGCAGGGCCAGTTGCAGGGCTGAGGTCAAAACAACGGCAGCCAGCAGGGATGGGTTGGAGAAGGGGGCCACCTGCACCAGGGGCCGGTCGCTGCGGGCGGCGAGGGCATGGCCCATCTGGGCCAGACAAAGGGTGGTGAACACCATCGTCTGCCAGGGGGCGCCGCTGCGGTGGGCATACACCATCAGGCCAATCGTGATCGCAGCAAACACCAGGCCGATGCGCAGGATGTAGCGGCCGATGCCACGGGCGAAGATCGATTCGCCAGGCCGGGCCGGAGGCCGCTGCATCAGGCCGTCTTCGCCGGGTTCCAGGGCCAGGGCCAGGGCCGGCACCCCATCGGTGACCAGGTTCATCCAGAGAATCTGCAACGGCGAGAGGGGCACGCCGGTGAGGCCCAGCAGGGGCGCTGCCGCGATTGTGATCAATTCCCCCACATTGCTGCCCAGGATGTATTTCACGAAGCGGCGGATGTTGGCGTACACCAAACGCCCTTCTTCAACAGCGCTCACAATCGTGGCGAAATTATCATCGAGTAACACCATGTCGGCCGCTTCCTTGCTCACCTCGGTGCCGGTGATGCCCATGGCCACACCGATGTGGGCCTGCTTCAGGGCCGGGGCGTCATTGACCCCATCGCCGGTCATGGCCACCACCTCACCGTTGGCCTGCAGGGCCTTGACGATCCGCAGCTTCTGCTCGGGCGGCACCCGGGCGTAGAGGCTGCAGCGGCTTACCACCGTCTGCAGCTCCCTGTCGTCAAACGCCTGCAGCTCGCGGCCGAGCACCACTTCGGCATCGCTGTCGGTCAGGCCGATGCTGGCGCCGATCGCCCGGGCGGTGAGCGGATGGTCGCCGGTGATCATCACGGGCCGAATGCCGGCGGAGCGGCAGGTGGCCACCGAAGCGCCCACCTCGGGCCGGGCCGGATCGAGCTGGGCCATCAGGCCCAGGAACACCAGCTGGTTGGCCTCCTGTTCGGGGCCCTGGTGGTGGGGGGCGCAGGCAAAGGCCAGCACCCTCAGGCCGCTGGCCGCCAGCTGGCGGGCCTGCTCCTGCCACCAGCGGCGATGCTCCTCGCCGAGGGGCACCACCCCGGGGGCCGCCAGCCAGCGGTCACAGGTGGCGAGCACCACCTCCGGGGCCCCCTTGCTGAGCATCACCAGCCTGGAGCCGGCGGCCAGGGGGCCGAGCGGGGCCTGGAGTTCGCCGTTGGCATCGCCGATCCACACCGCCATTCCCTGGCGCTCGGAGCTGAAGGGAATCTCGGCCTGGCGGGGGTAGGTGGCCCGCAGGCTGAAGTCATCGATCTGGGCCTTGGCGGCCGCCACCACCAGGGCCCCCTCGGTGGGATCGCCAAGGATGTCGTAGCGGCCGTCGGCCTCGCGTTTGAGTTCGGCATCACTGCAGAGCACCCCCGCCTGCAGCAACAGGGAGAGGGCGCCTGGGGCGATGCCGGCCGGGATGGCGGCAGGAGTCTCCAGCGCCCGGGCGCTGAACTCGCCCTGGGGCATGTAGCCCTGGCCGCTGACGGCAATCGCCTGGCTGCCGCAGCGCAGCTCTTCCACCACCTGGCGGTTGAGGGTGAGGGTGCCGGTCTTGTCGGAGCAGATCACGGTCACCGAGCCCAGGGCCTCCACCGCCGGCAGGCGCCGGATCAGGGCGGCCCGGCGCACCATGCGCTGGGTGCCGATCGCCAGGGTCACGGTGATCACGGCGGGCAGGCCTTCGGGCACGATCGCCACCGCCATCGACAGGGACACCTCCAGCAGGTTGAGCAGGGGCTGGCCGAGTAGCCAGCCGATCCCGATCACCACGGCCACCAGGCCGAGGGCCGCGCCCACCAGCACCGAGGCCAGGCCGTCCAAGCGTTTCTGCAGGGGGGTGCCTTCGCCGCCGGCCGTGTTGATCAGTTGGGCGATCTGGCCCAGTTCGGTGGCCATGCCCGTTGCGGTCACCACTGCCAGGCCCCGGCCCCGCACCACCTCGGTGCCCTGGAACAGGCAGTTTTGCCGTTCCAGCACTGGCGTGGTCGGGTCGAGCTGCAGGTCGGCCCGTTTGAACACGGCTTCGGCTTCGCCGGTGAGGGCGGCCTCGCGCAGGCCCAGGTCGGCCACCTCCAGCAGCCGGCCATCGGCGGGCACCCGATCGCCGGCCTCCAGCCGGATCAGGTCCCCCGGCACCAGCTGCTCACTGGAGAGGCGCTGCCACTGGCCATCGCGGCGCAGGGTGACCAGGGGCTGGGCCATCTGGCGCAGGGCCAGCAGGGCCTTCTGGGCCTGGCTTTCCTGCAGATAGCCCAGCAGGGCGTTGAGGCCCACGATCAGCACAATCGCGATCGCGTCCTTGGGAAACTTCTGGGCGCTGAAGGCAATTGCCGCCGAGATCGCGGCCACGGCCAGCAGCATCAACAACATCACGTTGCTGAATTGGTCCCAGAGGATGGCCAGATGGCTGCGACCGGCCGCCAACTCCAGCCGGTTCAGGCCGTTGCGCCCCAATCGCTCAGCGGCCTGGGCTGTGGTGAGTCCCTCGCGCGACACCTCCAGCTTCGAGAGACACTCCTCGGCACTCAGGCTGTGCCAGGGGGACTGATCTAGGGGGGGCACGCGGAGGCCTCATGGTGGGCCGTCACCCTAGAAAGTGGGGCCAAAAGCTGACTGGGTGGAGCCAAGTCCTGCCTGCAGCCCGAGGGCAGATCCGCTAGCCGGAGCCAACTCCTGAACAAGGCCCCCACTGGCTGCACGAGCAGGCCTGCGGTTGTCTTGGGAGGCGGGATTGCGCACGGGCCAGAGACATTGATCAGGGTCCGTGATGGCAGTGATCAAGAGGAATCATCCGTGGCGTTCTGGTGCCTTCAGGAGCATTTTTGACATCCAAAGGGAGTCAGGGAGAATCACTGATCGCCGGTGGAATTGGGTGGGCTTGGCTGCGATCGGCTGCGATTGGTTGCGATTGGCTGGGGCGGAATCGGACCGGCGAGCACCGGTGCTACGTGGATCTGTCTCAAGGCAGGGATCGCAGCCGATCCAGGCGCAGCTGGTGGTCGCGACTGGTGAGTGCCAGGTAGGCCAGCAGCACCACCGACACCAGGCCCAGGGCCGTGGCGGCGGCAATCATGAACAGGATCACGATCTGGTAGCGAACCGCGGCGCTCGGGGCGCCCCCCTGCAGGATCTGGCCCGTCATCATCCCGGGCAGGCTCACCAGCCCCATCACCAGCATCGAGTTGATCGTGGGGATCATGCCCACCCGGATCGCTTCGGCCACCAGGTCGCGGCAGGCCTCCCAACGGCTGGCCCCGAGGCAGAGGCGCAGTTCCACCTGGTCGCGCTGGCCCACCAACGCTTCCATCAGCCGATCGAGCCCCAGGGAGATGCCATTGAGGGTGTTGCCCAGCACCATGCCCAACAGGGGAATCAGATACTGGGGCGCAAACCAGGGCTGGGGCCGGATGATCCCCCCCAGGGCCACGCCCGTGACCAGGCTCGCGGCCGCCAGCACCGACACCAGGCTGTTCCAGTAGATGCCAGCGAAGCGGCGCCGGGTGCGCTGCACCGCCGAGAGGGCGGCGATGCAGGCCATCACCAGGCCCAGCCCCAGGATCGTCAGCGGGTTCTGTTGGCGAAACAGCCACTCAAGAACCCCGCCCACCAGCAGCAACTGCACCACCATCCGCGTTGAGGCGAGCAGCAGGGGCCGGCCCATGCCCAGGTTCAGCAGGCTCGAGATCGCCAGGTTGAGCCCGATCAACAGGGCGGAGAGGGCCAGGCGCCCATCGCTGATCGGCAGGGCTCCCGCGCCGCTCATCGGCCCAACACCAGCTGGCGATCGCAGCAGCGCTCCACCTGCTGGGGGTCGTGGCTGGTGAGGATCAGGGCCCGCTCGCCGCCGCGCAGCCACTGCAGCAGCAGGGCTTCGAGCTGGAGGGTGGTGGCGCCATCGAGGCAGGCGCTCGGTTCATCGAGCAGCACCACCACCGGATCGAGCTGGAGTAGGCGCAGCAGGGCCAGCAGCTGGGTCTCACCGCCCGAGAGCCGGCTGGCATCGAGCTGGAGAAAACTGGCATCACGGCCCAGCTGGGCCAACCAGCCGAGCAGCCGCTCGCCCTGGCGGTTGCGGCCCCGATGGCAGCGGTAGCCCCAGGGGGCGGCCAGGTTGTCGGCCACGCTGCCGGCTAGCAGGGGCGGCCGCTGGGCCAGGTAGGCCACCTGGGCCCGGTAGCGGGGCAGGCTCCAGGCCTGGGGCGGCAGGCCCCGCAGCCACACCTGGCCGGCGTCGGGCGGATCGAGCCAGGCCAGCTGGCGCAGCAACAGGGTTTTGCCGCAGCCGGCCGGACCCACCAGGGCCAGCGCCTGCCCGCCCGTCAGGGTGATGGTGATGTCCTGCCAGAGCCGCCTGGCGCCGATCTGTTTGCGCAGGCCCTGGGCCAGCAGCAACGGGCTTGTCATCGGTGCCTCCCCTCTTCCCATTGTTGGCGGCCTGGCCCCTGTTGGGCCTGGCCGTTGGGGGGCCTTTGCTCGCGTGGATGGGCCCCAGTCACGCCGCCATGCGCCCCACTTTTGCGGCCGCGGCGACTGCGTCCAGGCCTGGCAGCCCCCGGTGGTGTCACCCCAAGGGGCTGGTCCGCCCACGGGGGGCTGGCGCCATCCGCCAGATTGCATCCCTGCGAACGCCCTTGGCCATGACCCCCAGCAAACAGGAGATCCTGGCCGCCTCGAGTGGCTGGGTGGCGGTTGTGCTCAACCTGGTGCCGGGCCTGGGCACCGGCTACCTCTACCAACGCCGTTGGCGCGCCTACTGGCTCACCTCGGCCCTGGCCACCGGCTGGTTCGGGGCCGGTGCCCTGCTGGGCGGTCAGTCAGAGGGGGCTCCCAATCCTCGTCACCAGCTGATCGGCCTGGTTGGCCTGCTGCTTCTGGCTGCGATCACGGCCACGGAGGCGGGCCTGGCCGCCCGCCGCTCCCGGCTGGCCTGAGCTCCACCTGGTGGGACCCTGGCTGGATGCCCTGGGCCGGCATGGAGTGCAATCAATTTGATTGCACTCAAATCGACTGCACTTGAATCGATCGCACTGCAGTCAGCAACTGTTCTGCAATCGCCGTCATCGCAATTGAATGCACTGCAAACGACTTAACCGCCAAGAGTTCTTGATGCCTAAAGATCAAGCGGCGAAAAGACGGTTCGCCACCAGAGGGTTCGCCACCAGATGGTTTGGCACGAGATGGTTCGTTACCAGACCGTTCGCCGCCAGACAGTGCCCCTAAAAGCCAGGGTCGCCAACGATTGCGACGCCATGATCTGGACCAATCAGGGGGGACCGCCTGGTTGTGCTGCCCGGGTTGCCTCGGCCGGGTTGGCTGGGATCCAGATCATTCCTAGGCTGCTGGTGATCAACCATCGCCCACCAATGTGGTCAGCCTTGAGACGTTAGAAACGTTTGATCTGATGGCCTGGCTTGCCAACGGCGATGAGGCGGCCCGCCTGGCCTTCTGCAACCAAAGCACGATCAGCCGCCGCTGCCAGCAGGTGGCCAAGACCTTCGCGCTCCCATGCCGGTCCAGCCCGGGGTCCGACCCGGGTGCCGACCAGGGGGCCGACGAGCCAGGCAGCGATCGCCTCCTGCAGATGGAGCGCCAGATCCACCAGCTCTATCGCTTTCAGGATCGGGGTCGCTTGCGTTTACACGTCCCGTATTGGGCAGGCCGGTTGCTGACGCCCCGATCCGGCGAACCGTCTGAGTCGCCATGGATCATCAATCCGCCGCGGCTGAGGCAGGGGATCGATGAGCCCTTGCGCTTGCTTGATCAGCGCATCGTCGATGCCGTGATCACCGAAGCGCCCCAACGGCCCGCTGACGACGACCCCCGTTATCACCGGATCGACCTCTTTCAATCCCCGCTCTATCTCTGCATTCAGCCCCAGGCCGACTGGACCCACGCGGGGCCCGTCGACCCATCGGCCGAGATCGGCTATCTGGCAACGATGCAGCCCCGCCCCTATCTGTCCCGGGTGAGTCGGCAGTGCTGCTTCCACCTGTTTGCCGCGCTCTTTCCGGCGCACCCCCGTTCGGGTTCCCCAGGTGGCACCCAACGATCCAATCCGTCTGCGCAAGAGCAGGCCGAGCGACCCCTGGCACCGTTGCCCTACAGCGCCACGATCATGAATGCGGGGACCCTGCAGCTCGGTGAGCATCGGCAGCTGCGGGCCTGCTGTCAGGCCCTGGAGCGGGAGTCCATCGAGAGCCTGGTTGTGCGGCGGGATCTGGCGTCCCATCCAAGGGTTGGGCAGCTGGTGCGCTGGTTGAAGCAGGTTTACATCCGCGATTTGGCGGATCGGCAGTTGGTGGTGACGTGCGTCTAAACGCTCTTCCCGGAACGCTCTGATCTGAACGCTCCAACCGGAACGCTCTTCCGTAAACGCCCAGGCCTGAACTCCCCCTGGGTCAGGCCAGCTGAGAAGCCTCTTACTTGCCGGCCTTCATTCTCAGGTGAAACAGGCCCAGGGATCGTCGGATTGCAATTGAATTGCTGGGGGCTAAGTCAAGGCATGTGCTGCTGGTTGCTTGCTGGAGTTGGCTATTTTTGAGAGGGTTTGATGTCATTTTGCAACGAGAATAATCCTGTCCTGTCCTGTCCTGTCCTGTCCTGTCCTGTCCTGCATTGCTTGCGTTTTTAAGATGCTCTTGATTGTGGATTGATTGCATTTTTGGCATGGTCCCACGACGATCCATTCGCCCCCAGCTGGTCCGTTGGGGCTGACAAATCCGCCGCCCTTCCTAGCCTGATCCCAGTGCTCCAGGGTCCAGCCGCGTGGTGACGCCAGAAGAGTTGGAAGCCCTGGACCTGATGTGCTGGCTGGCCCATGGCGATGATGCGGCCCTGTTGGGCTACTGCAACCAGAGCACGATCAGCCGCCGCAGCCAGACTGCCCTGAGAATCTTCAATCTGGAGCCCTGCCGCGACCAGAGCCTGCACCAGCAGGCCAAAGCCAACCCCTTTCTGCGCATGGAGCGGGAGGTGCACCAGCTCTATCGGCTGCGCGGCCACGGCCGCCTGCGGCTGCATGCCCCCTATTGGGCCAGCCGCCTGCTGGAGAACCAGTTGGGCGATCGCTGGATCGTGAATCCAACCAGGGAGAGGCAGGCCATCGGCGAAGCCTTGACCCTGCTGGAGCATCGCGTGATTGATGCCATGATCGCCGAAGCCAGCCAGCATCCCGGCGAAGACAACCCCCAGTTTGTCTGCTTCGACCTCTATGAAGTTCCCCTGATCCTCTGCGGTGATGGCAGGGCTGAGGGCGTAGCTAGCGAGCCCTTGTATGGCGAGCGGAACCTCAGTCGCGATGATGTCAGGGGGCTGACCCTTGTTCAGCCCCAGCCGTTTCTTTCGCCGGAGACGAAGGGATGTGTGGTCCACTTGTTTGATTATCTGTTCGGAGCATCCTTGCCTGCTGGCGATGGGTGTGATCGGCCGTTAAAGCAGGCTGCACCCGTGACATTTTTGATGGCCCATCATCCCTCTGTATTTGAGGATTTTGGCCATTTCAGGCGAATTGATTGTGATTGCCAGTTCCACGCCAAAGAGTCCCTGGTGGTGCTGAGGGATCTGGCGGAAAGTTCGGCGATCGCTGGCTTGCTGGAGCTGTTATCACGCACTTACTTGCCTGCCATGGCGCGGAAGTCCAGTGTGAGCCTGGATCTTGCGTTGGTCTGACCGTCTCTCCCTGGGGCTGATCGCCGCCTGCCGGCTATCCGCCTTGGGCCGTTGCGCGGTTGTGCCCGTAGTGACGAAGGGATTGGGCGACACTGGAGGCACCACCACCAGGGGGCCTTGTCCGCCATGGCCATCGATTGGCAGCAGCTTGCCCAGATCCATGAACTGACGCCCTGGTTCAGCAGCGAGGGCTCCTGTTTTCGCCAGGCGATTGAGCAGGAGCTGGTGCCGTTGCAGGCGATCGCTCCCCCCGACCTCGACAACCTCGCCCTGCTGCGCGTGCTGGAAATCACCAATGGATGCGCCCAATGGGGGTTCCGCCGCCAGGATCCGGATTGCCTCAGCGCCGACCAGGCCCGGGAGGCCATGCGCCAGGTGATTGGCTTCATCAAGGACAAGCAGATTGTCCTGGCCAGGGGCGAAACGCTGGCATTCAGTCCGGCGGTGGAAGCGCTGATCGAGTCGGGTCGGGAGTTGTATCAGAACGCCTTCAAGCGCAATCAGGCCGATGCCCAACGGGCCTATTACGCGGCTTCCGTCGCCCAGTTCATCGCCTATGGACCCGACCGGTTGCAATGGGCCATCGCCCTGGTGGAGGAGAACTTTGAAATGCTGTTCACCCCGGTCTGGATTGCCCGGGGCCAGCGTTACATTGCCCCCTATCGCCAGGCCCTGGGCTAGGGATTGAGCTGTGGTTGCCAGCCCCGGCTCTCCCGGTGGATCTCCTGGATCGCTGATCAATTGGATCGCTGATCAATAAGCCAATCTCGAGAATCGGACATGCGCATACCAATGCTCAAAAGCAAAAAGGGTATGCTGCACTAGGTGGTCTGTTGCACGATTGAGCCTGCCTAAATGTTGGGTCTCTCGTGGCATGAGGCCTGCTGAGATGTCGGGTCAGCCGTGACATCGGGCCTGGCGGATTGCTTTTTTAACTCAAAGGCCTGGTCGGGCGAATAGGGCTGCTTTGTAAAAATATGTTCTTCGATTCGTTGACGCACCCAGGCAGCCGGCCCCCCTGAATCACCTGGCCTGAGGTAGGTCTTGTTCTGGAACTGGGCCGCCCTGGGGAGTCCCATCGGGCTTTTGGCTCAGGCAGGGTGCCAGCGCTTGTCCTTTGGACTTGGGCTTGGCGTTTGGTGTTGGGGCCTGCGGCAGCGGGCTGGAAGCGGGCAGGGGGCCATCCCAGCGATTCACGCCAGGGCGTTCAAGCGAATGCCGTCAAGCCACTTCCGGGCCAGGGCCCGTTCAGCGCATCTGGATGGCGTTGAGCCGGTCGCGGAAGCTGCGGGCATTGCCCTCGGCGGCGGCGGCATCGGCTGGGGAGCCCTGCTCGGCCACCAGGCTGGTCTCGGCGAGGGAGCTGCGGCCCATGGTGGCGCTGCTGGAGCGGCCCCAGGGGCTGGGTGAGGGGGTTGGCAGCGGTGCCGCGGCCAGGCTGTCCGGCAGGGGTGCCACGGGCAAGGGCGCCGCCGGGGCGGGGCTGGTTGCCGGGGTGCTGGCGGCCTGGCTGCTGTAGGTCGGGGCGCTGGCGGTCTGGGCGCCGCCGGATGACCCACCAGTCGAGCGGCGGCGTCCGAAGCCCTGGGAGCGCAGGTCGAGGGGTTTGCCGGTGGCGGGGCCGCGGCTGCTGGCCTGGTCGGCGGCGCTGGGGGCGGCCCGCTTGATCGGATTGGCCTTCAATTCGCTGCGCACCTGATTCAGGAGCCGGAAGTGGCCGGTTGCATTGAACTTCCGCAGCAGCGCCGGGTCCCAGGCCATCAACCAATCGATCGTCTCGTTAGCACCAACCTTACGGGAACGGCCCGTGCCAGGGATCTGTGATAAATTGTTGCGGTACCAAGTGGAAGTCGTTCCGACTACGGCCTTTACCGGGCCGGCCCGGCAGCTCCCAGAGGGAGTGTGCTGATCAAGCCAATATGGTGGCTGATCGGTGTCGGTGTTGGGTCGCCCCTGGTGACCTCGGTGACGACCTCCCCCTGGCTGATCCCCTCGCCGTTCCCCACCGATCCCATGACCAGCACCGGTTGCCTGCGGGTTGGCCAACAGGCCCCTGATTTCACGGCCACAGCCGTGGTGGACCAGGAGTTCAAGACCATTCGCCTGTCTGATTACAGCGGCAAATATGTGGTTCTGTTCTTCTACCCGCTCGATTTCACGTTCGTCTGCCCGACTGAAATCATTGCCTTCAGCGACCGTTACTCTGATTTCACCAGCCGCAACACCGAGATCCTCGGCATTTCGGTGGATAGTCAGTTCAGCCACCTGGCCTGGATCCAGACCGAGCGTAAGAATGGCGGCATCGGTGACATCGCCTACCCGCTCGTTTCCGACCTCAAAAAAGAGATCGCCAGCGCCTACAACGTGCTGGACGAGGAAGCCGGCGTGGCCCTGCGCGGCCTCTTCATCATCGATCCCGATGGCGTGATCATGCACAGCACGATCAACAACCTGCCCGTCGGCCGCAGCGTGGATGAAACCCTGCGGGTGCTGCAGGCCTTCCAGTACGTCCAGTCCCACCCCGATGAGGTGTGCCCCGCCAACTGGACGCCCGGTGAAAAGACCATGAAGCCCGATCCCGTGGGCAGCAAGGAATTCTTCGCCGCCGTCAACTGAAGCGTCACCGTACCTGGATCCCTGGCTCTGTCCAGGAACTCAGGGGCTGACTAAACCCGAACCAAGCCCCCCAGGGGCCCCTTAAAAGCCCCGCAAGGGGCTTTTTTGTTGCTCACGCCCGTCCCTGAGACTGGGAACCGCGATCAGGAAGCTCCCAATCAGAAAGCCCATGATCCAGTCGGCCCCGCCCAAGCAGGGGCAACGCTGGCCAGTGCAGCAGCGGCCCCGTAGCGCCCGAGTCCCGGCCGGCTCCCGTCAGCCCAGCACGCTGGCGAGCAGCCGGCGGCCATCGAGACCGCCGGTGGCGGGATCACAGGCCCGCTCCGGATGGGGCATCAGCCCCAGCACCGTGCCAGCCGGATTGGTGAGGCCCGCCACCGCCCCCACGGAGCCATTGGGATTGGCCTGGTAGCGCAACACCACGCAGCCCTCGTCTTCCAGCTGCTGCAGTTGGCCGGCATCCACCTGGTAGCGCCCTTCCCCGTGGGCAATCGGCAGGTGGATCGTTTCGCCGTCGCCATAGCCCTGCAGCCATTGGCATGGGCCTGGGGACACCTGCAGCGCCGTGTCTTCGCAGAGGAAGTGGAGCTTCTGATTGCGGGTCAGGGCACCAGGCAGGAGGCCCAGCTCGGTGAGCACCTGGAAGCCATTGCAGATGCCCAGCACCCGCCCGCCCCGCTCCACGAACGCCACCACCTCCTGCAGGATCGGCGCGAACCGGGCAATCGCGCCGCAGCGCAGGTAATCGCCGTAGCTGAAGCCTCCGGGAATGATCACCGCATCGAGCCCGCTGAGATCCCGTTCCTCATGCCAGAGGAAGCGCGTTGGCACCCCCAGGCAGCCTTCCGTAGCCCAGCGCACGTCCCGATCGCAGTTCGACCCGGGAAACACCACCACCCCGATCGTCATCTCAGCCCTCCCCCACGGAGCCGGCAGACAGCTGGTCCTGGCTGGGGGCGGCCACGTCCAGGGTCCAGTTCTCAATCACCGGGTTGGCCAGCAGGCGATCACTCAACAGGCTCAGCCGTTGCCGCGCCGTATCCAGATCGGGGGCCTCGATCTCCAGCTCCACCGCCTTGCCGATCCGCAACTTGGACACACCGTCCACGCCCAGGCGGCCGGCGGCGGCCCGGGTGGCCTCGCCGGCGGGATCCAGGACCGATGGCCGCAGCGAGACCAGAACGCGGGCGGAGTAGACGGGCACCGGACCTCCAGGGCAATTGTTAAATCTTGGCAGGCCGGCTGCAGGCGGCCAGGCGCGATCGGCACTCTGAGGGCAATCCCCCTGCTGATCGGCCATGGTCCCCTGGCTTGCCCTGGCGCTGGGCGCCGGGTTGCAGGGCCCCTGGCCGCGGCCGCCTGGCCTGGTCACCGCCGCAATCCTTTCGGCCCTGCCCGAGGCTGTGGAGCGGCCAGCCCAGGGGCCCAGGGGCTTGCCCCTGCATTGCCGCCGCCTTCCGGGACCCTGGCGGCCGTGCCGGCTGACGGTTGCAAGCCTCGGCCGCCACTGGTGGCTTCAGGTGGGCCGGGAGCGCTGGGTGCTGCGGGCGGATGGCCGCGGCGGCCTCACCCTGCAGACGGGCCGAGGGCCGGCCCGGCCGGTGCAGCCGCTCTGGCAGGCGGATCACAGCCTCTGCTGGGACGGCCATTGCATCAAAGGCAGTTTTCCCCTGGATTGAGCGCCGCCAGCCGTGGGGACCTCAATCGCCGTAGTCCCTGGCTCCCATGGGAAGGGCCTGGATCGGCAATGGGGTGGCCCCCAGCTGCGGCACCCCGCTTTTCGCCATCCCGATTCCCCGATTCACGGCATCAAGACATCCGTTTCCGCCTGGGAACCCTCGGTGCCCGAGCACGCAAGGACCGGAGCACCGGGTGGAGCGACCGATGGGATCGCTCTGGGGGCCGCCTGCTCGGAAGGGCCGGGCGTTTCCGGGAGACGTCCCTGGGCTCAGGGGTGCCCCAGCAGGGCTCGGATCTCCTGTTCGAGGGAGTGGCGATCCACCTGCAGGCCCAGGGCCACCAGTTCCAGGCCCGGCGGGTGGCTCTGGTCGGCGGCGGTGGCCCGGGGATCGAACCAGCACTCCAGCCGGGGACCGACCGCCTGGATCTGCAGCGGCTGGGCCTTGCCGGCCAGCCAGGCGCGCCCCTTCAGGCGCAGGAAACGCTGTTGATCAATCTGGGCCCGCAACAGGCGTTCCAGGGCCTGGCGATCAAGGGCCCCGTCCAGCCGCAGCGCCACCGATTGCATGGCCACATGGCTGTGGTCGTGGTGCCCGTGATCGTGATGGTCGTGGCCGTCGTGGCGGTCGTGGTCGTGGTCGTTGCGGGGGTGATCGTCGTGCCCGTCGTCGTGGTGGTGGTCGTGGGCGTGGTTCCCTTGGCTGGGATCCGCAGGGCTGGGATCGCCAGGGTCTCCGGCGCCATCGACGGGTTCGCCCTGGTCGCGATCGAGGCCCAGCAGCAGCGCTGCCGGCACCTCACCGCGGGCCATGGGCAGCACGGACACGCCCGCCCGCAGCCGGGCGGCCAGCTGGGCCTGCAGGCCAGCGATCTGGTCGGGCTGCAGGCAGTCCGCCCGGCTGATCAACACCAGGTCGGCGGCCACCAGCTGGTCGTCGAACAGGTCTTCGATGGCGCTGAGGTGATCGAGGCTGGGGTCGGCCAGGCGCTGGGCCTCGATCGCGGCAGCATCGCCGACCACGCTGCCCTGAGCCAGGGCCTCCCCATCCACCACCGTCACCACGCCGGTAACGCGGGTGCGGGTGCGGATCTCGGGCCAGCGAAAGGCCTGCACCAGGGGCTCGGGCAGGGCCAGGCCGCTGGTTTCCACGACGATGCCATCGAGCTGGTCTGCGCGCTCCAGCAGCAGCTGCATCGTCGGCAGGAATTCATCCTGCACGGTGCAGCAGAGGCAGCCATTGGCCAGCTCCACCACCCGGCCATCAAGCTCCTCCTCGGGGCAGAACCCACAACTGCGGATCAGCTCGGCATCGATGCCCACCTCGCCGAATTCATTCACCAGCACGGCCAGGCGCAGGCCACTCGTCAACAGCAGCTGGCGCAACAGGGTTGATTTGCCGGCCCCCAGAAAGCCCGTCACCACGGTGACCGGCAGGCGGGTCTGGCCGGTGCGCGCCGGGCTCGGGCTGCCGGCTTGGCGGGCCTGGTCGGCCCGGGGGGGTGTGACAACCATGGTCAGGGCACCAGGGCCGACCAGGCAAAGCTGGAGCCCACACCGATCAGGATTCCGGCCGTCAGACGCAGCTGGGCGGGCGTGAGGCCCGTCCCCCAGCGGCGTACCAGGGTGAGGGCGGCAACGAGCAGGAGCCCTTGGCTGATCAGCAGGCCAATCAAATAAAAGGCGATTGGATTGGCCTCCCAGCCGATCACCGAAGCGCTCAGCACGTAGCCATGCAGGGCAAAGGCCGGCACCAGCAGCCAGGCCGGCAGGCGCTGCAGCAGCACCAGACCCACCACCACAAGGGACAGGGCCACCAGGGGTTCGGCGAAGGCGATGCCGGGCAGGGCCAGGCCCAGGGCGGAGCCGGCAAGCCCGGTGGCCAGCAGGCCCGCCATCCAGCTGAGCCGTTTCTGGAGCCCCACCAGGCCGAGGGCCAACAGGAAGAGCAGGTGGTCGGGACCGAGCAGGGGATGGGCCAGGCCGCTGACCAGGCCACTGAGGGGCGATGGGGTCAGGTGGAAAAAGCCCATCAGGTGGTGGGCGGAAGCGGGGGCGGCCGCCAACAGAAGCAGGGCCGCCGCTCCCAGGGGGAGGGCCGCGCCGAGGCGAAGGGTGGTCATCCGGGAATCTGGTCCGAGCCAGGGATGGGGTGGGCTTCGGCGGGTGTTCTGACTGGGCTGAATCCCAAGGGAGTCAGCTTCACAGCTGCGGGACAGCGCCGGACTCGGTGCCTGGTTTCCCCGCACCCCACCGGACTTTCCCCGTTGCCTCCCCTGGCTGGTCACCAGGGGAACCGAAGCCGAAATCTAGGCCTCCTCTGGCCTAGCGACAGCCCAGGCTCTCGCGGGTGTCCACGCCCGTGCGGGGATTGGTGCCGCTGGCCCGGGCGCAGAGGGCCTTCTGCTGGGGCAGATCGATCACGGCATCGCTGAAATCGGTTCCCTCGATGCGGGCGCCCGTGAACCGGCTTTGCATCAACATGGCGTTGCGAAACACGGCATTGCCCAGGTCGGCGTCGTCGAAGCGGCTGGCGAACGCCACCACATCCTCCAGGTCGGCGCCGCTCAGGTCGCTGCCGCGCAGATCACTGCTGTTGAACACGGCGCCGCGCAGGTCGGCGCCACTGAAATTGAACCCGCCCAGCTGGGCCTTGAGGAACTCCTGTTGCTGCAGGTTGCGGCCGTGCATGTCGCTCTGCAGATCCACCAGGGATTTTTGGCTGCGCAATTCCGGTGCCGTGATCGCCCAGGCAGGCTCCGCGGCCAGGCCGGCCAGCAGGGCTGGAGCGGCGAGCAGCACCACCAGCGTGGCGGCCAGCAAGGACTGACCCAGGCGCTGAAGCCCCACAAACCCCTGCGGCCTGGCCCCCGGGGTGGCGCGGCTGGCGGGGTTGGGCGTGGGGAGCGTTCCGGAACGGGACAACGGCAGCCCTAGCGTGGCGCTTCAAGTTATGGCAAGGCGCCACCCCACCGCGAAGCGATGAGCATGTCCCTGCGGGTGGTGGTTCCACCCCACCCCTTGATCGGCCATTGGCTGACCCTGCTGCGCGATCAGGACACGCCCACCCCCCTGTTCGCCACGGCCCTGGCCGAACTGGGGCGCTGGCTCACCTACGAAGCCCTGCGGGACTGGCTTCCCCACCGCCGCGTCGAGATCCAGACGCCCCTGGCCGCCAGCGAAGGCAGCGTGATCGACCCGGCGGCCCCCCTGCTGGCCATCCCGATGCTGCGGGCCGGCCTGGGGCTGTGGGAGGGGGCCCGTAGCGTGCTGCCCACGGCCCTGGTGGCCCATGTGGGCTACGGCAGCGATGCCGGCCGGGCGCCGGGAGCGCCCCCACTCCCCTGCTATTTCGACGGCCTGCCCGCCGAGATCGGTTCCACAACGGGGGTGCTGGTGTTTGAGCCCCTGGTGGGCGCAGCCTCCAACCTCCTGGCCGTGCTGGAGCGCCTCGAGGGGCTGGGGGTCAGCGGGCGCCAGGTGCGGGTGATCTCGGCCCTGGCCGCCGCCCCCGGGCTCAAGACCCTGGGGGAGCGCTTCCGGGATCTCACCGTTTATGCGGCCTGCATCGACGCCGAGCTGGATGGGCAGCAGCGGATCCTGCCCGGGCTCGGTGATGCCGAAGCCCGCCTGTTCGGCACCCAGCCCAAGGCCTAGGTCCAGGGCCTTGGGCTTAGGTCCTGGCACTGGGGCCACGGGTCCAGTCCCTGGGCTTGGGCTGGACTGGAACTGGTCTTTGGGTGGGATGTATTTGGTTTGGGGTAGGGGTGTCGCTGGGCCGTAGCTGGTTTGGGGCCGCCTGCCTAGGCTGGCGCCAATTCAGTTCCTGGGTTTCAGCGGCGATGCAGCAGCGCAGCGACAGCCAGTCCACCCTGATGATCAGCGCCATGGCCGGCGCCTTCCTGGGGGCGGCGGGCCTGGCCTGGTGGTTGCTGTCCCAGGCGGAGCGGCGCCAGGAGCTGCAGCGGCGCGTCCGCACCCTGCAGTTTGCGCCCGAACGGCCGGAGGGCTCCCCTGAGCGGCCCCTGGCCGAAGGGGACCTGCAGGACCGGGTGCACCAGCTCAACCAGGCGATCGAGGATGTGCGGCGCCAGCTGGAAAGCCTGAACCCCGCTTCGGCTGCGGATCGCTAGGGCTGCAGCCTGCTGGGGGTGGCCATCGCCATCCAGCCTTAGGCAGCGCTGAAAATCACGCTTCTGTCAGAACCGCGCATCGGTAGGTTGAAGTCCGTCCATTTCTGCCGGCCATGCTGCGCTCCGCCGCCATCACCCAGGGCTTCCAGCGGTCTCCCAACCGCGCCATGCTGCGGGCGGTGGGCTTTGGCGACGGCGACTTCAGCAAGCCGATCATCGGCATCGCCAACGGCTACAGCACCATCACCCCCTGCAACCTGGGCCTGAACGACCTGGCCCTGCGGGCTGAGGCGGCGGCCCGGGCAGCCGGGGCCATGCCCCAGATGTTCGGCACCATCACCGTCAGTGATGGCATCTCGATGGGCACCGAGGGGATGAAGTATTCCCTGGTCAGCCGCGAAGTGATCGCCGATTCGATTGAAACCGCCTGCAACGGCGAAAGCATGGATGGCGTGCTGGCCGTGGGCGGCTGCGACAAGAACATGCCCGGTGCCATGTTGGCGATTGCCCGCATGAACATTCCGGCGATTTTTGTGTATGGCGGCACGATCAAGCCTGGCAAATTGGGCGGCTGCGATCTCACGGTGGTGAGTGCCTTTGAGGCTGTGGGTCAATTTGCAGCCGGCACAATCGATACGGAACAGCTAACTGCCGTGGAGAAAAACGCCTGCCCGGGTGCCGGCAGTTGCGGCGGCATGTTTACCGCTAATACGATGAGCTCGGCGATTGAGGCCATGGGCCTGAGCCTGCCGGGCAGCTCCACCATGGCGGCGGAGGATGCCGAGAAGGCCGACAGCGCAGCCCGCTCGGCCGAGGTGTTGGTGGATGCGATCGCCGCCAACATCCGCCCGCTTGATCTCCTGACCCGGGAGGCTTTTGAGAACGCCATCAGCGTCATCATGGCCGTGGGGGGCTCCACCAATGCGGTGTTGCACCTGCTGGCGATCGCCCGCACCGCCGGCGTGCCCCTCAGCATCGACGACTTTGAGGCCATCCGCCAGCGGGTGCCGGTGATCTGCGACCTCAAGCCCAGTGGCCGCTATGTGACCACCGACCTGCACGCCGCCGGTGGCATTCCCCAGGTGATGAAGCTGCTGCTGGATGCCGGCCTGCTCCATGGCGACTGCCGCACGATCGAAGGCAGAACCCTGGCCGAAACCCTGGCCGCCGTTCCTGCCCTGCCCCGCCCAGACCAGGATGTGATCCGTCCCTTGAGCAATCCCCTCTATGCCAAGGGGCACCTGGCCGTGCTCAAGGGCAACCTGGCCACTGAAGGCAGCGTCGCCAAGATCAGTGGCGTGAAGAATCCCCAGATCACCGGCCCCGCCCGGGTGTTTGAAAGCGAAGAAGCATGCCTGGCCGCCATTTTGGAGGGCCAGATTCACTCTGGCGATGTGGTGGTGATCCGCTACGAAGGACCCGTGGGTGGGCCGGGCATGCGTGAGATGCTGTCGCCCACTTCGGCGATCATCGGCCAGGGCCTGGGGGACAAGGTGGCCCTGATCACCGATGGCCGCTTCTCCGGCGGCACCTACGGCATGGTGGTGGGCCACGTGGCTCCCGAAGCGGCCGTGGGCGGCACGATTGGCCTGGTGCAGGAAGGGGACAGCATCACGGTCGATGCCTACCAACTGCTGATCCAGCTCAATGTGGATGGGGCCGAATTGGAGCGGCGCCGGGCCGCCTGGCGGCCGCCGGTGCCCCGTTACACCACCGGGGTGCTCGGCAAATACAGCCGCCTGGTGAGCAGCAGCAGCCTTGGGGCGGTGACCGACCAGCCCTGAGGGCAGGTCAGGGGGCGCCAGGGCGGGCCCAGGGGGCCTGGTCGGGTGATCCTGCGAGCCAGGCGACTGGTGGGAACGCTATTAAATAATGCGTTCCCGGGCTTCATCGTTGCGCTGGGCGGCCGCTTCGCAGCCCCTGGTCTGCTGCAGTTCTGGAAGCGCTGGCAAATTCCCTCGCCCGGTCGGTTTCAGCCCGGAGTTCTCAGGCGCCGCAAGGGGCCAACAGGATCTTGGTGCAGTTTGGGCAGAGCTTGCCTGAGGCGGGTCGTGGCCAGGGGTGTGGCAATGGGTAGGGCGCGCTCTCAGCTGCGCCCTAGTCGCCAACCACTAGGGCCCGGATCCGCCGGGCCAGGGCTTCGAGCGGCAGGCCCCCTTCGGGCCGGTCGCAGCGCTCTCCACTGATTCCGTCCATCCAGACCGGGTGGGATCCCTGCCAGAGCAGGGGGGCGCTGTCATCGGCCAGGGTCACCAGGGTGAGGTGGATGTCGGTGCCGCTGCGGTAGAGCTCCAGCTCGAGATCGGCCTGCTCCAACCGGACCCCCTCGGGGCTACGCGGTTCGATCCGCACGCAGAGGTCCGCATCGGGCGCCTCGGGCGGAGGCAGCTCCCCCACCAGCCGCACGCCGTGCCGTTGCGGTTTGAGGCAGAGGTCCGCGGCGGCGGCCAGCCGGGTGGCGAAGTCCTGCCAATGCGCCTGATCGCTCCAGTCCATGGCTGATGGGGGCTGTCGGGGGGCGTCAGGGCAGGGCCCGAATGGCGTGAATCGTCAGGCTCAGGGGGCCGGCGCGGAAGCCGCTGTTGACGCCGCCGTCATCCCCGAAGCGGGAATGGAGGATCTGTAGGCGCGTGATCCGGGCTGGATCAAAGCGCAGGGGCAGCCCCACGGGCTTGGCCCGCACGCTGGGCCGCAGCTGGCTGAAGGGAATCCAGACCCGGCTGACCCCCTGGGCTTCGGTGCCGAATTCGGCCACCCAGCGCAGCCCCCCCGGGATCAGTTCGGTGAGGCCGGCCAGGCCATCGCTGCAGGCGATGGCGAGCTTGTAGCGGCGGCCGTCGCCTTCGAGCTCCAGCTGCAGGCCGGCCTGGGTTGAGAGATCCAGGGGCGGCGAAAACAGGGGTGAGCGGCAGCTCACAAAGCCACCCCCTTCGGCCACCACCTCGGCCGTCATCACCAGGCCGGTGGAGCCGCTCCGGCAGCTGCCCTGGCTGCGGCCGCCCATGATCGTGTCATTGAGGCTGTGCCAGCCGGCAAAGCCATCCCCCGCCACGACCAACAGGGAACCATCCCCCTGGGCCGCTGCCGGCTCAACTGGGTTGGGGGCTGCAGCGGCGTCGGCACGGGCATCCGCCCGCCAATCCGCGGTTCGGCCTTGGCTCGCCCCAGGCCTGGAATCAGGGCTTGGGATCGGATTGCTAGAGCTGAAGGACACAGGCCTGGGGGGGCCGCCCAGGGCGGCAAGGGGGTGCGGCAACGCCAGTCTGGCGAGCGGCTCGGCTTGTTCGGGGCCGCTCGGATTCGGATGGCTGGCCGCCAGGCCCACCGCCCCAAAAGCCAGGGCCGTAGGGCTTTGGGCCAGCCCCAGCCCTAGGGCAAGGGACACCAGCCAGCGGCTCCCATGGCTGCGCCCCGGCAAGGCCGGCCTAGGTGTCAGCCGCCTGGCCCGCGGCCGCCGCATCGGCCAGCACCAGGATGGGCGTGGCGGGCCGCACCAGCTTGGCGGGGGTGCGCAGGGGCGATTCGGCTGGATCCAGCAGGCGCCGCAGGGCCTCCTGCTTGGCGGCGCCACTCACCAGGATCACCACCTGGCGGGCGGCGCAGAGCACCGGTGCCGTGAGGGTGATGCGCTCGAGGCCCTTGCCTTCGCCCACGGCCACGGCCCGGTCGGTCACGCCAGCGGCGGCGCTGCCGGGAAACAGGGAGGCGGTATGGCCGTCATCGCCCAGGCCCAACAGGATCAGATCCAGCACGGGCGGGTCGCCGGCGCCGAGCTGGCTCAGGATGCGCGCAAAGGCGTCGGCCGAGGCCTGGGGGGTGTCCCGCTCGGTGGGCACGGGATGGAACCGGGCTGCACGGGCCGGACCCTGGGCCAGCAGGGTCTCCTGGAGCATGCGGGCATTGCTGGCCGGATCCTCGGGGCTTACCCAGCGTTCATCGCCGAGCAGCACATCCACCCGGCTCCAGGCGAGGGGTTCGCGGCCCAGGAGCTGGTAGGCCGCCGCCGGCGTGGTGCCCCCGGCGAGGGCCAACAGGGCCCGTTCCCGCTCGCCGAGCACCTGATTGAGCTGGCTGGCCAGCACCACGGCGGCCCGCTCGGCCAGCTGGCCGCCGCTGGGGACCACCTCCAACGTGTAAGTCACGGGCTGGTTTGCTTCAAGGGCTGGGCCCGCTTGCGCTGCCATCGCGTCGGCCATGGTCAATCCAGCCACTCGGTGTGGAAGCTGCCGGCCTGGTCGACCCGCTCATAGGTGTGGGCGCCGAAGCAGTCGCGCATGGCCTGCACCAGGTTCTGGGGCAGGCGGCCGGAGCGGTAGCTGTCGATGTAGTCGAGGCTGCTGCTCAGGCAGGGCACGGGGATGCCGGCCAGGGCGGCGCCGGCCACCACCTGGCGCAGGCCGGGCAGGCGGCGGTTGATCTGCTCGGCGAACCAGGGGTCCACCATCAGGTTGGGCAGGGAGGCATTCGCCGTGAAGGCGTCCTGGATGCGCTGCAGCAGGCGGGCGCGGATGATGCAGCCGCCCTTCCAGATCTGGGCAATGGCCGAGAGGTCCAGGTTGTAGTCGTGCAGCTTGGAGGCCTCCACCAGCAGGGCCATGCCCTGGGCGTAGCTGGCGATGCAGGCCAGGATGCAGGCATCCTGCAGGGGTGCCATGGCGTCGGCCGGGCTGCCCAGGTCGATCGCCACGGGATCGGGCGCTGCCAGCACCGATTCGGCCTGGAGCCGTTCGCTGCGCAGGGAGCTCATCACCCGGGCATTGAGGGCGGCATAGATGGTGGGCACCGAGATGCCCATTTCCAGGGCGCTGACCACGGTCCAGAGGCCCGTGCCCTTCTGGCCGGCGGCGTCGACGATTTTTTCGACCAGATCGGAACCGTCCTGGGGATCGCGGGTGCGCAGGCACACCTCGGTGATCTCCACCAGGAACGAGGAGAGCTCTTCGGTGTCGTTCCAGGCGGCCAGCACGTCCGCCATGGCGATTCCGCCCAGGCCGGCGGAGCGCTTCATCAGGTCGTAGGCCTCGGCCAGGATCTGCTCGATGCCGTATTCGATGCCGTTGTGCACGGTCTTGACGAAGTGGCCTGCACCCCCGGGGCCGATGTAGGTGACGCAAGGGCCATCGTTGACCTGGGCTGCCATCTTGCGCACCAGGCTGTCGATCGCGTCGTAGGCGCTGCGGGTGCCGCCGGGCATCATGCTCGGGCCCTCGAGGGCACCCTTGGCGCCGCCGGACACGCCCATGCCGATGAAGCCGAAGCTCTTGCTTTCCAGTTCGGCGACGCGCCGTTCCGTATCGGTATAGAGGGAGTTGCCGCCATCAATCAGCAGATCACCCTCCTCCAGGTAGGGCGAAATGGTGGCAATCGTGTCATCAATCGCCGGGCCGGCCTTGATCATCATCAAGATGCGGCGCGGTTTCTCCAGCTTGTCAACAAAATCCTGGAGGGAGGTGGAGCCGATGATCGCCTTGCCAGCGCCCCGGCCGGCCAGGAATTCTTCCGTTTTGGCGTAGGTGCGGTTGTAGACGACACAGGAAAACCCGTTGCGCTCGGCGTTGAGCACCAGGTTTTCCCCCATCACTCCGAGGCCGATCAGACCGAAGTGAGCTTTCTGCATTGTGATCCCGTCCTGGTGCGGATGTGGTCAGTGTGGCCACGGCCACCGGGACGGGGAACCAAGCCCGCCGCAACTGTGAGCGACAGCGCACCGATTCCCCAGCAAGCCCTGGGCGCCCCAAAAAACGAGCCGCGCCAGCCTTCCAGCCGGAGGCTGCCGCGGCCCGATGGGGAGGGGCTTGGCCGCCAACTGCGATCACCAGCCCGGGGATCGGGCCAGGGGACGACGGATCAGATCACCGTGCCATCGGTGATGGTCACGTTTTTGGCCACTACCACGATGCCGTTGCGGATGTAGAAGCCCAGCTCGGGCCGGTCGGCCTCTTCCACGTGGTCCTTGTTGACGATCGTGACGTTGCGGCCGATGCGCACATTCTTGTCGAGGATGGCGCGGCGCACCGTGGTGCCCTGGCCGACGCCGATCGGGGTGCCGCCCCGCTCGCGCAGCACGGCCCGCTCCTCACCGGACTCGAAATAGTCGGCCCCCATCACCAGGGTGTCCTGGAGCACCACATCGTCTTCCACCCGGGTTCGCACCCCGAGCACGCAGTGGTGGATGCTGCAGGCGCGCAGCATCGAGCCCTCGCCGATGATCGACTGGGTCACCTGGGTGTCGAGCAGCTTGCTGGGGGGCAGGTAGCGGGGGCGGGTGTAGATCGGAAACTTCTCGTCGTAGAAGGAGAAGGCCGGATTGGGCTGGTCGGTAAGGGCCATGTTGGCCTCATAAAAGGCGCCGATCGTACCGATGTCCTCCCAGTAGTCATCGAACAGGAAGCTCTGCAGCCGATCGCCCCGATCCAGGGCTGCCGGGATGATCTCCTTGCCGAAATCGGTGAAATTGGGGTTGTTGCTCAGCAGGTCAAAGAGGGTGTCGCGGCTGAACACATAGATGCCCATCGACGCCAGGTAGGGCCGGCGCACCGCCTCCTCAGCCGAAAGGCCCAGCAGGGAGGTGTCCACCTTCATGGCCTCGAGGGCATGGCCCTTGGGCTTTTCGCGGAACTCGCGGATGCGGCCGTCGTCGTCGGTGCGCATCAGGCCAAAGGCCTCGGCCTGGGCCGCATCCACTGGCAGGGCGCCCACGGTCAGGTCGGCACCGGTGTTGATGTGGTGTTCGATGAACAGGCTGTAATCCATCCGGTAGAGCTGGTCGCCGGAGAGGATCAGGTACTGGTCCACGTCCCATTCCTGGAACAGCCACTGGTACTTGCGCACCGCATCGGCCGTGCCCTCGAACCAGCTGGGGCTGTCGGGGGTTTGCTGGGCAGCCAGCACCTCTACGAAGCCCTGGCCGAAACCGGCCGAGAGGTTGTAGCTCTGGCTGAGGTGACGGTTCAACGAAGCACTATTGAACTGGGTCAACACGTACATCTTGTTGATGCCCGAGTTGATGCAGTTGCTGATCGGAATATCAATCAGGCGATACTTGCCAGCCAGGGGCACGGCCGGTTTGGCCCGCGTCTGGGTGAGGGGGAAAAGACGGGTCCCTGCTCCGCCGCCAAGGATGATGGCCAGGACTCGTTTCATCAGCGTTCTCCCCTTTGCACTGTCAGGGTGCGGCAACGGTAAGCGATCGCCAGGCCGGCCGAAGGCCAGGCGCAGCACATTGATGAAACTGGCTGCTGCCAGGGCGATCCCAGCCGATCAGCTGTCTGGATTCTCGCCGTGCAGCTCGAACAGCCGCTCCACGACGCCCATGGCCACATGGCGCTGCTGACGTGGCTGGGGAGCGCGCAGATTGGTGACGGGAGTATGAAGAATCTTATTAATGATCCCCTTGCTGAGGGCTTCCATCACCTTGCGTTCGCGCGAGGAGAGGTCGGGGCCCATGCGGCTGAGGGCCTTCTGCAATTCCTGCTCGCGGATGTCTTCCAGTTGGCGGCGCAGCCGGTTCACCACGGGCACCGCTTCGAGGCCATCCCACCATTCGAGAAACAGGCGGGCTTCCTCCTCCAGGAGTCCTTCGGCTTCGGCGGCGATCTCGCGGCGGGCTTCCTGGTTGCGGGTCACCACCTCCTGCAGGTCGTCCACGTCGAAGGCCCCCACGCCCTCGATGCCTTGCACATCGGAGCTGATGTTGCGGGGCACGCCGATGTCGATCAGCAGCAGCGAGGAGCGCCGGTTCAGGCGGTTAAGCCGTTCGGCATCAATGATCGGATCCTCGGCTGCCGTGCTTGTGAACACCAGCGAACAGGTGCTCAGGCAGTGGTCCAGGTCGTCAAGCGGACGGCACTGGACCGGCAGGTCGGGAAAATCGGCCGCCAGCAGTTCGGCCCGCTCCACCGTGCGGTTGAGAAGCACCACGCCCCGGCAGCCCTTGGAGCCCAGGTGTTGCAGCAACAGCCTGGCCATGCGTCCGGCCCCCACCACCGCCACCTGCTCCTGGTCGAGGGGCACCAGTTCATCGAGGCCCCGGGCCTGGCCCACCTTCAACTGGGCCAGCTCCACCGCGGCCGAACTGATCGACACCGCGCCGGTGCCGAGGTTGGTTTCGGTGCGCACCCGTTTGCCGGTGCTCACCGCCTGGTTGAGCAGGCGGTTGAGGATCGGACCGATCGAACGATGCTCCTGGCCGAGCCGGAACATCTTTTTCACCTGGGAAAGGATCTGGCCCTCGCCCAGCACCAGGCTGTCGAGGCCCGCGGCCACCCGCAACAGGTGGGCCACCGCCTCTTCATGGTGGTAGGTGAACAGGTGGGGGGTGAGCTCTCCCAGGTCGAGGCCCGATTGCTCGCTCAGGAAGGTGCCGACGGCGGTGACACCCTGCTCCGGATGGCGCAGCAGGGTGTAGATCTCCAGCCGGTTGCAGGTGCTGAGGATGGAGGCCTCCAGCACCTGGTCGTCAGCCCTCAGCCGCTGGAGGGAATCCTCCATGGTCTGCTCAGCGATGCTGAGCCGCTCGCGGATTTCCACCGGAGCGGTGTGGTGGCTGAGGCCGACGACCGTGATGTGCATGAAGGGCGAACCTTGCTGGCGCGGGGTGGGGGATCTGCGTCAGCGCAGGGCGATGCTCTTGGCGCCGTCCTTGATGTGCACCGTGTTGGTGAACCGGGCGGTGTTGTCGAGCGTACTGATGATCAGGCTGCTGGTGCGGGTGCAGTCCTTCTCAAACTTGACGCCATCGAAGAGCAGACCATCGGTGATGCCGCTACCGGCAAACACCACGTTCTCACCGGAGGCCAGTTCTTCGGCTTCGTACACCTTGTCGATGTCGGTGATGCCCATCTCATTGAGGCGGGCGATGTTGCCTTCCACCGTGTAGTCCGCCCACTCGGAGGTTTGGGCCACGGCCGGGTCGTACACCAGTTGGCCCTGGAAGTGGCCACCGAGGGCGCGCATGGCGGCGGCCGAGATCACGCCTTCGGGGGCGGCGCCGATGCCCATCAGGCAGTGGGTGCCGGTGCCAGCGAAACCGCAGGCGATGGCGGCCTGCACGTCGCCATCGGAGATGGGCTGCACGCGGGCGCCGGTGGCGCGGATTTCCTTGATCAGGTCCTTGTGGCGGGCGCGGTCCATCACCACGATCACCAGCTCATCGGCGGGCAGGCCCAGGCACTCGCTGAGGATCTTGATGTTCTCGGTGGCGGACTTGCGGATGTCCACCTTGCCCTTGGCGGCCGGGGGGGCAGCCAGTTTCTTCATGTAGAAGTCGGGGGCGTTGAACAGGCCACCGCGGTCGGAGGCGGCCAGCACCGCCATGGAGCCGCGCTGGCTGTTGGCGCAGAGGTTGGTGCCTTCGCAGGGGTCCACGGCGAAGTCAACGCCAGGGCCGGTGCCGCTGCCCACTTCCTCGCCGATGTAGAGCATGGGCGCTTCGTCCCGCTCGCCCTCGCCGATGACGATGCGGCCTTTCATCTGAATGGCGCCCATGCGGGTGCGCATGGCTTCGACGGCGGCGGCGTCCGCCTCGTCTTTCTGACCGAGGCCGGTGAGCTTGGCGGAGGCGATGGCGGCCTGCTCAACGACCTCGAGAATTTCCTGGATAAGGGTGCGATCCACAGCAGTCCGGCGGGGGTGGGGGGCTTTGGCAGGGGGAGCGGCAATGCCGCGCCGCCAGAAGGGCGCTCGGCTGGTTGGGCTGACAGGGCCGACGGCAATACCGGCTTGCAAGCTTGGACAGTTTCGGCGCAGCTTCCAGCAGCCGCAGGGCCTCTCGGGCTTTTAGCGCCGCTCACTGTATCAGTGGCTCCCAGCGGAAACGCTGCCGGGCCAATTCCTACAATCAAAGGCCCTGTGCCCCGGTGGCCCCTCCATGAGCACCAAGCCCCTGGTGATCTCCCCGTCGATCCTGTCGGCCGATTTCTCCCGCCTCGGCGAGGACGTGCGTGCCGTCGACGAGGCCGGCGCTGACTGGATCCATGTGGATGTGATGGATGGCCGCTTCGTGCCCAACATCACGATCGGCCCCCTGATCGTCGAGGCCCTGCGGCCGGTCACGGCCAAGCCGCTGGACGTGCACCTGATGATCGTCGAGCCGGAGCGCTACGTGGCCGACTTCGCCAAGGCCGGCGCCGACATCATCAGCGTCCAGGTGGAGGCCTGCACCCACCTGCACCGCAACCTGGCCCAGATCAAGGACCTCGGCAAGCTGGCGGGAGCCGTGCTGAACCCCGGCACTCCGATCGACACCCTGGAGTATTGCCTGGAGCTCTGCGATCTGGTGCTGATCATGAGCGTGAACCCCGGCTTCGGGGGCCAGAGCTTCATCCCCTCCCAGGTGCAGAAGATCCAGGCCCTGCGCCGCATGTGCGATGAGCGCGGCCTCGATCCCTGGATCGAAGTGGACGGCGGCATCAAGGGCAGCAATGCCTGGCAGGTGATTGAGGCCGGTGCCAATGCGATCGTGTCCGGCTCGGGTGTGTTCAACCAGCCCAGCTACGCCGAGGCGATCACCGGCATCCGCAACAGCCGCCGCCCCGTCGCCGTTCCGGCCTGAGTCACCTGGGCTGGCCCACCCCTCCCCTGCCAGCCCCCTGCAAGACAAAGCCCCGGCCGCCCATCTGGGTTGCCGGGGCTTTTGCTTGGCTGGGTGCCTCCTGGCTGGGGCCGGGCGGGCTGCCGAGGCCGGGGCCACCCGCAGGGGGGCATCCAGCCGGCAGGCCCGCGGCTTGGCTCTCAGCTGTCGAAGAACCAGCCGTAGCTGTGCAGGCCGATGCCCAGCAGGTTCACACCGATGTAGCAAACGCAGATCACCACCAGGCCCACCACCGCCACCAGGGCGGGGCGTCGCCCCTGCCAGCCGCGGCTGAGGCGGGTGTGCAGGTAGGCGGCGTACACCAGCCAGCAGATCAGGGCCCAGGTTTCCTTCGGGTCCCAGCTCCACCAGCTGCCCCAGGCCTCATTGGCCCAGACGGCACCACTGACGATCCCCACCGAGAGCAACAGGAACCCGACGGTGATCGTGCGATAGCTGAGGCTGTCGAGCTGTTCGCCCACGCCGATGGCAGCGCTCTGCAGGCGCAGGGCGGGACTGGGGCTTCCAGCGGGGCCGGTGGCAATCACGCCCTGGCGGTATCCGCCGCTGCCGATCGAGCTGCTGCGCACCTCCAGGGCCTGGCCCCGGTCGGTGAACAGCACGGCCAGGGAGAGCAGGGAGCCCACCAGCAGGGCGGCATAGCTGACCATGATCACGCTGACATGCATGACCAGCCAGCTGGAGCGCAGGGCCGGCACCAGGGGTGAGGCGGCCTGGAGCTGGTCGGGCAGGGCGAAGCTGGCGAAGGCCACACAACCGAGGCCCATGGGTGTGGCCGAGGCCGGCACCAGGGCCGAGGGCCAGGCCCGTTCCACCAGCAGCTGGGTGAGGGTGCAGGCCCAGGCGAGGAAGCAGAGCGATTCGTAGAGATTGCTGATCGGGAAATGGCCCGACTGCCACCAGCGCAGCACCAGCTGGGCGGTGAGGGCCAGGTTGGCACTGGCCACCAGCAGGCGCACCAGGCCGCCGTTGGCGCTCGCCTGGGGCAGGCCGCCCTGCAGGGTCAGGCCGGCCTGCGGAGGGCCGGCTGTTGCCGTGGCCAGGCCCAGGACCGGGCCATCGGTCTGGGCCAGGGAGCTGCTCAGCCCCCAGAAGGCCAGGGGCAGGGCCAGCAGCAACAGGGCAAAGGCAGCCAGGCCCAGGCCTAGCACCGGGTCGGTCAGGGAAATCGGCACCGCTCGAGCGCAAGGTCAGTGGCAGCCAGTTTGGCAAGCCATGGCCGGGCGAAGGGGGCGATCCGGCCTAACGGCTGGCCTGGCGTAACAGCAGCAGGCCGCCGCCCAGGCCGATCCACACCGGCATCCAGGCCGCCAGGATCGGGAACAGGGTGCCTTTCACCCCCAGGGAGCTGAAGATGAACGACATCAGGTAGTAGCCAAAAATCAGCAGCACGCTGATGCCAAAACCCTGGCTGCGGCTGGTGCGCGAATTGGGCCGCACCCCCAGGCTGCTGCCGATCAGGCCAAACACCAGGCTGATGAAGGGGAAGGCGAATTTCTCCTGGATGCGCACGCGCAGGCGGCGCGCCTCCTTCTCGTCGCCGGCCTGCTCCAGCAACTGCTCTGCCTTGATCGCCTGGGCTGCGGTCATTTCTTCGGCATTGCTTGGCAGCTTGGCCACCTGGATCGGGGCCGAGGTGAAGGGATAGAAGTAGCGATCGAACTGGGCTGAGGTGGTGGTGTTATCGGCGGGGTTGATATTGACAATGCGGCCGTTGAGAAATTCCCAGAGGCTGCGCTTCTCATTCCAGATTCCCTTCTGGGCGGTCATGATCTGCTGCTGGCCCTGGTGGGAAAAATCCAGCACCGTGACATCCACCATCACGCCGTCGCGAAATTCCTGGGCGTAGAAGAGCTGGGCGAGCCCCTCCTTCGCGGGAGCGGCCGGATCGTTGCCCTGGATCGTGCCAAAGCGGGAGTACACCACATCCTTGCCCCGCTCTGAGGAGAGGGCCCGCCCCAGGGCCCGATCGAAGGTGATTGAGGCGGCCAGATTCGCCCGCGGCACGATCACATCGTTGAACACAAAGGTGAGGCCACTCATCAGGGCCGCCACCACCAGGGCGGGCACCACCATGCGCCAGGTGGCCACACCGATGCTGCGCAGGGCGGTGAGTTCGCTGGTGCTCGAGAGGCGGCTGTAGGCCAGCAGGGTGGCCATCAGGGTGGCCATCGGGAATGACAGCACCAGGAAGCTCGGCAGCCGCAGCAGCAGCACCTGGAAGGCGGCCGTGACCGGCAGGCCCGATTCGGAGACCCGGCGCACCAGCTCGAACACCACCCCGACCGAGAGGGAGACGGTGGTGAAGGCGGCCACGCCAAACAGCAGCGGGCCGAGCAATTCGGACGCCAGCCAGCGATCCATCAACGGCAGCCGACCCCACTGGCGTTGCAGTTGGCCCGGCAAGCGACCGAGACCCTCCAGCAGCGACGCCAGGGTTGCTGCTGGGGTCGGCCGGTTGCGGCGTCCGGGCCCGCCTGGCTGCGATCGGACAGGGCCTCCATGGGCCCCGCTGGCCGGGGCCTGGTCTGGGGCGGGCGGGCTGCTGAAGCCGGAATCGGGGGGGCCTTCCCCCTGGCGGCCGTGGGCGCCTGCGCTGGTTTTGGTCATAGCCGGAAGCCCTCGCCGAGGTAATGGCGGCGCACCATCGGATCGCTGGCCAGCTGCTCGGAGCTGCCTGCCGCCAGGATGCTGCCGTCGGTGAGGATGTAGGCCCGATCGGTGATCGCCAGGGTTTCGCGCACGTTGTGGTCGGTGATGAACACCCCCATGCCCCGTTGGCGCAGGGTGCCGATCAGCTCCTGCAGGTCGGACACCGCCAGGGGATCCACCCCGGCAAAGGGCTCGTCGAGGAGCAGATAGCGCGGCCCCTGAACGCCAACGGCGAGGGCCCGGGCCACTTCACAGCGGCGCCGTTCACCGCCGGAGAGCTGGTAACCGAGGCGATGCAGGAAGGCCCCCAGCTGGAATTCATCCACCAGCTGCTCCAGCCGCAGGCGGCGCTGGCTCTGGCCGACGCCGCTTTGCTGCAGGGCCAGGCTGAGGTTGTCGCGCACGCTCAGCTGGCGGAAGACGCTGGCTTCCTGGGGCAGATAGCCGATCCCCAGCCGGGCCCGCTGGGGCATGGGCAGGGCCTGAACGGGAAGGCCATCGAGCAGCACGGTGCCGGCATCCGGGCGCAGCAGGCCCGTGACCAGGTTGAAGGTGGTGGTTTTGCCGGCGCCATTGGGACCCAGCAGCCCCACCACTTCGCCGGCTTGCAGATCGAGGCTGACCCCCTTCACCAGGGGACGGCCGGCGATGGTGAGGGTGACCTGGTGCAGCGCCAAGCTCATGGGGCCACCGCCGGGCTGACTGGCCGGTTGGCCGCCGCCCCGGCCCCGGGGTTGGCGGTGGCAGGGGCCGGGGAGGCGGGCCTGGCGCTGGTGATCAGCCGCAGGCGGCTCAGCACCTGCTGGTTGGTGGCGGGGAGGGCCGTGACCCGTTGGGCGCCCACCAGATACACCACCTGCTCGGCCCGCAGCCGGTTGCCATCCTGCTGGACCACATCCACATCCCCACTGAGCACCACCCGGCCTTCACGGCTGAAGTACTGGGCCTGGCGGGCCGTGGCCATTACGCCCTTGTCGGGGTAAAGGATGCGCACATTGCCCGTGGCCGTGATCACCCCGGTGGCCTGGTCGGCCCGCTGGATGTCCGATTCGATGCTGACCAGACCCGTGGGGATCGTGGGGCGCCCAGGGCCCTGGTTGGCAGTCGCCGGGACGACCGCCCCCTGGCCGCTGGTGGGGCTAGCTGAAACCGGCAGGGCGTTGGCCGGCAGCGGCGGCGCCAGGACCAGGCTCCCTGGGCCCAGGGCCAGCACCAGCCAGGAAAAGGAACGCCGCCAGCCCTGGGCTGCGGCCAAGAGTGCGTTCAACCCGGGAGCCATCGCCGCAATGGCGGCCAATCTAGGCGTCAACCCTGGGGCGCCCCCAGCCAGGGAAGGGGATCAATGCTGGGCTCCTGCCCCTGTTGCAGGGCCTGGAGCCGCAGGCTCAGGGCGGCCAGCAGGGGGCCCAGGTCCAGGCCCAGGGCGCAGCGGCCATAGGGCTTGAGCCGACCCAGGCCCTCGCCGAGCAGCATGGTGGCGCCGCGCTGGTTGCCCCGGTCCAGGTGCAGCTGGGCCACGGCGACCTGCAGCAGGCCCTGGAGGGCCTGGCGATCGGGGCCCTGGCACTGGTGCCAGAGGTCCTCCAGCCGGTCGTGGCAGGCGTACCACTCGCCCTGGTTGAACAGGGCAATGGCGTCGGCCAGCCGGGGGTCGGCCTCCAGGCCGCCGTCGCCCTGGTCGGGCCCACCGGAATCGGGTTCGCTTGACAAGGGTTGGGCCGGCAAGGGGCGGCGATGGGGGGTGGGGTCTGGAGCCTCTCGCACCCAGGAGAGCTTTCCGGGGACGGTACGCGCTGGGGGGATTTGGGGCCGAAGGGGATCCAGGCTTGAGATCCGGGTTGTGAGCGTTTCGGCTGAAGGCTCTCACCCAGGCAGCCTTGCGGCTGGGAGGTCTGCGGCTGGATTGGTGGGGCTGAGGCAGCCCAGGGTTGGAGCCTGGCCCCCGTGTCAGTGGGGCTGAAGGCGGCATGGGCTGGAGCCTCTGTTCACCCCATCCGCCCAATTGATCTTCCCACTCGATTCGCCGAGTCGTTCTGCCCACTCGATTTGTTCGTTAAGAACAAAACCTCGTTCAGACGAAATCTCTTTCAGACAAGATCCTGTTCAACCAAGACCCAGCTCAGCCATCCCTCCGTTCAAAAAACAACGCCTGTCCCAGCCGGAGCCGGGACAGGCGTGCTCACAACAAAGGGGCCCCGTTTAGCAGGCCCCAGGGCATCAGCGCTTGGCGACCTTCTTGGCGGGCAGCTTGCGCAGACGGATCGATTCGGGGGTGACTTCCAGCATCTCGTCGGGGCCGATGTATTCCAGGGCCCGCTCCAGGGTCATCTGCATCGGGGCCTGCAGGGTGTCGAGCACCTCCGCGCCGGCCGAGCGGATGTTGGTGACCTGCTTGGCCTTGCAGACGTTGAGCTCGAGATCGGGCGGCCGGTTGTGCTCGCCGACGATCATGCCCTTGTAGACCTTGGTGCCGGGGCTGATGAAGAACTGGCCGCGATCTTCAGCGCCCTTGAGGGCGTAGAAGGTGGCCGTGCCTTCCTCAAACGAGATCAGCACGCCGTTGCGACGGGCATCCAGATCGCCCTGCATGGGCCGGTAATCCAGGAAGGAATGGCTCATGATCCCTTCGCCGCGGGTGGCGCGGATGAACTCACCACGGAAGCCGATCAGGCCCCGGGAGGGCACCACGAATTCCAGCAGGGTGCGGTTGTCGCTGGTGGTTTCCATGTTCTGCATCTCGCCCTTGCGGATGCCCAGCTTCTCGATGCAACCACCCACCGATTCCTCGGGCACATCCATCACCAGCATTTCGAACGGTTCGCTGGGGGTGCCATCGATCGTGCGGAAGATCACCTGGGGCTGGGACACCTGGAACTCGTAGCCCTCGCGGCGCATCGTTTCAATCAGGATGCCCAGGTGCAGTTCGCCGCGGCCGCTGACCGAGAAGCGGTCGGGGGAATCGGTGTCTTCCACCCGCAGGGCCACGTTGGTGAGCAGTTCCCGCTGCAGGCGATCGCGCAGCTGGCGGCTGGTGACGAACTTGCCTTCCTTGCCGGCAAACGGCGAGTCGTTGACGACAAAGGTCATCTGCAGGGTGGGTTCATCCACCTTGATCAGCGGCAGGGCCTCGGGGTGATCGGGGCAGGCGATCGTTTCGCCGATGTTCACCTCGTCAAAACCAGCCACGGCCACGAGATCGCCGGCGCGGGCCTCGTCGATTTCCACCCGGGACAGCCCCTTGAAGCCGAGCAGCTTGCTGATGCGGCCCCGCTTGATGCTGCCGTCGTCGCGGATCAGGGCGGCGCTCTGGCCGGCCCGGATCGTGCCGTTGTGGATGCGGCCGATCATGATCCGACCCAGGAAGTCGGAGTAGTCGAGGGTGGTGACCTGGAGCTGCAGGGGCTTCTCCGGATCGCCGATCGGGGCCGGCACGTGGCGCAGGATCGCGTCGAAGAGCGGCTTCATCGTGTCGCTCTCGGTGGCCATGGTGGGCTTGGCGTAGCCCCCCATGCCGCTGCCGAACAAGTAGGTGAAATCACACTGGTCGTCGTCGGCGCCCAGTTCCAGGAACAGGTCCAGCACCTTGTCGACGGCCTGTTCCGGGTCCACCCGGGCCCGATCGATTTTGTTCACGAACACGATCGGCCGCAGACCCTTCTCCAGGGCTTTCTTGAGCACGAAACGGGTCTGGGGCATGGGACCCTCGTTGGCGTCCACGATCAGCAGGCAGCCGTCCACCATGCCGAGCACCCGCTCCACCTCGCCGCCGAAGTCGGCGTGGCCGGGGGTATCCACAATGTTGATGCGGATGCCGTTGTAATCAACCGCCGTATTTTTAGACAGAATTGTGATGCCGCGCTCGCGCTCCAGATCGTTGGAGTCCAGCACGCAGGTGGGCACGGCCTCGCCATCACGGAAAATGCCGGACTGGCTCAGCAGGGCATCGACCAGGGTGGTTTTGCCGTGGTCGACGTGGGCAATGATCGCAATGTTGCGAATCGGGGCGCCCTTGTGTTCGCCGCTCATGATGGATCTCTCGGTAAGGCTTGATGGAATCGGACGTAACCCGCGTGGGGTGAGGTCGGTGGTCTGGGATCGGAACGGCAACACCCGAGCGGGACGCTCGAGCTGCGACAAAAAGCTGTCGCTGGGGAAGGGCCGAAGCCGGCCGATCAGACAACCCCTTGGCTGCTGGTCTGATCAATCCATGCTATCGCAGTGCTCTATCCATCCCGGCGGTTGAGGCTGCCGCGGGTGACACCCAGGCGACTGTCGAGCTGTTCCTGCTGCCACACCTGCCGGCCTGAGCGCTGGCCGGCCAGGGCCTCAAGGTAGAGCGCGACGCGCCTTTGGGCATCGGCGCCGCTGTCCTGCAGCAGCTCGATGCGGTAGTGGCGCAGCCCGGCGCGCAACAGCTGGGGGATGGCCTCGGCCCCGGTCTGGGCCTTGCCGTTGAACAGGGTGTTGCGGCAGCCCAGGTCAGCCCGCAAGGGGTGTTCCGTGCCACTGCGATCGCGCAACAGCACCTGGTGGCGTTCGCAGGGGCGGCCGCAATCGCTGTGGTCATGCCCCTCGGAGAGGAAGGCGCAAAACAGGCAATGTTCCATGTGGAACAGGGGCATGTGCTGGTGAAGGGTCAGCTCGACGCGGTCTGCCGGGCAGCCCGCCACCAGCTCAAGCAGCTGGTCGAGGGCCAGGTCGTAGCTGGCGGTGATCCGCTCCAGGCCCCAGCGCTCCAGCAACCAGGTCGCCGTCAGCGGGTTGGCCACATTCAGGCTGAAATCGCCGATGCAGGGGGCCTCCAGGCTGAGCCGTTCGAGCTGGTCGGCGTTGCGGACCAGGTAGCCATCCGGCCGGGCCCGCAGCAGGGGCTCCAGGCTCCAGCGTTCATCGGGCCGGCAGATGCGCTGGCCCGCCAGCCACAGGCCCCCGGGCCAGCGGCCCCGCCCCAGCACCACGGCCTGGCGCAGCTGGGCCGGATGTTCGATGTCGACCACCACCCGGTGGATCGGTTGGGCCACCAGGGCTTCAAGCTGCTCCAGGCTGCGCACCAGCACCGTGAGGGTGGGCTCGCCTGGCGGCCCGGCGCCGGGCCGGCCCCCGGCCTGCGGATCCGGGGCCGCGCTGCGGGGCATCAGGGCCTGCAGGGCAGCGGCGATCTGCAGACGCCGGTCGGCGTCTTGTCCGATGGCGCCAGGGCCGGGGCCAGGCGGCGGCTCGGCGGCCGGAACGCTGGTGCCCGGCGTCGCCGGGGGAAGGCCCCTGGCTGGCGCGAGAGCCTCCACCAGCTGGCGCCGCAGGGCATTGAGCTGGGCCACCGGCAGGAACAGGCCTGGATCGAGGGCGATGTCCAGCCGGCCCAGCTGCCAGGGGGTGCCCCCCAGCCGCCCCAGCTGCTGCTCGAGCCGCGGGCGATCGAGGCCAGCGCCGCTGGCCGCCTCCAGGGGGCTGGCCGAGGTCACTGAGCAGGGTGGGATGGCGCCTCCGGCGATTGCCATGACCTCCAGCCGCAGCGGTTCTCCCAGGGCGCCGCTGACCCGCAGATCCAGGCTCTGGGGCCGTTCCGGTGCCGGCGCCTGGGCCAGCTTCTGGAGCTGGCTTTCCAGCTGGGGATCGCTGGTGAGCCAGCAGGGGCTGCCGCGCCGCAGGCCGCCCAGATCGATGCGGCCCGGACCCAGCCGCAGGGCGACCAGGCTCCCGGGGCGCTGTTGCAGGGCCATCACCCGGCCGCCCACCTCCCGGGGGGCATGCAGGGGATCGCTGCAGGTCCCCTCCAGCACCAGGCCATCGCCGGCCTTCAGGGGGACGGCGGCGGCCAGCACCAGCCAGCCGCCGGCCTCAACCCGCTCCAGCCGGCCCAGCCAGGGGCCCCGTTTTTTGCTCCAGCGCCCATGCACCAACTGGCGGTGATCCACGCCCTTCAGCCAGCCCGTGCCCAGGCCCCGCGAAAAGCTCAACTCCAGGCGCCGACGCACCTGCTCCGGCGCCAGAGGCGCGATGGGGGCCTGGCGGCCAGGGGGGAGCTGGCTCGGGGAGCCGTCGGCCCTGATGGCTGCCGTGCGGTCGGCAATGCGGTCGGCCGTGACGGCGGTCGTGACGGCGGTCTTGAGGTCGGCCTGGGGGCTGCCGGGGGCGGGTGCCAGGGCATCCAGCCCCTGCCGATAGGCCTGGGTCACGGCTGCCACGTAGCTGGCCTCCTTGAGGCGCCCCTCGATCTTGAGGCTGGCGATGCCAACGGCGGCCAGCTCGCCCAGGAGCTCCCAGGCGGCCAGGTCCTGGGGTGAGAGCAGGTAGCGCTGCTCGCCAAGGTCCCGCTCCACCCCATCCACGATCAGCTGGTAGGGCAGCCGGCAGGCCTGGGCGCACTCACCGCGGTTGGCACTGCGCTGGCCCAGGGCTTCGCTGGTGAGGCACTGGCCCGAATAGGCCACACACAGGGCCCCATGCACGAACACCTCCAGCGGCATGGCGCAACCGCGCTGCTCCAGCTGCTGCTGCAGCCGGCCCAGGTCCTTGAGGCCCAATTCCCTGGCCAGCACCACCCGCTCGCAGCCCAGTTCGGCGGCCTGGACGACCCCGGCGGCACTGGTGATCGACATCTGGGTGGAGCCGTGCAGGGCCAGCTCGGGGGCCAGCTGGCGGGCCAGGCGAGCCAGGCCGATGTCCTGCACGATCAGGGCATCGACGCCGGCAGCGGCCGCCTGCAGCACCAGTTCGGCGGCGGCGGCCAGTTCGCCCGGGAACACCAGCACGTTCAGGGTCAGGAACCCGCGCACCCCCCGGCGGTGCAGCCAGTCCATCACCTCCGGCAGGTCAGCGGCCTGGAAGTTGTCGGCCCGCAGCCTGGCGTTCAGCACCTCCACGCCGAAATAGACCGCATCGGCGCCATTGGCGACTGCGGCCCGCAGGGACGGCCAGCACCCGGCCGGGGCCAGCAGTTCGGGGACGATCGGGGTGGGCGGTGCCAAGGCGGGATTCAGGGGCGATGGCGGCTTGGGGGCACGCCGGGGTCCGGGGGCAGGGGCGTTTGCAGCGCTCTGCGCTGCGATCTGTTGGTTCTGGAGCAAAGTGGGGGCAAGCCCAGGGTTAGCCGCTTGACGGCATCAGGGCATCCACGCAGCCAGGTCAGGGGGCCAGCCGGTGGGCGGGCTCAAACAGTTTCAAGGCCTCTGCGGTTCCTTCAAAGCGCCAGTGCCAGGGTTCGTAGCTCACCCCTTGGCTGTTGCCGGCGGGGAAGGAGAGGCTGAAGTGGTAGCGGTTGGCGTTCTGCACCAACCAGCCATAGGACGGGGTGGCCTCAAAGCTCTGGCTGAGGTTGGTGCCGGGATTGGCGCCATCGCCGACATCGAGGGCGTAGCCGGTGCTGTGCTCGGAGAAGCCGGGCGGGGCGCTGACCCGGGCCCGTTGCTCGGCGCTCTGGTTTCGCTCCGAGCCCACATCAAAGAACAGGTGCTTCTGCAGCTCGATCGAGCGGAAGCCACTGAGCAGCCGCAGGGAGACCCCATCGGCGGCGGCGGCCCGCTGCATGGCCAGGAAGGCGCCTGCGGCCTCCCGGTGCAGGGCAATGCCGGGGGCGGCATCCACCAGGTCGCTGGCGCGGGCTTCGGGGTAGGGGAAATGCCCCAGGAGGCGCCCATCGAGCCCCTGGCGCACGTTGAGGCCCCGCACCGGTGGCGGGGCCAGTTGACGTTTGATCGGCTCGCGAAACAGCCAGGCCAGGGAGGCGCTGCCAGCCAGCAACAGCGCTGCCGTCAGCAGGGACTGGCGAAAGCGGATGCGGCGCTGGGGCGGGCCGAGGGGGGTTCGGCGCGCGACCGGGATGTCCACCCCGCCGCTTCCCGTGGCCCCAACGCTGGTTCGGTTGGGACGGCGGGAGCTGGAGGTGGGGTGGCGCACGGGCGGGAGCTTGACAGCCAACCCGGATGGGTCGAGGCAGTCTGGCCCACATTAATCAGAAGGGCCCTGGCGCCAGCCGGCATCAGGCTTGTGGTGTTAGCTTCAGGCCAAAGATGCTTTCCGGGACACCGGTTTCAAGATGTTGCGTGTCGCAGTGGTGGGCGGCGGCCCAAGCGGTTCCTGTGCTGCAGAAGTTCTGGCCAAGGCCGGGATTGAAACCTGGATTTTCGAGCGAAAACTCGACAACGCCAAACCCTGTGGTGGCGCCATTCCCCTCTGCATGGTTGATGAGTTCGATCTGCCGGAATCGATCATTGATCGCAAAGTACGCAATATGAAGATGATTTCCCCCTCCAACCGCGAGGTGGATATCAACCTGGAAAATCAGGATGAATACATCGGCATGTGTCGCCGCGAGGTGATGGATGCCTTCCTGCGCAACCGGGCCGCCGAGCTGGGTGCCCATCTGGTGAATGGCCTGGTCACCAAAATCGATACGGGCACCAAACGCCAGGGGCCCTACACCCTCCATTACACCGATTACAGCGCTGGAGAAGCCACCGGCGTTGCCAAGGAACTGGCCGTCGATCTGATCATCGGCGCCGATGGGGCCAACAGCCGCGTCGCCAAGGCGATGGATGCGGGCGACTACAACGTGGCGATCGCCTTCCAGGAGCGCATCAAGCTGCCGCCAGAAGAGATGAAGTATTACGAAAGCCTGGCTGAAATGT
This sequence comes from Synechococcus sp. UW140, assembly GCA_943370565.1. Classification (GTDB taxonomy): domain Bacteria; phylum Cyanobacteriota; class Cyanobacteriia; order PCC-6307; family Cyanobiaceae; genus BAIKAL-G1. The sequence continues at coordinate 49,452 of CALRRL020000001.1, read as the reverse complement.
ATGTGGGCACCGATGTGTCCCCCGATTTCTACGCCTGGGTGTTCCCCAAATACGACCACGTGGCGGTTGGCACCGGCACGATGCAGGAGAACCAATCCCTGATCAAGGGTCTGCAGGAAGGCATCCGTGAGCGGGCCAAGAAGCGCCTGCTGAATGGCGAAGTCATCAAGGTGGAAGCCCATCCGATCCCCGAGCATCCCCGGCCCCGCCGGGTGGTGGGCCGCATGGCACTGGTGGGTGATGCCGCTGGCTATGTCACCAAGAGTTCGGGCGAGGGCATCTATTTCGCCGCCAAGAGTGGCCGCATGTGCGCCGAACAGATTGTGGCGGCCAGCCGCAAGGGCCAGAGCGTGCCAACCGAGGCCGATCTCAAGGTGTACATCAAGAAGTGGGATCGCCAATACGGCGCTACTTATAAGGTGCTGGAGCTGCTGCAGAACATTTTCTATCGCAATGATGCGGCCCGCGAAGCCTTCGTAGAGATGTGCGATGACAAAGATGTGCAGCGCCTCACCTTCGATAGCTACCTCTACAAGCGGGTGGTGATGATGAACCCCTGGCAGCAGCTCAAGCTCACCTTCCTCACCCTGGGATCTGTCCTGCGCGGCAATGCCCTGGCTCCCGCCAGCTACAAGCCTGTGGACAGTGCGGTGCGCAGTGATGAGGAAGCCACTGCCATGTTGGCGGTGCGTTCAATCACCGGCGGCATCAAGGTGAAGGGTGATCGCAACCGCGCGGCTGCCAATGGCATCGCATCGGCGCCGGATGCAGCGAGCTCCAAACCGGAACCAGCCCTCAGTGGTCGCTGATCCACGGCCATTTCAGGGTCTTTAGCCCATCGTTAGATCGGTTGTTGGGGCCCTGGGACTGGGGATGATTGTCCCAGGAATGGGTTCAAGGCAGCGGACTTAGGGGATCTCTTTGACAGAAGGATGTTCCCTCCTTTTCGCCTTGGCGCGCCTGAATTGGCGGCAATAGGCCAGGGCAATCGCCACGCCAACGACTGGCAGGGGACCTGAAACGGAAACTGGGACGGGGCCATTCGCCCGGGGATCTGGTTTTGAAACAAAGGCGCGGCCCTTCAGGAGGGGACTGGGCACGGAAACCAGGCCAGACCCCCTCTCCACGGGACTGGGCCCGGTTCCCATGGCGGGGCCGCTGCTCGACTTCAACGGGGACTGGGATGGACTATTGGAGCTCTGAATGGAGCAGCTGCTAAGCAGGGATAGGCACAATAACAATGGAGTAAGGCGAGGCAAGCAAAACCGCGCCAAGTAGGGCACATTTGGCAGCAATGGATCCATGCGAATCAATGCCAAAAATTAATTTGAGACATCAGATAAAAATAGCTGAGGCCAATCCCCTATGACTATTCTATGCACTACTGCCGTAAAGCTGCAGCAGCCACACTGCAGCTTGGGCGCGCCACGTTTGATGCCAATGGCATGGCTTCCATCAGTGGCTCCTAAGGAGCAAGGGGCATGGGCTATGTGCTGCCGCCGCTTAGACAGGAACATAACTTTTAACGTTAATGCCCACAAGTAGATCGTTGTAATCCCGATCACCGCCGCCATAAATATCTTCTAACCCAAAGACATTGGCGCCCATCATCTTGAAGTGGTTGACTCCATCGGTGTTGGCGGCAGCAAAGGCGAAATAGGTTTGTTGGGTACTGGCAACAATGGCGAAGGGGGCATAGTAGGCCCCACCTGCCACACTGAACTCCTTCTGGACTAATTGGCGATTGGTTGTGGCGATCCCATCGAGGGCCGAAGCCCGATTGGCCTCACTCAGGGCCAATTCCCTGTAGCGGGCTTGATCAGCAGCGAGTAAAGCGGTGGGATCGAGGGTGCGACCAGTAACGGAATCGTAGAGGGAGCCATTGCGATCGAGGACCTGGTAGAAACCAACGCTAGAATTAAAACTCGCTTCGCGGTTATACGATAATGACCCATTAAGAAGATTATCTGCTAAGGCGGTGGTATTGAGTACGGGGGCAAAGGACTGGTCACAGGAGATCAGGGCATTCAAGCCCGGCGCTGAGTTGTTGAGATTGAGCTCGATTGAGAGACCACTATTGGAATTAAGGTTGGCCGTTTTGCTGCCCTCTTGGGCACTCCAAGTGAGGAATTGGAACTGGCTCCCTAAGGCGGCAAGATTTGTTTTGCCAACAGCCAGTTGCTGCAAAGTAGTGCCCTTGGTTTCAAAGCATAGAATCTTCTGATTATTGGTAATCTGAAGATCGCGGCTCAGAAGCGTGGAACCCAAGGAAAGGTTCGATGCCGTAGCCAAGGAACTGAACAGAATTTGACCCTTGCTGAGCAGATCCGCAAGCGAGACGCTATTGGGATCATCAGCTGAATTGAGGACCAAATAACCGATTTCATTGAGATCAGCTGAGTTTGATTTTAGGGTCAGTGATACGAACAGGGCGGTATCAACAGTGATGCTGATGTCGCCTATTTGCAATGTATTGGGATTTACAAGGTGCAAGGTAGGCGTAGAATCAACCACTGCGGCAGAGGATGGGTCGGAAATGGTTCCCTTGACCCCATCCATGTCACCAAGTTTGCCATCCACATAGTGAAGGTGGACAAAGTCGGCCATGCCTGAACCTTTTAAATCATAGAAACGAGCGCCCACACCCTCTACGGGGTCATAGAGAAAGGGAGTTTTAATGCCTGTAAGATCATCAATAATGAAATAGGATAATTGCTTATTGCTTTTCTGGACACCGGTTTTGTCCGGGTCGAGCTCATTTAGCAGGGAACTACCTACGGCTTTGAGGTCAAAACCAAGGGAGGTGCGGGAACTACCTGGGTTAAGAATAGCCTTAAAGTCAATCATGGTATCGTTCATTTTCACCAAGGGGTCTGGCGCTAGGCGCGTTGACTTCTGCTTGAATGAGATGGGATTAGTGGGATCAAACCTGGCACCATTGGCCAGCATGGGGATGGCTGGCGATGCCTGATAGAGATTAATGGCGCTGGTCATCTCACTAGTAATGCCAGCAAATATTGCCGATTTGACTTCGTTGACCTTATCGAAGAAGGCCCTACCTTCATAGGCTTTGGCAATCCCATCTAGCTCATTAAAGGCTAGTTCACTGCGGCTGGCAATGTTGGTAAGCAAGGACTTCACAGTGGCGATACTCCGCTGATCGGTAGTGGCTTGGCTGATATAGGCGACCATGCCATCTGCAATCGCCGAGAAAATAGTGTTGAAGGTTGAAATCGTAAGCTTGGAGCCAGTTGGATCTTGGGCATCGGTTGCTTCGATGTAAGCAATGATTTGGGAGTAAAGTTCCTTGTTTAGCCTCAGCTTATTGGGTAAATCATTAGGGAAGATGTTCGGAAGAACATTCTCACCCAGTGTTTCAAGATAATAGGATGCTAAATGCAGCTTGATATGGGCCATATAGGCATTCTTGGCGGTAACCTTTTGCTCAGCAGTTAGGAAGAAAGAGGAGTTGCCATCTGCTGTTTCAGCCTGGAGTAAATCCCCTTCGGGGTCACGATTGAGAAAATCGTAGTTGCCTAGCAAGAAGAATTCCTGGATTTTGGCCTTCACGGCATCTTCACTAAAGCCAGGCTTATCCTTCGCAATGATTAAACTATAGGCATAGAGGGAGGTTAGGGGGGTGACCATCGCCCCATAGGGGGCGACAAAGGGTGTTCTGATGGGTGCCTGGCTAACGGAATCAACGCCGCCATAAACCACCAGCATGCCCTCTTCTGAATCGATCGTGCCGTTGTGGTTGGTATCAAAGGTGCGATTATCAATTTCAAGCGAATAGCTGCCATCCTCTTGCGAGGTGATGGCGGTGGGTTCACCGGGATCAATGATGCCGTTGAAATTACCATCAAAGAAGACGGTTGATCCTTGCAGGTAGCTGTTGGAGGCCTGGCCACTGCCGTAGGAACCGCCAATGCCAAATTTAAAGATCGGAATGGTGGCTAGCCGCTGCTTCCACACCGTCATCCAATAGGTAAACGTGCCAGCGTCAATTCCAATCTGCGCTTGCGCCTTGAGAACAGCGGCAATTTGCCCCGTCAATTGGAATAGATTCAGCGGGTTAGTAATATTGGCAGCAATTTCGGATCCTCGCAGCTTGCCATCGGATGTGCCAGACACCCCACCTGGATCTAGTAATTCAAATTCGGCAGTACCTAAAAGACCACCAGTCATATCGACTCGGATACCATTGCCCCCAAGTCCAAGGCCTGCTTCCATAAGGGCTTCGAACGTTAATTGCGGTCTGCCTGTGGCAACATAAAAACCATCAAGGGCTTGGTAACTGTCCTTGAGGTTGAAGCCACCTCTTGACCATTGTTGAATGCCAGCCGTATCAAAGCCAAAGCTCAGGTCGGTAGACATGCCATAACCTCCCCTCATCACGCCATAAAGGGCTCCGTAGATTGGGAAAACCTTCTCCACACTGGAAGAAAGGCCTGTGCTGGGTAGTTGCCAAGTAAATAGATCAACGTTTTGTCCAAACAACAATTTAATGATATTGGCGGGATCCTCTATTAGGGGAATTTGGAAACCAAGATCTTTGAGATTATTAAAAACTTGACTGAGTTTGGCACCCCGGCCAGTTTTGTTCTTGGCCGCATTGCTAGTCGACTGGCTAGATGCAAGTGTTCCCGATTGATTGTTAACATCTTTGTTGTTTGTGGAATCTGCTAGATTGTCAGATGATGCGTTAAAGTTTGGCAGGGTGTAGCTGCCAAAATCGATGGTGTATGATTCATCTTTTGACATGCTGCTTAATTCGCCCATCAGGTCTATTACGCCTTTTAGGGTGTCGCAGAATTCAATTGTATTGTCGATACTTTGAACTAATTGGAGGGCTTTTGGATTGCCAGGGTTCAGCCTGGCAATTAGGTTGGCAGTAAATCTTGCCAGTTCAATCGTGCTTGCTTTGCCATCACCGTTTCCATCGAAGGCACTGGCAATGCCAAGCTTTGAAAACACATAGGTATCCGCATAGAGGGCATTAATGATCGGATAAATCGGCTTTAGAATTCCATCAATTGCGGCAATCGATGGGCGGATCAAGCCTGTTACGAAGCTGCCCATGTCTAGCTTTATGTTATCAAAAAAGATATTGCTTGCTTGCGCCTGCGCACTAGTTGGTTCATCTGGTTTATTTGTATAATCAAATAGGGGCATGATGCTTGAGAGGTCGAAGCTAAAGGAGGGAATTACCGAGCTGCCGCCAACTGATGTTGTGACCCCAAGCGAAAGGGCCGCATTGCCACTAAATGAATATTGAAACAGGTTGCTGAAATTTGTGCTGAGTAGCTTGGAAACATCAACCTTGGTTGCAACATTAAAGGGTGAAGCTGCATTGCTTGTATAGGGCGAGTTCAGAGTTAGGGTGAAACTTGCATCCATCCCCGTTTTCTCACCAGTAAGCCCCGCCATGGAGGCACCATTGCTCCCGGTATGGGGGCTAGCTTTGTTCACCGCGTCGAGCTGCAGGTAACCCAGGCCACCAGTAAGGCTAAAGTTGTCAGAAAGCCCTGTTTTGTAATTGGCTGTAAAGGTAGTATTATTGGTATCTAAATAAAACCCTTTCTGCTTATCAACGCCCATTTTAAGGACGGCTGCGTAGTTAAATGTACCGTCGATCGCTCCTTTGGTTTGAAAGCCAAAGGCTGGGATAGCAAAATCGGCAGCGAGGGGAATGGAATAGAGGGCATATTGATCTTGAATTCCAAAGCTGATAGCAAGGCCCTGCGTATCCATGGTCATGTCGACAGTAATGCCAACGCCGATTGAATCCTTTAAAAGCTTTTCAAGTTTTTTGCTGGTTAGTTGTGGCGTGGTGCGAATCGAATCAATCAGCTTATCGAGAAACTCATTAAAACCCAGGCCCACTTTGCCCTTCAGGTTGCCCACCATCGGCAAGCTCAAGGCGTTGAGGCCATCCATTAAGGTTGTTAGGGCCTGATCGAGGCCTTGGTAGGTAGCTGGATCCAGAGGGCGATCGAGGATATCAATGTCTTGTCGGGTCTTGGTGAAATGGTTGTCGGCTTTGCCCGCAGAAGCGTAATTGGTGTCATTGCTTGTGAAGGTGTATTGAATCTGGCCGGTATGAATTCCCGTATTGAGGCGTGAACCTGTTCCATCCTCAATCCTATTATCGTCATTGGCTACAACATTGACAACCTGCAGCACATTCCAATTGTCTTTGGTGAATGTCAGCGTTGGGTTGTTAATTGTCAACTGGCTAATTGGTGTTCCGCTTTGCCCGGAGGCAACAGTACTGATGTCTGCTAGTTGAAGCGTGACCGTGCTGGTTGGTTGGCTCAGCAAACAAACCTGGAATTGGGAGGCCGGTGCTCCCTCCACGGCCATGGTGCGCTCGCCCGCCTGCACGATCATGATGCCGGCTACGTCATCGTCCTTAATGGTGATCGTGGCTGTAGACGCGCTCGGATCGAGGGTGTAGCCACTGCCAGCTTGGAGATTCAGTTGGAACGTCTTATCCACACCATCAACAGTAAAGTCGTCGATCGGCATGATGAAGGCGTTACTGGTGGTTTGGCCCGGGGCAATGCGAATCGTGCCACTGCTGTTGACACCCTGAACCAACGTATTGATTGACACAGACTCTGTGGCATTGCCAGCGAGATTGGCACTACTGAGCGCATTGCTAACGCCATAACCCACCACCAAACCTGTGGAACCCCACGAAGTGGGAACCGGTGCATTCGAGACAAGACGCCAACTGGCTGGTTTACCGTTTTCAGCAACTGCTTCGTTGAGTTTTACTAGCTCCAATCGCACCGTTGGCAGGGTGTTGTGGGTGATCGATACACTCACATCTTGAGTTGTTAAATTCGTGTAGTTGGCGTCGCTGCTGCTTGACTTGAGTTGCAGTTGGCTCAGGGTTGTATCTTGAACAATGTTGTTTGCAACGGCTTGCACCTGAACCTGCTGGGGGATATTCCAATTCGTGGGTGTAAATGCCAACACTTGATCGTTATTGATGCTGGCGTTGTTAACCGTAAGCTGACCATCGGTGGGATGCAGTGTTACGTTGACATTTGCCGTTGGCTTGGTGCTCAGGGATACGGTAAAGGAGCCATTGCTATTGCTACCTTCACCCGTGGCCACGCTCACTGCTGAGGTGATGATGGCGGGCACGTCCATATCGACCTTGCTGATAGTAAATACTTTGCCATTGGTTCCCGGCCTGAGGTTATTGTAAAATAAATCATCAGATGTAGCGGTGGCGAAGATGCCGACATCGACATTGCCGGTGGCGATTTGATCCCGTTGGGGAATCACGGAGAAAGACTGCGGCGTTGACCAATTGCTTGGCGTAAAGGTTAGGGGGATTCGTTTTTGGGCTTGGCTGCTGGATCCGACCTTCAACAGGGCATGGGTCGTGGCGGCGGATTCGAGAAAAACCGTGACCGTTTTGGTCGGTTGGGTTGTGAGGGCTAGGTAGCGGGTGAGGCCAGCGCCATTGTTATCGGCTTCATTGATCGTGAAGGTATCGGTAGCGAGCACGGTTTGGAGACCAGCCGCATCACTTGTAATCCGAAATCCTGCCCGGTCGTTATCAATGACAGTGATCTGGGCCGCTGGTGCCGCCGTGAGCGATAGGGTTGCGCCGCTCGATACGGTTGCTTCAGGCGTGATTGCCGCTAGGGAGGCACTCACCGTTGTGGCTGTGGTGGAGAGGGTGACATCCGTGTTAACCCGGAGGCTGGTTCCATTCGAGAACTGCAACGCATCACCAGCCTTAAGGCTGCGGCTGAGGGATGAATCACTTTCATTGAGTCTCAATCCAATCGTGCCGCTGAGTTGGCTGAACGCAGATGCGGGGATCACTTGATTGGTAACGGGTGTAACGCCAGCTCCGCTATAGCTCCATTGCAATTGGGCTGTGGATGTGCCCGTTGTGGAGTAATAATCCATAGTGACAGCAACTAGCTGTCCTTGGGTATAGTTTTGAGCGGTTGAATCAATCGTTCGCTGCGATGAAGCCGTCCAATTATTGATCAGGGCTTGGCCATCTACGTAGAGGCGAACGCCATTATCGGCAACCGTGCGGAAGCTATAGCTGCCTGTGCTGGGAATTTTGATGTAGCCAGTCCAGCGGGCGGCAAAATTATCTGTCGGTGTTAGTGGTGCAAAGCTGGCATCTGTCTCATTGATGCCATTACTATCGGTCGCTGTGCTCGTTGGGGTTAGGGTATAGAGGCCTTTGGTTGGATCGATGTAACCAGCAAAGAGTTGCCGCGAGAGTCCGGTATTCGTGAAATCACTGGTGGCAACAACATTCAGATTGGGTCGATAGGTTACGGGCCGATAGGCGGCCGCCATCGACGTTGTGAATGCACTCGCATTGGCATGGGTGCCGCTAGCACTGACCTCGAAGCCATTGAATAGGGTGACATCGGAGGTGAGGGTGATGCTGTTGACGACACTGCCGACCGATTGTCCATCGTCTACGCGGAAATCAAGGACGGTGCCGCTGCTTAGGGCTAGGGAATCTTGATAGGCACCATCAAGTTTGAGCTTAATAGTAGTTTGACTGCCTGTTTGTGTGTACGATCCGGCCTTGATTTTGATGCCTGGATTGGACAGCAACGAAAAAATTAGCGGATCACTTTTTTGGGCAATGGCATTATCAACCGTACTGACGCTGAAGCTGGCGCTGGTGCTATTGGCTGGAATCAACACCGAATCGAGTCCATTTACGCTGAAGTGATTGGCAGGGATCAGCTCATCGGTTGTGCCCACTCCCGTTGGATTGGGTCGTTGCCACCACAATTGGGCGATGCTTGTGTTGGTAGAAGCTGTGTTCGAATCGAAGTAATCATAAACAATAGGCACATAGGTGCCACCCGTAAGATAGAGAGAATCGGCGATATGGGTTGTTGAGGGATTGGTGGCTGAAGTGGCCACATTGTGCCAGCGATCAATCAGCAATTGGTTGTTGATAGTGAGGCGAACGCCACCATCGGACTTGCTCTTGAAGGCATAGTAGCCATCGGTTGGAATGTAAACAAAGCCAGTCCAACGTAACGCATACTTTAGGGGCGAGCTTGCATTTGCGTAGGTACTGGCGTAGGTTTCATTGATGCCATTGCTGTCTATTTGTCTGCGGCTGAAGGATGACGCTTGCAGCTGGTCGCTTGATGTTTGCTGGATGTAGTTGTCAAAGATGAATTCATTGAGCCCCTTTGAGGTTGAGCGTGAGGATTCATTGATGATGACGTCACTACCAATGCGCTCTTTGCTGGTGCCATCGAGCTGAAAATACACCTGGGTATCGGTTGATCTGGCTTGCTTCAGCGACACCGTGAAAGTTTGACTGCCCGTATTGCCGCTGCTAGCACCAAAGGTGCTGCCCACTACGGTGGCCACTTCGCTGGAATTGGTGGCACTGGTGGCTGAATCCATTAAATCGTAGCCGTACACCAAGGAGTCCTCGGCGCTGATGGCGTTGAAACGATCTGCGTTGATTTGCTCGACGCTGCGGGCTTCTGAATAAACGCGCACATCTCGAATCGTGCCATTTAAATTATCATGCCAGCTCCTACTCGCTTTGCCAATCAAATTACTCGAGCGGCTAAGCATTTCCGGCAATGCCGCAGCAGTGCCAGTGGCAATAGAAACCCCATTGACATAGATTGTGGCCAGCTTATTGGTGTCTATGGTGGCGGCCACATGGGCCCATTGGTTGAGTTGTAATGGCACGCTTGCTATCACATCTAATACGTTATTTCCAGCTGCATCTTGTATCAAAAATCTTGGCTTGCCTGTGGCTTCATTCAGCCAGAGCATGATTTGGTTTACACCCACTCCATTGCCAAGATCAATAATACTAGGATAGTTGGTGTATTGTTTGACATTGACCCAGGCCTCCATTGTGAGTGGACCGCCTAAGGTTTTGGGAGTCAGGGAGGCGTATTGTGCAGTTGAGCCACTAAAGTTGAGCCCGCTAGATCCTTCGCCCCGCAGGCTTGCACCCGAGAATTGGGTGGCCGCCGCATCCCCAGAGCGGGAACTATTCGCATTGCCATTGAAGCCGTAGGCGTAGGTGAGCGTTGCGTCGGCTGGATTAACGGTGGACTGGCTATCGGCAATGATCTGGCTCTGAGTTCTAGAAGCGCTATAGAGTCTTAAATCCCGAATCGAACCATTGAGGTTGGCATCGGCTTGCCAATTACTACGGCCAATGTAATTATTACTACGGGTTGTCACAGGCGGTAGGGCCGTTGCGACAGCAGATCCAATCACGGCACCATTGAGATAGAGCGTTGCATTGCGGTTGCTGTCAATCGTTGCAGCAATATGGTTCCATTGATTCAGTGGAGGCTGTACCGATGGATTGATGTGAACGGTGGTAACGCCGCTGCCGTCGATCACTTGAAAGAAGAGATTGCCGGTGTCACCGGTAAGGCCCAGCATGATGTTGTTATTGCTTGGCCCGTTGCCAAGATCAAGAATCCGAGACCAATTGGTGTAGCTCTTGAGGTTGACCCAGGTTTCGAAGGTAAGGGCGCCACCAATCGATTTTTGCGGCAAGGTGGCATAGCCCGTGCTGCTGCCATCTAGCACTAGGGCGCCTACTTCTCCAATCGAGCCCCCGGGTGTCGTGCTCAGGAAGGCCACGGTGCCTGTGCTGTCCGGTTGGGCAGCCAGGCCGCTGCTGATGGTTAGGGTATCGGCATTGCTCGTGAGTACATCAAGCCCGCTCGTGATCGGTTGGTAGGTGGTATCACTGCTATTGGCCAGGCTAAAGCTCAGATAGGTATTACGATCACCAGCCGCTTGGCCGTCATCCCGCCCGACAATATCAATCATTTTGTAGGTGGACCAATCCCCGGGGGTGAAGGTGAGTCCTGAGAAGGGTGTTATGGTGCCAGCGTTGTAGACATCAATCGCCGTGCTGGTGCTCGCGGGGGTCTGTACTAGCACCGTTGAAAGGGGTTGACTCTTCAGGCGCACACCAATGGTGTGGCGCGTGGTGATGGTTGTTCCTTGGCGGTCGGCTTCGGAAACTGTGATCTTATAGTTGCCATCGCTTAGGGGGCTCCACGTTGGATCGCTATTTGCAACTGTTTGATTGTTGACTAATAGAGCTAAATCCAGCCCTGCGTTATCGTTGTCACTGAGGGTGAAGGTGGAGGTTGACGTTGTGGAAATGCCGTAGCCTGCTGAGGGCAATACATTGATTTGAACAGTACGATCCCCTTGGGCGATGTTATTGTCGACAGACGTGAGGGCGATGCTGGTTGTTTGTGCGCCTGCCTCAAGCATTAGGCCGTAGATTGGCGTGGTAGCGAAATTGCCATTGACGAGCGTTTCGCCAGTTGATGTTGAGCTGAACCGACTGTTTGTATTATTATTTAGGGCGTAGCTCCATAGCAGGCTAGGGTTGTTGCCTGTTGAAAGGGTTTGGCTTGGTGTGGTGTAGAGATCTTCTTTAATTTGGGCTGAGCTACGGCAAACATCATAAATATTGAGATCACGCAGGGAGCCGTTTAATGGCGCTGAAGAGACCACCGTATTGCCAATCCGCGTTTTGTTGCGCAGGAGTGAAGACGCTGCAGCACTTGCCGTTGCCGAGCCTACAGCAACACCATTGATGTAGAGAGTCGCTAACCTGTTGCTATCGATGGTCGCTGCAACATGGCTCCACTGGTTGAGGGGAACATAGCTTGTCTTTGCCTTGAGCTCAAGGATTTTCGTTGAACCATTGAAGAGCCTAAAGACCGGACTGCCGGTGGCCCCATCGAATCCCAGGGTGATGTTATCGGTTGTGGCGCCTGAGCCTCCTGAGCCGATATCCACAATGGTGCCGTTGCTGGCGTAGGCACTGAGGTTGACCCATGCTTCAATGTTTAGGTCGCCGCCAATCGTCTTATTGGGCAGGTCAAGAGATTGGTTGTTGGCGCCACTAAACTGTAAGGGCCGATAGGTATGGTCTACGTGGACATCTATATCTGCTCCTGGTATCAGCGTGGCACCGGGGAAGAGGACTGGAGCCTCATTGCTGGAACCAGTCAGAGAGCTGTTGGCTGTGTTATTGAAACTGTAGGCATAGGTGAGGGTGCTGTCTGAGTTGTTTACGGCTGAGTAGCGATCAGCACTGATTTGATCCGCCGTACGGGCACCGCTATAAACTCTCAGATCTGATATTAAACCATTGAAGCCAGAGTCGTTGATGTTATTGCTTTTGCCTACCAAATTGCTGGTGCGACTTAATGTTGCTGGCAAAGCTGTGGCTGTGCCAGTACCAGCGGAAACACCATTGATGTAGATTGTTGCTAGTTTGTTCGCATCGATTGTGGCAGCCACATGGGCCCATTGGCCCAGCTGCAAGGCCACATTTGTTTTGAGGTCAATTAAATAGGATCCAGTTCCATTCTGCAGTTGGAACATGGGCTTGCCTGTGGTTGTTTCGAAGCCAAGAATTATATTACTATTGCTGTCCCCGTTGCCAAGATCAACAATACGAGCCCAGTTGGTGAATTGCTTTACATTGACCCATGCTTCAATTGTGAGGGCCCCCCCCATCAATTTTGATGGTAATGCGGCATAGCCATTGGCTGTGCCATCGAGTTGGAGGATACCCCCCGATAAAATGGCCCCGAACTCCTTGGAATCCACCTTGGCAATCCCGTTGCCAGATAACCCCTGATTGAGGGTAAATAGCAGTTCGCCACCGCCCGTTGGCACCGGATCAGTGAAGACGATCTCAAAACCTGATTTTTCGGCCTTTGTTGGGCCTTCGACGCTGTTGTTTGTCGCCGAAATGGAAGCAATCGGTACGATTGCCACGACGGCTCCGCCTTCAACCAGGTCGAGTTGCTGGCTGCCTGACCAACCAAAGGGAAGCACCGTTAATGTTGAACTACGGTTGTAATTGCTATCGCTGGAGCTGGCGCTGGCAGTGATTGTGGCCTGTTGGCTGCTGGAGATCCCCGTGAGGTTCACGGTTTGGGCCGTATCCCAAGTGCTCGGTGTGAAGGTCAGGGAAGCCCCGGAGGCAACGGTGGCGTTGGTGGCCGTGATCACCATGGTGACCGAATCGGTCGGTTGGCTGGTGAGTTTGAGTTGCAGCGCAGCCGTGTTACTAGACGTTGCCCGCACCTGGGTGGTGGTGACCGTTTGCAGGCTGCCTTCCACCGTGAGCGAGGAGGCGAGCGATCCGGCCGCTGCGGTGTAATCAACGATGCGATTGCTGTTGAAATCTAGCCAGTTTTTGGCAGCAGGCAGGGTAGTTGGCAATCCAGTGGCATGGTTGGAGGTTAACTCCTGGTCCCAATTGCGCAGGCTGCGGATATCACCGTTGAAATAGGAGCCTGCAGAGCCACCATTGCCGTTGTACCCCACGAAGGAGGAGGTGAATGGACCGCCGCTCGCACTGGTTTGGGCGCTATTGGAGGCGACCAGTTGACCATCAACATAGAGACAATGGCCGCCATTACTCCCCACCGTGACCAGTACCCGATGCCAATTGCCATCGGCGTAATTGCCAGCCGTAGTGGAGAGCAGGCTGCTAGCACCAAGCTTGGAAACTAGGTTGCCATTTTGCAGATAGAGGCCTAGGTAGTCGCTAGTGGCGTTGGCATTGAGTTGATAGAGGCCACCATTGGCACTGGTAGTGCGGAAGACGAGCTCACGGCTGGTGTTTGTTGCTGCTTCGCTGATGCTGGTGCGCAGCCGGTCGCTACTGCCATTGAAACGCAGGGCAGCGGTGCCCGTTTTCCCTTGGGCTGTGATTGCTACCCCTGGGGCGTAGTAGCCCGAGTCTTTGAGATAAAGGGTTGTTTGGGCGGAGTTTGCTGCAATGCTATAGCCCGTATAGGTGAAGTTGTTGCTATTGGTTTCGATGTTATCGACTAGAGTGAGTTGAATGCTCTCAAGACCTTCCGCCACGGCATCTTGCACACCAGGAATATAGATGCGCCCGCCAGTGGATCCCTTCGCAAAATAAACAATGTTTTGGGCCTGGTAGTTGGCTGAATTGGGATCCGTGCTCAGCCTGGCCGTTGGGTAGAGATAATCTTGGCCGGCAGTGGCATTGCCACTTAAGGTGTATTTTATCTTTAAGCCTGCGGCTGATGTCACTGGCTTGTCAAAGCTAAGATCAACGTAGCCCAGGCTGCCTTCCGTGGGATCCACTTTGCTGAGGATCGACACGACTGGAGCACTATCGCTAATGGTTAGGGAATTGGGGCTGCCAACAACAGTGTAACCGTCTGTTGTAATGCCATAGGCATTATCAATGAGCTCAAGTTGAATTTTTTCATTTGGTTTGGCATAGGCATCACCTAAGACCCGCAGCCAGAGATTGTTGGCAGCTGGGCTGCCATCGACAGCCGCACTGGAGCCAATGCTGGCGCCATTTATTAAGCTTGCGCTGCTAGCACCTGTGAGGTTGCTAGGAGATTGGTTGTTCGATGCACTATTAAAACTGTAGGCATAAACTAATGACGAATCACTTGGATTGACAGTATTGTAGCGATCATTACTTATGGTATCGGCAGTTCGGGCCGTGTTGTAGATCCTTAACTCGTCGATGGAGCCATTCAGATAGGCGTCGCCCGACCAATTGCTACGGCCAACATAATTATTGCTACGGGTAGCCACAGGCGGTAGGGCCGATGCGACGGCTGATCCAATCGCCACCCCATTGAGATAGAGCGTTGCATTGCGGTTGCTGTCAATCGACGCGGCGATGTGATTCCATTGATTGAGGGGTGGCTGTACCGATGTGCTGATGTGAACGTAGGTACTGCCGCTACCGTCGATGCCCTGAAAGAAGAGGTTGCCAGTATTAGATGTAAAGCCGATCATGATATTGTTAAAACCTGCCCCATCGCCTAGGTCAATAATGCGCGACCAATTTGTATAGCTATTAATCTTCACTAATGTTTCTATCGTTAGCGGGCCACCGAGAGAGGTTTGCGGCAGGGTCGCATATTGGTTATTGCCATTGAGCGACAGAACGTTTTGTCCGCTTTGCGCCGCTGTTGTGATACTGACCGTGCTGATGCCCGTTCCGCCTAGGGGGTTGGCCTTGTTATTGGCATCGTTTTGATTGGCAAACAGCATGTAGTTGTCGCCAACACGGCTGCTCGATCCGCCGAGCTGGGCATAGCCTTGATTGTTTGCCGAAGCTTGAACCGGTCCAGCCCAGTTTGCCGTGCCGATGATGCTGGCATTACTGGGGTTGCCTGTTTTATCGAAAACGGTGGAACCCGAGCCCTCATCCATGGGGAAATAGGCCACTAGGCCGGCGGGTAGGTTGCCTTGATCGAGGGGATAGGTGTTGTAGTTCTTGATCTCATCGCCAGTTAGCCTTCGATTCCAAATTCTCACCTCATCGATAGCCGCGTTTGTTGGTTGGCTATAGTTACTCCAACCACCTATGGTTACGTTGTTCGCGGCCGGACTTGGACTGCTGTATGTATAGCTATTACTGCCAACCTGCTTGCCATCCACATAAACGCTAGCCGTGCCACTGCCAAAAGCAAGGGCCACATGGTGCCAACGATTGTCATTAAGATAGAGATCCGGCTGGATGACGGTTGTTGCGTTAGTCCCAAAATTATGGATTGCTAGTTTGTTGTCGACTAGTTTTAGTTCGAAATTTCCGACTTTTGTAAGTATCGCGCGGTCGCCCGAGCCGGCATCACTGGTTTTGATCCAGGCTTCGATGGTGCCTGCGCTGAGCTGGAGTTTGCTTGGGTTGCCTACGTTGAGATAGGTGGAGCCATTAAGCTGCAGGGCATTTCTACTGGCATTATTAAACGTCGCCATTTGAGCGGATTGGGAGCTATAGCTAGCTCCACCTGTGGAGGCAGCTGCAACCTTTACATCCAGGGTAGTGCTGATATTTTTATTCGAATAAATTGTGAATCCTTGGGCGATCGTATCGGCGCCGCCATTGGGGCCTTCTGATACGCTACCCGTTAGTTGGGTTGGCAAGTAGGGAGCAAGGGAACTGGAAGGAATCAGTTCGGTGATCGCTGCACCGCCATTGGGGTTGGGCCTGGTCCAGGAGAGGCTTACCTCTTTGCCGCCATTGCCTTGGTAATAATCCAGTTGCACCGGCACCCAACTGCCGGCAGTGAGTTGGATTGGCGAAGAATTATAAGATGTGGCCCCTTGCACCTGCCATTGATTAATAACCTGGTTGTTATTCACCTTGAGGCGCAAGCCATCATCACCCCGGGCTGTGAAAATGTATTGGCCTGTCGTTTCAATTTTGACATAGCCCTGCCAGCGCACAGCAAAATTATCGATTAAGCCTTCGGCTGTAAACCCATCGAAATTTTTATTGATTGTGGCATCAAAACTGGTGTAGGCAGCCGTAAGACTATCGAGGGAAACCGAAGAATCGTTATAGGGGAAATAGATCAACTTGCGCAGGGAATTGCCCATGGTGAGCACTGGCTCATCATCGCTGAGGATCGCCCGCTGGAAGGTGGTAGCGCCTTGGGAAATCGCATAGGTATCGTTGTTTGTGTCGTTATCGCTGATTGTAACTGTTACATCCTTCGTGTTTTCCCAGATGGTGTCATTAATAGGCGTGATGATGATGTCCACAGAGCTGCCATTCTTGATGTAGGCATTTGAGCCATTGCCTCCCAGGCCGTTGCTGTAGCTAACCGTATAGTCAATACCAAGCCTGGCTGTGCCGCCAAAGCTGATGGGAATATTGATTAGCGCGTTGGTATTTCCGTCTGTATTTCTTACATCATAGTAGTCGTTCGGAACAAATTTATTGGCTGTGATCGTGAATCTTGCCGGGCTGCCATTTTCGATCCCATTGATGGGGGTGCCCGTGAGCCCGATGGTGAACTGGGGCCCAGACCAACCGTATTCCGCTACATAAGCTCTTCTTTCCCCGACATCGTCCCATTTGCCACTATTTGAACCATTATTGGCATACATTTGCAGGCTGTCATATCTATCGCCTCCTCCATTGGGCCCACTCGGCTGCCAGTTGTTGTATTGTCCTGATGTGGCCTGGTTATTCCAATAAAAAAAGGTTCCATTTTCTGGTCCATCGATCCATTGCCAGTTTTTCCTGCTAGCTCCATTCGCCTCATACCAAAAACCAGCCAGGTATGAGTCGCTTCCTAGTCGTGTGAAATTGTTGTTGGATTGATTCAGGATAAAGTCGTTTTCACCTTGGCTGGTGACTGTAGCTAGGTAACCGGACAATCCTTGCCAGCTTCGGCTATGTGCAGCAGTCTTTGCATCTCCAGACCAATAGTTACCATTAACGTATTCGTAGTAGTGTCCATTACCCCAGTAGACGTTTGCTGCCATTTTTAAACGTAATCATTTCAAGCAGTCTCTTTCCTGCCAAAGCGGTTGTCAATCGACCTCGGTCGATACTTTTGGCTGAGAGCCCCATCGCGCCGTTCGTCCTGACGTATTTGGTTATCGTGGTAGCGTTGTTTGGCCCTGTCTCAATTCAACCCTGATTCCTCAGGTTTTTGTCTTGCTCACTTCAGTGGTATGGATTGCTCTCACGATCACTACCGATTGGATCAAGCGACCCAGGTCAGTGGCTAGGGGACAGTTTGCTCATCATTTGACTAAACTGGTGTCGTTGGCTGTTTTCTGCTGTCGATCCATGTTCGGCCTTCCCATGGTAACCATTTGGTCTTTAGTAGCGAATGATCGATCTTGTTGGGCTGGATCTTTTCTTTTGATTTTATTGGTGGCCCTGAGCTCATGATCTTTACTCAAAAAGAGATGGCTCGTGCCACAACGAGCTTTGAGTCACGTTTCCGTTTGGCCTATCTATCCGTTGATTTTGAACCGACGATTGCATTCGCTTGCCATTCTCAGGTGTTGCTGGCAAATGCCTATCGTGGCCTGGTGATAAAGCGCCATTTCTTGGGTGGCTCCACCACGGGCAGTGGCGCTTTGGAGATTGTTGCTCGTTGCAAGCCGAATATTCTCGCCATCTACGATGATTTGCCTGATTTCAATGTTGACGGCTTGATTACTCAAGCCAGGCAAATTCATCCTTCGATTCGATGTGCTGCCTTTGTGGGTAATCCCGATTCATTCTCAGGTTTGCAAGAATGTCCAATTGTCGTTGCTGACTTGGATGTGTTGACCAAGCCCGATACCTTGGGATTTGTCAGTATGGCCTTGATCACCAATACCTCCTATCTAAGCCCGTTAATTCATGATTATTTTCAGAAACTTGAACAAACTCCTCCCGATGGTTACCCAGGCACGATTCCCTTAACTCTGCGCGAACGCCAACTCCTCGAGGCCTATGCTCTTGGCCTCAGCAATGGGGAAACGGCGAATAAGCTTGGGCTTTCAGTTCGCAGTGTCCAAACGTATAGTGGCAACCTGTTAAAAAAATTAGGCACAAACAATCGCCAAAGAGCCCTCAGGCGGGCTATTTCATTGGGGCTGATGGAACTCGGTCATTTGTTTGATTAGGGAGGCTCCCAAAATCCAATCGTCAGGCTGGTTTAAGCCCGGAGATCTCAGGTCCGCATAGGGATTATCTGGATCTCTGAAGGTTTCTATGCGCTTTCATGGCCGTAATTCCTTGTCCTAATTCTTAATCGGTGGCAAATTCGCAGGATCAAGAATCTCCGGGTTCTCCGGTTGGCTCGGATCCGGATCCACCACCAGCATGTGTTGCAGCACCCGCTCATGGCGCTCGCTGTCCCGCCAACGAATCATGTAGGCGGGCATGATTGTGCCCCTGGCATTTTTTTGTTCAACAGGCAGAACAACCCAGCCACGCCGGGAGCGGCCTTGGGGATTGCGCTTGATGACGGCATCACCGTTCTGGTATCGGAAGCCAATTCGTTCGCCGCTCATGGACTGTCGGATGTAAGGGGGTGGGGCAAGGGTCGGAGGGGAGGGGGCAGGCCCCAGCAGGGTCATTCAGGATCGGGGCCCGTGGCTTGACCGATTGGATTGCCAAGCACTTGACCCTGCCAATCAGGACCCAGTCTCGATTCGATGAAGTCCCGAATCAGCTGGCGGACCACCTGGGATGGGGTGACATCTTCCTGTTTGCAGAGCGCCTCAAAACAGGCTTTTTTCTTGGGATCAATCAGCACGCTGAGGCGGGCTGTGCGGTCCTCATTGGGCATCGAGGGACGCTCCTGGGGCAGGGGGCGCTCGGGCAGGCCTGGGGAGGCTCTGCGCACGGGATGGTTCTCCAGTTGAACGTAGATATTATTTTATCGCATCATCGGCAGCAGCCTGGCTGGCTCCCAGGGCTGGCTTCGGTCTTGGGAAAGCGATGGGGGCTGGAGTGGGGCCATGGAGCTGCTGCAGCGTTTCTGGGCTGCCTGCTTGCTGGCTGCGGCGTACTGCCAGTCGTGGCGCGGGTGGGGGCCCATCTTCAGCGGTGTTGGACTGGGCGCTGGGCCCCTTCTTGCGATCCCGTCGTTCAAGGCGGATCTGCTGGCATTGCCAGGCAGGTCGGCGTTGCTATCACGACGACCGCAGGCTGGGTGAGTGGTGTTGGCATCCAGCCCGGTCACCATTCCCGCTCAGGCTTTTGTAGGGCAGCGGCCCTACGCTGAATCACTGAAGTGATGCTCTGCTGAGGGGTTGCATGGTGCGCTTGCTTGCCAATTTGATCTGGTTTGTCTGTGGAGGGTTGGCAATGGGTTTGGGTTGGTGGCTGGTTGGTCTGGTGGCGGCGATCAGCCTGGTGGGCATCCCCTGGGCCCGCTCCTGCTTTGTGATCGGCAGCTTTGCCTTCTGGCCCTTCGGCCAGGAAGTCGTTGGCCGGGCTGAATTGAGCGGCCATCACGACTGGGGCACGGGACCCTTGGGCTTTGCCGGCAACCTGATCTGGTTTGTGGTTGCCGGATGGTGGCTGGCGATTGGCCACCTCAGCTCCGCCCTGGCCTGCTTTGTGACCATTATTGGCATTCCCTTTGGCATTCAGCATCTCAAGTTGGCCCTGATTGCCCTGGCCCCAATTGGCATGGAAGTGGTGCCCCGCAGTCGCCTGAAGTGGGGGTAGGAGTGGTCGCTTTGGCGTGGTGGTGATCCATCGCTGCTGGCGATGGGTGGATCACAGCCTTGATGCGTTATGGATGGTTGGTAGCCGTAGGCTTGGAATTCGTATTGAAGGGATTTTTGCCCTGAATCCTTTGCTTGTGGGTGTGGCTGACTTCAATCCTCATGCAAGCTTGGTGGTGAATCTTGCCTGCTTATTGCTTTAGCTGCCAGCCTAAATAGCGCGCGACGCAACCCTTTTCAAGGGGATGCTCTTCGTTTCTCTGAAGTTTTTTGAGCAACTTTGTGGTGCTGTTTCTATTTTGCTGGTTGATTAATGCGATCGAATAGCCATGGTGTCTGTAGGGTGGATTTGTTCAATCACAGGAGCTCCCTTTGCCATGCTCTGTGTTTTTGAAAGGTCGAGAACTTCTCTTCAGTCTTTGATGGCAGGGCTGGGTTTTGCTTCTGGCGCTCTCTGGGGCATCGGCCTTGTTACTCTGGCTGGCCCTGCCCAGGCTTTTGCTGTGGTAGCACCAACGCTTTCCTATGGAGGGAAAAGTCAGTTTGAGTGGGCTAAGTTGTTCTGGGTGTCTGTGTTGGCTGCACCGGATGCTGGTAATCCCCAGTACTCGGGCTCGGATGGTTCCAGTCCCAACCTGATCAATGACCTAGCCAGCCCAGTCTTCTTCCTCTCGGGCACCAATTCGGGTGATTCTGTGACTCGACACATCCGCGTGCAAGCGAGCAAGGCTCTGTTTTTTCCTGTTTTTAATGCTTTCGCGGCGGAGCCGCAGCGTTTGGCTTTCAATGGCGTGGATTTGTGCAAACAGACAGAGGTCTTTGATCCATCCAGCCAAACCCTGTTTGCGAGTGTCGATGGCGTGCCGATCGCGTCGAGTGGCGAGCTAACTGCCAACTTTCAGCAGGGTTGTCGCAGTAACAGTGCTTCTCCTGATGTCAATCTATTCAAGATCAACCAGCCTGGTCCCCAGCCAAGCTATTTCCAAAACCTCGTCATAACCTCATGGTTGACGCCTCCATCTCCCTACACGCTTGCCGATGGGCCGGAACCCTGGGATACGCTCACCGATGGGGTTTGGGTCATGCTTGAACCACTGGCTCCAGGCAAATACACCATCCGTTTTGGCATGACACCTGCCGCTGACGCCCCCTTCAAGGTCTCCCAGGACAACACCTGGATCGTAACCAGTGTCGAAGCACCGGGTCCCTTGCCCCTCTTCGGTGCCGCAGCCGCCTATGGGTGGAGTCGTCGCTACCGGCGTCGCTTGATTGCTGTGCAGAAATCCACGTCTTAGGCCCCATTTGCCGCCTTGGCCCTGTTGGCGCCAGGCTCCTCAGCGTCTGGGCGCACCCGTTTGGCCAGGGCGGCCGTGAGGTTGCGCAGCACATCGGACACATCGCCTGGCTGGATCTCTACGGCCAGCAGGGTGGGGCCATTGTCGAACGCTAGTAAGTCTGTCAAGGCATGCTCCAGGTCGTCCTCAAGCTGAACCCGTTGGGCTGCCTGAAACCCATAGGCAAGAGCCAACGCGACATGATCGACCGGCTGCACATCATTGAAGGGGCCATCAAGCATGGGCCGCTCCGTGCCATAGCCGCCGTTATCGAGCACCACCACCAGCGCAGGGATCTGATAGCGGGCCAAGGTGGCCAGTTCATTGGCGCTCATCAAAAAGGAGCCATCGCCCAGGACCACCAGCGGCTTGACCTTGGGATTGTCGGCACCGCCCCAAACACCGATGCAGGCCGGAATCGCAAAGCCCAGGGAGGCCCAATAGCCGCAGGCTAGAAAATCACTGGCGGCCGGTAGGCGCAGATCGGCGGCAGCAAAGAGGGCATCGCCGGGATCAACCACCACCACCATGTCAGTGTTGAGGCGGGCATTCAAGGCGGCCACCAGCCGGCGCACCGTGATCGCGACCCCAGGGGCGGGCAGGAAGGCTGCCTGATCCTTTTCAAACCGATTGACAGAGTCGATCGGTGTGTCGATCGGTGGTTCGAGCGGTTTGGCGATCGGCGTATCGAGGGGATGGAGGTCTGTTGCGGGGGCAGGGGCCTCCAGCCACACCTGCAGCAAGGCCACCGGATCGAGGCTGTCGAGATCCCCTTGGCTCCAACGCAGGCCCTCGGCCATCTCCACCCGAACCACATGGTCGGCCTGGAGGTTCATCGTGAAGATGCCGGTGTCGAGATCCTGCAGGGGCATGCCCAGGATCAACAGGCCATCGCTGCCCTCCACCAGGTCGCGAACAGGCGCCGGTCCGGCAGCGCCCTCGTAGAGCCCCAGGCAGAGGGGGTGGTACTCGTTGAGCAGGGACTTTGCGCTGAGGCTGGTGGCAAAGGGCCAACGTTCCCGCTCCAGCAGGGTCAACAGGTCGGCCTGCAGGCCAAAGCGGTGCAGCTCGATCCCCGCCAGCACCACGGGCCGTTCCCGGCTGCGCAGCCAGGTCAGCAGCGTCTCCCCCCATTGGCGATGCAGGGGCGCCGGTTCGGGTGCGGCGACCGGGGCCGCGCTGGGGGCCAGGGGCCAGGGCAGGGGCCGGGTCAGGCAGTCCCGCGGCAGTTCGAGATAGCCGGGCCGCGATTGCCGTTGCATCGCTGCGAACACCTTGCTGATTTCACTGGCGGCGGTGCGCCCCGAATCCAGCCGGGCCGTTTCGGCGCAGACCTCATCGAAGAACCGTTGCTGGGTGTAGGAGGCGCGGATGCTGTGGTGCAGAAGGGCATGGCCATCCGATTCCCGCAACCCGGGGGCCCCGCTGATCACCAAGACCGGGGACCGTTCGGCATAGGCTCCGGCCACGGGATTGAGTAGTTTCAAGGCCCCCACGCCGTAGGTCACCACGGCCACGCCCAGACCATGGAGGCGTGCATGGGCATCAGCGGCAAACCCAGCTCCTTCTTCACCCGCCGTGCAGACCATCTCGATCGACGACCTCTCGAAGCGATCAAACAGGCCCAAGACGTAATCCCCCGGCACGCCGTAGACCCGGCGAACGCCGCGGTGTAGTAGGGCTTCGATCAGGGCCTCGGCGATGTCCATGCGGATCGAACTCCCACAAATAGCTGGCTGGCACCAGCCTATGGACCCCATGGCATTCGGGTGGGGTCCGGTTCCGGTCTCGTCACCGAGCACCTGGTTGGCTAGCAAACTCGAACCTTTTTCATGACATTTGTTGTTGATCTGCGTCAAAGCGGATCGATTGCCAGCCAATCGCTGGATTAGAGTGCATGATGGAAGTGTTGTGGGAGCTTGTATGGCTGCTCAGTTGGATTGCCTGATCGCCGTGATGCGCAATGATCCATTGGTGCGCGAGAAGCTCCTGGCCGCTGCCACCACTGAAGAAATTCAGGAGATCGCCCATTCCTTTGGTCAGCTCCTTGGTGAGACGATCGACGTGAATCCTGTCCATCTCAGGGAAGCGATTCGCCCTGATTAGGTCGTTTGTCGCTGCACAGGTCTGCAATTCCTTGTCTTGGTTGGCTTCGACGGTTGATTGGAGGCCCCCGGGTTAGGCAACCTCCCCGTTTCTGGAATCCTGTTTTTGCTGCTTCCTGTTATGTGGCAAATCGCCGCCGTAATGCCAAGGCCAGATAGACGAGCGAAACCAGGACAGGGACCTCAATCAGGGGGCCAATCACGCCGGCTAAGGCCTGTTTCGAGGTCACTCCCCAGACGCTGATGCTCACCGCGATGGCAAGTTCGAAATTGTTGCCCGCCGCCGTGAAGGCCAAGGTTGTGCTTCGGCCATAGCCAAAGCCACAACGGCTGCCAAGGGCAAAGGCCACGCCCCACATGATCAGGAAATAGAGCAGCAGCGGCAGGGCCAGGCTCACCACCGTCAATGGATCGCTTGTGATCGCCTGGCCCTGGAGGGCGAACATCACCACGATCGTGAACAGCAGCCCGACGAGGGCCAGGGGGCTAATGCGGGGTAGAAATCTCTGCTCATACCAGCGCAATCCCTTGAGCGTCTCCCCAAGCCTGCGGGTGCCATAGCCTGCCAGAAGCGGTATGCCCAGGAAGATCGCCACCGCCTTGGCAATCTCGGCGGTAGAGACCTGAACCGTCTGGCTCTCCAAGCCCAGCAAGCTGGGCAGCAGGGTCAGGTACAGATGGCTCAGTAGGGCGTAGGCAAGCACCTGGATGATTGAGTTAATCGCCACCAATAGGGCCGCTGCCTCCCGGTCCCCCTGGGCCAGGTCGATCCAGATCAACACCATGGCTATGCAGGGGGCGATGCCGATCAGGATTAAACCGCTGCGGAATTCCGGCTGGTTTGGCAGAAATAACCAGGCCAGGCCAAACATCAGCAGCGGTCCGATCCCCCAGACCAGTAGTAAGGCAAGTCCGAGCAAGCGCCGATGCCGCAAGCTGTAGGCCACCTCTCCGTAGCGTACCTTGGCCAGTACGGGATACATCATCAGCAGCAGACCGAGGGCAATTGGCAGGGAGGTTTGCCCCACCTTGATGGCCTCTAAGTTGGCCTGAATGGCCGGAAACCAGCGTCCCAGCAGCAGGCCCGAGGTCATGGCTAAGACAATCCAGAGCGGTAAATAGCGATCCAGGCTTGAGAGTCTGCTGAGGATCGGCGCGGCGGCCAGGTCACGACGAGGACTCGAATCAGGATTGACCTCGAGCCCGGGATCGGGTGTCGGATCAGGCCTTGGGTCGGAGTGGGAGCGCAGGCGGAATGGCAGTGGAGGTCCCATGGCGATTAGGGGCAGGGGGAGGCGGGCTTGCGGCAGTCCGTGCCCAGGTTGGTGAGCCAGAGGGCCAGGGCCTCGATGGCCTCGGGCTGGAGGCTGTAATAAATCCAGCGGCCCTCCTGGCGATCGGCGAGTAGGCCGGCCTGCTTCAGCACCTTGAGATGGAACGACAATTTCGATTGGGCCAGTGCCAGCTCGCCGGCCAGATCGCAGACACAGCGTTCGCCGCCGGCGAGGGCTTCGATCACCTGCAGGCGTAAGGGATCGGCCAGGGCCTTGAGCAGGGCTCGGGCCTGGTCGCTGTCGATCCGGGGGGCGGCGCTGGGGGTCATGTGCCGGGGAACACCTGTCCAATCAATTATAGTTGATCGGTTTTCAGGCATTGGGGCGGCTGCGGTGAACATCGGCATCAATGGCTTCGGTCGCATCGGCAGGCTCGTCCTGCGTGCCCTCTGGGGCCGGCCTGGGATCAACATCGTCCACATCAACGACTGCGGCGGCGATGCGGCCACGGCTGCCCACCTGCTGCAGTTCGATTCGGTCCATGGCCGTTGGCACCAGGATTGTCAGGGCGTTGGCGATCGCATCCAGGTGGGATTCCAGTCCATCACTTACAGCCAGGAGTCTGATCCCGTTGCCGTGCCCTGGCGCCAGGCCGGTGTGGAGCTGGTGCTCGAATGCAGCGGCAAGTTCAAAACTGCGGCCACGCTCCAGCCCTATTTCGATCAGCTCGGGATCCAGCGGGTCGTGGTGGCCTGTCCGGTCAAGGGCGACATTGCGGGCGCTGAAGCGCTGAATGTGGTTTTTGGCATCAACCACCAGCTTTACGACCCCAGTCGGCATCGCCTGGTCACCGCCGCCTCCTGCACCACCAATTGCCTCGCCCCGCTGGTGAAGGTGGTGCATGAACGCTTTGGCATCCGCCATGGGTCGATCACCACCCTGCACGATGTCACCAATACCCAGGTGGTGGTGGATTCGTTCCAGCGGGATTGGCGCCGCAGCCGCTCAGCCTCCCAGAGCCTGATTCCCACCACCACCGGCTCCGCCAAGGCGATTGGCCTGATTTTTCCCGAGCTCCAGGGCAAGCTCAATGGCCATGCCGTGCGGGTGCCCCTGCTCAATGCCTCCCTTACGGATGCGGTGTTCGAGGTGGAGCGCTGTGTCACAGCTGCTGAGGTGAATGCGGCCTTTGAGCAGGCCTCCCAAACCGATCTCAAGGGAATCCTCGGCTATGAAACCCGCCCCCTGGTTTCGGTGGACTATGTGAATGACAGCCGCAGTGCCATCGTTGATGCCTTGTCCACCCTGGTGGTGAATGGCACCCAGCTGAAGGTTTATGCCTGGTATGACAACGAGTGGGGCTATAGCTGTCGCATGGCCGACTTGGTCTGTTACCTGGTGGACCAAGGGCTGTGAAGGCTTTCTTCGGTGGCAAAACCACCCCTTCGGCCCTGCAGCACTACCTGGTGGTGACGGGTGCGTACTGGGCCTTCACCCTCAGCGATGGCGCCCTGCGCATGTTGGTGGTTTTCCATTTCCACCAGTTGGGCTATTCCACCTTGGCGATTGCTGGCCTGTTCCTGTTCTACGAGTTCTTTGGCATTCTCACCAATCTCTATGGGGGGTGGTTGGGGGCCCGCTTTGGTCTGCGGCTCACCCTGTGGGTCGGCCTTGGTTTGCAGTTGGTCGCCTTGCTGCTGCTGGTTCCGGTTTCGGCCCGTTGGCCCCAGGGGCTGTCGGTGCTCTATGTGATGGCGGTGCAGGCCCTCAGTGGCATTGCCAAGGACCTCAGCAAGATGAGCGCCAAAAGTGCAATCAAAGCTGTGGTGGCAGCGGCCCAGCCTCCGGGTGAGGACCAGGCCAGCTTGGCCGAGCACCAGCTGTTCCGATGGGTGGCGCTGCTCACGGGCTCGAAAAATGCCCTGAAGGGGGCTGGTTTTTTTGCCGGTGGTCTGTTGCTCACCACCCTGGGATTTGGCGGCTCCGTTGCCTGCCTGGCAGCGTTGATCGGGGTGGCCCTGGTCGCCAGTCTGCGGTTGCCGGCTGCGATCGGCAAGATGAAGCAAAAGCCGGCTTTCACCTCCCTGTTCTCCAAAAGTGGCGCGATCAATCGCCTGTCTTTGGCGCGTTTCTTTTTATTCGGTGCCCGCGATGTCTGGTTCGTGGTTGCCCTGCCGGTGTTTCTGGAGGCAGCCCTCGGTTGGCATTTCTGGGAGGTGGGCGGCTTTATGGGTCTCTGGGTGATCGGCTATGGGATTGTGCAGGCTTCAGCCCCTGCCCTGCGCCGCAGCTGGGGCCAGCCAGCGCCCCCTGGTCCTGCAGCTGTGCAATTCTGGACCGCTTTGCTCACGGCGATTCCGGCCCTGCTTGCGGTCGTGATCGGGCGCCAGCTTGGTCACCCTGGCGTGGCGATTGTGGCTGGATTAACGGCCTTCGCCTTTGTTTTTGCCATGAACTCGTCGATTCATAGCTATCTGATTCTGGCCTATACCGATGTCGAGTCGGTGAGCCTCAATGTGGGCTTCTATTACATGGCCAATGCTGGTGGTCGTCTGCTGGGCACGCTTCTGTCAGGGTGGATCTATCTGCACGGCGGCATCCAGGCCTGTCTCTGGATGTCTTCCCTGCTGGTGGGCCTCTCCTGGTTGGCCAGCCTTCAGTTGCCGCCCCTGAAGGCAGGGAGGAGCGGCCCGCCGGAGCTGGCGGCCTGAGCCGCGCTGGCGCAGGATCGTTGCCGGCTGGCCTTGCCCGATCGCCCCCGGCCGATGCCTGCGTCAGCGCAATGGTTACGATTGAAGCGGCTGCCTGCGTCGATTCAGTGGTTGATTCGCCCGTGAATTCCCTGGTTGGAGACGAGGCCCAGGGCCACTCTCCGCCACCCCTGGTGCTGCGCCGCGCTCCCGAACGGTTCCACAGCCAGTCTGGCTGGCTCGATAGCTGGCACAGCTTCAGTTTTGCTGGTCACTACGATCCGCGCTGGTGCGGCTTTGGCCCCCTGCTTGTCATCAACGACGATCGAATCGCTCCGGGGCAGGGCTTTGGCATGCATCCCCATCACGACATGGAGATCATCACCGTGATGGTGGAGGGTTCTTTGCATCACCGTGATTCGATGGGCCACCACGCCACATTGTTGGCCGGTGAAGTGCAGCGGATGAGTGCTGGCACAGGGCTTGTGCACAGTGAATTCAATGGCAGCGAGGCCCCCTGCCGGCTTCTGCAGATCTGGATCGAACCGAGCCGCCCCGGCCTGACCCCTTCCTACGAGCAGCGGGCCTATCCCCAGACTGGTGACTGGACCACCGTGATTGATCCCCAGGGTCGCCATGGGGCCATGGCCATCCAGCGGCCGGTTCGCCTCTGGCGCGCCTGCCCCGGCCCTGGGGCCCAGCTGGCATTGCCGCTTGGGCCGGGTCGTCTGGGCTGGATCCAGGTGATTGCCGGCAGCTTGGCTGTGCAACGCGATGACGACCCCAGTCCTGCCAACCAGGCGTCCCTATCGATGGCTGAAGGTGATGGCCTTGGTTTTCACTCTGGCCAGATTGCCCACATCATGGCCGGTGGCCAGGGAGCCGATCTGCTGCTGTTTGAGCTGGATTAAAGACATGACTGGTTGTCAGCCAAGTGGGCCACACCTTTGCCTTGGTGGCATCTTTTTGTTGCCAGACTTGCTGAAGGATCAAGCGAATTGTATAGGTGTCGGGGACTATTTAGTGTCTGAGGGCGTCTTTTCTTGACTTGTGTTCGAGCATTTAGTCAGAGCTTATTTGGTGGACTTTTTCGTGGCTTTTGGACATCTGCGTACTCGCTTTCGGTCTTGCCGTTCCCTTCTTCTGCTATCGCTGTAGCAAGCCAGCGATAAGTTTTTGCGCTCAGCCTTTGGGCTGCCAATGTCACTGTCGTTGAAAGATCAGGGTCCGGTTGTCGGCCGGCATCGCCTGATCCGCCATCAGTCTGAGGCCCTGGGCCAGGGCCCAGCGGCCGATCTCCTGGGCATCGCGCACCCCCATGGCCGGATCGAGGCTGCGCAGGTGGGCATCGAAGGCGGCATTGCTGGCGGCCGTGTGGATGCCGTTGTCTTGGAAGGGGCCATAGAGCAGCATCAATCCGCCTGGACCCAGCAGGCGGGCCGCGCCAGCGATCAAGTTGGCTACGGAGGGTGCCGCCATGATGTGACAGGTATTGGCGCTGAAGACGGCATCAAAGGACGGCTGGGGCCAGTGCTCCAGCCGATCCACATCCAGTTCGATCGGGGTCGTAACCACGGCGCCCTGGGCGAGCTGCGATCTCCCTTCCAGGGAAATTCGTTCGGCGAGATCTGGCATAATTTCATGCCTCTCGGTTGGTTGCCAGTGCAGCCCCGCCAGCGCCCTGGCAAAGAAAATCCCATGCTGGCCGCTGCCTGAGCCGATTTCCAGAACCCGGGCGCCTGACGGCAGCCATTGCTGGAGCAAGTTCAAAATCGGCTGTTGGTTGCGCTCACAGGCGGGGGAATGGAGCATGACGACGCTTTAGCTGCTCCCTTCAGCTTGAGGGATGGCCTGATCCTTCGGTCCGGGTTGATGTTGCCAAGGCCTTGCTGCATTCTGCCGGATGCATCGCGTCCAGCTTGCCCTTGAGGCCGAATTCCAACCCGAGTCCTTAAGCTGGCTTGGTTATTTTGGCTCGAAACCCGTTTCTGTTGCCGTCGCTGTCATCGTCCAGGGCCACCTAAGTAGTTGGCCGTAGAGTTGCGGTTGCTCCTGGCGCTGGCGGGTGCGCTGAATGGGTTGGCCCGGTTCCAGGTTGGCTGCGCTGCCGATCGGCAGCGTTGCCGCCTTGGCCAGATCACGCCAGGCGAGTTGGTCCAGCAGGCTGTGATGCTGCCAAATAACCTCAACAGATCTGCCGAAGACAAACTGACATGTCAACCGCAACGCCCGTAAGGTCACCATCGGCCGACTGACAACCAGCCCACGATCTCTGTCGATCCTGATTAGACTCAAAGATGCCATCGCTGAACCTGTCTATTTATTCTTATGATCCTTTCGTTCCAATCCTCGCGTCTCAATCTTGTATTCCGATCTTTTATCCTTAAATGCCCTGTTGGCTGGGTCTTAGCCCTTTGCTGCTTGCCATTGCGTTTGGTGCTTCCGTGGAGAGAGGGAGCTCCCACCTGACCGCCGTGGGGACGTCGCTGCTGATGTGTCTCCGCCCTGGGGAGCGATGGGCAGCCTGTCTGTCGGTTTGAGTGTGTTCAGGCCCGTTGGGCCGTGCTGTGACAGCAGGGTTCCTGGGGGGGCTGCCCCCCACACCCTCTCGCTAGTGGCTCAATCCCACGCCCACCCCTCAGGGGCGCAGGGGGCAGAGCAACAGATCCGGCTGGCGAATCGTGCGCCAGTCGCCACAGGGGGTGCTCACCTCCAGGCCGATCGAGCAGCGGCCGCCCTCGGCGCCCAGGCCCTCAAGCCAGGCCACCGCGTCCTGCAGGGCCTCCTCCAGGCTTCCGTAGGAGCCATCGAGTTGGGGGTGGGGCCGCAACAGGGCATCCACCAGCCGGTAGGCCCGGGGATGCCGGGCGCCATGGCCCCCGATGGGGACCTGATCAATGGGCATCACCTACGCCTCATGGAATCGATAGCCTGGGGCTTGTGCCGCCTGGCGCGTTGTCACATTGGCTACGGCTTCCTGGTTGGGGCGGCCCTGCTGCAGACCTGAGGGGGTTGTGGGGCCCCAACGCTCCCCGGCAAGGCCACTGGATCCCTGAATTGCCTTCGAGCCTGCCTGCCGGTAAAGCCGTTCTGGTCAGTGTTGCCGATAGCCAGGGATGACGGTTTTGGTGACTGTGCTGGCCATAATCCAGCATTAAGGGCTGCCAAGACGGCAGGGATGCCTCGGCAGACGGATCTGGTGGTGCGGGCCGGCCTGTTGATTCAGGCGATTTCGTGTTGATCGTGATCCTCGTTGGTTTTGGCGTAGTCAACCGACTCCAGGATCTTGGCAATCTGGTCACCCCAGTCTTCCAGTTGCTGGTCGACCAATTCGCGGCCATTCTCATTCATGGAGATGATCCGCTTGATTACAGGCACGCTGATATACTCTTCGATCGTGGCGGATCTGGCGTGCAGGGCCTGGAGGATGGCAGTGCGCTGGGCGATGCAGTGGTAGGGCTCAAATTCCGGGTAGGTGATTCTCATTTTGAAGAGGATGTAGCTCCTCAGGCCCAGCAGGGCAATCTCGGCCTCCCGCTTGCTTAATTGCTCCGGCAGGGCCTTCTCGGGTGGAATTGTGTTCGGCCCCAGGCCAGCACTGGTGGGGGGCAGCGGCGCGCTCGCCAGGCTGCCCTGGCTTGTGGCCTGGCGGATGAAGCAGTTTTCGATCCGGGCACCCTGGCCTTCAATCCGTTCGAGCGATTGGGTGACCGCAAAAAACTGACGCTTCGACTCATTCATGCCGCGCAGCAGTTCCAGGAGAACCGGCACGATCTCAGCCGAATCCCCCTGCTTGCCTGTCATCAGTGCATTGAGGGTGGCAATCGAGGTGGCTTGATCACCGCCGGATTTGCTGGACCCATCCTCACTAGTGCCAGCCTCAGGGCTGAGCATCTGGTTCATGATTTCAATCAGGGATTGGGAGCAGTCATCGTTGGGAACGGCAAGCATGGCGTTGAAGCTGGGGGCGTAGCCCTGCAGCGACCAGGCAATTGTTTGCATGCAGTCCGACACCCGAACCGCACAGCCAGTGGCGGCGATGGCGGTGGCAACCGAAAAGTCTTGAATGTCGAGATGTTCGTCGTCGTTTCTGGCGGTGCGCAGGAAGAAGGCGCAGGCGCGGATCTCCCACATGCAGCGGGCGATGCCCAGCAATTTCTGCTTGGAGATGCCGATCCGCTCAAGGATGAATTGCTCGTCTTTTTTTTCAGCGAAGAAATTGATGCTGGAAATCAAGGAGTTGGAGCGGCCAAAGTTTGGACTTGGACGCTTTTGATCACCCGGAATACGCTCTACAATCTTAACGGATTTAAGGGATTCTTCTAGCTTCTCGATTTCAATCGGCTCATCGATGAAGATGCCTTCGAAGAGTTGGGCTGAGCGGCCCAGGTCACCGCGCCTGCCCGTGGCGATCTGGATGGCCCGTCCGTAATCTTCGGTATTGCTCCCCCAGACTTTGTAGAGAATATCAATTAGAATCTGATAGGAAAAGATGATTTGCTGCGAAAGAAAGCTCCGGTGCCGGCGCGTTAGTAGCTCGTCGAGAATTGTTTGCGACTGAAACATAACTGACGTCGTCGGGCTCCCGCAAACAGGTAGTTTTGATATTAACATAGCGTTAGGAGCTGGCTTTGTGGCGGCAGCCTTGGCTCAAGCGCGACTCATGTTCGGACCAGTGTGATGGCTGGCCTGGCGCCCCTAGGGGGCCCGCCTGGATCCTCCAAGGGGGATAGTGGTTGGGCTGGTCCGATCCGATCGACCGATCAGGCCGGTGATTAATTTGTTTTTTGCTAAATCTGCAATAGTTGCTTCATTGCTGTCCGCTTGAATTCCGGATTTTGGCCAAAAGCCTGTGGCGGTAGTTGGGATTGGGTGTTCCAGAACAGAGGAGCTCCGGTTCGTAGGGCAGCTCCTTGCCTCGTCAGGGCATCGATTGGCGGGTGGTCAGGGTCACGGTGGCGCCGACGCCGGCTAGTCAGCCGTTGACGATCTCCCTGGCTCCCTGGCTTGCCACCCTCGCGCCCGCCGCCCTGGGGACTGTTCAGGGGTTGGCTCTCTCTCCAGTAGACCCAGGCGGCCGTCCGGGGCCGATGCGCCGGATCGGGGCCAGGCTTCCCACCGTGATGCCCAGGGCCATGGTTTGACCGGCCCCAAGCTCCACCACCCCATCGGAAGGCGCCTCGGGGCCGTAGCTCGGACAGGGCAGCCTCAGGCAGGGGGCGGCGTTGGGTTCGATGGCGATCACCCGGCCCTGGCGCACAAACACCATGTCCAGCGGGGCGGGGGTGCGGTGCATCCAGAACTTCACCGGCCTGGCCGGCTCAAAGGGGAACCACATGCCGCGCAGGGGGGCCAGGGGCGGGCGCCCCATCAACCCCCATTGCTGTTGTTGGGGCGTCGCCGCCTGCTCCAGCTGGATGCAGGGCGGCTTGGACGTCCCCGTGCCGTTGGGCTGGCCCACCAGACACCATTGGGCGCTGATTGGCAGAAACTGGGGAGGGCCAGAGGGTTGGCCAGCCGGAGGCTGTGATGCAGGGTTCATGGGGGTCTGGCCAGGCTGGCCATTAATGGGCTCGGGGGGCTTTGTTGGGGTTGGCGACTGGGGCGGCTGGCGGCAGGGGCTGAGCGTGTCAGGACTGGAGGCCCAACCCCCATCCCTGGGGCGTCGATCGCCAGTCCTGGTCCTTTCGATGGCCGATGGCGAGTCTCAGGCCCGCCCCTCGGCGCGCAACACGGCGCTCAAGGGGGGAGCTTCTCTGGCTCGGGGGATGGCACGGGTGCCCCTGCCTGCCTGGGAGGCGCCTTGGGAAGGGTTTTGGGCACACTTTCGGCCAGGCAATAGCCGAGGCCCCGCACGGTGTGAATCAGGCGCCGTTCCCCGCCCAGTTCCAGTTTCTGGCGCAGATAGCGCACGTAAACCTCAATGATGTTGCTGGCGGCAGCGTCCTGATCGGGCCACACCACCTGCAGGATCGTGTCCCGGCTCACCACCTCGCCAGCCTGCTGCAGGAGCAACTGCAGTAGGGCAAATTCCCGGGCGGTAAGGGCCAGGGCCCGCTTGCCCCGCCAGGCCTCCTGGCTCCCCGGCAGCAGGGAGAGGTCGGCCAGGCGCAGGCGCCCATGGCGGGCAGCGTTGCGTTTGGCCAGGTTGCAGTGCAGGCGCAGGCGCATCAACAGGTCGCTCGGGCCCGCCGTGGACAGCCAGAAATCGTCGGCGCCACTGCTCAGGCTCTGGGAGCGGCCCATGACGCTGTCGCTTTCGATGTCAAGCAGCAGGGCCGTTGCTGGCAGCTGGCGCCGCAGCTGGGGGATGGCCCCGGCCGCCTCCACCGCCAGCACCACCAGATCAGGAGCGCCCCAGCTGGCCGGATCGCCGGGGTCGCCGAGGCGGCAGCTGTAGCCCGAGGCCTCCAGGCGCGGGGCCAGGGTCTGGCTTGCGGCCCCGAGCAGCAACAGCAGCGGACCAGGGGCCGACCGGGAGGTGGACGTTGGCAGGGGGGTGGGGGTCAAGGCGCAGCCGGGCTCAGCGGAGGGTGCGGGGCCGGCGGCTGATGCGGTGATCAGGCGAGCCCATTGCCGGGTTTAGCCACATGGGGCAGGCCCCAGCCCAGTTTGTTGCGCAACACCTGGAAAAACTCATGGTTGGCCAGGCGCACGAAGCGCACGCCCTGGTCGCTGCGGCGGATCAAGACCCGGTCTTCCGGCCACACATAACAACCGGCGCTGCCATCCACCACCATCATCAGCCGTTCCGGTGTGGCCGGAAACACGGTGACGGGCTCCCGTTCGCTGAACACCAGGGCCCTGGAGGCCAGCGAATGGGGCGCGATCGGGGTCAGCTGCAACACCGGGCAATCGGGCGTGATCACCGGGCCGCCAGCGCTGAGGGCGTAGGCGGTGGAGCCGGTGGGGGTGGAGAGGATCACCCCATCGGCGGCGATGTCCACCGGGGCGTGGCGCCCAATGGCGATCTCGAAGTGGCACATGCTTGTCAGCGGTTCCCGGTGCAGGGCCATCTCGTTGAGACAGAGCACCTCCCAGCGCCGCTGTTCGCCCCGCATCACGCTCACCACCAGCATGGTGCGCTCCTCCACGGTCCAGTCGCCGGCGATCACCTGGTCGAGGGCCTGGTCCAGTTCGGGCAGGTAGGCCTCGGCCAGGAAGCCCAGATGGCCGGTGTTGATCGTCAGGATCGGCACGCCGATCGGTGCGGTCTGGCGGGCTGCCGAGAGCACCGTGCCATCGCCGCCGAGCACCACTGCCAGCTCCAGGTCGCTGCGGAAACTGGCGGGCACGCAGGCGGCGTAGCCCAGGGTGCGCAGGTGCTGGTCCGGGTTGGCGAAGCCCACCATGCCGCCGGCGCTGCTCACCCGCAGCACCTCATAGCCCGCCCCGGCCAGCCGCGATTCGATCGCATCGGCCGTGTGCAGGGCCAGGTCCTTGCCGTCGTTGACGATCAGTCCGACGCGGGGCACCGATCGTGGGCGGAGAGCCTGCTGAGTTTATGGGCGGGCGGGCCCCGCTGGCCGGCGGCCGGGGGCGGCTGGCCGGCTCGGCCCGGCTAGCGGCCCAGGCAGGCTCCTGAGGCCGCCCCCCTGGCCACTCCCAGGCAGGCCCCCAGGACTGTCAAGCCTGATGGCTTGTTTGGAGCAGCTGCCTAGAACTGCTCTAGGAAGCGCAGGTCGCTGGTGAACAGGCGGCGGATGTCATCGATGCCGTGGCGCACCATGCAGAAGCGCTCCACCCCCAGGCCGGCGGCAAAACCACTCCAGCGGTCCGGATCCAGACCCAGGCCCTCCAGCACCGCTGGATCGACCATGCCGCAGCCCATCACCTCCAGCCAGCGGCCCCGCCACTGCACGTCCACCTCGGCGGAGGGTTCGGTGAAGGGGAAGTAGCTGGCGCGGAACCGCACCGGCAGATCGCCGAAGAAGTGCTGGAGGAATGTGGTCACCGTGCCGCGCAGATGGCTGAAATCGAGGCCCTCATCGATGGCAAGCACCTCCACCTGGTGGAACACGGGCGAGTGGGTGGCATCCACCGCATCGCGCCGATATACCCGCCCCGGGGCAATGATCCGCACGGGTGGCGGATTGGTCTCCAGATGGCGAATCTGCACCGGGGAGGTGTGGGTGCGCAGCAGGGAGTTGGCGGAGAGGTAGAAGGTGTCCTGCATGTCCCGCGCCGGATGGTGGGGCGGGATGTTCAGGGCCGTGAAGTTGTAGTGGTCGGTTTCGATCTCGGGGCCCTCTTCCACGCGATAGCCCAGCCCCGCGAAGATATCAACGATCTCCTCGATCGTGCTGATCAACGGGTGGCGATGGCCCGGGGGAATGAAGCTGCAGGGGGCCGTGACGTCGAGGCTTTCGCGGCTGAGGCGCTCCTGCAGGGCCGCCGATTTCACGGCCTCCAGTCGCTGGCTGAGCAGGCCCTGCACCAGCTCCTTGAGCACGTTGGCCCGCTGGCCCATCAGGGGCCGCTCATCGGCCGCCAGCTTGCCCATGGCCCCGAGCACCGCCGAGAGTTGCCCCTTCTTGCCCAGCAGGCCCACCCGCAGGGTTTCCAGTTCGCTGGCGCTGCTGGCGGCGGCGATGGCGGCGGCGGCCTGGGCTTCGAGCTGCTCCAGCTGGCCGGTGAGCTCCTGCAGGCTGGGGGTGGCGCTCACAAAGCTGGGTCGATCAGATCCGGAGCTTAAGCAGCCACCCCCCTACCGTTCTGGCAGACCCCCTGTGCCGGCCGAGCCGCGATGGCCCCTCTGCGGATCCTGATCAGCAACGACGACGGGGTATTCGCCGCCGGCATCCGCGCCCTGGCCAGCGAGGCCGCCCGCCGCGGTCACCGGGTCACGGTGGTCTGCCCGGACCAGGAGCGTTCCGCCACCGGCCACGGCCTCACCCTGCAGACCCCCCTGCGGGCCGAGCGGGCCGATGGGCTGTTCGGCGCCGGGGTCACGGCCTGGGCCTGCAGCGGCACCCCATCGGATTGCGTCAAGTTGGCCCTGTTCCGCCTGCTCGAGGAACCCCCCGACCTGGTGCTCTCCGGCATCAACCATGGCCCCAACCTGGGCACGGACGTGCTTTATTCCGGCACCGTGTCGGCGGCGATGGAGGGCACGATCGAGGGCCTGCCGGCCCTGGCTGTCAGCAGCGCCGATTTCCAGTGGCGCCAGTTCGAGCCGGCGGCCCGCCTGGCCCTGGATGTGGCCGAACACACCTACGGCCAGGGCTGGCCCGAGGGGCTGCTGCTCAATCTCAATGTGCCGCCGCTGCCGGAGGGCGCGATCGGGCCCCTGCGCTGGTGCCGCACGGCGGTGCGTCGCTACATCGACCAGTTCGACAAACGCTCCGATCCCCGCGGCCGCACCTACTACTGGCTGGCCGGTGAGGTGGTGGATGACATCGACGCGGCCGTGGCTGGCCCGCACGACTGGCCCACCGATGTGGCCCATGTGGGCCAGGGTGGGGTGTCCCTTTCACCGTTGCAGCCGGAGCTTTTCTGGCGGGGCAATCCGGCGGCCCTGCCGAGCCTGCCGGAGATCTAGCCGCTGCCCTCAGCCGGCGTTGGGCCGGTAGAGGCGCTGCAGCAGCCACAGGCTGATGCCCAGGCCGATCAGGTGGGCAAACAACACCTGGGTGTTGCTGAGCACCGAGAGCATCTCAATCGAGGTGATCGGATAGCCCATCAGGTTGGGGCGGCCACCGGGCTGGATGCCCACCTGGCCGCCGATGAAGCCAGGCACCTGCATGGAGGCCTGCACGAACAGGCTGCCGGCCATCGCCTGGTAGCCCACCGCGGCCAGGCTGAGTCCCACCAGGTCGGCCAGCAGGCCCCGCTTGATCAGTTTGACGGTTTCGCCCTTGCTGGGCCTGGCGGGGCTGTTGAGGGCCCGGCCGCAGCGCACCGCCAGCCAGCTCTGCCAGAGGCTCCAGAGCAGCACAAAAAAGGCCAGGGTCGTCATCGAGAGGCCCGGTCCCAGGCCCAGGGCCCGGTCGCTGCGGCCGGCCAGCTGGCCGCCGATGTTGTTGAACAGCAGCACCCCCACCACCACCACCGCCAGCACCAGCTGGATCCAGAAGCGCGCCCAGCCGACCCGGCGCAGGGCCGCCGAGATGAGCTGGAGATCGAGGCGGTCGGCCATCGGGAGGGGGCGGGGGCGGCCGAGGCCGCACGTTGCCCAAACTTGCCACGGCCCTTGCGGCCTCGGCCAGGGTGCGGCGCCGGCAGCGGTGGAGTTGGCCGTCCAGGCCGCCATGGGACAATCCCCCCTACGAGGGTGACGGTGGCCAACGCGTGATTCCCCTTCGTACGCCGGATCGGGCCGAGGGGCCTACCGCGGTCGCCCTCGGCAGCTTTGATGGCCTGCATCGCGGCCACCGGCGCGTGATTGAGGCTGTCACGGGCTGCACCAGTGCCGCTGGCCTGCCCCTGCTGGCCACGGTGGTGAGCTTCTGGCCCCACCCGCGCGAGGTGCTCTATGGCGATAGCCGCCTGCGCCTGGATCTGCCGGCCGAGAAACTCTCCCTGCTGGAACCCCTGGGCATCGCCCAGCTGGTGCTGGTGCCCTTCAGCCTGGCCCTGGCCCAGCTCAGCCCTGAGGCCTTTGTCCAGCAGGTGTTGGTGGACCAGCTGCGGGCGGGCCAGATCGCCGTGGGCGAGAACTTCCGCTTCGGTGCCGGCCGCAGGGGCGATGCGGCCGCCCTGGTGCGCCTGGGGGAGGGCCACGGCATTGGCGTCACGGTGGTGCCGATGCTCTGGGATGGCCCCGAGCGCTTCAGCAGCAGCCGCATCCGTCGGGCCCTGGCCAGCGGCGACCTGGCCGAGGCGGCTCGCCTGCTCGAGCGTCCCTATCGCTTCAGTGGCCGGGTGGTGCGGGGACGCCAGCTCGGTCGCCAACTGGGTTGGCCCACCGCCAATCTGCAGGTGGATGGCCGCAAGTTTCTGCCCCAGGAGGGGGTCTATGCCGCCTGGGCCCGGGTCGGTGGCGGGGAACCCCTGGAGGCCGTGATGAACCTGGGCCCCCAGCCCACGGTGGACCCCCTGGCCCCCTCGGCGGTGGAGGTGCACCTGCTGGGCCGCAGCCTGGACCTGGTGGGGGCCGAGATCCAGGTGGAGCCGGTGGCCCTGCTACGCCACCAGCAGACCTTCGCCGACCTGGACGCCCTCAAGAGCCAGATCGCTGCCGACGCCCGGGACGCCCAGATCCTGCTGGCTGGCACCCCCAGGCCGCTCTGAGGCCGGCGCCGTTGCCCGTAGGCCTTGAGAGGGCCTGGGTTTCGCTGGGCCAAGGCTTACCTGGGCCACGGCGTCCCTTGATCTGGAATTCTTAGGGCCCTGAATTCGCCAGAGCTTGAATCCGCTGAGCAGGCAGTCGCAAGACCCCGATCCGAAAGACTCTTAGCCGCAAGCCCCCTCAATCCGCTGGATCGGGAGCCGCTCGATTGCGAGCCGCTGCACCCTGAATCCCCTGGGCCTTGAAACAGGTTGGCCCTGAAGCTGCTCGGCAGTGAACTCACCAGCCATGGCTGAGTCGGTCCCTGACGCAAGCGTCACCCCTGGTTTGTCAGGGGGGGGAAATCGCCCCACTTCACACTTGGTGCACGACGGCAATGCCAAGGGCCCTGGCAGTGGCTTGCTCCCTGGCAGTGCCTGAACCCTGGGATTGGGCCGGGAACGCCGCTCAGCCGGACACGTAGGCGTTGCTGAGGCCCCAGCTGATGAACGCGGCGATTCCTCCGAGCACCAGAATTCCTGTAACCAGCAGCCCCATCGCCCTGTCGGATCCACCTTGATCCATTGCCGATCCGTTGTCGTGGGAGGCTCCCCAGGTTAGGCAGGCGGCCTGCCCCCCACCGGTGCTCTTCAGCACGGTTTGCTCCCCTTGCCAGC
Organism: Synechococcus sp. UW140; assembly: GCA_943370565.1. Taxonomy (GTDB): domain Bacteria; phylum Cyanobacteriota; class Cyanobacteriia; order PCC-6307; family Cyanobiaceae; genus BAIKAL-G1. The sequence continues at coordinate 10,147 of CALRRL020000001.1, read as the reverse complement.
GATTGCCATGGCCCCGGCCCCCAACCCGAGTCCCAGCGCCGATCCCCAGGCGGCATCCCAGGCTGCCCAGTCCCATGGGCCCAGCAGCCCCCTCGGCCAAGCCCCCAGCGAGACCCTGGCCCCCGAAGACGGCGTGGCGGACCTGCCCACGGGGGATCCCCCACCAGCTGGCCTGCCAGGCGACGCTCTGAAAGCTGCGGCAGCGCCGGTTGGGGCCGCGCAGAGCCAGGAGCAACGGGCGATCGAGCGCTTGCTCGATGCCAACCTCGATCGGGCCCGTGAGGGGTTGCGCGTGATTGAGGACTGGTGCCGCTTTGGCCTCGAACGCCCCGACCTGGTGAGCCGCACCAAGGATTTCCGCCAGCGCCTGGGCCGTTGCCACCCAGCCCGCTACAAACTGGCCCGCCACACCGCCACCGATCCGGCCGCGGGCATGGGCCATGGGGCCCAGGCTGAGCGCCAGGGGGCCGCCGCCGTGGTGGCCGCCAACTGCGGCCGGGTTCAGGAAGCCCTGCGGGTGCTGGAGGAATTCGGCCGCAACGAGGCGGGCCCCCTGGCCAGGGAGGCGGCCGCCATCCGCTACGGCCTCTACGACCTGGAGGTGGACGTGCTGCGGGCCGCTGCCGGTCCCGGCTGGCGACGGGCCCTGCTGCGCCAGTGCCAGCTCTATCTGATCACCAGTCCGGTTCCGAACCTGGAGGGGGTGGTGGCTGCGGCCCTGGAGGCGGGCGTGCGCCTGGTCCAGTACCGGGCCAAGGCGGACGCTCCTGTTGGCGGCGGCCCGGCGCTCACCGACCAGCAGCGGCTGGCCGAAGCCCAGGCCCTGCGCCGGCTCTGCGCCCGCCACGGCGCCCTGTTTCTGATCAACGATCGCCTCGATCTGGCCCTGGCCGTGGACGCCGATGGGGTGCACCTGGGCCAGGACGACCTGCCCCCCGCCATCGCCCGCCGGCTGCTGGGGCCCGATCGGTTGATCGGCCGCAGCAGCTCCCGGCTCGCCCAGCTGCACCAGGCCGTGGCCGATGGCTGCGACTACGTCGGGGTCGGGCCCGTCAAGGCCACCCCCACCAAGCCGGGGCGGGAGCCGGTCGGCCTGGCCTATGTGCGCCAGGCAGCAGCCGAGAGCCCGATCCCTTTCTTCGCCATTGGCGGCATCGATGCCACCAGCCTGGAGCCCGTCCTGGCGGCGGGGGCCCAGCGGGTGGCCGTAGTCCGGGCGATCATCGAGGCGGCCGATCCCGCTGCCGCCAGCGCCGCCCTGCTGGCGCGCCTGAGCCAGGGGGCCCCTGGCCAGCCCTGATCGACCCAGCCATGCCAGATCAAGCCCTGCCAACCCCTGAGCGGCCCGACTCCGCCGGCACCGAGCCAGTCCCCATATCGATCGCTGTGCGGCTCAACGGCGAGGATCGCCCCTGCCCGGCCGGCTTAAGCCTGCAGGCGGTGCTGGAGCATTTCGGCTACCGCCCCCAGCTGGTGGTGGTGGAGTTCAACGGCGCCATCCTGGCCCGCCGCCACTGGCCGGAGCAGCCGGTTCGGCAAGCCGACAGCCTGGAAGTGGTCACCATCGTGGGAGGGGGTTCTTAGATTTCCAGCACCTCCGGTCTCCGGTCTTGGCCTTCTTCCGCCCGACTCAGCCCAACAGAGGGCGCCTGTCCCTGGGTTCGCCGCTGCTCTGGCGCCGGCTCTGCAGCGGCCTGATGCTGCCGATCCTTCTGGCTGTGCTGCTGGTGGTGCCGAAGCCGGCCCTGGCAGCCAGCGGCGGTCGCATTGGCGGCGGTAGTTTCCGCTCCTCGCCCATGCCCCGCAGCTACGGCGGCGGGGGCTACGGAGGGGGCGGCTATTCCCGCGGCTATGGCGGCGGCGGCATCGGCTTTCCCTTCCTGATCCCCTTCTTTGGGTTCGGCGGTGGTGGCCTGTTTGGCTTTCTGATCCTGATGGCGGTGGTTGGCCTGTTTGCCAATGCCCTGCGCGGCGGGGGCGGCGGCGCCATCGGCTCGGGCGAAGGGGGTCCGATCGCCAATTACCGGCCGGATGGCCCGGTGGCGATCGCCCAGCTGCAGGTGGGCCTGCTGGCCACGGCCCGCGACCTGCAGCAGGACCTGCGCGGCCTGGCCGCCAGCGCCGACACCAGCTCCAGCACGGGCCTGCAACGGGTGCTCCAGGACACCACATTGGCCCTGCTGCGCCAACCGGATCTCTGGGTGTACGCCAGCGCCGAGGTGGGCCAGGTGCCCTTCGCGGCGGCCGAATCCACCTTCAACCGGCTCTCGATGACCGAGCGCAGCAAGCTCAGCCGCGAGCTGACCAGCAACGTGGGCGGCCAGAAACTCGCCGACCGTCCTGGGCTTGCCGGCAACGCCGATGCCACCAGCGACTACATCGCCGTGACCCTGCTGGTGGCCAGCCGCTCCCGCCTCAGCCTTAAGCCGCTCAAGGCCGACGAAGACCTGCGCGAGGCCCTGCGCCTGCTGGGCTCGGTGTCCTCCAGCGACCTGCTGGCCCTGGAGGTGATCTGGCAGCCCGAGGGCGCTGGCGAGGTGCTGAGCACCGAGGAACTGCTCACCGCCTACCCCACCCTGCAGCACCTCTAGGGGCCGAGGCCCTGGCCCCGGGACAGGCTCCCCAGGCCCTTCTCCCCCAACGACCAGCTGGCAGGGCTGCGGCCGGTTTGGGCTTGGCGCAGCAGCTCGGGGCAGTTCTGCAGTAGCCACGCGGCGCAAAAAGCCCAGCGGGTCTTTACTTTTCCCTCGGATTTGCGAACTTAAGGAACTCTTCGGGGGATTGCTCTGTTGCTGGGGCTGAATTGGCAGGCCAATTGCGTATGGTTTCCGACACCTGTCCAAGTGATTGCTGCCCCGTGGGTCACCCCCTTCCCAGACCAGATCCGCGTGTCATGAAATGGCAGGCCAATGGCGAGCTGGCCGATAACGACCTGCATGTCTTGATCTCCCACCTCCAGCAGGTGGAAACCGAGGAGCGCTCCAGCGAGCTCTGCCGCCTGTCCCAGAAGCAGCCCCGGCCCTGAGATCCAGCTGGGTGGGGTTCCCCAGGGCGGCCTGCAGCGCCTGCCGCAACTGCCGGCAGGTCCGGTGAGGTTTCCTGGCCGTTGGGGCTTCAGCGATCGCCCCTCCTGGTACTGCGTCGTCCGCTTGTTCGATCCGATCAGCCTGCTGGGCCATGGCCCGGAGTCCAGCCCAGACCCGCTTTTGCTCCAAAGGTCCTGGAATCGCCCCCCAGGCCAAAACCAGCGGAGCCCCTGGGGGTCACCCCGTCAAGCCAACTTGTTGCTTCGCCCAAGGTTTTGCTCGCCAAACCCATTGGGGTACCGAGCCGTCAGGCCTGACGCGACTGGCACGGGGTGCCGGATCACCGCCTCGCCACCAGGGCTGACGTCCACTGTCGTTCAGGCTGGGATGGTCTGGAGGATGCGCAGGGCGGCCATCGCGGCGCCGTAGCCGTTGTCGATGTTCACCACGCTCAGGCCTGGGGCACAGCTGGCCAGCATGCCCATCAGGGCCGCCTGACCGCCGGCACTCACCCCGTAGCCCACACTCACCGGCACCCCGATCACCGGCTGGGGCACCAGGCCCGCCAGCACGGTCGGCAGGGCCCCTTCCATGCCAGCGCAGGCAATCAACACCCGGGCGTCCTGGAGGCTCTCCAGCTGGTCGAGCAGCCGCTGCAGGCCTGCCACGCCCACATCCAGCACCAGATCGCAGGTGATGCCATGGCAGCGCAGGGCCAGCTGGGCCTCGCTGGCCACGCTCAGGTCACTGCTGCCCCCGCCCAGCACCACCACCCGGCCCCGGCCGGGATCGGCGGCGGGCAGGGCACCGCTGGTAAGGCAGCGGGCCTGGTGGTGGTGCACGAGCGCCAGCGGCGGAGCTGAGCCCCCGGCCACCAGCGCCGCCACAGCCCCGGCTTTGGCGGGATCCACCCGGGTCACCAGGCCCAATTCAGACGCGGCCTGGAGTTGGCCCAGCACCAGGGCGATCTGCTCGGCGCTCTTGTGTTCGCCCCAGATCGCCTCCACCATGCCAAGCCGGCGGCGCCGATCCAGATCGAGGCGCACCGAGCTGGCGAGCGGGTCCGGGGCCAGCTTGCTGCCCATGGCCTCGCCTTGGATTAAGGCCCCGCCTTGGATTGGGGCCTCGGCTTGGATCGAGCGATCCAAACGCCCTGGGGCCGCCAGCCAGGCCGGCTCACCAGGGCGGATTGGCGTTTCGAGGGGGCCGTCCCCGGATCCAACTGGACTTGTCATCCGTTAGCTGGAGGGGGCAGCGGCGGCGGCGCCCAGCCCAGGTGCGGCGGTTGGCCGGCAAGGGAGCCCAGGGGCTCCAGTTCCGCCTCCGCCAGGAGCGGAAAGGGGTTGCCACTGCTCTGGCCGCTGAACTGGCGGGCCAGGGCTTCAAAGCGTGCCTGAACGCGCTTCACCTCGGCTTCAGGGATCGCCTTCCATTGGGCGCGGCTGGCCCAGCGGATCAGCAGGGTTCCCTCCTGGCGCTGGCGATCCCAGAGCAGTTGGCGATCCAGGAAGCCCGGTTGCTGGGCCAGCCAGGGTTCCCAGCTCGCCTGTTCCGCCGCCAACCAGGCCCCGTAGGCGTTGGCAGGCACGCCCAGGCGCAGGAGTTCCACCACCGGTCCGGGAGCCTGGGGCGGGGCCGCCAGTTGCCCCTGTGCCAGCGCCTCCACCGCCGGGTCCGAACCGGCCGCCGCCGGGCTGCACCAGGCCGTGACTGTCACCAGCAGCACCAGGGCAAGGGCCAAAACCCTAGGCAGGAGCGACTTGCCCTGGCGCCAGGGCGGCCGGACGGCGCCTCTCATGCTTTCTGCAGTAGAGCCACCGCGTGGCAGGCGATGCCCTCCTCCCGGCCGGTGGGTCCGAGTTGCTCGTTGGTGGTGGCCTTCACCCCCACCCTCTCCGGCTCCACCCCCAGCCGGGCCGCGATGGCCGCCCGCATGGTGTCGATGTGGGGCTTGAGCTTGGGCCGCTCCGCCACCACCACCGCATCCACATTGACGATCTGCCAGCCCCGCTCCGCCACCAGGGCCACCACCTGCTCGAGCAGCACCAGGCTGTCGGCACCGCGCCAGCGGGGATCATCCGGCGGGAAATACTTGCCGATGTCGCCGAGGGACAGGGCCCCGAGCAGGGCATCCATCAGGGCGTGCACGAGCACGTCGGCGTCGCTGTGGCCATCCAGACCCAGGCCAGCGGGATGGTCCAGCCGCACCCCCCCCAGGATCAACGGTCGGCCGCTCACCAGCCGGTGGATGTCGTAGCCGTTGCCGATGCGCAGCTGCATAACCCGGCAATGACGGTGCCAAGGATGGTCAGGCTAGGCGCCCCCCTGCCTGGGCCTCCCGGGGTCGGTTTGGCCTGGGGACCTAGGCAGAATCCGCCGGGCTTCAGAACCGCTTCACTTTCAGAACCGCTCCACCGGGTGATCGTCAGCTCAACGCGCCTCGGTTCATGGCGCCTACAAGCCCTGGGGGCATCGCCGGTGCCATCCCAGCAGGGGCACAGCCGAGAGCAGGATCAGCAGCGTTGCCACCAGAAATAAACCGCCATAGCCCCGCTGCCCGCCCACGAGGGTCCAGGCCAGCAGGGGGGAGAGCACCAGCGCCGCGGAGCTGGCCCCGTTGAACAGGCCCAGATCCCGGCCGTGGTGGCGCCCGTTCGGGAGCTGTTCCACCACCAGGGCCTGGTGGCTGGCGCCATAGCTGCCGTAGCCCAGCCCCAGCAGGGTGGCTGCCGCCAGGATGGACACCAGGCCCTGGCTCACCAGCAGCAGGGCACAGGCCAGGGCCATGCCGCCCGTGCCGATCCACACCAGCAGCAGGCGCCTGCCCAGGCGATCCGAGAGGGGGCCGGCCAGGGCCGACCCCAGGGCCGTGGCGCCGGCGTAAAGGGCGAGCAGCTGGGTCAGGGCCGCCAGGGCCTGGCCCGAACTGAGGGCAAGACGATCCTCGAGGAAATAGAGCAGATACACGGTGCTGATCGACCAGCCCAGATAGAGCAGGAAGCGCGAGATCCAGAGGCGCGCAAATGGGCCATGGCGGAAGGCATCCAACCAGGCCAGCGCCTTCACGGGCTGGGGCAACGCAGCAGGGGCCTGGACTTGGAGCGCCGGCTGCGGTTCCCAGGACGCCGGGCCAGGGACCTGCGCGCTGGAGTGTCCCCCAGGCCGCTGGGATGGCAGGGTTGGCGCGGCCCCAGCCTGGGAGAGGGCCAGCTGACGCCGCTCCAAGACCAGATAGGGCCCCGTGGCGGCTGCAACCAGGATCGCCATCCCCAGGGCAGCCAGTTGCACCTGGGGCTGCAGCAGGCTGCACAGGCCCACCCCCACCACCAGGCCCAGGGGTTGGGCCAACCCCACCCAGCCCCAGAGGGTCCCCTGCCGGCCGATTGGAACCCGATCGGCGCTACTGCCGTGCAGGCCGGCCAGGCAGGCGGCCAGCCCCAGGTTGGCCAGCACCCAGAGCCCGACCAGGGCGAAGCCACTGCGGGCCTGGGGCAGGAGGCCGATCGCCACCGCCGCCACCAGGCTGCCCGCCCCAACCCAGGTCGCGCGCTGCCCCCAGGGTCCGCGGCGGCGATCGCCCAGGCTTCCGGCCAGGGGGGTCGCCACCACGGCCACCAGGGATCCGGCCAGGGTGACAAGCGCCACCAGGGTCTCCTTGGACGGGCCCAGGCCAGGGGCGGGGTCTGCGCCAATCCCGCCGGCGGCGAGCTGGGCTGCCAGGAGCGGCACCAGGGTCTTCAGGGGCGCATACAGGCCCATCCACAGGCCCAGCTGGGCCAGGGCCATTGAGCCGACCCAGGCGGGGGACGGCGGCCGGCGGGGGGTCGCCATCCCGATTGCCAAAAGCTGAGAGAGGGAAGACTCTAATTCAGTCAAGCCCTTCAAATCAGGCTGGCAAAGTCGACTGGCTTGGCACCATTGCAGGGCTTGGTGTCATTAAAGTGGTGGCACCATTCATCAGTTTGACAACCTTGAACAGCCAGGCATCGTTGCTTGGCTTTACATTTCATTCCTGAGGAGGGATGTCTGCCCCAAGGGATGGGAAAATGCTGACGCACGGCATCGTGAAGGGGGGCTGGCTGCTGGATGGATGCCCTGGATGTGTTCTATCGAATTCGCCACAATCAAGCCGAATTCGATGAACTCCTCACCCACCTGCGCTACGTGGTTGCCACCGGCTCCCACTTTGAGGCGATGGCCATCGTCGGTGCCCAATGCTCTTTTGTGATGCGGCACCACGGCTTTCGGCCTCCTGGCCGAGCCGAAACGGGCGCCATGGTGGGAGCGGTCACCACCGCAGCCGAAGCGTTGGATCTTTGTGCCAGCCATCACCCCCAGGTGCTGATCACCACCGATCAGCTGGAGGATGGCGATGGCTTGGATCTGGTGGCCTCGGCCCACCAGCGCTGGCCCCAGCTGCCGATCCTGCTGGTGCTCAAGCGGGTCAGCCTGCCGCGCTTGCGGGCCGCGCTCCGGGCCGGGGCCCTGGGGGTGCTCACCGACGCCCTGGTCATGGAAGGCCATGTGCTCACGGCCCTGGAGAGCCTCCTGCGCGGCGAGCCCTATCTCGATCCAGGCCTGGGGCGACTGTTGGAGGAAGGCGGCCAGGGCTGGGATCCCCAGCTCAGCGCCAAGCAACTCACGATCCTGCAGTTGGTGCTCCATGGCCTCAGCGATCGCCAGATTGCCGCCGAGCTGGCCATGCCCTTCGACACGGTGCGCCACCAGCTCAAGGCGGCCTACCGGGCGCTGGGGATCAACAACCGCAGCCATGCGGTGCTGACGCTGTTGCACCTGGGCCTGCTTCAACCGCCCGAGCTGCCGGCCATGGCTAGCAGCGATGCCGCCCACGCCATCACCAACCTCCGCACCCTCGCCGCAGAGCAGGCACCCGAAACCGTTAAAAATGCTCCACCCTCACCCATTTGAGTAAGACAAAAGCCTTGCTCCTGCCGCAAAATAGAAGCAACAATTCAAATCGAAAGCAATGGTGAAGCGAAACGGGCAGCACAGAAGCGGTCCGGCAGCCCTGGTCCATCACCAAGCCAGGGCACTGCCGATCCGGCCAGCCAGCCAGCCAGGTCCTGCCGTGGCACCCCCGTAAGCCGGAGCTCCCAGACCAGGCCAGGGCCCACTGGGACCACCCCATTCGGGTTTGACAGCCTCGAAGCCCCGAGCAGCCGACTGCCCCAGAGCAACCAGACCAGCCCCAAGCAGCACCACCCCGCCAGCGCCGCCAGTCCCAGTCGACAAACCCCGCAGATCAGGCCGGTGCTGAGCTCCCAAACCCGCGGCTGAGGCCAAGCCACCACCACCAAACCCTTAACCAATAAGGCGATGCAAGCCACCAACGTCAATTACGAATACAGCAAAACCCTGCCGCTCCTGATTGAGCAGCTGCAGCTGTCCATCGTTCTCAGCACCTATCAGGCAGGTCGCCTTGTCACGGTCGGCAGCCAGGCGGGTGACTTGCAGGTTGGTTTCACCCAGATGCCCCAGGCCATGGGGCTCACCCGCACAGCCACTGGCTTGGCCGTCTGCAGCAAGGATCAGGTGTGGAGCTTTGAAGCCAATCAGGAGATCGCCGGCAGCATCCAGACCGAGGCCAGCCACGACATCGCCTTCCTGGCCCGCAGCTGCCATCTCAGTGGTCCCGTTATGGCCCATGACCTCGCCTGGTGCAACGGCGAGCTGCTGTTGGTGAACACCCTCTTCAACTGCCTGGCAACCGTTGGCGGTCCGTGGAGTTTCACGCCCCGCTGGCGGCCCCCCTTCATCAGTGATCTGGCCCCGGGAGACCGTTGCCACCTCAATGGCCTGGCCCTCAACGCCAACGGCACAGAGCCCGCCTACGCCACGGCCCTGGGCGATGGCGACAGCATCGAAAGCTGGCGCGATCAGAAAACCACCGGGGGCTGCCTGCTGGATATCCAGGCCAACCGGGTGGTGCTCCTGGGCATGGCCATGCCCCACTCCCCCCGGCTGCATCAGGGCCAGCTGCTCTGGCTCCATTCCGGAGAGGGAACCCTGATGCGCAGCGATCCCGCCAGCTTCCCCGCTGAGAGACCAATGCCTTGGCAGGACGCCAGTGAAACCATTGCAGAACTCCCGGGTTTCACCCGTGGCTTGGATTGTTGGGGCGACCTGGCTGTGGTGGGAGTGTCCCAGATCCGCGAATCAGCCCTGTTTGGTGGCCTGCCGCTGGAAGCCAGGCTTCCGGAACGAAAATGTGGAATTGCCCTTGTGAATCTTCTTGAGAGAGAGGTTATTGCCTGGTTGTGGTTCAACACTGGCGTCGAAGAGATCTTTTCCGTTTCATTTCTGCCTGGCTGGCAAAACCCTGTGCTTGTGGGGCCGAATACAGAGATCGATCAACAGCCAACAACCTGGCTCGTGCCAACGCTGAGATTGTAATTTTTAAGTAAAAAAGGATTTTTTGTATTTTTTAAAAACAATCATTTTCAGCAATGACAACGCCCCAAATCATCAAGGACATTAATGTCGTCCTGGCAGACAGCTCGCCTTCTAGTTTCTTTGTCCTCGGCAGCACGTTATTTTTTACAGCTAATGACGGCACCAGTGGAAGGGAGCTTTGGAAAACCGATGGCACGGATGCTGGCACGGTTCGCGTTAAAGACATCCGCAGTGGCTCCTTTGGTAGTAATCCGAGTAGCTTCATAGCCGTAGGCACCACGTTATTCTTTACAGCAAATGATGGCACCAGTGGCACCGAGCTTTGGAAAACCGATGGCACGGATGCTGGCACGGTTCTCGTTAAAGACATCCGCAGTGGCTCCTTTGGTAGCTATGCTTACAACTTCAAAGTCGTAGGCAACACCCTATTTTTTACAGCCAATGATGGTACGAGTGGCAAGGAGCTTTGGAAAACCGATGGCACGGATGCAGGCACGGTTCGCGTTAAAGACATCCGCAGTGGCTCCTCTGGGAGCTATGCCAGCAACTTCATAGCCGTAGGCACCACGTTATTTTTTACAGCCGATGACGGTACCAGTGGCAATGAGCTTTGGAAAACCGATGGCACGGATGCTGGCACGGCTCGCCTTAAAGACATCCGCAGTGGCTCCTTTGGTAGTAATCCGAGCAACTTCATAGCCCTAGGC